>NZ_JAMXFJ010000006.1:0-224227 GCF_025460805.1 Microvirga sesbaniae | reverse complement strand
GTGGAGTTGAGCGGTGTGCTTGTCCGATCGGAAACGCTCTCCCGTCATGGCCGGCCGGTCATCACCCTGCTCTCGCCGGCCATCCCGATGCGGTGAGGCGCGGCGCTTCAGACCATCGGGATCACCGGCACAAGGCCGGCCATGACGTGGTGGTGGATTGGACGGGCCGGTGATGACGACGGGGTGACCATCCGGCCGAGCGATCAGGACAGGGGCCCGAACGATGCGCCGCTTAAGGATGTGAGCATCGGACGGGAAACGTGGTGCCACTGTTCACGTCCGATGCTGCAAGCATTCGATCGAACGCATCTTTGCACGCAAAACCGGTTCCCACTTTTCCCGTCCGATGCTCCGGTCCCGGCCGATCAGGCCGGATCCTTGAAGATCCGGCATTTCGGCGGATCGAACTCGAACGGGACCTTGCCCTCGGGGGCGAAGAACGAGTCGAAGGCCTCCTTGACGCCGGGCCAGTGCGGATAGTCGTCGCCGATGAGCACGCCGCCGGGCCGGATCATCGGCCACCATTCGCGCAGGTCCGACGTGACCGCGTGCACGTCGTGGCCGCCGTCGATATGGACCACGTCCGGCCGCACGTCGTTGTGCTTCAGCACGTGCACGGCATTCACCGAGTCGAGCGGCAGGGGCAGCACGTAATCCTGCAGCCCCTCCCCGACGATATTGGCCGCGAAGGTGTGGTAGAGCGCCGGATAGCCGTTGATGAAGTTCAGGTGCGCGAACCACTCGTCGTTGTTCCAGTGGTCCCAGGCGCCGAGCCAGGTATCGACCGCGATCACCACCCCGTCGAGCCCCAGGGCCTTCATGGTCGAGGCGAGCGAGATGACGGAACCGCCCTTCCAGACCCCGACCTCGACCACCACCGAGGGCCGCAGCGTCTCGATCGCGTCCGTCAGATAGGGGTGCTGCGAGCCCCAGCCCTGCTGGTCCTGCCGGTACAGCCGGGCCGGGAAATTCCGGAACGGATCCTGACCGCGCCACATCCGGCTCACCAGCGCGTCTCGGACCTGTGTCATTCGGGGCCTCGCTCGTCATTGTCGGGTGGGCATCGTGCCCGAGAGCATCGGACCCGCTGCTCACACCCCTGAGCGGCACATCCTACGGCGCGGACCCGAAGGGCTGCGTCGGCGACCCGCCGGGTCCGCATGATGTGCCAGGGGAACAACAGCGTTCCTGCCGACAAGGTTCAGAGAGCCCGCGGCGGACGGGTGGGAGCCGGGCGCGCCGGAATGCCCGTCCCGGGGGCATTTCGCCTCCTGAACAGGCGCAAGGCGCATAGCAATAAAGCATTTACCTTTGTGACATGCGGAAGGTGCATATCGATTATGCCGATAACCGGTCTTTTGCAGCGCACAAAAGCGGTCATATTACCTATACCAAAGTATGAGACACGGGTTCAGGGCTCGACCTTAATGCCAAGCCGCCCGGATCCTCTTTCAGGAGACCATGATGATCATCGTCAGCTTGCTTCGCCTCTTCCGCAGCATCGTGTCGGAAGCCCGCCAGATGCAGCGCGAAGCCGCCCGCCGTCACCCCGGGCTCGACTGGTAGTCCCGAGCCCCGGATCACCCCTTAAGGAGACCTATCCATGATCACCTCCATGATCCTCGCCCGCCTCGCCTCCTGGCGCCGCTACCGCCAGACCTTCCGCGAACTAGAAGCGCTCAACGACCGCGAACTCGCGGATCTCGGCCTCGGCCGCCGCGACATCCGGGTCGTCGCCCGCCAGGCTGCCCGCTAAAGCATCGGACGTGAAAAGTGGACTTGCACTTTTGAGATCCATCCGATGCTTTCTTCCTGAATGAGAGCATGGGACCCGGGGGCCGATCCCCGGGCACGGGATCGCGCGAGAGCTGTATCCACTCGCGTGGGATCATCTCTCTTCTTTGGCTTGCCGCATTTTCAACGGCGAACCGGATCCCCTTCGCCGAAAAATGCTCTAGGCGGCCTGCGCGACGCCCTGGCACAGGAAGCCGACCGGCCGCGGCGCGCCGTCGAGGTAGTAGTGCTCGATGCGCCGGATCGTGAACCCGGCCTCGTCGAGAAGCTGCTGGACCGGACGGGTCAGGTTGCAGCCGACCGCGAGCCGGCGCCAGATCGGATTGAGCCGGTGCTGCCAGGTCGCCACGCCGGCATCGCTCGACAGGCCGTGCTCCAGAAACAGCACGCGGCCATCGGGCTTGAGCACGCGTCGCACCTCGCGCAGCGCCTGGGCCGGATCCTCCACCGAGCACAGGGTGTAGGTGATCACCGCCGTATCGATGAGGCCGTCCGCGAGCGGCAGCGCCTCGGCCGGGGCCCGGATGACCTCCAGGGGAACCGGCGAGTGGCGGCGGCGCTCGCGGCCCAGGTTCAGGAACTCCGCCATGGGATCGACCCCGATCACCCGCGTCACGCGGGCCGGGTCGTAGAGCGGCAGGTTCAGTCCCGGACCGATCCCGATCTCCAGCACCACGCCCGAGGCCTGCGGAACGACCTTCTCGCGCTCGGCCGTGATGCCCTCCATCCCGCACAGGCAGCTGACGAAGCGCGGGCCGATGTGACGTGCGTAGAACCCCATGCCGAGGTCTCCCCTTGAACGGTTGGAAAAGGCAACCCTTTTCCCATCCATATCCCTTGCCCGCGCGGCGATCTGTGAGCCAGCGCACGCCGTCTCGCCGCCGCGAATTGGGCAGAAGGGCGCCACATTCCTTCGACAGAAGCGCACCCGGTTATCCCTAATTTAACCAAGCCGTCGTCTAATCCGACTCGTGAAGATATTGCTTCACGCATGAACGCCCCGACCCGTCCGGCGCCCGTTACGCCGCCATCCCGGGCTCGACGCCGATCATGCGCCATCGAGTTGTTGCGTAGAGTTCGCCATGTTGCATTCCTCCTATCCGTCGGGCGGTCGCGCCCCGCGCGGCCCGCGCAGAAAGCGGCGCAATCTTCTGCCGACGGCGGCTCTCGTGGCGATCTCGATGAGCCCTCTCGCCTACTTCGTCGATTTCACCCGCCAGAACGACGCGCCGGTGGCCGCGCCCGTGAGCACCGTCGCCGCTCCTGCGGCGGTTCGGGAAGCCGCCGTGGCGAGCCTCGATCCGGCGCTGGTCAGCCCGACGCCGCTGATCGGCGCCGAGGCGCATCGCTTCGCGCGCAACGCCCCGCTGCCGGCCGAGCTCGCGGCGCCGGTGCAGCGCCAGGCGAGCCTTGCGCCGGTCGCCTCCCCGGCGCCCGTGGTGCCCGTGGCGCCCGCCCAGCCGGCTCCGGTCCAGGCGATGGCGGAAGCCCTCCAGCCGATGCCTCTCTCCGCGCCCGTGCCGCTGCCGGTGCCGCGCCCGGCCGACCTGTTCCCGGCCAGACCCGCCCCGGCCCCGCAGATGGCGAATGCGCCGGTCCGCCCCCCGATGACGCAACGGGTCGCGGCCGCCGCCGCCGCCCCGGTCGGCCAGCAGGCCGACAACCGCTCCTTCATCGAGAAATTCTTCGGCATCAAGCCCGCCTCCCCGCCCGCGGACGCGCTCAGCTACGCGTCCATCGACGGCGGCAGCACCGGCAGCATCGCGCCGACCTCGCGCTTCGTCCCCGCGCCCGAGACCGGCGGCGGGGGCACCGCCGTCTACGACATCAGCGCCCAGGTGGTGATCATGCCCAACGGCGAGAGGCTGGAGGCGCATTCGGGCCTCGGCGACATGATGGACAACCCGCGCCACGTGAACGTGCGGATGAGGGGCCCGACGCCCCCGGGCACCTACATGGTCACCGAACGCGAGGCGCTCTTTCACGGCGTCCGCGCGCTTCGGCTCACGCCGGTCGGCGGCAGCGGCGCCATCTACGGGCGCGACGGCATCCTGGCCCACACCTACATGCTCGGCCCGCGCGGCGACTCGAACGGCTGCGTGTCGTTCAGGAACTACGACCGCTTCCTGCAGGCCTATCTTCGCGGCGAGGTGAAGCGCCTGGTCGTCACCGCCGGGCGCGGGCAGGATCTGCTGCCGCACCTGGCCTATCGAAGCCGCACGGCCCGGCGCTCCGACCGCGCCATTTGACCGCGACGGGCGCACCCGTCGTCACCGGCGGCCGGGCCGGCCTACCCCCAATGGACCGCCTACCTCCGAAGGTTCGGCCGTCTGGCATTGCGCGGTCCCGCACCTAGTTCATGATCGGCCCCGCCGACCGGGGACGGCGCGACGGGGGATTGCGAATGATGGTGGAATGGGCTGTGTCGCGTCCTGTGCTTCGACCCGTGCTCGCCGTCACGGCCCTTCTCGGTCTGCTCCTGGGCGGCGCACCGGCGCGGGCCCAGGGCGCCGGCTATCTCGTCCCGGCGCCGGCGAAGGACGCCGTGCAGGCCAAGCCGAAATACGAATGCGACGCGCCGGACGCGCCGGTGATCACCCTCGACACCCAGAGCAAGTACCGGCAGGACGACGCCCGGCGCGCGACCATCGACGAGGAGGCCGAGGAGGCCTATTCCGAAGCCGTCGAGCCCCTGCGCGCCTATGGCAAGACCCTGGCGCGGATCGCCAACGCCTATGTGAAATCCAGCCCGAAGAACACGGCCGCGGCCGCCTGTGCCCTCACCTGGCTCGATCATTGGGCTTCGGCGAAGGCCATGGCCGACCTGCGCTCCCGGCAGGCGCATTTCAATCTGGGCCAGGCGCTCGCCGGCTTCGCCCTGGCCTATCTCCAGGTCCGCCAGGCTCCGGGCCTGGACGAGGAGCAGAAGAAGCGCGTCGAGGCCTGGCTCAAGGCCCTGGGCCGGCAGGTCGCCGACGCGAAGGACGTGGGCAAGGGCGTCTCCGGCCGGAACAACCACCGCTACTGGGCGGGCCTGAGCGCCACGGCCGCCGGGATCGCCAGCGGCGACAGGCGGCTGACCGAGTGGGGCCTCGACAGCGCCCGGATCGGCCTCGCCCAGGTCACGCCCGACGGGACGCTTCCGCTCGAGATGAACCGCGGCAAGCGCGCCCGCGACTACCATGTCTTCGCCGCCGAGCCCCTGGTCGCCACCGCGGAGCTCGCGCACGCCCAGGGCGTCGACCTCTATGCCGAGCACGGGGGCGCCCTGTCGCGCCTCGTGAACCGGGTGGTGGAGTCCCTGGACGACCCGTCCTTCTTCGAGAAGGCCACGGGCACTCCGCAGGAGCCCTATTCCGGCGACGGCACCGTGCCGCCGCACCGCATCGCCTGGCTCGAGATCCACGAGAACCGCCACCCCTCGCCGAAGGCGGAGGCGATCCTGAGCGCGAAACGCCCGGTCGCGTCGAGCGGGATCGGCGGCAACACGACGCTGCTGTTCCACGACGAGGATTGAGCGGCGTTCCAAGAATCGGGATCACCGGGACGAGCCCGGAACTGACACCCGCCACGTCATGGCCGGCCTTGTGCCGGCCATCCCGATCGGAAAAGCGCGGCGCCCTACGGGAGCGGGATCACCCGGACGAGCCCGTCGATTGCACCCGTCCGATCCCTCATCGTCGCTCAAATCCCCTTGCCTCCCGGTCTCTCTCGTCTTACTGCCCGAGCCAACACGGGGTGAGCCATGACGACCGAGAAGCAGACGAACGGCCTGACCTATGCCCAAGCGGGCGTCGACATCGACGCGGGCAACGCCATGGTCGACCAGATCAAGCCCCTGGTGCGCTCGACGCGGCGGCCCGGCGCCGACGCGGAGATCGGCGGCTTCGGCGGGCTCTTCGACCTCAGGGCCGCAGGGTTCAAGGACCCGATCCTCGTCGCGGCCAATGACGGCGTCGGCACCAAGGTCAAGATCGCCATCGACACGGGCCTCCACGACACCATCGGCATCGACCTCGTGGCCATGTGCGTGAACGACATCATCGTGCAGGGGGCCGAGCCCCTGTTCTTCCTCGACTATTTCGCCACCGGCAAGCTCTCTCCCGAGGTCGGCGTCCATATCGTCAGGGGCATCGCCGAGGGCTGCCTCCAGGCCGGCTGCGCGCTGATCGGCGGCGAGACCGCCGAGATGCCGGGGCTCTATGCGAAAGGCGATTACGACCTGGCAGGCTTCGCGGTCGGCGCCGCCGAGCGCGGCACGCTCCTGCCCGGGGATGTGCGCGTCGGCGACGTGCTCATCGGGCTGCCCTCCTCGGGCGTCCATTCCAACGGCTTCTCCCTCGTGCGCCGGATCGTCGAGCAGTCCGGCCTCGCCTGGGATGCGCCCGCCCCCTTCGCGCAGGGCCGGAGCCTCGCCCAGGCCCTGCTGGAGCCGACCCGGATCTACGTGAAGGCCCTGCTGGAGGTCCTGAAGGGCGGCGACGGCATCAACGCCCTCTGCCACATCACCGGCGGCGGCTTCCCGGACAACATTCCCCGCGTCCTGCCGGACGGCGTCGGCGTGCGCCTCGACCTCGACGCGATCGCCGTCCCGCCCGTGTTCGGTTGGCTCGCCAGGGCCGGCGGCGTGGCCGAGGCCGAGATGCTGCGAACCTTCAACTGCGGCGTCGGAATGATCGTCGTGGCCGCGGCCGACCGGGCGGAGGCCGTGATGGAGCGGCTGCGCAAGGCCGGCGAGGCTCCGGTTCGGATCGGCGAAACCGTGGCCCATGCCGGCGGCGAGCGCGTCGGGACCGTGGGGCGCCTGGCGCTCTGATGACACGCCGCCGCGTCGCCATCCTGATCTCGGGCCGCGGCTCGAACATGGCCTCCCTGATCGAGGCCGCCCGCGCGGCGGATTTCCCCGCCGAGATCGCCCTCGTCCTGTCGAACCGCCCGGACGCGGCCGGACTCGAGCGCGCGCGGGAGGCCGGGATCGCCACCTGCGTGATCGACCACAAGGCCCATGCCAGCCGCGAGGCTTTCGAGCACGCGATGGATGCCGCCCTCGCGTCGCACGGCATCGCCTTCGTCTGCCTCGCCGGGTTCATGCGGGTTCTGACGGACGGGTTCGTGGAGCGCTGGGCTGGCCGCATGGTCAATGTCCACCCGTCCCTGCTGCCCCTTTATCGCGGCACCCGGACCCACCGCCGGGCCCTCGAGGACGGCGTGCTCGTGCACGGCTGCACGGTCCATTTCGTGGTGCCGGAACTCGACGCCGGACCGATCATCGCCCAGGCGGCGGTGCCGGTCGTGCCGGGCGACACCGAGGAGAGCCTCGCGGCCCGCGTGATCGAGCAGGAACACCGGCTCTATCCGCGGGCCCTGCGCCTGATCTGCGATGGAACGGCACGGCTTGAGAACGGGCGCGTGGTGTTCTCGCACGCATGGGACGCGAGCGGCGCGCTCCATTCGCCGGCCTGAAGCCCATCCGCTCCCGGCCTTCGGTCGGTTGCCGCGATCGCGCTCAGCGCAAAGCCTCGACGAGGGCGGCATCGGGAAAGCAGGTCTCGTCGCGGCGACCTTTGCCCTGCCATTGGCCGATCGCCGTGCGGGTGGCGAAGCCGATCAGGCCGTCGACCTTGCCGACATCATAGCCCTGGCCCTTCAGCCTCTCCTGCATCGTCTGGATATCGCCGCGCCGCAGGGAATCGATCGGCCGCCACCGTCCGGCGAAGGCCGACGCGCCGCGCATGCGGTCGGCCAGATGGCCGATGAAGAGGGCGTAGAGGTCGGACTCGTTGTACTGCTTGAGGACGTAGAAGTTCTCCGACACCAGGAAGGCAGGCCCGAGGCGGCCTGCCGGCATGACCAGGAAGGCCGTCGTGTCGCCGCTCCACGGGGGCGGGGCCCCCGCGGCGGGCGTCAGTCCGAGCCGGAGCCAGTCCTGCATCGGCCTGCCCTGTCGCGGCCCCTCCAGCGTGCAGGAGACGGCCTGCGGCAGGCTCGCCTCGAAGCCCCAGCCGGGACCCGGCTTCCAGCCATGCTCGCGCAGGTAGTTCGCAATCGAGGCCAGGCTGTCCGGCACCGAGTCCCAGACGTCCCGACGGCCGTCGGCGTCGGCGTCGACCGCGTAGCGCAGGAATTTCGAGGGAAGAAGCTGCGGCTGTCCCAGGGCTCCGGCCCAGGACGACAGCAGGGTCTCGCCGGAAAAATGATCCTCCTCGAGGATCACCAGGGCGGCGAGAAGCTCCGGATAATACAGCGCCTTCCGGCGCCCCATGAAAGCCTGCGTGGCCAGAACCCGCAGGGCCTGGTGTTTTGCCCGGACGCGGCCGAAATGCGACTCCCGCCCCCAGATCGCGACCACGATCTCCCGTGGCACGCCGTACCGACGCTCGATGTCGTCGAGAGCGGATCCCCAACGCTGCAGCAGCGCACGGCCGTCCTTGGCCAGGGCAGCGAGCTGGGATTCGGGGAAATACCGGCCGGGGCTCTGGAACTCCGCCTGGCGCAGGTCATCGGAGGGCGCCGCCTGCCCCGGCGGCAGAAGCTCCGGGAGAGCCCAGTCGAGCCCCGTCGCCGACAGGTTGCGCTCGAAGGTCTCTCGGGAGACGCCCTGCTTCTGCGCATCGGGCCAGACCGTCCCGTCCAGCCAGTTCCGGAACTGCCGTTCCGTCGTGGCGCGGAGATCCTGCGCCCGCAGCATCGAGCCCCCCGGCACCGGAGCGGCGCACGCCACCAGGGCGGCGAGAGCGACGGCCGAGACGCGGGACAGGCTGGCGAATGCAGGCATGGCCAGAAGACTAGAGCGTCGGCCGTGAAAAGTGGACCCCCTTTCGGGTCCGATGCTCACATCCTGAAGCGGGTATCGTCCGCAGGATACGCTCGGCGGCCTTCCGATCGAGATCACCGGCACAAGGCCGGTGACGACGTCGAGGGTTGGCGTGGGCGGGTGATGACGTGGTGCGTGTGTGGTCCGGTCCTGCCACCCTCCCACGTCATGGCCGGCTCTGTGCCGGCCATCCCGATGCGGTGGGGTGCGGCGCTCTTCCGACCGGGATCACCGGGACAAGCCCGGTGATGACGTGAAGAAGGTGGTCAGGGCCGGTACCGACACCCTCCCACGCATGGCCACCCTCCGCCCTTCCTGCTACCCACCCACGTCATGGCCGGCCAGTCATCACCCGCCTCTCGCCGGCCATCCCGATCCGGTGAAGCGCGGCGCCCTGCGGAAGCGGGATCACCGGCACAAGGCCGGTGATGACGTGGTGTGTGTGACCCGGTGCGAACACCCTCCGGCGTCATGGCCGGCCCTGTGCCGGCCATCCCGATGGTCCGATGAGCTCGCCCACGGGCCGAGACCGGCAGAAGCCCGGCGTCGGCTCCGGTGCCAGGATCCTCGGCGCCTCTTACATCTGCGGCCGCGGCAACCGGCACGCGTCGAGAGCGGTGAGCGCCTTCTCGCGGGCGGTATCGTTGAACAGGCCCGTATCCCGGTAGGCTTGGAGTTCCGTGGGGCTCAGGGACCGCATGGTGCGACCCGCATAGCAATCGCAGCTGCGTGCCAGCGATGCCTCGCTGGCGCCACTCTGGAGGCGAGCTTGGGTGATCGCGCAGGCCTGACTCACCCGGACGCGCAGCTGGCCGACATTCTCGGTCTTGAGCGCCGGATCGACCTGGTATTGCGTGGGCGTGTTGGAGGCGGCCGCAAAGGCCGATGCCGCACCGACGGAAACAGCCGTGGTCACGAGCAGGGCGCGAAGGATCGAGGTCATGGATGGTTCCCCAGAGACGAAATCACGTTCGGCTTTAAGAATAGGCTTGGCCGTTCGGGATCAAGGGGCAGCTGCGGATAGGCTTAAGAAGGTCTGACCAGGCTGGGTCGGGACCGGCGAAGAGGGAACGGCACCGGCGTGCCGTTCCCGACGCTTTCAAGGTTGTCGCAGCCGATCCTTACCGGTGCTGCCCTTCGTACTCGTTCACTTTCCTGGTCAGGAGACCGCCGGCCGCCCATGCGAGGTCTTCGGCATTCAGAACGACCGGGGCAACGGCCTCCTCCATCGCGAGGGCGGCCCGGTCCTCCATCTCCAATGAAACCGCATCGCGATCCTGATGCGAGCGACCATCGGTCGCCATCACTTCAAGCATGCCCCACTCCTCATGGTCTGGATGATCGCATGGGGCGGAACGGGCCCTCACGCGAGCCTCGAACAAGATGTCCGAAGCCTGACCATGATCTTTCGTTACACAGTTACATGAAATAAGACGTTGGTCGGATCACCCAATGTCAGGCGTGGCCTTTTCCAAAGCGACCCGGTTGTCGTGGAAGGCGGCCCCGCCGTAGGGGGCCACCTGATCGCCGCCGGTGAGCGTGTTGATGCCGCGTCCGAAAGGATGGGCGGCGTTGGGCCAGATGCCCTCGGCGATGAGGACGCCGCGCCGGACTCCGTCGAAGAGCCGGGCGCGCAGATAGACCTCGCCGCGGTGGTTCCTGAGCTTCACCCAATCGCCGTCTGCGATGCCCTGCGGCTCCGCGTCGCCCGGATGGATCATCACCTCGGGCCGCCGCTCCTTCTCCAGGGAAGTCGGGGTTTCGTTGAAGCTCGAATTGAGGAAGTTCCGCGCCGGGCTCGTGGCGAGCCGGAACGGATGCTCGCCCGTCGCCGCCTCGATCACGCCCCAATGGTCCGGGAAGGCCGGCATGCTGGCCCATGGCCCCATGGCGCCGTTGTTGTAGGACGGGACGTTCGTCCAATCGGGCTTGAAGCGGAATTTGCCGTCCGGATACCCGAAACCGTTGAGGAAATGCGCCTCCTCGAAGGGCGGCTGGGCGTCGAAATGGACGTGCGCCTCCAGGGTTTGGAGATCGCCCCAGCCGGAGTTCCGCAGCGTCCAGTCGATGATCTCGCGCGGCTCCATGGCGAAGCCGCGGTGCTCCGCGCCCAGGCGCGCCGCCAGCCCGCGGAACACCTCGTGGTTGGAGCGGCACTCGCCCGGCGGGTCGATGAGCCGGGGTCCGACCTGGAAGTGCTGGTGCCCGCCGCCGGAATAGAGGTCGTCGTGCTCCATGAACATGGTCGCGGGCAGGACGATATCGGCCATCAGGGCCGTCTCGGTCATGAACTGCTCGTGGACGCAGACGAAAAGATCCTCGCGGGCGAAGCCCTGCTTCACCAGCTCCTGCTCGGGCGCGACCGAGACCGGATTCGTGTTCTGGATCAGCATGGCTTTGACCGGCGGTCCATCGTAGAGCGCCTGCGGTTCGCCGGTGAGAACCCGGCCGATCTGCGACTGGTCGAGGATGCGGATGCTCTTGTCGATGGCGTCGTGGCCTTCGATCAGGGCCTTGTTCCAATGGAAGATGCCGCTGTTCGAATGCAGGGCGCCACCGCCCTCGTAGCGCCATGCGCCGGTGACCGCGGGGATCGACAGGGCGGCATGCATGTTGACCACGCCGTTGCGCTGGCGAGCGAAGCCGAAGCCGAGGCGGAAGTAAGTGCGTTTGGTCGTGCCCACGAGCCTGGCGAAGGCCTCGATATCCTCCACCGACAGGCCCGTGATGGCGGACGCCCACGCCGGATCCCGCGTGCGCAGATGCTCTTCGAGCTCGCGCGGATGGTCGGTGTAGCGCTCGAGATAGTCCCAGTCCGCGAGCCCATCACGGAACAGCACATGCATCACCGCGCAGGCCAGCGCCCCGTCCGTCCCCGGCTTCACGAGCAGCGCCATGTCGGCCTGCTTCATGGTGGCGTTCTGGTAGATGTCGACGGCCACGATCTTGGCGCCGCGCTCCTTGCGGGCCCTCATGGCGTGGGTCATCACGTTGACCTGGGTATGAACCGGGTTCGTGCCCCAGATCACGATGCAGTCGGAGACCGCCATCTCGCGCGGGTCGGCGCCCCGCAGATGGCCCGTGCCGGCCACGTAGCCGGTCCAGCTCATGGCCGTGCAGATGGTGGAGTACTGGCCCGAGTATTTCTTGACGTGGCGCAGGCGGTTGATGCCGTCGCGCATCACGTAGCCCATGGTGCCCGCATAGTAATAGGGCCAGACGGATTCCGAGCCGAACTCCCGCTCGGCTTCGAGGAATTTTTCGGCCACGATGTCGAGGGCCTTGTCCCACGAGATGCGCTCGAACTGCCCCGAGCCCTTCGGGCCGGTGCGCCGCAGCGGATGGAGCAGCCGGTCCGGATTGTGGATGCGCTCCGCATAGCGGGCCACCTTCGCGCAGATGACGCCCGCCGTGTAGCTGTTGCTTTTCGCGCCGTGGACCCGGCCGATCGAGCGCCCGTCGATCACCTCGACCTCGAGGGAGCAGACGGACGGGCAGTCGTGCGGGCAGACGGAGGCGCGGCGTTCGATGCGGGGAGCTTGGTTCATGGCGGGCGCATGATGGTCGAAGAGCCGCGAAATGAAAAGGCCGCCCGGGGGCGGCCTGACCATGCTGGCTATGCCATGAAAGCTTAGCCGACGATCTCGTTGCCCGAAAAGAACTGGGCAATCTCGATCTTGGCGTTGTCCTGGCTGTCCGACCCGTGGACCGAGTTTTCGCCGATGGACTTGGCGTAGAGCTTGCGGATCGTGCCCTCGGCGGCGCTCTCCGGGTTCGTGGCGCCCATGATCTCGCGGTAGCGCAGCACCGCGTTCTCGCCCTCGAGAACCTGAACGACGACCGGAGCCGAGATCATGAAGTCCACGAGCTCGCCGAAGAAGGGGCGCTCCTTGTGGACCGCGTAGAAGGTCTCGGCCTCGCGGCGGCTCATGAGGATGCGCTTCTGCGCGACGATGCGCAGGCCGGCGTTCTCGATGACGGCGTTGATGGCGCCGGTGAGGTTCCGCTCGGTCGCGTCGGGCTTGATGATGGAGAAGGTACGCTCGATGGCCATGGCAACTCGCTTTGATCTGAGATGGGAATGGATGAAGTGCGGCGCTTATAGCGACCAGCCCCCCGGGCCTCAAGCGCCTTTTGCCCCGCCGGCTTGGAAAGCTTGACCGCCTCCCCTACTCTTCTGGAGGAATGGCCCGGCGAACACCGGCACAGAGGAAGTCTCCCATGAAGCACGCGATCCTGGCCGCTTTCGGCCTTGCCCTGTTGAGCGTCCCGGCCCAGGCCCAGTCGGCCGACCCGAGCGGGACCTGGCTGACCCAGAGCGGCGATACCCGGGTGAGGATCGCCAGGTGCGACGCGGGCTATTGCGGCACCATCGTGTCCTCGACCTACGAGAAGGACACGAACAATGCGGATCCGAAGCTGCGGGACCGAAACATCGTGGGAGTCCGGATGATCTGGGACGTCAAGCCGGAGGCGGACGGCTATGTCGGCCAGCTCTACAACCCGCAGGACGGCAAGACCTATACGGGCAAGCTCAAGGTCATGAGCCCCACCACCCTTCAGCTTTCCGGCTGCGTCCTCGGTGGGCTGATCTGCCGGTCGCAGACCTGGACGAAGACGAAGTAGCGCCTCGTGCGGACGACAGCGGGCCGCACCGCCCGTCCTGCTCCCCTCTCACGTCATCACCGGCCTTGTGCCGGTGATCCCGATCCGGTAAAGCGCCGCGCTTCAAACAATCGGGATGGCCGGCACAAGGCCGGCCATGACGTGCGGAGGGTGTCGCCCAGGGCGGGACGAGGTGAGGCAGGCTCCTGCCGGCGTCATCGCCGGGCTTGTCCCGGTGAACGTGATCGGACGATGCGCCCCTCAAGGATGTGAGCCTCGGGCCCAAACCTGGGTCCACTTCTCCCGGCCGATGCTCGAGGACCCTAGCGCGCCCTCTGGCCGAACAGCACGGCCTGAACCTTGGGGTCGGTCAGGTCGGTCTTCTCGCGGTCATCGGAGCTCACCTTGATCCCGCGCTGAACCGCCGGGCGGGCGAGCACGGTCTCGAGCCAGCGCTTCGCATGCGGGAACTCGTCGATATTCTGCCCCTGGCGGTCCCACAGCTTCGCCCAGGGGGCGATGGCCATGTCGGCGATGGAATATTCGCCTGCCACGAACTCCCGATCCTCGAGGCGCTTGTTCAGAACGCCGTAGAGGCGGTTGGTCTCGTTGGTGTAGCGGTCGATGGCATAGGGCACCTTCTCCGGCGCGTAGATGCGGAAATGGTGCGTCTGGCCGAGCATGGGGCCGAACCCGCCCATCTGCCAGAAGAGCCATTGATCGACTTCGACCCGCCCGCGCTCGTCCTGCGGATAGAACCGGCCCGTCTTGCGTCCGAGATATTGCAGGATCGCCCCGGACTCGAACACGGAGATCGGCTGGCCGCCGGGGCCGTCCGGATCGACGATCGCCGGCATCTTGTTATTGGGAGAGATCGCCAGGAACTCAGGGGCGAACTGGTCGCCCTTCCCGATGTTGATCGGATGGATTGCATAGGGGAGCCCGCATTCCTCGAGCATGATGGTGATCTTCCACCCGTTCGGGGTCGGCCAGTAGTAGAGATCGATCGGGTTCTGCGCGGCAGCCGCCATGGAAAGCCTCTCCTTGCGTGACGACACGGGTCGGTGACGGGACGTTAAGACATAAGATCGGAACTCGCACCCTCGTGTGCAATGAAATTCGGTGGAAAGGGCGCAGGGCTGCCTTCAGGCGCTTGCATGTTTCATTGTTTCATCATGAGATGCTGCCTGCGCCTGACGGCGCTCGAGAGGATGTCCCATGATAAACCGAAGACTGAGTTTCGCTCTCGCGGCCGCAATGGCCCTGTCCATGGCCGGCGCCGCCCAGGCGGCCGCCGAGATGAAGCCGAAGAAGGAGCCGACGGCCGCCCAGATGGCCGCCCGCGAGCGCATGAGCAAATGCAGCGCGGAGTGGAAGGAGGCCAAGGCCGGCGGCAAGCTTGCCAAGGACGCCAAGTGGCCGAAGTTCTGGAGCGAGTGCAACACGCGCCTCAAGGGCGGGATGAAGGCTTAGAGCATCGGACGTGAAGCGTGGACCCGGGTCTGGGATCGGATCCGATGCTCAGTTCCTGAAGCGGCGCATCGTTCGGGCCCCTGTCCTGGTCGCACCGCCCCGCACCACCCTCCATGGCGTCACCGGGCTTGTCCCGCTGATCCCGATTGTTCGAGGCGCGGCGCTTTTCCGCATCGGGATGGCCGGGACAAGCCCGGCCATGACGTGGGGAGGGTGTTGTCACCGGGCCGAGGGTGCCGCGACGCGGGAGGGTGTCATCACCCGCTCACACCACCCGCCACGTCATCACCGGGCTTGTCCCGGTGATCCCGATCGGACGAACGCCGCACCCCACCGCATCGGGATCGCCGGCGCGAGGCCCGCGATGACGGGCGGACCCGGTGACGATCACACCTTCTTCTTGAACCCCTCATGGCTGCGGACGAAGCCGATGCGCTCGTAGAACCGGTGCGCATCCTTGCGGGTCTTGTTGGAGGTCAGCTCCATGGCGGCCGCCCCATGGGACCGGGCATGGTCCTCGGCGAACGCCATCATGCGGGCGCCGATGCCGCCCGAGCGCCGCGCAGCCTTCACCTTGACGCTCTCCACCTTGACGCGCAGGGCGCCGCGACCGGTGAGGTTGGGGATGAAGGTGAGCTGGAAGGTGCCGACGACCTCATCGCCATCGACGGCCACGAACAGCCGGTTGTCGGCGCTTTGCCGAATGGCCGCGAAGGCGGCCTCATAGGCGGGCCGGGTCTCGGGCGACCAGACGTCGCCATGGGAGCCCAGCTCGTCTTCCTCGTGCAGGCGAATGATCGCTTCGAGATCCGCCGCCCGCGCCTCCCTGATCGACAGAGCGCTCATGCGGCCGCCCGCGATTCCATAGGCAGGAGCTCGGCACGGGCGTGGAAGCCCGGCAGAGCCTCGATCCGCTTCGCCCATGCGCCGACCTGGGGATAATCCGCCGCGTCGATGCCGGCTTCGCCCGCAAAGGCGACGACCCCATAGACGTCGATATCGGCGATGGTCACGCCCTCCCCGACCAGCCACGCGCGGCCCGCAAGATGACGCTCCAGGACCCCCAGGGCGGCCTTGGCCGCCACGATGCAATCCTCGACCACGTCGGGGGGCGCCTGACGAAAGCCCGCCCTGACCACGCGCGCCCTGTACAATGGCGCCGCGAGACGGTCGAAATCCCAGTACATCCATTCGCGCACCTGCAGGCGCTCGTCGAGAGTCGCGCCGCCGAACCGGCCCGTCAGGTCGGCGAGATATTCCAGGATCGCGGCCGACTGGCACAGGTGCCGCCCGTTGTTGCGGTCGACCAGAAGGGGAACCTGGCCGTAGCGCTGCCGGGACAGGTGGGGAGGCTGCTTGTGCTCTCCTTCCATCATGTTCACATGCACGTAATCGAACGGCTCCTGCATCAGCGACAGGGTGAGAGCCACCTTGTAGGTCGGCCCCGAATAGCCAAACCCATGCAGTTCGAACCGTGCCGGCATGATGCGATCCCCCATGAAGACATATCTGTGGTCGGGGACCCTAGAGCATCGGACGTGAAAAGTGGAATCCACTTTCGGGATCGGATCCGATGCTCCCCGCCTCAAGGGGCGCATCGTCCGGGACCCTGTCTTGATCGCTCGGCCGGATGGCACCCCGTCCTCACCGGGCCCTTGACCATCTTCTCCACGTCATCACCGGGCTTGTGCCGGTGATCCCGATTCCGAGAGGCGCCGTGCTCAAGACAATCGGGATGGCCGGCACAAGGCCGGCCATGACGGGCGGAGGGTGGCGGGAAGGGCGGAGGGTGCCATGACGGGGTGTCGGCACCGGTCCGCACCACCGTGTCCACGTCATCAACGGGCCCGTGCCACCCGCCACGTCATCACCGGGCTCGTCCCGGTGATCCCGCTTCTGAGAAGCGCCGCGCCTCACCGGATCGGGATGGCCGGCACAAGGCCGGCCCTTCCTGGCGCGCTGACGGGCTCCGGCGTGAACCGCCTCGACATGGATAGGGTACCCCCCTATATTATCGGGCGAGGGAGTCCACATGTCCCATACGGTTCAAGCCAAAGCCAAGCTGCTCGCTCGCGTGCGCCGCATCCGCGGCCAGGTCGAGGCCATCGAACGGGCTCTCGAGAACGAACTCGGCTGCGCCGACGTTCTTCAGCTCGTCGCGTCCGTGCGAGGGGCGATCAGCGGCCTTACGGCGGAACTGATCGAAGATCACATCCAGCATCACGTGGTGGAGCCCTCGCAGGAATCCGACCGGATGCGCGGGGCCGACGAACTGATCGACGTAGTCCGGACCTATTTGAAATAACGAGACCTTTTCATGCCTGATATCGCTCAACTCATTCAGGCCGGTGCGGCCAATCCCTGGCTTTATCTGCCGGCCGCGATCCTGCTCGGCGCCCTGCATGCCCTGGAGCCCGGCCATTCCAAGTCCATGATGGCAGCCTTCATCGTGGCCGTTCGGGGCACACCCGCCCAGGCGACCCTGCTCGGCATCTCGGCCGCCATCGGTCACACCATCGTCGTATGGGCGTTGGCGCTCCTCGGTCTGTACCTGGGGGACAGGCTGATCCTCGACCGGGCGGAGCCGTGGCTCGTTCTGCTCTCGGGGCTGCTGATCATGGCCCTTTCGTTCCGTATTTTCTGGATGCTGAGGGCCGCGCATCACCACCATCACCATGGGCACGATCATGGCCACCATCATGGGCACGATCATTCCCACGATGCGCATCATGGCGACCATAAGCATCTCGACGCCCATGCCGAAGCCCATGCACGCGAGGTTCGGGAGCGCTTCGGCGGCAACCGGCACGTGACGAATTTCGATATCGCCTGGTTCGGCTTCACCGGCGGGCTCCTCCCCTGCCCGGCAGCGATTGCGGTGCTGCTCATCTGCCTCCAACTCAGGGCGTTCACGCTCGGGATCGGCATGGTGGCGGCCTTCAGCGTCGGCCTCGCGATCACCTTGGTGACGGTGGGGATCGTGGCCGCCTGGGGAACGCGCGCCCTCCGGACGCGATGGTCCGGCCTGGAGGAATGGGGGGAGCGGCTGCCCTATATCTCGGCCGGGCTCGTCTTCGTCATCGGGAGCACCATCGCTCTCCAGGGTCTGTGGAAGCTTGGCCTTCTGGCGTGACGGTGTCCCGTGATGCCCAGCCTCGGCGTGGACCGACGAAGGAGCGACAGGCCGCGGAAGCCCCATCGCGCCGCTCCTTGATTACGTGCCTGTTGGCCCCAGCTTTGCTATCATGGAGCCCGAGGATCGGGCTATCGGCTGCGCGTTCCGAGCCTTGACGTCATCGCATGGGCGGAGCCGGTCCTGCACCTCGAAGGAGGCTGCCGCATGAGCGAAGACGAGAGATTCCTCGCGATCCTTCGGCAATCCGCCGAGGTCGACACGGATGTCGTTGCGGCATTCGAGCGCCTGATCCGTGAGGCGCCGGATCACGAGCTGAACCGCATCAACGCGCTCGCCTTCGCGGCGAGGCACGGCCTCGACGAGGATCGCGTCATCGCGGCGTTCCTCCACGCGGCGCGGCTCGGGGTGTTCGAGATGTCCTGGAACGTGCTCTGCCCCGGATGCGGCGGGGTGCTCGAGTCGGGCATGAGCCTCAAGTCGATCAATCGGAGCGAATACAGCTGCGCCCTCTGCGCCGCCGGATATGAGCCGACGCTCGACGAGATGGTGGAGGTCACGTTCACCGTGAACCCGCGCGTCCGGAAGATCGCCGCCCATGACCCGGATACGCTCCCGATGGACGAGTACATGCGGCAGATCTTCTGGGGATCGGGGGTCGACCTGCCGGAGAATTTCGATCGCCTGATCGACGAGATCGTCCTCGATGCCGTCGAGCTCCCGCCCGGCGAGCGTGCCATCCTGTCCCTGCAGCTTCCCGCGGAATTCGTCATCGTCATGGATCCGGTCACCCATGCGGCCCATTTCATCGACGTCAAGGGCGAGCCGACCCGCGAGCGCCAGAGCCTGTCGTTCGTCCTCAACGAGAGCCATCCGCAAAACGAGACCCTGGTCATGCAGCCGGGTCCGTTGCGGATCTCTCTCGAGAACCGCACGAACCGGCGCGTCCTGCCGGCCGTCTGGGTGGCGGGTCACGAACTGCACCACCTGCTGGCGCAAAGGCGCCCCTTCCTCACGGCGAAGCGCCTGCTGACGAACCAGACCTTCCGCGATCTCTACCGCACCGACACGCTCGACATCGATCAGCGCCTGAAGATCACCAGCCTGACCTTCCTGTTCACGGACCTGAAAGGCTCGACGGAACTCTATGAACGCGTCGGCGACCTCGTGGCCTATGATCTCGTGCGTGAGCATTTCCGCGTGCTCAACGAGATCGTCGCTGCCGATGGCGGTGCCGTGGTCAAGACCATCGGAGACGCGGTCATGGCGACGTTCCCCACGCCGGATCATGCGATTTCGGCGGCCCTGCGCATGCGCGAGGCCATGCGCAGCCTCAACGAGCAGCGCGGCAGCGAGGACCTGCTGCTCAAGATCGGCATCCACGAAGGCCCATGCCTCGCCGTGACCCTGAACGACCGCCAGGATTATTTCGGCCAAACGGTGAACATCGCCTCCCGCGTCCAGGGGCTTGCCGTATCGCGCGCGATCTTTGCGACCGACTCGGTGGTCGAGAACCGGGAAGCCTCGCAGATCATCGAACTCAAGGGCCTGCGGCCCACTCTTCAGAAGACGGCGCTGCGCGGCATCAACGACGAGTTCCTGGTCTACGAGATTCCGTGAGCGGCCGGCTCGGTCCTGCGCAATGTCGGGATCGGACGGTGTCATGTCCAGCCGGAGAGTGGGCGGCCGGGCGGCGATTCACACCGGAGTTCGTCAGGGGATACCCTGCTTCCCTCCCGGGTGGATCGGGCCTGACAGCCTCCGCGTCATGACCGGGCTTGTCACGGCGATCCCGATCGGAGAGGCGCGGGGATCCGAGCAGGCGGGGTCACCGGCACAAGGCCGGTGACGACGTCGTTTTCCGGTCATCATCAGTCGCGCCCGCTCACATCCTCGCCGATGTCTCTCAGCAAATGCGGACTGAGCCTCGCGCGAAGGGATGCCCGCAGCTCGGACGGAGGATGGGTTTTCCGGGGGACCGGGCCGCGCTCGCGGACGTTCGGGATCAGATCAATGCGAACGGTGAGCCAGACGAGAGATAGCGTAATCTGCTTCATCGAAACCTGCAGCTTTGTCGAAGGAAAGGAGGGCGGCGTTGGGGCATGGAGCAAGAATATTGGCCATGTGACGCCTCCTTGGGCTGAGGTTGATGAAAAGGCAGCCGGGAGACCGGCCGCTGGAGCAGATTACTCCAAATCGAACGGTTTTGCCAGACGCGGAGCCTAAAGCATCGGACGTGAAAAGTGGACTTGCACTTTTGGGATCCATCCGATGCGCTAAAGTTCCTTCTCGAACCGGTATTCCACCGATCTCGAGATATCGGCGAGCTGGCGCTGGCCGTCGATCTGCGTGTAGCCCGATCGCCTGTAGAGCCTGTGCGCGGTGGTGAACCGCGTATCGGACCACAGGACCAGGCGGTTCGCGCCATGGGCGCGGGCATGGCGTTCGGCGTGGCGCACGAGCAGGGAGCCGAGCCCCTGTCCGCGCCGGTCGGATCGCACATAGAGCCGGTGCAGTTCCGCCGTGCCGCGCTCCGGGAAATCGACGGCCACGCAGGCGCACACCCGGCCGCGCCCGTCCTCGATCGCCCAGAACGCTCCATCGGTCGCGGCATAGGACGCACCCGGCGCGCGCAGGTCCGGCAGGTCGTCGTGCGGGTCGACGAAGCAGCCTGGATACTCCGAGTAGCAAAGCGCCAGGAGACCGAAGAGATCCTGCGAGTCGGCATCCACGACGGGTCGGATCACCGGCTGGTCATGGATGTGTCGTGCCGCTTCGGTCATGGCCCCTCTCCGCATTGATTGTGGCGATTGTGGTGTCGAGCATGTCGTGCAGCCAACGATAGGCCTCAATCGACAGGTGGATGCCGTCGGTCGTCATCCCTGCCCGCGCGGCTCCATGTCCGTCGGCAAAGGCGTTCTGCAGATCGATGACGGCGGCCGCGCGTCCCTCTGCGATCGCCACCATGCTTCGGCTCAGCGACGCCATGGCGTCGGGAGAATAGAAGCCCGTCAGGCGCTTGGCCTGCTCGATGGGCGGTGGCGTCAGCACGATCACGGGAACCTGCGCAGCGTCGAAGGACCCGACGATCCGCTCGAAGTGCTCCACGGCCCCAGCGAGGGAACTCTCGGTGCAGTCCTTCTTCGCATCGTTGGTGCCGACCAGCAGCACCGCGATGCGGGGCCTTGCCGATTCGAGGAGAAGCGGCACCCGCGGCTCGAGCGCCTCCGTCCAGATGCCGGAAAAGCCCGCATTGAGCACCGGGAGTGCGCCGAGTCGGTTCCAGTAGAATCCTTCGACGATGGAATCGCCGATGAAGAGGAGCCCGCCCGGTCCGACCGCAGCCTTATGGGCGCTGATCACGATGTCGCGGATCAGCCAGTGCGGGGCGAACGGGTTGGGCTGCGAGGTCACGAGGCCGGCGCCGAGGACGATCCCGGCGGATCGGATCCGCCGGGCGTGACCCTACTCGATCCCGAGCTTCTGCTTCAGGATCTCGTTGAGGGCCTGCGGGTTGGCCTTGCCCCCCGTGGCCTTCATGGTCTGGCCGACGAACCAGCCGAGCAGCGTCGGCTTCGCCTTGGCCTGCTCGACCTTGTCCGGGTTGGCCGTGATGATCTCGTCGACCGCCTTCTCGATGGCTCCCATGTCGGTCACCTGCTTCATGCCGCGCTGTTCCACGATCTCGCGCGGATCGCCGCCTTCCGTGAAGACGATCTCGAACAGGTCCTTGGCGATCTTTCCGGAGATCACGTTCTCGCCGATGAGCTCGATGATCGCGCCGAGCTGCGCGGCCGAGACCGGCGATTCCGTGATGTCCTTGCCTTCCTTGTTGAGGCGGCCGAACAGCTCGTTGATCACCCAGTTGGCCGCGGCCTTGCCGTCGCGGCCCTTGGCAACCTCCTCGTAGAAGTCGGCGGAGGCGCGTTCGGCCACGAGCACGCCGGCATCGTAGCTCGGCAGGCCGTAATCGGCCATGAAGCGGGCCTTCTTCTCGTCCGGCAGTTCCGGCAGATGCTGGGCGAGATCGTCCACGTAAGCCTGGTCGAACTCCAGCGGCAGGAGGTCCGGATCGGGGAAGTAGCGGTAATCGTGCGCCTCTTCCTTCGAGCGCATGGAGCGGGTCTCGCCCTTGCCCGGATCGTACAGGCGGGTCTCCTGCTCGATGACGCCGCCATCCTCCAGGATCGCGATCTGACGACGCGCCTCGACCTCGATGGCCTGGCCGATGAACCGGATGGAGTTGACGTTCTTGATCTCGCAGCGGGTGCCCAACTCCTCGCCGGGGCGGCGGACCGACACGTTCACGTCCGCGCGCAGGTTGCCCTTGTCCATGTCGCCGTCGCAGGTGCCGAGATAGCGCAGGATCGTGCGCAGCTTGGTCACGTAGGCGCGCGCCTCGTCGGCCGAGCGCAGGTCCGGCTTCGAGACGATCTCCATCAGGGCCACGCCCGAACGGTTCAGGTCGACGAAGCTCAGGGTGGGATGAAGGTCGTGGATCGACTTGCCGGCGTCCTGCTCGAGATGCAGGCGCTCGATGCGCACCGTGATGGTCTCGCCCGTCTCGGGCACGTCCACGATCACCTCGCCCTCGCCCACGATCGGGCTCTTGTACTGGCTGATCTGATAGCCCTGCGGCAGATCAGGATAGAAGTAGTTCTTGCGGTCGAAGGTGCTGCGCAGGTTGATCTCGGCCTTGAGCCCGAGTCCGGTCCGGATCGCCTGACGGACGCATTCCTCGTTGATCACGGGCAGCATGCCGGGCATGGCGGCGTCCACCAGGGAAACGTGGCTGTTCGGGTCGCCGCCGAAAGCCGTCGAGGCACCGGAGAACAGCTTGGCCTGGCTCGTCACCTGGGCATGGATCTCCATGCCGACGACGATTTCCCAATCGCCTGTCGCGCCTTTGATGAGCTTCTTCGGGTTGACCGGAGCGTTCATGGACCTTGCGCCTCTATCTCTCGCTTTCGCCAAAGCATCGGACCCGAAAAGTGAATTCGCACTTCCTGGGACCCATCCGATGCTTCCTCCATCAATGAGGGCATCGTTCAGCACGGAAAACCGGGTCCGCTTTCCCGCGCGATGCTCGCCCCGGAGTACGAGCGCCCCTTGAAAGGGTCAACCCCTTTCCGGATGAACGGGCGTTCAGAATGCCTAACCTAACGTTAAGATTAGCAACAATTTATGCACAGATTCCGAAAATAATTGCCACGCTCGGGTGAAACCCGATCCCACATGACGCGTTGTTCGGGAGGTAAAACGGTCAAGGAGTTTCAAAATGGCTATGGATCCTATGGATCGCGAACCGAACGTCTACAATCGCGAGACCAATGTCTACGATAACACGGGCCGGGGTTCGAACACTCTTGCTTATGTGATCGGCGGTCTTGTTGTCGCGCTGGGCCTCCTGGCCTTCCTCTTCTATGATGGCGGCAGCAACGAACCGAGCACCACCGGCAGCACCGGCACCCAGACGGAACGGTCTTCGCCGAGCACCGGCGCGACCGCTCCGGCCACGCCGACCTCTCCGGCGGCCCCGGCTGCGCCCGCAGCTCCGGCGACCCCGTCCTCCCCGTCGGCCCCCGCCAATCCGCAGTAAGCTCGCGTCCCGCGTAACACTGCGCATGATGGGTCTGACCTCCGGGTCAGGCCCATTTTCCGTTCAGGCGCCTCTCCCGTTCCCGAGGAACCAAGCGGAAGCGACGGCGGTTAGGCTTGAAAAATCGCCGCCCTGCTCCCTGGAGGACAACCCGCATGACCGGCAAATCGAACTTCACCCCGGAGGAATGGTCCCGCGTCGTCGCGAGCCCCGTCGTCGCCAGCATGGCCATCACGGCGGCGGATCCTGGCGGTCTCTGGAGCCTGCTCCAGGAATCCATGTCGAGCGGCTGGGCGCTTCTGGAGGCGAAGCAGGACGCGCAGGCCACCCCGCTCGTGAAGGCGGTCGCCGATGACATCGCCAACACCGAGACCCGCAACGCCGTACGGGAATCCTTCCAGGCCCAGTTCAAGGGCAGCCAGTTCGCCGACATCAAGCGCAAAGCCGTCGAGGAGCTCCACGCCGTGTCCGGGCTGCTCGACGCCAAAGCGCCCGACGAGGCGGCTCCATTCAAAGCCTGGCTGTTCAGCGTGGCGCGCAAGTCCGCTGAGGCCGGTAAGGAAGGCGGCTTCCTGGGTTTCGGCGGCGTGGCCGTGAGCGATGCCGAAAAAGCCACGCTGGCGGAGATCGCCACGGCGCTCGGCAGCCCGGCGGGGTCGGGCGCCGGCCTCGCGGAAACCTAGCGCATCGTGCGGAAAAGTGGACTCGGTTTTCACTGGCGTGGCCCGCTGGGTCCGTACCGAACGATGCGCGCTTTTAAGGAATGAGCATCGGATTCGATCCCAAAAGTGGGTCCACTTTTGGGTCCGATGCTCTAGAGACAGACCTCACGCGGCCTGAACGGCTGCCTTCCGGATCTTGTCCGGCACGGTCATGAAGGCCACGCCGGCCAGGATGCAGAGCAGGCCGATCCAGGCCGCTTCGCTGAGGGTCTCCCCCAGGACATACGCCCCGATGGCGATCCCGATGGGTGCCCGCAGATAGGCCTGGGCCGTGGTGCCCACCGAGCCGAGGGTCCGGATCAGGCGGAAATAGATCGTGAAGGCCAGGGCGGTCGAGAGCACGGCCAGTCCGACCAGCGCCAGGATCGAGGCTCCCGACGGCGCCAGCGTCCATGGACGGTCGACGATCAGACTCAGGGGCAGCAGGATCACGGCTCCGGACAGGAGCGACCCGGTCGCGGGCGCCATGGGGTCGAGGTTCTTGAACGTCCGGCCGAAGATGGCCGCTCCCGCGTAGCAGATCGTGGCCAGCACGACGGCGAGTTGAGCGGCCAGTTCCTGGCCGACATGGGTGAAGGCTTGGCCCCCGACGATGATGCAGGTGCCGCCGAGACCCAGGACGATGCCGGCGAGCGTCCGGAGCGGCGTCGCCTCGTGCCGGGACCAGAGCCAGGTGATCAGGAACGTGAAGACCGGAGTCATCGCGTTGAGAATGACGGCCAGACCCGCGTCGATGGATTTCTCCGCCCAGGCGATCAGCGTGAAGGGGATGACGCTGTTGAGGCATGCCTGAACGGCGAAGTTGCGCCAGCTCGCCCCATCCCGCGGCAGGCGGATCCCGCGCCAACGCATGGCCAGCACGAGGATCCCTCCCGCGATCAGCGTGCGGGCGGCGATCAGGGTGACGGGCGGGATCGTGTCGATCCCGATCTTGATGAAGGTGTAGGACGAGGCCCACAGGGTCGCGAGGACGAGCAGGAGCGTGAGTTCGACGGCGTGATGGGGCTTGGCGGGGTCCGTCATCATGAAGGGAGATCCGTGCATCGCAGGGGAAAGCAGCACGAATCTGACACAGGTCCAGACCGATGTCGCGTCATGACGCTTCGGCGCCGGTCGAACTATCGAGGCTCAGGCGCCCGGTCTGCTTAGAGCATCGGACGGAAAAGTGGATCCGGTTTTCGCTGGCGCGGCCCGCTGGGTCCGTTCTGACCGATGCTCTCATCCAAGAAGAAAGCATCGGATGGATCCCAAAAGTGCAAGTCCACTTTTCACGTCCGATGCTTTAGCGCCTCGCCACGCGCCTGGCCGCAAACGCGGCGCTCGCCCAGAGCAGCGCGGCGACGAACCGGACCGGGAACAGGGTCAGGGCGTCGGAGCGCACCGGAGCGATCCACGGCAGCCCCAGGCTGCTGATCACCCATGAGACGAGAGCCGAGATGGCCAGCGCCGCCATGCCGACGATCAGCACCTTGCCGAACTGGTCGGCCCTCCAGCCGAGCCAGACCGCGACGAGGATCAGGACGGGATCGAAGGCGGCGGGCAGCCAGTCCCAGAGGTGAATGACGGGAACCGTGGGATGCACGCGCTTTACGCCCACCAGGCCTGCGGCAGCGTCAGGCGCCCGGCGGAATCCTCGATCACCTGACCGGCCGCGAAGAGGGTTTCCTCGTCGAAGGCCCGGCCGATGAGCTGGAGCCCGAGCGGCAGCCCCTGGCCATCGAGCCCGGCCGGGACGGCGATGCCCGGCAGGCCCGCCATGTTCACCGTCACGGTGAAGATGTCGTTGAGGTACATCTCGACCGGATCGCCCGAGCCCTTCTCGCCGATGCCGAAGGCGGCGGACGGCGTGGCCGGGGTCAGAATCGCGTGCACGCCCCGAGCGTAGACCTCCTCGAAGTCGCGCTTGATCAGGGTGCGCAGCTTCTGGGCCCGGACGTAATAGGCGTCGTAATAGCCCGCCGAGAGCACGTAGGTGCCGATCATGATGCGGCGCTTGACCTCGCGGCCGAAGCCCGCCGCGCGGGTCTTCTCGTAGAGATCCACGATGTCCCGGCCGTTCTCCCGCAGGCCGTAGCGCACGCCGTCGTAGCGGGCGAGATTCGACGAGGCCTCGGCCGGCGCCACGATGTAATAGGCGGGCAGCGCGTACTTGGTGTGCGGCAGCGACACCTCGACGATCTCGGCCCCGGCGGCGCGCAGCCATTCGGCGCCCTGGTGCCAGAGCTGCTCGATCTCGGGCGACATGCCGTCGACCCGGTATTCCTTCGGAATGCCGATCCTGAGGCCCTTGACGCCCCGGGACACCGCAGCCTCGAAATCCGGAACCGGCAGGTCGACGCAGGTCGTGTCCTTGGGGTCGGGGCCGGCCATGGAGCGCAGCATGATGGCGGAATCCCGGACGGACCGGGTGATCGGGCCGGCCTGATCGAGCGACGACGCGAAGGCCACGGTGCCCCACCGGGACACGCGCCCGTAGGTCGGCTTGATGCCGACGGTTCCGGTGAAGGCCGCCGGCTGGCGGATCGATCCGCCCGTATCGGTCGCGGTTGCACCCAGGCACAGGCGAGCCGCGACGGCCGCCGCGGAGCCGCCCGAGGAGCCGCCGGGCACCAGATGAGTGCCCTCGATCGCCCCGGATGTGCCGGCGCTCACGTTGGAGCCTTCGCGCCGCCAGGGCGACACCACCGGCCCGAAGGCGCTGGTCTCGTTGGAGGAGCCCATGGCGAACTCGTCCAGGTTGAGCTTGCCGAGCATCACCGCGCCGTCGTTCCAGAGGTTCCGGGTGACCGTCGACTCATAGGGCGGATTGAAATTGCCGAGGATCCGGGAGCCGGCCGTCGTGGTCACGCCCTCGGTGCAGAACAGATCCTTGATGCCGAGCGGGATGCCCTCGAGCGCACCGCCCTCGCCCTTGGCGATCTTCTCGTCCGAGGCCTTGGCCATGGCGAGCGCCTTCTCGGGCGTCTCGATCAGATAGGCATTGAGCGCCCTCGCCTTCTCCATGGCGGCGAGATGGGCCTGCGCGAGCTCCGACGCGGAAAACGTCTTGGCCTTCAGGCCGTCGCGGGCTTCGGCGATCGTGAGATGGGTCAGTTCGGTCACGGGACTGGATCTCTTGTCTCGACGCTGCGGCCGGGCTGTCCGGGCCGTCCACGCCATCATTTCAGGATCGGTGGGAGGGCGCGCCCTACTCGACCACCTTCGGCACCAGGAAGAAGTTGTCTTCCGTAGCGGGAGCGTTCTGGACGATCTTCTGCGGGATCCCGCCATCGGTCACGCCGTCCTGGCGCTTCTTCATGACCATGGGCGTGACCGAGGTCATCGGCTCGACGCCCTCCACGTTCACCTCGTTGAGCTGCTCGACGAAGGAGAGAATCGCGTTGAGCTCCCCCTGGAGATGAGGCACCTCCGCATCCGTCACGGCAATGCGCGCCAGATGGGCGATGCGGCGGACCGTTTTCTCATCGACCGACATGAATGGTCATACCCTTTGGAAATCTGATGGCCGGCCTATAGCACCCGCCCGCCTCGCGGGGCAACGTTGGATATGCGGGACGTCCCTGCGCCGGCCGGGCCGGCCGAACCCGGCCGAGAGCCCAGGCCGGACGCTCCCGGTCCTGCCACCCTCCGCCGTCATAGCCGGCCTTGTGCCGGCCATCCCGATCGGGAGAAGCACGGCGCCCTACGGAAGCGGGATCACCGGGACGAGCCCGGTGATGACGTGGAGAAGGTGGGATGGGCCGGCGACAACACCCTCTCACGTCATGGCCGGGCTTGTCCCGGCCATCCCGATCCGGAGAAGCACGGCGCCTCTCGGAAGCGGGATCACCGGGACAAGCCCGGTGATGGCCTGACGGGGCATTCCTAGACCGTGACGCCCACGGTCTTGTGGGGCACCACGACCTGGATGCCCTTGCCGTCCAGCGCCGCCACGAAACGGTCCGCGTTGGGGACGAGCGGCGGGAAGGAGGCGTAGTGGCAGGGGATGGCCGCCTTGGCGCCGCCGAAATAGCGCTCGACCGCGAGCGCCGCGACCTCCGGCCCCATGGTGAAGCGGTCGCCGATGGGCACGATCACCACGTCCGGCTGATGGATCTCGGCAATCAGCGCCATGTCGCCGAAGATGTCGGTGTCGCCCATGTGGTAGATCGTGGGCTCACCGGGCGCCTTCACGACGATCCCGTTGGCACTGCCGAGCGGGAAGTTCACGTCCATCTCCACCAGGCCGGCGGAATGGTCCGCCCGGACGAGCGTGACCGTGAAGCCGCCCTGATCGGTCGTGCCGCCGGTGTTCATGGGGTCGACGTTCTCGACGCCCTGCTTGGCCAGATACATGCAGAGTTCGAAGTTGGTCACCACCTTGGCGCCGGTCGCCTTCGCGATCTCGGCCGTATCCCCCACATGGTCCCCATGGCCGTGGGTGAGCAGGACGTGGGAAATCCCCTCGGTGATTGTCGCCCGGTCGCCCTCGAAGGCCGGATTGCCGGTGAAGAACGGATCGATGAGCACGGCCTTGCCGGCGAAGTCGAGACGGAAGGCGGAATGACCGAACCAGGTGATTTTCATGGGTTGACCCTCGTTTTCGGCATGATGAGATGGAGCGGAAGCGGCGCCTGACCACGTTCCACAGGAACAAATCCGCCAGTGGGGCTTTAAGAAGCTAAGCAATAAACATCAAGTCTGCAGGAGGATAGCCATGTCCCGCCTCATCGCCAGCCTCGCAGCCGCCGCGGGGCTTCTCGCCACCACGAGCGCCCGGGCGGTGGAGATCTCGATCTCGTGCAGCGCCCTGGGCAAGGAATACGAGATCTGCAAGCAGGGTGTCGACGCCTGGGCGGCCAGGACCGGCAACACGGTCAAGATCGTCTCGACACCCAACTCCGCGACGGAGCGTCTGGCGCTCTTCCAGCAGCTTCTCGCGGCCGGCGCTGGCGACATCGACGTGTTCCAGATCGACGTGGTCTGGACGGGCACCCTGGGCAACCACCTGCTCGACCTGACCGCCAAGGGGCAAGCCGTCATCGGCGACCATCTTCCTGCCATGGTCGAGACGAGCCGCGTCGAGGGCAAGCTCATGGCCATCCCCTGGTTCGCCGATGCGGGCCTGCTCTACTACCGCAAGGACCTTTTGGACAAATACAAGCGGCCCGTGCCCGAGACCTGGGCGGACCTCACCGAGACCGCGCGCCTCATCCAGGACGGCGAGCGCAAGGAGGGCAAGGGCGAGTTCTGGGGCTACACCTGGCAGGGCCGCGCCTATGAAGGGCTGACGACCAACGCGCTCGAATGGGTCGCCTCGCACAACGGCGGAACCATCGTGGACGAGAAGGGCGAGGTCACCATCGAGAACCCGAAGGCCGCCGAGGCCCTGAAGACGGCCGCCGGCTGGGTCGGGACGATCACCCCCGAGGGCGTGCTCAACTACACCGAGGAGGAAGCCCGCGGCATCTTCCAGGCCGGCAACGCCGCGTTCATGCGCAACTGGCCCTATGCCTGGGCGCTGGCGCAGGGCGGCGACAGCGCCATCAAGGACAAGGTCGGCATCGCGCCCCTGCCGAAAGGGGGCGCCGACGGGCGCCATGCGGGCACGCTCGGCGGCCAGCTTCTCGCCGTGTCGAAATACTCGAAGAACCGGGACACCGCGACGGATCTGGTGATGTACCTGACGGGCGAGGCCGAGCAGAAGCGCCGGGCCGTCGAGGGCTCCTTCAATCCGACCATCGTGTCGCTCTACAGCGATACGGATATCGCCCGGGCCAATCCGTTCATCGGCGACCTCGTGGACGTGTTCAGCAATGCGGTCGCGCGCCCTGCCACCGCGACGGGACAGAACTACAACAAGGTGTCGACCGAATTCTTCAACGCGGTCCACCAGGTGCTGTCGAAGAAATCCGATCCCGCGCAGGCGCTCAGCCGCCTCGACCGGGACCTCAAGCGGATCAAGCGCAACGGCTGGCAATGATCATGAGCGGTGCCGTCGCCGGAGCCGGCGCGCCTGTGCAGGTGACGGGTCGGGGACGCCGCTCCTCCCTCACGCGCTCACGCATCAGGGCGGCCTGGCTCTTCATCGCCCCGAGCCTGATCGTGGTCGCGCTCATCGCGGGCTGGCCCCTGGCCCGGACGATCTGGTTCAGCTTCACGGATGCCAGCCTCGATGCGCTGGGCGACTACGCGTTCATCGGCCTCGAGAACTACCTGGCCCATGATGACGGCGGGTGGTTCGGGATCCTGGCCGAACCCGACTGGTGGCATTCCGTCTGGAACACCCTGTGGTTCACCGCCGTGTCCGTCTCCCTGGAGACCGTGCTCGGGATGGTGGTGGCCCTGATCCTGAACGCCGCGTTCCCGGGCCGCGGCCTGATGCGGGCTATCATCCTGATCCCATGGGCGATCCCCACCATCGTGTCGGCCAAGATGTGGAACTGGATGCTGCACGACCAGTTCGGCGTCATCAACGACCTCCTCCTGCGCCTCGGCCTGATCGCCGCCCCGGTGCCCTGGACGGCGAATGCCGACACGGCCCTGTGGGCCGCCGTGATGGTGGATGTCTGGAAACATACCTCCTTCATGGCCCTGCTCATCCTGGCGGCTCTCCAGATGCTGCCGCAGGACATTTACGAGGCCGCGAAGGTGGATGGCGTCTCGCCCGTCCGGGTGTTTGTCCGCGTGACCCTGCCGCTCATCAAGCCGGCGCTCCTGGTCGCGGTGATCTTCCGCTCCCTCGATGCCCTGCGGGTGTTCGACCTGATCTACGTCCTCACCTCGAACGCCAAGGAGACGGCCTCCATGTCGGTCTATGCGCGCCAGCAGCTCGTGGACTTCCAGGAGGTGGGGCTCGGCTCCGCCGCCGCGACCCTGATCTTCCTCATCATCGCCCTCGTGGTGGTGATCACGCTCGCGGCCGGGCGCGTGCGGCTCGGGGAGGACCCGCGATGAAGCGTCTCGCCCGGGCCGGATTCTGGCTGCTCGTGATCGCCATCGCGCTGTTCGCCCTGTTCCCGTTCTATTACGCGGTCGTCTCGTCCTTTCGCTCCGGGAGCGACCTGTTCACGATCGCCTACCGGCCGGAGCGCTTCGACCTCTCGAACTACGTGGCGGTGTTCGAGCGCCAGCCCTTCGGCCGGAACATCCTGAACTCGGTCCTGGTGTCGGGCTCGGTCGTCGCCCTCTCCCTGGGCCTGGGAATCACGGCCGCCTACGCGTTCGGACGCATCGCCTTTCGCGGCCGCTCGCTGCTGCTCATGACGATCCTCGCCGTGTCGATGTTCCCTCAGGTGGCGGTGCTCGCCGGCATGTTCGAGCTGATCCGGGCTTTCGGCCTCTACAACACGCTGCCAGGCCTCATCCTGGCCAATCTCATGCTCACCCTGCCCTTCACGGTCTGGGTGCTCACCACCTTCATGCGCGAGCTGCCGAAGGAAATCGAGGAGGCGGCTTTCGTGGACGGGGCGACGCCGTGGATCGTGGTGCGGCGCGTGTTCCTGCCGCTCATGGCCCCGGCCGCTGTGACCACGGGGCTCCTGGCCTTCATCGTGTCGTGGAACGAGTTTCTTTTCGCCCTCACCTTCACGCTCACCAACGAGCGCCGCACGGTGCCGCCCGCCATCGCCCTCATGAGCGGCTCGACCGCCTACGAGCTGCCCTGGGGGACCATCATGGCCGGGTCGGTCGTCGTGACCATCCCGATCATCGCCCTGGTGCTCGTGTTCCAGCGCAAGATCGTGGCCGGGCTGACGGCGGGCGCGGTGAAGGGCTAGTTCAAGGAAATCCAAACAATGGCCGACGTCGTCCTCGCGAACCTGCAGAAATCCTTCGGCCGGGTGAAGGTCGTGCACGGCGTCGATCTCCATATCGGCGACGGCGAGTTCGTGGTCTTCGTCGGCCCGTCCGGCTGCGGAAAATCGACCCTTTTGCGGCTCATCGCGGGCCTCGAGGACATCACGGCGGGCGATCTCTTCATCGGCGGCGAGCGCGTGAACGACCGTGTGCCGGCCAAGCGCGGGATCGCCATGGTGTTCCAGTCCTACGCGCTCTATCCGCACATGAGCGTCTACGACAACATGGCCTTCGGTCTGGAACTGGCGAAGTCCTCGAAATCCGAGATCGACACCAAGGTGCGGGAGGCTGCGCGCCTGCTCCAGATCGATGCCCTGCTCGACCGCAAGCCGAGGCAGCTCTCCGGCGGCCAGCGCCAGCGCGTCGCCATCGGGCGCGCCATCGTGCGCGATCCGAAGGTGTTTCTCTTCGATGAGCCGCTCTCGAACCTCGACGCGGCGCTGCGCGTCCAGACGCGGATCGAGATCGCCAAGCTCCACACGGACACCCGTGCCACGATGATCTACGTGACGCACGATCAGGTGGAGGCCATGACGCTCGCCGACCGGATCGTGGTGCTCAATGCGGGACGGATCGAGCAGGTCGGCACGCCGCTCGAGCTCTATCACCGTCCGGCCAACCTGTTCGTGGCCGGCTTCATCGGCTCGCCGCAGATGAACTTCATCCCCTGCCCGGTCGCGGGTGTCGGGCCGGACGAGGTGACGGTCTCGCTGCCGAGCGGCGGCACCCTCGCCCTCCCCCTGTCGCCCGAGGGCGTCCGGCCGGGCGATCCCGTCACGCTCGGGGTGAGGCCCGACCATGTGCGCGTGAGCGGTCAGGGTTCGTTCACGGGACGGGTCGAGCTGGTGGAGGAGCTCGGCGAGAACCATCTCCTCTACGTGGATGTGGGCCAGGGCCGCCGCCTGACATTGCGCGAGCCGGGCGACGCGCGGCATGCGGTCGGGGCCACGGTGAGCCTCGAGCTCGACCGGGAATCCTGCCACCTGTTCACGCAATCGGGAGAGGCCCTGCGGTCCCGCGCCGACAGCGCAAGTCCCGCCCCATCGTCTCCCGATCCGGCCAGCCGCGCAGCCTGATCTCGACGCGGAGCGACTTCCCCTGTACTGGCTGGATCCGGCAGGCTCGACGAGGAGACGGTCCATGATCTCACGCGACGACGAACTGGTCGCCTTCATCGACGGGCTGGCGCCACGGGCCCGCCTCATGGGATTCGATCTGGGCACCAAGACCATCGGCCTTGCCCTCTCCGACGTGGAGCGGCGGATCGCGACGCCGCTCGAGACGATCAAGCGGGTGAAGTTCACCCCGGATGTCGGCCGCATCAAGGATCTCGCCGCCCGCTACGAGGTCGGCGGGCTGGTCTTCGGCCTGCCGCTCAACATGGACGGCACGGAGGGTCCCCGTTCGCAGGCGACCCGTGCCTTCGTGCGCAACATGAAGCCCATCCTGCCCCTGCCGGTCCTGTTCTGGGACGAGCGGATGTCCACCATGGTGGTGACCCGCACCCTCCTCGACGCGGACGCCTCCCGGGCCAAGCGGGCCGATGCGGTCGACAAGATGGCCGCCGCCTACATCCTTCAAGGGGCTCTCGACCGCTACGAGCGCATCGCCGCCGATGCCGAGGCCGCGGAGGACGAATCGCGCCTCCGGTCGGACCTCGACCTGGACGCGGGGCCGGAAGGCGGCTCGCTCGACCCGTAAGGGGTTGCCCAGGGGATGGCTCGGCCAGGATCGATTTGAAGGCTTGACGACGCGTCAAAAGCCCCCTATCTGACCGTCACCGCCGAGGCGATCTTGTAAACTTCGCCTGAAATCTTGTAAACCGAACGCGAAAAGCTGAGGTTTTTCAAGTGCTTATGGTGGGGGATAGTTTAATGGTAGAACAGCGGACTCTGACTCCGTTAGTCTTGGTTCGAATCCAGGTCCCCCAGCCATCTCTTCTTTCAAAGACTTAAGAGCGTCCCCTCACATCCAGGTGAGAGTCCTGCAGGTGAGAGTCCTGGATGCCGGCTCTCGGGCTGCTGAGCGCATCATGTTCCAGGTTCGAACCCTCCTAAGGATATGACGCGGACCGACAGGCCCTCGGTGGAATGAATTCCGCTCCACGGCCGTCCAGAACGCTGCCGAGACCCTCTCGTCCGATTGGCCGGCGCCGCGATCGCGGCTTGTGGTGGATCCCCGCTCGGTTTGAGCCGCCCGTGCAGGACGGTTCATTGGCGGCTCACAGCAAAGCGCAGGACGCCGGGAGTCGGCCTCCCGGATTCGACCTGCCAAATTCGACCTGCCAAATTCGACCTGCCGAATTCGACCTGCCAGGTGCAAGGGTTCCGTTGCCCATGGTGGTCCGGCCATTCTTTCGCCTGCTCCGTGCCGCGAGCGACGAGAGACCCGAACCCCTCGGGAATGAAGCCCCGGCCGGCTTCGGGCGAACCGCTTACGGTTCGACGAGCTTGTTGCGGATCGCGTAGCGCACCAGGGTGGCGGTGGAGTTGACGTTGACCTTGCGCATGGCCGCGGCCCGGTGGCTTTCCACGGTCTTGAGATTGACCCCCAGGATCTGGGCCACCTCCTTGTTGCTGTGCCCCTCGGCGATCAGCTGGACCACGCTTCGCTCGCGGGTGGTCAGGGCGCCGTCGGCCGCGTGGCCCTGCGCCAGATAGGCGTTCAGAAGCGTCTCGGAGATCTTTCCCGTGAAGAACGGCTTGTGGTGGGAGAGCGACTCCACCGCGGCGATCAGAAACCTGCGGGCATCGGACTTGAGCAGGTAGCCCCGCGCGCCGGCCTGAAGCAGTTCCCGCAGCAGGGGCTCGCTCTCGTGCATGGTGAAGATCAGCACCTCGGTCTGGTGCTGGGCGGCGCGGATCTCGCGCGTGGCGTCGACGCCGTTGAGAAGCGGGAGCTGATAATCGAGGATGGCCACGTCCGGCTGCGTCTCGCCGGCAAGCTGGACGGCCTGGCGGCCGTTCTCGGCCTCGGCCACAACCTCCCAGCCCGGCTGGGCGCTCAGGATCGTGTGGAGCCCGGAACGGACCACGTCGTGGTCGTCGGCGATCAGGATCCGCACCATGGCACCGCTCTCCTGCGAACATCCCTCCATAGCGCGAAACCACCACCACGGCACCTGGGGAAAACCCCGAAGGGCATGAGGAAAACACCTAGCGCATCGTGCGAACCCGGCCGGGTGCGCTCGTAGCCCGAACGATGCGCCAGCCGAGAGTGGAGCATCGATCCCAAACCTGGGTCCCCTTGTCACGTCCGATGCTCCGGGCCCGCGCCACTCACGGATCGCGCTCCACCGTCCCACGTCATGCCGGGTTTGTGCCGGCCATCCCGATCTGGTGAGGTGCGGCGCTTCAGACAAGCGGGATCACCGGGACGAGCCCGGTGATGACGTGGAGACGGCGGCATGAGGCGGTGCGAACACCCTCCCCCGTCATGGCACCCTCCGCCCTTCCTGCCATCCTCCGCACGTCATGGCCGGCCTTGTGCCGGCCATCCCGATCCGGTGAGGCGCGGCGCTTCACCGGATCGGGATCACCGGCACAAGGCCGGTGATGACGTGGAGAAGGTGGCAAGGGTCGGTGCGAACACCCTCCCACGTCATCACCGGGACGAGCCCGGTGATGACGTGGGAGGGTGCCCATCCGGCCGAGCGGTCAAGACACGGTCCCGGACGATGCGCCGGTCAAGAGTGGAGCATCGGACCGAAAGCGGGTCCCCTTTCGGGTCCGACGCTCTAGTCTTCCGCCCGTCGTGCCGGCCAGGCCGGACCCGTCTCCCGCGGCGCGTCGCGGCCGATGACGGTCCAGCCCTCATGCGGGACGAAGGCCCGCACGACCGTGCCCCGCCGGCTGCTCCGGATGCGCAGGCTGCCGCCGAACTGGTGCAGCCGGATCCGCATGCCGGGAATGCCGACGCCCAGGGTCTGGTGGCCCGAGGACAGTGCCCGCCGCATGCCGCGCCCGTCGTCGCCGATGCACAGGATCACGCCGCCGGACGTCATGCGCAGCGCCACGACGACCCGGCTCGCCCCCGCGTGGCGATGCACATTGGTCAGGGCTTCCTGGGCCAGGCGCAGCAGGGTCCGCTGGAGGTCGAGCGGCAGGCCGTCGATCCGCTCGGCCACCCGCACCGCGACGGGGAGCGCCGTCCGGTCGGAAAAGCCGGCCGCGAACGAGCGCACGGCGCCGGCCAGCCCCTCGGTCGCCAGTTCGCGGGGATGCATCAGGTATGTGAAGACCCGGAGCTCCTTCAGGGCCGTTTCGAGGGAGCGGTCGATCTCGTCGATGATCCGCTTGCCGGCCGAACGCTCGACGAAGGGGTCGACCTGCATCAGGTGCAGGCCCGCCGCCACCAGATGCTGCGCGGTGGAATCGTGCAGCTCGGCCGCGATGCGCTGGCGCTCCTCCTCCTGGAGCGTGAGCAGGCGTTCCGACATCTCGCCCATGGCCACCCGCGCGTCGATCACGTCGGTGATGTCCTCGTGGGCCACGATGATCCGGACCTTCCCGCCCGCCAGGAAGCGGTTCGCCCGAAGCTGAAACCAGCGGCGGCCCTCGGGGGAGTCGCAGCGATAGACGGTGCGGAACTGCGCGTCCGTGCCGGCGATCAGGGCCTCCATGCCCCTGAGGATCGGCGCCTCGGCCGCGCAGGCGGCGAGATAGCTCGCCCCGATCCCGTGCGCCGGGTCGCCGAGTCCGTTGTCCCGGGCGAACCGCCGCCAGGCCGCGTTGACCGCGAGGATCGTGCCGCGCTCGTCCAGGAAGGCGACGTGCGCCGACAGCGCATCCAGGGACGATTGCAGGAGTTCGCGCTCCTCCCGGATGGCGAGAAGGGCCGCGTTGCGCTCCGTGACGTCGCTGAAGAAGATGCTGGCGCCCTCCGCCGAGGGATAGACCCGGTAATCGATGGTGCGGCCCGGGTGGTAGAGCGATGGCAGCTCGCCGCGGAACTCCCTGCGGTGCTCGATGGCCTGCTTCAGGGCCTCGTCGATCGCCGCGTCGTGCCCCACCAGGGCGAAGTAGGACCATCCCGATGCCGGGCCGCGGGGGAGCCCCCACCACCGCATGGCCGCCGCGTTCACGTTGGTGATCCGGTAGCTGCGGTCGAGGGTGAAATGGCAGTCGCTCACGCTCTCCAGGATCGCGTTGAGCCGGGCGTTCGCCGCGGCAAGCTCGCCCCTGGTCGCCGCCGCGTCGGCCCGGAGCGCATCGACCGGGCCGACCCGGCGCATCAGCGCGGCGGCCGAAGCGATCCCGAACAGGAGCAGCACGGACCCGGCCAGGGCGATGCGATGAAGGGCCTGGCGGACCGGGCCCTCGGCAAGGGCCGCCGGGGCGAGCGCCAGAGCGGTATAGCCCGACGCGCCCGACCGGGAGAAGGCCCCGATCGTCCGGCCGTCGCCGGCGCCGGCCGTGAAGTGCCCGCCCGGCTCCCGGCCGGACAGCCGCTCGACCACGTCCGGCGGCAGCGCCGGCCCCGCCAGCGGCTGGAGCCTGCGGTCCAGGATGAGCGTGCGCCAGCCGTCGGCGGCCACCGCGTCCTGCACGGCCGCGGCGAGATGCTCTTCGGGCACCACCAGGGTGAGCGCGCGGTCGGGTCCGTCCGCGGGATGGCCGAGCCACAGGCTCACGGCGACGATCCACCGCCCATCGACGGGGCTGCGCAGCCGCTCCGACAGGAGGAGCCCGGCCTGCCGCAGCCGCGCCATCCGCTCCTCCGCCCCCGGCTCGTCCGGCACGGGGGGCATGGGCGCGCCGGCGGGAACGCCCGTATTGAGAAGCTGGCCCCGCGCCGTCCAGAGGATGAAGCGGGAGCCCTCCGGGCGCGGCGTCGCGGCGAGCTGGCGTCGGAAGGACGCGAGATCGTCCGCCTCGAGCAGCGGCGATCGCGACAGGCCTCTGAGCGTATTGCCGAGGGCCTGCGTCTCGCGCTCCACCATGACGGCAGCGGCCGCCGCGGCCGCGAGCCCCCGGTGGATCAGGTCGTGCCTCTCGTGCTGGGCCTGCCAGAGCAGAACCACGGCCGCGACCAGGAACGACATCAGGGCCGTCCCGGTGACGGCGCCATTGACCCAATGCGCGATCCGCTGCGGCCGCGGCAGGAGCCGCGCATGCAGTCCGATGGGGCTCACGTCATGCATGACACGCCTCCCGGCCGGATCGGCGACGAGGCCCTCGGGGCGATCCGGCACCGCATCCTGCCGCAACGTTAACATGGGTTAAGCCCGGAATGAACTCCCAGGGAGCATGGGACCGAGGAAGGCCGGGACCGCCGGCCGGATTCGGCCGGTGGCGTCGATCCCTCCCCGGCCGGAGCCCGAACGGCGCCGGCCTGCAGTCAACCGGGTCGCCTGTCCTCCGGTCGGACAGGGGTCGCCGCGCGCGTCGGGCCCGCGACAGGGGGCTTCACGAGCTTGGCACTCGGAACCGTCCCGGGCTCCGCACATTGAGAGGCTACGCGCTTGCAACACTGGAGAAGAACCTTGATCCGTCTCGGCTTCGCAACACTCGCCGTCCTGTCGGCCCTGGCCACCGGCGCCGTTGCCCAATCCACGAACCCTCAGAGCTCCGGGTCCTCGGCCGCGCAGCCGATGAACGGCAACGGCTCGTCCAATCCTGCCGTCACCCACAAGCCGGCCGACAGCCCGCAGACCACCGGCGCCGTCGAGCCGGGCGCCAACAGCTTCACCGAGGCCCAGGCGCGCTCCCGCCTCGAAGCGCAGGGCTTCGGCAACGTTACCGAGCTGCGCAAGGACGATCAGGGCATCTGGCGCGGCAAGGCGCAGCGCGACGGCAAGTCCGTGAGCGTGGCGATCGACTACAAGGGCACCGTGCAGGCTCAATAATCGCGAGCCCATCCGGCATTCGTGACGACACCCGGCCGGCCGCCGGCCGCCGGGGATTTTTCGCAAGAAGTGGAACAGACATGACCAGCAAGACCATCACGGCCTTCTTCGACAATTACGAGGACGCCTCCGAGGCGGTCCGCCGCCTCGAGTCGGCAGGCGTTTCGCACCGCGACATCAGCCTCGTCGCCAGCAACGAAGGGGACCGTTACTCGTCCCATGCCGGCCGGACGTTCGACGGCACCAACCATCATGACGACGATGTGGGCGACGGCGCCGGCACGGGCGCGACCGTGGGCACGCTGGCGGGCGGCGGCGCAGGGCTTCTCGCCGGCCTCGGCATGCTGGCCATTCCCGGGCTCGGCCCCGTGGTGGCGGCCGGGTGGCTGGTCTCCACGCTGGTGGGCGCCGGCGCCGGAGCCGCCGTGGGCGGCGTCGCGGGTGCGCTGATCGATGCCGGCGTCGACGAGAACGACGCCCATGCCTATGCCGAGGGCATCCGCCGCGGCGGCGCCCTGGTGACCGTGCGCGCCTCCGAGGCCGAGGTGGACCGGATCGTCGACATCCTCGACGACGAGGGCACGGTCGATTTCGACGAGCGCGAGACCACCTGGCGGTCCGAGGGTTGGACCGGCGCCGGCGCCACGACGGCCGGCACGGCTTCTGCCGCGCCCGCCGCCGGTGCGGCATCCGCCGCCGGGCTGACGGACCGCACGTCCTCCGCCGGGCGGCAGACCGATGAGGTGATTCCGGTCGCCGAGGAAGAGCTGCATGTCGGCAAGCGCGAGGTGAATCGCGGCCGCGTGCGCATCAACGCCCGTGTCGTCGAACGGCCCGTGCAGGAGCAGGTCACCCTGCGCGAGGAGCGCGTCGACGTGGAGCGCCGCCCGGTCTCCGGCACGACCCAGGCTGGCGCCATCAGCGGCGATCCGTTCCAGGAGCGCACCATCGAGGTCGAGGAGCGCGGCGAAGAAGCCGTCGTCTCGAAGGAGGCGCGCGTGGTCGAGGAGGTCGTGGTGCGCAAGCAAGCCGATCAGCGCACTGAGACGGTTTCCGACACCGTGCGCAAGACCGAAGTGGACGTGGAGGACGACCGCAACGTCCGCGGCACTGGCACCACCGGCCTGCCCGGCGACCGCAAGCTCTGAAGCGACAGCGGAAGCCCGGCCGTCCCGCCACCCTCCACGTCATCACCGGCCTCGTGCCGGTGATCCCGATCGGAAAAGCGCCGCGCTCGAGACAATCGGGATGGCCGGGACGAGCCCGGCCATGACGTGCGGAGGTTTTCAGTGCCGGGCCACACACAATCCTCCACGTCATCACCGGCCTTGTGCCGGTGATCCCGATCGGAAAAGCGCCGCGCTCAAGACAATCGGGATGGCCGGGACGAGCCCGGCCATGACGGGGTGGGTGGGCGTGAGGCCGCGACGCGGCCTCGTCACGTCACCGGCGGCTGAGGGTCATTGATCGCTTTCTCGGCCTGGACCAACACGTCGAGGCCACGCCAGGGCTTGGGCATGAAGGTCACGCAGTCCGGCAGATCATCGGCCTGGACAACGGGATCTCCGGAGGTGAGCACGATCCGGATCGTCGGCCAGAGCTTGCACGTGGCCCTGGCGAGCTGAACGCCGTCCATCTCTCCCGGAAGCCGCACATCGGCGAACATCATCGCCACTTCGCCGCCGCGCTCCTGGAGGCACTGCAAGGCTGCCTCTGCGCTCTCGACCTCCAACACCTCGAGTTCTGTCTCATCCAGAAGGACGGCCGCGAGAGCGCGGACCTCAGGGTCGTCCTCGACGATCAGGGCGAGATGGGGCTCAGGCTGGAGAGCGGTCATGATCAGCCTCGCCGGTTTCCATTTGGCGCAGGATCGCGACGAGCCTGTCCGGGATCGGCGCATCGATCACATCCCGGTAGGATTCGGCGACGGCCCGCCCGATGATCAAGGTCGCGACGTGCGGATGGAGGTCGTTGACATGGGGCAGACGCGCGTCGCCTGGGGCGTCGTGGGACATCGGCTCACTCCTTCGGGTTTTCATGTCCTGGTGGCGGTTCCGGCGCACGGGCCGCGCCGGAATAACATACGTTAAGGAGGGGAACCGCTGATCCCGCGCTGGGTTTCAGCGTGGCAGCAAGAGTTGCGCCAAATCATGCTTCCAAGGGCCCTTCGTCGTAAGGCATGGATCGTCCCCGTGGAGGAGGCACGCCAGATGGTGATGGCGAGCGGCAGTTGCGACCGGGGCAACAGATCACCCGCTGATGTCCGGATCGATGTCCCGTTCGGCCCTGTCGAGCCGGACCATATCCCGTCGATGTTGCTTCGCAACACGGATATCTCGAGGCGAGGTTCTGAAAAGTTCCATCGGGAGCCATGTCATTGCGCCATGGCAGGGTTGCCGCCGGCAATGACGCTGAGACGCTCCCGATCTGATCGGATGAGCCTTGTGGGTTGATTTGCCCGCCGCATCCGAAGACCCCGGAGGATCTCATGAAGCATGGTTTGCTAACCGGTCTCTTGCTCACGGCCCTTGTCTCGACAGCGGCGCCCGTCATGGCCCAGACCGCAGGGCCGAGCGCCGCTCTCGTCGAACGGATCGCAGAGTTGAAGAAGCAGGCCATTCAGGGAGTCGAATCCCGCGCCAAGCTCGCGCAGGAGATGAACGATTCGATCTTCAGCTTCGGCGAACTCGCGTTCCAGGAATTCGAGACCTCGAAGTACATCACGGAGATTCTCGAGAAGAACGGCTTCACAATCCAGCGCAATGTCGCGGGCCTTCCCACCGGATGGGTGGCCAAATGGGGCTCTGGAGGTCCCGTGATCGCGCTCGGAAGCGACATAGACTGCATCCCGAAGGCGTCTCAGAAGCCTGGTGTCGCGTACCGCGAACCCATGATCGAGGGAGCGCCGGGGCACGGAGAGGGTCACAATTCCGGCCAGGCGCTCAACGTGGTGGCGGCGCTTGCGCTGAAGGACATCATGGAGCGCGAGAAGATCCCGGGAACGATCATGCTCTGGCCGGGCGTCGCCGAGGAGCTTCTCGGCGGCAAGGCCTACATGGTCCGCGACGGCGTGTTCAACGGGGTCGATGCGGTGCTCTTCACCCATGTCGGCAACAACCTCCAGACCGCCTGGGGCCAAGCGAACGGCACCGGCATGGTGTCGGTCGAGTACACGTTCAGCGGCGAGTCCGCCCACTCGGCGCAGGCACCGTGGCGCGGTCGCAGCGCCCTCGACGGGGTCGAGCTCATGAACGTCGCGTGGAACATGCGCCGGGAGCACCTGCGACCCGAGCAGCGGTCCCACTACGTGATTCCCGATGGCGGCGACCAGCCGAACGTCGTCCCGTCGGTGGCCAGCGTCTGGTACTTCATCCGCGAGCAGGATTTCGAGAACATCCGCAAGAATTTCGAGATCGCCAACACCATCTCGGAAGCCGCCGCGAAGATGACCGACACCACCGTCACGCGGCAGGTCATCGGCACGGCCGCGCCGCGCCACTTCAACAAGCCGATGGCGGAAGCCGCCTACGCCAACATCCAGCAGGTCGGCATGCCGCAATGGACCCAGGACGAACAGGCCTTTGCCAGAGCGGTGCAGCGCACCGTCAAGGGCAAGGAGGAAGGGCTCGCCACCACGGTGAAGAAACTCGAGCCGCCCGCCGACAAGCCGGAGAGCGGCGGTTCGGACGACATCGGCGACATCTCCTGGACCGTGCCGACGATCACGCTGAACTATCCGGCGAACATCCCGAACCTGCCCGGGCATCACTGGTCGAACGCCATGTCCATGGCGACCCCGATCGCCCACAAGGGGGTCGTCGCCGGCGCGAAGGTGATCGCCATGACGGGCATCGACCTGCTGGCGCAGCCCGATCTGCTGGCGCAGGCGAAGGGCTACTTCACCAACGAGCAGCAGAAGAACCAGACATACGTCTCGATGATCTCGGCCGAGGACAAGCCCCAGGTGCAAATCAACGCGGACGTCATGGCGCGGTACCGTCCCGAGATGAAGAAGTACTACTACGACCCGTCCAAGCACGCGACCTATCTCGATCAGCTGGGGATCAAGTTCCCGGTGCTGGAGAAGCCGAAGAACTGAGGCGCCTTCCGGCTCCTTGAGTCCTCGCACGCGAACGGCCGTGACGACAATGGGACCGGGCGCGTGCCGCCCGGTCATCGATCCCGGGGCGAGTGCATCGTGCGGACGAAAGCGGGCCATGACGTGGCAGGGTGTTGTCACCGCCTCATGCCACCCTCCACGTCATCACCGGGCTCGTCCCGGTGATCCCGATCCGGTGAAGCGCCGCGCCTCACCGTATAGGGATGGCCGGCACAAGGCCGGCCATGACGTGCGGAGGGTGTTGGTGCCGGGCTTGTCCCGGCGGACGCGATCGGAAAACCGCCGAGCGCATCCCACGGACGAAAGCGGGTCCACACTCAACGATGCGCCGCTTCACGATGGGAGCATCGGGTCCGAGGCTCTAGAGCATTTTTCGGTGAAGTGGATCCGGTTCACCGTCAAAAAATGCGGCTCGACAAAGAAGAGAGCTGGTTCCACGGGAGTGGAAACAGGTCTAAGGCCCGGCCGGGGGCGGGGCGAGCGTTCCGGACTCCAGGCCGATCCGCGTGCAGTTCCGCCCCTCCGCCTTCGCGGCATAGACGGCCCGGTCCGCCCGGTAGAGGATCGTGCTTCGATCGTCCTGCGGCAGGGCCTCGGTGAGGCCAGCGCTGAACGCGACCGGCCGGCGCGTCGCCTGGTCGGGCAGCATGGCCGGCGCGAAGCCCGACCTGATCCCGTCAAGCAGCCGGGCCGCATCGTTGAGGCGGACGTCCGACAGTAGCAGCAGGAACTCCTCGCCGCCGATCCGTCCGAGGTGATCGCCGGGCCGGAGCTTGTCGCGGAAGACCTGCGCGAAGTGCCGGAGAACGGCATCTCCGGCCTCGTGGCCATAGGTGTCGTTGACCAGCTTGAACCGGTCGATGTCGATGATGGCCGCGCACAGGCCGGCGCCGGAGAGCCGTCCCGCCGAAAGCGCCTCGTCGAGGAGTTCGAGGATGTAGCGGCGGTTCGGCAGGCCGGTGAGCAGGTCCGTCCGCGAGGCCAGGAGCGCCGCGTCGTGGGCCTGGCGCAGGGACTTCTCGCTGTGCTTCAGGGCGGATACATCCGTCCCGACCGTCATCACCCATCCGTTGGGCAGCACCGTGTGCTCGATCCAGAACCAGCGGCCGTCGAGGAGATCCGTCTCGAAGGACTTCCGGCGGGAGGTCCTGCGCCGGGGCAGCGTCCGGGCGATCAGAGCCTCGACGTCGCCGTCGTCGATCCTGACGCCGAAACCGTTCGCAGCGCCATGCCGGAGGATGTCGCTGAACGTGAAGGGACCCTCGTAGCCGCGCAGGAACATGCCCCGATAGGTCTCGTTGGCGTAGCGGAGGTTGTCCTCGGCATCGTAGAGGGACACGGCCTGCCCGGAATCGGCGAGCGCCTCCACGATGCTCCGCAGCGTTTCGTCATCGGGATCTGAGGGGAACGGCTGCATCCGAAGGGCGGGAGTTCGCGGGTGACAATTCGCGGGTGACATGTGGCTTTCTGCCCGGATCGACCGGTCCGGGCCACCCTCGGACCTTAAGGGAGGCCCATGTGGCTGGCAAGGTCGGCGCGGGGCCTCTCGCCGGAACAGCCTCCTCCGGGCCGAGCCGTGCCTTGCGGGGATCACTCCTCCCGGAAGGCGCGCTTGAGGTTGTCCGCCAGGGGCTTGGTGAGATAGGAGAACACCGTGCGGTAGCCCGTCTGAATGAAGCCCTCGACCGGCATGCCCGGCAGGAGCTTCGCCGTCCCGAGGCGCTCGTACTCGCTGTCGGGAATGGCGATCCTGACCGGATAATGGGACATCCCGCTGCGCTCGTCGGTCACGAGGTCGGCGGCGATCCGGGTGACGTGCCCCTTGATCTCCGGCGTCGTGCGCTGGTTGAAGGCCGACAGCCGGAGCACCGTGTCGAGCCCCTGCCGGAGCTGGTCGATGTCCTGCGGGGCGACCTTGACCTCGATCGACAGGTCGTCGCCCTCCGGCATCACGAGCATCAGGGTATCGCCGGGGCCGATCACGCCGCCGACCGTATGCACGGCCATCTGGTGCACGATGCCGTTCTGGGGCGCCCGGATGTCGATGCGCTTCAGCTGGTCCTCGGCCGCGACCCTGCGCTCCACGAACTCGGCGATCTTGGCCTGCACCTCGCGCAGCTCCGTGGAGACCTCGCTGCGCAGGTCCTGGTCGATCTGGAGGATCTGGAGCTCGGTCTCGCTGATCTTGCCCTTGGCCTGCGCCACCGTCGAGATCAGCTGTCCGCGCTCGCCGCGCAGCCGCGTCTCCTCACGCTTGAGCGAGGTCACGCGGGTGATCGGCACGAGGTTCTTCTTCCACAATTCCTGAACCCCGGTGAGCTCGGACGCGATCAGGTCGATCTCGTCCGCCTTGGCCGATGCCTGCAGCCTGGTGCCGTCGATCTGCTCGGCCAGCTGCGCGACCCGCTCCCGCAGCTGCGACTTCTGGCCGGCGCGCGCCTCGCGCCGGCTGTCGAACAGCCGGCGTTCGCCGCCCATCAGGTCGGCCACGTCCCGCTCGTGGGCGCGGGAGACGAGATCCTCCGGGAAGCGGATCGCGTCGGCCCCGTCCCGCTCGGCCTCGAGCCGGGCCTTGCGGGCGATCATCTCGTCGATGCTCTTGGCCACCATCGCGAGGTTCGCGCGCGCCACGGTCTCGTCGAGACGGACGACCACCTCCCCGGCCCGGACCCGGTCGCCGTCGCGGGCCAGGATCTCCCCGACCACGCCGCCCGTCGGGTGCTGGACCTTCTTGACATGGCTGTCCACCACCACGGTGCCGGGGGCCACGACGGCTCCGGACAGTTCCGTCGTCCAGGCCCAGCCGCCCAGGCCGCCGACCAGGAGGGCGACGCCTCCCAGGGCCAGCATGGTATGGCGGCGGATGGACTGGCGGGCGGTCGATTTCATGGTGCTGCTCATGACGCTGCTCCCCGGGTTTACGCGGACCTGGCCGCATTGGGTTGATGGACGGCGCCGGCCGGAACCGGACGCAGGACGCTGCTGAGAACCTCCTCCTTGGGGCCGAACTTGCGCACCGCGCCCTCGTCGAGCACCAGGATGTGGTCGACGCCGGCCAGGGCGCTGGGGCGGTGCGCGATGACCACGACGATCCCGCCCCGCTCGCGCACCCCCTGGATCGCCCGGGTCAGGGCGTGCTCGCCGTCGTTGTCGAGATTGGAGTTCGGCTCGTCGAGCACCACGAGGAACGGGTCGCCGTAAAGCGCCCGGGCCAGGCCGATGCGCTGGCGCTGCCCGCCGGAGAGCGCGGCCCCGCCCTCCCCGACCTGGGTTTCATAGCCCTGCGGCAGGCGCAGAATCATCTCGTGCACGTTCGCATCCTGGGCGGCCCGCACCACGTCCTCCGGCTTCGGGTCGGCCTGGAAGCGCGCGATGTTCTGGGCCACCGTTCCGGCGAACAGCTCCACGTCCTGCGGCAGGTAGCCGATGTGCCGGCCGAGGTCCTCCGCCAGCCACTGCTCTAGCGCGGCCCCGTCGAGACGCACCTTGCCGCGCCAGGTCGGCCACACGCCGACCAGCATGCGGGCGAGCGAGGATTTGCCGGACGCGCTCGGACCGATGATCCCCAGGCCCATGCCGGCCTTCAGTTCGAACGAAACGTCCTGCACGGCGAAGCGCTGGCCCTTGGGGGCGCCCGATCCGGCGTTCTCGACCGACAGGGAGGCGCCGGGCGCCGGAAGCGCGAGCGGCCGCGCCTGCGGGCGGTCGTCCGCGAGGGCGGCCTGCAGCCGCGACCAGCCCTGGCGGGCCGACACGAAGCCCTTCCAGTTCGCGATGGCGAGCTCGACCGGCGCCAGCGCCCGCGAGACCAGGATCGAGGACGCGATCATGATGCCGCCCGTCGCCTGGTTGTTGATGACCAGATAGGCCCCGACGCCGAGCACGCCCGATTGCAGGGCCATGCGCATCACCTTCGAGAAGGCCCCGAACCCGCCGGACACGTCGGAGGCCGCCTGCTGGTGGGTCAGATACTGGGCGTTGGCCTGCCCCCACATCGCTCCGAGCCGGCCGGCCATGCCCATCGCCTGCACCACCTCGGCGTTGCGGCGCGCGCCGTCGCCGATGCCGTTGCGCAGGGAGGCCGCGCCGACCGCCGCCTTCGTGGCCTTGCGGGTCAGCACATCCGTCAGGATCGTGATCGCCACCAGAACGGACGCGCCGCCCACCGTGACCCAGCCGAGCAGCGGATGGAACGCGAAGCAGATGAAGAGGTAGAGCGGAATCCACGGCAGGTCGAACAGGGCCGAGGGACCGCCGCCGGCCAGGAAGGCGCGGATCTGGTCGAGGTCGCGCAGGGGCTGCTGCGCGTCCCCTTCGCCCTTGTCGCGCAGGGGGGCCAGGACCTGGCCGCGGAAGACGCGCTGGCTCAGATCCTCGTCGAACGCCGCCCCGAGGCGGGCGAAGATGCGGCCGCGGAGCATGTCGAACAGGCCCTGGAACAGGAACAGGGCCAGGATGATGCCCGACAGGCCGAGCAGCGTCGGGATGCTCCGGCTCGGTAGGACCCGGTCGTAGACCTCCATCATGTAGAGGGAGCCGGAGAGATAGAGGATGTTGATCAGGCCGCTGAGCAGGGCGATCCCCAGCAGGGCGCCGCGGCAGGAGGCCATCAGGCCGATGCGGCTTTTGGCTGATGAAAAGGATGCTGAAAGGGACATGGCCGTTTCCTCGGAAGAGAAGAAGGATGAACCCGGATGCCGCCAGCGGGGCGGCGCCCCGCCAGGGGGGCGGCGACATCCGGGTTCAGGTTCCCGCCGGGAGGATTGGGGGACATTCGCCCGGCGGGACCATCGCGATCTCAGGTCGGCCGCATCAGAAGATGAAGTCGCCGTTGTCGAGATCGGACGCGGTGACGCCTTTCAGGACCAGGATGTCGGAGCCGTGCTCGATCACGGTGTCCTGGCCGACCTGGGTCAGGTGCAGGTCCGACAGCTTGTCCACCCCGGACAGCCGGCTCGCGTCGATCCGGTCGTGATCGGCGCGGAAGTCGGTGACCACGTCGCGGCCGCCGCCCCGCTCGAACACGAAGCTGTCCTGGCCGGAGCCGCCGGTCAGCCTGTCGTCGCCCGACCCGCCCCGGAGCACGTCGTTTCCGGCGCCTCCGGCGAGCTTGTCGCGGCCCGAGCCGCCCAGGAGCATGTCGTCGCCCGCCATGCCCCTGAGCACGTCGTGGCCCGCCCCGCCCTTGAGGACGTTGTCGCCGGCATTGCCCGACAGGGCGTTGTCGAGACGGTTGCCCGTGCCGTTGATGTCGGCCGTCCCGGCCAGGATCAGCTTCTCCACGTGGGTGCCATTGAGCGAGTAGGACACGCTGCTCCTGACGGTATCGACACCCTGACCGCTGCGCTCGATCACCCGGTCACCGGCATCGTCGACCACGTAGACGTCGTTGCCTCTGCCGCCTTCCATCCGGTCGATGCCGGCGCCGCCGTCGAGACGGTCGTGGCCGTCGCCGCCGTGGAGCTCGTCGCGACCGTCGCCGCCGTAGAGCCTGTCGTGGCCGCGGCCACCCTCCACCCGGTCGTCGCCTTCGCCGCCCCGGAGCGTCTCGCTGCGCGAGCCGCCCTTGAGGACGAGGTTGGCGGGGGCCGCGGGTTGAGCCGGTGCGGCCGGGATCGGATCGCTCGAGGGTCCGGGATTGGCCGGGACGCCCGGATCGACCGGGATGACCGGGTCGACCGGGAGGACCGGATCGGCCGGCTGAGGCTGGGTCGGCGTCCCGGGCTGCGCCGGGTTCTCCGGATTGGCCGGCGTCTCGGGCTGAACCGGGGTTTCCGGATCCGCCGTCACCGAGGCCACGACCAGGGCGGGCCTGCGTCCCGCCTCGCACCGGAAGGTGATCCTGTGGCTTGCGCAGACGACACTGGTGGAGCCGTCCTCGTTCTCCTCCCACTCGTACTCGTCCGGCGTACGGCCGGGTTCGAGTTCGATCACGTCCTGGGGCCGCAGCGTCCCGACGATGGTGTCGTTGCCGCCGTTCGTGCGGAACACGATCCGGTGCGCCGAGGTGAGCTGCGAGATGTCGACGACATTGTTGTCCGACGAACCGTTGATCGTGATCGTGCTGAAAGCTAGGCTCGTGGGATCGAAGTTGCCGACGGCTTGCACGGTGTCGTTGCCGCCGCTGGTGTTGATGGTGATCTCCTCGATGTTGTCGAGTTCCGCAATGACGTTTCCATTGCGGGTGATCACGATCTCCGTGTCCGGCTTGAGGCCGGCAGCGAGCGCCGCTGGGACATTGCTGCGGGCATAGACCACAAAGGCCTCGGCCGCGTTGCTTCCCGTGACGACGAAGTGGTCGTTTCCGACACCGCCGTCGACGAAGTCGTGGCCATCGTTGCCGATCTCGAACCCCAGGAACGTGCTGACGCCCCAGGTGACCGTATCGTTGCCAGCTCCTGCGAAGATCAGGTCATCACCCTGGCCGCCGGTGAGGGTGCTGTTGCTCCCGTCGCCGATCAGGATGTTGTCGTTGCCGTTGCCGTTGATGGCACCGGTCGTGTCACGGTTGACCGTCACGCTGCCCGTTGCGGTTGCATTCGCAGCGCCCGAACCGTCGGATGCAGTGTAGTTGAAGCTGCCGCCAGCCGTTCCGGTATCTGTCAGTGTGACAGAGCCGGGATTGGTCGCCAGGGACGCGGTCAGGCCATTGACGGCGCTGAGCGCGGTGACGTCCAAAGTGGCACCTTCGGCATCGGTGTCGTTGGCCAGCAATGCCCATTCGGGGATGATGAACGGGGCAGTCGTGTAGTTGGTGTACACGCTGTCACCGCTGACCACCGGGGCATCGTTGACGGGAACGACGTTGACGGTCGTGGTGGCGACGTTGCTGTTCAGGAAGCCGTCATTGACGGTCACGTTGACGATCCGATCAATCGCACTCGGGTTCTCCGAGGTGTTCTCGAAGCGAATGGCCTGGATGGCAGCCTGGTAGTTGGCGACGGTCTCCGTGCCGGTCAGGATCACCGTGATCTGCCCTGGAACCGAGGTGTCGATCGTGCGGGTGATGTTGCCTGGCAGGTTCGTCGGTGCCGACAGCACGTCGCCAGCCTGGGCATTGGTCAGCACGACCCGTGCGGACACCAGCACACCGGTATCCTCGACGATGCCCGGATTGTTGGCGATCGCGACTTGGCTCTGATCCTCCGTGAACGTGGTCTCGTAGTGCACGGTGGGGACCGAAGCCGGCCTGGCGAAGTCGACCGTGACGTTGTCGATCTGCACCACGTCATTGCTGAGGAAGCTGTTCTCGAACGAGGTCGCAACGAACCGGATGGCCGCGTTGGCCGAGAACGGGCCAGTCAGGTTGAAGGATAGGGTCTCGGTCCCGCCATTGCCCGTGATCCGGTCGAGTTCGGTGAAGGTGATGCCGTCGGCAGAGAACTGCACGGAGACGTAGTCATCGTTCTCGAGATTGTCCGGGTTGGCCGAGAAGCTGAGCACGGCGCTCTCTGCTCCGGCGAGGTTGACCGTCCGGGTGATCGTTGCGCCATTGCCGTCCTCGAAGCGCAGGAAACCGTTGCTCACGAGGATCTGGCCGTTGGAGCTGGTGGCGCTGCCGTCGTCTTCGGTTTCCACCCAGCCCGGGGTCCAATTCACCGTTCCATCCGTGCCCTGATAGTTCGAGGGGGAAAAGTCATCGCGGTAATTCCCCGTATCGAAGGCGTGGAGCGACAGCTTCGGAGGCGTGAGGCTGACCTCCTGGTCGGCGAACTTCAGCTTCTCGATGTTCCAGAGGCGGTCGGTTCCGTCCGAGACCCGGTTGTTGCCCGTGGTCGGATCGGTCTCGACCGTCACCGTCACGTGCTGGACCGTGATGCTGCCGTCCGCGTTGCTCGTGATGGTGTAGTTGGCCCGCAGGTCGCCGTACACCGCCACGTCGGTGGCGCTGTCGTTCAGATCGCCATCGACGATCTCGCGGACGATGCTGAGCTGGCCCGGGTTCAGGGTCGCGCTGAGCATCAGGGCGTCGAGGGTCTTGCCGCCGAACTGGGCGGTTGCCCCCTGAACCGGGGCCCCGTAGGCATACTGGGATTCCAGGTACACCTTTCCGGTCATCCCGTCTGCCGTGTAGACCCCGGTCGGCGTCGTGATGCGGATCCGCACGTTCAGCCACTGGTCGCCGTCGATGATGTCGTCGCCGGCGAAGCCCTTGATGGTGTCGCTGCCGCCGCCGCCGAGGATGATGTCCGCGGCCTGCGAGGTGTCGAGCACGATCAGCTCGGGATTGCCGTTGGCGTCGAGAACCGGGCGGCCCTGGGCGTCCACCACCGGAATGCGGGTGAGGTGGGCCACCAGCTTGTCCAGACCGTTGATGAGCGACACGTTCTTCTGCAGCAGGTCGTTGGAGAAGGAGTCGATCGGGTTACCCGGCCCTGGGATGGCGGCCGTACCCGTGGCCTCCGCCCTGGTGTTCACCGCCGCGACGCGCCCGGTCAGGATGTCGTTGTGCTTCCATCCGGACAGACCCTCGACGAGGTCGAAGCGGTCACGCAGGATGAACGCCTCCTGGTTGTCGAAGATCGGGATGCCGAGATCGGAATTCGCCGCGACGCTGTCGCCCTTGTGGATGGCCCAGTCGAAGCCCGCCATGCCGTTGTTGCGCTGGATGCCCTCGGCCTGGAACATGATGTCGTCGCCGGACTCGCCGTCGTAGTCGGTGTCGCTGGCGCCGCCGTTGAGCACGTCGTGACCGATGATGGTGGAGTTGAAGAACAGCTCCGAGTTCTCGCCGGAGATGACGTCGAACCGCGGGCCGCCCTCGATCCAGTCGTCGCCCTCGTTGCCCATCAGGCCGTCGCCGCCGTCACCGCCGAGGATGAAGTCGTTCCCGGTGCCGCCGAAGACCGTCTTGCCGTCCGGACCGGCGATCAGGAAGTCCTGGCCCTGGTTGCCGAAGAGCAGCGCGAGCCCGCTGCCGCCCTGGATGACGTCGTTGCCCTCCTCGCCGTGCAGCTTGTCGGTCATGCCGATATCCGTGCCGGCATTGGTGATGATGTCGTCACCCTTGCCGCCATGGACGATGTCGACGCCGTAGCCGGCCTCGATGGTGTCGTTGCCTTCATAGCCCCAGACCGTGTCGTCGCCCTCGCCGGCCACGATCAGGTCGTTCTCGGCCGTGCCGCCCATCACCACGTGATCGGTGCCGTTGTAGATCAGCACATCGAGGTCGCCGTCGCCGTCCAGATCCTTGCGCACCACCAGCGGAGACAGCGCCTGGAGGACCGGGTTGTCCCAGGTGGGATCGGCCCCGACCTGCTTGGAGACGATCATCTCGAGCGTATGGGCGGGGGTCGCGAAGATGTCGCCCGGGAGCGCGGTCCGGCCCTCGTCGCCGAGGTCGGTGTTGCGCATGATGATGTCGGTCATCGAGTTGTTCTCGAGCTCGTTCAGGAGGTTGAGGCCCTGAACGCGCGACAGGTAGTAGAACCGGTCGGCATCCTGGAGAGCCTCCAGCTGCGCCTCGAAGACGAAGGAGAAGGTGGAACCCAGCATGCCGCCGAAATCCATCTTCTTCTCGGCGAGGCCGCCCATCCAGAGATCGATGTCGTTGAGGCCCGAGTTCTCGGCGTTCCAGGCACCCGTGCCGTTGAGGAACGCGAGACGGTCGGCCGGCTCCCCAGTTCCGCCGAACACCAGCAGGGTCGCGGCGGCACGCTTCGCCTCCATGGTGGTGGCCGCCTCGATCAGCGGATGCTTGCCGTAGGCCGCGATGAAGTTGACGATCGACAGGGAGTTCTGGAGGTTGAGGGCGAAGTCGGTCCAGCTCACGTAGGGCTTGAGCTGGGAGTCCTGACCGGCCATCTGGTAGAACTGGGCGCGCGCCTCGTTGAGGGTCGGCAGGCCGAGATCGCGGCCGCGGGCGATGTTGAGGGCCGCGAGGTCGAGCGGGATGCCGACGAGCTGGTTGCGCAGCACGTGGGTGATGAACTCGTCGATCTCGTTGCCGTGCTGGCGGGACATGCCGCGGATGATCGCGCCGGCGGCCTGCTCGTGATCCACCACCACTTTGCCGCTCGCGTCGGTGGCCCCGAAGGCGAGCGGGTTGAGGAAGCCGTCGAACAGCTTCATCGAGACCTGCTGGCCGTTGACCGTAATCGTGTCGATGGTCTCGTTGAGCATCGAGTGGCCGAAGCGGTACACGGCCTGGGCGAACTCCGCGAAGATCGCCGGGTTGATGTCGACCGACGGCTCGAACACGAAGGCATCCACGTCGGGCTGCATCTTGCGGGCGAATTCCTCGAAGACGAGGTGCTGGTACTCCATCTCGTTGGTGAAGCGGGCGGCCTGGAACAGACGCTCGCCGTCCCACACGAGGGCGGCCTTGCCGGCCTCGGTGGTCGGGATCGCGGCGACCGGAACGAGCAGCCACTCGTTCAGGAAGGCGAGATCGCCGGTGGAGAGCGCCAGGGACTTGACCTGGTCGACGAGGTGGTTGTGCTCCGAGTGGAACACGTGGTGGATCGCGGTCAGGCCCACATTCTCGTTGCCGCGGCCGTCGCCCGTGATGTAGTGCGCGTCGAGCAGCTCGTTGTCGTAGGCGGTGTTCGAGCCGCGCGAGTTGACGAGGCCCGTCGTGGAGCCGTCCGCATTGGCGTAGCCGATCCCGCCGTCGCCGTCCTTCTGGAGGAGCCCGCCGGCCAGGACCGGCACCGCCGCGTGGGCGATGTCGTCGAGGAAGGCGTGGCCGGTGAGGACCGCGTTCGCGAGGCTCACCGGAGACCCCGGAGTGCCCGAGACCACGATGTCGTCCGGTGTGTTCGGGACGCCGTCCGGGCCGATCCCGACTATCACCTGGGCATAGCCGGTCTGCGGGTGCGGGATGAAGTTGCCGTAGGGATCCGTGCGCAGCAGCGGAACGTTCGTGACATGGGCGTCGGTCAGGTCGATGCCGAGCATGACGCGGGCCTGCTCCTTGACGTCAGCCCAGGTGGCGAGGCCCCGGTCGCCGTCGAGCAGCCGGCCGGTGGCGACCGGCTTGCCGTCGGGGCCGGTGGTGTATTCGCGCAGGAAGACTTGGTGCGAGGCATGCGACGTGTAGGTCTGGTTCTGGTCGACCCACGGGGTGGTCAGGTTCGTGTTCTCGCCGTTTGGCGTGGCCGCGCGGGTCAGAACCATGAAGTTGGTGTGAGGCGTCGCCGGGTTGTAGAGCGGATCGTCCGGAGACAGGGGAATGTAGACCGTTCCGCTGCCGCCCTTGGCGATCAGGTCGAGGCCGTGGTCGAAGAACTGGCCGAACAGGGTGAACAGCGAGTTGTAGGGGGCCGAGTCGCCGATGTCGGGCGAGACGTTCGGGATCAGCACGGTGGTGCCGTCCATCTGGATGCCCAGCTGGGAGAGAAGGTTGGACAGGGCGGTCTGCGCTGCCGTGACCCCCTGGGCGGCGCCCTGCGCATCGGCAAGGGCAGCCTCGGCCGTGGCCAAGGCCGTCGTGGCGGTCGCCACGCCGGTCTGCGCGGCGCCGACGGTGGCAGCCGATCCTTCCGCGCTCGCGCGGGCGTCCGCCTCGGCGGTCTGGCCGGCCGTCAGGGCCTGCTGGGCGGCACCGTAGTCGGCATCCGCTTTCACGAGCTGGGCGCTCATGAAGTCGTACACGGCGTGCGCGTCGTTCAGAGCATCCTCCGCGTCGTCAAGCGCCGCCACGGCGGCTGCATGCGATTGCTGGTCTGCGGCCAGCTGCTGCTGCGCCGAGGCGAGGCTGGACTGGGCATTCGCCAGGGCCGTGCTCTTGATGGACACCTGGCTCTGCGCGGCACTCACCGCCGCGTCGGACAGCTCGACCCGCGCCTCCGCCGCGTCGAAGGCGGACTGCTTCGCGTCCACGATCTGCCGGGCTGCATCGACGTCGGCCTGCGCCTGCGCGTAAGCGGCGCCCTGCTCGGTGATCCCCTCCAGCACCGCCTGCGCGTCCGCCAGGTCCTGCTGGGCGGAAAGGAGGTCGGCTCGCGCCTGGTCAAGCAGGGCCTGGTCCGCCGCGGCCTGATCCTGAGCGAGGGAAAGCGCCGCGTTGGCACCGGCGAGCGCCGTGGTCGCTTCCGTCACGGCTGTCCTGGCGTCGGCCGCAGCATCCGCAGAGGCCGCCGCCGCCGCACGCGCATTGGCCTCGGCCGTCTTGCTGTTGGCCAGAACGACCTGGGCAGCCTTGTAGGCGGCATTCGCGTCCATCCAGGATTGCATCTCCTCATCGGTGACGCCTTCGTCCGAGATGGCATCGTACGTCGCCTTCGCTTGGTCATGGGCCTGCTGGGCGGCGGCGAGGCTCGTCACGGCCGCCGCATGGGCGCTCTGATCCGCCGCGGCCTGCTGCTGGAGCGAACCGAGCGCGGATTCCGCACCGGCCAGTTTCGCGGCCGCGAGCGATACCGCATTCTGCGCGGCGCTCAGCGCTGCGTTGGAAAGGTCGACCTGCGACTTCGCATCGTCGACGTCGGACTGCATCGCGTCGACGATCAGCTGGAGGGCATCGACGGCCGCCTGCGCTTGCGCGACCTCCTGACTGAGATCGTCGGCTCCGCTCGCGACGAGACCGTCGAGCACGGACTGCGCATCGGCGAGGTTCCGCTCGGCCGCCGCGAGGTCGAACTGCGCCTCATCGAGCCGGGCCTGGTCCGACGCAGCCTGCGCCTGCGCGGAGGCGAGCGCCGCATCGGCGTCCGCCAGCGCGTTCGTCGCATCCGTCACCGCCTTCGCGGCCGCTTGGACCGCCGCGGCCGAGCTCTCGACTTTGGCGAGCGCGGCCGCAAGCGCGGCCTGGCCGCCGGTCAGGGTCTCCTGGGCGGCGATGAGGTCGAGGCTCGCGGTCAGGGTGCTGGCGCCCATGGCGTCATAAACGGCCTTGGCGTTGTTGTAGGCCTGCTGGGCGGCGGCGAGCTTCGCCGCGGCGGCCGCGTGCGCGGCCTGATCCGTCGCAGCCTGCGCCTGGGCCTGGCCGAGATTGGCCTGGGCCTGGGCCAGGGCGGCCTCCGCCGTGTCGACGGCGGCCTGAAGCCCGGGAATGGCCGCCGGCGCGCTTCCGGCTTCCGCCTGCGCCTGGGCGATCGCCGCGCGGGCCGCCTGGATCTGCTGGATGGCGGTGAGCTGGGCCGCGCCCGTGATGCCGGCATAGGTCAGCGCCGCCCCGATGGCCGCGGGATTGTTCAGCGTCTGGTCGGCGATGAGGTTCGAGATCAGGCGCGGGTCGGCATCGACGACCGTGCCCGGCGGCAGCATCGGCGATCCCGTTGACGAGCCGGGCGCATAATTGTTGTTCGTCAGCCACACCGGGTTGGCGGGCGTGCCGAACATCATCCTGTCGTCGTCTTCGTTCACATAAGTGGGCGGCGTCATCACCGGGAACGGCTGGTCGGCGGCGCCCCAGGTCTCGCGTCCATCGACGAGGTTGTTGTAGCTGCCGTCGACGGTGCGCAACCCGTAGGGAAGCAGGAACGCCTGGGTCGGCGTGGTGGACGCGTTCGGATCGAGGCCGCCGGCCTCGGCCACGAGCTTGCTCAGGTCACCGCCATTGGCATGCGCCTCTGCGATCTTGATCTGCTTCAGGATGAATTCGAGGTCGTGCTTGACGAGATTGACCATGACGCTTCCCCTTGCGTGGGCCCGGCCCACATTGCTGTTCCTCTGCGCATTGCGGCGACCGGGGCTCCTGGCCACAGGCCCGCAACTTGACCGACAGTGTCGAACAGGGTCGGGAAGCCCGCATCGGATGAAGGGGTAACGAATCTTTAGTCATTGGTCCGAGACCATGACCGACTTGGGTCCAGTCGCCGCGGTCCAAGGACCAGGGTCCGGACTGGCCTAAGGTCCGACCCACCCTCGAAGGGATCGTCTGCGCGTCATCCTCATGGGTAGGATGGGGGCGCGTTGGGATGGGACCCCACCCGAGAGGAAAAAACTCTGATTAGAGTTGCGCGCTCACTTACGGGACGCGTCGACACCATGCATGAGAACGGCTTCTTTCCGATCAAACATTTCAGCCGGCGCGTCCAGGAGAGCATCCTGGAGGCGTTCGATGGCCGCTGCCCGTCGACATCCGAGCTGGCGCAGCTGCCGGACGTCTTCCTGCTGACGCTTCCCGGGTTCGGGCCGAAGACGCTTCGGAAGATCCGGGCGCTGACCGCCGAGGGTTCCCCATCGCCGGGTCACGCACGGACCGGCGCCTCTCGGCCCCTGCGAACCGAGATCGACCGGCTCCGACGGGAGCTGGGCGATCTGCGGGACGAGTTCGAGCACCGGCAGTACGATCTCAGACGCCGGCTCGACCTGATCTCGACCGAGATGGCGGGTCAGGGGCCGGCCTTCGAACGGAAGGCCTGAATCGATGGCGCGCCTCGTTCCGGCCGCCTGGAGCATTTTTGGCGAAGTGGATCCGGTTCGCCGCTCAAAATGCGGCAAGCCAAAGAAGAGAGATGATTCCAAGCGAGTGGAAACAGCTCTCGAGCATCGGACGTGAAAAGTGGGAACCGGTTTTGCGTGAAAAGATGCTCCACTCTTGGCTGGCGCACCGTTGATGGCGAAAAACCGGACCCGGTTTTTCGCACGGTCCGCCGGCTCTTCAGGCTTCGCCCCATTCCCGTTTGGCGAGAAGCGCCGCCTCGACCCGATTGCGGACGTTGAGCTTCCTCAGGATGTTGCCGACGTGGAACTTGACGGTCTTTTCCGTCACGGCGAGCCTCTCGCTGATCTCGCGGTTGGTCAGTCCGGCGGACATGAGCCGCAGCGTGCGCTCCTCGCTCTCGGAGAGGGTCGCAAACGGCCTTGCTTCGGCCTGGATCCTGTTCGACAGCAGCCGGAGGGCCAGGTTCGGAGCGATGAAGGACCCGTCCGCCTTCACGGTTTTCACCGCATTGATCAGGTCCGGCGCGTTGATCCCCTTGAGAAGATAGCCGACGGCGCCGGCCTCGAGCGCCCGGGTGACGGCGTCGTCGTTCTCCGACGCCGTCAGCATGACGACCTGGGGTGAGGCCGGAAGATCGCTGATGGCGCGGGCGGCTTCGATTCCGTCGCCGGGCATCGAGATGTCGAGCAGGATCAGATCGGGCTTGTGCACCCGCGCCAGCTCGATCGCGTCCGCCGCGGACGCGCCCTCTCCGACGACTTCGATCGTGTCGTCGAGCATGAGCGCCCGGATCACCCCTGCCCGCAACATCGCATGGTCGTCCACCACCGCGACCCGCAACCTGTCAATCATTGTGCCCCTCGCCCGGATCGTGACGATCGCCCGTGATCGTGACGCTCATTTCAATTCTGGTTCCGCCGCCCGCGCGGCGTGTGAGGCGGAAGACGCCGCCGAGGCTCTCGACCCGGTCGCGCAGGCCGACGAGCCCCAGGCCGGGCTCGGGAGCCGCCGGGCCGTTCCCCGGGCCGCGTCCCTCGTCCTCGACGGCCAGGGTCAACGCGTCTCCGTTCAGCCGGCACGAGACGGCCTGACCGTGGCCGCCCGCATGCCGGAAGGCATTGTTGAGGCCCTCCTGCAGGAAGCGATAGGCGCAGATCTTGAGGGCATGCGCGAGAGGACGCGAAACGTCATCGCAATCGACCGCCACGCCGGTGCCGGTGCGCAGCTCATGATGGGAGACCACCCGCTTCACGACCTCCTGAAGCGGCAGGCGCTCGATGTCCGGCAGCATCAGGCCCTTCGACGTGGTCCGGATCTCGCGAAGAGCGTCCGAGAGCACCGATTCCAGCGCCTGGAGCTCTTCCTCCCGGCTGTCCGGCGTCCTGGCCCTCCGGACATGCTCGACCGCGAGCGCCGCCAGCCCGATCAGCTGAGCGGGCCCGTCATGCAGTTCGGCGCCGATCCGGCGCAGATAGTTCTCCGTCAGCTCCGCGACCCGGCCCGAGGCGCGCTCGGCCCGTTCCTTGAGAACCTGGTTGTGCCGGGAGGATTGCTCGATGTCGATCAGGCGCGCGCGCAGCTGGCGCTGCTGCGACAGGATGAGCCTGTTGCCCCGGTACACGATCCCGAACAGACCGAGCATGATGAGGGCGGTCGCGCACGCGACGGCAACCCAGCTCTTGAGCCGCAGCCACCGCAGCTCACGGTCGAGACCGAGGGGGTTTTCATGGATCTCCGCCACCGCGATGACGCGGCCGGAATGGTGCTCGCGGATCGGAACGTAGATTTCGAGATACTTGGTGTTCCATCCCCGAACCGTATGCTCGCGCGCATCCAGGTTTGCGTATTGGGCGGAGATGTCACCCTTCAATGCGGTCGTCAGCCCGTCGGGCGGAGCGAATTGCCGCCCGATCAGCTCCGGGGTCGTCGAATAGGCGACGACGCCGCCCTCCTTCCAGATCTCAAGATGCGGGAACCGCTGCCTGAAGAGATCGCCCCCGAGAAGGCGATCCAGTTCGCCTCTCCGGGAATCCGGCAGGACCGCCTCGGCCGCCAGCGGCTGGGCGAGCGGCGAGATGAAGCTGTCCATCAGGAGCGCGGTGGCCGACGCAGTATTCTCGATCGTCGTTCTCGTGGCATGCTCCGACACGAACAGGCCGGCCGCGATCATGGCCACGAACATGACGGCCCCGCCCGTCACCACGAACTGGCGCGTCAGGCTCACCGTCGACGGGGCATCGCTCCCCCGCCTGATCCACATTGTCGACGCCAACTCGGACACGACCGCCCCAACCCCAAGACGTAGGAGCTTAGCAGGCACGGTATGACTTGCAATCGACCTCGCGCCGGCAATGGTCGATACTTTGGTCCAGATCTGACCGCCACCCTTTGAAATCATCGGCAGATAAATCACAACAAGATGAATGCCGCGTCCGGCTCCAGGCATTCAAGAGATCGTCGCCTTCGATGTCCGTCGCTTCCTATCGCAACCGATCCCGAGGGGCGGTGTCTTCACGGGAGCGCTCCGGCGGGACCTACCCCTATGGGAGTACGTCTTCCTGAACCGCCCCTAGCCCGTTCGGTCCCGGGACTCCCCCCTCGCCGGTCGCTACGTTTCGAGGGCGCGCATCCAGGACCACGCGGCCCATCCGGTCGTCCGAGCTGCGCGCGGGGGGTTTCAATGTCGTTCGTTTCGCTCGCCTTGGTCGACGATCACCCGATCGTCATCGAGGGTCTTACGCATGTGCTCGGATCACAGGGCCTTTTCGACGTCGTGGCAACAGGCTCCACGTCCCGCGACGCGATCGGCATCGCGGAGAGCCTTCGGCCCGCCCTGATGATCCTGGATCTGTCGAAGCAGGGAAGCACCGCCGGCACGATCGCCGAGATCCGATCGAAGCATCCGGGCATCGGGATTCTCGTGTTCACTGCGGACCTTGGCGTGGAACGGGCCATCGACGCCTTCGCCGCCGGGGCGAGAGGCTACGTCTCGAAATCCTCGTCGCTGGAGGAGCTTTCCCGCGCGGCGACGGCCGTGGCCAACGGCGACACCTATGTGTCCCCGACGCTCGCGGCTTCGGTCAACGCCGCGCTCCGAAGCGCCTCCGGGGTCAAGAGCGCCTCCGGCGGAGCCAAGAGCGCCGTGCCGGCTCCCGCGCTGAATGCCCGCGAACACCAGATCGTCCGGCTTCTGCTCGACGGCAAGACCAACCGGGAGATCGCCGGCGGCCTGGGCATCACCGAGAGGACCGTCAAGCATTACATGACCGTGCTGATGCAGAAGCTCAATGTCAGGAACCGCGTCGAGGCTGTGATCGCCGCCCAGAATCTCGGCCGCGACACGGCCGAGCGGTCGAAGTCCGGGGCGGGCGACGTCGCTGCCTGGAACCGCCCGTCCGCGCCCGGCCGCCGGTCGGGCTTCCATGACGCGTTGTCCCTGGAGCGCTTCTCCTAGCGCATCGGACGTGTGATCGAACTCAAGCCCGATGCTTCGAGCTTTTGTTGTGGAGCATCGTGCGGATGGGGCGTTAGCCCCCCGGTCTATCGCCGGCCCATGGACCCTCCCCGTCATCACCGGGTCATACATCCTCCACGTCATCACCGGCCTCGTGCCGGTGATCCCGATCGGAAAAGCGCCGCGCTCTCAACAATCGGGATGGCCGGGACAAGCCCGGCCATGACGTGGGAAAGGTCACGCCACGGCGATGGTCACCCTCTCCGCGTCATCACCGGCCTCGTGCCGGTGATCCCGCTTCTGAGAGGCGCCGCGCTCAAGACAATCGGGATGGCCGGGACGAGCCCGGCCATCACGTGAGCGGGTGGGAGTGAGGGTGAGGCGCGGGCGTGAGCACTCGTTGCGACTGTGTTCTTGGCAGCGGGACAAGGACGAAGCCATCGCCCCGTCAGCGGTCTTGATCGAGCCGGGTCCGGATCCGGTCCAGCAGGTCCTCGTCGGAGGCCGTCCGCTCCCAGTTCCCGGGCAGTTCGAGCCTGACGGACTGCGCGCCGCCGGAAGGGGTGCAGACCACCTGGAACGCGTCGGCTTTCCCGTCGACACGCGCGGCCTCCTCCTTCTCCGGATCCTTGCCGAGACCTGAAAAGGCCTGGATGCAGGTCCACGTGATGCCATCGGGGTCGGTGACTTCGCGAGGCATGGCGCCGCCCGCTCCTGGTTTGCCGTCGAGTCTCGACAACGGCGGATGCGCGATAACGTTCCGGCCGGCCGGCCGCGCAGCGGCCCCGATGCGGCCCCGATGCGGCCCGTTAACCTTTGCTTAACTTTCGCCTTGAGCGCCGCCGGCGCGCCGTGTCAGGTTTGATGAACAAATCCTTAACGGCATGTCGGTGGGGGCAATGCGGCGACCTCTCTTCGAGCTTCTGAGCGTTCGGCCATTGTCCAGGCATGCGATCCGGTTCGCCGCCGTCTGCGTCGCTCTGACCGTCGCGGCCGCTTCCGCCGAGGCGCAGACGCAGACCGGAAGCATCCTGCCGACCGTCACGCAGCCGGTCGCCAAGGTGGGAGCCGCCAAGCCGATCATAGGCTGGGTGCGCTTCTGCGAGCAAAACCCGTCCGAATGCGCGGTTGACCCGTCCGAGCCCGCCACCATCGAGCTGACCGCGAAGACCTGGCAGATTCTCAACCGGGTCAACCAGCAGGTCAACGCGACGATCAAGGCCAGGTCCGATTCCGACCATTGGGGCATCGAGGACGTCTGGGACTTCGCCGAGGACGGCTACGGCGATTGCGAGGATTACCAGCTCGTCAAGCGCAAGCGCCTCGTCGAGGCCGGCTTCCCGCACCGGGCCCTGCGGATGACGGTCGTCATCGACGAGGACGGCGCCGGCCACGCGGTCATGATGGCGCGCACCGACCGCGGGGACTTCATCCTCGACAACAAGCGCAACGCGATCCTGCCGTGGCACAAGACCGGCTATACCTACATCAAGCGCGAGGGCGACGAGGGCCCGGCGTGGGCCTCCCTCGGTGGCCGGACCTCACCGACCGTGACGGCGAACCAATAGAAGGATCGAACCCGCATCCGTCTGTCGGCGCCCGCGGCCCCGCGCATCGCGCCGCCTCCTGCGGGGGCGTTCCATTGAGCTCGCTCCATTGACTTGCCTCCGGCAGAGTTCCAGAGTCCCTGGCCGGCGCTGCGACCGTGCCGACCGCCCGGGCGCTCCGTCAGCCGATGGAGATTCCGTTGATCACTGGACGCCCATGGTACGATCTGCCCATCGTCATCGTCCTTGGGCTGGTGATCGGGCTCGCGTTCGGTGAGTTCGCCAAGTTCCTTTCGGCTCAGCCGCAATCCACGGCCGCCCCCGCGGCGCACCAGAGGGCGCGCCCTTCCGCGACGCCGTAGCCGGGCGACCTCCCCGTCTACCCCTTTCGGGCGATCGGCAATACCGTTGCGGCATGCTACTGACGCGGAGTCGGCCTGCGGGATGCGTCCATGTCCACGAAACACAGCGAGAATGCCGGAACCAACTGGCGCGAGTTCAGGCTCATCATCGTCCTCGGAACATTGATCGGGATCACGTTCGGCTTCGTGACGCACGCCCTCAAGCCCGAACCGGTCATCGTGGTGGCGAAGTCGAAGTCGCGGCCGTAGAGCCTCGGACGTGAAAAGTGGATCCGGTTCGCCGTTAAACCGGCGCCGACACCCTCCACCTGTCACGGACGACCGGTCATCACCCGCCCCTCGCCGGCCATCCCGATGCGGAAAAGCGCCGCGCCTCAAACAATCGGGATCACCGGCACAAGGCCGGTGATGACGTGGAGAGGGTCAGGATCCGCAGACTCAGGCGGCTAGAGCATCGGACGGGACAAGTGGACCCAGGTTTGGGATCGGATCCAATGCTCCATACACGAAAAATTCCGCAAACGGACAGCTTTTGTTCAGAACTGTCGTGGACCCGACAGACACGGGAGCAAGAGGCGGCTACAACGAGGCAACCGGCCTAGATTTGCCCCTACGGGTCGGAACTTGGAGCGCCCTGGAACGACGGGCGCTCTCCTTTTGTGAAGCCCCGTTGAAAAGCCCCCGCCCATTCGCCGCCGCTGAGCCGCCATGACGGCCACGGAAGCGCGCTTCACAGAATCGTCCCACAAACTCCGAAGCGAAGCCGCATTCCGGTCAAGGTTAATTTTTAGTTAACGGGCTCCCGTAGGGGCAAATACGGGCCGGGGCCGCGCCTGACTCTCCTCAACGGGACCAGGCGCGGCTAATTTTCCCGCCGCCGGCCAGCGGCGCGCCACGACGTCGACAGGATCGTCGTCTCATAGGACCTCGCGACAATGGCGGCGCGTGGGCGATGGCGCCTTCGCGGCAACTGCGATATGGAAGCCTCTCTCGGTTTCCCCTTGTTGCCGGACTGGAATTCCAACGTGTTTGCCGTGCCTCCCGAGCCCTCCAATGAAGCAGAGCGGCTCGACTTTCTCTATTCCTGCGGAATTCTCGATACGCCGCGCGAGGAACGGTTCGACCGGATCACGCGGCTGGCGGCCCAGTTCTACGGGGCCGATGTGGCATTCCTCGGATTCATGGACGACCGATACCAGTGGATGAAATCCGTGCGCGGAGATGGCGTCGCGCCCTGGATCGAGCGGGACCGGTCGATCTGCCAGCTCGTGATCGCCTCCGGCGAGCCCTTGGTGATCGGCGACCTCGCGACGGATCCGCGCCTTGCCGGCCATCCGGTCGTTCCGCAGCTCCCCTTCCGGTTCTATGCCGGGGTTCCCCTCACGACCGAGAACGGCGCCGCCGTCGCGTCGCTCTGCATTCTCAAGCGGGAGCCGGAGGCGGCGGAAGCCTTCGACCTGGCGCCCCTGGGAGATCTCGGCTCCATCGCCATGGACGAGCTCGAGCTGTGGCGGCGCAACCAGGAACTGGAGCGCCTGGCGGAGACAGACGGCCTCACGGGACTGGCCAACCGCCGCGCCTTCGATGCCGCCCTCGATCGCGCCTGGCGCCGGCGTCAGCGGACCGGACGCCCCGTGTCGCTGCTGATGCTCGATCTCGATCATTTCAAGCGGCTGAACGACTGCCGAGGCCACCAGGCCGGGGACGAGACGCTCCGGCGCTTCGCCGGCCTTCTGGCGGAGGCTGCCCGCCGGCCCGACGACCTGGCGGCGCGGTACGGCGGCGAGGAATTCGCCCTGATCCTGCCCGACACCGACGAGTCCGGGGCCCTGGAGGTCGCGCGGCTGATCCGGGAAAGGCTCGCCTCGGCCGCACTCCCGCACCCGGGCGGGATCAACGGCGTCGTGACCGCCAGCATCGGGGTCGCGTCGGCAGGGCCGGACCATCCGGACGGCGCCGACACCCTCGTGGCGCGGGCCGACGCGGCGCTGTATCGGGCCAAGCGGACGGGACGCGACCGGGCGGTGGCCTAGCGCATCGGACGGACGAAAGCGGGCCACGCGAGTGGCCCGAACGATGCGCCGCTCAAGGAAGTGAGCATCGGATCCGCTGTCGAGCGCCCCGTGCAAGGGGCGGTATCTGGGGTGGTCTCTGGGGTGGTCCCTGGGGCGATCCATGGAGCAGCCATGCGGGGCGACATCGGGGCAGTGCCTCCGACGGGGTAGTGCCTATCCTTTTTTTCTCTTGCATGGCCTGAACGCGCGCCTCCGCGAGCCGTTTGCTCACCAAGTCATCATCGTTCAACTGCGTGAGTTCGGAATGCGTTTGTTGTCGCTTGCAGTGTTCACCGTCACCGCCCTCGTGTCTCTGGATGCCTCCTCCGAGCCGGGAAACTGGGCTTCCACCCCCGAAGGCAAGGCGCGGTGGGACGCCTGCTACCGGGAAACGAGGCTCAACTACAAAACCTACAATTTCTCGCTCGCCGATTACCGGCAGTCGATCAAGGCCGCCCGCCAGTCCCACATGAGGGAGTGCATGACCCGTGCGACTCCCCCGGCTCCCGTGCAGCTGGCCGTGCCGACCGACCGGAACCCGGAGACGGCTCTGTCCAGCTGGGCGCGCAACCCATAGCCGGTTCGAGACATCGTGCGGCCCGGCGCCGTTGCCGGGTCCGGCCGATGATCGGGGTCGTTCCGCCGTCCCGGTAACCATCCCGGACGGAAAGACAGGCTGGAGACATCCTGATGCCATAAGCTGCGGGCTTTCGGCATCGGTATTGTTTCCATGGCACTCGACCCCAAGACGGCTCCCGGCCAAAACTTCGATCTCTCCGACTGGAAGATCGGCCTTCCCGTCGACGGCAGCGGCGGCTTCAAGGGCACCTCGCGGGAGGTGAAGAATCTCTCCTCTTACGAACATTCGAAATATTTCTACACCGGCCCCGACGGGGCGATGACGTTCGTGGCCCCGGTCGAGGGCGCCACGACGAAAGGCTCCAAGTTCGCCCGGTCCGAGCTGCGCGAGATGATCGGTTCCGAGCGTGCCGCATGGAGGCTTTCGAAAGGCGGCGTCATGACCGCCACGCTGACGGTCGATCATGCGCCGACCAAGTTCGACGGAACGCCCGGACGGATCGTCGTCGGGCAGATCCACGGCCAGGACGAAGAACTGGTCCGTCTCAACTGGGAGAACGGCCGGGTCTATTTCGTCAATGATCAGGCGGGCCCGAAGAACAGCGAAACCAAGTTCTACTTCCACAATGCCGCGGGCAAGCAGCCGCAGGTGTCGCTGAACGAACGCTTCTCCTACTCGATCAGCGCGAAGGGCGATCAGCTCGTCGTCACCGTCAAGGCCGACGGCCAGACCTACAAGTCGGTCAGCAAGATCAACAGCGTGTGGCAGTCCGACACCTTCTACTTCAAGGCCGGCGCCTATCTGGGCGTGAACGAGACGCAAGGGACCGGGTACGGACAGACCTCGTTCTACGCCCTGTCGGTCTCGCACAAGGCCATGGCGAAAGCGAGCCTGCAGAAGGCCGCCGTCGCGACGATCAAGGGCGGTTCCGGGAACGACACTCTGCACGGGAAAGCGGGCAACGACACGCTCTCCGGCGGACCGGGCAACGACGTTCTGTCCGGCGGCGCCGGAAAGGACGTCTTCGTGTTCGACTCGAAACCGGGGACATCCGCGGCGGGTCGCGCGGTCAATGTGGACACGATCACGGACTTCAAGCCGGGCCAGGACAGGATCTGGCTCGACAACAAGGTTTTCAGCAAGCTCGGCAACGGCACGCTCTCGCAACCCGCGCAACTGAAGGAAGCGTTCTTCGCCCTCGGCTCCCAGGCGAAGGACAGGAACGACCACGTTCTCTACGACAGGAGCTCGGGCGCCCTGTCCTACGACGCCGATGCATCCGGATCCGGGGCGCCGATCGAGTTCGCCCGGGTGAAGCCGGGAACGGCTCTGACCCATCACGATCTGTTCGTGGTTTGACGTCGGCACGGCCGCCGTCCTCGTCCGACAGGCCGGACGGGATCATGCCCGAGGCTAGAGCATCGGACGCAAAAGTGGGAACCGGTTTTGCGCACGTGCGCCGCTCAATGGGTTGAGCATGGGGCAATCGGGATGGCCGGCACAGGGCCGGCCATGACGTAGGAGGGTCGTGGGAAAGGTCACGCCACAGCGATGGTCACCCACCCATGTCATCACCGGGCTTGTCCCGGTGAACCCGCTTCTGAGAGGCCCCGCGCTGCACCGGATCGGGATGGCCTGCCATGACGTGTGGAGGGTGTCCGGGCCGGCCCGGTCAATCGCGGGTGGCGGCCATGTCCTTCGCGCTCCCGGCCCCCTCGAGGCGAAGCCTGCGCTCCAGATCCTCGACCTGCCGGGCGATGGCATTGAGGTTCGACCGGACCACGAAGAGATCCGACGCGGTGACTCCCGCCGGGCCGATCGGCTCGACCGGGTCGAGTCTGGGCTCCTGCTTCCGAGCCCCCTTGGCCGATCGCGTGCCTCCGATCATCCAGCGCCAGACGGCCCGAACGAGCCCTACGAGCAGCAGGACCAGCGCCACGCCGACAGCCAGCACAATGCCGAGCGTCACGGCGGAGCCGAGTTGATCGCTCCCGTCCATCATCATCCCCCAACCCCAGTTCCCTGCCATCCCTAGAACATCGGACCCGAAAGTGGAATGCACTTTCGGGATCGCATCCGATGCTCAAGCCTTTGAGCGGCGCACCGTCCGGCGCTCCTCTTGCCGAAGAGCGGATCGGCCGCCGCCTCCGGGCGTCGCGAGCGAGGCTATACTTTTGACGTACGTAAGAGCCGCAGAATTTGGCTTGCCCGAAACGGGGAGCGTGAATAACCTCCCCCAACAAGAAAAAGGGCCGCACGAATGCGGCCCGAAGTTTAGGGAGGAAACGCCCAAGAAGGGCGCGCAGGACGGTAACGCCAATCACCGTGCTGCATTGCAATAAAGTACTTTGTGCACGAAAAAGCAGCAAGCACAAAAGGGCAGCTCGGCTGCCTTTCTCTTTTTTGTGTAGCGCGCCTGCAACAGTGGTGATCCGCCGTCGCGACGGCCGCGGGAGAACAAACCACTGGCGGGATGCCCGGCCCGGCTTCATAATCCAGGGCATGCGACCATGACGGGTCGAGGGCTCTCGATGATCGCCTTGCCTTCCGTGTCGACGCACCGCACGCGCCCCGCCCTCGCCCGGCCTGCCCGTTTCCGGCGGGACCGGCCGATGCGCAGCCGGCCATGACAGGGCGCCGCCTCCGGTTCAGCGGGCTGTTCCAAAAATACTTCCTCGTGCTGTATCTCGCCGTGGTCATTCCCCTGGCGACCAATGGCGTCAGCGAGGCCTGGTTCAGCTATCGCGATCAACGGGCGACCCTCGACCAGCTGCTCGCGGTCGAGGCGCGATCGGCGGCCGTCAAGATCCAGGGGTTTCTCGAGGGCATCACCAACCAGCTCGGGGGCCTCGTCCAGCTCTCCTGGACGGAGGAACCCGACGAGCAGCGGCGGATCGATGCCCTGCGCCTGATGCGGCAGGTGCCGGCCATCGTCAGCCTCACCCTGGTGGACGGCGCCGGGCGCGAGCGGCTCTATGTCTCGCGCATCGGACTGAACCGGACCGAGAGCCGCGCGAACCGCACGGAGAACGAGGCCGTCGCCGGAGCCCGGTCCACCCGCCTGTGGTACGGACCGGTCCGCTACTACCGCGATTCCGAGCCGTACCTGACGGTCGCCATGTCGGGCAACCGCGCGTCCGTCGGGGTGGTCGTCGCCGAGGTGAACCTGAAGCTGATCTGGGACGTGATCTCGGCCATCAAGGTCGGCAGGACGGGCACCGCGTTCCTGCTCGACGGGCCGGGCCGGCTCATCGCCCACCCGGACATCAGCCTCGTGCTGCGCGGAGCCGACGAGGCCACCCTGGCGCCGTTCCGGGCGCTCCGGGATCTGATCGGGCAGGCCGGAACGGACGTCGTCACGGGCACGGACGGCCAGGGGAAGGCGATCGCCGCCGCGGCCGCTCCCGTGCCCGGGCCCGACTGGACGATCGTCGTCGAGCAGCCCCTGTCCGAGGCGTTCGGGCCCATCTATGCCGCCCTGTGGCGCACCGGCGGCCTTCTGCTCGCCGGCGCCGCCTTCGCGGGCCTCCTGGCCTATGTGCTGGCGAGCCGGATGACCGACCCGATCCGGCGGCTCGAGGAGGGCACCGAGCGGATCGGCGCCGGCCATTTCGAGCATCGCATCCATATCGGGACGGGCGACGAGCTCCAGCGGCTGGCGGACAGCTTCAACATCATGGCGGCGGAGCTCGCCGTCTCCCAGGAGCGGCAGGAGCGGATCGCCAAGCTGAAGCGGTTCCTGGCGCCCCAGGTCGCCGAGCTCGTCGACCGCAAGGGAGACGACAGCGTGCTCGAGGGACGGCGCACCGAGGTGGTGGTGGTGTTCTGCGATCTGCGCGGGTTCACGGCGTTCTCGGCGAAGGCGACGCCCGACGAGGTGATGAACGTGCTGTCGGAATATTACGATGCCCTCGGGCAGATCATCACGAGAAACGCCGCAACGCTGACGAGCTTTTCGGGGGACGGCCTGATGCTGCTTCTGAATGCACCCGTGCCGATCGACGACCCCGCCCTCCGGGCCGTCGACATGGCGGCGGACATGCAGCGCAGCGTCCAGGACCTCATCGTCGGCTGGAGCGGGCGCGGCCATCGGATCGGCTTCGGAATCGGGTTGGCCATGGGGCCCGCGACCGTCGGGCGGATCGGGTACGAAAGCCGGTTCGACTACACGGCCATCGGCAGCGTCGTGAACCTCGCCGCGCGCCTGTGCGCCTCGGCGGCCGACGGGGAGATCCTCGCGGATGTGGCCGTCGCCGAGGCCGTGACGGACAAGCGCGCGATCGCGTCGCTGGGGCTGCGCTCGATCAAGGGCTACGACGAGAAGATGCCCGTCTACGGGGTGCCCTTCGCACAGCCGCCCGCCTGCCCCGAGCCCGTTGCAGGCAGCCCGGACGCCGCCACGCGGCCCATGCCCCGTGACGCGATAGGCTGACATTCCGGCCGGTTTCGGGACGCGAGCAATGCGGCTATCATGCGGCCGGGTTGCGGGGCCCCTGGACGCATCGAGGTGACGCGCGATGGCCGTTCGAAGCAGAGACCCCATGATCGTTCGCGGCCTCGCGCGCACGGATACCGGCCCGATGAGGCGCCGCGACTTCATCTCCGGGCTCGGCGCGGCCACGCTGGCGCGTCCCGTCCGCGCCCAGCCTCTCGCGATTCCCCTGATCGGATATCTCGGCCCGGAATCGCCCGAACCCTTCGCCAGCCGCCTCAAGGCGTTCCGCGAAGGCCTCGGCGAGACCGGATATTCCGAGAGCCGCAACGTCGCCATCGAGTATCGCTGGGCGCAGGGGCAGTACAAGCTCCTGCCGGCTCTCGCGGCCGACCTGGCGGCGCGCAAGCCCGCGGTCATCGTCGCGGCCGGGGGCGCTCCGGCCGCCCTGGCGGCGAAATCGGCCACCGGCACGATCACCATCGTGTTCGAGATGGGCGGCGACCCGGTCGCGCTGGGCGTCGTGGACAGCCTGTCCCGGCCCGGGGGCAATCTCACGGGCGTGTCGAGCCTGAGCGTGGAAGTCTCGCGCAAGCGGCTCGAATTCATGCGCGAGCTGCTGCCGGACGAGACCGTGTTCGCCGTTGCCGTCAACCCCACGAGCCCGACGGCCGATTCCCAGCTGAAGAACCTCCATGCGGCGGCCGACGCCCTCGGCGTACGGCTTCACGTTCTGAGCACCAGCGACGAAATCGAGTTCGAAGGCCTGTTCTCGGCGGTCGCCGGGCTCGATGCCGGCGGTCTGGTGTTCACGTCCGATCCCTACTTCGCGTTCCGCAGCCAGCGCCTCGCCGCGCTGGCGACCCGCTATCGCGTGCCGGCGATCACACAGTCCCGCGACTTCCCGAACGCGGGCGGGCTGATGAGCTACGGCGGAGACTTCACCCAGTCGCACCGCCGCACCGGCATCTATGCCGGGCGGATTCTCAACGGTGAGAAACCGGCCGATCTTCCCGTTCAGCTCGTCACGAAAGTCGAGCTGTTCGTGAATCTGAAGGCCGCCGGCGCTCTCGGCATCGCCGTGCCGCCGACGCTTCTCAGCAGCGCCGACGTGGTGATCGAATGAGATCGCGCGCCGCCCTGCGGGCGGCGATGCCCGCGCGGTTCCCGCATCGCGGCCGCCGACCCGCTGGGTCCGTCCGATGCGCTGGACCGTCCAGTGTGGTAGAATGAAGCCTGTTCAGAACAGGACCGTCCCCCGTGACGCAGGTTCGTATGGACAGCCCTCACCGATCCAATCGGCTCCTGGCCGCTCTGGACGACGAGGATTTCGCGTATCTGGAGCCGCATTTCGAATTCGTGGATTGTCAGCGCGGCGACGTGATCTACGAGCCGGGCCAGGCGATCCAGCATACCTACTTCCCTCACAGCGCGGTGGTGTCTCTCGTGACCGTCATGATCGACGGCAAGTCGGCCGAGATGGCCACGTTCGGGTGCGAATCCCTTTTCGGTTTCGTCAGCGCCTTCGTGTCCCGCAACTCGTTCGGACGCTATATCGTCCAGATCCCCGGAACGGCATCCCGGATCGACCTGGACCTGATGCACGATGCCTTCAAGACCCGGCCCAACGTTCAGCAGCTCATCCTGCGGTTCACCGAGGCCCTGCTGGCGCAGACGCTCCAGAGCGTCGCCTGCAACGCCACGCACGGCGTCGAGGCGCGATGCTGCCGCTGGATTCTCAGCACGCGCGACCGGTGGGGCTCGGACGAACTGCCCCTGACGCACGAGTTTCTCGCGGAGATGCTGGGGGTCCAGCGCTCGACCGTGAGCGCCGTCACGCGGAGCCTCCACGAGGCCGGGCTCATCAACCAGAGCAGAGGCAGCATCACCATCCTGGATCGACGCGGCCTCGAAGAGACGGCCTGCGAGTGCTACGAGATCATCCGGGGCAAATTCTCCCAGCTCCTGCCCGTGTGGAAACAGGATCGATGACCATGGTGTTGACATGCCGGGCGCCCGCCACAGGTAAGACAGCCTGTGACGTCCCAGCCATCGAGCCTTGATGTGGTAAAGCGAACGCTCCCGCGCACTGCCCTGCCGGCCCATCTCATCGACAAGGGCCTGATCGCTGCGGCCCTGACGGCGGCCGTCACGGCCCTCCTCCTGTGCTCTCAACTCCCTTAGCGCATCGTTGAATGCGACCGTCCTTCGGTTTCGGCGCCCATGGTTTCGCCATGGCGTGAGATCGCTCTTCCGACGTTCGTCGCCGCTCAACGGCCCGCGCTGCAATCGTCCCGACGACGATGGAGCAAAAGTGTGACCACTTTTGCCCTGCCCGTGTCGTGAGACACCTGGGATGGCAGTCGGCTATACTCCGCCCATGAGCCGATCCTCACACCGTGAGCCTCGCCGATGCGCTATTTCACTTGCGCCATGCTGGCCTGCACCGTCCTGGCTTCGGGCAGCGTCTCCGCGCAGGACCGGCGCTGGGCGTCGTCTCCCGAGGGGAAAGCCCGGTGGAACGCCTGCTACAAGGAAACGCGGCTGATCTTCCGGACACGGAACCTGTCGCTGCCCGATTACCGGGCCGAGATCAAGGATGCCCGCAAGGCTCACATGCAGGTCTGCATGACCCGGGCCACGCCTCCCGCACCCGTGACCGTGGCGACGCCGCTCGGTCAGAACCCGGAAAGCGCCCTGGCCAGCTGGGCCAGCAGCCCGTAAGCCCGGGCCACCTCCAACGCCTCCGTTCCCATCAGCGCATCGTGCGGACGAGAGCGGGTCCGCCCCGAACGATGCGCCGCTTCAAGATGGGAGCATCGGACCATCGGGCTGGCCGTCTCTCCCCTCCCCCTCATCACCGGGCTCGTCCCGGCGATCCCGCTTGTCTGACGCGCTGAGCCCGAAGCAATCGGGATGGCCGGCACAAGGCCGGCCATGGCGTGTGGAAGGTATCATCACCCGCTCATGCCACCCTCTCACGTCATCACCGGGCTTGTCCCGGTGATCCCGGCCGGAAGACTGCCGAGCGCATCGTGCGGACGAAAGCGAGCCACGCTCGCGACCCGTACGACGCGCCAGCCAAGAGTGGAGCATCGGGTCGGGCCTCGAACATGCGTCCACTTTTCACGTCCTATGCTCCAGGATCGAAATCTGAGATCGTGCGTTGATCTACGCCGCTTGGAGTAATCCTGAAGGGGGAGCGCATGAACATCGAGCTGGCTGCGCAGGACGCGGGAACAGCCCTGGTCAACATCGAAGGCCGCCTGGACGCCGCCGCGGCGCCGAGCTTCAAACAGCAGATCTCATCGGCGATCGCCGGCGGCAATGTCAGGCTCGCCCTGCATCTGGCCCATGTCTCGTTCATGGACAGCACCGGTCTCGGCGCCCTGGTCGCCGCCCTGAAGGCGGCCCGGAAAGCCGACGGCGACATCGGGATCGTGGCGCCCAGCAGCCAGGTTCAGAAGCTGTTCCGGCTGACCGCGATGGACCGGGTGTTCAGGATCTTCGAAACGCACGACGAGGCGCTGCGTCAGCTCAAGCCGGATTCCCGGTGAGGGTCGAGAATCACTCGTCGGACGTCGACGTCGCGTCCATCCAGGGGATGATGAGAACGGGGCGGAGATCCTCCCCGACGATCTCGATCATGATCTCGCTGCTGTAATGCGGCGACATGCCGGCCCAGCTCTTCAGAAGCCTCTCGGCCACTCTCGCGGCCTCGCTCCTGGCGGCCGCGATGTCCGGCAACTCGACGCCACTCGGATCCTCATCGATGCCGAAATGGCTCCTGACATCAATGTAATAGCGGGGCATTACGCATCCCCTCGAGAACGCTGAAAGCCATGGGGCTGAACCCCATTCTGGTATTCACCTATGTTAATTGACAATCTGAAGCGTTGAAATTCCCCCTGAATCCCCGCTCACTATTCCGGACAGGCCTAATCATTTATGAAACCATCCGACAGCACTTCGATGGCATAGTCTTTCTTTGTCACGGCCGGCGAACCGAATGCGAGCCGCACAGTTGCCAATACTCTGCCACCCTTCAGGACCTCCGATGCTCTTACCCTGGATGAAACTTGCGACGGATACCACGATGCTGGCCTTCGAGGCCCAGATGGTGATCTGGACCCGCGTGTCCCGCGCCGCCATGGGCCAAGGCTCGCACGCGGAAAACCTCCTGATGGTCACCGAGAAGGTCACCGCCTTCGCGGAGGCGGCGGCGACGCTCGCGGCGGGGGGCTCGCCCCACAAGGTCGTGAAGGGATACCGCCGGAAGGTCCGGGCCAACGTGAAGCGCCTGAAGCGCTAGAGCCTCGGACCATCGGGATGGCCGTCTCTCCCCTCCACGTCATCACCGGGCTCGTCCCGGTGATCTCGATGCGAGAGGCGCGGCGCTTCAAGCAATCGGGATGGCCGGCACAAGGCCGGCCATGACGTGGGGAGGGTGTTCGCACCGGGCCATACACACACCACGTCATCACCGGGCTCGTCCCGGTGATCCCGATTGTTGGGAACGCGGCGCCTCTCCGATCGGGATGGCCGGCACAAGGCCGGCCATGACGTGGGAAGGCATGACGTGGGAAGGGTGGTGCGAACCGAACGACGCGCCGCTCAAGGAAGGGCGCATCGGGCGCTCTCGCGGCCACCGACCGCGAGCCCGAGAACCGTTCGCCCCGGTTGAACGATCTTAAGCCTATCTGCGGGATTTCTGGTCTGCATCGATCGATCGGTGCTATTTTCGGCAGAAGTGCGTCGAAAGGTTCATACATGCGAGATCGTCGCCAGAGCGAGCGTCTCCCCTCGATCCTGGAGGGAAGGATCGTCCTCGGCCGGGAAGCGCCTCACCTTCAATGCACGCTGCGGGACATCTCTTCGACGGGAGCCCGGATCTGGCTTCCGGCCGCGATCGAACTCCCGCAGCAGTTCGAACTGCTCATTCCCGCCCTCGAGCAGACCATGCCGGTTCAGCTCATGTGGTCGAATGGCAAGACCCACGGGGTCATGTTCCAGGCGGACCTTCAGGGGCTGTCGGACAGTTCGGACGACGCGCCGGACGACGTCCAGCCGCCGGAGCCTCCCTCCGCCCTCGCGGGCGTTCCGAAGGGTCTGATCGCCCTGACGGAGAGCGTTCTTGCGGACGCCCGCCAACAGCTGGCCGAAATCCTTGAGATGCCGGCCGAGAAGATCCGGCTGCGCCTCGACATCGACCCGTGACCCTGGCCCGTCAGCCCACCAGTCTCACGAGGCGGTTCCGGACCTCGGAAATCCCGGCCAGCACCACGGCGCCGAAGGCCGTCGCGGCGAAGAGCTCCCCGAAGATGTGGACCACCGCGCTCTGCTCCGGAAGGTTGTCGAGGATCACGTGGTGGACCTGATGGATTGTCGCCATGGCGATCCCGAGAAACGCCCCGATCGAAGCCAGTCCAGGCGTGTTCCAGGCCCTGAGCATCTTCCTCTCGATATGACCGGACGACATCGAACCGCAGCTCCTGCCGAACGTGATCGGACTTGTGCGGCCACGACCGCACCGACTTGCGCCACCGACTTGCGACACTCGCTTGGGCCACCGCCCGGAATACGGACACCGACCGGACCGGCGGGAGCCAAAGCCAAGCCTGAGCGAACAATAACATTCCTGCCGAAATCTCGACAGGGGTTCCGAAGCTGCTTTCGAAAACTTGGCAATACCGGTCGCGCAAGTAAGCTTGACCATTGGAATTACGTATATTCCACTATTTCTTTTCGAGCCCGCCCGAGGCTATAGAATGAACCCATTGATGCGGGGCAATTCACAACAACAGTCACCAAAGATATTTTTCCAACACTACCGTGCCTGGGGGGCTAAGCACGGGCTCGAGCCGCGGTTCGATCGAAAGATCGGACGCGGCTTTTTCTTTGTCTCGGATTCTAGAGCATCGGACGGAAAAGTGGATCCGGTTTTCGCTGGCGCGGCCCGCTGGGTCCGTTCTGACCGATGCTCTCATGCAAGAAGAAAGCATCGGATGGATCCCAAAAGTGCAAGTCCACTTTTGGGTCCGATGCTTTAGTGGGCTTCTCAGACAAAGCTGGCGAACGCGGCTTCGAGACGCCGCCAAGCCTCGTCGCAGCCCGGCAGGCCGAAGCGGAGAAGGCGCGGGTCGAACGGGAACCGTCGGACCCAGATGCCGTGCCGTCCGAGATGCGCGAACAGGTCCGGGGCGCGTCCGCCGCTCATGAGCCGGTAGAGGACCGTCCCGGCCAGCGGCTGCTCGGAGCGGGGTTCGAGGAGCGCATCGAGGCGGCGGGCATCCCGGCCCCGTGCCTCCCGGGCAGCCAGCCGCCATGGACGATCCCGCAGCGCCCGCCGTCCGACCTCCATGGCCGGGCCCGAAACCGACCAGGGTCCCAGCACCCGCCGCAGCGTCCCGGCCGCATCGCCGGCCGCGACCGCGAAGCCGAGCCTCACGCCGGCGAGCCCATAGGTCTTGCCGAAGGAGCGCAGGACGACCGCGTTGTCCGGGAGCACCGGGACGAGCGTCTCGCCGGCGGCGAAATCCGCGAAGGCCTCGTCGACCACGAGCCAGCCGCCGCGCGCCCGCAGGCGCTCGGCCTGGTCGAGCAGGAGCGCCCGGGACAGCAGGCGGCCGTCGGGATTGTTGGGGTTCACCACGACGAGGACATCCGCCTCTCCGGCCCGGTCGGGCGAGGCGACTTCCATGACGTCATGCCCGGCCCCGCGCCAGGCCCGGGCATGCTCGGCATAGGTCGGCCCGAGAATGGCGACGCGCGACCGGGCGCGCAGAGCCGGCAGCAGGCCGATGAGAACCTGCGTTCCCGGCGCGGCCACCACCATGGCGGCATCGGGCGCGCCATAGGCTTCGGCGGCGGCGGCCTCGAGATCCCCGTGATCGGCGGGCGTGGGCAGCCGCTCGAACAGACGGGCTGGCAAGGGCGGCACCGGATAGGCTATGGGGTTGATCCCCGTCGACAGGTCGATCCACGGGTCGGGCGCGTCCGGAAAGAGCCGCCGGGCCACGTCCAGATCGCCCCCATGCCAGATCCCCGCGTCACTCATCCGCTTCACCCACCGATCGCCCCATGATCCTCTCCGACAGCCTCGTCACCTTGAGCCTCGCCCTCGCGGCCGAGGCGGCGTTCGGCTATCCCTCCCGCCTTTACACGCGGATCGGCCATCCCGTCACCTGGATCGGGCATCTGATCAAGGGGCTCGACCGGGGGCTGAACCGGGAGGGCCGGTCGTTCGGCCGCCGCCGCGCCGCGGGCGTTCTCGCCCTGCTGCTGCTCCTGGCCGTCACGGGAGCCGCCGCGTGGATGCTCCAAGCGGCTCTTCTGCCGCTCGGCCCCATCGGCCTTGCGATCCTGGCCCTTCTCTCCGGCACGCTGATCGCCCAGCGCAGCCTGCACGAGCATGTGGCGGCGGTCTCGACGGGTCTGCGCGAGAGCGGCCTCGACGGGGGCCGCCGGGCGGTCGCGATGATCGTCGGGCGCAACCCGCAGAGCCTGGACGAGGCGGGGGTCGCCCGCGCGGCCATCGAGAGCCTGGCCGAGAACTTCTCCGACGGCATCGTGGCGCCGGCCTTCTGGCTCGGCCTCGGCGGGCTGCCCGGCGCCGCCCTCTACAAGGCGACCAATACCGCCGACAGCATGATCGGCCACCGGACGCCCCGGCACGAGGCCTTCGGCTGGGCGGCCGCCCGGTTCGACGATCTCGTGAACCTGCCCGCCTCGCGCCTGACGGCCCTGCTCGTGATCGCGGCGGCCGCCCTCCATCCCGGCGCGTCGGCCCGGAAGGCCTGGCAGGCCGTCCGGCGCGACGCCGCCCATCACCGCTCGCCCAATGCCGGCTGGCCGGAGGCCGCCATGGCCGGGGCCCTGGGCCTGCGCCTCGCGGGCCCCCGGGTGTATGGCGACGTGCGGGTCGAGGACCGCTGGATGGGCGACGGGCGCGCCGAGGCCCGGGCGGAGGACGTCGACCGGGCCCTCGCCCTCTACCGCACCGCCTGCGCGCTCCTGTTCGGTCTCGCCGTGGTAATGGCCCTCGCGGCCCGGTTCATCGCGCGCTGAGGGCGAGGAGCCGGTCGCAGTCGAGATGGGTCTCCAGGTGGTCGGCGAAGCGGTCGAGGATGTCGTCCACGAGGGGCTCATAGGCGAGATCGCTCGGCTCGGCCCCGAGCAGGGCGAGCCACCGCGCCCGCTGGCGGTCATCCGCGAACAGGCCGTGGACATAGGTGCCGGTCACGAGGCCGTCCGCCGAGACGGCGCCGTCCGGCCGCCCGCCCGCCAGCCGGGCGAAGGGGCGCGACGCCGCATCCGGGCCCGCCGTCTCGCCCAGATGCATCTCGTAGCCCGCGAGCGGCGCGTCGTCGGCGAGCGTGGCTCCGGTCACCGCCTCGAGCCGCTTGGTCGCGGTGAGCGTGGTCGCCACGTCCAGAAGGCCCAGCCCCTCGACCGCGCGGCCCGCCTCACCCTCGATGCCGAAGGGATCCTCGATGCGCCGGCCGAGCATCTGGTAGCCGCCGCACAGGCCCAGCACCCGCCCGCCCCGCCGCACATGCGCCTTGAGATCGACGTCCCAGCCCTGCCGGCGGATGAACAGCAGGTCGTCGATGGTGGTCTTCGAGCCGGGCAGCAGGACGAGCGCGGCCTCCGCGGGCAGCGGGCGTCCGGGCTCGACCAGCACCACCTCGACCCCGGGCTCCTCGCGCAGGGGATCGAGGTCGTCGAAATTGGAGATCCAGGGCGTCACCGGGACGGCGATCGCCACCGCGCCCTTCCGCCCCTCGCGCCGCAGGCCGAGGCCGTCCTCGGCGGGCAGGCGCGCGGCGTCGGGAAAATGCGGCACGAGGCCGAGCGCCGGCCAGCCGGTGCGCCCGGCCACGAAGTCCATGCCGCTTTCGAACAGGGACGGGTCGCCCCGGAAGCGGTTGACCACGAAGCCGCGGATCATCGCGGCATCCGCCTCGTCGAGCACCGCCCGGGTGCCCACGAGGCTCGCGATCACGCCGCCCCGGTCGATGTCGCCCACGAGCACCACGGGCACGCCGGCCGCGCGGGCGAAGCCCATATTGGCGATGTCGCCGGCCCTCAGGTTCACCTCGGAGGCCGAGCCCGCGCCCTCGACCAGGACGAGATCGGCCTCGGCCGAGAGCCGCCCGAAGCTGTCGAGGACGGCCGCCATGAGGCGGGGCTTCCAGGACTGGTACTCCCGCGCCCGGGCGGTGCCGACCACGCGGCCCTGCACCACCACCTGCGAGCCGGTCTCGCTCTGGGGCTTGAGCAGGACCGGGTTCATGTGGACGCTCGGCGCCACGCCGGCGGCGCGCGCCTGCAGGGCCTGGGCGCGGCCGATCTCGCCGCCGTCGGCCGTGACGGCGGCGTTGTTCGACATGTTCTGCGGCTTGAACGGCCGGACCGTCAGGCCCCGGCGCGCGAAGACCCGGCACAGGCCCGCCACCAGGAGGGACTTGCCCACGTTGGAGCCGGTGCCCTGCACCATGAGAGCGCGCATCTAGAACTCGACGCCTTCCTGCGCCTTCACGCCGGCCGCGAAGTGGTGCTTCACCAGGGTCATCTCGGTGACGAGGTCGGCCGCCTCGATGAGCTCCGGCTTCGCGTTGCGCCCGGTGACGACCACGTGAAGACCGGGCCGGCGCCGCTTCAGGGTCTCGACCACCTCGGCCGGATCCAGGTACTCGTAGCGCAGCGCGATGTTGAGCTCGTCGAGCACCAGGAGGCTGAGGTCCGGACGGGCCATCAGGTCCTTCGCCTTGTCCCAGGCGCGCGCCGCCGCGGCCACGTCGCGGGAGCGGTCCTGGGTCTCCCAGGTGAAGCCCTCGCCCATGGTGTGCCATTCGACCTGGTCGGAGAACCGGTCGAGGGCCAGGCGCTCCCCGGTCTCCCAGGCGCCCTTGATGAACTGCACCACCCCCACCCGGAAACCGCGCCCGAGCGCCCGCAGCATGAGCCCGAAGGCCGCCGTCGACTTGCCCTTGCCGGGACCGGTATGGACGATCAGGAGCCCCTTCTCGACCGTCTTCGAGGCGACCTCCCGGTCCTGGACCTCCTTGCGCTTGATCATCTTGGCGCGGTGGCGCGCCTCGTCGTCCTTGGTCATCCCGATGTCCTTGCTCATCCCGATGTCCTGGGTCATCCGATCCCGCCTTCGCCCGAGCGGGCCGCACCATGAACAGACCCGGCCGGGAATTCAAGGCCGGGCCATCCGCAACGCCGAGGCTTGAAAGATGGCCCTGGCCCCGGTAAGCCTGGGCGGGACGGTGCCCCGGCAACGGGGTGAAAAGGGAATGCGGTGAGACACCGCGGCTGCCCCCGCAACTGTAAGCGGCGAGCCTTCGCTCCACATGCCACTGGGCCTCATCGTCCCGGGAAGGCGGCGCAAAGCATCGACCCGCGAGCCAGGAGACCTGCCGTCAGCCTTTGCTTCTATCGGGTCTGTCGGACGGGGTGTGCCGACGGTGACCGTAGTCGAATGACGTTTCCGTCGTTCGGTTCCGTCCGTGGAAGCGCAACAGACTCGACCTGAATTGAGTCTCCCGACGGAGAGAACGATGACCGCACGCCTTATGCCCAAGACCCGGTTCGCCAACACCCGATTCGCCGCCCTGACGCTCGCCGGCCTCGTGGCCGCGACGCCCGCCCTCGCCCATCACGCCATGGGCGGCCAGCTGCCGTCCACCTTCGCCCAGGGCCTGCTCTCGGGCCTCGCCCATCCGGTCATCGGTCTCGACCACCTCGCCGCCCTCGTGGGCGTCGGCCTGGTCTCGTCGCGCTTCGCCCGCGGCCTCACCCTGCCGGCCTTCTGGATCGTCGCCATGGCGGCCGGGATCGGCCTGCACCTGGCGAGCGCCGACCTGCCCCATGCCGAGCTGCTCGTGGCGCTGAGCGTCGTGGTCATCGGCATCGCCGCCACCGTGCGCGCCACGCTCCCCTATGCGGCGATCGCCGCCCTCTTCGCCATCGGGGGCGCCGTGCACGGCTACGCCCTGGGCGAATCGATCGTCGGGGCGGAATCGACCCCGCTCGTCGCCTATCTGGCCGGCCTCGTCGTGGTCCAGACGGCGCTCACGACCGGGATCGCCTTCGCGGCCCGGCGCTTCGCCAAGGGTTCGCTCCAGGGTCCGCTCCAGGCTCCGTTCCAGGCTCCTTCGCTGCGGCTGCGCCTCGCCGGCCTGGCGGTCGCCCTCGCCGGGGCGGCGACCTTCGCCCTCGCCCTGACGACCGCCGCCTGACGCCATGACCTCGTCTCATGAGGAGATCTGCCTGCACGTCTGCGTCACCTGCCGCGAGGCGGGTGGCCCGGACGACAAGGCGCTCCGGCCCGGCGCCGTGCTGCACCGGGCCCTCGCGGAGGCGCTCGCCCGGCCCGATGCGCCCAAGGTGCGCGTGGAGGCGGTCGAGTGCCTGTCCGTGTGCAAGCGCCCCTGCACGATCGCCGTCTCGGCTCCCGGACGCTGGACCTACATCTACGGCGACCTGAACGCCGAGACCTCCGTCGAGACGATCCTCGACGGCGTGCGGCGCTACGCGGCCACGTCCGACGGCCTCGTGCCGTGGCGCGAGCGGCCCGAGGCCTTCCGCAAGGGCGTCGTCGCCCGCATCCCCCCGATCAAGACCAGCAGCGCGGCCTGACCGAGGCCGCCGAAAGGCTCAACCGATGAGCGATCTCAGCAAGATCCCCTGCACCATCGTCACCGGATTCCTCGGTGCCGGCAAAACCACCCTGGTGCGCCACCTCCTCGAGAATGCGGGCGGACGCCGCATCGCGGTTCTCGTCAACGAGTTCGGCGACCTCGGCTTCGACGGCTCCTTCATCGAAGGCTGCGGCATCGAGGGCTGCACGAAAGAGGACATCGTCGAACTGCCCAACGGCTGCCTGTGCTGCACGGTGGCGGACGATTTCGTCCCGGCCCTGAACACCCTGCTCGACCGGCCGAACCCGCCCGAGCATATCCTGATCGAGACCTCGGGCCTCGCCCTGCCCAAGCCGCTGGTGCGCGCCTTCAACTGGCCGGACATCCGCTCCCGGGTGACGGTCGACGGGGTGATCGCCGTGGTCGACGGGCCGGCCGTGGCCTCGGGAGCCTTTGCGGAGGATCCGGAAGCCCTGGAGGCGCAGCGCCGGGCGGATTCCTCCGTCGATCACGAGAACCCCCTGGAAGAGGTGTTCGAGGACCAGCTTCTCTGCGCCGACCTGATCATCCTCAACAAGACCGACCAGATGGCCGCCGGGGACCGGGGGAAGGTCCTGGCCGAGATCGAGGAGCACCTGCCCCGCGCCGTGAAGGTGATCGAGACCGCGCACGGCAGGGTCGACCCGACGGTCCTGCTCGGCCTCGGGGCGGCCGCGGAGGCGGACCTTGAGTCCCGCCCCTCGCACCACGAGACCGCCGACGACCACGACCACGACGATTTCGACAGCATCGCGGTGCCGGTCGGCGCATTCGCCACCCCGGAGGCGCTCGTCGCCCGCGTCGAGCGCGCCGCGGAGGCTGACGGCGTGCTGCGGATCAAGGGCTTCGCGCCCGTCGACGGCAAGCCCATGCGCCTCGTGGTCCAGGGCGTCGGCACGCGCGTCGCGCATCACTTCGACCGGCCCTGGAAGGCCGGCGAGACCCGCGACGGGCGCATGGTGGTGATCGGCCTCAAGGGTTTCGACCTGAAGGCCGTCGAGGCTGCGCTGCGCGGGTGACATGCACCTCCTTCCGGTCACGGCGTTCTCCCTCGACGAAGGCCAGGAGGCCGTCGACCTCCAGCAGCCGCCGGGGGATGTGGTGGTGCTGTCCTTCGCGGACAGCGACCTCGGCGCCCTGGCGGAAGCCCGAAGGCCGGCGGCGGGCGGAGCCTCGCTCCGCCTCGCCTCCCTGCGCCGCCTGCGCCATCCGCTCTCGGTCGACCTCTATATCGAGAAGACCGCCGCGAAGGCGCGCTTCGTGCTCGTGCGCTGCCTCGGCGGCCTCGACTACTGGCGCTACGGCATCGAGCGCCTCTCCCGGGCCTGCCGGTCCCACGGGGTGAAGCTCGCGGTGCTGCCGGGCGACGACCGGGCCGATCCGCGGCTTTCGGCCTACGCGACCGTTCCCGAGGCGCTCTGCGACGAGCTCGACGCCTATTTCCGGGCCAGCGGCATCGACAACATGCGCCGCCTGCTCGCCCGCATCGAGGCCGAGATCGGCCTGTCCGATGCGGCGGCGGAGCCGCCCCGCGCGGCCCCGCGCGCTTTCGCCTGGGCGCCGGCGGGATCGTGTGGTGGCAGGGAGCCCGGCTCCGAATCCGATCTCGGGAGACAGGCTCATCCGGAGCCGACACCCTCCTCACGTCATCTCCAGGCCTGTCCCGGTGATCCCGATCCTGTGAACCTCGGCGTTCCTCCGATCGGGATGGCCGGGACAAGCCCGGCCATGACAGCGGTGGAAGCCTACGATGCGGCGGCCACCGGGAAGGCGGGCTCCGGCGTCGAAGCCTACACCGTCGCATCCCCCGAAGCCGTCCTCGCCCGCATCGAGGCCGGGCGCCCGCTGGCCTATCTCGTGGTCTACCGCTCCTCCGTTCTCTCCGGCGACACGCGGGCCGTCGAGGCCCTGTCGGACGCGCTCGCCGGGCGGGGCATCGACCCGCTCGTGCTGGCCGTGTCGAGCCTGAAGGACCCGGACGCCGTCGCGGTGGTGCGCCGGGCGATCCGGGCGCGCCGCCCCGACGTGATCGTGACGACCACGGCCTTCTCCTCCCGCGACGGGCAGGACTTCGTCCTCGACGAGGCCGATTGCCCGATCCTGCAGGCGATCCCGGTCGGCAGCGCCAGGGACGCCTGGGAGGCGTCGCCCCGCGGCCTCTCGGCGGCCGACCTCGCCATGCAGATCGCCCTGCCCGAATTCGACGGGCGCATCGCGGCGGCGCCCATCTCGTTCAAGACCGAGGAGCCCGCCGATCCGGCGCTCGCCTTCTCGCGCCGCGCGCAGGCCCCCGATCCGGCCGGCATCGACGCCGTGGCCGACCTGGCGGCCGCCTGGGCGCGCCTTGCCCGCACGCCGCGCCGCGAGCGCCGTCTCGCCCTGGTCCTGTCCGATTACCCGGCGCGCGGCGGCCGCGCCGGATTCGCGGTCGGGCTCGACACCCCGGCGAGCGCCTGCGCGATCCTCGACCTTCTCGAGGGAGCCGGCTACGCGGCCGGGCGGGATGTCACGGCCGACGGCCTGATGCCGCGTCTGACCGAAGGCGAGCCGTCCTTCGCGGTTCCGCTCGCCGCCTATCGGGCGTGGCTCGACACGCTTGCGCCGGACGAGCGCGCCACCATCGACGGCCGCTGGGGCGGCCCCGAGCGCGATCCCGCTTTCGCGGACGGCGCCTTCCGGTTCCGCGCGATCCGCGCCGGGAACGTCCTCGTGGCCCTGCAGCCGGACCGGGGCCACGGCCGCGACCGCAAGGGCGCCTATCACGATCCCGAATGCCCGCCGGGCCACGGCTATCTCGCGTTCTATCTCGGGTTGCGGACGATGGAGCGCATCCATGCCCTCGTCCATCTCGGCACCCACGGCACCACCGAGTGGCTGCCCGGCAAGGCGGTGGCGCTGTCCTGCGCCTGCTGGCCGCGACGCGCCGTCGGGGCCGTGCCGGTGATCTACCCGTTCATCGTCGACGATCCGGGCGAGGCCGCGCCGGCCAAGCGCCGGATCGGGGCGGTCACGGTGGGCCATCTCACGCCGCAGGTCGCGGAATCGGGCCTGCACGGCGAGGCGGCGGCCCTGCGCGAGCTGGTCGAGGAGTTCTCCTCCGCCCAGGTGCTCCATCCGGGCCGGGCCGCCCTCGTGGCGGGCGAGATCCTGGAGCGCGCCAGGACGAGCGGGCTTGCCGATGCCTGCGGGGTCCGGGACGGCATGCCGATGGACGAGGCCCTGACGCGGCTCGACGCCCATCTCTGCGACCTGGACGAGGTGACGATCCGCGACGGGCTGCACGTGTTCGGCCACGCTCCCGCCGGTTTCGAGGCCTGCGCGGCCGGCGAGCGCGAGGGCCTGCTGAAGGCCCTCGACGGCCGCTTCGTCGCGCCGGGCCCGTCCGGTTCGCCCTCGCGGGGCCAGACCGACGTGCTGCCCACCGGGCGCAACCTCGCGACGCTCGACCCGCGGGCCATCCCCACCCGGGCCGCTACCGAGCTTGGGCAGCGGGCAGCGACGGAAGTGGTGCGCCGCCACCTGCAGGAGGAAGGCGACTGGCCGCGCCGGATCGTCATGGATCTGTGGGCATCCCCCACCTTGCGCTCGGGCGGTGAGGACATCGCCCATGCGCTGGCGCTCATGGGCGTGCGCCCGACCTGGGACCATGCCTCGACGCGGGTGACCGGGTTCGAGATCGTCCCGCAGCCGCTCCTCGACCGGCCGCGCGCCGACGTGACCCTGCGGGTCTCCGGCGCCTTCCGCGACACCTTCCCGGACCAGATTGCCCTGCTGGACGCCGCCGCCCGCGCGGTGGCGGCCCTCGACGAGGACGACGAGTGGAATGCGCTCGCGGCCGCGCGCCGGCGCGGTGAGGCCTTGTCCCGCGTCTTCGGCTCCGCCCCCGGCACCTACGGGGCGGGCGTGTCGGCCCGGGCCCTCGACGGGGACTGGGACGCGAGGGGCGATCTCGGCCGCACCTATCTCGACGGCACCTCCCATGCGCTCACGGCCGACGGCGGGGCGCGGGAGGATGGCAGCTTTCCCCGGCGGGTCGGGCAGGCGGAGGCCTTCGTCCATGTGAGCGACGTGGCCGAGCGCGACATCCTGGACGGGGATTCCGCCGCCGATGCCGTCGGGGGCTTCGCGGCGGCCGCCCGGTCGCTCGGCGCCGCCCCGGCCGTCTACAGCCTCGACACGAGCCGCCCGCAGGCGCCGAAGGCCCGCACCCTGGCGGAGGACATCGACCGCCTCGTGCGCGGCCGCCTCGCGAATCCGCGGTGGATCGAAGGCCAGCTCCGGCACGGCTGGCGCGGCGGCGCCGAGATCGCCCAGGCGGTCGACGCGCTCTTCGCCTTTGCGGCGACGACGGACGCGGTTGCGCCGTCCGCCTTCGATTGCGTCTTCACGGCCGTGACGGCGGACGGGACCGTCTGGGAGCGGATCGAAGCCTCCAATCCCGACGCCGCCCGGGCCATCCGGGCGCGTCTCGCCGAGGCCCGCCGCCGCGGCCTGTGGCAGAGCCGCCTCAATTCGGTGGCAGCCTTCTTCGACGATGAGCGCAAGGAGGCGGCCGAATGAACGCCCTGCCCGTCCACACGAGGCGCCGCGGCTGGTGCCCGGGCGTGCGCCGCCCCATGGCGACCGGCGACGGCCTGCTCGTGCGCCTGCATCCCTTCGCCGGCAGGCTCACGGCTGCAGGGGCGCGCCTCGTCGCCGAGGCGGCCCGGGCCCATGGCAACGGCCATCTCGACATCACGGCCCGGGGCAACCTGCAGATCCGCGGCGTGAGCGACGAGACCTATCCCGGCCTGCTCGCGCTCCTCGACCGGCTGGGCCTGGCCGAGCCCGAGGGCGACGGCCCGCACCGTCTGACCGTCCTCTCGCCGCTCGCCGGCCTCGACCCGCTCGACCGCTTCGACCCCATGGCCCTGGCCCGGGCGGTCGAGAGCCTGGGCGCGGTCGGGAACGGGTTGGCCGGGGACGGGTTGCCGGCCAAGGTCTTCGTCGCCGTCGACGGCGGCGGCGCCATGCCCCTCGACGGGCTCGGGGCGGATCTTCACCTGACGGCGGCCGGGACCGGCGGCGTCGCGTTCGGCGTGCCCTCGGCCGGGGACCTGCGCGGCATCGGCACGGCATCACCGGCCGACGCTCCGGACGCCGTCCGGGCGATCCTCGCGGGCTTTGCCGCCCTGCGGCGCACGGGCGGGACCGAGGCGCGCCGCCTGCGGGACCTCGGCCCGGACCTCCTGGACGGTCTGGCGGCATCCGCGGGTCTGGCTCCGGGACCCGCGACGCTCCGGCGCGGGGCGCCCCCCCGCGCGGGGATCCTCTCCGCGGCCGACGGCAGGGCCGTGCTTCTCGCGCTGCCGTTCGGCCGCTGCCGCGCCGGGCAGCTGATCCGGGCGGCCGGGTGGAGCGAGCGCTACGGGACGGGCGAGATCCGCCTGTCCTTCACCCGGGGCATCCTCCTGCCCGGATTGTCCGACCGGGACGTCCCGGCGCTTCTCGACGAGGCCCGGCAGGCGGGCTTCGTCACCGATCCCGGCGATCCCTGCCTGTCGCTGATCGCCTGCCCGGGACGGCCGGACTGCGCCGGCGCCGCGACGCCCGCCCCGGCGGACGCCCTCCGGCTCGCCGCCGCCTGCCCCGACCTGCTGGCCGGGGGCGTCACCGTTCACGTCTCGGGCTGCCCGAAAGGCTGCGCCCATCCGGGCAGCGCCGATCTGACGCTGGCCGGGCGCCCCGATGGCCGCTATGACGTCGTGCTCCAGGGCGCGACCCGCGACGCCCCCCTACTTCACCTCTCCCTCGACGAGCTCATGATCCGCCTGATGCCTGCGAAGACCTCCCACGACCTCGGCGCCGCCTTTCCGGAGCGCTCCCGATGACGAGCCGCGCCTATATCCGGGACGGGGCCGAGATCTATCGCCGCTCCTTCGCGATCATCCGGGCCGAGGCGGACCTGTCCGGCTTTTCCGGCACGGCGGAGCGCGTGGTCGTGCGCATGATCCATGCCTGCGGCATGACCGACCTGCCCAGGGACGTGGAGCTCTCGCCGGATTTCGCCGACGTGGCCGAAACAGCCCTCGCGCGGGGCGCGCCGATCCTGTGCGACGCCAAGATGGTGGCGAACGGCATCACCCGCGCCCGGCTTCCGGCGGGCAACGACGTGATCTGCACCCTCGACGACCCGCGCGTCCCCGACCTCGCCCGCCGGAACGGCAACACGCGCTCGGCCGCCGCCCTGGAGCTGTGGCGCGAGCGGCTCGACGGCGCCCTCGTGGTGGTCGGCAACGCGCCGACCGCGCTCTTCCATCTGCTCGACATGCTCGACGCCGGCGCGCCCAGGCCGGCCGCCGTGATCGGCATCCCGGTCGGCTTCATCGGGGCGGCGGAATCCAAGGAGGCGCTGGCCCGGGATCGCCGCGTCCCCTATCTCGTCGTTCACGGACGGCGCGGCGGCAGCGCCATGGCGGCGGCGGCGGTCAACGCCCTGGCGAACCCGGTCGAGTGAGCCGATGACCATGCAGGATCCCGTCCGCCTCTTCGGCCTCGGCCTCGGCCCCGGCGACCCCGACTACATGACCGTGCGCGCCCGCCGGGTGCTGGAGAGCGCCGACCGGCTCGTCCATTTCTGCAAGCGCGGGCGGCGCGGCAACGCGCGCACCATCGCGGATGCCGTCGTGGGCCCGAACCCGGCGCGCGAGATCGCCCTCGCCTACCCGGTCACGACCGAGATCCCGGCCGACCATCCGGACTACGCGGCGGCCCTGAACCCGTTCTACGAGGAAGCGGCCGCGACCCTGCTCGCCGAGGTCGAGGCGGGCCGCACGGTGGCGGTCCTCTGCGAGGGCGATCCCTTCTTCTACGGCTCCTTCATGCATCTCTGGTGGCGCCTGAAGGACCGCCTGCCCATCGAAGTCGTCCCGGCCGTCACGGCCATGTCGGGCGCCTGGACCCACGCGGGCGCGCCGATCACCTGGGGCGACGACGTGCTCACCGTCGTGCCCGGCACCCTGCCCGGGCCCGAGCTGGCACGCCGCCTCTCCGGCACGGATGCCGCCGTGGTGATGAAGCTCGGAAGCCACCTGCCGAAGGTCCGGGAGGTCCTCAGATCCACCGGTCTGTTCGACCGGGCCATCTACGTGGAGCGCGCCACCATGGCCCAGGAGAGGATCGTTCCCCTGCCCGACCTGCCCGAGGATGTCGAGGCGCCGTACTTCTCTCTGATCATCGTGCCGGGCCGAGGGAGGCGCGTGTGACGGGTCTTCTCACCATCGTGGGCCTCGGCCCGGGCGATCCGCGCTACCTGACGCCCGCCGCCTCCGAAGCCCTCGCGTCCGCGACCGACATCGTCGGCTACGGCCCCTATGTGGACCGCGTGCGGGATCGGCCCGGACTGCGCCGGCACGCCTCCGACAACCGGGTCGAACTCGACCGGGCGCGCTTCGCCCTCGGCCTCGCGGCGGACGGCGCCCGCGTGGTCGTGGTGTCCGGGGGCGATCCCGGCGTGTTCGCCATGGCGGCGGCCGTGTTCGAGGCGGTGGAGAGCGGCGAACCGGCCTGGCGCGGCCTCGACATCCGCGTGGAGCCCGGCATCACGGCGATGCTCGCGGCGGCGGCCCGGGTCGGCGCGCCTCTGGGCGGCGATTTCTGCGCCATGTCCCTGTCGGACAACCTCAAGCCCTGGGAGGTCGTCGAGGCACGCCTGAGGGCCGCCCTCGCGGCCGATTTCGTCGTGGCGCTCTACAACCCGATCTCCTCCGCGCGCCCCTGGCAGCTCGGGGCGGCGTTCGGGATCGTGTCGGAGATCCGCCGCCCCGACACGCCGATCATTCTGGCGCGGGCCGTGGGCCGGCCCGACGAGCGGATCAGGATCCTCCCGCTGGCGGAGGTGGACTCGTCCATGGCCGACATGTCGACCGTCGTGGTCATCGGCGCGTCCACCACGCGCCTGATCGAACGGACCGCCGCCGGGGAACCGTGGGTCTATACGCCGCGCTTCTATGGGGTTCGGCCATGAAGCCGCGCCAGCCAGTCGAGCGCCGCGTCGGCGGTCGCGACTTCCTCGATCCCGGGCGGCTTCCCCGGACGCTTCACCACGATGACCGGCAGGCGGAGCGATCGCGCCGCGAGGATCTTCGGATAGGTGGCGGCGCCGCCGGAATTCTTCGTCACCACCACGTCGACGCGCTCGCGCTCCATGAGACGGCGCTCGGCCGCTTCGTCGAACGGCGCGCGATCCTGAATCGCGATGACATCCGGTGCCGTCAGGGCATCGCCGATGGGCTCGATGGTGCGCACCACGTAGGTGTGCTGGGGCGCAGCCGCGAAGGGCGCGAGCTCGAGACGGCCAACCGTCAGGAAGACACGACGAGGGGCCCGACCCAGCGCATCGGCGGCGGCCTCCATGGACGGAACCTCGGTCCAGCGGTCGCCCTCCTGCGGGGTCCAGGCCGGGCGGCGCAGGGCCAGCAGCGGCACGCGAGACCGCCCGCAGGCCTCGGCCGCGTTGCAGGAGATCACGGCCGCGAAGGGATGGGTCGCATCGACGACGGCCTCGATCCGCTCGTCGCGCAGAAAAGCCCCGAGACCCGTCGATCCTCCGAAGCCGCCGATGCGGGTGGGGACCGGCATGGGCCGGGGATCGCTGGTGCGGCCGGCCATGGACAGGAGCGGACTGAACTCGGATCGGCCCGACAGCCGCGCCGCGAGCGCGGAGGCCTCCGTGGTGCCGCCCAGAATGAGGATGCGCATGAACTCCTTGTCCCTGAATTCTGAGCCGGAGTCGAGCATGGCACCGCCCCGCCCCTGGCTCACGATCCTCGGGATCGGCGAGGACGGGCGTGCGGGGCTCTCGCCCAAGGCGCTGGCGGAACTCGATCGCGCGGAGGTCGTCATCGGGGGCGCGCGCCATCTCGCTCTCGCGGCCCCGGTCGCCGCGCAGACGATCCCCTGGCCGAGCCCCTTCGCGGACGGCTATGCCATGGTCCTCGCCCGGCGCGGCCGGCCCACCTGCGTTCTCGCGACGGGAGACCCGTTCCATTACGGCGTCGGCGCCGAACTCGCGCGCCTCGTCCCGGCCGAGGACATCCTGTGCCTGCCGCATCCCTCCGCCTTCAGCCTGGCGGCCGCACGCCTGGGCTGGTCCCTGCCGGACTGCGACTGCGTGAGCCTGCACGGGCGCGCGCTCGAGCGGATCATCCCCCGTCTGCAGCCGGGCGCCCGCATCCTGGCCCTGTCATGGGACGGCTCGACGCCGGGCCAGGTCGCCGAACTCCTGAAGGCGCGTGGCTTCGGGGCCTCGACCGTGACCGTGTGCGAAGCCCTGCATGGCCCGCGCGAGCGCGTCCGGCGCTCCGTGGCGGCCGATTTCTCCATCCCGGACGTCGACCCGCTCAACACCGTTGCGATCGACGTCGTGGCGGCGGCGGATGCCCGCATCGTGACGCTCGCGCCGGGCCTTCCCGATGCGTTCTTCGACAGCGACGGCCAGCTGACGAAGGCGGACATCCGTGCCCTGACCCTCGCGGCGCTCGCCCCTCGGGCCGGCGAGCTGCTCTGGGACATCGGGCTGGGCGCAGGCTCCGTCGGAATCGAATGGTGCCTGCGCCATCCGCGCAACCGCTGCATCGGCGTGGAGGAACGCCCCGAGCGCGCCGAGCGCGCCCGCCGCAACGCCCTCGCGCTCGGCGCGACGGCGCTCGACATCCGCATCGGGCGCGCGCCGGCGGCCCTCGACGACCTGCCCGCGCCGGATGCCGTCTTCATCGGCGGCGGCGCCTCGGAGCCGGGCGTCTTCGATGCCGCATGGGCGGCCCTGAAGCCTGGCGGACGGCTCGTCGTCAACGCCGTGACGCTGGAAACCGAGACGCTTCTCGGCACGCTTCATGCCCGGCACGGCGGCGCGATGCGGCGCCTGGCCGTCTCGCGGCTCGAACCGGTGGGCGGCATGCACGGCTGGCGGGCCGCGATGCCCGTCACGCAATGGGTGGTGACGAAGCCATGATCGTGGCCGGGCTCGGGTTCAGACGCGGCGTCGCAGCCGGGGAAATCGTCGCTCTCGTCGAGGAGGCGCTGGAACGGGCCGCGCTCGCCCGCGAGGCCCTGACCACGCTCGCGACCCTCGATGCTCTTGCCGACCTGCCTGCCTTCGCGGCGGCGGCCCGGACGCTTGCCGTGACGGCGATCCCGGTCGAGAAGAGTCGGCTGTCCGCCGCGGCGGCGCGCATCCGCACCCGCTCGGCCCGTTCGATCGCCGCCCATGGCGTCGGCTCTGTCGCGGAAGCAGCGGCTCTCGCGGCGGCCGGGCCCGGCGCCGCGCTCATTCTCGACCGTATCGCGTCGCCCTCCGCCACCTGTGCCCTGGCGCGCCTGGAGACCGGCTCATGACCGTTCACTTCATCGGAGCGGGCCCCGGCGCCGCCGATCTCATGACGGTGCGCGGGCGCTCGCTCGTCGAGCGCTGCCCCGTCTGCCTCTATGCGGGGTCCATCGTTCCGCCCGAGATCCTGTCCTGGTGCCCGCCCGGCGCCAGGCTCGTCGACACGGCTCCCCTCGATCTCGACGCGATTACGGCCGAATACGGGCGGGCGCATGAGGTCGGGGAGGATGTGGCGCGGCTCCATTCCGGCGATCTGTCGATCTGGAGCGCCATGGGCGAGCAGCTGCGGCGCCTCGATGCCCTCGGCATTCCCTACACGATCACTCCGGGCGTCCCGTCCTTCGCGGCCGCGGCGGCCGCGCTGGGGCGCGAGCTGACCGTGCCGGAACTGGGCCAATCGGTGGTGCTCACGCGGACCTCGGGCCGCGCCTCGGCCATGCCGGACACGGAGCGGCTCGCCACCTTCGCGCAGACGAAGGCGACGCTCGCCATTCATCTGTCCATCCACGTCATCGAGCAGGTGGTCGAGGACCTGCTGCCATCCTACGGCGCGGATTGTCCGGCGGCCGTGGTCTGGCGCGCCTCCTGGCCCGACGAGAGGGTGATCAAGGGAACGCTGGAGACGATCGCCGCCCTGGTCCGCGCCGAGAAGCTCGAACGCACGGCGCTGATCCTGGTCGGCCGGACCTTGGACGCGAGGGATTTCCGGGACAGCGCGCTCTATTCGACCGGTTACGACCGCCGCTTCCGTCCCGGCGGCCGCGAGGACGGCCGATGAGGCATGCGGCGTCAGGCGACCGGATGGAACGGCATGCGGCCGACGAGCCGTCCGTCGCGGTCGAATACCACGATCTCGAGGGCGATGGCGGCCCCGCGCAGAGCCCCGGCGGCCGTGCGCCAGGCATGCTGCGCCACCACGTCGCCGAGCGGGACGCCGAGGCGCTTCCCGGTTTCCAGCACTTCGAGGGCCGTGTTGGCTCCCCTCGCGGCCACGACGGCGTCGGGCTCCGCGCCCGCCTCGGCGAGGCGCTCGGCCAGCCAGGCGAGATCGACCGCCCCGGCGCGGGAATGGAGGTCGAGCAGGCCCTGGCCGAGCTTCGTCATCTTGGCGAAGCCGCCCGCGACCGTGACCCGCGGGACCGGGTTGCGGCGCAGGTATTTCAGCATGCCGCCGGCGAAATCGCCCATGTCGATCAGGGCATGGTCCGGCAGGTCGTGCAGGACCTGCACGGCCTTCTCGGACGTGGAGCCGGTCGCGCCCGCCACATGATCGAGGCCATCGGCGCGGGCGACGTCGATGCCCCGGTAGATGCTGTGGATCCAGGCCGAGCAGGAATAGGGAACCACCACGCCCGTGGTCCCGAGAATCGAGAGCCCGCCCAGGATGCCGAGGCGCGGGTTGAGGGTCTTTTGCGCAAGCTCCTCGCCGCCCGGAACCGCGATCTCGACCTCGACGTCCAGCGGCCCGCCGACAGCGCGCGCGGCTTCCTCCAGGTTGTCGCGGATCATCTGGCGCGGAACCGGATTGATGGCGGGCTCGCCCGGCGGCAGGGGCAGGCCGGCCCGGGTCACTGTGCCGACACCCTCGCCGGCCCGGAACGTGACGCCCGAGCCCGGCGCGCCGGGACGGATGGTTGCGATCACCAGGGCCCCGTGCGTCACATCCGGATCATCGCCCGCGTCCTTCACGACGCCGGCCCGCGCGCCGTCCTCCCGGACCTCGCTCGTCGCGAGGGAGAAGGCCGCCCGCGCCCCGCCCGGGAGCACGATCTCGACCGGATCGGGGCAATCGCCCGTCCGCCAGCCCAGATAGGCCGCCTTGGCGGCCGCCGTCGCGCAGGCGCCCGTGGTCCAGCCACGGCGCAGCGATCCGGCGGGTTTACTCTCGTCCATACGCCCTCTTACATCGTCCCCATGAATTCCAACAGCCACCCCGTGAACGCCGTCCGGACCCGGAGGCTCGCATGACCTCCCTGTCCCGTCTCTCGCCCCCCTTCGCTCCCGGCACGGTCTGGCTGGTCGGGGCCGGCCCGGGCGATCCCGGCCTGCTCACGATCCATGCCGTGAACGCGCTCGGGGCCGCGGACGTCATCGTGTACGACGCGCTCGTCGATCCGGCGGTGCTGTCCTTTGCCCGGGAGGGAGCGGAGCTCGAGTTCGCCGGCAAGCGCGGGGGCAAGCCCTCGGCAGTTCAGCGGGACATCTGCGAGCGGCTCGTCACGCTCGCCCGCGAGGGCAAGCGGGTCCTGAGGCTCAAGGGCGGCGATCCCTTCATCTTCGGCCGCGGCGGCGAGGAAGCGCTGGCCCTCTCGGAGGCCGGCATCTCCTTCCGCATCATCCCGGGCCTGTCCAGCGGCCTCGCGGCCCTGGCGATCCATGGTGTCCCGGCCACCATGCGCAAGACGAACCATGCGGTGATCCTCGCCACCGGCCATGCCGCGCCCGACGCCCGCATCGAGTGGACGGCGCTCGCCCGCACCGGCGCGCCCATCGTTCTCTACATGGCCGTCTCGAACCTCCCGTCGATCGTAGAGGGGCTTCTGGAGGGCGGGCTTCCCGGCGACACCCCCGCGCTCGCCGTGCACGGCGCGACGACCGCGAAAGAGAGCCTGGTGGAAGGAACCCTCGAAAGCCTCCCGAGACTGGCGGAGAACGGCCTCATCCGCTCGCCGGCCATCGTGGCGATCGGGGCGATCGCGGCTTTCCGCTCGGCGATCGCCAACCACCTGCTCGAATTCGCCAGCGAGGCGGCCCAGTGAGCGTCGGCCCAGGACTTCCCATCGCCCCAGGACTTCCCATCGCCCCAGGACTTCTGATCGCCGCGCCACGCTCCGGGTCGGGCAAGACGACCGTCGTGCTCGGGCTCCAGCGCGCCCTGGCCCGCCGGGGCGCGAGGGTGCGCGGCATGAAGTGCGGGCCGGATTACATCGATCCTGCGTTCCACGCCGCCGCCACCGGGGCGCCGAGCTTCAACCTCGACAGCTTCGCCATGGGCACCCCTTTGCTGGAAAGCCTCGCGTCCGAGGCCGGCCAGGGGGCCGACCTCATCGTCGCGGAAGGCTCCATGGGCCTCTTCGACGGCATCCGCCGGGAGACCGGCCGCACCGGCGCCAGCGCCGACATCGCGGCCCTTTTCGGCTGGCCGGTCGTCCTCGTCCTCGACGTGTCGGGCCACGCGCAATCGGCAGCCGCCGTCGCGCTCGGCTGCGCCCGGTTCGACCCGAGGATCGAGGTGGCCGGCGTGGTGCTGAACAAGGTCGCGAGCGACCGCCACCGGCGGCTCGTCGAGGACGGCATGGCGCGCATCGGTGTTCCGGTTCTCGGCGCTCTCATGCGCAACGGCGACCTGGCTCTTCCGGAGCGTCACCTCGGGCTTGTGCAGGCCGGAGAGACGGACGAGCTCGACCAGCGCCTCGAACGTCTCGCCGATGCGGTGGAGGGCGGGCTCGACCTGGACCGGCTCGTGGCCCTGGCCCGCCCGACCCGCCTTCGGTCCCTGAACCCTGGGAGGAGCCTGCCGCCTCCGGGCCAGCGCATCGCCCTGGCGTCGGACCGGGCCTTCTCCTTCGTCTACCCGCATGTGCTCTCGGGCTGGCGCCGGGCGGGAGCGGAAATCGTCCCCTTCTCTCCCCTGGCGGACGAGCCCCCGCCGGACGGGTGCGACGTCTGCTGGCTGCCGGGCGGTTATCCCGAGCTTCACGCAGGCCGCATCGCGCAAGCCGGGCGCTTCCTCGACGGGTTGCGCCGCTTCTCGCAGACGAGGCCCGTCCACGGCGAGTGCGGCGGCTATATGGTGCTGGGCCGATCCCTCGAAGACGGCGACGGCGGCACGCATCCCATGGCGGATCTCCTGCCGGTGGAGACGAGCTACGCCAAACGCCGGATGCATCTCGGCTATCGGGTGGCCTGCCTCGTCGAGGACGGGGCGATGGGCGCGGCCGGCCGGCGTCTCGTCGGCCATGAGTTCCACTATGCCTCGGTCGTCAGGAGCGACGCGTCACGAGACACGGCTTTCGCGACGATCACGGACGCGGAAGGCCATGATCTCGGGACCGCCGGGCATCGCCGGGGGCTGGTCACGGGAAGCTTCTTTCACGCCATTGGGCCGGCATGACGCCGTCCCGGTGCGGTTGCCGGCCGGCTGGGCCGTGAACCTCCCGCCGGTCGGGGCGTTGAAGAGCACCCTGTCGAGGAGATCCCGATGCGCCTTCGAATGATCCTGCCCCTGGCCGTCCTGCTCACCCTGGCCGCCTGCGGCGAAGACGGACCGGACCAGACCGGGAGCACGGACAACGCCAACCAGCCCGGCAACAATTCCGCTCCCGCCAATCCGCGCGCCAACCCGGCGCCTCCGGCGCAGTGACCGTCGGCCGGGAGCGGCTCGCAAAGATGCGAGGACGCGGAGTTCCGGCCACGGTCCTTCTTATCCCATGTTAATGCGCCCGATCCCGGTTCGGGCTCTCCTCCTCCAAACAGGAGGCTCGAGACGGGATGACGCGGCAGAACCGGACCGAAAATCCGGGAACGCCATCGTTTCGCCTCAGGCATCCGTCTTGATCCCGGTCAACCTGCAAGGGGTCGGGGAGAACACCTGAGCTTGACGGTCGGACAAGAATCGTCCCTCGCGGCGCGGCCTTCCGGCAAGCTGGTTCATCGCATCCCAGGGTGGTGGAGGCGCTGATGAAAGAGGCATTCCATATCGGACAGCTCGTCCGGATCACGAGCCCGTCCTCCGGCTATGCGGATCGCCGCATCTACTGCATCGTCTGCCTTGTGCCGGACGACGATGCCCCTCTCTACCGCGTCAAGAATACGGTCGGCATCGAGCACGTCGTGAAGGCCGAAGACATCGAGCCCGCCGCTCTCACGGCCGTGCCGTAGCGGCAGGGCAGGTGCCGAACCGGCCCTGACGCCACCGAGGCGGTCAGGTTGTATTAGCCCATGGTAGCGGTGGCAGGCACCTTGCCGTCCCCTGACCGGCACGACAGAATACCCTCCAACCAAGCCCGAACGGGCAAGCCGGCACCGATCGGCGGACGCATCGAGGCCTGTCCTCATGCGCCAGAGGAAGCGAAGCCATACCACGCGTTGTCAGAGCGCGCGGCTGCCAGGGAGGTTGACGTCGTTGACGACGGCTGCGGATGCGCGCGCGGACACATTCCCGAAACTGCTGGCGCGCAACGCCCGCCTGCGCCCGACCCGCACGGCGTTTCGGCACAAGGATCTCGGGATCTGGCAATCCTGGACCTGGGGTGAGGTCCACGAGATCGTCCGGGCCTATGCCTGCGGCCTGCAATCCCTCGGCCTGAAGCGCGGCGGCAAGATCGCCATCATCGGGTATAACCGCCCCTATCTCTATTGGAGCATCTGTGCCGCTCAATGGCTCGGTGCGATCCCGATCCCGGTCTATGCGGATTCCGTGGCCGACGAGATGGCTTACGTGCTCAGCCATGCGGAAGTGACCCATGCGGCCGTGCAGGACCAGGAGCAGGTCGACAAGATCCTCTCCGTGTCCGACCAGATTCCGCAGCTCCAGCATGTCCTCTACGACGAGCAGAAGGGTCTGCGGGATTACGACCACGGCCGCCTCCACTCCATCCTGTCCGTGGTGGAGGAAGGTCGCGCGCGGCTCGCGGATGACCAGGAAGCCGCCGCGATCGACCGCGCCCTTCAGGAAGGACGCGGGTCCGACCTCGCCATCATTCTCTATACCTCCGGGACCACCGGGCGGCCCAAGGGGGTGATGCTCACATCGGACGCGGTGATCGCCGCCGCCGAGATCGGGTGCGATTTCGACAAGCTGGACGAGACCGACGAGATCATCGCCTATCTGCCGATCGCCTGGGTGGGCGACCACATCTTCTCCTACGCGCAGGCGATCCTGTCCGGGCTCTGCGTCAACTGCCCGGAAAGCCCCGAGACCGTCGCCGAGGACAGGCGGGAAATCGGCGCCACCTACGTGTTCGCGCCGCCGCGCGTCTTCGAGAGCATGCTGACGCTCACCATGGTGCGCATCGAGGATGCCGGCGCCCTCAAGCGGCGCATGTTCCACTTCTTCATCAGCCACGCCAACAAGGTCGGCGAGAAGATCCTGAACCGGGAACCCGGCGTCGGCGCCTGGGACCGCCTGCTCTGGAGCATCGGCAACGTGCTCGTCTACGCGCCCCTCCGCAACCGCTACGGCATGACGCGGGTCAAGGTCGGCTATACGGCCGGCGAGGCCATCGGGCCCGAGATCTTCCGCTTCTACCGCTCCATCGGGGTGAACCTGAAGCAGCTCTACGGACAGACCGAGGCATCCGTCTACATCACCATGCAGCCGAACGGCGAGATCCGCGCCGACACGGTCGGGCGGCCCGCCCCGCAGGTCGAGATCCGGATTGCCGACAACGGGGAGGTCCTCTACCGCTCGCCCGGCGTGTTCGTGGGCTATTACAAGGACGACCAGAAGACCGCCGAGACCAAGACCCCGGACGGCTTCGTTCATTCCGGCGATGCCGGCTTCTTCGACCCGAACGGCCACCTCAAGATCATCGACCGGGCGAAGGATGTGGGCCGGATGCGCGACGGGGCGCTCTTCCCGCCGAAATACGTCGAGAACAAGCTCAAGTTCTATCCCAACATCAAGGAGGCGGTCTGCTTCGGCGACGGGCGCGACCATGTGGCGGCCTTCATCAACATCGACCTCGTGGCCGTGAGCAACTGGGCCGAGCGGAACGGCGTGACCTATGCCTCCTATCAGGAGCTCGCCGGGCATCCGCTCGTCTACGACATGATCGAGAAGCACGTGGACGAGGTCAATCGCTCGCTGGCCGCGGAACCGCGCATGGGAGGCGCGCAGATCAAGCGCTTCCTCATCCTCCACAAGGAGCTCGACGCGGATGACGGCGAGCTGACCCGGACCCAGAAGGTGCGTCGCGGGTTCATCGCCGAGCGTTACGCTCCGCTGATCGACGCGCTCTACGACGGCTCCCCGGAGGCCGACATCTCGACCGAGGTCACGTTCGAAGACGGCCGCAAGGGCGTGATCTCCGCACGGGTCAGGATCAGGGACATGCCCGTCTATCCGTCGGCGGAACCGGGATCCGTGCTGGAGGCCGCAGAATGAGAGCGCCGGACCATCCCGTGCAGGCGAAGGGCGACGTGCTGCTTGCGGTCGAGAACGTGTCCCTGGGGTTCGGCGGCGTCAAGGCCCTCACGGACGTGTCCTTCGACATCCGCAAGAGCGAGATCCGCGCCATCATCGGGCCGAACGGCGCGGGCAAGACCTCGATGCTCAACTGCATCAACGGCTTCTATTACCCCACCGAGGGCCGCATCACCTTCAAGGGCGTGAAGCGCCCGAAGATGCGCCCCTACGTGGCGGCGCGCGGCGGCATCGCGCGCACGTTCCAGAACGTCGCTCTCTTCAAGAGCATGTCGACCCTGGACAACATCATGGCGGGCCGCTCCATCAAGATGCATGCGAGCTTCTTCTGGCAGCTCTTGCGCCATGGCCCGGCCATGAAGGAGGAGGTCGAGCATCGCCGCTTCGTCGAGGAGATCATCGACTTCCTCGAGATCCAGCACATCCGGAAGGTTCCGGTGGGGCGGCTGCCCTATGGTCTTCAGAAGCGGGTCGAGCTCGGGCGGGCCCTCGCCATGGAGCCGGAGCTGCTGCTGCTCGACGAGCCCATGGCGGGCATGAACCTCGAGGAGAAGGAGGACATGTCCCGCTTCATCCTGGAGGTGAACCAGCAATACGGCACCACGATCGCGTTGATCGAGCACGACATGGGCGTGGTGATGGATCTCTCCGACCGGGTCGTGGTGCTGGAATACGGGCGCAAGATCGCCGACGGCACGCCGGCCGAGGTCAAGAGCGACCGGCGCGTGATCGACGCGTATCTCGGCGTGGCGCACTGAAGGGCCCCGGCGATGGACATGCTGTACAAGGTCTTCATCGAACCCTTCGTCTTCATGGGCGAGGCTCCGGATCTCCTGATCCAGACCCTCTGGGAAGGGCTGGTGTCGGGAGTCCTCTACGCGCTGATCGCGCTCGGCTTCGTGCTCATCTTCAAGGCATCCGGTGTGTTCAACTTCGCTCAGGGGATCATGGTCGTGTTCGCGGCGCTGATCCTGGTCGGCCTCTACGAGAAGGGGGTGCCGGCCTTCCTGGCGCTGATCCTCGCGGCGGTCGCCATGCTGGTGCTCGCCATGGTGGTGGAGCGCGTCGTGCTCCGCCCCCTCGTCAACCAGCCCGACATCATCCTGTTCATGGCGACCTTCGGGCTCACCTACTTCCTGATCGGGTTCGGAGAACTCATCTTCGGCGGCAACCCGCGGGAGATGATCACCGAGCAGCTCTTCCTGCCGCAGGGCACGACGGAGATCGATGCCCTCGGCGGCTCCATCCGTCTCCAGCATCTCGACATCGCGGCCGCCGTCATCGCGTCGATCATGATCGGTCTGCTTGCCGTTTTCTTCTCGAAGACCCGCATCGGACGTGCCCTGCGGGCCGTGGCCGACAGCCACAAGGCGGCGCTCTCCGTGGGCATCTCGCTCAACCAGATCTGGGTGATCGTCTGGTTCGCGGCCGGCTTGGTGGCTCTTGTCGCGGGAATCATGTGGGGGGCGCGCTCGGGCGTGTCGTTCTCGCTCCAGATCATCGCCCTGAAGGCTCTTCCGGTGCTCATCCTGGGCGGGTTCACGTCGATCCCGGGGGCCATCATCGGCGGGCTCATCATCGGGGTCGGCGAGAAGCTCGGCGAGTTCTACTGGGGGCCGCTCGTCGGCGGCGGCGTTGAGACCTGGCTCGCCTATGTCATCGCCCTCCTGTTCCTGCTCTACAGGCCGCAGGGCCTGTTCGGCGAAAAGATCATCGAACGGATTTAGGGAGGCGCTTCCGTGCTCTACCGCGAGGCCGGCCAGTTCAAGACCAACTACGTGGCGGACAGCGCGATCTTCCCCCTGCGGGAAGACCGCATCGGGCTTGGCCTCATCGTCCTGGCCGCCTATGCCCTGGCGTTCCTCGGGAACAGCTTCCTGCTCCAGGCCGTGATGATTCCCTTCCTGGTCTTCTCCCTCGCGGCGATCGGGCTCAACATCCTCACGGGCTATACGGGCCTCCTGTCGCTCGGCACCGGCGCCTTCATGGGCGTCGGCGCCTATGCCTGCTACAAGCTGATGACGGCTTTTCCCGGCGTGAACGTGATCGTCTGGATCTTCGTCTCGGGCTTTTTCTCGGCCGCGGTCGGCGCATTGTTCGGCCTGCCCTCCCTGCGCATCAAGGGTTTCTACCTCGCGGTCGCGACGCTCGCCGCCCAGTTCTTCCTGCAATGGTGCTTCATCCGCATCCCGTGGCTCGTGAACTACAACGTGTCCGGAGCGCTCGATGCGCCGCTGCGCACCCTGTTCGGCATTCCGATCATGGGGCCGAACGCGACGCCCCAGACGCGTTATCTTCTGGTGCTCACCATCGTGATCCTGCTCACCTGGCTCGCGTCGAACCTCGTTCACGGCCGGATCGGGCGCATGTGGATCGCCATCCGCGACATGGATCTGGCGGCCGAGCTCATGGGGATCAGGCCCCTCCAGACCAAGCTCCTCGCCTTCGCGGTCTCCTCCTACTATTGCGGGGTCGCGGGCGCGCTTCTCGTCTTCCTCTGGTATGGAGGCGCGGAATACGACGTGTTCAACATCAACCAGTCGTTCTTCATCCTGTTCATGGTGATCATCGGCGGATTGGGCAGCCTCATCGGGTCCTTCTTCGGCGCGGCGTTGATCTTCATCCTGCCGATCGTGCTCGGCATCGTGCTGCCGGCCGCGCTGTCGCCCTTCGGCCTCTCGGTGGGGGCCGACGTGATCGAGCATCTGCGCTTCATGATCGTGGGCGCGCTCATCATCTTTTTCCTGATCGTCGAACCGCACGGACTCGCGCGGCTCTGGCAGATCGGCAAGCAGAAGCTCCTGGTCTGGCCGTTCCCCTACTGACGGACGGCCCGAAGGGAGACGACGACGCGAAGCAAGAATTCGGCTCTTCGGCCGATATAACGGGAGGAAACGCCACCATGTCGTTTCGAGCAATGAGCCTAGGATTAGCCGCCGCGACGATGCTCGCCGGCGCCGCCCTGCCTGCCTTCGCGCAGGATTCGATCTATGTCCCCCTGTTCACCTACCGCACGGGCCCGTTCGCGGGCTCCGGCACCTTCATCGCCGACGGCATGCACGATTACCTGGAGATGCTGAACCAGCGCGACGGCGGCATCGGCGGCGTGAAGCTCGTCCTGGAGGAATGCGAGACCGGCTACGACACCAAGAAGGGGGTCGAATGCTATGAAGCCGTGAAGGGCAAGAACCCGGTCGTGGTCAATCCGTGGTCGACCGGCATCACCCTGCCGCTGATCCCGCGCGCCTCGGTGGACAAGATTCCGATCCTGTCCATGGCGTACGGGCTGTCGGCCTCGGCCCGCGGCGACATCTTCCCCTGGGTGTTCAACCCTCCGGCCACCTACTGGGACGGGCTGTCGATGATCATCAAGTTCATCGGCGAGAAGGAAGGCGGCCTCGACAAGCTGAAGGGCAAGAAGATCGGCTTCATCCATCTCGATGCCGCCTTCGGCAAGGAGCCCATCCCGCTCCTGCAGGAGCTCGCGAAGGATATCGGGTTCGAGGTGGCGCTCTATCCGGTCGCCGCCCAGGACATGCAGAACCAGTCCTCGCAATGGCTCAGCGCCCGCCGGGACCGGCCGGACTATATGATCATGTGGGGCTGGGGCTCCATGAACGGGGCCGCCGTGAAGGAGGCCGTGCGCTCCGGCTATCCCATGGACAAGTTCTACGCCGTGTGGTGGCCGAGCGAGGACGATGCGCGCAGCGGCGGCGCGGGCGCCAAGGGCTTCAAGGAACTGAACTGGCACGCTGTCGGAGCGAACTTCCCTGCCATTCAGGACATCCAGAAGCACGTGATCGACAAGGGTCTGTCGAAGGCCTCCAAGGACAAGGTCGGCGAGGTTCTCTACAATCGCGGGATCTACAACTCGCTCCTGATCGCCGAGGGCATCGCCCAGGCCCAGAAACTCACCGGCAAGAAGGTGGTGACCGGCGAGGACGTGCGCCGCGGCATGGAGAACATCAAGCTCGATGCGGCCCGGCTGAAGGAACTGGGCCTCGAGGGCTTCACCGATCAACTCGTCCTGTCCTGCAACGACCACAACGGTCATCGCGCCGCCTTCATGCAGGAATGGGACGGCACGAAATGGGTGAAGATCTCGAACCCCATCGAGCCGATGACGGATCGCGTGAAGGGCCAGCTCGACGCGGCCGCCAAGGACTATGCCGAGAAGAACGCCGGCTGGCCCAAGCGCACCGAGGCTTGCGACAAGGCGAGCTGACCCGGCCGATCCGGTCGCAGGGGCGGAAACGGCCTCACACGTCATCACCGGCCTCGGGCCGGTGATCCCGATCCGGGAAGCGGCAGGCTTCAGACAACCGGATCGGCCGGGACCGGCCCGGCCATGACGTGGGAAGGCGCTTCCGCCCTCCACGCCGCCTCTCCGGCCAGAGGAGAGGATTTTCCCCGGGAGAGGATTTTCGAGAGAAGTGCCCATGACAAGCGCCGTCCAGAATCCCGAGCGGAACGAGCCGCAACGCGCCGAGACGGTCCTGACCGTCAACAATATCGAGGTCGTCTACGACCACGTGATCCTCGTGCTCAAGGGCGTGTCGCTTCATGTGCCCAAAGGCGGCATCGTGGCCCTGCTCGGAGCGAACGGCGCCGGCAAGACCACGACCCTGAAGGCGATCTCCAACCTGCTCCACGCCGAGCGCGGCGAGGTGACGAAAGGGTCGATCGAGTTCAACGGCGAGCGGGTCGATCGGCTGTCCCCCAACGAGCTTGTGCGGCGGGGCTGCATCCAGGTTCTCGAAGGACGGCACTGCTTCGGCCATCTCACGATCGAGGAGAACCTGCTCACCGGAGCCTTCACGCGCCGGGACGGCAACGCCGCCATCAAGCACGATCTCGAAGCGATCTACGCGTATTTCCCACGGCTGAAGCAGCGGCGGACGTCGATGGCGGGCTATACCTCCGGCGGAGAGCAGCAGATGTGCGCCATCGGACGCGCGATGATGTCGCGGCCGTCCATGATCCTGCTCGACGAACCGTCCATGGGGCTGGCGCCGCAGATCGTGGAAGAGATCTTCGAGATCGTGCGCAAGCTCAATGCCACGGAAGGCGTCTCCTTCCTGCTCGCCGAGCAGAACACCAACATGGCGCTCAAATACGCCACTTACGGCTACATCCTCGAAACGGGCCGGGTCGTGATGGACGGGCCCGCGCCGATGCTGCGCGAGAACGAGGACGTGAAGGAGTTCTATCTCGGGGTCTCGGAAGGTGACCGAAAGTCCTTCCGGGCCGTGAAAAGCTACAAGCGCCGCAAGCGCTGGCTGGCGTGATGGATTGCAAACCCGGGAACATCGCCTTGTCCGATTCCTTCGACACCTCCGAGACCCGCGATCCCGCCGAGCGCGAAGAGGCGCTCTTCGCGCGATTGCCGGCGATCCTGAAACGAGCCGCCGCGGCCCCCGCCTATGCGGAGCATCTCGCCGGGATCGACCTGCACGGCGTCCGAAGCCGCGAGGCGCTGGCCCGGCTTCCCGTGCTGCGCAAGTCCGGCCTGCCGGCACGGCAGAAAGCCGCCCCGCCCTTCGGGGGCTTCTTGGCCGATCCGTCCGGCTCCTTCGGGCGGCTGTTCACGTCGCCCGGCCCGATCTTCGAGCCCGAGCCCGCGGCCGAGGACCCTTGGCGAGCGGCCCGCGGGCTCTTCGCCGCCGGCTTCCGGCGCGGAGACGTGGTGCTCAACACCTTCAGCTATCATCTGACGCCCGGCGGCTTCATCATGGACTCGGGCGCGCGGGCGCTCGGCTGCGCGGTGATCCCGGCAGGCCCCGGCAACACCGAGCAGCAATTCGAGCTGATCGAGGCCTATCGTCCCGTCGCCTATTGCGGAACCCCGGACTTCCTGAAGGTGCTGCTCGACGGCGCGGCGGCCTCGAACCGGGACGTTTCATCGATCAGGCGCGCCCTCGTTTCGGGAGCGGCCTTTCCGAAATCCCTCCAGGACGAGTTCTCGGCGAAGGGGATCGAGGCCTATCAGGCCTATGCCACGGCGGATCTCGGCTTCATCGCGTACGAAACCCCGGCCCGCGAGGGTCTCGTGGTCAACGAAGACATCATCGTGGAGATCGTGCGGCCAGGCACGGGAGACCCGGTGCCTCCAGGTGACGTGGGTGAAATCGTCGTCACGACCCTGGACGCCCACCGGCCGGTCATCCGCCTGGCTCTCGGCGACCTGACCGCTGCCATGGCCGGTCTCAGCCCCTGCGGGCGCACCAACATGCGCATCAGAGGCTGGATGGGACGGGCCGACCAGGCCACGAAAATCAAAGGGATGTTCGTTCGGCCCGAGCAGGTCGCCGAGATCGGCCGGCGCCATCCCGAGCTGGGGCGTCTGCGCCTCGTCGTCACCCGGGACGGCGAGACGGACATGATGACGCTCATGGCCGAAACCGCCGCGCCGAGCGAGGCTCTCTCGGCCGCGGTCGGCGCTACGCTTCAGGCCATCGCAAAGCTCAAGGGCTCCGTCACCTTGGCGGCGCCCGGCGATCTCCCGAACGACGGCAAGATCATCGCGGACGAGCGTCGCTACGAATGAGCGGCACCTTTCAGATAAGCAATCGCATTTTGCGAGGATGCAAAACGCCGAGAGCCAAGATGTCTTGAACGCCCGAGTCCCGGTCCATAAGCTCTAGCTTGCATCTGATTCGATCGGAAAAAGCGAGGAAACACAAAAAGAAAGAGCACCCGCTGGGGTGCTCTCAAGGTGTCCGGCCGTAGGGGCAAAAATGACCGGCGATGCCAATAAACGCCCTTCGCCGCCGTTGGTTCCAAAATTTTTTCGAGAATCGACAGCTCGGGCCCGGCCTCATTGAGGTCACGATCGAGGGCTTTAGGGCTGAGCTTCCCGTGGGGGCAAACACGGGCCGGGGCCGCGACCGCAGATCCGTCAAGGACAGGGTCGCGGCCTATTTCTTTCTTTGTGAGCATCGTGCGGACAGGGCGTTCGCCCCAGGTCACCGCCGGCTCATACACCCTCCACGTCATCACCGGTCTCGTGCCGGTGATCCCGCTTCCGTACGGCGCCGCGCTCAACACAATCGGGATGGCCGGCACAAGGCCGGCCATGACGTGTGGAGGGTGGCAGTGCCGGACCACATGCACACCACGTCATCACCGGCTTCGTGCCGGTGATCCCGATCCGGTGAGGCGCAGCGCTTTTCGGGTCGGGATGGCCGGGACAAGCCCGGCCATGACGTGGAGGGTGGGAGTGAGGGTGAGGTGCGGGCGTGAGCACTTGTTCCCTCGGCGTCCTTGGCAGCCGGATCGAGCTGGGGTTGTTTCACTCGCGTGGAAGCAACTCCAGGCCGACGAGCCCGATCCGACGTCGCGAGCAGGGCGCAAAAAAGGCCCGGGAGGTTCCCGGGCCTTTCGTCTTTGACCGCGGAGGCTCAGTAGGTGCCGAACTTGAAGTTCAGCTTGGCGCGAGCCACGAAGAAGTCGTTGTCGTCGTTGTTGTTGTTCGGCACGAACAGATCGACCGGGGTTCCGCCCGCCGGCGTGAAGGTGCCGGCAAAGCGGCCGAGGTTGTCGTCGTCGTCATCGAAGCCGATCCAGAGGCCTTCGACGCCGAAGGTGACCGCCGAGGAGCCGAACCAGTTCACGGGGAGCGCCCACTCGACGCCGCCGCCGGCCACCCAGCCGGTGTTGTCGTCGGAATAGGCGAGACCGCCGGTGGCGTAGATCAGCACGCGGTCGAACGCGACACCCGCGCGGGCACGAACGGTGCCGAACCAATCCGACAGGTTGTTGTCGAAGGTGCCCGGCACGAAGGTGCCCGGCAGCCCCGCCGGAATGAACGCGACTGTTTCACTCTGATCGGTATCCGCCCACTGGATGTCGGTCTCGACACCGATCACGAAGGAGCCGATCTGGTAGTTGTAGCCGATCTGGCCACCGCCGGTGAATCCACCGTCGTCGTTGTTGGGGAAGAACAGCGTACCGGGGACGGCCCCGCCGAGAATGACGGTTTCCCGATTGCTGTCGCGCCAGCCCCAGCCGGCGTTCACACCGGCGTAGAAACCCGTCCAGGTGAAAATCGGCGCCGCCAGGATCGGAGCCGGGGGCGGTGCTTGACTGGGCAGGTCGGCGGCAGAGGCAGCGGCTGCAGCAAGCGTCACGCCTGCAACCCCTGCTAGGAGGCTAAGTACGCACTTTCTCATAACCGTAACCCCTTGGTGTGAGGACTCACGGTGAAAACTTACGCCTGTTCCGCTTGGGAAAGCTATGGCAAAGGCGCAACACCTACAGGTTCGATCAATATTCAATGGTCGCAGAAGGAGTACTACTTTCGATATAAAGAATTTTGTCCAATAGCTCAGAAAACAAGTATCTTAACAAGACCTTTAAAGTCGTTTGACATTACTTTTGAGACGTGCCCTAATAATCGCGTTTTCGGCTTGACAACCGAAGGCGAGGAGATCACTCAACCCTGCCCCCTGGGCGGGGTTTTTTCTGCGCCAAGGCATCGGACCCACTTTTCCCATCCGACGCTCGAGCGTCCTAAAGATCACCCAGCAGCAATTGCGCCTGATGGCCCGGCTTCGTCTTCGATGCCTTCTTGTCGGAGGCCGAGACGGGTTTGATCACCCGGCGCTCCGGGCGCTTGCCGGCGGCGTCGACGGCCATGCGGGCCTTGGCCTTGTCCCGTGCGACGGCCTCGGGCGAAGCCGGATCGTCATGGAGCCACTTGCCCCTCTTGATGACCTCGTTGACCCGTCCCTGATTGACGCCGAGCTGAAAGGCGATTTCCTGCTGCGTCATCTCGGTCGTTCCATGGAGCTCCAGAATCCGCCGGGCGAGTTCCGGAGTCATCTTGCGGCCGGCGATCCGACGGGCAGGAGCCACCGAACGTTTGGTCCGATCCCGCTCCCGAAGCTTCTCCAGGATGGCGAGAGCCATGTGCATTCCCTGCTCGCGCAGGGCGTCCTCGAATTCCTTGAGCGTGGTCAACCGGACTCACTCCTTCGAAGAAACGGAAATGGGAGACCTCTCGGGTAACGTCTGTGCATCTTTTCAACGGCCACGCTGCGGCTTGGTTGCACGGAGCGTCGCGCTCACTCCTCCTCGTCCTTGCAGGGCCAGGTTTTCGGCGCCGTGAGACCGGCGGGGAGCTTGGTCTGCGCGGTTCCGCAGGCGATGTCGATCTGCGCCTGGATCAGGCCGGTCACGCCGCTGAGGTTCGCGCCGCCGAGCTGGGTCAGGTACAGATAGGAGCCCGTGAGGTTCACGCCCTGCAGATCCAGGCCGTCGAGCCGGGCACGGGAAAGATTGGAATAGCTGAAATCGACCCCGGTCACGCGCGCGCTCTGAAACAGCACTCGCGCGAGCTCGGCCTTCGACAGGTTGGCGCCCGCGAGGTCGGCACCGCTGAAGTCGGACCGGTTCAGTTCAGCCTTGCTGAAATTCGCCCCGGTCCCTTTGACCTGCGCGAAGTTCGACCGGTTCATGTCCGCCGCGCTGAAGATGGCGCCGGTCAGGTTGGCCTGCCCGAAATTGGCCCGCCAGCCGAGCGCCTTCGTGAAATCCGCCTTGGACAGATCGGTGCCCTCGAAGCGGGCACGGCTGACCTCCGTCTCGCTCAGGTTCGCGCCGGCCATCTTTGAGGATGCGAAATCGCTCAACGTCAGGAGCGAGCGCCGGAAGTTGATGCCGGTGAGGTCCTCGTTTGTGAGCATGAGCCGCGCCTTGGAGCATCCGGACCAATCGACCCCGGGGCCCGGGCCGTCCTGACACTTGGCCCTGGCAGGCCCTGCACCGAACAAGGCGACGATCAAGGCGACGATCAAGGCTCCTGCAACCCTCACGCTGAAACGACCCTCCATGAAGTCCCCTCGGAAAACCTCTCGTGCTTCTCTTCCAATAACTAGAGCATCGGACGTGAAAAGTGGACACCACTTCTGGGATTCATCCGAGGCTCCGTCTCTTGACCGGCGCATCGGAAGAGGCGGACCCAGCGGGCCACGCTCGTGACCCGAAGGGCCGCGCCACTCCCGGACAGGATCGAAACGCTCTTACGTGATGGCCGGCCTGCGCCCTTCCTGCCACCCTCCGCACGTCATGGCCGGGCGGTCATCACCCTCCTCTCGCCGGCCATCCCGATCGGAAAAGCGCGCTGCTTCACCGTATCGGGATCACCGGGACAAGCCCGGTGATGACGTGGAGGATTGGTGTGAGCGGTCGATGACACCCTCCGCACGTCATGGCCGGCCTTGTGCCGGCCATCCCGATAAGGTGAAGCGCCGCGCTTCAGACAATCGAGATCACCGGGACGAGCCCGGTGATGACGTGGTGGTGGATCGGACGGGCTCATGGTGCGAGCGATGTTCAGGTCGAACGCCTGGCTGTCGACAGCAGACTCGACTTCCACATCTAATGGTCTAGCTTCTGGATCGATTCCCGTGGAGTAACATCATGCGTCTTTCCGTAACGTTTCCCGCTGCTTTGCTTGCTGGACTCGCCCTGAGCGGCTGCGTCGCCTCCACGGCTCCCGTCGGCGTCTTGCCGCGCGATCCCGTTCCTCCGCCGCCTTCCCTCTCGCCGGAAGCGCCACGGCGCTCCTCCGCCGCACCGCAATCCGGCGCGACGGCCCAACGACGGACCCTGAGCGTTCCCGGGCAAGCCAGGCCGTAACGTCGGGCCGCCCTGAACCGCGGCACGGGCGCCCGGGCTGCGGAGATCGTTAACGGCCCGGAACCCTCTCCCGAAGAGTCTGGTGCCCTGCGCCAATGCGCAGCTGGCGCGGATTCCTAGGTTGGTGCTATATGCCGTAACGATAGATCAAAATGCGGGGAAGACATGATGACGTGGTACGAGGCCATCGGGTGGTTCGGGGCAGTCCTGGCCGTCACGGGCAGCGCGATGAAGACCATCATCCCGCTGCGCTGCATCGGGATTGGAGCGAATATCTGCTCCCTGATCTTCTCCTCGTTCACGGGCAACTATCCCAGCCTCGTCGTCAATCTCATCCTGCTGCCGCTCAACGGCACCCGGCTTTACCAGATGCTCGGCCTGATCAAGCGCGTGAAGCACGCCTCGAAGAGCGACCTGTCCATGGAATGGCTCAAGCCCTTCATGACCCGCCGCAGGACACAGACCGGCGAAGTCCTCTTCGCCAAGGGCGACGTCGCCAACTGCATGTTCTTCACGATCTCGGGCCGCTACCGCCTGAAGGAGATCGACATCGAACTCCTTCAGGGTCAGGTGGTCGGCGAGATGGGCTTCATGTCTCCGAGCAACACCCGCACGCAGACCCTCGAGTGCCTGGAAGCCGGAGAGGTGCTGAGCATCTCCTATGACGAGGTCCGCCAGCTCTATTTCCAGAACCCGGAATTCGGCTTCTACTTCCTCCGTCTCACCAGCGAGCGCCTGTTCGCGAACATGGAGAAGATGGAGGAGGAAATTGCCCGCCTCCGCGCCGCGCTGCCGGATATCGAGCCGGTGCAGAAAGCCGCGTCAGCTTAGAAAGCTTATAAATTGAAGGCAGTTTAGAAAGCTTATAAGGTATTGAAATCACTTGATTTTCGATTGACGCGATAGCGCGATCATGGTTCCTCCAGCGTCAACGGAACTGGGCGAGACGGCTCGCCCGTGATGCTTGCTGGAGGACTTCAGGAATGGTGAACCTTTCGTTTGGACGCGGACTGCTCCTGGGTGCGGCGGCCCTCGGCGCCCTGGCGGGAACGAGTGTTTCGGCCTTCGCCCAGGAGGTGCTGAACATCTACACCACCCGCGAACCCGGTCTGATCAAGCCTGTGCTCGACGAGTTCACCAAGGAGACCGGGATCAAGGTCAACACGATCTTCATCGCCAACGGTCTGGAGGAGCGGATCCGCACCGAGGGCCAGAACAGCCCGGCCGATCTGATCATCACGGTCGATATCGGCCGCCTGGCGGCCGCAAAGGATTATGGCGTGACGCAGCCGGTGAAGTCCGAAGCGCTCGAGAAGGTCATCCCGGCCGCCTATCGCGATCCCGAAGGCCATTGGTTCGGCATCGCCCTCCGTGGCCGCGTCGTCTATGCCTCCAAGGAGCGCGTGAAGCAGGACAAGATCACCTACGAGGAGCTGGCCGACCCCAAGTGGAAGGGCAAGGTCTGCATCCGTTCGGGGCAGCACCTCTACAACATCAGCCTGATCGCCGCCATGATCGCGCACAAGGGCGAGGCGAAGGCCGAGGAGTGGCTGAAGGGCGTGAAGGCCAACCTGGCCAGGAAGCCCTCGGGCGGCGACCGCGAGCAGGCCAAGGACATCCTGGCCGGCGTCTGCGACATCGCGGTCGGCAACACCTACTACGTCTCCCTCATGCTCAACGGCAGCGATGCCGAGCAGAAGAAGTGGGGTGAGGCCATCAACGTGATCCTGCCGACCTTCGAGGACGGGGGAACCCATGTGAACGTCTCGGGCCTCGCCCTGACGAAATACGCCCCCAACAAGGCCAACGCCGTGAAGTTCATGGAGTACATGGTCTCGGATGCGTCCCAGCAGATTCACGCCGAAGCCAACTCGGAATATCCGATCAAGGCCGGCATCAAGATCCATCCGACGATCGCGTCCTTCGGGGAGCTCAAGGCCGACACCATCCCGATCGCCGAGATCGCGAAGCTGCGCAAGAAGGCCAGCGAGCTGGTCGACAAGGTCGGCTTCGACCAATAAGACGAGGAGCGGCGGATCAAGCCGCTCCCTTGCCATTTCGAGAGGCGCCGCCGGCCGCGGGGGCGCCGATTCCCTTTGACCGTGATTGCGAAAACCCAGACTGCATTCGGCCGCTCGGTCGGGCGAAAGGCGAAGAGCCTTCCCTGGTGGCTCTCGGCCGCCGTCGCGGCGATCGGATTGCTCGTTCTCCTGCCGGTCGCCGCCCTGATCGGCATCGCCGCCGAAGGCGACGCGGAAATCTGGCCGCATCTCATCGCCAACGTTCTTCCGGCAAGCACCATCGATACCCTGGCCCTGCTGACCGGAATCGGCATCGTGGCCGGTTCGATGGGGATCACCGCGGCCTGGCTCGTCACCGCGCACCGGTTTCCCGGCCGGGGCATCCTGGTCTGGCTGCTGCCGCTGCCGCTCGCGGTGCCGACCTACATCACGGCGTATATCTACGTCGAGGTGTTCGACTCCGCCGGCCTCGTGCAGATGGCCCTGCGCGACCTCATGGGCTGGAAGTCGAGGACCGATTACTGGTTCCCGGAGATCCGTTCCCTCCCGGGCTGCATCGTCGTGATGTCCGCGGTGCTCTACCCCTACATCTACATCGCCGCCCGGGCGATGTTCCTGACGCAGAGCGCAAGCATGCTGGAGGTGGCCCGCACCCTCGGCGCCAGCCGCATCAAGCTCTTCCGGATCATCGCGCTTCCGCTGGCCCGCCCCGCCCTCGCGGTCGGGGTGTCGCTCGCGCTCCTCGAGGCCTTGAACGACATCGGGGCCAGCGAGTATCTGGGGGTGCGCACGCTCACCGTATCGGTCTACACCACCTGGCTCAACCGCGGCAGCCTGCCCGGCGCGGCGCAGATCGCCTGCGTGATGCTCGCCTTCGTGATGGGACTGATCCTGATCGAGCGCTACGGCCGGCGGGACCGACGCTATGCGGCTTCGCCCAAGCGGCACCGCAACGTGCATCCGGTTCCGCTTCGCGGCGCGCGCCGCTTCGTGGCGACGGCGCTCTGCACCGTGCCGGTCGTGCTGGGCTTCGTCCTGCCGACGGCGTTCCTGCTGCGTGAGACCTTCCGCGGCAGCCTCTTCGACCAGTTCGATTCCGAGTTCCTCGCCCATTTCCTGACCACGATCGGTCTCTCCGTCGTTGCGACCGGCGTCGTGCTCTTCCTCGCCGTCGTGCTGGTCTCGGCCGCGCGCCTGTCCAGAACCCCTCTCACCAGGGGCGCCCTGTTCATCGGGGGGCTGGGCTATGCGGTGCCCGGAACGGTTCTGGCCCTGGGGCTGATGACGCCCCTCGTCGGGATCGACAATCTCATCGGGACCCTCTGGCGCAGTCTCACCGGGGAGCGCATCGGCCTCCTGCTCATGGGGGCCGCCGGAGGCATCGTCATCGCCTATGTGATCCGCTTCCTGTCGATCGCGACCGGCTCGCTTTCGGCCGGCCTGGACCGGGTATCGCCGAGTCTCGAGGACGCGGCGCGCACCCTCGGCGCTTCGCGACGGGAGATGGTCTGGACGATCCAGCTTCCGCTCATGCGGCCGGCCCTGGCCAGCGCCGCCCTGCTGATCTTCGTCGACTGCATCAAGGAGCTGCCTGCGACGCTCCTGCTGCGGCCTCTCAACACGGAAACCCTGTCGACCCTCGTCTACACCTATGCCTCGCGGGGCCGCTTCGAAGACGGGTCGCTCGCCGCGCTCGTCATCGTCCTCGTCGGTCTTCTTCCGGTTATCCAGCTCGTCCGCAGCGCCGAGTCCCGCCCGAGAACGGCGGAAGGCCCGGACGGTTCGGAAACCGGTTCTTAGAGCATCGGACGGACCCAGCGGGCCACGCTAGTGAAAAGTGGATCCGGTTTTCGCTGGCGCGGCCCGCTGGGTCCGTTCTGACCGATGCTCTCATTCGAGAAGAAAGCATCGGATGGATCCCAAAAGTGCAAGTCCACTTTTCACGTCCGATGCTTTAGGGCTCCGCAACACGAATCTGATGCAACAGATCGTCGGTCAATCCGGTCTCGTCCGAGAGACCTGTGAAGAGGCGACATGGCCCGAAGGGATGACGTAGACCCTATCCGCAACACCGCCTAGGATACGTTAGGGCAGGCTCACCGGAGCATGACTGGCATGAAGAAGCGGCTTGTCTTGTGGAGTTGTCTTTGCGTCGCCGCACTCCTCGCGACAATCGGCACGGTCTGGATCCTCTCCCTTCCCTCGGCCCCGCAGGTCGACGGCGTAGCGTCCGTGCCGAAGGCGGAAGCCGATGCCGTCCTGGAGGCCCTGAAACCTCCCAAGCGCCGGCGTCCGGTCATCGCGGTCATCGGCCTCAACGATGCGACCGAGACCACCGACTATCTCATGCCTTACGGCATCCTGCGGCGGGCCGAGGTGGCCAGCGTGGTGGCGCTTGCGACGAAGCCGGGACCGGTCACGCTCTACCCGGCGTTCAAGGTCATGCCGGACATGACCGTCGCGGAGTTCGACAAGCGATACAAGGACGGGGCCGATTTCGTCATCGTTCCCGCCATGAGCCGTGACGACGATCCGGTCGTGCTGGAATGGATCCGGGACCAGGCCGCCAAGGGCGCCATCGTGATCGGCGTCTGCGCCGGCGCCAAGATCGTCGGCGCCGCCGGATTGCTCGACGGGAAGCAGGCGACCACTCACTGGTACTTCATCGACGAGTTGCGCAAAAGGAATCCGGCCATGCGCTACGTCGCGGACCGGAGGTTCGTGGTCGACCGAGGCGTCATGACGACCACGGGGATCACCGCCTCGATGCCGATGGCGCTCACCCTGATCGAGGCCATCGCGGGCCGGCCGAAGGCCGAGGCCGTCGCGCGGGATCTCGGCCTCCCCCACTGGGACGCGCGCCACGCAAGCGAGGCGTTCGCCGTCACGCGCCCGTTCGCCCTCACGGTCATCGGCAACAGCCTGGCCTTCTGGAACCGCGAGCAGCTGGGCATCGATCTGCGCCCGGGAGCGGACGAAGTTTCCCTCGCCCTCGTGGCGGATGCCTGGTCGAGGACCTACCGATCGAGGGCCGTGGCATTCGCCAGGAGCGAGGATCCCCTCGAGACCCGGAGCCACATCCGCATCATCCCCGACAAGGTCGCGACCAACTGGTCGGCGGACCACCTGCTGCCGGCCATCGGCACCCAGCGGCCCGCGGAAGCTCTCGACCACGCCTTGCAGGGCATTGCGGCGCGCTATGGAACGTCCACGGCCGATCTCGTCGCGATGCAGCTCGAATACAGGCCCTGAAGCCGGGCATCCTCACGAAGGCCATTGACTCAGCACGACCTCGCTGCTCACGGTCTCGACCTGATAGCTGTAGCGCTTGGAATACAGGGTCAGGAGGGAATCGTGCCCCTCGTCCGATGAACTGCAGACGCCGTCCGCGACGATGAGAACGCGCAACCCGAGATCGACCGCGCCGAGCACGGTGGCCAGAACGCACATATCGGTCTCGGATCCGGTGATCAGGAGAGTATCGACGCCCCGCTCGGTGACGAGATCGCGCAGCCTATGGCCGGCGAACGCCGAATAGACCGGCTTGTCCAGAACGATGGCGGGCGGCGCGAGCCGTTGCAGCGGCGGCATCAGTTCCAGGAGCCGCGGATCGAGATGCTCGCGGGTGACCTGGCGCCACTCCTCGTAATAGCGGCGCCAGGTGCCCGGCATGTCCTCGGGCCGGACCGGGGGGATGAACCGGGTGAAGACCGTACGGTCGGGCGCGCGCTCGGCAATCCGGACGACGGTCGGCAGAACACGCTCCATCCACGGCGTCGGCCATGGCCCCTCGGTTGAAAAGAGGCGCTGCATGTCGATGCAGAGATGGAGGGCTGCCGGTCCGAGGAGTGTCATGGGCTTGGGCGAGAGAGCGACGATGGTGGGCAACGAGCCGCTGTCACCCTCGGTTCCACGGAGCGACGTCGGGCCCCCGGACTGCCCCGGGGCCCGACGAGGATCCTCCGCCCGGTCCTTGCGGGCGGCGTGACGATCAGGCCGCGCTGGCCTGGCCGCCGCCGAGGGCGACCTTGAACTCGGCCTGGGTCTTGGCCCTGATCTCCTCCACGGTCACGCCGTCGGCGAGTTCGATCAGGGTCATGCCGGTTCCGCCCTTCTTGTCGATGGAGAACACGCCGAGATCGGTGATCACCAGATCGACCACTCCGGTTCCCGTCAGCGGCAGGTTGCAGCTCTTGAGGAGCTTGGGGTCTTCGGAGCCGTCCTTGGCCTTGGCCACGTGCTCCATCACCACGACGACGCGCTTCACCCCGGCGACCAGGTCCATGGCGCCGCCCATGCCCTTGACCATCTTGCCCGGGATCATCCAGTTGGCGAGATCGCCGTTCTCGGCCACCTGCATGGCGCCCAGGATCGACAGGTCGATATGGCCGCCGCGGATCATGCCGAAGGAATCGGCGCTCGAGAAATAGCTGGTGGTCGGCAGTTCGGTGATCGTCTGCTTGCCGGCATTGATCAGGTCCGCGTCCTCCTCGCCCTCATACGGGAACGGACCCATGCCGAGCATGCCGTTCTCCGACTGGAGCTGGACGCGCATGCCCTTGGGAATGAAATTGGAGACCAGCGTCGGGATGCCGATGCCGAGATTGACGTAAAAGCCGTCGCGCAGCTCCTTGGCCGCGCGCTCGGCCATCTGCTCACGGGTCCAGGCCATCAGACTTCCTCCCCTGCTCCGGCAGGCGCAGCCTCGGCGCGCTTGCGGGTCGTGCGTTGCTCGATGTGCTTGACCGGGTTCGGCACATGGACCATGCGCTTCACGAAGATGCCCGGCGTATGGATGCAGTCTGGATCGATCGAGCCGGCCGGCACCAGGTTCTCGACCTCGGCGATGGTCAGCCGGGATGCGGTCGCCATCATCGGGTTGAAGTTGCGGGCGGTCTTCCGGTAGACGAGATTGCCTTCCGTATCGCCCTTGTAGGCGTGCACGATGGAGATGTCGGCGAACAGGCCCGTCTCCATGACGTATTTCTCGCCGTCGAACTCGCGCACCTCCTTGCCCTCGGCGATTAGCGTGCCCACGCCCGTCTTGGTGTAGAAGGCCGGGATGCCCGCCCCGCCGGCGCGGATGCGCTCGGCCAGCGTGCCCTGCGGGTTGAATTCCAGCTCCAGCTCGCCCGAGAGGAATTGCTGGGCGAACAGCTTGTTCTCGCCGACGTAAGACGAGATCATCTTGCGGATCTGGCGGGTCTCCAGGAGGCGGCCCAGCCCGATCCCGTCCACGCCGGCATTGTTGGAGATGAAGGTCAGACCCTTCGCCCCCGAATCACGGATCGCCTCGATCAGGGCCTCCGGAATTCCGCACAGGCCGAAGCCGCCGGCCATGATGGTCATGCCGTCCTTGACCATTCCGGCCAGCGCTGCCTGCGCATCGCTGTACACCTTATCCATCGAAACTTCTCCCCATGGGCATGTTCATGCTCGCCAGAGCCTCGGACGTGAAAAGTGGACACCCCTTTTGGGATTCATCCGAGGCTCCCTCTCTTGACCGGCGCATCGGCCCCAAAAGTGGAAGGCACCCTCGGGATCGACCCGATGCTCCAATTCTTGGCCGGCGTGTCGTTCGGGACGGACCCGACGGTCGCGTCAGCCGGCCCGGGTCCACTCTTGCCGCGCGACGCGCCGGAAGAAACGACCGGAAACGGGTTGCGACGTTTTGGCCGCTCCGCCCCGGCACGAATGGCCGCCACCCTGCAACCTGGCCTCAATTTAGACAATCCCTTCCTATGGATATATGGAAACGATTCACGATTTCGGTCTTGCCTGAGGACATCCCCACGTCCCCGCTTGCGAGGCAGGCCCCAAGGTTTACAACATTCGTCCCATGTCCCGCCGCGTTGTCCTGCTCATTGCGTTGATTTCGCTCGCCGTTCTCGGAACGGCGGCCTCTCCCTGGACGCTGCCGGGGGGCGGCCTGTCGGCGGAGCTGACGCAGCATGTGAAGGACCGGTACGGCCTCGACCTGACGGTGAAAGGGCGCAGCACCTTCGCGGTTCTGCCCATTCCGCGGGTGAAGTTCGAGAATGTCACGCTCGAGTTTCCGAACCAGGCCCTCAGGGCCGATGGCGGGACCCTGAGAGGCGAGCTGCGCCTGCTGCCCCTGCTCCTGGGCCGGATCGAGCTTTCGGATTTCGACCTTTCGGAGACCCGCATCACGGGGTCGGTTCAGGCCCTGCGGTCGGTCAAGTGGGCGGAGGCGCTCAGGGATCGTGCGAGCGAGACCTATGCCCGCCGCCTCATCGTCAGCAAATCCACCTTGCGCTGGACCGATCTGAAGGATGCCAACCTGGACCGGCTCAACCTCGTCATCCGATGGGCCGATGCGGCGGAGCCCCTCACCATGGCGGGCTCGGCTCTCTGGCGCGACGAGGAAATCCACCTCGAGGAGGCGTCCGTCTTCCCGGAGCTTCTGGCGTCGGACCGGATCAGCCCTTTCGCCCTGACCCTGGCCTCCCCGTCCGTGCGGATCGCCGCCGAGGGCGAGGCGCAGCTCGGGGAAACGCCCCGGATCACCGGGGAAAGCACCCTTCAGGCCAAATCCGTGCGTGACTTCACGCGCTGGAGCGGCGTCGACCTGCCCTTCGGCTCCCTGGTGCGCGCCGTGTCCATCGCCGGGGACTTCTCCATGGACCGTCGGCGCCTGTCCTGGCCGGCCGTCTCTGTGACGATGGGCGAGGACAAGCTGGAGGGAACACTGGGCGTCCGTTTCGACACGGACCGCCCGGTAATCACCGGAACCCTCGCGGCGGACACGCTCAACCTGTCGGACCTGTTCGCGCCCTTCTCGCAGGCCCGGACCTCCTCCGGTTCCTGGAGCGAGGAGACCATCGATCTGGCCAGGGCCACCGGGGCCGACCTCGATCTGCGTCTTTCGGCCGCGAGCGCAAGCCTCGGCCGGCTCAGCCTCGAGGACATGGCGGCCAGCGTGCTCGTGCAATCCGGCCGCATCGAAGCCTCGATCGGCCGGGCCGGCTTCAACGACGGCACCCTCAAAGGCCGCCTGTCCCTGGTGAAGCAGAACGGCCAGGTCGAGTTCAAGAGCCAGGGCACCTTCGCGGGCGTGAAGATCGCGCCCTTCCTGACCGCCATGGGAGAGCCTCGCTGGATCACCGGCCAGGCGACCGGGCAGTTCAGCTTCGAAGGACTGGGCAAGAACCCGGCTGACGTGATCCGCGAGGCGCAGGGCCGCTCTTCCATCGAGGTGAGCGACGGAGAGATCGTCGGGATCGCCCTGGACGATGCCCTCCGCCGGGTGGAGAAGCGGCCGCTTCTGGCCTCGCTCAACTGGAAGGGCGGCCGCACGGCCTTCGACAGGGCCCAGGCCCAGATTCTGGTGAAGGACGGTGTCGGGGAGATCGCCGAGGCCCACCTTCGGGGGCCTGCCGTGCAGGCCGATCTTCAGGGCCAGGTTCTTCTGGTCGACCGCCAGCTCAGCGTGACGGCGAACGTCTCGCCGGCCGGATCCCCGGCGGGCCAGTCCCCGGCCCTCGTCTTCAACGTCGTCGGCGACTGGGACAATGTCGCGGTCTCGCCGCAGGTCCGTTCCCTCATCGAGCGCTCGGGCGCCGCCAAGCCGCTCTTTCCCTCCGAGCGCGTTCCGGCCAACGAGCCGCGCCCCCAGGCGACGGCTCAGTGAGCCGTCCGGCGCGACCGCAGGACGGAGCGCTTGCTGAGCAGGGTCGCGCCGATCACGCCGAGCGTCACGATGCCGATCAGGATGGCCGAGGCGGCATTCACCTCCGGTGAGAGCCCCAGCCGCACCTGACTGTAGATCTTGATCGGCAGGGTCGTGGCGCCGGGCCCGGCATTGAAGCTCGCGATCACCAGATCGTCCATGGACAGGGTGAAGGCCAGCAGGAAGCCCGCCACGATGGACGGCGCGATCAGCGGCAGCGTCACGGAGAAGAACGTGCGCAGGGGCGGAGCGCCGAGATCCATGGCCGCCTCTTCCAGCGAGCGGTCGAATGTCATGAGACGCGACTGCACCACCACGGTCACGAAGCACATGGTGAGGGTCGTATGCGCGAGCGTGATGGTCCAGAAGCCGCGGTCCAGGTCGACGGCCACGAAGAACAGGAGCAGCGAAAGGCCGGTGATCACCTCGGGCATGACCATCGGCGCGTAGACCATGCCGGTGAAGAGCGTCCGCCCCGGGAAGCGCCCGTAGCGGGTCAATGCCAGCGCCGCGAGGGTTCCGAGGACCGTCGCCAGCGTCGCGGAGAGAAGCGCGATGCGCAACGTCACCCAGGCCGCTTCCAAGAGAGCCTCGTTCCGGAACAGCGCCCCGTACCAATGGGTCGAGAAGCCGCCCCAGACCGTGACGAGCCGGGATGCGTTGAACGAATAGATCACCAGCAGCAGGATCGGCAGGTACAGGAACGCGAACCCGATCACGAGCGACGTGACGTTGAAGAGGCTCAGGCGCCGGTTCATGGCCGTCCCTCCACGCGCCGCGCCTCGACGTCGCGGTAGATCACGATCGGCACGACCAGGATGATCAGCAGCAGGATGGCGACGGCCGAAGCCAGCGGCCAGTCCCGGTTGGAGAAGAACTCGCTCCAGAGCTGCCGGCCGATCATCAGCGTTTCCGAGCCGCCGAGCAGGTCCGGGATGACGAACTCGCCCACCGCCGGGATGAAGCACAGGAGCGAGCCGGCGACGATGCCCGGCATGGCGAGCGGCACGGTGATCGTCCAGAACGAGCGCCAGGGCGGCGAGCCGAGATCGAGGGCCGCTTCGAGCAGCGTATCGTCCATCTTCTCGAGCGTCGCGTAGAGCGGCAGCACCATGAAGGGCAGATAGGCATAGACGATGCCGATATAGACGGCCGTCTCGGTGTTGAGGATGTCCAGGGGCTGGGCGATCAGGCCCAGGCCCGTCAGCGCCTGGGTGAGCAGGCCCTCCGGCTTCAGAATCGCCACCCAGGCATAGATGCGGATGAGAAAGCTGGTCCAGAACGGCAGGATGACCAGCGCCACCAGCAGCGAGCGGACGCGCTCCGGCGCACGGGCCATCCCGTACGCGATGGGGAACCCCACCAGCAGGAGCAGGAGGGTCGAGAAAGCCGCGATCCGCACGGAGGAGAGCGTGGCGCGGAAATAGAGGTCGTCCTGGGTCAGGAGCTCGAAATTCTCGAGATCGAGAGCGCCGAAGAACCCGGCAATGTCGCCCCACTCGAAGACCGGCTTGTAGGGCGGCTGGGCCACCGCCGGGTCCGACAGGCTGATCTTCAGGACGATCAGGAACGGCACGAGGAAGAGCACGCCGAGCCACAGATAGGGAATGGCCGGCACGAGGCCGGCGGTCACCCGTCGCAGGAGGGATCGTTCGACCATGGCTATTCCGCCAGGATCACCGCCGCATCGGGCGCGAACGTGACATGGACCTGCTCGTCCCAATCGATGGGATTGTCGACGAACCGGGAGGCATTGGCCCGGGTGACGCGCAGGATCTCGCCGGTGGCGAGCTTCACGCGGTAGACCGTCCAGTCGCCGAGATAGCCGATGTCCCACACCTCGCCACTGAGCACATTGACGGCGCCGGGTTCCGGCGGATCGCGGTGGATCAGCATCTTCTCGGGCCGCACGGCGATGGCCACCGCCTGCCCGGAATGCAGCACCTCGTCCGGATCGTCGATGGTGAGCGGGTGCTCGGCCGATGACGCCTTCACACGCCAGAGGCCGTTCTCCCGGCCCTGCACGTGGCCCTCCAGGATGTTCACGTCCCCCACGAACTCGGCGATGAAACGGGTCTTCGGCTGCTCGTAGATCTCTCCCGGGGTGGCCACCTGCACGATGCGGCCGTGATCCATCACGGCGATCCGGTCGGCCATGGTCATGGCCTCCTCCTGGTCGTGCGTGACCACCACGAACGTCATGTGCAGCTCGTGCTGAATGTCCATCAGCTCGAACTGGGTCTCCTCGCGCAGCTTCTTGTCGAGGGCGCCCAGCGGCTCGTCGAGCAGCAGCACCTTGGGTTTCTTGGCCAGAGCCCTGGCCAGCGCCACGCGCTGCCGCTGGCCGCCGGAGAGCTGGCTCGGGTAGCGCCTTGCGAGCTTTTCGAGCTGGACGAGACGCAGCATCTCGCCGACACGCTCCGCGATCTGGTCCTTCGGCAAGCCGTCCTGCTTCAGGCCGAAGGCGATGTTCTTCTCCACGCTCATATGAGGGAAGAGCGCGTAGGACTGGAACATCATGTTCACGGGACGGCGATAGGGCGGCACGCCTGCCAGATTCTGACCGCCCAGGGTCATGCCGCCCTCGCTGGGCGTCTCGAACCCCGCAAGCATGCGCATGAGCGTCGTCTTCCCGCAGCCGGACGGGCCGAGCAGGCAGAAGAACTCGCCTTCGAAGATGTCCAGGGAAAGGTGGTCCACCGCCACCGCGTCCCCGAACCGCTTCGTGACATTGTCGAAGCGGATGAGCGGCTTGGCATCGGGATTCGACCAGGGTGCGAACGCACGGCGCACGGCGCCGACGGAGGCGGATTGGCGGGAGGGAGCAGGCAAGATGCTTCGACTTCGACCTTGAACGAGGGAACCTGCCGGCAAGCTAGGATGTTCGGCCGTCGAGAACAACACATAAGCGCATCGTGCGGAAAAGTGGGCCCGGTATTCGCTGACGCGGCCCTTCGGGTCCGCTCGAACGATGCGCTCTCCAAAGAAGCGGGAGCCTCGGATGAATCCCAAAAGTGGCGTCCACTTTTGGGTCCGAGGCTCTAGCGCATCGTGCGGACCCAGAGGGCCGCGTCCGAGGCTCGAGAAGCCGCCGCCCCCCGGATCGGGAGCCGCGTTCTCTGCAACCCACCCCTGCCGAGGGAGTCGGGGAACGGGCTTGCACGCGGCCCGCGTGTGGATTATGGAGCACCCATATAATTAGTGCCCTAATAATATGCAGCCTAGGATGGTCATGACCACTCCTGCCAAAGCGGCGTTTTCCGAGGAGATCTGGAAGGTCAGCCGGAAGATGCGCACCCTCTTCGACGCCAGGGTCCGGGCGCAGGGCCTGACCCTGGCGCGCGCACGCGCCCTGATGTTCCTGGGCCGGAACGGCTGCATGACCCAGACGGAGCTTGCGGACCTGCTCGAGATCGAGGGGCCGACCCTGGTGCCCCTTCTCGACAGTCTCGAGAAACAGGCCCTGATCGAGCGCCGCCCGGTGGATGGCGACCGGCGCGCCAAGCAGATCGCCCTCACGGAAGCCGGACAGGAACAGGCCGCCCATGTGGACATTCTCGTTCAGGAATTCCGCGGCGATGTCCTGAAAGGCATCAGCGAGGACGATCTCGAGGCGGCTCTCCGCGTTTTCCGCGCGATGGTGCGGAACATCGAATCGGCCGGCTGACGATGGGGTGCATCCGGTGACAGCGACCTCCGACGACAATTCTCCCCACGGCTCCGGCTCCGATCCTGTGACCGCTTCGAAGCCGGTCGAGCCGCAGCCTTCGCCCGCTCCGCCGGCGCCCGCCCCCATGCCCTGGTCCCGGGCGGTCCTCTACATGCTGACGTCCCTTCTCTTGTCTCTCACGCAAGGTCTGGGGATGAACCTTGCTGCGGCGAACCTGCCTCAGCTTCAGGGGCCGCTCGGCGCCACGACGAATGAGGTCACCTGGCTGATCGCCGCCTACATGGCGCCCAATGTCAGCCTGTCGCTGATCCTCGTGAAGGTCCGGGCTCAATTCGGACTTCGCAACTTCGCGGAGCTGAGCATTCTCGTGTTCGTCCTCGTGATGCTGCTGCACATCTTCGTGCGGGATCTGCAATCCGCCCTCGTCGTTCGGTTCTTCAGCGGCATCGCGGCGTCGCCCATCTCGACGCTCGCCTTTCTGTACATGCTGGAACCGCTGCCCCCGGCCAAGAAGCTGAGCGTCGGCCAGCCCCTCGTGCTCACGAACATCGCCCTGGGCGCCCCCTTGGCCCGTCTGATCTCGCCGGACCTTCTGATGCTGGGCGACTGGCATGGCCTGTATCTGTTCGAGATCGCGCTCGCCATGATGGCCTTCGCGGCCGTGTATCTCCTGCCCCTGACGCCTCCGCCGAGGGCCAAGGTCATCCACTGGCTCGACGTGGTCAGCTACCTTTTCATCGCCGTCGGCTTCGGTCTCATCGCCATGGTGTTCGCGCTGGGGCGGGTCTATTGGTGGTTCGAAGCGCCCTGGCTCGGAGCCATGCTCGCCGTCGGCCTCGCTTCGCTCACCTGCGCGATCGTGATCGAGCTCAACCGGGACACGCCCTTCCTGGATATCCGCTGGCTTGCCCAAAAGGAGATCCTGCACCTCGCCGGCACCCTCATGATCTTCCGCCTTCTCATGTCGGAACAGACGGCCGGCGCCTTCACGTTCTTCCAGTCCCTGGGGCTGCAGAACGAGCAGATGACGGTCCTGTCCCTGGTGGTCATCGGGGCGTCCGTCACGGCCGGCCTCGCCTATATCCTTCTTGTCAAGCCCGGCCGCGAGACGGCCGCCCAGATGGTCGCGCTGGTCCTGCTGCTGATCGGCGCGCTCATGGACAGCAATGCGACGAGCCTCACCAGGCCCGAGCAGATGTATGTGAGCCAGGCGCTGATCGCCGCGGCCGGCGTCCTGTTCCTGCCTCCCGCCATGGCGACCGGGCTGGCGCTGGCGCTGCAGCGGGGGCCGACCTTCATCCTGAACTTCATCGTCGTGTTCCTGACGACGCAGAGCCTTGGCGGCGTGATCGGATCGGCGCTCGTCGGCACCTTCATCACGTGGCGCACGAGGTTCCACCTTCAGGCCCTGGCCGATCACCTCGCGTCCACGGATCCGCTCGTCGCTCAGCGCATGGCGCAGCTTGCCGCAGCCTATGGCCGCGTCCTGACGGACAGATCCCTGCTCAATGCCGAGGGTCTCGTGCTCCTCGGGCAGCAGGTCACCCGCGAGGCGACCGTGCTCGCCTACAACGACGCCTTCCTGGCCATCGCCCTCGCGGCCGCCGCCGCGCTCGCGGCGATGCTTCTCCATCTCGGGCTCCGCGCGATCCGCAGGGGCCTTTCGCCTGAACCGCAACCGGCCGTCAGCTAAGATCATCATGACCAAGTTCTTTCGATCCACCGCCTCCCTCGTCGCTGCGATCATCGGCATCGCGGGTGTCGCCCTCGTGCTCTATGCCTGGCGTCTCCCGCCCTTCACGAGTTCGGTCGAGACCACGGACAATGCCTATGTCAGGGGACAGATCACGGTGATCGCCCCCCAGCTTGCCGGCTACGTGGCCGAAGTGGCCGTGCAGGACTTCCAGCATGTGAACGCGGGGCAGCTCCTGGTGAAGATCGACGACCGGATCTTCGCGCAGAAGCTCGAGCAGGCGAAGGCCACCCTGGCCAGCCAGCAGGCGGCCCTGTCCAACTCCGAGCAGAAGGAGCGCTCGGACCGGGCGCGGATTCAGTCGAGCGAGGCCCAGGTCGACAGCACCCGGGCGGCCCTGAGCGCCGCGGAAGCGAACTGGAACAGGATCGCGCCGCTTCTGGAACGGGGGGTCGCCACGCAGAGCCAGGCCGATCAGGCCCGGGCCGGTTTCGACCAGGCGACCGCCGCCCTGCACCAGGCCGAGGCGGCGCTGACCGTCTCGCGCCAGGATCTCGCCTCCACGCTGGTCAACCGCCAATCCCTCGAGGCGGCCGTGCAGGGCGCGGAGGCGGCCGTGAGGCTGGCCGAGATCGATCTGCAGAACACGCGCATCCTGGCCCCCGAGGACGGACGCCTCGGCGAGGTCGGCGCGCGGGTCGGTCAATACGTGTCGGCCGGCACGCAGCTGCTCGCGCTCGTGCCCGAGCGGATCTGGGTGGTCGCCAACTTCAAGGAAACCCAGCTTCCGGGCATGAGAGTCGGCCAGCCCGTCACCTTCACGGTCGACGCTCTGGAACATGCCCGGCTCGCCGGTCGGATCGAGCGCTTCTCGCCCGCCGCCGGTTCCGAATTCAGCGTGATCAGGACCGACAACGCCACCGGCAACTTCACCAAGGTGGCACAAAGGGTGCCCGTGAGGATCGCCATCGATCCGGGCCAGGCGCTCACGGAGCGTCTGGTGCCGGGAATGTCGGTGGTGGTGAGCGTCGACACCCAGGCCCGTCCCGCGGACGTTCCGGCGACGGGAACAACCGCCCAGCCCCAGGGTTCGAGCGTGACGTCGGAGCAGGATCGGCGCTAGAGCCTCGGGACGAGTCCGGTGCTGACGTGCAGGGTGGTGTGACCCGGTGACGACACCCTCCCCACGTCATGGCCGGCCTTGTGCCGGCCATCCCGATCCGGTGAGGCGCGGCGTTCCAGACGATCGAGATCACCGGGACAAGCCCGGTGATGACGTGGAGGGTGGTATGAGACCGCGGTGCGAACACCCTCCCACGTCATGGCATCCTCCGCTCTTCCTGCCACCCATCCACGTCATGGCCGGCCTTGTGCCGGCCATCCCGATGCTTTGAAGCGCGGCGCTTCACCGTATCGAGATCACCGGGACAAGCCCGGTGATGACGTGAGAGGGTGGCATGAGGCGGTGACAACACCCGCCCGACGTCATGGCCGCGCCTGTCCCGGCCATCCCGATGCGGAAAAGCGCCGCTCTAATGCCCCCCGCCGCCGCCTGCCGGCGCGGCGCGAGGCTTCTTGATGAAGGGCAAGGCACAGATCAGGCCCAGGAACAGCACCGTCAGGAGCAGGAACACGTCGGCGAAGGACATCACCAGGGCTTCCTTCCTGACCATGTTCGACATGGTCTTGATCGCCGCCGCGTTGGCGTCCGCGCCGAGCCCCTGGAACCGCATGGTCAGGGCGTTGAGGGTCTCCATCGCCCGGGAGCTGTCCCAGCTGACGCTCTCGCGCAGGCGCTGGAGATGCAGGTCGAGGCGGTTGTTCAGCAGGGTGTTGATCACCGCCAGGCCGACCGCGCCGCCGAGATTGCGGGTCAGGTTGTAGAGGCCCGACGCATTCTTGATCCGGTCCGGCGGCAGGGTGCCGAGGGCGATGTTGTTGATCGGAACCATGCAGATCATGAGGCCGACGCCGCGGAAGATCTGCGGCACGAACAGCTCCCAAAAATCCCAGTCCTTGGTCAGGCCCGTGATCTGCCAGGTGCCGAAGGCGAACGCGCCGAAGCCGATGGCCATCATGAGCCTCGGGTCCATCTTGCGCGACAGCATCCCGGCCACCGGGGCCATGAGGAACATGGTGGCGCCGGTCACGAACATGGTCTCGCCGATCTGGAGGGACGAGTAGCCCCTCACCCGCGCCAGATAGACCGGGTAGAGGTAGGTCAGGCCGTAGAGGCCGATGCCCATGACGAAGCTGAAGGACGATCCGGCCAGGAAGTTGCGGTCCGCGAAGGCGCGCAGGTCCACGATCGGCTGCTTGGCCGTGAAGGCGCGGTAGAAGAAGCCGATCGCCCCGACGGCGCACACGATGGCGAGGATCAGCACCGCCTCGTCCTGGAACCACTCGTTGTTGGGCCCCTCCTCCAGCACGTATTCCAGGCTGCCGAGAAAGGCCGCCATGCAGCCGAGGCCCACCCAGTCGAAGCTCTTGAACAGGCTGAGGTCGGGCTCGTCGAAATCGACCAGCAGGTAGGTCGACACGGTCACGAAGATGCCCGGCACGATGTTGACCAGGAACAGCCAGTGCCAGGAGAACAGATCCGTCAGATAGCCGCCGAGCGTCGGGCCGATCGTGGGGGCCAGGGTCGCCACGAGGCCGATGATCGGCGAGATCACGGGCCGCTTCTCCGGCGGGAAGATCGTGAACGCCGAGGCGAAGACCGTCGGGATCATGCCGCCACCGATGAAGCCCTGCAGGGCGCGGTACACGATCATCTGCTCGATATTCGTCGCGGTCGCGCACAGGAAGCTCATGGCCGTGAAGCCGCCGGCCGCGATCACGAACATCCAGCGGGTCGAGAGCACGCGCGAGAGCGTGCCCGAGAGCGGGATCATGATCACCTCGGCGATCAGATAGCTGGTCTGCACCCAGGAGATTTCCTCCGACGAGGCGGAGAGGCCCGCCTGGATCTCGGCGAGCGAAGCCGAGACGATCTGGATGTCCAGGATCGCCATGAACATGCCGAAGACCATGCAGAAGAACGCGAAAGTCCGGCGCCGGTCGAGCGGCGCCGGCTTCGCGGCAGGCATGCCTTGAGGCCTGGATTGGATGGCAGCCGATGCGGCCATGGTCCCTACTCTTTGATGCTGGCCGTCTTGGCCGGATGGGCACCGGTGCGGGTGTCCACGTCGACCACGACCGACAGGCCGGGGCGCAGCAGCCCCTGCTGCGCCACCTCGGGCTTGACGGCCACGCGGACGGGCACGCGCTGGACGATCTTGGTGAAGTTGCCGGTGGCATTCTCCGGCGGCAGCAGGCTGAACACCGCGCCGGCGGCGGGCGAGACGCTCTCGACCGTGCCGACGATGTCGGAATCCGGGAAGGCGTCGACCTTCACGTGCACCGTCTGCCCGGGCTGCAGGGAGGCGAGCTGCGTCTCCTTGAAGTTGGCATCCACATGGACGCTGGTCAGCGGCACGAGGGCCGCCAGGCGGGCGCCGGGCTGGACGTAGGTGCCGACCTCCACGGCCTTGTTGCCGATGACCCCATCGAGGGGCGCGCGGATTTCCGTGAAGGAGAGATCCCGCTCGGCCTTGTCGACGGCCGTCTGGTACTCGGCGGCAAGGCGCTCGCCCTCATTCTTCTGAGCGGAGAGAACCTCGACATTGGCCTGAGCGGCCGCCACCGCCGCCTGGGCGCTCTTGACGTCGGCGTTGGCGCGGTCGCGGGCGGCCTTGGCGTTCTCGAGCGCGGCGCGGCTGGTGTAGTCGGACCGGGCGAGCTGCTGCTGGCGGGCATAGTCGCCCTCGGCCCGCTCGGCCTCGGCCTGCGCGCTGACCACCTGCGATTCGGCCTGCAGGGCCGAGGCGCGGCCCGCCTCGATCTGGCGGCCGAGGCGCACGATCGCGCTCTGCTGGGTCGCAAGCTTGTCCTTGGCGGATTGGAGGGCAAGACGATAGTCGCCGTCGTCGATCTTGGCGATCAGGTCACCGGCCTTGACGCTCTGGTTGTTCGTGACGGCCACGGAGGCGACGTAGCCGGAGATCTTGGCCGACAGGATCGTGATGTCCGCCTGCACATAGGCGTCGTCGGTCGAGACCATGAAGCGGCCGTCGGTCCACCAGTGGTAGCCCTCGTAGCCGCCGAATCCCAGAGCAGCCGCCAGGATCGCCAGGATCACGGGCTTCTTTCCGAAACCCTTCTTGCGTGCCTTGGGCTCGGCGGCCTGGGACGGCGCCTCGGACGGAGCCTGGACAGGCTCGGGCGCCTGAACGGGCTGCCCGCCCTTGGCCGTCTCGGGGCGCTCTTTGGCGCCCTGCTCAAACTCATCCCGGTAAGCCATGTGAACCTCTGCAAGCCAACTTAAAGCCCGTCGATCGAAATGGTTCGGGCTTATCGTTGCAGACTTGATATCTGCCAGTCGCCTGCCATATATGAGTTGACCGAACCGTTCGGTCAATAGCGCAAACGAAAAAGGATACGAGAGAGGCTATGAGCGCCGTGCATGACAGCACCCGAGATCAGGCACTTTCCTCTCCGGCCGACGAGAGCCCGGAGAACGCGAAGCGCCGCCAGATCCTGGAGGGCGCCCGCAAGGTCTTCCTGGCCGAGGGCTTCGACGGCGCCAGCATGGGCGAGATCGCCAAGGTGGCGGGTGTCTCCAAGGGGACGCTCTACGTCTATTTCGACAGCAAGGAACGCCTTTTCGCCGCGTTGACCACCGAGGAGAAGCGGGGCCTGGCCGAGGTCCTGTTCAAGCTCGATGCGAACGATCCCGACGTCCGCGGCGTCCTGAAGGCGCTCGGCCTCGGCTATCTGCGCCGCATGGGCAAGCCCGAACACATCTCGTCGATCCGCATGGTCATGGGCGCGGCCGAGAAGTTCCCCCATCTGGGCCAGGCCTTCTATGAGGCAGGTCCCTGCCAGGGGCTCGCCCGCCTCGGCGCCTATTTCGACCGCCAGGTCGAAGCGGGCCGGCTGTCCATCGAGGATACCCATGTGGCCGCCCAGCATTTCCTCGACCTGTGCGTGTCGGGCATGCTGCGCCGCCTGCTCTTCTCGGTGGGAGAGCCGCCGACGGAAGCCGAGATCCAGAAGAACGTGGAGCACGCGCTTCGGGTCTTCTTCGCCGCCTACGGCCCGAAGGATGCGTCTAGTGGTCCGTCTGCATCGCCTCGGCCACGCGCGCTTTGAGCACGTCCGGCTGCCGCAGGATCAGGGCGCCGCGCGTGCGCTCGATCAGCCCTTCCTGCGTCAGCATCGTGAATTCCCGGGTGATCTGCTCGCGCCGGCAGCCGATCCGGGCGGCCACGATGTGGTGGAAGGGCGGCGGGGTGATGACCCGCTCCCCCGACCGGTCCTGACGGGGCGTCGAGAGGCGCAGGAGCTCCGAATAGAGCCTGTGCCGGAGATCGAGCACCGTCTGTTCCATGAAGCGGGCGTTCAGCTCGCGGATGCGGGACGCCATGAGGCAGAACAGCCGCTCGGCGATGGGCTGGTGGGAGAAGAGAAGCTCCTTGAAGACCGTCGCGGGCATCACGCAGGCCTCGCCGCGGGTGAGCGCCGTGACATTGGCCGAACGGGGCACGCCGTCGAGCGCCGCCAGCTCGCCGAACAGGTCGCCGGGCTTCATCTCGTAGAGGATGACCTCCTTGCCCGAGGCCGTCCGCATGAGGACCCGGACCTCGCCGGAGAGGAGGAAATAGACGTCGGTCGATGGCTCGTCGAAGTCGACCAGAACCTCCTCGGGGTCGAAGCGGCGCCAGTTGGCCCGCGCCTCGAAACGTTCGAGATCGATGTCCAATCCCTTGAAGAGCTTAATCCCGGCGAGCCGCGCCATCGGTCCTCTCCCCCTGAATGCTATCCTTGGCTATAGCACAAATTTTCCATAGCCAGTATGTCATTTGACCCATCCCTTTCCCAGGCATTGCGGGTCTTGTCACTGGCGATTCAGGCTAGGTGGCGTCCGGTCGCGGCCTGGGCCCGAGACCTTGCAAGAGCGGCGATCACGCGCCAAAAGGCGACATGCTTCACGTCAACGACCTGACCTACCGCATCGGCGACCGGCTGATCCTCGACCGCGCCTCCTTCAACCTGCCCGCCGGCGCGAAGGTGGGGCTCGTCGGGCGCAACGGCGCGGGCAAGACCACCCTGTTCAGGATCATCCAGGGCGAGCTCGCCACGGAGAGCGGCGGCGTCACCCTGCCCCGGGGCATGAAGATCGGCGCCGTGGCCCAGGAAGCACCCGGCGGCCCGGAATCCCTGATCGACGTGGTGCTCGCCGCCGACAGGGAGCGCAGCGCCCTCATGGCCGAGGCCGAGACGGCGGACGGCCTCCGCCGGGCCGAGATCGAGACCAGGCTCACCGATATCGGGGCCCACTCGGCCCCGTCCCGCGCCGCCGCGATCCTGCACGGCCTCGGCTTCGACGCCGAGGCCCAGAACCGGCCCTGCTCGGATTTCTCCGGCGGCTGGCGCATGCGCGTGGCCCTCGCGGCCGTGCTCTTCACCGAGCCGGACCTGCTGCTCCTCGACGAGCCGACCAACTATCTCGACCTCGAGGGCACCCTCTGGCTCTACGATTATCTTGGACGCTACCCGCACACGGTGCTGGTCATCAGCCACGACCGCGAGCTTCTCGACGCCTGCGTGAACCACATCCTCCATCTCGACCGGGGCAAGCTCACGATCTACCGCGGCGGCTACACGTCCTTCGCCAAGCAGTTCGCGGAGAAGCGCGAGCTGACGGCCAAGATGGCCGCCAAGCAGGAGGCCGAACGCAAGCATCTCCAGGCGTTCGTCGACCGCTTCAAGGCCAAGGCCTCGAAGGCCCGGCAGGCGCAGTCCCGCGTCAAGCGCCTCGCCAAGCTGGAGCCCGTCGCGACCATCGTGGAAGACGACGTGCTGCCCTTCAACCTGCCCGGCCCGGACCGTCCCGCCGCGCCGCCGCTGATCACGGTCGAGGGCGGCGCCGTCGGTTACGGCGAGCGGATCGTGCTCGACCGCCTCAACCTGACGATCGCGCCCGACGACCGGATCGCGCTGCTCGGCTCGAACGGCAACGGCAAATCCACCTTCTGCAAGCTCATCGGCGGCCGGCTCGCGCCCATGAAGGGCGAGATGCGCACGCCCGGCCGCATGGACGTGGCGTATTTCGCCCAGCACCAGCTCGACGAGCTGAACCCCAAGGCGACCGCCTACGACCACGTCGCCGAGCGGATGCCCGATACGCCGGTCGCCAGGATCCGGGCCCGGACCGCGCAGATCGGCTTTCCGGGCGCCAAGGCCGACACGCCGGTCTCCGCCCTGTCGGGCGGCGAAAAGGCGCGCCTGCTCATGGGGCTGGCGGCTTTCGACGGCCCTCACCTGCTGATCCTCGACGAGCCGACGAACCATCTCGACATCGACAGCCGCACGGCCCTCATGGAAGCGATCAACGACTACACGGGGGCCGTGATCCTCGTGAGCCACGACCGCTTCCTGATCGAGGCCTGCGCCGACCGGCTCTGGATCGTCGGCAACGGCGGGGTGAAGCCCTTCGACGGCGACATGGACGATTACCGCCAGCTCGTGCTCTCCGGCGATCTCGATCCGCAGAGGCGCTCCGACAAGCCGCAGGCGCCCGGGGCCTCCAAGGTGGACGAGCGTCGCGCCGCCGCCGAGCGGCGGGTGGCGCTGGCGCCCCTGCGCAAGAAGCTGGAGGGGCTCGAAGGCCGGATGGCGAAGCTCACGGACGTGATCGGCAAGATCGACGCCGCGCTCGCCGACGGCACCGCCTTCCGGAAGGACCCGGCGAAGGCCACCGAATTGTCCAGGATGCGCGCCGAAGCGGCCGGGACCCTGGCCTCCGTCGAGGAAGAATGGCTGACGCTGAGCAGCGAGATCGAGGAAGCGGGCGCGTAGCACATTGCCGGGTCGGCGACGGACGGTTTTTCGTCGTCGTCGGGGCGGATCCGGCAGCTGGCCGCGAGACGGACAATCGCCCCTGAACAACGCGTTATAACATCGTTCATCCTCCGCGCCGTACAGTGACGACCTCACGATGGAGAACGAGACATGCTTCGCGCAGTATTGGCAACGGCGGTCCTGGCCGCCGGCGCATTCTTCGGGACGATGCCGGCGGCGCAGGCCCAGAGCCTGGTGCCCTGTGCGCGGGAACACGAATTCTGCCGCGTCCCCTACCCCACCCGCGTCATCTACGGCGTTCCCGGGCGGAGCGCGGAAATGTTCGTGCGGGAGCGTGGCGTCCCGTGCTCGAACCGGGTCTTCGGCGATCCCGCGCCAGGAATTCCGAAGCGCTGCGCGTTCGTGGCGCGCGGCTACGACCGGGGCGACCGGTGGCGCGACGACGGATATCGCGGCCGGCCGCCGCGGCGCGGCTACGACCGCGGATACGACCGCGATGACAGAGACGACGGTTATGACCGGCCCGTCCGGCGCTACGAGGTCTATTGAGGCAGAGCGCGGACCGGCAGGCATCCGGCCCGTACCCCCTCGTGCCTACCCCCGCAGGGCCCCGGAGTTACCTACTCGGGGCCCGCGCAGAATCGGAGCAGGAACGTATTCTCGAAAGAGCCTTATGGGGGAGGCTGACCGATGAGAATCCAGATTTCCGCCTGCACCGACAAAGTCTTCGAGGTGGGTCTCTTGCCGCTGGCCCATCTGACGGACAGTTCGGCGTCCGCCGTCAATGACAATGGGTCCCGCCTGCCGATCAAATCGAAAGCCCGCCTGCATGGGAAGCGTGCCGCCTTCCCGGCGCAGCATGCGGTTAGGTAATGATGCCGTAAGGTAATATCGCGTGCGGGACAGCACATCTGTCCAGCTATCCCTAAGGTAGCCTTCGGCTGCCTTTGATGGAGGCTCGGATGAATCAGGTGATGTCCTACTGCACGGCAAGGCTCTTCTCGCGGGCTTTCGTGCCGCTTGCACCCTTCAGAGCCCGGGAGGTCGAACCGGGCAACGACAACGATCCGCTGGCCCCCTTCCCGTGCGTCTGGCGCTAACGATGTCATCCGGTTTCGAGGGCCGGAAAGGCCCATGCCCATGATGGCTGTTGCTTACCTCCTTTGGTCATTTGAAGGCCCGCGTCGTGGACTGCGACATTCCTCTGCCCGTGATCGCGCCAGGTCGGGCCCGCAGGGAGAGGCAGGGAGAGGATTGTGACCGCTGCTCATGATCTCGAAGAGATCGTCGATCTGTTTGCCATCGGCAGGCCGTCCAGAAATGCCGACCTTCTGCCCGTGAAGGTCGCGACGCTCCCTCTCAAGAAGGCCGTGGCCCTTGTGATCGAGGACTGGTCCGACGACAAGTTCCGGCAATTGAGCGCCGTGATCCAGAGACGGTCCGGCCCGGCGATCCGCAGCCTCGACGACATCCGACGTCTCTACGACCGCGCGACCTCCCGGGCGGGATGCCGCATCAGGCGCCCCGTCTGACGACCGATCCCGCGTCAGCGCCATGAGGCATCGCCGGCTCCGGGGGCATGACATGGATGCCGCAGCCGCCCTATGATGAGCCCATGTCGCCGATCCCGTTCCGCATCCGCCGTCTCGGCCCCGGCGACGTCCCGCTTCTGCGCAAGCTGAACGCGTTGTTCGCCGCAGTCTTCGACGATCCCGCTTCCTACGCGTCCGAGCCGCCGAGCGACGCCTATCTGGAAGAACTCCTCGCCAAGGAGCATGTCGTCGCCCTGGCGGCGCTGGCGGACGGCGAGGTCCTGGGCGGGCTGGTCGCCTACGAGCTGGAGAAGTTCGAGAAGGCGCGACGGGAGTTCTATATCTACGATCTCGCCGTCGACGCGGCCCATCGCCGCCGGCACATCGCCACCACGCTCATCGAGCACCTGCGCGGGATCGCCGCGCAGCGCGGAGGATGGGTCGTCTACGTGCAGGCCGATCACGGCGACGATCCCGCCATCGCCCTCTATGACAAGCTCGGCGCCCGCGAGGAGGTGCTGCATTTCGACATCTCCGTCGGGCCGGCTCCGCGCGGCAGCCGGTGAACCGCCCCAGGCTCACGCATCGGACGTGAAAAGTGGGAACTGGTTTTGCGTGAAAAGATACTCCAAGCAAAAGCCCAAGCATCGGACGATCGGGAGAGCCGTCTCTCCCCTCCCCGTCATCACCGGGCTCGTCCCGGTGATCTCGCTACGGTGAAGCGCCGCGCCTTTCCGATCGGGATGGCCGGCACAAGGCCGGCCATGACGTGCGGAGAATGTTAGGACCGGGCCACACACACACCACGTCATCACCGGGCTTGTCCCGGTGATCCCGATCGTCTGAAGCGCTGAGCCCGAAGCAATCGGGATGGCCGGCGAGTGGCGCGGGCCTCGAGCATCGGGCGCAAAAGTGGGAACCGGTTTTGCGTGAAAAGATGCTCCACAACAAAAGCTAAGGCATCGGGCGTGAGGTCGATCACACGTCCGATGCTTGAGACCCGGGGCCGCGAGGCGCTCTTAAGGCTTCACGATCCGGTCGAGCCGGTTGTTCACGAAGAAATACAGCTCGCGGCCGCCGGGCTCGGAATAGAGCACCTGGACCTCGCGCTGGCCCTTGCCGCTCTCGCCGACCAGCACGTCGGTGGCCGGCTTGCCTTTCAGGCGCACGAGATCGCACTCGGTGATTCCGGGCTCGATGGTGGTCGCCCGGCCGAATCCCGTGACGGTGCAGCGGCCGTCCGGTCCGAGCGTGGGCCCGTCGATGGCCGGTCCCGGAGCGACAATCGGCGCCGGAGCGATCGTTACGGCAGGAGCAGGCGGAGCGCTGCCCGTGCTGGTGCAGGCGGCCAGAACCAGCGCGACGAGAGCGACGCTCGAGAGAACCTTCACATGCATCCCCATCAATCCCTGTTGTCGGCCCTCGCCTGCAGGGCCTCGTCGAAGAGGCGCTGCACATCGGCCTTGAAGGCCTGCCGTGACGCCTGCCGCGAATAGAACATGTGGCCGCCTTCGTAAACACTCAGCGTGACACGCGGCTGGGGACCGAGTTCGGGCAGCTGGTTGAGGAGCAGCTGGGAGGCGTAATAGGGCGTCACCAGGTCGGTGAAACCGTGCGTGACGAGCACGCGCATCTTGCCGTCGAGGGAGAGAGCCTGCCGCAGCTCGTCGAGGTTTTCGGGACCGCTGCGGCCGCCGCCCCAGCGCCAGGCCCCGTTGACCGACCCGTTCAGGAGGTTGTAGCGCCCGTCCGCCCTGTAGTTCAGGGTGTCCGTCAGATGATGGATGATCGCGCTCGACAGGGGCGCCGTCATCGCGTCGAGCACGGGATCGTCGAAGCGCGAGGACTGGGACGCCGGATTGGGGTCGGCGATCGCCACGTTGGTGTCGTAGGCGCTGACGACCTCGGACGATCCGCGCCTCAGCTCGCGCTGGACCGTGCGCATGTCGACGCGTCCGGCGAGGCGGCGGGTGAGTTCGGGGTCGAGCCCGCTCAGCTCCGCCACGCGCCGGCTGATCCGGTCGACGGCCGCCCTGTCCTGCAGGCCCCGCATGAGGTCGACGAGGTAGTCGCCGGACGCGTAGGCCTCCGCGTCCCTGAGCGCCTCCCGCGACACCGGCCCGGTGCGGGAGAGTTTCGCGGCCGCGAGCGACGGCAGCAGAGCCGAATAGGTCCAGGGCGCCCCGGCGGTCCCCTGCTCGAGCCAGTCGAAGTCGAAGACCGGCGAGACGAGCACGAGGCCGCTGAAGCCGACGCCCTGGTCGTTCTGCAGCTTCTGGGCCAGCAGCGGTCCGCGGAAGCCGCCGTAGCTCTCGCCGACGAAGAATTTGGGCGAGACGAGCCGGTTCTTCTCCTTCAGCCAGCGCATCACGAAGGCCGCGAGCCCGTCGATATCGCCGGCCACCGAATAGAACCGCTCGCGCACCGGGTCGCCCCCGACCACGCGGCTGTAGCCCGTGCCGGGCGGATCGACGAACACGAGATCCGTGAAGTCGAGCCAGGTCTCGGCATTCGGCACGAGCGCCGGAGACGCCGAGGGGCTGATCGCCGGCCCATCCGTCGGCAGCAGCCACGGACCGACCGCGAGAAGATGCAGATAGGCCGAGGACGCGCCGGGCCCGCCGTTCACCGCGAAGGTCACGGGCCGGGTCGCCGGGTCGGCATCGTCCCGGGTGTAGGCGACGAACCCGATCTCGGCCTGGGGGGCGCCCTGCTGGTCGGTCAGCGTCAGATGCCCGGCGGCGGCCGTGAAGGACAGGGTCCGCCCCGGCAGCTGCAGGGTGTGGCGCGTGACCGATTCCGGCGGGAGCGCCTGGTTGTCCCGCGCCTCCGGCCGGGACCGGCGCGCCTCCTGCGGCTGGCCCTGAGGCTGCTCGCGGCTGCCCGCCTGTTCCTGCGCGGCGGCTCCCAGGGGCATCGCCAGGGACAGAACGGGCATCGCCAGGGACAGGACGAAGGCGGCATGGAGGGGAAGACGCGTCGCTCGGGTCATCGGGAGTTCCTTTCGGCCTCCCTGAAACTGGAGAGCCGCCCTGCCGCGGCAAGTTCCGGCCCGATGAAGTCTTCGTGTGCGGGCGCCGGCACGAGGCCGGGATCACGGGAGGGTGTCGTCACTGGCCCGTGCCACGCGCCACGTCATCACCGGGCTTGTGCCAACAAGCCACGTCATCACCGGGCTTGTCCCGGTGATCCCGATACGAGAGGCGCCGCGCTCTTCGGATCGGGATGGCCGGCACAAGGCCGGCCATGACGTGCGGAGGGTGCCTGTCGGGCGGTGGGACGATGGCTCCGGCGAGGGTTTCACGCCTTCCGCTGCCAGCGTCCGCGCTCGTCCTGCTGCCAGTAGGTCGCGTCGTGGCCGCCCTCCTTCACGGCGCGCCACTGGTCGCGGGCGAAGGCCAGGGCCTGGACGTCGTTGCCGTCGAAGAGGATCGCGAGCCGTTCGTAGCCGGCGATGTCCTCGGGCAGATCGGCGCCCTCGACCAGGAAGCGGATCGAGGCGCCGTTGGGGTTGTCCCCGGACAGGGTGATGAGGATCGGCTGGTCCGCCGCATGGGCTTCCCGGTCCGTCCCGTGCGGCAGGAAGCTTTCGTCGGCAAAGGTCCACAGGTGATCGTCGAGCGCCGACATGCGCTCTTCGGTCGTCACCTGCACGACCCCGCGCCACCCCCGCTCCAGGGTCTTCTGCAGGAGCGTGGGCAGCACGGCCTCGAGGGGCTGATGCTGCAGGTGGTAGAAAAGGACCTCGGTCATCGACGATCACAATCCCCTGCGGGTGCAACGGGCTGAAGGCGTGCCTGGTCCTTTTCGGCCGTCATCCTCAGGCCTCGTAATGGTCGCGCACGAGGCGATCGAGGAGGCGCACGCCCCAGCCGGAGCTCCAGCCCTTGTTGATCTCGGTCGCCGGCGAGCCCATGGCCGTGCCGGCGATGTCGAGATGGGCCCAGGGCACGTCGTTGACGAAGCGCTGGAGCAGGGCCGCCGCCGTGCTCGAACCGCCGAAGCGGCCCGCCGAGTTCTTCATGTCGGCGAACTTGGATTCGATCATCTTGTCGAATTCCGGCCCGAGCGGCATGCGCCACACGCGCTCGCCGGTCGCCTTTCCGGCGGCGGTCAGGCGCTCGGCCAGTTCGTCGTCGTTCGAGAACAGCCCCGCATATTCCTGGGCCAGGGCCACGAGGATCGCGCCCGTCAGGGTCGCCAGATCGATCATGAATTTCGGCTTGAAGCGGTCCTGCACGTACCAGAGCACGTCGGCGAGCACGAGGCGCCCCTCGGCGTCCGTGTTGATGATCTCGATGGTCTGGCCGGACATGGTGGTGACGATGTCGCCGGGCCTCTGCGCATTCCCGTCGGGCATGTTCTCCACGAGGCCGATCGCCCCGACCACGTTCGCCTTGGCCTTGCGGCTCGCGAGCGCATGCATGAGGCCCACCACGCAGGCCGCCCCGGCCATGTCGCCCTTCATGTCCTCCATGCCGGCGCCGGGCTTGATCGAGATGCCGCCCGAGTCGAACACCACGCCCTTGCCGATGAATGAGATGGGGCTGTCGCCGGGCTTGCCGCCGTTCCAGCGCATGATGGCGACCCGGCCGCCGCGCACGGAGCCCTGCGCGACGCCGAGAAGAGCCTGCATGCCGAGCTTGCGCATGGCCTTGTCGTCGAGGATCTCCACCTCCACGCCGAGCTTGGTCAGAGCCTGGGCCCGGGCGGCGAATTCCTCGGGCCCGAGCACGTTCGGCGGCTCGTTGACGAGGTCGCGGGCGAGGACCACGCCCTGCTGGAGACCCTCGCGGGCCTTGTAGATCTTCTTGACGGCCGCGGGATCGGACACGCTCAGGACGAGGCGGCCGGCATCGGGGCCGTTGTCGTCCTTCTTGGTCTTGTAGCGATCGAAGCTGTAGCGGCGCAGCTGAGCGCCGAGCGCGATGTCGGCGACCGCATCCGGCGTGATCTCGACCCCGGGCAGGTCCAGCGCCACCGTGGCGACCTTGCCGTTGGCTTTTCCGGCCACCAGACCGCCCAGCTGAACGAAGTCGAGGCCGGCCCGGTCCTTCTCGCCGCCGAGGCCGATCACGATCAGCCGGTCGACGGACAGGCCCGCCGGGACGACGATGGACATCGAGGATTTCGCCTTGCCCTTGAACGTCTCGGCGGCCGCAGCCTTGGCGATGAGATCGACCGCCTCCGGGCCTATCTGCCGGGCAACCGCGTCCGAAGGCTTGAGATCCTCCCCGACGAAGACGACGAGGTCGCCGGTCTCGACCGCGCCGTGGGGCTGGAAGTCGATCTTGAAGCTGTCGGCCATGAAATCCTCTTTGTTGTGATGCACATCGCCGGTCTTCAGGCCGGCTGCGACGCTGACGCCTGGGGACATATATCATATGGCGGGTTAAGGCACGGGGAAGCCGCCGTGAAAACGGCGTAATCCCGATCTGTTGAAAACAGCCGTCTTGCCTGAGATCATGTGACAGGATACCCAGGGCTGCGCCGCCCGGGGGCGAAGGGCTTCATGACACTTCTCGAACGCTACATCCTCAAGAACACATTCAATGCCTTCGCCGCGTGTCTCGTCGCCCTGACGGGCGTGATCTGGATCACGCAGGCCCTGCGCGAACTCGACCTCCTGACCGGCAAGGGCCAGACCCTCTTCATCTTCCTGACCGTCACCGGCCTGTCCCTGCCGGCCCTGATCAACGTCATCGCCCCGGTGGCCCTGTTCCTGGCGACGCTCTACACCTTGAACAAGCTCAACGGCGATTCCGAGCTGATCGTCATGAGCGCCGGCGGGATGCCGCCGCAGCGCCTGCTGCGCCCCTTCCTGGCCCTGGCGGCCTTCGTGTGCGTCGTGGTGGCGATCATCTCGCTCTATCTGATGCCCGCCAGTTTCCAGGAAATGCGCCAGCTCTTCACCAAGATCAGGGCCGATTTCGTCGGCACCATGGCCAAGGAGGGGCAGTTCATCACCCTCGATAGCGGCATCACGTTCCATTACCGGGAACGCTCGGGGGACGCCCTCCTGGGGATCTTCATGGAAGATCTCCGGGAGAAGGACAAAGCCATCGTGTATCTCGCCGAGCGCGGCCAGACCGTCGAGCAGGGCGGAAACGCCTATCTCGTGCTTCAGAAGGGCAGCGTTCAGCGCAAGGAGCCCAACAGCCGCGATTCGTCGATCGTGGCCTTCGAACGCTATGCGGTCGACCTGTCCGCCTTCAACAAGGAAGGCGGCGAGGTCATCTACAAGCCGCGCGAACGGAGCACGACCCAGCTCCTGTTCCCCGACAAGAACGAACTGATCTACCAGGAGCAGCGGGGGCGCTTCCGGGCCGAGCTGCACGAGCGCCTGTCCTCCTGGCTCTACCCGCTCGCCATGATGGTCATCGCCTTCGCGGCCCTCGGGGAGGCCCGGACCACCCGCCAGGGGCGCGGCATCGCCATGGCCGGGGCGGTCGTCGCCATCGTTCTCTTGCGGATCCTGGGCTTTGCCGCATCGAGCGCCGTGGCCCGGACCCCGGTGGCGGTGGTTGCCATGTATGGCATCCCGCTCACCGGCATCCTGGTGAGCCTGCTGCTCATCTTCAAGGGACCGGCCATGCGGTCCGCGCATGCGAGGCTGCAGGCCGCGCTCCGCAGCCTGCAGCCGTCACGCTCCCCGGCACCTCAGAAGGCGTGACCATGCTGATCGGCCGTACCCTCGGGTTCTATTTCTCGCGACAGTTCATTAAGACGATTTTCCTTGTCTTCGCGACTGTCTTCACCCTCGTCTACACGCTCGACTTCGTCGAGCTGATGCGCCGGGCGGGCGATGCGCCGGCCGCCACGACCGCGGTGATCGCCCAGTTGGCCCTGTTCCGCACGCCGGCCATCGCCGAGCAGGTGATGCCCTTCGCGGTGCTGTTCGGCAGCATGGCCGCCCTGCTCCAGCTCAGCCGCAAGCTCGAGCTGGTCGTGGCCCGGGCCGCCGGCATCTCGGCCTGGCAGTTCCTGCAGCCGGGACTCCTGATCGCCCTGCTGATCGGCATCGTGTCCGTGACCGTCTACAACCCGGTCTCGGCGATCCTCAAGCAGCGCGGCACCGCCCTGGAGACGCAGATCTTTTCCCGCCCCGTTCAAGCCCGCGAGAAGCCGATCTGGATCCGCCAGAGGAGCCAGGACGGACAGGCCATCCTCCGGGGCGAGGGCTCCAATGCGGATACGGCGACCCTCGTCGGCGTCACGGTCTATGCCTTCGATCCCATGGGCGTCTTCACCCACCGGGTCGAAGCCAGGGAGGCGACCCTGCACGAGGGATTCTGGGAGCTCAAGGACGCCCGCATCCTGTCGGCCACCGAGGAGCCCCAGGCGCATGACCGCTACCTGATCGCGTCGAACCTGCAGCCCTCGCAGGTTCGACAGAGCTTCACCGATCCGGACGCGGTCCCGTTCTGGGACCTCAAGGAGACGATCGACCGCATGGAGCAGGCGGACATCAACGTCACGCCCTACCAGCTCCATTACGACCTGCTTCTGGCGCGCCCGCTGCTGTTCATCGCGATGGTGTTCGTAGCCGCATCCGTATCGTTAAGATTCTTTCGATTTGGCGGTGTAGCGATGATGGTTCTGGGTGGCGTCGCTGCCGGCTTCGTGCTTTATGTCGCGACGGAGCTAATGGCGGAGCTTGGCGCGTCTGGAATCATCAGTTCCCTTGTTGCAGCCTGGTTCCCGGCTGTAGTAGGCAGTCTGTTAGGGACCTTGGCATTATTGCACCAGGAGGACGGCTGACCGTCCTCGACAAGAAGGCTTGCGAAGGAGTGGGGATGCGGCGGCTTAGGACAACGATCGCAACGTCTGCGATCGCAGCGGCTCTGCTGGCTGCTGTGTCTGTGCCTGCGCTTGCCCAGGCGACCCTGAACGAGGCCATCGCCGGCCGCGCCCAGTCGGGGTCCGGCCAGGACCGGCTGCTCGTTGACGCAAAGGAAATCGTCTACGACAACGACAAGAACACGATCGCGGCCTCCGGCGACGTCCAGATGAACTACCAGGGCCGGACCCTCCAGGCCGACCGGGTCACCTACGACCGGAACACCGGCCGGGTCTTCGCGGAAGGCAATGCCCGGCTCACGGACGCCAGCGGCACCGTCGCGACGGGCGACCGCTTCGAGCTGACGGACGACTTCAAGAACGGCTTCATCGATTCCCTGCGGGTGGTCCAGACCACCGTCGAGCAGGGCCGCCCCCTCACGACCCGCTTCTCGGCCCCGCGCGCCGAGCGCGCCGAGGGCGAGACCACGACGTTCGAGCGCGGCACCTACACGGCCTGCGAGCCCTGCAAGGACAATCCGGAGCGGCCGCCGCTCTGGCAGGTCAAGGCCGCCAAGATCATCCACAACAACAGCGAGCGGACGATCTATTACGAGGATGCGACCCTCGAGCTCCTCGGCATCCCGGTCGCCTACCTGCCCTATTTCTGGACGCCCGACCCGACGGTGAAGCGCAAGACCGGCTTCCTGTCGCCGCGCTACATCTATTCGAGCGCGCTCGGATACGGCGCCTCCGTGCCGTTCTTCTGGGCCATCGCGCCGAATTACGACCTGACGATCAGCCCGACCTTCCTGAGCCGCCAGGGCGTGCTCGGCCAGGCCGAGTGGCGCCACCGGCTCGAGAACGGCACCTACAACATCCGGGCCGCCGGCATCTTCCAGCAGGAGCCGGACGCCTTTCTCCAGCCCCCCTACGGGGCCGGCAACCGCGACTTCCGCGGCTCCCTCGAGACGAACGGCCTGTTCTACATCAACCAGAACTGGCGCTGGGGCTGGGACATCGCCCTGCTCTCGGACAAGTGGTTCCTGACGAACTACAAGATCCGCAGCGAGAGCCTCAGCTCGTACTACATCAAGGAATCGATCTCGACCCTGTACCTCCAGGGGCAGGGCGACCGATCCTTCTTCGACGTGCGCGGATACTACTTCCAGACCCTGTCGAGCAGCGAGTGGCAGAAGCAGCAGCCCATCGTGGCCCCGGTCCTGGACTACAACAAGCGCTTCACCCCCGCGTCCATCGGCGGCGAGGCCGCCATCGACGTGAACGTGACGCACATCTCCCGCGAGGCCGCCCAGTTCGACCCGCTGTCCGTCGCCAACACGACCTATTTCGGCGTGGCCCAGACCTGCATCGTGTTCGATCCGGCCTCCTGCCTGGTGCGCGGCATCAGCGGCACGACCTCCCGGGCATCGGTCATGGCGTCCTGGCGCCGCGAGTTCGTCGACCCCATCGGCCAAGTCTGGACGCCGTTCGCCTATGTCAGGGCCGACAACATCTGGATCGACCCCGATTTCAAAGGGTATCAGAACGCGCAGCTCGGCAACTTCCTCGACTCCGACGACGATTTTGTGTTCCGGGCCATGCCGGCGGTCGGCGTCGAGTACCGCTATCCCTTCATCGCCAGCCTCGGAACCTCCGGCAAGCAGATCCTCGAGCCGATCGCCCAGGTGATCGCCCGGCCGAACGAGACCCGGATCGGCAGCCTCCCGAACGAGGATGCCCAGAGCCTCGTCTTCGACGACACCTCCCTGTTCGACTGGGACAAGTTCTCCGGCTACGACCGGGTCGAGGGTGGCGTCAGGGCCAATGTCGGCATCCAGTACACCGTGACCGGCGCGGACGATTTCTACGCCAACGTGCTGTTCGGCCAGTCCTACCAGATCGCCGGGCGCAACTCGTTCCGGCAGCCCGACCTGGCCAATGTCGGGTTGGATTCCGGCCTCGACTCGCGCGCCTCCGATTATGTGGGCCGCTTCCAGATCTCCCCGAACGCGAACTTCGCGTTCGTGACCCGCGCGCGCTTCGACCAGGAAAACTTCGACGTGAACCGGGTCGAGGCCGGGTTCCGGGCGAACTTCAATCCATACCTGCCGCTGTCGACCTCGCTGACCTATGCCAACTATGCGGCGCAGCCCGCCATCGGCTTCCCGCTGCGCCGCGAGGGACTGCTCGGCTCGGCCCGGTGGGACATCTCGCCGAACTGGTACGTGACCGGCTCGGTGCTCCTGGATCTGGACCGCTACCTGCTGGCGCGTGAAACCTACCTGGCCCAGCTCGCGACCAATCCGAACGCCGTCTATGAGAGCGACGACAAGGCCTATGTGAGCGGCATGTCCCTCGGCCTCGGCTACATGGACGAATGCACGACCTTCTCGGTCAGCTACAGCGTGACCCCGCGCGAGGTGGTGCGCAATTCGGGCGAGAAGAACCAGAACCACACCATCGCGTTCAGCCTCGAGTTCCGGTCTCTCGGCGAGGTGGGCTATACGCAGAACCTGAACGGCACGAGCGATGAATGATGGGGCGGCGGCCCGGTGTCAGGTGTGAACCAGCGCCCTCTCCTGTTGACTCAAGGTGATCCGGCCGGGATCGGGCCGGAGCTCAGCCTGAGGGCTTGGCTCGAGAGGGATCGGGCCGCTCTGCCGCCCTTCGCCGTTCTCGGCGATCCCGATCATCTCGCCCGGGTCGCGGCCCGCTTCGGATGGAGCGTTCCCATCGCGCGCGTGGCGCCGGAGCAGGTCCGAGCCGCCTTTACCGACGCGCTGCCCGTCGTGCCGCTGAGCGTCGCCGTGTCGGCCGAGCCGGGACGCCCCGATCCGGGCCATGCTCCGTCCGTGCTCGAATCCATCGACAGGGCCGTGCGGCTCGTTCGGGACGGTTCGGCGGCGGCCGTCGTGACCAACCCGATCGCCAAGCACGTTCTCTACGAGGCCGGCTTCAGGCACCCGGGACATACGGAATACCTCGCGGCCCTCGCCGCGGACGGCGGAGCCGAGCCCCCTCATCCGGTGATGATGCTGTGGAGCGAGCCGGTCGCGGTCGTCCCCGTGACGGTTCACATCGCCCTTTCGGAAGTGCCCTCCGCCCTGACCACGGATCTGATCGTCCTGACGGGCCGGATCGTGGCCCGGGAGCTGAGGGATCGGTTCGGCATCGAGCGTCCAAGGCTCGCCCTGGCGGGGCTCAATCCGCACGCGGGCGAGAACGGCGCCATGGGGGCCGAGGACGCCGGGATCATCGTTCCGGCCGTCGACATCCTGCGCGCCGAGGGGATCGATGCGGCGGGCCCCCTCCCGGCGGACACCATGTTCCACGCCCGCGCGCGCAGCCGGTACGACGCGGCGCTCGCCATGTACCACGATCAGGCCCTGATCCCGATCAAGACCATCGCGTTCGACGAGGCGGTCAACGTGACCCTCGGGCTCCCCTTCGTGCGGACCTCGCCCGATCACGGCACCGCCTTCGACATCGCCGGCAAGGGCGTGGCCCGCCCCGACAGTCTCATGGCGGCCCTGAAGCTCGCCGCCCGCCTGGGGCGCCCATGAGCCAGATCGACGACCTTCCTCCCCTGCGCGAGGTGGTGCGCGCCCACGGGCTCATGGCCAAGAAGTCCCTCGGCCAGAACTTTTTGTTCGACCTCAACCTCACCAGCCGGATCGCCCGCTCCGCGGGTCCTCTGGAAGACGCGACCGTCATCGAGGTCGGCCCGGGTCCCGGCGGCCTGACCCGCGCGATCCTGGCGGCCGGCGCCGGGAAGGTGATCGCCATCGAGCGCGACACCCGCTGCCTGCCCGCGCTCGCGGAGATCGCCGCGCGCTATCCGGGCCGGCTCGACGTGGTCGAGGCCGACGCCCTGGAATTCGACCCGCGCCCTCTGGCGGGCCACGGGCTCGTGAGGATCATCGCCAACCTGCCCTACAACGTGGGCACGGCGCTGCTGACCGGCTGGCTCACCGGAGAGGCTTGGCCGCCGTGGTGGAGCTCGCTCACGCTCATGTTCCAGCGCGAGGTGGCCGAGCGGATCGTGGCGGACGAGAGCGATCCGAAGAACTACGGGCGCCTCGGGGTTCTCTGCGGCTGGCGCACGCAGGCGCGGATCCTGTTCGACGTGCCCCCCGGGGCTTTCGTGCCGCCGCCCAAGATCACGTCGAGCGTCGTCCACCTGACCCCGCGGGCCGATCCGCTGCCCTGCCGCATCGGCGCCCTGGAGGCCGTGACCCGGGCGGCCTTCGGACAGCGCCGGAAGATGCTGCGCCAGAGCCTCAAGTCCATCATGGCCGACCCGGCCCCCGTCATCGCGGCCGCCGGGCTCGAGGAGACGACCCGCGCCGAGAACGTCCCGGTGGAAGGCTATGTGGCGCTGGCCAATGCCTGGGATGCGACGCGCACGCCCTGAGGGGCTGGCGCATCGTGCGGACAGGACGTTCGCCCCCGGTTCATCGCCGGCCCTTACCACCCCCTCCACGTCATCACCGGGCTCGTCCCGGTGATCTCGATACGAGAGGCGCCGCGCCCTTCCGATCGGGATGGCCGGCACAAGGCCGGCCATGACGTGGTGAGGGTGGCAGGAAGGGCGGAGGGGACCATGACGTGAGAGGGTGTCGGACCGGGCGACCCTTTTCATGATACCTTAACCGCGCCTCTCCCAAGATCGGATCGACGAGAGCGGCCCCGGCGGCCGCGCGGGAAGGGAAGCGGGCATGGCGCAGGCGCGAAAGACGATCGGACTTCTGTTCGGAGGACGCTCGGCCGAGCACGAGGTCTCGAAGCTGTCGGCCGCCAACGTCCTGCGCGCCCTCGATCCCGACCGCTACGACATCGTCCCCATCGGGATCGGCCGGGACGGGCGCTGGCTCCTCTGCGACGGCGGCAATGGCGGCGGACGCGGCGCCCGGTCCCTGGAGATTCCGGAGGGAGCTCCGCAGGTGGCCCTTCTGCCGGGCGGGTCCGGCGAGACGATCGTGCTCGACCGCGACAGGCCGCCGCGAACCCTGCGCCTCGATGCGGTCGTCCCCGTGCTTCACGGGCCCAACGGCGAGGACGGCACCGTCCAGGGCTGTCTCGAACTGGCCAATGTTCCCTATGTAGGATCCGGCGTGATGGGCTCCGCCGCCGGCATGGACAAGGACATCGCCAAGCGCCTCCTGCGCGACGGCGGCCTGCCGGTCGTTCCCTTCCTGACGCTCACGCCCCGCACCCGTGTCGCCTACCGGGCCGCCGCGGAGGCCCTGGGCACCGCCGATCTTTTCGTGAAACCCGCCAATATGGGATCGTCCGTGGGCGTGTCGCGGGCCGCTTCCGCCGAGGAGTTCGACGGGGCGTGCGAGCGCGCGTTCCGCTACGACGGCAAGGTGCTCGTGGAGCGCAGCGTCACGGGGGCACGGGAGATCGAATGCTCGGTCCTGGAGGACGCCGCCGGCGAGGTCCGCGCCTCGCCCCTGGGCGAGATCGTGCCGTCCGACAGCCACGGCTTCTACAGCTACGACGCCAAGTATGTCGATGCGGACGGCGCTCTCCTGCGCATTCCGGCGGACGTCCCGCCGGCTCTGGGCCGCCGCATCCAGGAACTTGCCGTCCAGACGTTCAAGGCGCTCGCCTGCGAGGCCCTGGCCCGGGTCGATTTCTTCCTGGATCCGAAGAGCGACGACGGGCTCTTCGTCAACGAGGTGAACACCCTGCCGGGCTTCACGGCGATCAGCATGTATCCCAAGCTCTGGGAGGCCGGAGGCCTGCCGCAGGACGAGCTCATGGAGGTGCTGATCGCCCACGCCATCGCCCGCCACGCGCGCCGGAACGCGCTCGCGCTGGTCTAGAGCATCGGACGCAAAAGTGGGAACCGGTTTTGCGTGAAAAGATGCGCCAGCCAAGAGTGGAGCATCGGCAGCGTCAGTCGATCTTTTCTGCCAGCAATCCTTCGACGAAGTCGGACAGACCGACGAGGCGCTCGCGCTTCAGCCGCTCGGCCGTCTGGATCGCCTTCAGGCTCTCGAAGGACTTGCCGAGGTCCTCGTTGACGATGACGTAATCGTACTCGACCCAACGCTCCATCTCGATCCTGGCATTGGCGAGGCGCTTGGCGATGACCTCGGGGGCATCCTCGGCCCGGCGCTCGAGCCGCGCCTTCAGCTCCCTGAAGCTCGGCGGAAGGACGAACACGGTCACCACGTCGTCCGGGAGCTTCTGACGGACCTGGCGGGTGCCCTGATAGTCGATGTCGAACACCATGTCCTGGCCGGCGGCCAGCGTCTTCTCCACGGGCTTGCGCGGCGTGCCGTAGAAGTTGCCGTGCACCTCGGCCCATTCCAGGAGCTCGTCGCGCTCGCGCATCGCCTTGAACTCGTCCACGTCGATGAAGTGGTAATGCTTGCCCTCGATTTCGGACGGGCGCTTGGGTCGGGTGGTGACGGACACCGAGAGCACGCCGGCCCGCTCCTCCACGAGGCTGCGGGTCAGGGTGGTCTTCCCGGCGCCGGACGGGGACGACAGGATGAGGATGAGGCCGCGACGACCGACCGGGGGCTTCGAATCCTGGCTCACCGCATCACTCCACATTCTGAACCTGCTCACGGAATTGCTCGATCACGGCCTTCAATTCAAGCCCGATCCGCGACAGGGAGACATCATTGGCCTTCGCGCACAGGGTGTTGGCCTCTCGCCCGAATTCCTGAGCCAGAAAGTCGAGGCGGCGTCCGACGGGCCCGCCTTCCTGCAGGAGGCCGCGGGCCGAATCCACGTGGGCCCGCAGCCGGTCCAGTTCCTCGCGGATGTCGGCCCGGGCCGCGATGAGCACCGCTTCCTGATGCAGGCGGTCGGGATCGAGACCGGCCCTGCCGTCGAGCAGCTCGGCGATCTGGGCCTCCAGCCGGGCGCGGATGGCCTCGGGCCGACGGGCCGGTGCCGCCTCGGCCTCGTCGACCAGCTGGGCGATGCGATCGAGCTGCTGCCCGAGAACCGCCGCGAGCGCCTGCCCTTCCTTGAGCCGGGCGGCCTTGAGAGACCCGATCAGCGCGCCGATCCCGGCCTTCAGAGCCGCAACCAGGCCCTCGTCCTGGGACGGATCGGCGGCATCGTCGTCCAGTTCGACCACGCCGCGCACGGACAGCAGGCCATCGAGGGAGGCGGGCTGCACATTGTCCGGGAGGGTCAGGCCGCCGATCGCCGAGAGCAGCGATTGCAGCACGTCCTGATTCACGCGCAGCCTGGGAGCAGACGACGCCTTGCTGAGGGACAGATTGAGCTGGCCCTGGCCGCGGGTCAGCGCCTTGAGGATCTGGCCGCGCGCGTCCTCGCCCACGGCGTCGAGGCCCGACGGCGTGCGAACCCGGACCTCGAGCCCCCGCCCGTTCACGCTCTTGAGCTCCCAGGCCCATTGATAGGAACCGGTGACACCGGCTTCGCGGGCAAAGCCGGTCATGCTCGCAATGGACATGCGCAAACCTCGAACGGAATGAAAAGTCGGCGCGACCATAATGCGCGCCGGTCGAAGAGTCGATTTCTTCAGTCGATTTCTTCGTGGGGGTTCCCTCCCCACGTCATGGCCGGCCATCCCGATCCGGTGAGGCTCGGCGCCTCTCGGAAGCGGGATCACCAGGACAAGCCCGGTGATGACGTGGTGTATGTGTGAGGCGGTGCGAACACTCTCCACACGCCATGGCACCCTCCGCCCTTCCTGACACCCTCCGCACGTCATGGCCGGCCTTGCGCCGGCCGTGACGGCGGGCGGTGTCACGGCTGACGCAGAGGCGGAACGTTCTTCGGATTGTTCAGGTCGAAGGTCTTGTTCTTGAGCGGGTCCTTGTCGGTCCCTTCGCTGGCGTCGAAGCCGCGACTGAGCCGTCCGCCCGACGCGGGCAGCGCATTCGCGGAGCCGCGCAGGGCCGGGGTCACGCCGGGAGGCAGGCTCGTCTGGTCGGCGGAATCGGGCACCACCCGGTCCACATCGGTGGCGTCGGGAGCCGGACGGCTCTTCTCGATCTGCCGCCAGCGCGTCACGTTGCGCTGATGCTGCTCGTAGGTCTCGGCGAAGGCATGGCCTCCCGAGCCGTCGGCCACGAAGTAGAGATCCTTGGTCCGGGACGGGTTGGCCACGGCCTCGAGGGCGGCACGGCCGGGATTGGCGATGGGACCCGGCGGCAGGCCTTCGACCACATAGGTGTTGTAGGGGGTGGCGGCCTCGATCTCGCTGCGCAGGATGCCGCGGCCCAGCGTGCCTTTGCCGCCGACGAGCCCGTACACGATGGTCGGATCGGACTGAAGCTTCATCCGCTTCATGAGGCGATTGATGAAGACGCCCGCAACCCGGGTGCGCTCGTCCGCCCGGCCCGTCTCCTTCTCCACGATGGAGGCGAGGATCACGAGCTCCTGGGGCGACTTGATCGGCAACTCGCTGGAGCGGCGCTGCCAGATCTGCTCGATGGCCTGGCGCTGGGCCGTCTGCATCGTGTTGATGATCTGCTGGCGGGTCGTGCCGCGCTCGAACTTGTAGGTATCGGGCAGGAGCGAGCCTTCACGCGGGGTCTCGGTCACGTCGCCCGTGAGGATCTCCTGCTCATACAGGCGGGCGACGATCTGTTCGCTGGTCAGGCCTTCGGGAACCGTGACCGTATGCAGGATCGCCTTGCCCTGGATGAGGGTGTCGATGGCGTCCTCGATGCTGGTGCCAGCCTTGAACTGGAACTCGCCGGCCTTCAGCTGGCCGCGCTGCCGGTTCATGTGGGCATAGGCCTGGAACAGGAGCGGCTGATCGATGACGCCCTCCTCCTTGAGGATGTTGGCGATCTCGCCCGTGCCGGTGTTGCGGGGGATGACCACGACCTTGTCGCTCTGCAGCGGGCCGGGAACCGCCACCTCGTGCTGGAGCATGGAGAAGCCGAAGATGCCGGCGATCGCCACGGCGACGAGAAGGGTCAGCAGGCCGCTCAGGAGCGACAGCATCCCCCTGCGGCGGCGGCGGAGCTTCGGCGGCGGCGGCGGCGCCATGGAGGGTTTGATGGCCTCGTTCGGGGAGCGGGGTGCCAGACGCGGCTGCGAGCCGTGGTCGGAATCGTCCACGGGAGGGAGAAGGAGCTTTTTCTTTCGTCCGAACATTACGCCGCTTTTCTGGTATCGGCCGGCGGTCCTGCCGGTCCGCCGACACCCTAACGGGGAATATGGCGAAAAGCCGTAACGGGCGGTCGCCGGGTTCAGGATACGCGACGAAGAATGAGCGAAGCGTTAGTCCCGCCGAACCCGAAGGAATTCGACAGGGCCACGTTGATCTCCTTGCGCTTGGCCTGCTTGGGCACGAGATCGATGGCCGTGTCCACGGACGGATTGTCGAGGTTGATGGTCGGCGGAACGATGCCGTCGCGCATGGCCAGGATCGAGAAGATCGCCTCGACGGCGCCGGCCGCTCCCAGGAGATGGCCGATCGCCGACTTGGTGGACGACATGGAGAGCTTGCCGGCCGCGTTGCCCACGATGCGCTCGACGGCCTTCAGCTCCAGCTCGTCGCCCAGCGGCGTCGACGTTCCGTGCGCGTTGACGTAGTCGATCTCCGAGACGTCGATGCCGGCCCGCTTGAGGGCCGCGGCCATGCAGCGATAGGCCCCGTCGCCATCCTCGGACGGCGAGGTGATGTGATAGGCGTCGCCCGACAGGCCGTAGCCGATGACCTCGGCGTAGATCTTGGCGCCACGGGCCTTGGCGTGCTCGTATTCCTCCAGCACGACGATGCCGGCGCCCTCGCCCATGACGAAGCCGTCGCGGTCCTTGTCGTAGGGACGCGAGGCGCGGGTCGGGTCGTCGTTGAAATTGGTCGACAGGGCCCGGCAGGCGGCGAAGCCCGCGATGGAGAGCCGGTTGATGGGCGATTCCGTGCCGCCGGCCACCATCACGTCCGCGTCGCCCAGCGCGATGAGGCGGGCCGCGTCGCCGATGGCGTGGGAGCCGGTGGAGCAGGCCGTCACCACGGCGTGGTTCGGGCCCTTCAGGCCGTGCGCGATGGACACGTAGCCGCCGGCCAGGTTGATCAGACGCCCGGGGATGAAGAAGGGCGAGATGCGGCGGGGGCCGCGCTCGATCAGGGTGACGGAGGCCTCGTAGATGCCGCCGATGCCGCCGATGCCGGAGCCGATCAGCACGCCGGTCGCGCACTGGTCCTCGTACGACTTGGGCTCCCAGCCGGAATCCCGCAGGGCCATGGTGGAGGCCGCCATCGCATAGACGATGAACGGATCGACCTTGCGCTGCTCCTTGGGCTCCATCCACTCGTCGGCATTGAACGTGCCGGCGGAGCCGTCGCCCCGGGGGATCTGGCAGGCGATCTGGCAGGCCAGGTCGTCGACCTTGAAATCCGTGATTGTGTTGGCGCCGCTCTGACCCTCGACGAGGCGGGACCATGTGGCATCGACCCCGCTGCCGAGCGGCGTGACCATGCCAAGACCTGTGACGACTACCCGGCGCATGAATTCCTGCCCTATCGATCCATAAAATTCGGGCGTCGAATGAGTCATCCGACGCCCTGTCTCAGCCGTTTAGGCCGCGTTCTTCTCGAGGAACCGGATGGCGTCGCCGACCGTCACGATGGTCTCAGCCGCGTCGTCCGGGATCTCGACGTTGAACTCTTCCTCGAAGGCCATCACCAGTTCGACCGTATCCAGGCTGTCGGCGCCCAGGTCGTCGATGAAGTTGGCGTTGTCGGTCACCTTGTCGGCTTCGACGCCGAGGTGCTCGACAACAATCTTCTTCACGCGATCAGCGACGTCACTCATCGTTTTTTCCTCAGTGGCTGCCGCCTCAGGAATTGGGCGGATTAAGAAATCAATCTAGATCAGCTGTTCAGCTGACAACGCTGAAACGGCCATCCTGCGCCGTGCAAAGCCGCATTTTTAAGCGCCGGTCAACCCCTTTGACCTGATCGGGACCATGCTTAACACAAGCTTATCCTGTCTGGCGAGGGGTGAACGGCTCCTGCAAACAGATTCCGGAAAGCGGGATAAGTTCCTTTAGAACATGGCCATTCCGCCGTTCACATGCAGGGTCTGGCCGGTCACGTAGGCGGCCTCCGTGGAGGCGAGATAGACCACCGACGAGGCGATTTCATCGCCCTGGCCGAGCCGCCCCATGGGAATGGTGCCCAGAATTCCCTCTCGCTGCTTCTCGTTGAGCACGTCCGTCATGGGCGACTCGATGAAGCCCGGGGCGACGAGGTTGACCGTGATGTTGCGGCTGGCGACCTCGGCCGCGAGAGCCTTGGTCATGCCGATCAGGCCCGCCTTGGAGGCGGCATAGTTGCCCTGCCCGGGATTGCCCGTCGAACCCACGACGGAGCCGATATTGACGATGCGGCCGTAGCGGCGGCGCATCATGCCCTTCACGGCCGCCCGCGACAGGCGGAAGGAGGCGGTCAGGTTCACGGCGATCACCGTGTCCCATTCCTCGTCCTTCATGCGCATGAACAGGTTGTCCCGGGTCACGCCCGCGTTGTTGACCAGGATGTCGAGCCCGTCCATGGCGGCCTCGGCGGCCGGAACGAGCGCCTCGACCGAGTCCTTGTCCGACAGGTTGGCCTCGACCACATGGACGCGCTCGCCCAGGGAGGACGCCAGTTCGTCGAGGGCCGCCCGCCGGGTTCCGGACAGGGCCACGGTGGCGCCCTGGGCGTGGAGCGCGCGGGCGATGGCGCCGCCGATGCCGCCCGTGGCGCCGGTGACGAGAGCCTTGCGGCCGGTGAGATCGAACATGCAGGGCTCCTCTTATCCGTTCAGGGTGGCTTTGAAGGCGGCGACATCCTCGGGGGTGCCGATGGAGGCCGCCGAGCTGCCGGCCGCGATGCGTTTGACAAGGCCGGTCAGGACCTTGCCGGAACCCACCTCGTGAAACGATTCAACGCCCTGGGCGGCCATGAAGGCCACGCTCTCGCGCCAGCGGACGGTGCCGGTGACCTGGCGCACCAGGGCGTCGCGGATGGCGGCCGGATCGGTGATGGCGGCGGCCTCCACATTGGCCACCACGGGCACGACCGGGGCCTTGACCGTCACGCGGGCCAGGGCCTCGCGCATGGCGTCGGCCGCGGGCTGCATGAGCGCGCAATGGAAGGGCGCGGAGACGGCCAGCATCACGGCGCGCTTGGCGCCCCTGGTCTGGGCGATGGCGACCGCCCGTTCCACGGCGGCCTTGTGGCCCGACACGACCACCTGGGCGCCGCCATTGTCGTTGGCCGCATCGCAGACCTCGCCCTGCGCCGCCTCGCGGGCGACCTCGAGGGCCGTGTCGTATTCGAGCCCGAGGAGCGCCGCCATGGCGCCCTGCCCGACCGGAACGGCGTTCTGCATGGCGTTGCCGCGGATCCGCAGCAGCCGGGCCGTATCCGCAACGGAAAGGCTGCCGGCGGCGGCCAGCGCCGAATACTCGCCGAGCGAGTGACCGGCCACGAAGGCGGCATGCTTCGCCAGATCGAGACCGGCCTCAGCCTCCAGGACCCGGATGGCCGCCAGGCTCACGGCCATCAGGGCCGGCTGGGTGTTGGCCGTCAGGGTCAGCTCCTCGGCCGGCCCGTCCCACATGACGGTGGAGAGCTTCTGGGAGAGAGCCTCGTCCACCTCGTCGAACACCGCCTTGGCCTGCGGGAAGGCATCGGCCAGGGCCTTGCCCATGCCGACGGCCTGGCTTCCCTGGCCGGGGAAAATGAATGCGCGCTTCATCGGGAGCGAAACCCTCGTTTGATCGAATCCGCGCGGGACTCGCACCCGGGCGTCGAGGAGTCAAGGCGCAGACACGGAGTCAAGGCGCAGACACGGAGTCAAGGCGCGGATATGCCGGGCCGCCCTTGCCCCGATCACCGGATAGGCCGCCGCCGGCCGGCCAGGAGGCTTCGGTCGAGACCGATTCCGTTCATGGCCTTGCGCGAACCGTTCAAGGATCACCTTCGGCGCCGCCTCCCGGCCTGAAACAACATAGCGACGGGGTGTCGAGGCCGGCATGCGGGGTGTCACGTCCGGTTAAGTCCCTGCCCGGGAACGCGTCCTCTTGTTTTCTCGCCCCGGACGGTGTATCCGGTCCCTCTTCCGAATTCCTCAAGACTGAAGAAGGAGCCCCCATGGCTCGCGTGACCGTCGAAGACTGCATCGACAAGGTCGACAACCGGTTTGAGCTCGTTCTGCTGGCCAGCCACCGGGCTCGCCTCATTTCCTCGGGTTCGCCGCTCACCATCGACCGCGACCGCGACAAGAACCCGGTCGTGGCCCTGCGTGAGATCGCCGATGAGACGATCGCCCCCGACGACCTGAAGGAGCAGCTCATCCACTCGATGCAGAAATACGTCGAGGTGGACGAGCCGGAGGCGGAAGCCGTTCCGATGCTCAGCAATACGGCGGCCGCCCCGTCGACCGGCGGCGACAACGATACGGACATCCAGTTCGACCGCATGAGCGAGGAAGACCTGCTCCGCGGCCTGGAAGGCCTCGTGCCGCCCAGCAGCAGCGCGGACGACGACGACCGCGAATAAGCGTCTCCACCGATCCCGAAAAGCCCGGCTCGATGCCGGGCTTTTTTTGTCGGCCGGCTTAACCAAGCCCGGGACCGACCGCCTGCGGCAAGCTATTCGGCTTGCGATCCGAAGACGTTGTACAATATCTTCGATAGCTTCGTCATTTCAGCCGGATAAAGGGCCAAAAGGAGATTGCGGCCGCATGATGCGCCAGTATGAACTCGTCGAGCGGGTCAAGCGCTACAACCCCTCGGCCAATGAGGCGCTTCTCAACCGCGCTTACATCTATGCCATGATGGCTCATGGCAACCAGAAGCGTGCATCCGGCGACCTGTTCTTCGGCCATCCCCTCGAAGTGGCGGCGATCCTCACGGACCTCAAGCTCGACGACGCGACCATCGCGGCGGCGGTTCTCCACGACACGGTGGAGGACACGCAGGCGACCCTGGAGGAGATCAACAGGACCTTCGGCCCCCAGATCGGCGCGCTCGTCGACGGCCTGACCAAGATCAAGCGGCTCGATCTCGTGTCGAAACGAGCCGCCCAGGGCGAAAACTTCCGCAAGCTCCTCCTGGCCATCGCCGACGACGTGCGGGTCCTGCTGGTCAAGCTCGCCGACCGCCTCCACAACATGCGCACCCTGCAATTCATGCCGCCCGACAAGCGCAAGCGCATCGCCGAGGAGACCCTCGACATCTATGCGCCCCTGGCCGGCCGCATGGGTATCCAGGAGATGCGCGAGGAGCTGGAGGAGTTGTCGTTCCAGAACCTCGACCCGGAGGCCTACGAGGCCATCAAGCGCCACCTGCACGAACTCTCCGCCAAGAGCGAGAAGCTCGTCGACGAGATCGAGCGGACGCTGACGACCAAGCTGCGCGCGCAGGGAATCGAGGCGTCGGTGTCGGGCCGGCAGAAGCGCCCCTATTCCATCTGGCGCAAGATGGAGCGCAAATCCGTCTCCTTCGAGCAGCTGTCCGACATCTTCGCCTTCCGGATCATCGTGAACACCATCGACGAGTGCTACCGGGCGCTGGGAATCGTGCATACGAGCTGGCCGATGGTGCCGGGCCGGTACAAGGACTACATCTCGACCCCGAAGCAGAACGACTACCGGTCGATCCACACCACGGTGATCGGGCCCGGCAGCCAGCGCGTCGAGCTGCAGATCCGCACCGAGGACATGGACGAGGTCGCCGAATACGGCATCGCCGCCCACGCCCTCTACAAGGAAGGCGTCAACGGCGACTCGCGCCTCGCCACCGAGAGCCGCGCCTATCAGTGGCTGCGGCGGACCATCGACCTCCTGGCCGAGGGCGACAACCCGGAGGAGTTTCTCGAGCATACCAAGCTCGAACTCTTCCACGACCAGGTCTTCTGCTTCACCCCCAAGGGGCGCCTCATCGCCCTGCCGCGCGGCGCGACGCCCATCGACTTCGCCTATGCGGTGCATACCGACGTGGGCAACACGGCGGTGGGCTGCAAGATCAACGGCCGCATGTCGCCTCTGCTCACGGAGCTGCAGAACGGCGACGAGGTGGAGATCGTCCGCGCCGAGGGCCAGACGCCCCCGGCCGCCTGGGAATCGCTCGTGGTCACCGGAAAGGCGCGCGCCTCGATCCGCCGGGCCACCCGGGCGGCCGTGCGCCGGCAATATACCGGCCTCGGGCATCAGATCCTGGAACGCGCCTTCGAGCGCGCCGGCCGGCCTTTCTCGGACGAGAAGCTGAAAGGCGCCCTGCCCCGCCTGGCGCGGGTCTCCGTGGAGGACGTGCTGGCGGCGGTCGGCCGGGGCGAGATGTTCTCCGGCGACGTGGTGCGCGCCGTCTATCCCGATTACCTGGACGAGCGCCGCGCCGGGGCCGACGGCCGCGGCGGGCAGCCCGACGGCGCGACCAAGAAGCCGGGGAGCGAGCATCCCGCCGGCATCCCGATCCGCGGCCTCAACAAGGACATGCCGATCCGCTTCGCCCAGGAGGGCGGCGCCGTGCCGGGCGACCGCATCGTCGGCATCCTGACCCCGGGCCAGGGCGTGACGATCTATCCGATCCAGTCCCCGTCGCTGGCGGCCTTCGACAACGAGCCCGACCGCTGGATCGACGTGCGCTGGGATCTGGAATCGGGCTCGAGCCAGCGGTTCCCGGCGCGCATCAAGCTGCAATCCATCAACGAGCCCGGATCGCTCGCCCAGATCACCCAGGTGATCGCCGACCACGACGGCAACATCGACAACGTCTCCATGAAGCGGCGCACCCAGGACTTCACCGACATGACCATCGACCTGACGGTCTGGGACCTGAAGCACCTCAATGCCATCATCGCCGAGCTGCGCGCCAAGCGCGTGGTGAGCCGCGTCGACCGCGTCACGGGCTAGCGCATCGTGCGGACCCAGAGGGCCGCGTCAGCGAAAAGTGGACCCGGTTTTCGCTTGCGCGGCCCGCTGGGTCCGCGCCGAACGAGGCGCTGCTTAAGGAATTGAGCATCGGAATCGATCCCAAAAGTGGACCCACTTTTGGGTCCGATGCTCTAGCGCATCGTGCGGACCCAGAGGGCCGCGCCGGGGGCCTCTCCCGTTGCAGCTGGCACCCGCTTACGGGCCGACACCCTCCCGGTCATGGCCGGCCGGTCGTCACCCGCCTCGTGCCGGCCATCCTGCGGTCTCACGGCCACCCTCCGCACGTCATGGCCGGGCTTGTCCCGGCCATCCCGATGCGGTGACGTGCGGCGTTCCCAACAAGCGGGATCACCGGGACGAGCCCGGTGATGACGTGGAGAGGTGAAACGGGCCGGTAACAACACCCTCCGGCGTCATGGCACCCTCCGCCCTTCCTGCCACCCTCCCACGTCATGGCCGGCCTCCGCCCGTTAGGTCACCTCCCACGTCATGGCCGGCCCTGTGCCGGCCATCCCGATTGGAAGGGCGCGGCGCGTCCCGTATCGGGATGGCCGGCACGAGGCCGGTGACGACGAAGGGGTGCCCACAAAGCGGGTCCACATATCACGTCCGATGCTCTCGTGCTAAGAAGGGCGCGTCGTTTTGCGGTTCGAGCGAAGATGCGTCCGTTCTATGAAGATCACCCCGGAACACTGGAGTTCGATGCGCCGGTGCTCGATACACGCCCGGGCGCCGTTCTTCTCGCGCGATCCCCGGTTTTCCCGGGCGGCGGTGGACAGCTCCCGGACCGGGCCGTGCTGTGGTGGACGCACGGCACCGTCGACATCCGGGCGGTCCGCGCGGAGGAGCGCGGCGTCTGGCACGCGTTCGACGGCGACACGGAAATCACCGGCATCGTCCGCGTCGCGGTCGATCCGGCATTCCGCGGGCTCATGTGCGAGCTCCACACCGTGGCTCATGTCGCCAACAGCATCGTGTTCCGCGCGTTCGGCGGGGCGCTGCTGACCGGAGCGCAACTGTCCGCCGACGGCACGTTCCGGCTCGATTTCGATCTTCCCGGCGCCGATGCCGACCGTCTGCGCGCCCTCGACGGGCCCATCAATGCCGTGATCGCGCAGGACTTGCCCATCGGCGCCTTCCGGATGCCGTGGGACGAGGCTGCCGCGGTGCCGGGCCTCTTTCGCAGCAAGGCGGTCTCGCCCCCTCGCGGTGTCGACGGCACCGTTCGCATCGTCGAGATCGCCGGGCTCGACCGCCAAGGCTGCGGCGGCACCCACCTGACGTCGACCGGCCTGGCGCGACCCGTGACGATCCTGAAGGTGGACAACAAGGGGCGCCAGAACCGCCGCATCAAGATCGGCTTCGACGATCCTCGCCACCCCTCGAATGCGCGACCCTGAACGTCAGGACCTCCCATGCCGCACCTGCCCCGCATCGCCGTCATCATGGACGAGAACACCAGTGCGGACGGCACGCGCTACGACATGGCGAAGGCCTATTTCGTCGCGATCCAGCGCGCCGGCGGGCTGCCTTTCGGCATCCCGTATGGTCCGGAGATGGTCGATCCGGTGATCGACGGGTTCGACGGCTTCCTGAGCGTCGGCGGCCGCTTCGCCTTCCCGGATTCCTGGTTCATCGACGGGCAGGTCTCCAAAGCTCCTCCGTCGGAACGGCTGGACGTCGAGATCGCCCTGATGCGCGGCTTCCTGGAGCGCGACAAGCCGGTCCTCGGCATCTGCAACGGCATGCAGGTTCTCGCGGCCCTGCACGGATGCCGCCTGTCGCCGGACCTGCGGGCGCTCGGGCCCCATGTCATGGACCATGACCGGCGCGGAGCCGTCCATCGGGTGTCGGTCGCGCAGGACACCCTGCTCGCGCGCATCGTCGGGCAGACCACGCTCGCCGTGAACACCTTTCACCGCGAAGCCGTGGTGACCCTGTCCGACCGGGCGGTGGCGAGCGCCCGCGCGGAGGATGGAATCATCGAGGCGATCGAGATTCCCGATCGTCGCTTCGCCGTCGGGGTCCAATGGCATCAGGAGCTGTTCGCCAGGCAGGACCATCCGGGCAACAGGCTCTTCGAGGCTTTCGTGCAGGCCTCGGGCCAGCGCCGCGCCTTACCGGATCGGGATGGCCGGGACAGGCCCGGCCATGACGTGTGGAGGTGATCTAACGGGCGGAGGCTGGCCATGACGTGTGGAGGGTGTCATCACCCGCTCACACCGCCCTTCCCGTCATCACCGGGTGGCCGGCCGGGATCGGGCGGCCTGTTTCCCCTTGCCTCGCGCCGGACGGCCTGCCAAACAGCCGTCGAGGAGACCGATGCCATGACCCCGAACGACGTTCTCGACGAATTCCGCTCCGCCGGCGCGCTGTTGGAGGGGCATTTCATCCTCTCGTCCGGGCTGCACAGCCCGGTCTTCCTGCAGAAGATGTTCGTGTTCCAGGATCCGGCCAGGACGGAGCGGGTCTGCCGCGGGCTGGCCGGGAAGATCAAGGACGCCTTCGGGTCGGTCGACTACGTGGTCTCGCCGGCCGTCGGCGGCATCGTCCCGGGCTACGAGACGGCCCGGCACCTGGGAGCCAAGGCGATCTTCGTGGAGCGGGAGAACGGGGTCTTCGTCCTGCGGCGCGGCTTCACGATTCCCGAAGGGGCACGGGTCGTCATGGTCGAGGACATCGTCACGACTGGACTTTCCTCTCGGGAATGCCTGGCGGCCCTGCGGGAGCATCCCGGCACGATCCTCGGAGCGGCCTGCCTGATCGACCGTTCGGGCGGCAAGGCCGACCTCGGCGTGCCCCTGGTGTCCCTGGTTCAGCTCGACATTCCAGCCTATGCGCCGGACCAGCTCCCGGCCGATCTGGCGGCGCTCCCGGCCGTCAAACCCGGCAGCCGCAGCCTGAAATCGTAAATAGCTGTTTATTTGTCACACAAAGGCTTGACTGCCTTGGTTCCGCCAACTTGACTCTTGGAATTAACACGCCATTAAGTATTTTACTTTGTCGTTTTTACTCGTCCGAAGGGTTAATAGCAGCCAGTTTCACGGCGCGTCGTGATTTTATCGCGCAATTTTATTGCCAGCGTAAATAATAGATGCCGCTCGAACAATACAGGTTGTTATGCCGCTCCGGCAGACACGAATAGAGAATACTTATGTCAGGCCAGCAGCGGATCGCTCTCTTCATTGATGGCGCCAACCTATACGCTACCACCAAAACTCTCGGCTTCGATATCGATTACAAGCGTCTGCTGAAGGAATTTCAGGGCCGGGGCACCCTGGTCCGGGCATTCTACTACACGGCGCTTGTAGAAGATCAGGAATATTCTTCCATCCGCCCGCTGATCGACTGGCTGGATTACAACGGCTACCGGGTGGTGACGAAGCCCACCAAGGAGTTCGTGGATTCCGCCGGCCGCCGCAAGGTGAAGGGCAACATGGATATCGAGCTCGCCATCGACGCGCTGGAGCTCTCCCCTTACATCGACCACATGGTCCTGTTTTCCGGTGACGGAGATTTCCGGTCGCTGGTCGAGGCCATGCAGCGCCGCGGCGTGCGCGTCTCGGTGGTGTCCACGGTCACGACCCAGCCCCCGATGGTCGCCGACGAGCTGCGTCGCCAGGCCGACGAGTTCCTCGACCTGTCGCAGCTCGCCTCCCGCATCGGGCGCGACCCGTCCGACCGCCCGCAGCGCTCCGTCAACGAGAACGGCGAGCGCACGCGCCCGCAGCCCCGCAACGGCGCCCTGGAAAGCCGCTACGGCATTCGCCAGCCGCAGGACGACGAGTTCGAAGCCTGACGGCGGTGTACCGAACGGTGCGGCCATGGCCGGGCCCGTCCCGGCCATGGGCCGTTTCAGAGTGAACTCTCTTCGACCCGGCAGCTCAACCCGAGCGCACCGGCCGTGTTGCCGACCGTGGCCAGGCACGGATCGGTCTGCCCCGCCGGTATCGAAACGGCGAAGCGGGTCACATAGAGCCCGCCCTCGCTCTCCGGAAGCTTGCGGGCTTCGAGGCGCACGATGTTGGCCCCGTATTGCGTGAAGACCTCCGACAGGCGCGCCACGAGGCCGAGCTGGTCGCCGCCGCTGATGGCGATGCGATGGGTGATGTTGCCGGCGGGGCCCGGGCTCGGGTCGAACGCATAGGGGATCGCCCGGATCTCCGCCCCGTCGAGCTCGGGGAGCCGCTTGAGGCCGGCCTCGATCTCGCCCGCCGTCAGGGTCCCGGGAAGCTCGCAGATCGCGACGAACTCGGCCCCTGAACCCAGCGCCGCGAAAGTCGTGTCTCTCAGGTTCACGCCCACGTCGAACAGATGCTCGGCGATGGCCGCAACGAGGCCGACCCGATCGGGGCCGAGAACGGACACCAGAGCGACGGATGCCATGTCTTTCCTCCCAGGCACTCGATTGGAAACCTAGCGCATCGGACGGAAAAGTGGACCCGGTCTTCGCTGACGCGGCCCTTCGGGATGGGTCCCCCTACCGCCATATCACCCGCCACGTCATCACCGGGCTTGTCCCGGTGATCCCGATGCGGTGAGGCTCGGCGCTTCACCGGATCGGGATGGACGGCACAGGCCCGGCCAGGACGTGCGGAGGGGGCGGGTGATGGCCGGCCATGACGGGGAGAGGGTGTCGCTCAGGGCGGAAGGAGAGAGTCAGCCCTTCTCGCGCATGAGACGGGCCTTCTCGCGGTTCCAGGTCCGTTCCTTCTCCGTCTCGCGCTTGTCGTGCAGCTTCTTGCCCCGCCCGAGGCCGAGTTCCACCTTCGCCCGCCCGCGATCGTTGAAGTAGATCTTGAGCGGGATCACCGTGAATCCTTCGCGCTGGGTCGCGCCGATCAGCTTGTCGATCTGGCGCTTGTGCAGGAGCAGCCGGCGCGGGCGCTTCGTCTCGTGATTGAAGCGGTTCGCCTGAAGGTATTCCGGGATGTAGGCATTGAAGAGAAAGAACTCTTCGCCCGACGGTCCGGCATAGGCCTCGCCGATGGTCGCCTTGCCCTGGCGCAGGGATTTCACCTCCGTGCCGGTCAGGGCGATCCCGGCCTCGTAGGTATCGAGGATCTCGTAATTGAACCGCGCCTTCCTGTTGTCGGCGACGACCCGGTTGGCAGTCTTTGGATCTTTGGACATGAGCTCTTTTTTAAGCGTTGATCAGGCCCGCATGGACCATGGCCGAACGGACCGCCTGCTTCGCCCCCTCGGACGCGGGCACCAGAGGCAGGCGCACCGTATCCTCCATGAGGCCGAGCAGGGACGCGGCGTATTTCACCGGCGTCGGGTTCGTCTCGACGAACAGGCTGGTATGCAGGGGCATGAGCCGGTCCTGGACCTTCAGGGCCGAGGCGTAATCACCCTTGAGGCAGGCGCTCTGCATCTCGGCGCAGAGCCGGGGCGCCGCGTTGGACGTGACCGAGATGCAGCCATGGCCGCCATGGGCCATGAAGCCGAGGGCGGTCGCATCCTCGCCGGAGAGCTGGATGAAGTCCGGTCCGAGCACCTGACGCTGCAGGCTCGCCCGGGCCATGTTGGCGGTCGCGTCCTTCACGCCGGCGATGTTCTTGAGCTCGTAGAGCCGCGCCATCGTGTCGACCGACATGTCGATGACCGACCGGCCCGGGATGTTGTAGATGATGATCGGGATGCCGATGGCGTCGTTGACGGCCTTGAAGTGCTGGTAGAGGCCCTCCTGCGTCGGCTTGTTGTAATAGGGCGTCACGATCAGCACTCCGTCGGCACCGACCTTTTCCGCATGCCGGGCGAAGGCCACGGCCTCCGCGGTGCTGTTGGAGCCGGCCCCGGCGATCACCGGCACCCTGCCCTTGGTCTCCTCGACGCAGATCTCGACGACCCGCTCGTGCTCCTTGTGGCTGAGCGTGGGGCTCTCGCCGGTCGTGCCGACGGGCACGAGGCCGCTCGTGCCTTCCTGGATCTGCCAGTTGATGAAGGACCGGAACGCCCCCTCATCCACGGCCCCGTCCTTGAAGGGGGTCACCAGAGCCGTGATGGAGCCTTTGAAGTGGGTCATGGGGTCATTCCTCGATGGGCGCGCCGGGCCTTCTCTTGGGCCGAGGTACACGTGGGGATTTGGGTTTTACACATAGGGGGTGCGGCGCATGCGCGCAAACGTTCGTTCAGGGAGTTGTCCTAGCTCGGCTCTTAGTGTTTCCTCAAGAGAAACGTCGTCACAATAAGATAAAACGCGGCAGCAAGGGGTTAGCGGGTGAGCCTCAACATGCGTCCTCTCCTCGGTCTTGTGACGTCCGTCGCGCTTGTCCCATTCGTCGTCCTCTCCGTCCACGCCGAACCCGCTTCCGGCACGCCGGCTCCGGAACAGCCCGCCATTCTGGAAAGCTTCGTGCCGAGCGCGCCGGTGCCGGGTGACCTGGATCACCTGCCGGAGATCTTCAAGGCTTACCGGGACAACGATCTGACCGAGGCTCAGATCCTCAAGACGAAGCTGACCCAGCCGGCCGCCCAGGCCCTGATCGAATGGTTCGCGATCCGAAGCGGTTTCAGCCTGGGTCTCGACCGCATGCTCGCCTTCCAGAAGGACTATCCGCAATGGCCGGTCACCAGCCAGCTTCGGAGGAGAAGCGAGGATGCCCTGCTGGCCGAGCGCAGGCCCGCCTCTCAGGTCCGGGCCTTTTTCGCCAAGCAGCCTCCGGTCACGCCCGCCGGCCGGATCGCCCTCGCCTTCGCCCTGCAGGCGGATGGCTTCCTCCAGGAGGCGAACGAGAAGATCCGCCATGCCTGGCGGGAGGACAATTTCGGCCCTGACATGGAGCGCCGCGTTCTCGACCGGTTCCCGGACGTCCTTGCGAAGGCCGATCATCGCTTCCGCATGGAGAGGCTCCTTCTCAAGGAGAACTGGGGCGGCGCCCAGCGCGCCGCCGGCTATGCCGGCAAGGAATACGAACTGCTCGTCAAGGCGCGCATGGCCGTGTTCCAGGGCAAGAAGAAAGCCGAGAAGGCCTTTGCGGCCGTCCCGGCCTCCCTGCGCGGCGACCCCTCCTACCTGTTCTCCAAGGCTCTGCTCCAGCGCCGGAGCAACAACCTGGCCGAGGCCGCCGCGATCATCATGCAGGCGCCGCAGGACCCGGAGCTTCGGGTCGACGGCGATGAATGGTGGGCCGAGCAGCGCCTGATCACCCGCGCCCTCCTCGACAAGGGCGACCCGAAGACCGCCTACGAGGTGGCAAGCCATCACGCGGCCGAATCGCCCTCGCAGCAGATCGAGGCCGAGTTCCATGCGGGCTGGATCGCGCTGCGTTTCCTGAACGACCCGGCAACGGCGTCCAGGCACTTCGCCGCCGTGGCCAAGACCGCCTCGACGCCGATCTCCATCTCGCGGATCGCCTATTGGCAGGGGCGCGCTGCCGAGGCGGCCGGCCAGGGACAGGACGCCAGGATCTACTACGGGCGGGCGGCCGACCAGCCCACGACCTATTATGGGCAATTGGCCCAGGCGAAGCTCGGACAAACGATTTCCCTGCGGAAGGTCGACCCGCTGACGGACGAGGAACGCCAGGCCTTCGAGGCGCTCGTCCCGGTCCAGGCGGTCAAGCTGCTGCAGCAGATCGGAGAGCAGGATCTGGCCCTGAGCCTCTACACCGACCTCGCCCAGACCCTGACCGATCCGGGACAGCTCGACGCCCTGGCGAGTCTCGCCACCGCCCAGCAGAATCCCCGCGCGGTGCTGGCGGTCGGCAAGATGGCGCTGCAACGGGGCTTTCCCCTCGATCAGCATGCCTACCCGCTCGCGGCCATTCCCGAGTTCCAGCCCGTGGGCGACGAGGTCGAGCCGGCGATGGTCTACGCCATCGCCCGTCAGGAGAGCGCCTTCAATCCGCGCGCCATCTCGAGCGCCGGCGCGCGCGGCCTGATGCAGCTCATGCCCGCCACCGCCAAGAGGACCGCGCAGCGCTTCGGCGTCGGCTTCGATCTGAAGCGACTGATCGAGGATCCGTCCTACAACGCCAAGATCGGCTCGGCGCATCTCGGCGAGTTGATGGAGGACTGGAAGGGCTCCTATGTCCTCGCGTTCGCATCCTACAATGCGGGCGGCGGCAACGTGATCAAATGGGTCAGGACCTACGGGGACCCGCGCAAGCCGGACGTGGACGAGGTCGACTGGGTCGAGCGGATTCCGTTCTACGAAACCCGCAATTACGTCCAACGGGTGCTGGAGAACCTGCGCGTCTACCGGCAGCGGCTGAACGACAAGCCGGCTCCGGCGATCCCGGCGACGGCGGATGCGACGAGCACCAACTGACGAGAAAGGCTGCCGTTCGCCGTGGCGCGGCATGACCGGATCGACATGAGCTTTTGCTATCGCGACCTTTTCGTCGACGCGGCCGACGGAAAGCGGCTTTACGCCCGTGACGATGGTCCGCAACCGGGCGATCCCAACGATCGGGATCACCGGGACGAGCCCGGTGATGACGTTGCGGGGTGGGATAGGTCGGTGATGACGTGGAAGGGTGGCAAGGTCCGATGACAACACCCTCCCGCGTCACGGCACCCTCCGCCCGGTGACAACACCCTCCCCACGTCATGGCCGCCCTCCGCCCCTCCCGCCACCCTCCGCACGTCATGGCCGGGCTTGTCCCGGCCATCCCGATACTGTGGGGCGCGGCGCTTCAGACCATCGGGATCACCGGCACAAGGCCGGTGATGACGTGGTGTGTGGGGCAGGCCCGGTGATGACGTGGACACGGTGGTGCGGGCCGGTGCCGACACTCCCGTCATGGCACCCTCCGCCCTTCCTGCCACCCTCTCCACGTCATGGCCGGCCTTGTGCCGGCCATGACGTGGAGAGGCGCAGCGCCCTCCGGAAGCGGGATCACCGGGACAAGCCCGGTGATGACGAAGGGGTGACCATCCGGCCGAGCGATCGAGACAGAGGCCCGGACGATGGGCCAGCCAAGAGTGGAGCATCGGACCGAAAGTGGGTCCCCTTTCGGGTCCGATGCTCTGCGTTGCCGGTCCCTAGAGCATCGGACGGATCCCAAAAGTGCAAGTCCACTTTTGGGTCCGATGCTTTAGAACCGGGCCCGGGATCTCACCGCGAGACGCCGCAAAAGAAAAACCCCGGTGTCGCCACCGGGGTTCTCTTATCCAATCAGGCCAGGCCGATTAGAAGTCGCGCTGAACGCGCAGGCGGCCTTCCCAGGAGTCGCCGCTGTCGCGCAGGCGACCATCGACGAACTGCGGGTTGTTGGTGTCGACGTTGGCGTAGAGAACTTCAACACCGATGTCGAGGCCAGCCACCGGCGACCAGATCACGTTGGTGCCGAGGCGCCACTCGTTGAAGTCGAAGTCGATGCCGGTCAGAGCCTGAACCTGGTTGCCGTACTCGATACGAGCGTACGAACCGAAGACGTTCTGGCGGATGGTCGGGGTCCAGTAGTGACGCAGACCACCGGCGATCGACCAGCCTTCGCCCGTCTCGATGTCGCCATCGAGGCCGATATAGGCGTCGACCACGCGGCCCGTCACGTTGCTGGCCGTGATGTTGCCGGTAGCGCCGAGGTAGGCGAGAGCGCCGTTAGCATAGGTGGCAGCGAGCCAGAGGGCGTCGCCAGCAGCCAGCATCGGCAGGTTGATCGAGCCCTGGGCCGTCACGGCATAGCCGTACTCGGTGTCCGGGATCGTGCCTTCGAGGATCGGGCCGTAGGCGGCCGTCAGCACGTTGCTGCGGATCTGGTGAGCCGCACCGGAGACCTGGAACGAACCCCAGGTGCCAGCGTACTTCAGGTTGCCGACGAGGTCGGGAGCGCGCTGGCCGGCCGAGATGTCGACACCGGCGACGAGCGGGCCGTTGATGATGACGCCGTCAGCAGCCGGAGCGAAGCGGCCCTCTTCGAGCGACAGCGTGGCCGAGAAGCCGTTGCCGAACGAGAAGGTGTAGGCCAGGGCGTTCACGGTCGGAGCGTCCGAGAAGCGCAGGGTGCCGAAGTGGCCGGTGGGCAGGTCGCTGTTGTCGAAGAACGACACGGTACGACCGGCGGTCAGGCCGCCGAACTGCACGAAGGCCTGGTCGACGATCGCCGTGTCACCGCCGTACACGCCGGTGTTGTGCGTGACGTCGAAGCGCACGAAGGTGCGGAGCAGACCGTAGGCGGTGGCGGTGCGGGCATCGAGCTGGATGCGGCCGCGAGCACGGAAGCCGATCGAGTCGTCTTCGCGGTCGTTCGCCTCGAGGTACTGGTACTCGGCGCGAACACGGCCGCCGACGCGGAGGCAGGTTTCGGTGCCGGGGATGTAGAAGAAGCCTGCGCCGTAGGTGGAGCAGACGCGAACGTATTCGACAGCAGCGGCCTTCTTCGCGGGAAGGTCGGCGGCTTGAGCCCCGGCGACAGCGGCGAGACCCGCGACCGATCCGAGGAAGAGGCTCTTAGCGAGCTTCATGGTTAAACCTCCAAAGTTTCGAGACCCTGGGGGGCCGGGTTTTTGTGCTTCGAGTGCTTCGACGAAGCCCTAAACACGTCCCTTTTCCCCTAGTACCCGGTGGCCCGCCTTTTCGGTCGGAGACACCAGGATCACGACTGGGGTGCCCCCGTCGCTGGAGCCACATTATCCATGACTGGACCGCAGGCAACCGAATGAAGGCGCAAAACGGGCAGCAGACGGGGCTTTTCAGGGGCATGTTGCACAAACGCAACGTTCAAAGCTGGCTTCTTAACCCTTCGTTAAGACTTGGAGCCCGGAGTTCAGAAATCCTTAAGCAAAAAGGGTTTGGCGGGCGCTGCCGGAGGCCCCCATGACGTCGGTGAAGGCCGCTTCGGGCTCCGACCCTCGACCGGGCCTGTGAATAACGACCGTCACGATTTCGCCAGGTCGGCTGCGGGAGCCAAAGAAAAAGGCCGGGCGAACCCGGCCTTCCCGTCGAATCGCAGAATCGTCCTGGCCTCGCGCATCGGACAATCGGGATGGCCATCTCTCCCCCACTCGACGTCATCACCGGGCTCGTCCCGGTGATCCCGCTTCTGAGTGGCGCCGAGCCTCACCGCATCGGGATGGCCGGCACAAGGCCGGCCATGACGTGTGGAGGGTGGCAGGAAGGGCGGAGGGTGCCATGACGTGCGGAGGGAGCAGCGCCGGCCCTTGCCACCAACTCCACGTCATCACCGATGCGCCAGCCAGGATGTGAGCATCGGACCCGAACCCGGGTCCCGTTGTCCCGTCCGGGCCTTAAGCCACCTTCGGACCGATCACCCCGCGGCGGATCTGGTCTTCCTCGATCGATTCGAAGAGCGCCTTGAAGTTGCCCTCGCCGAATCCGTCATCGCCCTTGCGCTGGATGTACTCGAAGAAAATCGGCCCGATGGCGGTCTTTCCGAAACGCTGGAGCAGCACCTTCGTGAAGCCGCCTTCCACCACGCCCTCGCCGTCGATGAGGATTCCGTTCTTCCGGAGACGCTCGAGCGGCTCCTCGTGGCTCGGCAGGCGCTTGTCGATGCGGCCGTAGTAGATGTCGTTCGGGGCCGGCATGAACTCGAGGCCGCCCTCGATGAGCGCTTCGATGGATTCGTAGAGGTCATGCGAGCCCAAAGCCACGTGCTGGATGCCCTCGCCCTTGTACTCCTGCAGATACTCCTCGATCTGGCCGGTCTCGCCGGCGTCCTCGTTGATCGGGATCCGGATCTTGCCGTCCGGGCTGGTCATGGCGCGGGAGTGCAGTCCGGTCAGCTTTCCCTCGATGTCGAAGTAGCGGATCTGCCGGAAGTTGAAGAGGCGCTCGTAGAATCCCGCCCATTCGTTCAGACGCCCGCGATACACGTTATGGGTCAGGTGATCGATGTAATAGAGCCCGACGCCCTTCGGCTTCGGATCGGGCTCGCCGAGCCATTCGAAATCCACGTCGTAGATGGACCCTTTGGCGCCGTAGCGATCGACAAAGTAGATCTGAAGTCCACCGATGCCTTCGATGCCCGGGATCTCGAGCTCGTTGGGTCCGACCTGCGTCTCGATCGGCCTGGCCCCCATGGCAAGGGCGCGGTCGAAGGCATAGTTCGCGTCGGCCACCCGGAACGCCATGGCGGGAGCCGAAGGACCGTGCTGCGAGGCGAAACGCTCCGCGAAGGAGCCGGGCTGCGCGTTGACGATGAAGTTGATGTCGCCCTGGCGATAGAGGGTCACGGTCTTGGACCGGTGCCTGGCGACCGCGCTGAAGCCCATGGTCTTGAACAGGCGATCGAGGGCCTGCGGGTCGGGATGGCAGAATTCGACGAATTCGAATCCGTCCGTCCCCATGGGGTTGTCTTCGGAGATGGCCGCCGGGGGCGCATCGTGCGGGAAAGGTCCCATGATTTTCCTCCTGGTATGCTGCCGTCGACCGACGGGCCTCGGCTTGTGGAAACAACGCACTCGCCCCGGGGCGGATGGGATTCGTGTTCAGGTCGCGTCGGGCTGGTTGGCCGGAGCCGCGTCATGAAAGGCCTTGTGCGCCGAGCAGGCCGCATCCACGGCGGCGATCTTCGGATAGGCCTCGAGGGGGACGTTGAAACGTCGTGCGTTGAAGACCTGCGGCACGAGATAGACATCCGCCAGGGTGATCTTGGACCCGAACGCGAAGGGCCCGGGCCCGAGCAGGGCCTCGATGGCCTCGAAGCCCTCGCGGACCCAATGGGCATACCACTGGTCGGCGGCCGCCTGATCGTGCCCGAGGCGGTTCTTGAGGTAGGCCAAGGTCCCGGAATTGTTGAGCGGGTGGATATCGCAGGCGATCAGGCTGGCGATCGCCCTCACCTTGGCCCGGGTCACCGCGCCCACCGGCAGCAGCGGCGGCTCCGGATAGACCTCGTCCAGGTATTCGAGGATCGCCGGAGACTGGATCAGCGTGGCGGCTCCGATCTCGAGGGACGGCACGCGCCCCTGCGGATTGATCGCCCTGTAAGTCTCCTCGCGCTGCTCCCCCTTCAGCAGGTTGACCGGGACGGACTCGTACGTCACGCCCTTCAGGTTGAGGGCGATCCGGACCCGGTAGGCGGCGGACGACCGGAAATAGGTGTAGAGCTTCACGCGTCACCCTCCTCGAGGTCTCGCGGCGCGAGCAGCCGGGCTTGTCGCGTCAGCTTCTCGATCAGGGACGAAAGCGCCCGCCGCTCGTCGGATGTCAGGACGGACAGGAGACGCTCCTCGACGGCCAGAGCCTCGGGAGCAACGGCCTCGTAGATCTCCCGCCCCCGCGGCGTCAGCGCCAGCCACTCCTCCCGGCGGTCGTCGAGATTGGGGCGCCGGACGACGAGCCCCCGCTTCTCCAGCGCCGAGACGGCGCGCGAGACGGTCGACTTGTGCATGACCCCGTCGGGCGCCATGTCCCGCGCCGTGCGCAGCTCGTACTGCCCGAGGGTCACGATGACCCGCCAGGCCGGGATCGAAAGGCCGTAGCGCTCGGCATAGATCTGCGCGAGCGCGCTCGAGGTCAGCCCGGCCAGAACATTGAGCCGGTACGGGAGAAATGCCTCGAGAACCACCAGCGGGTCGGGCGGACGCTTCTTCGCTGCGGATCCGGTTGCCATCGCGACCTCAATCGTTGCACAGGCAACCAATAGCACAATTCGTTGCACGAGCAACCAGGTTTTCTGCCGCTGGGTCAGAGGCCCACAACGGAACGGCGTGGCCGGATATCCCCCGACCACGCCGTCATCGATGCGCGACCGCCCTGCGACGCCGCTGGAACGAACGGCGCCAAGGGCTCTGAAAACCGTGCCTTATGCCCGCCCGCGGGTGCGGATCATGAAGGTGTCGAAGGCGTATTCGTTGAGCTGCCACCAGGGCAGGACGTCGCTGCGATAGGCCACCATGGAATCGTAGGCCTTCTTGAAGTCGGCGTTCTTGGCCGAGAGCTCGGCATAGAGCTCGTTCGCGGCCTTCAGGGAGGCTTCCAGGATGGCCGGCGAGAAGGTGCGCAGCTCCGCGCCCGCGCCGACCATGCGGCGCAGGGCCTGGCCGTTCACCGCATCGTACTTGGCCAGCATCCAGTTGTTGGCGGCTTCCGTCGCCTGGCTCATGATCGCCTGGTACTGCTTCGGCAGCTCGTTCCACTTCTGCTGGTTGACCACGAGGTGCAGCATGGCGCCGCCCTCCCACCAGCCGGGAGCGTAGTAGTACTTCGCGACCTTCAGGAAGCCGAGCTTCTCGTCGTCGTAGGGACCGACGAACTCGGCCGCGTCGAGGGTGCCGCGCTCGAGGGCAGGATAGACGTCGCCGGGGGCGACCTGCTGCGGCACGACGCCGAGCTTGGCCAGGACCTGCCCGCCCAGGCCGCCGATGCGGAACTTGAGGCCCTTCAGGTCGTCGACCGTATTGATTTCCTTGCGGAAGAAGCCGCCCATCTGGGCGCCGGAGTTGCCGCAGACCAGGGAGGTGCAGTTATACCGGGCCAGCACGTCGTTGATGATCTCCCGGCCGCCGGCGAAGTGCCACCAGGAATGGAGCTGGCGGGCGTTGAGGCTGAAGGGCAGGCCCGTGCCCATGCCGAGGGCCGGCTCCTTGCCGATATAGTAGTAGAGCGGGGTATGGGCGCATTCGACCGAGCCGTTCTGCACCGCGTCCATGGCCTGAAGGCCGCCGACGATCTCGCCCGGGGCGAAGACCTGGATCTGGAACTTGTTGTCGGTCGCCTCCGCCATGTACTTGGCGAAGGTCTGGGCGGTGCCGAAGATCGTGTCCAGGGATTTCGGGAAGCTCGAGGTCAGACGCCAGCGGATCTCGGGCATGCTCTGCGCGATCGCCGGCGCGGCCACCGTTCCGGCCGCGGCCGCCAGCCCTGCCCCCTTCAGGAAGTTTCTTCTCTTCATCGTCGTCATTGGCGTTTCCCCGGAAAGCATTCTGTTGCAAGTTGAAAGGACCATAACAACCCGGTCGGTGGCAATGAAGCTCTCCTCCCTCAACCAAGGCCGTGACGGCCGCCTCGTCATCGTGTCGAAAGACCTGACCCGCGCGACAGACGCTTTTTTCATTGTTCCGACGCTTCAGCAAGCCTTGGACGATTGGGAAAAAGTCGAGCCTCAGCTGCGGGATCTCGCGGAGCAGCTGGAGCACGGTTCGGTGCCGGCCTTCCGCTTCCACGAGCACGATTGCGCGTCGCCCCTGCCCCGGGCCTATCAATGGGCGGACGGCTCGGCCTACGTGAACCACGTGGAGCTGGTCAGGAGAGCGCGCGGCGCCGAGATGCCGGCCTCCTTCTGGACCGATCCGCTCATGTATCAGGGCGGGTCCGATTCCTTCCTCGGCCCGCGCGAGCCGATCCTGGCCGTCGACGAGGCTCATGGGATCGACTTCGAGGCGGAGGTCGCGGTGATCACCGGCGACGTGCCGATGGGCGCGACCGTCGAGGAGGCGGCCGGGGCCATCCGCCTGATCGTCCTGGTCAACGACGTCTCCCTGAGAAACCTGATTCCCGCCGAGCTCGCGAAGGGCTTCGGCTTCTTCCACGCCAAGCCCTCCTCGGCGCTCTCGCCCGTGGCCGTCACGCCGGACGAGCTGGGCGAGGCCTGGGACGGCGGCCGGCTCCACCTGCCCCTGCTCTCGAGCCTCAACGGCCGGCCTTTCGGCAGGCCCGACGCGGGCACCGACATGACCTTCGACTTCCCGACCCTGATCGCCCACGCGGCCAAGACCCGGCCCCTGGGCGCCGGCACGATCATCGGGTCCGGCACCGTGTCCAACAAGGACGAGGCCGGCGGGCCGGGCCGGCCCGTCGACCAGGGCGGCCTCGGCTATTCCTGCCTGGCGGAGCTGCGCACCGTGGAGACCATCCTCCAGGGCGAGCCCAGGACGCCCTTCATGCGCTTCGGCGACACGATCCGCATCGAGATGAAGGACCGCGAGGGTCACTCGATCTTCGGCGCCATCGAGCAGGACGTGCGATCCCACCGGGCCGAAGGCTAGAGCATCGGACGGACCCAGAGGGCCGCGTCAGCGACCCGAAGGGCCGCGCCAGCGAAGACCGGGTCCACTTTTCCGTCCGATGCGCTAGGTTCATGCTCTCGGCACAGCACGGAGCGCCCCATGGATGACCACGTGTACAAGATCGTCGAACTCGTCGGCTCGTCCGAGACCAGCATCGAGGATGCCATTCAGACCGCGATCAGACGGGCGAGCCAGACCCTCAGGAACCTGCGGTGGTTCGAGGTCGTCCAGACCCGCGGCCATGTGGAGGGCGGCGAGGTGCGCCATTACCAGGTGATGATCAAGGCCGGCTTCACCCTTGAGGCGGGCGGGTAAGCGGGCGCTTTCACCCCACCCCCGTCCTGTCATGGCACCCTCCGCCCTTCCCGCCACCCTTCACGTCATGGCCGGGCTTGTCCCGGCCGTCCCGATCCGGAAGGCGCTGCGCCACAAACAATCGGGATCACCGGGACAAGCCCGGTGATGACGTGGAGGGTGGTGTGAGGCCGGGGATCAACGGGGTGTTACGGATACGGCGACCGCTACTTCACCTCGGTCTCGTAGATGTAGAGGGTGGACTTGTCGTCCTCGGGCATGAAGTAGCCGCGGATCCCGGACTCGCTCGCCTCCATCCAGACCGGGTTGTGGGTCATGTCCATGCCGCCGGCGGTCCAGAGCAGCACCGGCGTCTGGAAGATCGGGCGGCCGTCGGAGAGACTGACCAGATCGAGCCCGCCGAGGCGGAACAGCGGAGCATCGGGCGTCACGCGCATCTCGGTCACGCCGGAGCACAGCATGCGGCTCTTGCCGGCATATTTGCAGTCCTGGTAGTCGAGGTAGTGCGAGGTGTTGAGCGCCCTCAGCTTTTCGGGCGCCTCGCCCGCGTTGGTGGGCTTGCCGCTCTCGTCGAGGGACCAGCGGTAGAAGCGGCGCGAGCCCCAGCTCACCCCGTGCAGGGTCTTGTCGTCGGTGTTGTGCACCACGCCGCCCACGTGATCCGGAAAGCGGAACATCTCCTCGGCCTTCATGGTCTCCGGATCGACCCTGTACACGATGGAGCGGCTGTTCGGCCGGTACTCGGCCACGGGGACCCAGATGAACGTCCCGTCGTAGTCGATCCCGCCCGGATGATAGACGGAGCCCTCGCCGAGGGTGATGTCGGCGATGAGGTTGCCCTTCATGTCGAGCTTGAACAGATGCCCGACGCCGGCCCCCGTGTCGCGGTCGTAGCCGTCGACCGGCTGCGGGAAGCGCTTGGTCGGCTCCTTGATCTCCACCGAGGACACGAACAGCGTGTCGCCGATCTTCACCATGCCCTGCGGGTGATGGGTCACGAAGTTGATCGGCACCGCCGAGACGGGCTTCCACTGGGTGCCGCGCGAGAGCTTCGTCACGCGGTCGGCCAGGGCGTCCCGGTCGGGCTCGGCGGCCATCAGGGCGGCCGGCATGGCGGCCAGGCAGGCCATCGTCAGCATCGTGGCCAGGCCACGTCTCGAAAAGCACTCCATCGCGTTCCTCCAAAAGTGACGATTCCGCTTCTAGCGAGCGGGTGATGTCACTTTAGTGAAGTCCGAGCTTCTGTCAGCCTCTCCTCCCACGTCATCACCGGGCTTGTCCCGGTGATCCCGATTGGATGGGCACGGCGCTTCTCCGTATCGGGATGGCCGGCACAAGGCCGGCCATGACATTGGGAGGGTGGCAGGAAGGGCGGAGGGTGCCATGACGTGGAGGGTGGCGCTGACCCCTACCCCTCCAGCTCCTCGCGCAGCATCTCGAGCTCGAGCCAGCGCTCCTCGGCCGCGTGGAGGTCGGCCTGGAGCTGCGTGAGCGCGTCCATGGCCTTCTGGAAGCGGGCGGGATCGCGGGCGTAGAGGTCCGGGTCGGCCAGGATCTCGTTCACCCGGGCGATCTTGGCCTCGAGCTCGCCCATGCGCTGCGGCAGGGTCTTGAGGGCGTGCTGCTCGTTGGAGGAGAGCCTGCGCCTGACCTGGGACCGCACTTGGGACCGCACCTGGGGCTGCGCCGCGGCGGCGGCCGGCCGTTCGGCGCCCTTCGCCCTGGCCTGCTTCTCGACGGCGCGGGCCTGGACGCCCTGGCCGCGCTGCGCCACCATGTCGGTGTAGCCGCCCGCATATTCGAGCCAGCGGCCCGCGCCCTCCGAGACGAGGACGGAACTGACCGTGCGGTCGAGGAAGTCGCGGTCGTGGCTGACCAGGATCACGGTGCCGGAATAGTCCTGGATCATCTCCTCCAGGAGGTCGAGGGTTTCGAGATCCAGATCGTTGGTGGGCTCGTCGAGCACCAGGAGATTCGAGGGCTGCGCCAGGGCGCGGGCCAGCATGAGGCGGTTGCGCTCCCCGCCCGAGAGCACGCCCACGGGGGTGCGGGCCTGTTCGGGCGCGAACAGGAAGTCCTTCATGTAGCCGACGACGTGCTTGGTCTGCGTGCCGATGGTGACCGTGTCGCCGCGCCCGCCGGTGAGGGTCTCGGCCACGGTGGCGTCGGGATCGAGGCTCGCGCGGCGTTGGTCGAGGGTGACCATCTGCAGGTTGGAACCCAGCCGCACCCGGCCCTCGTCCGGCTCCAGGGCGCCGGTGAGCAGGTTGATGAGCGTCGTCTTGCCGGCGCCGTTGGGCCCGATGATGCCGAGGCGGTCGCCGCGCAGGACGCGCAGGGACAGGTTCGACACGATGGGGCGGTCGCCATAGGATTTCGAGATGCCCTCCGCCTCGACCACGAGGGTGCCGGACTGCTCGGCCTCGGCGAGGCTCATGGAGACCGTGCCGACGGCCCGGTTGCGGTCGCGGTACTGCTGGCGCATGGCGTGGAGATTGCCGAGGCGGCGCACGTTGCGCTTGCGCCGCGCCGTCACGCCATAGCGGAGCCAGTCCGCCTCGGCCACGAGCTTGCGTCCGAGCTTGTGGTGCTCGGCCTCCTCCTGCTCCAGCACCTGGTCGCGCCATTCCTCGAAATGGGCGAAGCCCCGGTCCATGCGGCGGGTCCGGCCCCGGTCGAGCCAGACGGTCGCCTGCGACAGGCTCTCCAGGAAGCGGCGGTCGTGGCTGATGAGCACGAGGGCGGAGCGCAGGCTCTTCAACTCGCCCTCGAGCCATTCGATCACCGGCAGGTCGAGATGGTTCGTGGGCTCGTCGAGGAGCAGGATGTCGGGTTCGGGCGCGAGCACGTGGGCGAGCGCCGCCCGGCGGGCCTCGCCGCCGGAGAGAGCGGCGGGCTTCTCCTCGCCGGTGAGCCCGAGCTGCTCCAGCAGGTAGCGCGCCCGGTAGGGATCGTCCCCCGGCCCCAGGCCCGCCTCCACATAGGCGAGCGTCGTCGGATAGGCGGAGAGGTCCGGCTCCTGGGCCAGGTAGCGCACGGTGGCGCCCGGCTGCACGAACCGCTTGCCGCGGTCCGCCTCCACGAGGCCTGCGGCGATTTTGAGCAGGGTGGACTTGCCCGAGCCGTTGCGGCCCACGAGGCAGGCCCGCTCGCCCGGCGAAACGGAGAGGTCCGCGCTCTCGATCAGCGGCGTGCCGCCGAAGGTGAGAGCCATGTCCTGGAGGAGAAGAAGAGGAGGAAGCGCCATCGCCGCTCACGTGACACCTCTTGGTCGCAGATGCAAGACCGCCGGCCCCGGTCGAGGACGGCCCGGAGGCCGGGTCAAGGCGTCCCCTCGCCATCGTGGCCGGGCTCGCCCCGGCCGTCTCGATCCGGAGGGCGTCGTTTCTCGTCGTCACCGGCACGAGGCCGGTGACGACGTGAGAGGAATCGACGACGCCGCATTGGCCGGGCTCCAAGGCAATCCGGGTTCATTTTGCCCGGACGATGCGCGATGAAGGGTGGACGGTCGCCGACATTTGTGGTCCCCTTTCCCACATCAAGCTGAGCGTTTGCATGACACTGACGAGGCGTCTGCTTCTTCTTGCCGTGATCTCGGTTCTGCCGGCGATCGTCATCTGGACCTACACGGAAGTCTCTCTGCGCCGCGCCCGCGAAGCCGAGGTGAACGATCTCGCCGTCAGGCAGGCGCAGCTGGTGGGCGCCGAGCTCGAGCGGATCTTCGACGGCGTCCACAGCCTGCTGCTCGCCATCGACGAGATTCCATCCATCCGCGCCTTCGATACGCCGGGCTGCAGCCCCTATCTGAAGGCCATCCAGGAAAAGGTGCCCTACGTGCTGTCCTTCGTGGCGATGGACATCAGCGGGCACATCCGCTGCCGCCCGACCGGGACCGTCGACACGCAGCACTACTTCGCCGACAGGCCCTATTTCCATCACGCCCTGTCCGAAAAGGGCATGGTCGTCGGCGAATACACGCCCGTCTTCGAGGAAGGCGCGCTTCCTCCCCGTCCCGTGCTTCCGCTCGCCCTGCCGATCTGGAACGACCGGGGCGACGTGATCGGCGTCCTCGCGGCGGCGCTCGATCTCGAATGGCTGCGCCAGAAGCTCAAGGAGCGCACCGTCCCGGAGGGCGGCTCCCTGACGGTCGCCGACCGGCGCGGCATCGTGATCGTGCAGGATCCTCAGCCGGAGCGCATGCTCGGCAGGCTCCTGCCGCAGGAATACCTGCTCCAGGCCAAGGCGAAGGAGGCGGGCACCGCGGAGACCACCAGCCTCGACGGCATTCGCCGGATCGTCGGCTACATCCCGCTCACGCTCCCCCCGCGGGACGTCTCCATCACGGTGGGCCTGTCCACGAAGGCCGCCTTCGCGTCGATCAACCAGGCGGCGAAGCGCGGCTTCATGCTGATCGCGGCCGCGCTCATCCTGGCTCTGTCCCTGTCCGCCCTGCTGAGCCGCGCCTTCATCACGCGGCCGTTCGAGCTCGTGACCGACGGCATCCGGGCCTGGCGCCAGGGCGACTACCAGGCCCGCATCGACCTGCCGGGCAAGTCGGGCGAGTTCGGCATCCTGGCGCGGGCGTTCAACGATCTGATGGACGACGTGGCGGAGCGGCAGCACGCGCTTCAGGCCAGCGAGGAGCGTGCGCGCCTGGCCCTCGAGGCGGGCCATATGGGCACTTGGTGGTACGATCCGAACAAGGGCGTCGGAGGCTGGTCGACCCAGGCGACCGCCATGCTCGGCTATCCGCACGCCAGCGAGACCATGGACCAGCAGTACTGGCTCGACATCCTCCATCCCGAGGATCTCGAGCGCGTCGTCCAGAGATGGCGCGAGGCCGTCCGGAACCAGGGCGACTACCAGGACGAGTATCGCATCCGCCGCCCGGACGGGAGCATCCGCTGGATCAACTCCAAGGGCCGGGTGTTCTTCGACATCCAGAAGAAGCCGTTCTACTTCGTCGGGATCTTCCAGGACATCACCGAGCAGAAGCACGCGGAGGAGCAGCAGCGGTTCTTCCTGGACGAGCTGAATCACCGGGTGAAGAACACGCTGACCACCGTGCAGTCGATCGCGTCGCAGACCCTGCGCACGACCGAGACGTCCGCGCAGTTCAAGGAGGCCTTCGAAGGCCGGCTGCTGGCCCTGTCGAAGACGCACAACCTGCTGACGCGCAAATCCTGGCGCGAGGCGGAGCTGCGCGACGTGGCCGAGCAGGAGCTCGCCCCCTACCGCAAGCCGGGCGACGAACGGGTCGTCCTGACCGGTCCGGACGTCCGCCTGCCGGCGCGCTACGCCATCAATCTGGGCCTCGTGCTGCACGAGCTGGTGACGAACGCCGCCAAGTACGGGGCGCTCTCGACCAATGCCGGACATCTCGACATGAGCTGGACCATCGTCGAGAACGAGGACCGCCCGGATCAGCTGCGCATCCACTGGACGGAGCGCGGCGGGCCGCCGGTCGCGCCGCCCAAGCGCCAGGGCTTCGGCTCGCGCCTGATCCGCCGCAGCATCGAGGGCGAGCTCGGCGGCTACATGGTGCTCAACTTCGCGGAGGGCGGCGTCGCCTACGACATCTCCGTGCCGCTTGCGCACGTTGCGAAATCGTCGGACGCGAAAGCGGATCCCGCGCTCGTGATCAATCCGGTGCTGCCTTCGTAAACGCGCGCGAGAGCAGTGTTCGGACCGGCCCCGGAGGGCCGCCTCAGCGGCCCGCTCTCGTCCGCACGACCCTCCGCATGTCATGGCCGGCCCTGTGCCGGCCATCCCGATGCGGTGGGGCGCGGCGCTCTTCGTTATCGAGATCATCGGGACAAGCCCGGTGATGACGTGGAGGGTTGTGTGAGGCGGTGCGAACACCCCCCCACGTCATGGCCGGCCCTGTGCCGGCCATCCCGATTGTCCGAGGCGCTAGCGCAGCAGCATGGCCAGAAGACGGTTCATGCGGCCGCCATAGGGCGGCCTCGTCATGCCGGCGCCGTTGACGCGCGCCTGGTGGAACACCGACCGCGCATGGCTGAAGGTCCTGAACCCGGCCTCGCCGTGATAGGCCCCCATGCCGCTCGCGCCCACGCCCCCGAAGGGCAGCTCCTCCTGCACGCAGTGGAGGAGCGTGTCGTTGACCGCGACGCCGCCGGAGACCGTCCGGGCGAGGACGCGGTCCACCAGCGCCCGGTCGCGGCCGAACAGGTAGAGGGCGAGCGGATGCGGCCGGGCCGCCAGGAACCGGCAGGCGGCCTCGACGTCGTCGTACGGGATCACCGGCAGGATCGGGCCGAAGATCTCCTCGCCCATGACGAGGGCATCGTCGGGCACGCCGGTCAGGACGACGGGGGCGATCTTGCGCCCGGCGGCATCGAAGGAGTCCCGACCCGGATTGATCTCGTGGATTCCGGCCCCGCGGGCCCGGGCGTCGGCGACGAGACGGTTCAGCCGCGCGACATGCCGCTCGCTGACGATGGCCGTGTAGTCGGGATTGCCCGCGAGCGTCGGGTAAAGCCGCGACACCGCCCGGCGATAGGCCGCCACGAAGGCCTCCTGGCTCCCGCGGGGCACGAGCACGTAGTCGGGCGCGATGCAGGTCTGCCCGGCGTTGAACAGCTTGCCTACGGCGATGCGCTCGGCCGCCCGGTCGAGGGAATAATCCGCCAGCACGAGGGCGGGCGACTTGCCGCCCAGCTCCAGGGTCACCGGCACCAGGTTCTCGGCCGCCGCCCGCATGACCTCGCGGCCGACCGCCGTGGAGCCGGTGAAGAGCAGGTGATCGAGCTTCAGCCGCGCGAAGGCTTTCGCCACGTCGGGCCCGCCTGGCACGACCGCGACCTCGGCCGGGTCGAACACCTGGCCGACGACCTGCTCCAGCAGCGCGGACGTGCGGGGCGTGATCTCGGACGGCTTGATCATCACCCGGTTCCCCGCCGCGAGCGCCCCGGCGAGCGGCGAGAGCGTGAGCTGGACCGGATAATTCCAGGGGCCGATGATGCCCACCACGCCGAGGGGCTGATACAGGACCCGTCCCCGGCCGGGCTGGAACATCCAGTCGATCGGGCGCCGCCGCGGCCTCATCCAGCGGCGGAAGTTCTTGCGCGCGTGGCGCAGGGCCGCCACGACGGCATAGACGTCGGCGAGCTTCGTCTCGTGGACGGACCGGTGCCCGAAATCCGCCGCGACGGCCGCGGCGAAATCCTCCGCATGGCGGACGAGGGCCGTGGCGAGCGCATCGAGGCCCTCGGCCCGGCGCTCCGGCGTGACGGGCCCGCGCTCGGCCAGGGCCGCTCGCTGGGCGTCGAGGCAGGCCTGCAGGCGGTCTCGCACCGGATTGGGGACGGCGTCGTGCACGGTTTCGGAAGCTCCACCGGATGAACGGGATGATATGGCGGACCCGGCGGCATTCTCAACATGAGCGCGGCCGACACGGATTGACGTTGCGGCCGGGATGGCAAGGATGGTGCGACCCATCCAGCAGGAGCATGATGTTGAGCGGCCCCTCCCCCGTGCTGTCGATCGAGAACCTTTCCGTGGGGCTTCCCGCCCTGGCCGACCGGCAGCACGCGATCAGGGACCTGTCGCTTGCCATCAATCCGGGCGAGACCCTCTGCGTCGTGGGCGAATCCGGCTCCGGCAAGTCGATGACCGCCATGGCGACCATCGGGCTCCTGCCGCCGGGCGTCCGGGTCCTGTCCGGGTCGATCCGGCTCGCCGGCCGCGATCTCCTCGCCCTCGACGAGGCCGGCTGGTGCGACGTGCGCGGCCGCGAGGTCGGCACCGTGTTCCAGGAGCCGATGACCTCGCTCAACCCGGTGATGCGGGTGGCGGACCAGATCGCCGAGACGTTCCGCACCCACGGGCTCCTCACCGCGGCCGAGCGCGAACGGCGCGTGCTCGACCTCCTGGCGGAGGTCAACCTGCCGAACCCGGGGCTGATCGCCAAGGCCTATCCGCACGAACTCTCCGGCGGCCAGCGTCAGCGGGTGATGATCGCCATGGCGCTCGCCCTCGAGCCCAAGCTCCTCATCGCGGACGAGCCGACCACGGCCCTCGACGTGACCACCCAGGCCCAGGTCCTGAAGCTCATCGACAACCTGCGCCGCAAGAAGGGCACGGCGGTCCTGTTCATCACCCACGATTTCGGCGTGGTGGCGGAGATCGCCGACCGGGTCGCCGTCCTGCAGCAGGGCGAGCTCGTCGAGCAGGGAACCGCCGAGCAGGTGCTGACCCGCCCGCAGCACCCCTACACCCGGCGCCTCCTGGCGGCGGTGCCTTCGCTGACGCCCCCCGGGCCGAAGCCGCTGGAAGGCCAGCCCATCGTCCTCAAGGTCGACGCCCTGACCAAGACCTATGGCGGGCGCGGCTTCCTGAGGAAGAGCCGCGAGGTCCAGGCCGCCGACGGGGTGAGCTTCGACATCCGCCGCGGCGAGACCCTGGGGCTGGTGGGCGAATCCGGCTCCGGCAAGTCGACGGTCGGGCGCTGCGTCCTGCGCCTGATCGAGCCGGATGGCGGCGCCATCGCGATCGGGGATCTCAGCTTCGGCGCCCTGTCCCAGCGCGCGCTGCGCCCGCACCGGCGCCGGATCCAGATGGTGTTCCAGGACCCGTTCGCGTCCCTCAATCCGCGCCGTACGGTCGGGCGCATCATCGCCGAGGGGCCGATCACGCAAGGGGAGGATCCGGCCCGGGCCCTGGACGAGGCCCGCATCCTCCTGGACAAGGTCGGCCTGTCGGCGACGGCCGCCGAGCGCTACCCGCACGAGTTCTCCGGCGGCCAGCGCCAGCGCATCGGCATCGCCCGGGCGCTCGCCATGAAGCCCGACGTGCTGGTGGCCGACGAGGCCGTCTCGGCCCTCGACGTGTCGGTCCAGGCGGAGATCCTCAGGCTGATCCGCGGGTTGCAGGAGGAGCTCGGGCTTGCCATCCTGTTCATCACCCACGATCTGCGGGTCGCCGCCCAGATCTGCGACCGCGTGGCAGTCATGCAAAAAGGTCGGATTGTGGAAATGGCCGAAACCGCGCAACTCTTCGCCCATCCGCGCGACGCGTATACGCGCCAGCTCCTGGCCGCGGTGCCGGGCATGAACACAATGATTTAGGGAGACGAAACCCATGAACGATCAGGTCGGCGCGAGCCTCGCGCCCAGCATGGTGTTCCAGAATCTCATCGGCGGGCGCGAGCGCCCGGCCTCGGACGGGCTCGCTCTCGACGTGCTCTCGCCGATCGACGGCTCGCTGCTCGCCCGGATCGCCGCCGGGACCGCCCAGGACATCGACGAGGCCGTGACGGCGGCCCGTTCCGCCTTCGAGGGCGCCTGGGGCAGGCTCACCGCGACGGAGCGCGGGCGCCTGCTCATGAAGCTCGCGGCGGCCGTCGAAGCCCATGCGGACGAACTCGCCCTCCTGGAGAGCCGCGACAACGGCAAGCCCCTGCGCCAGTCCCGGGCCGACGCCATCGCGCTCGCCCGCTATTTCGAGTTCTACGGCAGCGCCGCCGACAAGCTGCACGGGGACGTGATCCCCTACCTCAACACCCATTTCATCGGCGTCGAGCGGGTGCCGCACGGGGTGACCGGGCATATCGTGCCCTGGAACTACCCGATGCAGATCTTCGGCCGCTCGGTCGGCGCCGCCCTGGCGGCCGGGAACGCCACCGTGGTGAAGCCCGCCGAGGATGCCTCGCTGACGATCCTGCGCGTATCGGCGCTGGCCCGCGAGGTCGGCTTCCCGGACGGCGCCCTCAACGTGGTGACGGGCCTCGGCCGCACGGCCGGCGCGGCGCTCGCGGCCCATCCCGACATCGATTTCCTCTCTTTCACCGGCAGCCCGGAGACCGGCACCGCCGTCCAGACGGCGGCGGCGCAGAACCATGTGGGCGTGACCCTCGAGCTCGGCGGCAAGTCGGCCCAGGTGGTGTTCGACGACGCGGATCTCGAGCGCGCCCTGCCGGTCCTCGTCAACGCGATCATCCAGAACGGCGGCCAGACCTGCTCGGCGGGCAGTCGCCTGCTGATCCAGCGCGGCATCTTCCAGGACGTGGTCGACGCGGTGGCGGAACGGTTCCGGAGCCTGCGCGCAGGGCACCCCGAGCGCGAGCCCGACCTGGGCCCGATGATCAACCAGGCCCAGCAGCGCCGCGTCCTCGGCTATCTCGAGCGCGGCCGCAACGAGGGCCTGACCGTCATCGGCGAAGGCCAGGTGGCGTCCGACGCGCCCGCCGGCGGGTTCTACGTGGCCCCGACCTTCCTGGCGCCGGTGCCGCACGGGAGCATCCTGTCCCAGGAGGAGGTCTTCGGCCCGGTCCTGGTGGCGACGCCCTTCGACGACGAGGCCGAGGCGATCCGGCTGGCGAACGGCACCCCCTACGGCCTCGCGGCCGGCGTGTGGACCCGGGACGCCATGCGCTCGACCCGCGTCGCCCGCTCCATGCGGGCCGGCCAGGTCTTCGTGAACTGCTACGGGGCCGGCGGCGGCATCGAGCTGCCCTTCGGCGGCTTCGGCCGCTCGGGCCACGGCCGCGAGAAGGGCTTCGAGGGGCTCATCGAGTTCACCACGACCAAGACGCTGGTCATCGCGCACGGGTAGGCCACGATCGTCCCTCCGCATGTCATGGCCGGCCTTGTGCCGGTGATGACCAAGGATCAGCGGGACAGGCCCGGTCCTGACGTCGGAGGGAGGCGCTCCTCACTCACCACTCCTAACCCTCCCCTGGCGGGGACAGAAAAAGCACATCGGAAGGGAAGAATCATGAATCGCCTCGAAGGCAAGGTGGCGCTGGTCACGGGCGCCGGGTCCGGTTTCGGTCAGGGCATCGCGGAAACCTTCGCCCGCGAGGGCGCCAAGGTGGCCATCGTCGACATCAACGAGGCGGCGGCCAAGGCGGCCGCGGACAAGATCGGCGCCAGCGCGATCGGGCTTGCGGCCGACGTGTCGAAGGCCGCCGACGTGAATGCCGCCGTCGAGAAGACCGTGGCGGCTTTCGGCAAGCTCGACATCGTGGTCAACAATGCGGGCATCAGCCACCGCAACCGGCCGATGCTGGAGGTCGAGGAGGACGAGTTCGACCGGGTCTTCGCGGTCAACGTGAAGTCGATCTACCTCTTCGCCAAGGCGGCCGTGCCGCTGATGCAGAACCAGGGCGGCGGCGTGATCGTCAACGTGGGCTCGACCGCGGGCCTGCGCCCCCGCCCCGGCCTGACCTGGTACAACAGCACCAAGGGCGCCGTGCACACCATGACCAAGTCCATGGCCGTGGAGCTCGCCCCCAACAAGATCCGCGTCTGCGCGCTCGCTCCCGTGGCCGGCGAGACGCCGCTGCTGGCCACCTTCATGGGCGAGGACACGCCCCAGAAGCGCGAGCTGTTCGTCAACTCGATCCCGCTCGGCCGCTTCTCCACCCCGCAGGACATCGCCAACGCGGCGCTCTATCTCGCCTCCGACGAGGCCAGCATGATCACCGGCGTGGTGCTCGAGGTCGACGGCGGACGCTGCATCTGAGGCGGCCGGGCGCAACCTTTCCCGCGACGGCCGGCTTGTCCCGGCCCTCGAACGGCCTCACTGACACCCTCCGCACGTCATGGCCGGCCAGTCATCACCCGCCTCTCGCCGGCCATCCCGATGCGGTGAAGCGCGGCGCTCTATCGAAGCGGGATCACCGGCACAAGGCCGGTGATGATGTGGAGGGTGGTATGAGCCGGTGATGACACCCTCCGCACGTCATGGCCGGCCTTGTGCCGGCCATCCCGATCTTTTCGGGCTCGGCGCCTCACCGCATCGGGATCACCGGGACAAGCCCGGTGATGACGTGCAGGGTGGTGTGAGCCGGCCATGACGCGACGCTCTACGCCTTGGCCCATGCGAACGGCAGGGGCGCCTCCTTGAAGGCGAACCGGTCGAGATGGGAGGCGACGACGCCCTTCATGCGCTGGAGCGTCTCGTCGTCCTGCGCCTCCACGCTGACCGTCAGGCCTTCGGGGTCGGCCGTCATGGTGGCGACGGCGGCGGGGAAGCGGACGGTGCCCTCGTTGCCGGAGAGCTGGACGTCGAGCTTGTGGCTCCAGTGCTTGCAGAGCTGCTGGAGGTATCGGGCGCCGTTCGCGGTGGGCACCCGGGCGGTCTCTTGAGCCATTTTGTTCAAGCCTTTCATTCCGCCGATCGCGTTGGACAGAGGGCTCCGGCGGATCTGCACAGGCGGATGATTAGTCCCCGGTCACGGCGAAGTTAAGTGAAGAATCGGTCATGGACGTCTTCCATCCGGCGCGGTCCTGCGTAAGCTGGGGCCACCGCGACCTGTCGCGGCCCGTGACCCGATGGAGTTCAAGCCCTGATGACGAAGCGCCTTCTGACCGCCGCTCTCCTTCTCTCCGTCAGCGTCATCCCGGCCTTTGCGGCCAAGACTTCCCTGGTGGTCGGCATGCCCATCGAGCCCCCGGGCCTCGATCCGACGGTCGCGGCTCCCGTGGCGATCCGCGAGGTCACCTGGGTCAATCTCTATGAAGGCCTCGTCCGCATCGACCGGACCGGCAAGGTGCAGCCGCTGCTCGCGAAGAGCTGGGAGGTCTCGCCGGACGGGATGACCTATACGTTCCATCTCCAGGAGGGCGTGAAGTTCCACGACGGCTCGACCTTCGATTCGGCCGACGTGAAATTCGCCTTCGACCGCGCCCGCGATCCGAAATCGACCAATGCGCAGAAGCAGATCTTCGCGCCGATCACCGCCATCGAGACGCCCGATCCCGCCACCGTGGTGATCAAGCTCAAGGAGACCTCGGGCAACTTCCTCTATTATCTCGGCTGGGGCGACGCGGTGATCGTGGCGCCGGAAACCGCCGCCGGCAACGCCGCGAACCCCGTCGGCACCGGGCCGTTCAAGTTCAAGTCGTGGACGCGCGGCGACCGGGTCGAGCTCGTGCGCAATGCCGATTACTGGCAGAAGGACAAGACCAAGCTCGACAGCGTCACCTTCCGCTTCATCAACGACGCCCAGGCCCAGGTCGCGGCCCTCAAGGCGGGCGATGTCGACGCGTTCCCCAATCTCGGGGCCCCGGAGCTTTTCGCGGAGTTCCAGAAGGATGCGCGCTTCAAGGCGGTGGCCGGCAACACCGAGGGCGAGATCGTGGCCGGCATGAACAACGCCAAGAAGCCGTTCGACGACGTGCGCGTGCGCCGCGCCCTCATGCATGCGGTCGACAGGAAGGCGCTGGTCGAGGGCGCCTATTCCGGCTTCGGGCAGCCCATCGGCAGCTTCTTCTCGCCGAACAATCCGGCCTTCGTGGACACGACGAAGGTGATTCCCTACGACGTCGAGAAGGCCAAGGCGCTCCTGAAGGAGGCGGGCTACGGCAACGGCCTGTCGATCACCATCAAGTCGCCCCAGATGGCCTATGCCAGCCGCTCGGCGGAGCTGCTCTCCGCCATGATGGCCGAGGTCGGCGTCGACCTGAAGATCGTCCCGACGGAATTCCCGGCCAAGTGGATCGAGGAGGTCTTCAAGAACAAGGATTACGACGTCACCATCGTGGCCCACACGGAGCCGCTCGACATCGACATCTTCGCCCGCGACTCCTATTACTTCAATTACAAGAACGACACCTTCAAAGCCGCCGTGGCGGAGGCCGCCAGGACCACGGACGAGAAGGCGCGCTACGCGAAATACGCGGAGGCGCAGAAGATCCTGGCCGAGGACGTGCCCGCGCTCTTCCTGTTCCAGCTGCCGAAGCTCGGCGTCTGGAACGCCAAGGTGCAGGGCCTGTGGGAGAACTCGCCGATCCCGTCGAACGACGTGACGGAGGTGTCGTGGAGCGAGTGAGGCCGGCGCATCGTTTCGCCCGATGGCCCTCATGCGGACATCCCGTGTCATCACCGGCCCTGTGCCGGTGATCCCGACGACGTGAAGCACGCTGCCTCCCCCGATCGGGATGGCCGGGACGAGCCCGGCCATGACGCGCGGAGGATCGACGTCGCTTCCGATCGCGCCCGTCTCCCTCGTAAGCCAGAGGGAGCGTGCGTAGAGTAAACCCATGCTGCGCCTCACTCTCTCACGCCTCGTCTCGCTCGCCGTCACCCTGCTGGCGGTGTCGCTGGCGATCTTCCTCATCATGGAAGTGCTGCCGGGCGATCCGGCCGCCATCATGCTGGGCACCGCCGCCCGGGAGGACACGCTCGCGGCCCTGCGCCAGGAGCTCGGCCTCGATCAGCCGGCGCTCGTGCGCTACCTGGAATGGATCGGCGGCATCCTGCACGGCGATCTGGGCCAGTCGATCACCTACAAGATGCCGGTCGCGACCCTCGTGGCCGAGCGCATGAACGTGACGCTGCCGCTGAGCCTGCTCGCCATCCTGATCTCGACGGCGCTCGCCCTGCCGCTCGGCGTCGCGGCGGCGGCGCGGCGCGACGGGCCGGTGGACCGCGCCGTGCTGGTGTTCAGCCAGCTCGGCGTGGCGGTGCCGAACTTCTGGATCGGCCTGCTGTTCATCCTGTTCTTCTCGACCTGGCTCGGCTGGTTCCCGGCCGGCGGCTTTCCCGGCTGGAGCGCGGGGCTCTGGCCCGCCTTCCAGGCGCTGCTCCTGCCGGCCGTGGCGCTCGCCCTGCCCCAGGCGGCCGTGCTCACCCGCGTGACGCGCTCGGCGACCCTCGAGGTGATCGGCGCCGACTTCGTGCGCACCGCCCGCGCCAAGGGCGTCGACAAGGGCGGGACCCTGCGCCGCCACGTGGTGCCGAACGCGCTCATTCCCGTCACGACGATCCTGGGCCTCCAGCTCTCGTTCTTCTTCGGCGGCGCCATCCTGGTCGAGAACGTGTTCAACCTGCCGGGCCTCGGACGGCTCGCCTATCAGGCGCTCAACCAGCGCGACCTCGTGGTGATCAAGGACATCGTGCTGATCTTTTCCGGACTCGTGATCGGGGTGAACTTCCTCGTCGATATCGGCTACGCCCTCCTCGACCCGCGCCTGAGGGGCCGGTCATGAGCCGCCGCGCGCGCATTCCCCTCAACCCGGCCCTCGTGGTGGGCGCCATCCTCACGGCGCTCCTGATCGTCACCGCGCTGGTCTCCCTCGTCTGGACCCCGGAGGTGCCGACGCGGGTGCGCGTCGCCCTGCGCCTGAAGGCCCCCGGAGAGGTGGGCCTGCTCGGCACCGATCATTTCGGCCGCGACGTCGCCTCGCTGCTCATGGTGGGGGCGTGGAACTCGCTCGCCATCGCGTGGCCGGCGGTGCTGCTGGGGGCGGCCATCGGCACGGCCATCGGCTGCGCGGCCGCGGCCTGGAAGGGCCTCGCGGACGAGATCGCCATGCGGGTCTCCGACGTGGTCTTCGCCTTCCCGGCGGTGCTCTCGGCGATCATGATCGGCGCCCTCGTGGGCTCGGGCCCGCTCGCCGCCATCCTGGCGATCGCCGTGTTCAACGTGCCGGTCTTCGCCCGGGTGACGCGCGGCGTCGCGCTCCAGGTCTGGACCCTCGACTACATCGCGGCCGCCCGCGCCATCGGCAAGCACCCGCTGCGCATCACCTGGGAGGACGTGATCCCGAACATCGCGGGCGCGCTCATCGTCCAGGTGACGATCCAGCTCGCCCTCGCGATCCTGACCGAAGCGGGCCTGAGCTATCTCGGCCTCGGCGTGCGCCCGCCCAATCCGAGCTGGGGCCGCATGCTCAGCGACGCGCAGACCTATCTCTCGCAGGCCCCGCATCTCGCCATCGCGCCCGGCATCGCCATCGCGCTCTCGGTGCTCGGCCTCAACCTTCTCGGCGACGGCCTGCGCGACGCCCTCGATCCGACCCTGAAGGGACGCGGCGCGACGGCTTGAGGAGCGCTGCGGATCGTGCACCGACCCCTCCGACGTCATGGCTCCCACGTCATGGCCGGCCCTGTGCCGGCCATCCCGATCGGAAGGGCGCGGCGCCCTACAGAAGCGGGATCACCGGGACAAGCCCGGTGATGACGTGGAGTGTTGGTTGAAGCGGTCCTGCCACCCTCCCACGTCATGGCCGGGCTTGTCCCGGCCATCCCGATCGTTCGATGCGCTAGGCCGCCGTCCTCATCCCCTCCCGCACCTCGCTGAGGATCTCGTAGGAGCGCAGGCGCTTGGCATGGTCGTAGATCGCGGCCGCGACCATCACCTCGTCGGCGCCGGTCTGCGCGATGAAGCCTTCCAGCCCGTCCCGCACGGTGCCGGCCGATCCGACGAAGGAGCAGGACAGCATGTTCATGGCCTGCGCCTTCTCGTGCGGCAGCCAGTAGCTTTCGATGTCGTCGATGGGCGGCTGGAGCTTGCCGCGGGCGCCGCGGAACAGGTTGGTGAAGGATTGCTGGGCCGAGGTGAAGAGGTGGCGCGCCTCCTCGTCCGTGTCGGCCGCGATCACGTTCACGCCCACCATGGCATAGGGCCGGGCGAGCTGCGCCGAGGGCTGGAACCGCTCGCGATAGACCTGGAGCGCCTGCATGAGGGCGCCGGGCGCGAAATGGGACGCGAAGGCATAGGGCAGGCCCAGCATGGCCGCGAGCTGCGCGCCGAACAGGCTCGAGCCCAGGATCCAGACCGGCACGTTCGAGCCCGCGCCCGGCACCGCCTGGATGGCCTGGTCGGGCTGGACGGGGCCGAGCAGCGCCTGCAGCTCGAGCACGTCCTGCGGGAAGGTGTCGGCCGCGCTCGGATCCCGGCGCAGAGCCCTCAAGGTGCGCTGGTCGGTGCCGGGCGCGCGGCCGACCCCGAGATCGATCCGCCCCGGAAACAGGGCATCGAGGGTGCCGAACTGCTCGGCGATCACCAGAGGCGAGTGGTTCGGCAGCATGATGCCGCCTGCGCCGACCCGCATGGTCTTCGTGCCGCCCGCCACATGGGCGATCACCACGCTGGTCGCCGCGCTGGCGATGCCCACCATGTTGTGGTGCTCGGCGAGCCAGTAGCGGCTGTAGCCCCAGGCTTCCGCGTGCTGCGCCAGATCGAGGCTGTTGCGCAGGGCGTCGGACGGCGTGGAGCCTTCGGGAACGGGCGCGAGATCGAGAACGGAAAATGGAGGCATGGGCAGACTTTCTGGTGCGGTTCAAGGCCGAACGAGGATCGCCCTGAGATCATCATTCCGGGCTCCGGATGCAAGCCGCAAAGCCTCCCGCCCGGGACACCCCTGCCCTGCAAAGGAAAAACCCGGCGCCTGAGGCGCCGGGTTTCCCGATGACATGCGGGTTGCTCCGGAGCATCGTGCGAAAAAGTGGACCCGGTTTTTCGCCGTCAACGATGCGCCAGCCAAGAGTGGAGCACCGGATCCGATCCCGAAAGCGGGTCCACTTTCGGGTCCGATGCTCTAGCCGCGCGTCCGGGCGCGGATCATGTAGGTGTCGAAGGCGTATTCGGCGACCTGGAACCAGAGATATTCCTCGTTGCGGAAGGCGCGCAGCGAATCGATCAGCTTCTTGAAATCCGCGTTCTGGGCGGAGATCTCCGCATAGACCTCGTTGGTCGCCTTGTAGGCGGCGTCGAGGATCTCGGGCGAGAACGGACGCAGCTGGGCGCCGGCGCCCACCAGGCTGCGCAGGGCGGCCGGGTTCTTGGCGTCGTACTTGGCCAGCATGTCCATGTTGGCCGCCATGCAGCCCGCCTGGAGGATCGCCTGGTAGTTCTTCGGCAGCGATTCCCACTTGCCCTTGTTGAACAGGAAGTGGAGCGTCAGACCACCCTCCCAGAAGCCCGGGTAGTAGTAGAACGGCGCGACCTTCTGGAAGCCGAGCTTCTCGTCGTCATAGGGACCGATCCACTCGGCGGCGTCGATGGTGCCGCGCTCCAGGGACGGGTAGATGTCGCCGCCCGCCACCTGCTGCGGAATGACGCCGAGCTTCGACATCACCTGCCCGGCGATGCCCGCGATGCGCATCTTGAGGCCCTGCAGGTCCTGGACGGTCTTGATCTCCTTGCGGAACCAGCCGCCCATCTGGGTGCCGGTGTTGCCGCCCGGAAGAGCATAGAGGTTGTGCTTGGCCATGAAATCGTTCACGAGGCCGATGCCGCCGCCATGGTACTGCCAGGCGTTGAGCTGGCGGGCGTTGAGCGTGAACGGCACGGCCGCGGCTGCCGCGAAGGTCGGGTCCTTGCCGACATAGTAATAGGCGGCCGTGTGGGCCATCTCGACCGTGCCGGCGGACACCGCATCGGCCGCCTGGAAGGTGCCGACGATCTCACCGGCCGAGAACGGCTGGATCTGGAACTTGCCGTCCGTCGCCTCGGACACGTACTTGGCCAGGAAATCCGCGCCGCCATAGATGGTGTCGAGGGATTTCGGGAAGCCCGAGGTCAGGCGCCAGCGGATCTCCGGGCTGGACTGGGCGATGGCGGGCTTGGCGACGGCGCCTGCGGCGAGGCCGGCGCCGGCCGTGGCGAGAAAGTTGCGGCGTTTCATGGGTGCCTACTCCTGTTCGAGGGCATGTCGCGCTGTGAGGAAGGCTCGGGTACAGGCGATGGTTGCCCTTGAGTAAATTAGACGAAAGACTCGGCTCCTTCCGGCAACCGGCTTCATGATCCGACTGTTCCGCGGGTCCGCCGGTCCGCCAAATCATTGATCTTCCGAGGAAGTGGCTTCGCGGGACGGACCGGGCCCGGCCGAACCATCCCCGTCGCGGTCCGATGGGCATGACGGTGGCGCAGCCCACCCCTGCCAAGCTTGCATATGGGGGCCTGAAACCGTTGCAATCGAGCCATTTCCTCCGTTTTTCCGCGCGAGCTCTCACAATGATATAAAGTAGATGAACATTGTCATCGCGGCGGAAACAATGTGCAAAAGTAAACTATGTGAATCCTGTAGCATTTACTTGTATCAGCATCAGTATTACATAAACTACCTCTTACGGGTCAGAGGATTACTAGCTTCAGGCCACAGATTCGCCACAGTCGGCCACTGAGTTTTACCTGAGCAAGGGGAAGAGCCAACGTGCTCTTATAGGCCGATGAAGAAGACGCTTATTTTGCTTGGAGCCACCATCGTCACGAACGGGATGATGTTCAGCGGGGCTGAGGCCCGGTTGGTCCGCTACGAGATCAACGGGAAGCAGTATTCCTACAGCACGAACAACATCGCCCAGACGGCCGAGGCGCGAAAGCGGATCGCGGCCGCGAAGGCGGCGGAAGCCGCCAAGGCCAAGGCCGAGACGGAAAAGGCCCGCAACCCTCTCGCGGCGGCATTCGGCTCGGCGACGCAGAAGGAAGCCAAGGCGACCGAGGAGCGGCTTCAGCAGATCCTGTCGGGGCCGACGGAATACATGGCCGTGTCTCCGCCGGCTCCCGAGCGCACCGGCGAGGCTGCCAGGAAGGTTCAGGAGAAGCCCCAGGAGAAACCTCAGGAGAAGCTCGCGCGCCCGGCCCTGGACGCCAAACCGGCTCAGAAGGCCGTCACGGTCGTGCGCGCGCCGGCCAAGCCAGTCCTGGCTTCAGCCGTGGCCGCATCCCTCGTCATTGCCGAGCCGGTCATCCCGCAGCACCAGACGAAGGTGAAATCCGTCTCCTTCGACATGCAGACCGGCATCAAGACGACGATCATGAACGATGGGACGATCGAGGAGGAGCCGTTCGACAGCAGCGCCCTCGCCGTCCTGGCTCCGGACGCGGGGAAGATGCACAGCCTGACGGCTTTCGTGAACCAGCTGCGCAGGACCCCGCCCGAGGACACGACCGGCTCGATCAGAACCAGCGTGGCGGAGCCGGAGGACGGATCTCTGATCAGGCACCGCTAGCGCATCGGACAATCGGGATGACCGGGACAGGCCCGGCCATGACGGGGGAAAGGTCACGCCACAGCGATGATCATCCTCCACGTCATCACCGCCTCACACCACCCTCCACGTCATCACCGGGCTCGTCCCGGTGATCCCGCTTGTTTGAGGCGCGGCGCTTCACCTTATCGGGATGGCCGGGACAAGCCCGGCCATGACGTGGGGAGGGTGTTCGCACCGGGCCACACACACACCACGTCATCACCGGGCTTGTCCCGGTGATCCCGATGCGAGAGGCGCCGCGCTTCTCCGCATCGAGATGGCCGGGACAAGCCCGGCCATGACGTGGGGAGGGTATCAACCCGATGCTCTAGAAGTCCATTCCGCCGGCCGGCATGGCGGGCGCGGCTTCCTTCTTGGGCTTCTCGGCGATCATCGCCTCGGTGGTGATGAGGAGGCCCGCCACGGACGCGGCATCCTCGAGCGCGACGCGCACGACCTTCGCCGGATCGATGATGCCGAACGCGTAGAGGTCGCCGTATTCACCGGTCTGGGCGTTCCAGCCTGCGGCGTAGTCCTTCGCCTCGGCCACCTTGCCGACGATGACGGAGCCGTCCTCTCCCGCGTTCAGGGCGATCTGGCGCGTCGGCGCCTGAAGGGCACGGCGCACGATCTCGACGCCGGTCTTCTGGTCGTCGTTGGCCGGCGTCACGCCGTCGAGGGCCTTGAGGGCCCGCAGCAGGGCCACGCCGCCGCCCGGCAGGACGCCCTCCTCGACCGCCGCCTTCGTGGCATGCATCGCATCGTCGACGCGGTCCTTCTTCTCCTTCACCTCGACCTCGGTCGCGCCGCCGACGCGTATCACCGCGACGCCGCCGGCGAGCTTGGCCAGACGCTCCTGGAGCTTCTCGCGGTCGTAGTCCGAGGTGGTCTCCTCGATCTGCGCCTTGATCTGGCCGACGCGGGCCTCGATGTCGCGCCGGTCGCCGGCCCCGTCCACGATGGTGGTGTTCTCCTTCTCGATCACCACCTTCTTGGCGCGGCCGAGCATCGGCAGCGTGACGTTCTCGAGCTTGATGCCCAGATCCTCGGACACGACCTGCCCCTTCGTCAGGACGGCGATGTCCTCGAGCATGGCCTTGCGGCGGTCGCCGAAGCCCGGAGCCTTCACGGCGGCGATCTTCAGGCCGCCGCGCAGCTTGTTGACCACGAGCGTGGCGAGCGCCTCGCCTTCCACGTCCTCGGCGATGATGAGGAGCGGCTTGCCGGTCTGCACCACCGCCTCGAGCACGGGCAGCATGGCCTGCAGGCCGGAGAGCTTCTTCTCGTGGATGAGGATGTAGGGATCCTCGAGTTCCACGCGCATCTTCTCGGCGTTGGTGATGAAGTACGGCGAGAGGTAGCCGCGGTCGAACTGCATGCCTTCCACGACTTCGAGCTCGGTCTCCAGGGACTTGGCCTCCTCGACCGTGATCACGCCCTCGTTGCCGACCTTCTGCATGGCCTGCGCCAGCATGCGGCCCACATCGGCGTCACCGTTGGCCGAGATGGTGCCCACCTGGGCGATCTCGTCGTTGGACGTCACCTTCTTGGCGTTCTTCTTGAGATCCGCCACCACGGCCTCGACGGCCATGTCGATGCCGCGCTTGAGGTCCATCGGGTTCATGCCGGCGGCCACCGCCTTGGCGCCCTCGCGCACGATGGCCTGGGCCAGAACCGTCGCCGTGGTGGTGCCGTCGCCGGCGCGGTCGTTCTGCTTGCTCGCCACCTCGCGCACCATCTGGGCGCCCATGTTCTCGAACTTGTCGGAGAGCTCGATCTCCTTGGCGACGGTGACGCCGTCCTTGGTGATGCGCGGCGCCCCGAAGGACTTCTCGATCACCACGTTGCGGCCCTTCGGGCCCAGCGTGACCTTCACGGCATCGGCCAGAATATCGACGCCGCGCAGCATCTTCTCGCGGGCGTCCAGGGCGAATTTGACTTCCTTAGCGGCCATTGTTCGTCACTCCTGATGAGACGTAACGATGTGTGACTCTGATCGTGGGTTCGGCCTCACGCGGCCTTCTTCTGGGCGGCGGCTTCTTCCAGCACGCCCATGACGTCGCTCTCCTTCATGATCAGGAGATCCTCGCCGTCGATCTTCACTTCCGTGCCGGACCACTTGCCGAAGAGCACGCGATCGCCGGCTCTCACGTCGAGGGGAACCAGTTGGCCCTGCTCGTTGCGGGCGCCGGGCCCGACCGCGATCACCTCGCCCTGCTGGGGCTTCTCCTTGGCGGTGTCCGGGATGATGATGCCGCCCGCCGTCTTCTCCTCGGCGTCGATGCGCCGGACCACGATCCGGTCGTGCAAAGGACGGAACTTCATGAAGCTTCCTCCAATGATATCAACATGTTAACTGCTCAAGCGGAGCCTCCAGGGCCTCCGCGGCGATGATTTGGTCGAGCAATCTTGACCGTTCAAGAGAGGCCGTGAAAAAAATTTTGCCCCGTGGGGAACCGGGCCCCGACAGGGCTTTTCGCCCGGGAGCCGGGCCGCGGCACGAGAGGCCTGCTCCCGGTCATCTTCGGGCTCGTCCCGGCCATGGCCGGGAGAGGCCGGATCAGTAATGCGGCGGCGGGGCCTCGGGGGCGGACGGGCCGCCCGCGTTGTCCTCGACCTCCTGGACCCGGTCGAGCAGTTCGTTGAGCTGACGCCTGAGGCTGTCGATCAGCTTCCACTGGGCGATGACCGTCTGGTTCAGGTCCTCGATCACCTGGTCCTGATAGGCGAGGCGCACTTCGAGCGCGTCGGTGCGGGCCTCAAGATCACTCATCGGACGGCCCTGCCTCGTCCGGCCGCTCCACGAGCCCATGGCCGAGCGCCACCCGTTCGTCGAACACGAAGCAGCCGCCGGTCCAGCGGCTCTCCGCCTCCGGAACCTCCTCGAGATACTTGAGGATCCCACCCTTGAGGTGGAAGACCTCCTCGAAGCCCTGGGCCAGCATGTAGGAGCTGGCCTTCTCGCACCGGATGCCCCCCGTGCAGAACATGGCGACCTTCCGGTGCCGCGTCGGGTCGAGTTCCGTCTTCACGAAGTCCTTGAACTGGCTGAAGCGCTTGATCCGGGGATCGACCGCGCCCGCGAAGGTGCCCATCTCGACCTCGAAATCGTTGCGCGTGTCGAGGAGCACGATGCCGGGCTCCTCGAGCAGCCGGTTCCAGTCGGCCGGCGACACATAGGTGCCGACGCGGCGCAGGGGATCGGTCTGCGGATCGCCCAGGGTCACGATCTCCTTCTTGAGCCTCACCTTCATGCGCTTGAACGGTATCTCGGCCGCCGTCGAGAACTTGAGCTCGAGATTGTCGAGACGTCCCTGGAACAGCGCGCCGTCGCGCAGCTGGGCCATCAGGGCATCGAGCGCCCCGTCCGGGCCGGCCACCGTCCCGTTGATGCCCTCCTGGGCGAGCAGAAGCGTGCCCCTGATCCCGAGATCGAGGCAGATCCTGTGCAGCGGGTCCTTGAGCTCCCGGAAGTCCGGCAGCGGCACGAACTGGTAGAGGGCGGCAACCTTGTACGTCATGGCGGCTGTTTATCAGCAGGCGCGGAGACGGGGAACCCACCTGTCGCAGCCCCGATGTCGCTCTCCCGTCACGTCATGGCCGGCCGGTCATCACCCGCCTCTGCCGGCCATCCCGATTGTCTTGAGCGCGGCGCCTCTCGGAAGCGGGATCACCGGGACAAGCCCGGTGATGACGTGAGAGAGTGACCGTCGGAGTGGCGCGACCTTTCCCACGTCATGGCCGGCCTTGTGCCGGCCATCCCGATCGGAAGGGCGCGGCGCTTCAGAAAAGCGGGATCACCGGGACGGGCCCGGAGATGCCTCTACCCGGCTCCTACACCCTCGGCCACGGCCGCCGGTCCGGGCACATGTCCTCCCAGGCCTGCGAGAGACGCAGCACGCCCAGGTCGTCGAAGCGGCGGCCGATGATCTGGAGCCCGATGGGGAGCCCCGCCGTCGTGAAGCCGGCATTGACGGAGGCGGCCGGCTGGTCGGACATGTTGAACGCGACCGTGTAGCCGATATGCTCGAACGGCTCCTCCGGATTGTGGATGGGCGAGGCCAGCTCGGCCGCATAGGCGACGCAGGGCGCCACCGGCGAGATCACGAAGTCGAAGCTTTGCGTGGCGGCCACCGCCGCATGGCGCATCACCATCATCTGGTTCATGCCGCTATAGACCTCGGCGCCGGTCAGGTCCCGGCCGCCCTCGGCCCATTGCAGGATGTAGGGCAGGATCTTGCCGCGGTCCTCCTCGCTCAGGGGAGCGATGTCCGCCCACGCCCGCTGGCGCCAGAAATCGTCGAGGCCGTCGAGCATCGCGCGGGTGATGAAGGGCGGCATCTCCGCGACGGTCGCGCCCGCCGCCGCGAGGGCGCGCGCGGCGCCTTCCACGGCCGCCCGGACCTCCGGATCGAGCGGGAGGCCGATGCCGGCGTCCATCATCACGCCGATCCTGAGCCCCTTCAGGTCGATCCCAAGATCGAGCCACGGCAGATCCTGATAGGGCAGGCTCATGGGGTCGCGCCAATCGGGGCGCGTCAGGCTCGTCATCATCAGGGCCGCGTCGCGCACGGTGCGGGTCATCGGTCCCGCGACGCGCCCGTAATAGGTCGGGTCGATGGGGATGCGGCCGAAGCTCGGCTTCAGGCCGAACACGCCGCACCACGAGGCCGGCAGGCGGATCGAGCCGCCGATATCGGTGCCGATATGGAACGGCCCGTAGCCGGCCGCCGCTGCGGCGCCCGCGCCGGCCGAGCTGCCGCCCGGGTTCTTCGCCAGGTCCCACGGGTTGCGCGCGAGCGGATGGAAGCTCGACAGGCCCGAGGAGAGCATGCCGTAATCGGGCATGGTGGTCTTGGCGAGAATGACCACCCCGTCCTCGCGCAGGCGCGCGGCCGCGGGCGCGTCCTCGGCGGCCGGGACGAGCGGCCGCGCGGCCGTGCCGAGCGGCACCGGAACGCCCTTGGTGGCGATGTTCTCCTTGATGGTCGCAGGGATGCCGTCGAGCGCCCTCGCCTGCCCGTTCATCCAGCGCTGCTCCGACGCGCGCGCGTCGCGAAGCGCCGCGTCGGGATCGAAGGCATAGAGCGCCTGGAGCCGCGGCTCGTAAGCCTCGATGCGAGCGATCACCGCTCTCGTGACGTCGACCGGCGACACCGCCTTACGGGCATAGGCGTCGAGGAGCTCGGCTCCCGTCCAGTCGGCCGGATCCGCCGGGCTGCCCTGCGTCCGATGCGAGGGTGATGGCTTGCTCAATGCAACATTCTCCTGAAGGATTCGGTCCCGGGCCATGCTGAGGCCTCCGGCGGAAGCGGTAAACCGGTTTCGTCCCGGCCGGCGCGCATGGGCCCATGACATCAGCGCAGAACCCGGGACGCCAGCGCGGACGCGGAATGCGGCCCCGGACGGTGGACCGGATTCTACTCTTTGGAGGCATGCGCGTCAGGTCATGGCACAAAGGCACCGCGTCGCCGTTTCATCCGACGGGTGCGCTCGCCCGCGCCGGCAAGGAGAACCATGCAGAACCCGAGCCGCCTGTTCACCCCGTCGGCGCGAGATCGCGCGACCTGCATCTGCTATCGTGCTGTCCTGTGAGGATTCACCGTGCCGCTGTCCGGACGTCCTCCCTGCGGTGATGACCCTGCCATGAAGAATGGGACGAAAGCCGCCTTCCATCGAAAAAACCAGCTGCTCGCAGCTCTGGAACCCGACGACTACGCGTGGCTCGAGCCTCATCTGGACATCGTCGAACTGCCGCGGGGCAAGGTCGTCTACCAGACGGGCGAGTCCATCCGGTACACCTATTTCCCTCATGATGCGGTCGTGTCCCTGGTGACCGATCTGCGGAACGGCGGCTCGGTCGAGATGGCGGTGTTCGGCCGGGAATCCGTCTTCGGCTTCGTGAGCGCGCTCGTCACCCGCCAGTCCTTCGGCCGCTACGTGATCCAGATCGCCGGCACGGCATCGCGCATCGCCCTGGAGCGGCTGAGCAAGACGCTCGAAGCACGTCCCGCCATCCGCCGGGTGCTGTTCCGCTATTCCGAAGCTCTCCTGACGCAGACGCTCCAGACCGTCGCCTGCAACGCCGTTCACAGCGTGGAGGCCCGGTGCTGCCGCGCCATCCTGGGCACCCGCGACCGGACGGACAAGGACGACATCCCGCTGACCCATGAGATCCTGGCGGAAATGCTCGGGGTTCAGCGGTCGACCGTGAGCAGCGTCACGAGCGCGCTGCAGCGGATGGGTCTCATCAGCCAAGGCCGGGGAACGATCAGGATCACCAACCGGGTCGGCCTCGAGGAGACCTCATGCGAGTGCTACCACGCCATCCGCCAGAGCTTCGAAAGGCTTCTGCCCGAGAGCCGCCCGCAGACGGAGCCGCGCCCCCGGCCTCGCCCGGCTCCGGTCCGGCATCGCAACACCGCGCGCTGAACGAAGATTTCTTGCGGCTTTGTCGGCTTCCCAACAGACGGGGTAATCCTACTTTAGTACTGTGAGGCCCTATTAACACAAAGTTAATATGAGGGACGAGATGAACGATACGAAGTTTCATAACGAAGAATCGAACAACGGGGCTCTCCTTCCTAGACTGTATTCACCCTCCTTCCAGCCGCTCGTGCAGTCTCTTCTGGCGACCCTGGCCGATCTCGATTTCGACTACGAGCAGGAGCGCGAGAGGCTCAACACCGCGCCCGACGCCACCATCAAGATCCGTGCCTTGGAGAAGCTGAAGGCCCGCCACGACGAGCGGCGCCAGCCCTACATTCAGCAGCTCGCAATTCTGCAAAAACGAATGATGGAATTAAGAGCGTAGTCAAACGTCTCACTCTACGGCGCCGTCCGAGCGCCAGCCGTCGAAGTCAAGAACACCAGCTCTTTGGGGCATGGGGCGCTCGGCCGGCCAGGCCGACCGGGCGCATTCACGAGACCTGAGCCCATCCCAACGGCTCATGAGGGATTGCAGCCAATGACTGAGGAAGAAATCGAGATCGTCGCGGAGGAACTGGCCAAGATCGGGGGCGTGACGTGGTATCCGGGCCGGGAGAAAGGGACCCTGATGCGGGTCGTCTGCGACCGGTATCGCGACCGGGCCAGGGTGGCGATCGAAGCGCTCGAGCGCTACCGGGCCGGCCGGCCGGCCGCTCTCGCGCAGGACAACAGGCAGGACAGCAGGCACGACAACAGGCAAGCCGACGCGCCCGCGACGACCTGCACCCAATCGGCGCGCCCCCGCGGCGACATCAGGCCCGGCGCAACGGTCATCTACCGTCCCCCGGGCGACCGGAGGGCGTATTCGTGCCGGGTCGTCGAGATCGAAGGCAACCGCGCTTATCTTGCCCCCATTCTCAGGGCCTGCACCGAATGGGTGTCCATCGAGCACCTCGTCCCGTCCCGGGAGCAGGACAAGGCCGCCGCCCGCGACTGAACCCGTCCGGACGAAAACCAGGGCGGCTCCGGACGAGCCGCCCTTGCCGTTTCGCCTTGCCGTTTCGGGCCGGCGGGCTCCCTACTGGGTCAGCTTGCTGTACGAGCCGCCCTTCCAGACGTTGATGTTGTATTTCGGATCCTTGATGTCGCCCTTCTCGTCGAAGGTGACCGGCCCGAGGACCGTGTCGACGCTCGTGCCGCGCAGGGTCTTGGCCACGGCCTTCGGGTCCGTGCTTCCGGCCTTGCCGATCCCGCCCGCGATGGACTGGACGGTCGCGTAGGAGAACAGGGTGAAGCCTTCGGGCACGAAGCCGATCTCCCGGAACTGCTCGAGGGCACCTTTGGCCGCGTCGCTGTCGCGGCCGTCCGGCGGGAACGTGAACAGGGTTCCGTCCGCCGCGGGACCCGCCACCGCGCCGAATTCCGGCGTCGCGATGCTGTCGCCCATCATGAGCTGGAACTTGTAGTTCTGGTCCGCCGCCTGGCGCATGATGAGCCCCGCTTCGGTGTGGTAGCCGCCGAAATAGAGAAACTCGACGCCCTGGCTCTTGAGGCGGTTGACCACCGCCTTGTAATCCTTCTCGCCCGGGTTGATGCCCTCGTAGAGAACCTCCTTGACGCCGGCGCCGTTGAGAGACGCCTTGACCACGTCCGCGAGGCCTTTGCCGTAGGCGCTCTTGTCGTGCAGGATCCCGATCTTCTTGGTTCCGTAATTCTGCTTGATCCACGGCCCGATGAACTTGCCCTGGGCATCGTCGCGGCCGTAGAGCCGCATGATGGTCGACCAGCCCTGCTCGGCCGCCTTGTCGGTCATGGCCGGGTTGCTGGAGGCCGGGCTCATCATCAGGACGTCCGCCTCGGCATAGACCTCGGAGGCCGGGATCGAGGAGCCCGAGCAGGCATGGCCGTCGACGAACTTGATGCCCTCGGCGATGATGCGGTTGGCGATGGCGACCGCCTGTTTCGGATCGCACGCATCGTCGAAGACGACGACCTTGACGTTCTTCCCGTTCACGCCGCCGCTCTTGTTGATGGCCTGCGCGGCGAGCTCGGCGCCGTGCCTGAGCTGCTCGCCGATCGTAGCCACGGCGCCGGTCATCGGGCCGGCCACCGCGATGGTGATGTCCTGCGCGCGGGCGAACCCAGTGCCGGCCAGCAAGGCCAGGATCGACAGGTGACAGACGTGGCTTCTCTTCATGGCGGCGCCTCCTGCTGCGGGCTTGGCGGTTTCAGGCCGGTTGCGATCGAAAGCGATCGAGCTTGAAACGAGAGATGTCGTTGGCGGGCGCTTTTCCAAGGGCGAGGTCGGCCAGGACCTCTCCGATGACGCTCGCGAACTTGAAGCCGTGCCCCGAGCACGGCGAGGCGAGAACGACCCGCGGATCGGCCGCGGACCGGTCGATCACGAAATCCTCGTCCGGGGTGCGGGTGTACATGCAGGTCCGCATCGCCTTGAGCGGCCCGTTCGCGTCCGGCATCGCGAGGGCGAGCATGCGGCGGATCTGCGCCTCGTCGTCCGCTCCGCCGTCCTGCGCGAGGTCGTCGGCCGAGGCGAGGTCGTCGCCCCGGCGGTGGGAGGCCGTCTTGACGCCGGTGCCGGCGAAGTCCGGGAACCCGTAGCAGGCATCGTCCTCGGACTCGAGGATGAAGACCGGACAGCGTTCCGGAGCGTAGGAGGCCGGCTTCAGCGGGTCGAACCAGCCGAGCACCTGCCGGGTCACCCTGAGATGCGGCTTCAGCCCGGGCGCGAAATCCCCGATCCAGGCCCCGGCGGCGACGATCACGGACCCGGCTTCGATCTCGCCGGAACCGGTCTTCACGCGCACGCCCGAGCCGCGCGGCTCGATCGCCAGGACGCGGGTCCCGGCCCTGACCTCGGCCCCGTGATGCTCCGCCAGGCGGACGAACTGCCGGATCGCGCGTTCCGGACGCAGGAAACCGCCGTCCGGCTGATACAATCCGGACCAGTGGGACGGGAGCCTGAACGCGGGAAAGCGCCTGTTGATCTCGGCGGCGCTCAGAACCTCATGGGTGAGGCCGTGCGTCCTGGACGCGTCGAGGGATCCCTCGACGATCGGGCAGCCCGGATAGCCGGCCTCCAGGACGCCCGTGACGGTGAGGATCGTCTGACCGCTCAGGGCCTCGAGCTCGCGCCATTTCTCCAGGGCGCGGCGGGCCAGCGGCACATAGGACGGGTGCTCGAAATAGGACAGCCGGATGATCCGGCTCTCGCCGTGCGACGAACCCCTGTCGTGACCGGGCTCGAATTGTTCGATGCCGATCACGCGCCGTCCCCGGCGCGCGAGCTCGAAAAGGGCGGCGCTTCCCATGGCGCCGAGCCCGATCACAGCCACATCGAACGTCGTCATCGCCCACCCCGTCGAAGCCATCCCGCATTGGGCGCATAGATTCCGCACGGGCGGCCGCTTCGTCAATCCGACGGGGGCGCGCGTCCGGGCGCGACCGCAACGCTCTCCCGTCATGGCCGGGCTCGTCCCGGCCATCCCGATCTTTTGGGGCGCAGCGCCGAAAGCAATCGGGATCACCGGGACAAGCCCGGTGATGACGTGGAGGGTGTTCGCACCGGGTCACACCACCCTCTCACGTCATGGCCGGGCTTGTCCCGGCCATCCCGATACTGTCGGGCGCGGCGCTCTACGGAAGCGGGATCACCGGCACAAGGCCGGTGATGACGTGGAGGGTGGTGTGCCCGGCGATGACGACGGGGTGACGCCCGATGCACAAGGATCAGATGATGAAGAAGTCCTTCTCGCTGATCGCCGTCTTGTTGCTGAACCGGGCGATCTCGACGGCCGCGGCGCCGCCGGAGCCGTCCTTGTCGTAGGACAGCACGCCCGTCTTCCTGTTGTAGACGAGATGGTCGTTCCCGTCGTCGGCATGGCTGCCGACCGTGAAGAACGCCTTGGCGAGCTTGAGGGGCTTATCGGGAGTGCCCTTCCTGACCGCGGCGTAGAACGCCTTGCTGGATTTGAGCAGAGCGTTGTCCAGCACGATCTTGTCCTGCCCTGGCTTGAAGTCCCGGATCGTGTCGGTGTTGGACTTTCCCAGCGCCGTATCGAACACGAACCAGTCCTTTCCGGCGCCGCCGGTCAGGACGTCCTTGCCGGATTTGCCGTAGATCATGTCGTTTCCGGCTCCCGCGTCCATCGTGTTCTTCGACGCGGTCCCCAGCAGCACGTTGTCGAACGCGTTGCCGTTCAGAACCGGCACGTCGCCGACCGCATAGACCGTGTCGATGCCGGAATTCGCCGCCAGGGTGAAGCTGGTGCTGGCATAGACCACATCCACGCCGCCCGTGTCGATGACGACGTCGTTGGCGTTGTCGACGTAGTAGACATCGTTTCCGCCGCCGCCCTGCATGACGCTGCCACGCCCCTTGCTGCTGAGGACGTTGCTGCCCTCGTTGCCGATGAGAATCGTGGTGTATTCATTGCCCGTCAGGTTGATCGGCGCATGGCCGTCCGCGGCGCGGAGAACCTCCACGGCGCTCATGCCGACATCGTAGCTCACGCTCGCGATCACCGTGTCCGTGCCCGCATGGTAGGACTGCTCGCGGGCCTCGTCCCTGGCATCGTCGACGTAATAGACGTCGCTGCCCTCGCCGCCCTGCATATGGTCCGTGCCCGCGCCCGCATCCAGGGTGTCGTCGCCGCCGGAGCCATAGAGCGAGTCGTTGCCGAGGCCGCCGGAGAGGACGTTGGCCTTGCCGTCGCCGGTCAGCGAGTCGTTGTAGCTGGACCCGATGACGTTCTCGAAGTTCACCCACGTATCGCTGAGCGAGTCGTTGACCCCGCCCCCGCCCGCATTGAGGCTGACGGAAACGCCCTGTCCCGACAGGGCGTAGGACACGGTGTCGATTCCGTCGCCGCCGTCCATGATCTCCTGCCCGGATCCGCCGATGATGGTGTCGTTGCCGGCCCCGCCCGTCAGCACGTGCTTGTCGCCGTTGCCGACGATGAGATCGCCGTGGGCGGTGCCGATGATTCCCTCGATGGAATTGTACACGTCGCCCGCCGCTTCGCCGGTGCTGAGCGCCGTGTCGCGCAGGTTGATGACGATCCCGGTCGCCGAACCGGCATAGGATGCGTAATCCCAGTAGGTCACTCCGGAACCGCCGTTCAGAACGTCCGCGCCGTCGCCGCCGACGAGAGTGTCGTCGTTGTTGTCGCCGCCGTTGAGAACGTCGTTTCCGGCGCCGCCGTCGAGATAATCCTTGCCGTCTCCGCCGTTGATCGTGTCGTTGCCGCCATGGCCATAGATGACGTCGGCGTGATCCACGGCAGCATCGTTGCGCCCGTTCAGCACTTCACTGGCGTCAGAGCCGTGGATCGCCTCGGGGGCGATCGCAGCCAGGGCCGATGAACCGATCGAAGCGCCGAGATACTGATATTGTTCAGACAAAACTCTATCCTCTTGAACATGCGTGTTTAGGATTGTTTGCTCAGGCCCGAGCTCGGCCGTTTACGCATGTGCAAAGAGCGCCTGCAAGATTGCAAAGGTGAGGGGCTAGGCCCTCGGAAATGATCAACGGAATGATTTGCCCAATCCGTTCAGCATGTTGGATGTTCCTGCGCTAGGATTCGCCTCCTGCGCAGGGCGTGCGTCGCCGCACAGGGCACGTGATAGCGTTCGGCATCCCTGGATTGAACGCGCGCTGTCCTCTCCACCTGGAGCAACGGACCTCGCCCCAGGCTGCTCGGTCATGCCCGACCGCTCCGCGCGATTCAAGCGGGTGACGCAGGATCATCCGGGCGACGGAATCATGGAACCGTTTCCGCGCTGCTGCGGTTCTCGTGCATCAGACGAGGAGGAACAGATGAGCCGTGGCTTTCCATCCATGACAGCCCTGTTGGGACTGCTTGCCGTTGCGGGCTTTCAGAACCGGGACAAGATCGCCGAGATGCTCGGAGGACTGGGCAACAATCCGGCTGGAGCCCCGGGAGCCCCGGGCGGTTCCGCACCGCAGCAAGGCGGCCTGGGCGGCGCCCTGGGGGGCGCCCTCGGGGGCGGGCTCGGAGGCCTGGGCGGGCTCCTGGGTGGCCTGAGCGGTCAGAATCCGGGCGGCCTTCTGAGCGGCGGCCTGGGCGAGCTCGTCGACAGCTTCCGGCAGAACGGCCAGGGCGACATCGCCGATTCCTGGGTTGGAACCGGCCCCAACAAGGAGGTCGCTCCGCACCAGCTGGAGCAGGCGATCGGGCCCGACACCCTGGCGACCCTGACGCAGCAGACCGGCCTGTCCCGTGAGGAGATCCTGGCCCGGCTGTCCAGGGAGCTTCCGCGGGCTGTCGACCAGTATACCCCGGAGGGCCGGATCCCCAGCGCCTGACGGCATCGCCCGGTCATCCGAGGATGATCCTGGCTGAGCGCCCGGCCGTTCCGGACGGCCGGGCGCTCTCTCCTGTTGACCTGCTTGCGACCACCATCGCCGTCCTCCTCCGACGAACCGCCTTCGGCTGGCGCATCCCGCGGGCCGCCTCCGCGGGTCGGCGGGCAGTCTCTCGCTTGTGGAGCCGGACTGGGTTAGGATGCGACGGGTGATGGGCTCCTCGGGAGCGGGACGTGGCCATGCTCTGGGCGAAGAAGGCAATCGGCCCCGCGGACTGGGGCCCGACGCAGGACCAGTTCGAAGAGCTGTTCGTCAAGCTCGGTGGCCCGAAGCAGATGATGCTCGCCGCGGCGGCCGACCCGACATCCGGACAATCGATCCTTCTCATGAGCCTTCCGAACACGACGTTCCTGGGGTTCTTCTCGGGCTTCGAATGCGTGACCGAGGACGCCCTGCCCTCGGAGGCCGCCCTGCTGGTCGGCCACAGCGACGAGCTCCTCAAGCACTTCCGGTACCCGGCCCGAAGACCTGTTCCGTGAGCCGAAGCGGCTCCTCCCCCTGACCATCGCGCCTCCAGGCAAGCTTGCCGCAAGCTTGGGCATTGGGTTGCCACAATTGGCTGCCAATGGCCGAGGCCGTCGGAACCTTCGCAGTGGAGAGCATTGTGACCGTAGCCCATGACCTGGACGAGATGGTGGATCTTCTTGCCCTGAGCCGGCCGTTCGAACGGTCGCGGGGCTCGACCATGGCGTGCAAGGTCGCGACGTTGCCGCTCCGGGACGCCATCGCGGTGGTCGTGGAGGACTGGGCCGACGACAAGTTCAGGCAGCTGAGCGCCGTCATCGTCCGCCCCTCGGCCCCGGCCATCCGCAGCTTCGACGAGATCCGGCGCCTGTACGAGGCCGCCGAGACGGCGAACGCGTCCTAGCGCATCGGATCCGACGCTCAAGCCTTTGAGCGGCGCACCGTTCGGGACCCTGTCTTGATCGCCCGGCCGATCCACCACCCCGTCATCACCGGGCTCGTCCAGTCCATCACCACGTCATCACCGGGCTTGTCCCGGTGATCCCGATACGGTGGAGCGCGGCGCCCCAAAAGATCGGGATGGCCGGCACAAGGCCGGCCATGACGTGGAGAGGGTATCATCACCCGCTCATTCCACCCTCCCACGTCATCACCGGCCTTGTGCCGGTGATCCCAATTGTCCGATGCTCCCCTCTTGGCCGGCACACCGTTCGACGCGAAAAAGTGGACCCGGTTTTTCGCACGGTGCGCGAGAGCATCGGACGTGAAAAGCGGGCTCACTTCTCGGATCGGGTCCGGTGCTTGAGCGCTCATCGGGCCCGATGCCCTCCATTTGAGCGGAAAAGCCCAACTTTCACCAGCCCGGCCCCTTCCCTCCCGGACCCGCGGCTGTTCTGATAGGGCGTGTTCAGCAAGCGACGGAGGGACAGCGTGGAACTCGACGAAGCACAGGGCCCCTGTCCGAAGTGGTTTCCGGTCTTCCTGTCCGGCATTGGGATCGCAAGCCTCGCCCTGTCCCATCTGTTCTGGTAGGCCCCCTGAGGGCGAAGGCTGTCTTCCCCTTTCCCACGCAGGCGGCCGTGCGATTTTGGACCTTGACGAAGGGACCCCGTTCGCGTCTATTGCGCCACCTGCGAAGCGGATCCCAGATCCGGCCTTTTCGCCTGGAGACGTGGCCGAGCGGCTGAAGGCACTCGTTTGCTAAATGAGCATACCCCAAAAGGGTATCGAGGGTTCGAATCCCTCCGTCTCCGCCACCTGCCTTTGCAAGTGGCCGAAAAGATTGAGTTCTTCTGAATCATCGGCACCCTCGGACCTGCTCCGGTCCTGATCTCGCGCGTCTCGGGAATGGGGCGAACTCCGTTGCGTGTCCACCCATGAGGTTGTCGCCCGGTGACGCCGTGAGAGGGTGACCATCGCTGTGGCGCGACCCCTTCCATGCCCCTCCACACGTCATGGCCGGCCCTGTGCCGGCCATCCCGATCTTTTGGGGCGCCGCGTTTCAATCCATCGGGATCACCGGGACAAGCCCGGTGATGACGTGGAGAGGGGTGGTGTGAGGCGGTGCGAACACCCCCCACGTCATGGCCGGCCTCAGGCCTCTTCCTCCTGGAACGCCACTTCGCGGGTCTTGCGGAAGGACGGCAGGACCATCAGGATGAACATCGCGGCGGTCGCCAGCAGCAGGACGAGGCTGATCGGCCGCTCGAAGAACACGCTCGGGCTTCCGTGAGAGATCACCAGGGCGCGACGGACGTTCGTTTCGAGCAAGGGACCGAGCACGAAGCCGAGCAGCAGAGGGCCCGGTTCGCATTTGGCCTTCCGGAACAGGTATCCGAGCAACCCGAAACCTGCGGCGAGCACCACGTCGAAGATCCGGTTGTTGATGCTGTAGACGCCGACGCAGCAGAACAACAGGATGGCCGGGTACAGGAGACGGTACGGGACCGTCAGCAGCTTCACCCAGACGCCGATCAGCGGCAGGTTGATGACGACCAGCATCAGGTTGCCGACCCACATGCTCGCCACGAGGCCCCAGAAGATCTCCGGCTGGTTTTGCAGGACGGTGGGACCAGGGGTGATGCCATGGATGATGAAGGCGCTCAGCATCATCGCCATCATGTTGTTGGACGGGATGCCGAGCGTGAGCAGCGGAATGAACGACGACTGAGCGCCGGCATTGTTGGCGGCCTCGGGCCCTGCCACGCCCTGGACGGCTCCGTTCCCGAATTCCCGGGGGTTCTTCGCGACCTTCTTTTCCAGGGAGTAGGCGCAGAATGACGCCAGCGTCGCACCGCCGCCCGGCAGGATTCCGAGAAACGTCCCGATCCCCGTCCCCCGCAGGACGGCCGGCCAGGCCTTCTGGAAGTCCTCCCGCGTCGGCCAGAGGCGGCTGAGCTTACTGACCAGGACGCCTCGTGCTTCCACGTTCTCGAGGTTCTCGATGATCTCGGTAAAGCCGAAAACGCCGATTGCGATCACGACGAAGTCGATGCCGTCGAAAAGTTCGATCGCGCTGAACGTCAAGCGTTCCTCGCCGGATGCCGCGTCGATGCCGACCATGCCGAGCACCAGGCCGAGCAGGATCATGCCGATCGCCTTCAGGACGGACCCTCGGGCAAGGACGGTGGCCGCCAGGAGGCCGAAGAGCATCAGTGACACGTATTCGGCAGGGCCGAACGAGAGCGCGAATGACGAGAGCGTCGGGCCTGCGACGGCAATGCCGAATGTCGACACGGTTCCGGCAAAGAACGATCCGAGCGCCGCGACGGCAAGGGCAGATCCGGCTTTGCCCTTCTGGGCCATCTTGTAACCGTCGATCGCGGTCACCACCGATGATGCCTCACCGGGCAGGTTGACCAGGATGGCAGTTGTCGATCCGCCGTACTGCGCCCCGTAGTAGATGCCGGAGAGCATGATGATGCCGGCCAACGGGGGCAGGTAGAAGGTGATCGGCAGGAGAACGGCAATCGTCGCGGTCGGGCCGATCCCCGGCAGGACTCCGATCAGGGTCCCGAGGAGAGCACCGAGCAGGCAGAAGCCCAGGTTCATCGGAGTCATCGCTTCGCCGAACCCGAGCGCGAGCAGGTGGAGGAATTCCATGGTTCACTCCCAGAACGGCCAGATTGGCATTTGGACGCCGAGACCAACGATGAAGACCAGCGCGCCAAAGGCGGTCAGGCCCGCCGTGAGGAGGATCACCTCACGCCATCTGGATTCACGATCCGCCAGGCTTCCGATCACCAACAGCCAGACCGACGCGGCCACAAAGCCGAAGTACTCGGCGATGAAGGCGAAGCCGACGACAGACAGCAGGATGATCGACAGGGGACGAAGCTTCGGGGCGGCGATGTCCTCCCGCGCCCGGAACAGGCCGATCCCGCCGACGGCCAGCCCGACGAGAACCAGGAGCCAGCAGACGATCCTCGGCAGATAGCCCGGCCCCATTGTTGAGGCCGTGCCCATGGTCAGGTCGCGCCCGGCCCAGAGGCCGAGCGCACCGATGCCCACGAACATGACGGCCGTCAGGAGATCCGGCCGATTGCCGGTCTCCCCAACCTTGCGTGGATCTGCCATCACTTCTGTTCCTTGACCAGCTTCCAGATTTCCCCGAGCCGCTCGGCCCGTGCCGGCATTTCCTTGTTCCACTCTTCGGACGAGCGATAGGAAAGCGCGAGAGACTGCTGCTTGGCCTTTTCCTGGAATTCCGGATTGTCGAGAGCCTTCTTGACGGCATCCGAGTACTTCGACCTGATCGCTTCGGGGACATCGCAATTCATCGCGATGCCGCGCTCGGAGCTCACGATGACGTCATAGCCCTGCTCCTTGGCCGTCGGCAGATCCGGAGCGATGACGGCGCGCTGATCGGCAAACTGGCCGAGTGACTTGAAGGCCGAGTGATCGCCACCCATGAGCTCCCCGACGTTGATCCCGATGGCCATGACGTGCCCGCCGAGCAGCGCGGTCCGCGCCTCGTTCGCACCGTTGAAGGTGACCGCGGTCAGATCGACGCCAGCCGATTTTTCCAGTTGCAGCAGAGCGAGGTGTTCGTCGGTCCCGAGGCCGGTCGTGCCGATGGTGACCTTGCCCGGATTGGCCTTGGCGTAGGCGACCAGGTCCTTGAGTGAGTTGAACTCCGAGTTCGCCTGCACGATGAACGAGCCGGGGTCCTCGACAATGCGGGCCACCGGGCAGATCTTCTTGGGGTCGAAGCGGACCTTCCGGTCCATCTGCATCGTCAGGTAGCCCGGGGTGTTGAGAGAGGACAACGTGTAGCCATCGGGCTTGGCCTGCGTCATCGCCGTGTAGGCGATTTCACCGGACGCCCCGGGCCGGTTCAGAATGGTGATCTTCGCGCCGAGTTCCTTTTCGATGTAGGGCGCGAGCGTCCTGTTCATCACATCCGTGCCGCCGCCCGGGGCGAAGGCCACGATCATTTCGATGGGCCTGTCCTTCGGCCACTCGGCATGAGCGGCGCCGATACCAGCCAGCATCGATGTGACAAGTGCGGCAGTCGAGATCAGTTGCTTCATTCGTACCTCCCATTGATGGCGGTCGACGTGACCGCTCAAGCGTTTCGGAATTCACTTCCGAACTCATTCAGGCTCCATCACGACACTGATGGAGGATTGGGTTTCGCTCGGCACCGGCCTGTCAGGCGGGCGCCAAGCCTGCTCTTATCGGTTTTGCTTGGCACCGGCTCATGAGCCGGTGCCAAGCCTGCTCTTACTGGCCACGATGCCGGGGTCAGGCCTTTGACGGCAATTCGCAGCCCATCTTGGCGAGCGTTTCGTTGAACCAGGTCGGCTTGTGCGTGCCTGCCTTGATGGCGTCCATCTGCTTGTTCTCGGCGGCGTACTTGGCGACAGTCTTCTCGTAGACGTCCGCCACGTCGTCGATCGGCACGACCACCACGCCGTCGGAATCCCCGAGGACCAGGTCGCCGGGCATGATGACCATTCCGCCGATGGCGATCGGGCCGTTCACCTCGCCGGGACCGTTCTTGTAGGGCCCGCGATGGGTCACTCCGACGGCGAATGTCGGAACGTTCATTTCCACAAAGGCATCCGCGTCGCGGATGGCGCCGTTGAGGACGAAGCCGACGATGCCGCGCCTGCGCGCATAGTCGAGCATCATCTCGCCCATGAGGGCATGGGTCACGTCCCCGCCGGCATCCATGACGATGACGTCACCCTGCTCGGCCATGTCCATCGCCTTGTGCAGCATCAGGTTGTCCCCGGGCGGAGCCTTGACGGTCAGGGCCCGGCCGGCGAGCTTGCCCTCGCGGTGCATCGGGCGGAGCTGCGCGCCGGCGGCGTACATGCGGTACATGCTGTCGCTGACATTCGCGACGGGCAGCTCCTTGAACTTCTCGACCCATTCCTGGCCGACGGCGCGCTCCCGGTTCCGAACCCTCAATCCTATGCTCAACGTCTTCTCCTCATGGTTTTCGGTACTGGATGTCGAATGCGAAAGTCGCTCAGGTCGATGCCTTCGCGAGGGCGCGGTAGTTCACGATCCTCTCCCGACCCGGATCCCGGCCCTGGATGACGGCTAGGATGCCCTCGACCGCGTCGACTCCGACCCGGACGTTGGCCTGCTTTGTCACGCCGCCGACATGCGGGGTCACGACGATCTGCTGCCGTCCCCAGAAGGGATGATCAGGAGCGGGAGGTTCGGTTGCGAACGTGTCGAGGCCGGCGCCCGCGATGTGGCCGCTGTCGATGGCCCTGACCAGGGCGTCCTCGTCGATCAGTCCGCCGCGGGCCGTGTTGACCACGTAGGACCCAGGCTTCATCAGGCCGATCGCATGGTCGTCGAGGAGGTTGCGCGTCTCAGGCGTCAGGGGACAGTGCAGGCTGACGATGTCGGACGCGGCGAGAAGGTCCTCGACGGCAGCGTCCCGGGTGACGCCGGCATCGGCGAAGGTCGCGTCATCGGCGAAGGGGTCGAAGGCGCGGACATGGATTCCGAGAGCCTTCGCAGAGACGGCCGTGTGCCTTGCGATGGCCCCGAAGCCGACCAGGCCCATGGTCAGACCCGCGACCTCCACGCCCGAGAACCCGGCCTTTTCCCAACGGCCGGCGCGCAGACCGCTGTCGAGCGGTACGATGCGCTTGACGGTGGCCAGCATGAGCGTCATCGCATGCTCGGCGACGGAACGGGCGTTCGCGCCGGCTGCGACGACAACAGGGATGTCACGACGGGTCGCGGCATCGACGTCGATGTTGTCCACCCCGACACCGTGCTTGGAAAGGACGCGCAGCGATGGCGCGGCGTCAATGGCGGAAGCCCCGAAGCGTCCCATCCGGACCACGACCCCGACCGGGTCGACCTCGGCGACGATCCGGACCAGGTCCTCCTCGCTCGTATAGGGAGGGACATAAGCGACGCTGTAGCCGTTGTCGGCGATGAGCTTGACGGCTTGCTCGTTGATGGCGGGGCCAGTGACCAGGATATTGCGGCTGTCCATGCGTACCTCGATCGGAACGAGCGAGGACGCGGTGCGAGGTATCGCACCTTGGATCACATCCTCCCATGTCCCGAAGCTTTTCTGCTCGGTGTTTCGTTGGCGTCGATTCGTAACATAAGGATTTCTTGAAAAAAGCGAATAATTCTGGCAAACATGAACAGATTTTCTTAATAAGCGCCGGCCAAGGTTCGATGGACATCCGCCAACTGAAGACATTCATCGCGATTGCCGAGCACGGAACCTTTGCCAAGGCGGCGGATGCCGTCGGGCTGACGCCCTCCGCGGTCAGCCAACAGATCCAGGCCCTGGAGATCGAGGTCCAGGCCGAGCTGTTCGACCGCTCGACCCGGCCGATGACGCTCAACAGTCACGGGCTTCAGATGCTCGAGGCCGCGCGCAACCTCGTCCGGTCCGCCGATGACGTGATCGACGCCATATCCGGAAAGGCGATCACGGGCACCTTCACGATCGGCTCCATCCGGTCCAGTGTCCTGTCCTTGTTGCCCCGGGCGATCGTCGCGCTGAAGGCGGATTATCCCGATCTCAAGATCAAGCTTCATGTCGCCAACAGCGACGGACTCCTGAACGATGTCGTATCGGGAAGGCTCGATTCGGCGATGGTGGCCGAGCACTCCGGGGTTCCCTCGGCGCTGAGATGGAGTCCCTTCATCAACGAGCCCTTGTTCGCGATCGCACCGCCCGGCACGCCGCAAATGTCGGCAACGGAAATGCTCTCGACCCTCCCCTATGTGAGGTTCAACAGCAGGTTCCGTCTGACTCAACTGATCGATACCGAACTGGCAAGGAGCGGCATCGTGACGAACCTGATCGCGGAAACCGACACCATGACGGCTGTCGTCGCATGCGTGGTCAACGGCCTTGGTGCATCCGTCGCCCCTTACAGCGCCCTGAAGGAGGCGATTGGCGAGGTCGTGTCAGCTCCGTTCGGGAATCCGCAGGTCTATCGTCAGATCGGGTTGATCGAGCGCCGCACGAGCACGCGAACGATCGTGATCGACCGGCTGCACCAGCATCTGGTGAGCTTCAGCGGCGAGTACGGGGTGGCGCGCTGAGACACGCCTTCCACAGCCGATCCCGCACCCGTCGAGGTCCACCACATCTTTGGGCGATGCTGTCGCGTGTTTCCGTCGTGCCGGCCATCCGAGGCTCTCTCAGGTCCCGGACCCATCGACGCCCCTGATCCTGAGAAGCCGCTCCGGACCCAGTTCACCGAGCGAGTTGATGCCGAGAAGGCCCATGTTCCGGTTGATCTCGGTCGAGAGGATGGTGATGGCATGGCTGACGCCCGTCTCGCCTCCGATGGCGGCCGCATAAACGAAGGGACGGCCCACGAAGACGAATGCCGCGCCGAGAGCGATGGCTTTCAGCACATCGGAGCCTCGACGGATACCGCCGTCCATCATGACGGGCATTGTCGCTCCCACGGCATCCGCAATGGCCGGCAGGACGCGCAGGGGTGAGACTGCCCCATCGAGCTGCCGGCCGCCATGGTTCGACACGACGATGCCGTCGACGCCGCTGTCCCGGGCGATGCGGGCATCGTCCTTGGACATGATGCCCTTGACGACCAGGCGTCCCTTCCACCGCTCGCGGATCAGTTCCAGATGACGCCAGTTCAGGTGATCCTTCGCTCCGAAGTCCCGCATCACGCTTTTCGCCAGGATCGGCGCTCCGCGTGTCGCGTAGGAATTCTCGAAATGGGGCATGCCGTGCTTCAGCAAAGTCCGCAGGAACGTGTTCAGCGTCCAGTTCGGCCGCATCATGCCGTCCCAGGCGAGGCGAAGGCTGGGCCGAAGGGGCGTGGAGAAGCCGCTCCGGACATTGTTCTCCCGATTGGCCAGGACCGCCGTGTCGACGGTCAGCACGAGCGTCCCGAAGCCGGCCCGTTCCACCCGCTCCAGCAATCCGAGGATCCGGTCCGGTTCACCCGGCAGATAGGCCTGGAACCAGGCCGCAGGATTCGCCTTGGCGACCTCCTCCAGGCGGATCAGGGAGGATCCGCTCATCACCATCGGGATGTCGGCCTGCCCGGCTGCCCGCGCCAGGACCAGATCGCCGCGATAGGCCGACAGGGCGCTGATTCCCATCGGGGCGATCCCGAACGGGGCCGCGTATGTCCTGCCGAGCAGTTCGACGGCCTGAGTGCGCCTCGATACATCGACGAGCACCCGCGGGACGAAGCCGAACTCCTCGAAGGCCGATCGGTTGTCGCGGAGGGAGGCGTTGGTCTCGGCAGCCCCTGACACGTAGCCGAAGATCGGCCGCGGCAGGTGGCGGCGCGCCGCCATCTCGAAGTCGTCGAATGCCAGGACCCGGCGGAGGCGCCGCGGCAGAGCAGCAGGCGGTGTCTGCACGATCCCCTTGACCGGCGTCGATTCCAGATCCGTCGTGGAGCGCTCCATGCCGCGCGGCGTGTCAGGACTGCTCATGAGACTCTTCTCTCCGGTTACCAATGAATAAGCCGTGCGCCTTGCCGCTGTGACCCGTCGCGTAGTCCGTGCACCGACTGTCCCGGATCACGTTCACAGACCGAGGCTCTCGAGGATCAGCTTGCGCCGGGAATAGACGATCCCGCTGAAGGCGAAGGTCACGGCTGCGCCTGCGACCAGGGGACCACGCAGCCCCGTCAGGTCCGACAAGGCTCCGATGACCAAGGCACCAAGGGCCGGCGCCCCCCGAAAGATCATGCTGTGCAGAGCAAGCATCCTGCCCCGCAGGTGATCGGGCACGGCGAGCTGGATCACGGTCTGGCTGGCGATCCCGCTCACGACCATGCCGAAGCCCACAATGAACAGGGCCACGACCCCCAACGGCTCGTGACGGGCGACCGCCGCGACGAACAATGCCGCGCCCATCGCAAGGCCATTCGACAGAGACATTTTGGCCAGGGCCGCAGGATCGGCCTGCCGGCTGAGCCAGAGCGCCCCGACCAGGGCGCCGAGGCCGATCACGGATGTCATGAAGGCGAACTTGCCAGCGTCAGGGCCGAACAGGGCCGCGTAGCTCGGCATGAGCTCGAGAACAGGCCGTATGCAGAGCGAGACGACCGTCAGCGTCAGGAACATGGCGCCGAGGCCAACATGCCCGGCGGCATAGCGCCAACCTTCGACGACTGCCGTGATCAATCCGCCCTTGGCGGGTCGGGTGGTTTCGACGCAAACCAGACGGATCCTGGCAAGCGTCCAGGAGAAGACTGCGAACGTCCCGAAATTGATCGCGAAAGCCAGTGTGAGGCTGCCCTTCGCAATCACGAGGCCCGCGATGGCGGGTCCGACGAAGCGGGCAACGTTGAACGCGACAGAGTTGATCGCGACCGCACTGATCAGGTTCGGGCGCTCGACGAGACTGGGGAGAAGCGCCATCCGGAAGGGTTGGTTGAAGGCCGTGATGATTCCGCCGACCAGGGCGAGCACCAGCACGAGGCCCGGGTTGAGCAGGCCGAGGGCGCTGAGAAGGGTGAGCAGCCCCGCATGCACCATGAGCAAGGCCTGGCTGATCCGCGTGACCCGCAGTCGCTCAGACCGGTCGGCCATGGCGCCCGCCAAGGGGGTCACGAGGACCATCGGAAACAGGTCGGCGAAAGCGACCGCGCCCAGCCATGCCCCTGAGCCCGTCAGTTCCCAGACGAGCCAGCCGAGCGCAACCCGCTGAACCCAGGTTCCGACGAGCGAGAAGACGTTGCCGATGGTGAAAGTGCGATAATTGGCCTCGGACAAGGCCGCGCGTACGCCATGCCATCCCTTTTGCATGGTCATGCGGCCCATGCACGGGGACACGGTGTTTCTGGAATGGTCAGCACGGCTTCCTCTCTTGATGATTGCGGCTGACCGGGTTCAATCAGCGCGGACGCGGGAAGACGTGCCTGGCCTGCGGGTCGAAGCCTGGCCCGCAGGCGTTCCGCCCAGATGTCGTGTCAGTTCCGTGGAGACAGACCTCAGCAACTCGAAATGGTGGGCGACGGCCCTTTCATCGAATCGGCTTGTCGGGCCTGCCACGCCAATGACCCCGGCGACCTGCTGGCCGAAGCTGAATATCGGACAGGCAATGCTGGCCACTTGCGGATCGCGCTCGCCGAACGTGATATGGAACAGGTCACGGCGAATTTGATCGTATGGCTCGCCGGGTTCGCCGGCGAAGGCGAGAAGCACGCGTCCCGGCGCACCTCGGTCGAGGGGCAGCAGATCGCCGGTCCTTGCGTGATGCCCGATCGATTGCGGCGAATCCACACGAAAGAGGCAGACCCGCATATCGCCTTCGCGAACGTAGAATGCCGCGCTCTCGCCGGTCTCCTGAGCGAGCCGCCGCAAGGCCGGCTGGACGTAATCCTCGATCCGGAAGCTTGCCTGGTACAGGGTTCCGAGCCGGGCGAGCTTCGGTCCGAGCCGGAAGGTCGCATCGTCGTTGCGCACCAGGTAGCCGGCCCGGACCAGCGACTTCGTGAAGCGCAGAACGGTCGGTTTCGACAGGCCGACGCGACGGGCGAGCTCCGCCAGGCTCAGGAACCGGTCATCGGCCGTGAACGCGTCGAGCACGGCCAAGGCCCGCTCCACGGCGATGACCCCACCTTCTTCCCGCGCTTCGATGTCCAAGGCCTGTCTTGCCACGATCGTTTCACTCTGCGTAACGACATTTCCTACCATGAAATACTGCGGAAACGCGCTTCTGTCAAAGCGCACCGTCGAGCGAGACAATTTCTGAGGCACGTCACCTCGGCCATGCGGAACGCCTTGCCCGCATGAAGCGGGATCACCGGGACGAGCCCGGTCATGATGTGGAGAAGGTGGCAAAGGTCGGTGACAACACCCTCCCGGTCATGGCACCCTCCGCTCTTCCTGCCACCCTCCCCACGTCATGGCCGGCCTTGTGCCGGCCATCCCGATTGTTTGAGGCGCGGCGCCCTACGGAAGCGGGATCACCGGGAAGAGCCCGGTGATGACGTGGAGGGTGTGGGAGGCGGTGACAACACCCGCCCACACGACCCTCACCCGGGATGAGCGTCGCTCCGAGGCCGAGTTGCCCTGCCGATAAGTCCGATGCTCAACTCCCGAAGTGGCGCACCGTTCGACACGAAAAACCGGGTCCACTTTCTCGTAGGGTGCGCTAAAGCTTTCGGCATCAACAGAGCGAGTCGATGTTTGACTTGGCAACCCGGAGCGTCGGCTTCGTATCCAGGGCCTTGGAGGGGCTCCGATCGCTTCGGTCCCTCCGGACCTCGCAGGTTCACCTTCAGGCGAACATGCGACGGGCGGAGCTCGAAGGCCTCCAGTTCGCCTTCTACGCGCGGCTGACCGCGATCATCGTGGTTTCGGTCTGGCTGATCTGGCTCGTGCCGTGGCCACGGGATCTCTATTACGGAGCCTACGCGTTCGGGTTCTTCCTCCTGGGCTACATCCCCTACCGCCTGCGTCGCCATCGCCACGGCGAGGCGATCAAGCTCGGCTTCATCGTCCTCGACGTGGCCCTGGTGACGGCCGCCATCCTGGTCCCTCCGCCCGCCGGCCTCGGCGGCGATTGGCCCATCCAGACCCGTCTGCGCGGGCAGGAATTTCTTTACGTTCTCCTTCTCCTCGGCGAGGCCGCCCTCACCTACTCCCCGAGGCGGGTGCTGTGGACGGGCGTGTCGATCATCGTGATCTGGTCGGTCGGGGTCTTCACGGTCTACTCCCTGCCGGACACGCTGCGGTTCAACGATGCCGCCGCGGAGGGCGCGCTGACGTCGGCCGCCGTCCTGGACCTCTCCTTCAAGCCCGCCTTTGTCAGCCTGACCGCATGGTACACCCAGCTCGTGGCAACCTCCCTGTTCACCCTGCTCCTGACGCTGACCGTCTGGCGCAGCCGCCGGACCTTGCTGAACCAGGTCGAGGCCGAGGTCGTGCGCGCGGATCTCGCGCGCTATGTCTCTCCGGACGTGGCCGAGGCCCTCTCCAGCCGCGGCGCGACCGCGTTCGGAGAGCCGGCGACACGGATTGTCGCCATCCTGTTCGCGGACATCGTCGGCTTCACCAAGCTCACCGAAACCCTCTCGCCCGAGCGCACGTTCGCCCTGCTGCGGAGCTTCCAGGAGCGGAGCAGCGCCGTGGTGTTCAGGCATGGCGGCACCCTCGACAAATATCTCGGCGACGGCTTCATGGCGACCTTCGGGTCCATCGGCCTGCAACCGGACGCGCCGGCCCGCGCGCTCGCATGCGCGTTCGAACTTCAGGAGGAGATCGAGCGCTGGAGCCGAAAACGGTCCGGCCGCGGCGCCGATCCGCTGCGTGTCTCGGTCGGAGTCCATTGCGGACCGGTGACTGTCGGCAATCTCGGTGGCCGGGAGCGCATCGAGTTCACCGTCGTGGGCGACGTGGTGAACGTGGCGAGCAGGCTCGAGGAGGCGACGCGCGAGATCGGGGGCTCGCTCATCGCGTCGGAGGATTGCATCCGCGCCGCGGCGGATCCGGCATGGCGCGCGAGGTTCCGGTCCTCCCGCCACGTCCAGCTCCGCGGCAGGCAGCAAGGCCTTCTCGTCCACATCGCCAGCTCGTCCCCATCGCCAGGTGAGACGGACCGGCCGGCGCGGAAGTCCGACTAATCGCCCGAGCATACGGACCCCGACCCTCTCCCCGTCATCACCCGCTCACACCACCCTCTCACGTCATCACCGGCCTTGTGCCGGTGATCCCGCTTCTGAGAGGCGCTTCACCTTATCGGGATGGCCGGCACAGGGCCGGCCATGACGTTGGGAGGGTGTTGTCACCGGCCCTTTCCACCTTCTCCACGTCATCACCGGGCTTGTCCCGGTGATCCCGGTCCGGTGAGGCTCGGCGCCCTAGAAGATCGGGATGGCCGGGACAGGCCCGGCCATGACATGGGGAGGGACGTGGGAGGGACGCGGGAGGGGTCGCGCCACAGCGATGGTCTCCCTCCCCGTCATCACCGAGCTCGCCCCGGACCGCTCCGGGCGCTCATATGGGCGGCGATCTCGGCCCTCGCGTCGGCGCCGATCCTGAGACCCAGCTTGGAGCGGCGCCACAGGACGTCGTCCACGTCCCGCGCCCATTCCTGGTCCATCAGGTAATCGACCTCGTTCCCGCCGAGATCGGCGGCGAAGATCCTGCCCAGGTTTCCCGCCGGCTCTAGGATGTGCCGCGCGCGAGTCCCGTAGTTGCGGGCGAGCCGGCGGATCGTGCCCTCGGCCACGGAGGGCGCCTCCGTCTTGAGGCGGGACACGAGTTCCTCAAAACCGAGGACGGGGAAATCGCCCCCGGGCAGGGTCGCCCCCGCCGTCCAGGCGGGCCCGCGGGCGCCGAGCGTCTCTTCGATGGTCTCCAGGACGGACTCGGCCAGGCGCCGATAGGTGGTGATCTTGCCGCCGAAGATGTTGACGATCGCGCCTTCGCGGCCGGTTCCGTCGACCTTGATCACGTAGTCCCGGGTGGCTTCCTGAGCCTTCGATGCGCCGTCATCGTACAGGGGCCGGACGCCGGAATAGGTCCAGACCACGTCGTCCGGGGTGACGCCGCGCTCGAAATACTCCGATGCGGCCTCGCACAGATAGGCGATTTCCTCGTCGGAAATCCGGACCTCGTCCGGACTGCCGGAAAAGTCCCGGTCGGTCGTGCCGATCAGGGTGAAATCGCCCTCGTAGGGAATGGCGAAGATGATCCGGTTGTCCTTGTTCTGGAAGATGTAGCACCTGTCGTGATCGAACAGCTTCCGGACCACGATATGGCTGCCCTGGACGAGACGGACATGGCGCTCGTTCGAGCCGGTCGATTGGCGAAGGACCTGATCGACCCAGGGCCCGGCGGCGTTCACCACGAGCCTCGCCGTCACCTCGCGGGTCCGGCCCGTTTCCTGATCGGTGAGTTCGACCCGGAACCCGGCATCGCCGCGTTCGAGCCGGGTGACCTTCGTGCGCGTCAGGATCTCGGCGCCCCGGTCGGCCGCATCCCGCGCGTTGAGGGCCACGAGCCGGGCATCCTGCACCCAGGCGTCGGAATATTCGAAGGCCTTGCTGTAGCCTTTGCGCAGAGGTTTCCCGGCCGGGTCGCGCGCGAGATCGAGCGTGGTGGTTTTCGGAAGCCGCTTGCGCCCGCCGATGTGGTCGTACAGGAACAGGCCGAGCCGCAGGAGCCAGGCCGGCCTGAGACCGCCGTGATGGGGCAGGACGAAGCGGAGCGGCCAGATGATGTGAGGCGCCATGGACCAGAGCACCTCGCGCTCCATCAGGGATTCCCTGACCAGGCGGAACTCGTAGTGCTCGAGATAGCGCAGCCCGCCGTGGATCAGCTTGGTGGAGGCCGACGACGTCCCGCTGGCCAGATCCCGCATTTCCGCCAGCAGGACGCTGTAGCCGCGCCCGACCGCGTCACGGGCGATTCCGCAGCCGTTGATGCCCCCGCCGATCACCACGATGTCGAACTCTGAACGAGACATTGCCAACTCCTCCGGGGCGATGCCGACGGCACCGGCCCTGCCCCCCTCCACGTCATCACCGGGCTCGTCCCGGTGATCTCGATACTGTGAAGCGCCGCGCTCTTCCGATCGGGATGGCCGGGACAGGCCCGGCCATGACGTGGGGCGGGTGGCAGTGCCGGCCCTGCCCCCACTCCCCGTCATCACCGGGCTTGTCCCGGTGATCTCGATACTGTGAAGCGCCGCGCCTCACCGGATCGGGATGGCCGGGACAAGCCCGGCCATGACGAGGGAGCGTTTCTATCCTGGCCGGGAGTGGCGCGGGCCTGGAGCATCTTTTCACGCAAAACCGGTTCCCACTTTTGCGCACGATGCTTTGAGCTTTTGTTGTGAAGCATCTTTTCACGCAAAACCGGTTCCCACTTTTGCGTCCAATGCTTCAGCCCTGCCAGATCGTCCGCTGCACGGCGCGGCGCCAGCCGGAAAGCGCCCGCTCGCGCTCGCCGTCGGCCATGGCCGGCGCGAAGCGACGATCGGCGCGCCAGCTCGCCGCGAATCCGTCGCTGCCCGGCCAGACTCCCGCGCCGCATCCGGCCAGCCAGGCGGCGCCCAGAGCGGTCGTCTCGAGAATGACCGGCCGGTCGACGGGAGCGTTCAGAATGTCGGCGAGGCGCTGCATCGTCCATTCGCTCGCCACCATGCCGCCGTCGACGCGCAGAACCGTATCGGCCGCGGCCGACCAGTCCTGACGCATGGCGTCCAGGAGGTCCCGCGTCTGGAAGCACACGGATTCGAGCGCCGCCCGGGCGATCTCGTTCGGGCCCGTGTTGCGCGTGAGGCCGTAGAGCGCTCCGCGCGCATCGGGCTGCCACCACGGGGCGCCGAGGCCCGTGAAGGCCGGAACGAGATAGACCTCCTGCTGCGGATCGGCCTGGGCGGCGAAGGATCCGGACTGGTCCGCGCGCTGGAGAATGCCGAGCCCGTCCCGCAGCCATTGCACGGCCGCTCCGGCGATGAAGATCGAGCCTTCGAGCGCATAGGTGGTCCGGCCCTCGATGCGGTAGGCGATGGTGCTCAGAAGGCGGTTCTTGGAAGGCACGCGCTCGTGCCCCGTGTTGAGGAGCGCGAAGCAGCCCGTCCCATAGGTCGACTTCATCATCCCGGGCCTGAAGCAGGCCTGTCCCACGATGGCGGCCTGCTGGTCGCCGGCCACGCCCCTGACCGGGATGGCGACGCCGAAGAGACCCGGATCCGTGCTGCCGAACTCGTCGATGCTGTCCCTGATCTCGGGCAGGATGGATCGCGGGATGCGGAACAGGCGCAGCAGGTCCTCGTCCCATTCGCCGGTGTCGATGTTGCACAGCATGGTCCGCGACGCATTGGTCGCATCGGTGACGTGCCGCCGGCCGCCGGTGAGATGCCAGAGCAGCCACGTGTCGACGGTGCCGAAGGCGAGCGCGCCGCGCTCGGCCTTGGTCCGGGCGCCTTCGACATTGTCCAGGAGCCATTCGATCTTCGTGGCGGAGAAATACGGGTCGGCGAGCAGTCCGGTCCGATCGGTGATCATCCTCTCGGACCCGTCGGCCTTCAGCGCGGCGCAGCGATCCGCCGTGCGTCGATCCTGCCAGACGATGGCGTTGTGGACCGGGCGCCCCGTCGCGCGGTCCCAGAGGATCGCGGTCTCGCGCTGGTTGGTGATGCCGATGGCCGCGATGTCGGAGGCGGCCAGTCCCGCATCGGCGAGGGCGGACCGCATGGTTTCCAGGATCGTGTCCCAGAGATCCCGGGGATCGTGCTCGACCCAGCCGGGTTTCGGGTAGATCTGGGGGAACTCGCGCTGCGCCAGCCCGCGGATCCTGTAGGTGCCGTCAAACACGATGGCGCGGGACGATGTGGTGCCTTGGTCGAGAGCCAGCACGAAGTCGGCCATGCGTTCCTCCTCTCACGATGGGGTTCAAGGATCTCACAATCCTGCGAGGGCGACGTACTTGATTTCGAGGAAGCCCTCGATGCCGTACTTGGAGCCCTCGCGCCCCAGCCCCGACTGCTTGACCCCGCCAAACGGCGCCATCTCGTTGGCCAGCGCCGGCGTGTTCACCCCCACCAGCCATCTCGTTGGCCAGCGCCGGCGTGTTCACCCCCACCATGCCGCTCTCCAGCGCCTCCGCCACCCGCCACACCCGCGCCAGGTCACGGGCATAAAAATACGACGCCAGCCCGAACTCCGAGTCGTTGGCCATCGCGATCACCTCCGCCTCGTCCTGGAACGCGATGATCGGCGCCAGCGGCGCGAACGTCTCCTCCTTCGTCACCTTCATGCCTTGCCGCACCCCGGTCATCACCGTCGGCTCGAA
>NZ_JAMXFJ010000059.1 GCF_025460805.1 Microvirga sesbaniae | reverse complement strand
ACTCCACCTGGCTGATAGCCCGGCACGGATTTCAGACGCCGAAAGCCGTCCGGCACAACCTGCTTCCATCCGCGGCCCTCGCCGCGTAGGCTTCAATCCGGTGTCTCAAAAACTGCGGGCGGTACAGGGTTATTTAGGGCCGACTAGTTACAATGCGGTCCGCCTGCGCCAACTGGCCCGCCGGAGCCAAGAATGCCCCGCAGACCCGCCGTTTGCTGGCCCTGGCGGTGATCTACGAGGACGGCTCGCGCACCCAAGCGGCTGAGATAGGCGGAGTTAGCTTGAAGATCGTGCGAGCTAAGCCCCGCCCGCCGGCACGCCTGTGTGGATCACGTGACGAGCAAGTTTGGCGTCTCAGAGCGTCTGGCCTGCCGGGTTCTGGGACAGCACCGCTCCACCCAGTGCAAGGGTCCCAATCAGCCCGAGGATGAGGCGGCTTTGAAGGCCGACATCATCGCACTGGCCACCCAGCACGGCCGTTACGGCTGCCGTCGGATCGCGGCTCTGCTGCGGGACGCCGGCTGGCTCGTGAACAAGAAGCGGGTCGAGCGGATCTGGCGGCGGGAGGGGCTCGAAGTGCCGCAAAAGCAACCGAAGAAAGGACGGCTCTGGCTCAACGACGGATCCTGCATCCGCTTGCGGCCCGAGTATCCTAATCATGTCTGGTCGTATGACTTTGTTGAGGATCGCACCCATGACGGGCGCAAGTTCCGCATGCTCAACATCATCGACGAATTCACGCGCGAGTGCCGGACCATCGGGGTGAACCGGAAGCTGAAAGCCGTCGATGTGATCGACGTGCTCTCGGACCTGTTCATCCTGCGCGGTGTTCCAGGCCATATTCGTTCCGACAACGGCAGCGAATTCGTCGCTAAAGCCGTGCGCGAGTGGATCACGGCTGTGGGCGCCAAGACAGCCTACATCGAGCCGGGCAGCCCGTGGGAGAACGGCTATTGCGAGAGCTTCAACTCCAAGCTCCGCGATGAACTGCTGAAAGGAGAGATCTTCTACACCTTGGAGGAGGCAAAGGTGGTGATCGAAAATTGGCGCCGGCATTACAACACGGTGCGCCCGCACTCATCCTCGGGCTACCGGCCGCCCGCACCAGAGATCTTGCTACCGGCTTCCAAGCTGGCGCCCAGACCAACGCTGAATTAACATCACATCCGGATCACCCACATGGGGCAGGCCAGGACCGATACACTCTTATCCTCGCTATAAGGTAAACCTGCGACAAGGGACGAGCCGTGAAAGCGCGACACATGGTGCGGTAGCACGTCATGCGGCTGGCTGGGCGACTGACCGGCGATACTGCACGATCTGCTGGTCCAGTCTGGCAATTGCCGTGCGAGCGAGACCTCTGAAGCGGTTTTGGGTCGCTTCTCCGGCCTCATTCCATGGGAGCGAGAATTCCACCTCGTAGAACGCTCGCGCGACGTGCTCGACTTGCTCTCGGGTCATGCAAGTCTCCTATGTTCACGAGGCAGTATATCCTATTTAGGAATACTCCTCCTTAGCCCCGACGAGCTACTCCGTTCGATAAGAGTTGGATCCATGGTGCCTTGATTATGCATGAACGATGCGGTCGGCCGGCGCTTAGCGAAAAAAAGAATGCGCCCCCCCGAAGGAGAGCGCTGAGTTACCGATACTATGGGGCAAACCTAGATCGGGGTATGGGGAACAGCCAAGCTAGAGGATGGTTCCGATACAAGGTGTCACGCTTTCGGAGGGTCGCATCGGCGACCCTTGCCGCCAAGCTTACCGACTCTATGTCGTGCCCTCCCAGGAGATGCGGCGCATCCCTTGGTTGTCAGATCGCCCTGCTGGCCTCAGGGCTGGCGGGGCTCTTTCATATGAAAAGTCTGATTGTCCTGCGAGCGCCGACGCTTCATAGCGTCCCAGGCGAGCACTAGAAGAGCAACCGCAAGTGTGAGGAGGCTCCCGCCAAACGGAGCTGCGAACAAGGCTAAATCTATCCCATACGGCCAAAGGAGAGCGATGGTAATCGCTCCACCGATGAATGCGCTCGATATAACCAAGATAACCATGTGATACCCCTTAGGGACTAACCCTTATGGGTATAGTTAGGTCACTAAAGCATCGGACCCAAAAGTGGACTTGCACTTTTGGGATCCATCCGATGCATTCTTCTTGAATGAGAGCATCGGTCAGAACGGAAAACCGGATCCACTTTTCCGTCCGATGCTCTAGCGTAGGATAATTAGCCTCAATCTCAATCCGGCATTCCTCGGACCAGGTGCTGACGGGTTGGCCGGTGAGCTCGGAGAGGACCAAGCTATAGGTGAGGGCGTCTTATCCCCGCAGTCCACAGAAACGGAAGCATCGCGGGAGTAGGGCATCAGAAGTTGATGCTGTCGAAAAATGACGAGAGGCTTTCGTAATTGAGGAGCCCCGACTGATGGAGTGCCCGAATAAGGTTTGCTGCACTGTTGATCAGGCGAGCAAGGGCGTTCAGGAAATCAACGTGCTTGGACGGCTTCATTTGTCATCCTGAAATGAAAAAAGCCGCCCCGAGGTGGAGCGGCTTTGCTGAAACGATAGTTTAGGGTCTAGATACTACAAACCCCGCACGTGGCGGGGCGAATCGATGCTCTCAAAACTTCGGCATCTATATATTGCGGTAGCCGATTTCTTAGGTTCCTGTCAAGCTCTACCTTCCTCCTCTGGAAGAGAGGCAGGAGCAGGGGGGCTCAAATCTGACGGGGTATGCCGCGCCGCAGATCGAGCGCCTCAACCGTCTCTTTCCGAATAGCAGTCAGAGTGGCTTCGACGGCCCCCCAGGTGCCCGGCAATATCTCCTCAACGGCTTGGATTGCCGCCGCCTGAGAGTCGACCCGAACCAGAAAGTAGGAAACGGCTGGGTGGCCGAGCTCAGTCGGGATCTCGACCTTGACTGAATAGCAAGGCACTCGGTTGTCTTGCATCGTTCCCCCACTGCTGGCGGGATCAATATCACTCTCGTGCTAGATCAGGAAGAGAAGCGGGGAGGGACGTCAGACCCCTGACTTACGCCACCCCGCCTGACGGGCTGCAATCTCAGAGCAGAACCATCGTTCGCCCTTGAGCCAGTTGATTCTCGTCTGCCAGTAATATTTCTGTCCGGGCACGTGATAGATCTTCTCGCCGGAGTTGAAGCTGATGTTGGCCTTTACGCTGCAACCGACAAGCGGCGGCCCGACCTCAAGGCCGACGAAGCCTGCCACAACGAAACCTCCGACCATCATTGTAACAAAGGAACGCAAACGCTTCCTTCGATTGCGGCGTGGGGGAGCCTTATACTGCGGCTGTTGCTTGTGGGGTGAAACTCTATTGCGGGAGGGTGGAGGCTCTGGCTGACGTCTGCCGAACTGGATTACGGTCACTCTTGAAGCCTCACGGCGGGCACTTCTCTATTCGGCGGTTTGAGGTCAAGCGCTTTTAGGCTGTTTTACCGCTCCGATGTCTGATGTCACTCGCGGGTCTTGCTTCTCTTCGGGATCAGCTCTCGGGCTCTCCCAGTATGGGATCAGAAGAACGAGGCAGCCCAATCTGTTGCGCGTTCTGATCGCGCCAGGCGCGACCGAGACAAGTGCCCACGCGAACTCACCTCATCCATCGTCCCGCGAGGGACGTCTCTCCACCGACTGGCGGAACTCGTCGATCCTTCTGTTCTCGTGATAGGTTGTTGCGGTGAGTGATCAGGCGGCTGCCAAGACACTCTCCTTCGTCCAGCGGAACTCAGCGCCATCGCTCCAGAGGCGGTGCATGATCACCGCCAAGCGCCGCGCCAGAGCCACGATGGCCTTTTGCAGGCCGCGCCGGCGGGCCACGGTCATGGCCCAGGCCTTCAGCCAGGACCATTTCTGCACCCGGGTCAGCAGCACCTGGGCCGCCTCATAGAGCAGCGCTCGCATCATAGCGTCGCCGCACAGCGAGACACGTCCGATCCGGTTGCTCTCGCCGGACTGGTTGAGAACCGGCGTGAGCCCGAGAGCGGGGCCAACCGCCTTGGAATTCTTGAACCGCGCCGGAATGTCGATCGTGGCGCGAAAGGCGAGCGACACCACGGGACCGACACCGGGAATGGTCATCAAGCGCCGGCAGACGTCATCATCCCGGACGGTCGCCAACACTTTGCGGTGAAGAGTGGCAAAGCGCTCCCGCAAGCTCTGACGGGCTTCGAGCAGGCAGGCCATGATTTCAGCCAGTTCCGGCAGGTCGGCCACGAGCTCGCGGATCCGGTCCTCGAACCTGACCTTGCCAATGACCCCGACCTTGAGCCCAAAGTTGCGCAGCAGACCGCGGATGTCGTTCTCAATGGCAATGGCTTTCTCCTGCAACAACTTGCGTGCGGTCAGCAGGGCGCGCCGGTGCTGGCTCGCCAGCGTCTTCACATGGACGGATCGGAACAGGTTGACGCGCATCATCTGAGCAATGCCGCGAGCATCGTTGCGGTCGGTCTTGTTCACCTGCGCCTTCAGGAACGCCTTGGTGTGGCGTGTCTCGATGCAGATGACCGGCAATCCCGCCGCGGCCAGCCCGCTGTAGAGCCACTGCGACAGCGGACCGGCCTCGAGCCCGACCCGCTCGAGCCGCCAGGCTGGATCCCGGAGCACCTGAACCAAGTCGTCTGGATGGCTGGTCACCTTCAGTTCACGGCAGACCTTGCCCGTCTCGTCCAGAATGCACAAAGAAGTCTCTTTGACCGAGACATCGAGGCCGGCATAATGCTTCATGCTGCGCTTCTCCCACTGATGCTTGTGGCTGGTCCTACCCAGACCACGTTGTACCATCAGCCTGAAGCGCAGCACCTCGTGACAGTCCGGCGGGGTGTGGCGCAAAGCCGAATACCCCATCTGTTGCAGCAACTTGAAAGGGCATAACGAACGCCGTTGGGCGGGTCATTCGTAAGCGTGGCGTCATGGCCGCCTACCGAAGCAGCGATCAGGATGAGATAAGTGTCCACGAAGATTGAAGCGGACACTTAGGCGGCATGTATGTCAGAGATGGAGCCTCGCCGTCGACGCAGTTGGACAACGCAGGAGAAGTGGCGGCTTGTCGAGGAGGCCAGGCTCCCCGGAAACGCTGTCGCGGAGGTGGCTCGTCGACGCGGCGTCAACAACAATCAGCTTTTCGGTTGGATCCGGTCTGCCGAAGCAGGCAAGCTGGGTCCCCGTCCAGCTTCTCTGGTGCTGCTCCCGGAAGCTTCATCGCACAATGAGTTCATCCCGATTGGGGTCTTCGGGACGTGCGACGACGAAGGGCCCGCGATCACAATGCCGGCTCTTCGCCCGCCGGACGCCAATCCGGTGGAGAGTTCGGCACAACCAAAAGCCGAGAGGCCGACCCGAACGCCGATGCTGGAGGCGCGGCCTGGCGTGATTGAGATTGACCTGCCAAACGGTGCGCGTGTTCGGGTTGACGCCTTTGTCAACGAGCGGGCGCTGCGGCGGGTTCTTTCGGCCCTCGGGGCGAAGTCATGATCCAGATCGCTGCGGGAACGAAGGTGTATCTGGCCTGCCAGCCGGTCGACATGCGCCGTGGGTTCGACGGTCTGTCGGCGGAGGTCGTCAACAGGATGAACGCCGATCCCTATTCCGGCCATCTGTTCCTCTTCCGCGGGAAGCGAGGCGACTATTTGAAAGCTCTGTACTGGGATGGAACCGGGCTGTGCCTTTTTGCCAAGAGACTGGAACATGGCAAGTTCGTCTGGCCGTCGCTTGTCGATGGCGTGCTGCAAATGTCGGCGGCACAACTTGCTCTTCTCGTTGAAGGCATGGATTGGCGGCGCACGCTGATGCCCGAGCGTCCGCCAAAACCGACGATGGCCTGATAACATACTGTTTCTGCATCTAAAAACGTAGCTGTACCGGGTCACTTGTGCTAGAGAAACATATGTCTCTTGCTGCTCCCGATGTGCTGGCCGAACTGGAGGCGTTGCGCGCCTTGACCGCGCAGTTGCAGGCGGAGCTTTATGCCAAGAACCTCTATATCGAGAAGCTGAAGGCGCAGCTCGCGAGCCTGAAGCGCGCCCGCTTCGGCCGCTCCTCGGAGAAACTCGACCATCTCATCGAGCAATTGGAACTGGCGATTGCCGATCTAGAAGAGTGCGAGGCTCATGCTGACATCGAGAGGACGGCAGCGCGGCCCATTGCATCCTCACCATCGGCTGGCGCGACGGCAAAGTCGTCTCTGGGCCGCAAGCCCCTACCGGCTCATCTGCCGTGTGAGACAATCGTGCACAAGCCGGATTGCACCTGCCCGAATTGCGGCGGAAGCGTCTTCAGCACGATCGGCACGGATGAACGTGAGGTGCTGGAATATGTGCCGTCGCACTTCAAGCGGGTCGTCCACCTTCGTCCGAAGTTGAGCTGCCGCACCTGCGAGACGATTGTTCAGGCGCCGATGCCATCGCTGCCGATCGAGCGCGGTCGACCTGGTCCCAGCCTTCTCGCCCATGTCCTGGTCTCCAAGTATTGCGATCATCTTCCCCTGCATCGTCAGAGTGACATCTATGCGCGCGAAGGCGTCGATCTCGATCGCTCGACGCTGGCCGGCTGGGTCGGGGCGATGGCAGCGCTGCTTCAGGTCTTGAGTGACAGGATCGGAACCCATGCCCGTGCCGGCGAAACGGTGCATGCTGACGACACTCCTGTTCCGGTCCTCGATCCTGGCCGCGGCAAGACCAAGATCGGCAGGCTTTGGACGGTTGTGCGCGATGAACGTCCATGGGGATCGGCCGTGCCGCCCGCGGCGTTCTATGCCTATTCTGCGGATCGCAAAGGGGAGCGGGCCCAGCACCTGCTGTCGCCTTGCCGTGGCTTCTTGCATGCCGATGCCTATGCCGGCTTCGACAAGCTCTATGCTGGCCATCCACTCACCGGCGAGACGCGCCTGATCCAGGTAGCCTGTTGGTCCCACGCCCGCCGCGATCTGTACAACGAGTTCCTCCGCAATCGCTCGCCTTCGGCAGAACGGGCATTGGACCTGATCTCCGAGCTGTTTGCGGTTGAAGCTGGGATCAACGGCTTGGATCCAGAAACGCGGCTGGCTGTGCGCCTGACCAGGTCTGTTCCTCTTCTGGAGATCCTGAAGCGCCATCTCGACACGACGCTCGCCCGCATCAGCGGCAAAAGCGAGTTGGCCAAGGCGATCCGCTATATGACATCCCGCTGGAAGGCTCTCACGGTTTACACCACGGACGGGCGACTTGAGATGAGCAACAATGCCGCTGAGCGGGCCATCAGACCTTTGGCCCTGGGCCGGAAGAACTATCTCTTCAGCGGGTCCGATGCCGGAGGCGATCGCGCAGCGGTCATCTACACCATCGTCGAAACCTGCAAAATGAACGGCATCAACCCGCAAGCCTATCTCGCCGACGTCATCGAGCGCATCGCTGATCATCCAGTCAACAGGATCGATGAACTGCTTCCATGGAATTGGACGCCACGGTCTTAGTGTCCACTTGGCCATTGACGGACACTATCCTGTCCCAGCCAGCGGCCATCACACCACGCTTACTAATAAGTGCAAGTTCCTCATTCGTTCTACCTTAGCGTGTCAATGGGAACAGTTCTTGCGCTGGCCGCTGTAAACAGAAAGGTTCCGTCATGACGCCTTCACCTATGACTGCCCTCACAGACGTTTTCACCGAACCCAGCGACGTCGACCCGGAAACGCTCAACAATCTGGGTCCTCTGCGGCGGCTGGCTGGGCGCTGGCGCGCACGCAAGGGGGTCGACCTCAACCCGAAGGCGGACGGTCCGGAGCGGCGCGTGTTCATCGAGACCATCGACTTCCAGGCGATCGATCCGCAGACCAACGGGCCGCAGCTGCTCTACGGCCTGCGCTACCACATCCACATCACGACCGAGGAGGAGGACATCACCTTCCATGATCAGGTCGGCTATTGGCTCTGGGAGCCGGCGACCGGCCTCGTCATGCAGACCATCGCCATTCCCCGCGGGCAAGTCGCCATCGCGGCTGGCCAGACGACACCCGATTCCGACGAGATCGTCGTGACGGCGACCCGCGGGCAGACCGGATACGGCATCTGCTCGACAACCTTTCTGGAGCGGGCGTTCCGCACGGACACCTACAAGATCACGATTACCTTCCATCCGGACGGGAGCTGGAGCTATGTGACCGATACCGAACTGCTGGTGCATGGCCGGGACACACCTTTTGCTCATCAGGACCGAAACACGCTCCATCGGGTCGGTGAGGCGAGGCCCAATCCCCTGGCGTTGATTTTAGCCAAGCGGAAAGCAGGTTGAGCGGAATGGCGCGGGCGGGCGTCGCTCCGTAGCGAACCTTCTCTGCACAACGGTTCAAGCTTGCGCCCCAAATCTGCTCCGCTTACCTTGGTGTGTCCAGAGGACTTCGATCTTTGACCTGGCTGGGATTGATCTCCATTCTCCTTTTTGGCGCTCGCTTGGAACGGGTTTGACGATGAGACGACCCACACGCCGGGAGATCGCCGCACAGGACCGCCAGATGCTGATCCGCCAGGCACAGTTTCGCCTGGCCGCTGATGCCGTGACTGCAGCACTCTCCGGGGTTCCAGAGGTCGCGGCGGTGGCGTTGATCGGCTCGATCGCCCGGCCGCTGTGGCGGGAGGTGCCGCGCTTTCAGCCGTTCCGAGACTGGGACGTTCCAGTCTGGCACGAATGCAAGGATGTCGACTTAGCAGTATGGCTCGATCGCCTGGACCGGCTCCAGACGCTCAACCGGGCCCGCAGCATGGCCCTCCACCAGCTGTTCAAGGAAAAGCAGATCGGGGTGGCTCACCATCAGGTCGAGATCTTCATTCTACAAGGAGAGGCGGACGCCTATCAAGGCCGGCTCTGCCCCTTCTCGCGGTGTCCGAAGGGCAAGCGGGAATGCCTGGTCCCGGGCTGCGGGCGGGAACCGTTCCTGCAGCAGCACGCCGGCTTTACGTTCTGGCCGGACGCGCTGGCACCAGCTAGCATCATGCACCTGTATGATCGGCGGCGCGGCATCCTGCGATGTGCCTCCGAGGTATCGGCCCAGGGACAGGACGACCATGTCGCGACAGCATGACGCCTCGTGTGACGAGTATCGGAATCTGTGCAGCATCCCTGTGAGCTATGGTGCTATGCCCCTTTCATTGGTGCCGATCTGGCGGAATGGCAGCGATCCGGGCCGGATCGGCGCCATTCCGCCCGACAAATTCGCGTGCTCCTCGTGACGGCTCTCAGCCGTGTTCAGTGGGTCTTGCGGCTCTGTAAAACGGATAGTGCGGATTGAAACACTTGGAAGCGCCTTCAGCCACAATGCCCCGGGTGCAGTTGCGTCTCACCCCGCGCGGGCACCTCTGGCTGGAGGAGGCAGTCGACGCGCCCACCCTGGATGACAAAGTCGCGGCACGGCTGGCCGAGGCGTTTGGCCGTGGCACCGGATATGGGCTATTGCAACTCGGAGCGGGAGAAATCGGTCAGTCCTTGCCCCCCGCCTTCATCTGGTGGCGCGATTTCGCCGCACGCTATGTTGAGGCAGTCTGTCTTCATGGCGCGGGTGGGGGCGGAGAGACGCCGTCCGCCGTTGCCCCGCTGGCCGAGAACGAACTCGCCACACTCGTGCTGACCGCCCCGATGATGCCGGGGGCGGAATACCTGACCGTCAACATCCTGCGTGGGCTGTGGGACGATCTGTCCACCGCATTCGCCGGGCTGTTCACAGCATCCGGGACTGAACTGCAAGGTTTTCTCAAAACGCTGAACCCGGCCTGGAATCTGATCGGCCGTGTCCACTTCAATCTGGCGGAGAACCGCCGCGACCCGGAATGGCCCTTTGCCTTCCTGGCCACCTACACCACGCGTCTGTCGTCCCAGGCGAGGGCCCAGCATGTGCCGCTCGGCCAGGCGTTGCACGAATACGCCGGCGCCGCCAATCGAGACAGGCTGCTGTCGCTCTTGATGCCGGTGCAGCGGGCGGCGGAGCGCGTCAGTTGGCTCAAGGCCATGGTCGATGCCGGCGAGATCTTTCATCCTCTCCGCTGGAGTCCCGCCGAGGCCGCACGGCTCCTGAACAGCGTGCCCGACCTGGAAAGCGCCGGTGTGATCGTGCGCCTGCCGGCTCAGTGGCGCGCGGGCCGCCCGTCACGCCCGCAGGTCACCGCCACAGTTGGCGCCCGTCCGCCCTCCGGGACAGGGCTTGACGCCCTGCTCGACTTCCACATGGACGTGACCCTGGAGGGTGAGCCGCTCACGGCTAAGGAAATGGCCGCCTTGCTCGCCGGGACCGAGACGCTGGCGCTGCTGCGGGGCCAATGGGTGGAAGTCGATCGTCCGCGTCTGGAACGCGCGATGCGCCGCTTCAAGGAGGTGCAGGATCTCGCCGAGCAGGAGGGGCTCACCTTTGCCGAGGCCATGCGCCTGCTGGCCGGCACTGAGGCCACCGGGGACGACGAGCCCGCCGCGGTTGCCGACTGGTCTCACGTCACGGCCGGAACGTGGCTGACCCAGACGCTGAAGGCGCTGCGCAACCCCGACGGTGCCGGGGTTGATCCTGGCCCGGCCCTGAAGGGACGCTTGCGCCCGTACCAGAAGGCCGGTGTCGAATGGCTTCACCTCCTGAGCGGACTTGGCCTGGGTGCCTGTCTGGCCGATGACATGGGTCTGGGCAAGACCATCCAGGTTTTGGCGCTGCTGCTGATCCAGAAGCGGAAGGGAGCCGCGCGCAAGCCGAGCCTGTTGGTGGCGCCGGCATCGCTGCTGGCCAACTGGGCGGCGGAGATCGAGCGCTTCGCCCCTGGGCTGAACGCGAAGATCGTGCATCCCTCGGCGGTATCGGCCGAAGACCTCAATCAGATGACGGGGGAGGTATTGTCGGGCCTGGATCTGGTGATCACGAGCTATGGCTCGCTGCTGCGCCTGCCGGTGCTGGGCGAAACGTCCTGGCGCTTCGTGGTGCTGGACGAGGCGCAGGCGATCAAGAACCCCAATGCCAAGCAGACCCGGGCGGCCAAGGCCCTGCAGGCGGGAGCCCGCATCGCGCTGACCGGAACGCCGGTGGAAAACCACCTCGGCGACCTGTGGTCGATCTTCGACTTCATCAACCCCGGCCTGTTGGGGAGCGCGAAGGAGTTCGGCCGCACCACCAAGGCCCTGGCCGAGCGGCCGCACAACCCGTACGGCCCGCTGCGTGATCTGGTCCGGCCCTACATCCTGCGCCGGATGAAGACTGACAGAACCATCATTGCCGACCTGCCGGACAAGGCGGAGGTCAAGGCGCTGTGCCCGTTAAGCCGCAAGCAAGCTGCGCTCTATGCCGAGACGGTGACGGATCTGACCAACGCCTTGCAGGATGCCGACGGGATCCGGCGCAAGGGCATCGTGCTGGCGACGCTGATGCGGCTGAAGCAGATCTGCAATCATCCCTCGCAGTGGCTGAACGATGGCAAGTGGGCCGAGGCGGACAGCGGCAAGTGGGCCCGCCTGCGCGAGATTGCCGAGGTGGTCGCTGCCCGCCAGGAGAAGATGCTGGTCTTCACCCAGTTCCGCGAGATGACGGCGCCGCTGGCCGCGTACTTGAGTGGGATCTTCGGCCAGAGTGGGTTGGTTCTGCATGGCGACACCCCGGTCAAGAACCGTCGGGCACTGGTTCAGACCTTCCAGGAGGACGAGACCGTGCCGTTCTTCGTTCTGTCCCTAAAGGCAGGAGGCTCAGGGCTGACGCTGACCGCGGCGTCTCACGTGGTCCACTTCGACCGGTGGTGGAACCCGGCGGTGGAGAACCAGGCCACCGACCGCGCCTTCCGGATCGGCCAGAAGAACAACGTCCTGGTCCACAAATTCGTCTGCCAGGGTACAGTGGAGGAAAAGATCGATGCCCTCATCGAGGCGAAGAAGGGGCTGTCGGACGATCTGTTGGCTGGTGGCGACGAGATCAATCTGACCGAGATGAAGGATGAGGATCTGCTGCGGATGGTGGCTCTTGATCTGAGGTCGGTCATGGCGGAGTAGGGCGGATGGCCCCTTGGTTCGATGGAGCATGGCCCTCCTACGTTCCGGTTGCGGAGCGCCGGAAGCAAGCCGCGCGCGAGGTGGAAAAGCTGCGCAAGAAAGGGCACCCGGTCGCTCCTGTCGTCCTGGAGGGACGCACCATCGCCCGGACCTTCTGGGGCAAGGCGTGGTGCGACAACCTGGAGAGTTATCAGGATTTCGACAATCGCCTGCCGCGCGGCCGCAGCTATGTTCGTAACGGTGCGGTGATCGACCTTCAGATCTCTGCGCTGGAGATCAAGGCGCTGGTCAGTGGATCGTCAATCTACAGGGTTACGGTTAGCATCACGGCGTTGGCGCCGACGCTGTGGCGGTCGATCTGCACGGATTGTGCCGGCGGCATCGACTCCCTGGTCGAGCTGCTGCAAGGCCGGTTCTCCACGGGCGTGATGGAGCGGCTCTGCCGCCAGGACCGAGGCCTGTTCCCCAGGCCGTCGGACATCCGGTTCTCGTGCACCTGCCCGGACGGAGCCTTGATGTGCAAGCACGTCGCCGCGGTGCTGTATGGCGTCGGGGCCCGGCTCGATGAGGCTCCTGAGCTTCTGTTCCAATTGCGTGCAGTCGACGAGAAGGATCTGGTGGCCAACCTTGAGACGGCGCTGCCACTCTCCAATCGGCCGCCCGATCCTGGGAAGATCCTGGAGACGGACGATATCTCGGCCTTGTTTGGCTTAGACCTGGCGGAGGCCGGAGACGCAATCCCAAGTCTTGGTGCTACGCCAGCCGCACCCGAGCCGGGGGCCCGAACTGGCCAGAAGCGGACCGGCACAAAGGCAGTGGGACACATGGCAGTTGTTCGACCCCATCCGGCACCCGCTGCTCCAACAGCCAACACGCATGCCGCACCGCCGTCAGGGCAGAGCCGTAAAACCAGCAAGGCCCGAAAGGCGCCCCATTCTGCTGAGCCGATCGCGCAAACTCGGCCTCTCGACGATTCCCCGATCCGAAAGGCGTCCGGACGAACCCGAGATCCCAAGGCCGGGAAAGGCAAGGGGCCGCGGACAGTCCCGAAGCCCGAGATAGAACTGACCCCGGACGGGTTCGTGAAGTGGTGGAAATGACCTTCCAACCCACGGGAAGCAGGGGGGCTTGGATGCCTCTGAGCACGGTGTGACGAACTCCCTCCAAGCTTGGATCAGAGCGGCGGAATGCCCATATAAAGTCCATGTCGCACAAGGGATCTTCGCCTCGCACCCTCGATCTGTTCGAGGTCACACTCACCGTACCAACACCTCGGTCCGAACCGGCTGCTGCTCCGGCCAAGCCGCTGGCGCTGGCCAGCTTGTCGGATGCTCAGCTGGCCCAGCAACTCGTCCAGCTTCTGGAGGAGGTGCAGCGCCGGATGGAGAAGGGCAGGGGGAGCCGGCCGGAATTGGAGGTGGCGGTCAGAAATGCCAGCGTATTCCTTGAGCGCTACAATTCGCACCCATCAAAACAACGGCGCAAGTCCACGCGCCCTGGCAAGACCTCATCCACATTACAGGAGGGGCAACGCAAGGCAGTGCGGGCTGCCCTTCTGGCAGGGGTGGCGCCGGCACAAGTTGCGAAGCACTTTGGCCTGCCGCGGGCTGCGGTCCGAAAGGTGCTTGAAGAGACTCCGTAGGCTCCTGGGTCGCATTTGAGCATCCGTCCCCCAGCCTCAGCGAGACCCTCGGACTTTTAATCAGAGGGTCCTGGGTTCGGGTCCCAGCGCGCTCACCATATATCCCAGAGGCTTAGATCCCATGTGGCCCGCCGGCAGGTCGCACGCACAGCTTTCAGTAATCACATGGTAAGCACGAACAACAGTTTCGGCGCGCGACGTTCCGACTATAGCTCTCTCGGGCCCTGCTATAGGGAGCTGCGGAGTAACGCTCAGGCTGGTTTTGCGAGCTCCAGATCAATAATTCAGCCTTCCCATAGCGGGAGTAGGTAATCTGGGCAGGCGACTCATAGCTGTGTCAGCCATGGATTCCGCCCCTGGGCACCACTTCTTCTCAATAAATTCGACACTTCAAATAGATAGCAGGTTCGATCCCCACGAAAATCGGAGATCGAGAGTTTATCGTGGGGACTAGCCACTCGCGCTTGTTCAGCTTGGAGATGGGATCGTCCTGTTCAGGGGGCGGGGAGAAAAAGCGTCAATCTCGACATCCTGAGAACGTGAGTTATCGTCTGTGTCGACTGCCCGCTCTGCTCTCCCCTTAGGGGAAAATATCGGCTGGCGCGGCTCGCGGCGGAATATGGGGCTGACATCAGGTTATGTGACCTGATCGACAGGATCGCTGCGGAGGGGTAGGTACGCTGCGCTTTAGATGATCGACGAAGCCTCCCGTCGCGCCTGGATCAGCCCGGCACCAGCATTCTCTTGGCCTCGTGCACGACAGCCTGGGTCACATGGCAGAGCACGGTGCTCACGATGCGGCTCTGCTGCCAGAACAACGGGACATCCAACGGCTGGTCAGGCTGGAGCGCAACCAGCCTACCGGCGCGAAGGTGGTCGATCACAAGCGGCTCCGGGTTCATGCCCCAGCCGATCCCAGCCAAGGCCGCATCCACAAAGGCTTGGGACGAGGGGAGCCAGTGCAGTGGGGGATGAACATCGACTCCAAGCACCTGACGTAACCATTCGGCTTGAAGCCGATCCTTTTGATTGAAGATCAGGCACGGAGCGCGGGCAGCCGCAAGTTCGCTGAAGCCGTCGGCAAACCACCGGGCGCAATACTCTGGGTTTGCAGTCGCAACATAGCGCAGGGCTCCCAGAGGATGGCAGTCGCAGCCCTGGATCGGGGTGCTGTGCCCCGTCACGCCAGCCACGACCTCGCCGCGCCGCAGCCAGTCCGCACTGTGGTCCTCATCATCCAGTACCAAGTCGAACAGGTATCCGTCCGTCTTCGCCATGGCTGAGATGAACCAAGTCGCGAGACTATCGGCATTAACGGCAATCCGCAGGGTCACAGGTCGGCTCTCGGCCTGAAGGCCCGGAAGGCTCCCGCGCAAAGAGCCTTCGAGCAGCGCAACCTGCTCCACGTGCTGGCACAGGCGCTGGCCGACCTCTGTTGCCGTGCAGGGCTGGCCTCGGACCACAAGCACAACCCCAAGCCGCTCCTCCAGCAGCTTGATCCTTTGGGAGATGGCCGAGGGCGTGACGTTGAGGTGCTGCGCCGCCCGCTCAAAGCTGCCGGTTCGGATGACAGCAGCGAGAGTGGCGAGTTGGGCATAATCAAGCATGGATTAGAGAGTCTAATGCTGGCTGACAAAATTTAAGTGTTCTAATCCTGGCGCTTGGACTAGCTCATGTCCACCCTCTATCGGGATTCGGCATGTCCTCCCTGCCGTTACGGGCTTCATGCCGAGCCTGAGCCTCTGACACGCCAGGAAGCCCTATGCCAGACATCACCCAACTCGCCTTGTTCTCCGCCGCAGCCTTTGTACTCGCCATCACGCCCGGTCCAGGCATCTTCTACGTCGCTGCCCGCACTCTCTCCGGTGGTCGTGCGGAAGGGGTGGCCTCCAGCTTCGGCACCGGATTGGGCGGCATGGTCCACGTACTCGCGGGCAGCTTAGGTATATCCGCCATCGTACTAACGAGCGCAGAGTTGTTTACTGCCCTGAAGTTGCTGGGCGCTGCTTACCTAGTTTGGATTGGTCTGCGAACCTTTCACGCCGCCCGCCGGGATGCGTTGGTGGCCTTGGCGGGCGGGACTGCGGCACCGCCCGTTGGCGCACGCCGGGCGTTTCGTGAAGGGGTGCTGGTCGAGGCGTTGAACCCGAAGACAGCGGCCTTCTTCCTGGCCTTCGTGCCACAGTTCGTGGACCCTGCCGCTGGCAGCGTGGCCCTGCAATTTGCTGTCCTCGGCTCTGTCTCCGTTACTCTCAATACCCTCGCTGATGTCGTGGTGGCCTTCGCGGCGAGTGGCATCCGTACAGGTGCGGCGGCACGTCCCGGTTTGATCCGCCGCCTGCGGGAAGGTTCGGGAGCCGCTATGATCGCGCTTGGCGTCGGCCTCGCTCTGGCAGGACGCCCTTCAACCTGATTACTGAATTTTGCAGGACCGCGCCTGCATTTGGGATCGCACGTGATGACCAAACACAAAGCATCGAAGCTGTTCAGCGGCCTGTCGGCTTTTCCTTTGACCCCGACTGATGCAGCGGGGCATCTGCAAGCTGACGTGCTGTGCCGCTTCCTTGAAAACATCCAGGCGGCAGGGGCAGACTCTATAGGCTTGCTCGGCAGCACCGGTGGATATGCCTACCTGAGACGCGAGGAACGCCAGCGTGTCGTGCGAGTGGCGGTGGAATGCGTCGGCGGCAAGACGCCGATTATCGTGGGCGTGGGCGCGCTTCGAACCGACGAGGCCCAAACGCTTGCCCACGATGCCAAAACAGCAGGGGCCGATGGCTTGTTGCTGGCCCCTATGTCCTACACTCCTCTTACCGAGGAGGAGGTCTTTCAACTCTTTGCGGCGGTGGCCGAGGCAGGTGGACTGCCTTTGTGCATCTACAACAATCCGAGCACTACAAAATTCACCTTCAGCGATGACCTGATTGCCCGTTTGGCGAAGCTCCCGAACGTGACAGCGGTGAAAATGCCGCTTCCTGCGAATGGAGATTTTACTGGTGAGATGGAGCGGCTGCGGGCGATGACCCCAGAAAGCTTCGCCATTGGTTATAGCGGCGATTGGGGCGCAGCCGACGCCCTGCTGGCTGGCTGTGATGCGTGGTACAGCGTGGTTGCGGGCCTTCTGCCTTCTCCGGCATTGGCCCTCACACGCGCGGCACAAGCGGGTGATCATTCGGAGGCGATGCGTATCAACGATGCATTTCAGCCGCTTTGGCAGTTGTTCAGGACGTTTGGCAGCATCCGCGTGATGTATGTGATGGCAGACCTTCTTGGTCTGGCCAGGATTGAGCCGCCGCGCCCAATCCTGCCATTATCCCAGGAGGCCCACAGTAGCGTGGAGAAGGCTTTGCAAAAAGCAAAGGGCAGCTTCATTCCATAAATAGGGCCTCCGCGAAATCTGGTTCAAAATGAGCATGCCCTTTCAAAACCATCTCTGAACTGGTTCGCAAAATACCGATTGACTATTTTAAGTGAACCATCCTAAGTGAACTGACGGTGATCCGAGATGTTCGTCCGAGCCTACCTTCGCGCTTCCACCAACGAGCAGGACGCCACTCGCGCCAGGCAACAGCTTGAGGCGTTCGCCGCGGAGCACGACCTGCACATTGCGTCCTACTACGTCGAGAACGAGAGCGGCGCGAAGCTGGCCCGCCCTGAGCTCTTCCGGCTCCTCTCGGATGCACGCCCAGGCGATATCCTGCTGATCGAGCAGGTCGATCGGCTGTCGCGCCTCACTGCGGCCGATTGGGAGAAGCTGAAGGCCGAACTCGCCGCCCATCGTGTCCGGGTCGTGGCATTGGACCTCCCCACCTCGTGGATGATGGCCAACGCCAAGGCCGATGACTTCACCGTCCGTATGTTCGACGCCATCAACGGCATGATGCTCGACATGCTGGCCGCTGTCGCCCGTAAGGACTACGAAGATCGCCGGCGGCGACAAGAGCAAGGCCAGGCACGAGCCAAGGCGGAAGGCCTCTACAAGGGCCGGAAAGAGGATAAGGCCCGCAACGATGGTATTGCCGCGATGCTCAAGGCAGGCTCGTCATGGTCGCAGATCCAGGCGGCCACCGGATGCAGCCGCGCCACCATCCTCAAGATCGTGAACCGTGCCAAGGCTGGCGCGACTGGGATCGCAGGCTAGGAGATACACCGATGCTCTGGCTTATCTCGATCGGCATTGTCGTTGTGCTGTTTGCAATCATCCCTCTGATCGTCGGCCGGTCTGCCGAATGGCTGTATAAGAAGCTGTCTGGGCAGTAGCTCCCTTTCGCAGGAGGACAGTGACGATGGTCGAGAACTTCTCTCCTGTGATCTTTCTCTATGGCATGGCGATCGTGTTGGCCGTGGGCAAGGTCTTCACCATGACGATCTGGAGAATACTCCCGAAGCCACGGCCGCCCCTAAGAGAAGAGGTGCTCGAAGCGTGGACGCGTCGTAGAGCGCAGACTGCGGCTCACGAACAGGTGCACTCAAGCGCAGGCGGATCCTTGAGCGACTCTCACGACGCCGAGGAAGCACCGCACCAGGCCGCATCAGGCCCTGAGCAGACGCCAGTAGCACAACCAGCGTCCAACTCGCCTACTGGCAGATAAAGGGCGCCAGAACGGCGCCCATATGGCCGATCGTCAGGCAGCCCCTCTTTGTCCAGCAGGTAAGGCGGCAGTCTCAGCAAGCCGCGCCGCGGCGACGGTGCGGAGTCGCCCCCACCGAGAGTGCATGGCAATCGCCTGTGCCTCGTCGCGAAACTCTTGCAATTCCTGTTGCGATAAGTCGCCCTGGCGGCGGAGCATATTGAGACGCGAAGACTCCGCCCAAAACAGGCTGAGCTCGCTGCGCATCATGCGCGAGCGTTCTGTGGTCATTGCTGTAGCTTTCATTGCGCCGTGTTTCAGACGGCGGTTTCTGGTCCGGGGCTGAAACACCGGCTACAGCGTCGGCCTTTGCATCTTTAGGCTTTCAGCTTGCGCCTACTGCCTTGGACATGCATGCAAAGACCCCGGACCCGAAGAAAGTCGCAGACGACAGATGCAGCGGAAAGTGTTTCCGTCCCGTTAATAAGAAGTACTCACAAATCACATTTGCCGTCAACGAGCCTGACTTAATCTTTTTTACGCCGCGCTCTGTATGTCTTTACTTACGACAACATCATACATAGCCATACAAATATCAACTTCAGGCCCTTTTGGACCATATCTATTGTTTATTGAACGTGTGCCTGCTTAATGTCAGCCATGAATGGCGCGCCTAAGCTCCTGACTGAACCAGAAGTCGCAGAGATCCTACGCTGCTCGACCCGCACCGTCGCGCGCATGCGCGAGGCTGGAAAGCTGCCCTACATCCCTGGACGGCCGGTCCTGATCGATGAGGCCGATTTGCTGGCCTACATCGCGAGCAGAAAGCGGACGATCAATCCGCAGGGGCCGAAGCCCGAGCCAGGCGCACCTGAGTATGAAGAATGGATCAACCAGAGAGGCAACGAGCTCGCGCGTAAGATGTGGATGAAGAGCAAGCTGAAAGCTGTGGTGAAGAGCCTTAGGTCGGGTTAGTCGAACAGGTCATCTTTGCCGCTGGCGCTGCCCTGAGATCCTCGCAGCAGCTTCGCCACTCTTGCCTCAAGCTCCTGGCCGGAGAGCTCGTGAAGCTCCTTTTCGTCTGCCGTCTCCTGCTTCTCGAAGAACCCGCCTGCCCGGAGCAGCGAGTTCACTGCCGAGGCCTTGGCCGCTGATGTCGCGTGGGGATCGTCACAGATCTTCATCGCGGTTTGGTAGGCCTTGAGGCCGCCTGTAGTCTGAAGCTCTCGGATAAGCTCCTCTCGGATTTGACGCTCGCTCTTTGCCATTAGCCGAATATCCCGTCGGTTAGGTTGGTGGTCGCTGTGTCTTGTGCAGCCTTGAGTTGCTGCGCCTGATGCCGAAGGGTTTCGATGACTGCAGCCAGGGCTTGCGCCTCCGCGGTCTGGGGCGCCGGCCGGTCCATTTCTGCAAGCCGCTCCCGCGCCTCTCTGGCCTGCGCCCGCTTGGCGCGCTCTGTGGCTCGCGGGCCGGGTCTGTGCGTCTTCCGCCAATCCTCGTAGCGCTTGCGCTCGTCGAGCGTCATTGCATCGAGGCGCTTGGCCCGCTTCTTTGCGGCCCGCTCGATGTCCTTCAGCTTCCGCTGGGTCTTCGTCGCTGTGGCCCCGGGCTGCGGCTTATGCCAGTCCTTACCCTTCGGCGTGCGACCGCCGTGAAGATAGCAGCGACCGTTGCCCATCGCGATTTGCTGACAGAGCCCGCCATCGGTTCTCCGGACCGCCTCGCACTTCGGCAACGTATGACGCGTGGCGTTATAAGCACGGATGGCCACGCGGGCCACAGAACGGAACTGCGCGGACTGCGACCAGCCTGCGTGTGGTGTCGGCCGGCGTGCGCTCATTGTGGTCCACGCCTCGGTAAGCGCGCGTGAGGTATCGTCAGTTGGCCGCGGCCAAGTGTGATCTCACGACCCCAAAACCCCAGGGGGAATAGGCCGGGCCCACAGGCGGCGGCACGCCAGGCCTTCCCCCGTAGGGGTGGGACTTTGCGGGTAGGACTTTGCGGACGCTGAAAGCCTTGGAAACCCTGGACTTTGCGGGACTTTGCGGACGAAAATCCCTGCGAGACCTTGCGGATAATGATTTCAATGACTTAGCAGGGGACCTTGCGGATCCTTGCGGGGACTTTGCGGGTTTTACATGTGCCATACGTTGCCGCTCCTAGATCCTCGGCGCAGAGGATTTGACGGGTTGGGGGTGGCGCAGGAGGGGCAGGCCTTCAGGGGCGACCAACACCTCGATGCTTCGCGCCACTCCGGGCTGACGGCGGATCAAGCCGGCCCGCTCC
>NZ_JAMXFJ010000058.1 GCF_025460805.1 Microvirga sesbaniae | reverse complement strand
TTGATCGCACCACATTCTCTTTCCAGCCCACCTGGCCGACGATCGCTGCGTCCCGAATCTCATCATGACCGGTTCAGCTTTCGACAACCTGACTAACTCCAAAGAATCGATTCAGGATGCGGCCGCGGCTGGTACCTCCTCAGAAGCTGCGGGATCCCAGTTATTTCTGATTCGACTCACGCTTCACACCGTCCTGTGGCGGCACGTCAGAAAAATTGGAGACCTCCGGTCGTCCATCGCGCACGACCATGGTGGAGGAGCCCCGAAACAGTATCAGTACGGATTGCTTCGTCGGCGCCGCGACGGGAAGCTGCGCACGCGCCTCGGCGACGAGGCCGTTGAACGTCTGCTCCACGAGCGTGACGAAGCGAGGTGGGCCGGAAACCAAGACGAGACCATTCCCCGGCGCCGGCCTTACGACATAGCGGGCATCGGATATGTCAAGCTCATCGAGAGCTGTCTTAAATGCATCGAAGCGAACCGGGGCCAGCACAAGCATCCGAGTCTGTGCTTCCCTGGCAGCAGACACATAAAGCACAAGGCCGTCGAAATACCACTGAAGATCGTACAGTTCCGTTAACCGGTCTAGGAACTCGCGCGGCGCCAAATCCGGCATACGCCCGCGAATCCGTCCCCTTACCTCGGCGCTGACGTTGACGCGAATTTTCAGGTTGCTTCCGAATTCCTTCAGCGCGGCAGAGAGATCCTGATCCAGAACCGTATACCTATAGGGCGTCGAGGGAAGCGATAGAGACAAGCCGAGAGTTGAGCGTATTTCAAAGGAGACGAAAAGCCCGACAAAGAAGAGTCTCTTCAGGTTGCGCAGAATGGTGGGTCGGATCTGAGCTCTTGACATGGCGTCCTGATAAATCAAAGGCTGAAACTCTCAAAACCACTTAAGCCGCGAAGACACCTTATTCTGTGATAATCGCGCCCTCGTAAGCTTGTCGTCAGCTCGCTTCGCTAGGTATCGGCGCAACAGCGGGTGAGAACCGGCTGGACTCATTCAACGCGAACGAGAAACAAATCGAGTCCTTGCATGATGATGCCTGTCTCGTCAATCTCTGCCAATCCGACCGAATTTTGTCCAGCGCCGGCATCACCGCCGCTGGGCGAGCAGGCGCAGTTTGAGTGTGCGCTAGCGCAGGCGGCCGCCGATTCGAAGAATGATACCGTGCTTGGGCCGGCAAGGGTGGTGCCAGTCACCGCGCCGTTGGATGTTGAACGCACGACCGCGCAGACAAGCCCCTGGGGCGACCGCCTGTTCCAGATGATCTCTCCCATCTGCCGAGACAATTCAGTTGCTTCTTCCGCGCCCGACAAGCAGCTAAGCCACGAAAAGAACGCTCTACCTGGGCCGGCGCAGAAGCTCCCTGTTGACGGTGCGGCAGCGGGAACGCCGATTGGGCACGATTTCGGCGCAATGATCGCTGGTCTGCGGGATCTCTACTTTGGCGTCACACAGATTTCTATAATTTCCAAGGGTGTCAGCGGCGTCACCTCGTCTGTGAATACGCTCATAAAGCAAGGATGAGCGGCGGCGATGATTAAGTTAGCTCACGTCAAAATGATCCATAGCTGGCCACTCGGTCGGCGATCGTTGCGCCTCGTCACGCTGCCACTTCTGTTTGCTCTTAGCGGTTGCAAGGTGGATCTTTACACACGGTTGCAGGAGCGTGAGGCGAATGAGATGCTCGCGCTTCTGATCGACAGCGGGGTCGACGCAGTCCGTGTTGCGGCGAAGGATGGAACCTCCTCGCTTCAGGTTGACGAGGAACAGCTTGCGCTGTCTATCGAACTCCTGAGCGCCAAAGGGCTGCCGCGCCAGTCTTTCAAAAATCTCGGCGAGATCTTCAGTGGATCAGGCCTGATTGCCTCACCGACTGAGGAGCGCGCTCGATATGTGTATGCCCTGAGCGAGGAGCTGTCGCGTACCATCAACGACATCGATGGGGTCTTTTCAGTGCGTGTCCATGTCGTTCTGCCGAATAACGACCTGTTACGATCAGGCGGTACGCCGTCCTCGGCGGCAGTTTTTATCCGCCATGATGCCAAAGAGGATCTTTCAGTTCTGCTACCGAAGATAAAAATGCTCGTCGCCGACAGCATCGAAGGACTGTCTTACGAAAAAGTCGAAGTGGTCTTTGTACCAGTGGCGCACTCCGTACGCGAACAACGGCTCGTACTCGAAAGTTTTTCGGCCCAACCATCGGGCTCGGTTCCAGCGCCCCTTCTAGCCATCGGGACGGGTGTTGCCGTAGCTTTACTTGCGGCAGCGTGCTATTTCTTAACCAGTACTCTAAGACGCCGGCACAGGCAATCATCGGGCACACGGGCCAAGCCCGAGGGTCGCTCGGTGGTTGCGCTATCGAGCCCGTTCGCAAAAAGTATCATCGACCGCAGCGCGTGACTGGTACTCCCGATGCCAATACTGATGCCCGCATCTACTTCCGGATCCGTTCAATCGCTCCAATCGCGTTCGGCGAGCTTGAACGATGTTGCCGCTTTGGCCCATCCAACCCGTCTTGCCGCGCGTCTTGATCCGGAGCTGTCCGCCACGACGTTAGTGCAGTTGCAGAAGCATCCCCGGCTGCAGTCAAGATTGGCGGAGCTGCTGCTTGACAATGAACTGCATGCGAGTGGAAGCAACTGGGAGCCGGATCTTCTCGGCGGGCGTGATCCCCAGCGGGTCGCGCTCCTTGCTGGTAGTGTCTGGCATGCGCGATCGCTGCTGAAGCTCGTTTCTAAGTCTGACCTCGCAGTACTTGCAGAGCACATTGGCGCTGATGCCCACGCGTTCGGCATCCGACATCTCGCCCATGCGATCGCGCTCGCAAACGCTCCGATTGCCGATCCTGAACAATTGGCGCAGCAAATCAACCACGACGGGCATGCCTGTCTCGGCGCTTGGCTCAATGACAGTACAGCCCTCGGCCGTAAGCGCGTTCTTCTTCGATTGCCCCTCGGGACCGCCGCAGAAAGCCCGTCGCCTGAACACAGTAAGGCCTCCGGCCGGCTGGTCTCGCTTGTCCTAACCCAGCTTGGTGCGGAGAACCGGGCCACATGACAGCCGACGCCCCCGCGCCTCCCATCACGCCGCAGATGCGCCCATTAGGGCCACTGATATCAGCGAGTGAACTCGAGACCTGGCATTGCGCTGCAGAAGCGCGTGATGCAGCAGACCGGCATCGGCAGCGGGTTCGCAGGTGGGCGCGCTCCGCCTATCAACGTGAATGGGCACGGGGCCGCGCCGATGGCCTGAATGCAGGCGCTGAGGAGATGGCCCGGCTCATCGCGCGGGCGGCGTCCGAGGTGGCGCGCCGGAGGGCGGTTCTAGAGCAGGAACTACCACAGCTGGTGATAGAGATAGTAACCGAGCTTCTAGGGGCCTTCGATCCGGGCGAGCTGTTGGTCACCGCGGTTCGTCATGCGATCGAGCGCAATTATAGCGGCGCGGAAGTTTACCTTCATGTGCATCCCACGCAGGTCGACATGCTCGCGCGTGCCTTTATTGGATGCGACGGGCGGGAGGGTCAGCCGAGGGTTCGAGTTGATCCGGATCCGACGTTGTCACCACAACAGTGCGTGCTCTGGAGCGAGTACGGTAATGTGGAGCTTGGACTTGACGCACAGATGCGTGCGCTGCGGCTTGGCTTTCGCGTCCATTCTGACGGGGGCGAACTGTGATCCCCCCAATGCCACAGCATACTAATCCCACCCATAGCCGTGCTCCCGATCCGGCAATCTCGTCTTTGAGGTCCATAGTAAAGCAAATCGACACGCGTGTCGTGCGTGGCCGAATCACGCGCGCCGTAGGAACCCTTGTCAATGCCGTGTTGCCGGGTGCTCGGATTGGCGAGCTTTGTCTGCTGCAGGATGCGCGAACCGGCCTGTCGCTTGAAGCAGAGGTGATCGGTTTGTTGGACAATGGGGTATTGCTCACGCCAATCGGTGACTTAGTGGGTCTGTCCAGCCACGCAGAGGTCGTACCCACCGGACGAATGCGTGAAGTGCCGGTCGGTCCCGATTTGCTTGGCCGTGTGATTGACAGTCGTTGCCGTCCACTTGACAGCAAGGGCGACGTCAAAGCTGCCGAAACCCGTCCGCTGCACGCCAGGGCGCCTAATCCAATGAAAAGGCGCATCGTTGAGCAGCCCTTCCCGCTCGGGATCCGCGCCCTGGATGGTCTCCTCACATGTGGAGAGGGCCAGCGAATTGGGATTTATGGCGAGCCTGGTTGCGGCAAGTCGACGTTATTGTCACAGATCGTAAGAGGTGCCATTGCCGACGTCTTCGTCGTCGCCCTCATAGGCGAGCGTGGACGTGAAGTTCGTGAATTCATCGAGCGGCATCTTGGGGAGGAGGGCCTCCGCCGTACGATCGTCGTTGTTGAGACCTCGGACCGCTCGGCCGTGGAGCGGGCGCAGTGTGCTCCTGTGGCGACCGCGCTGGCGGAATACTTTCGCGAACAAGGGTTACGTGTAGCGCTCATGCTGGATTCGCTGACGCGATTCTGCCGCGCCATGCGCGAAATAGGCCTTGCTGCTGGCGAACCGCCGACCCGGCGCGGCTTCCCTCCTTCTGTTTTCGCCATGCTTCCGGGCCTGCTGGAACGTGCCGGCATGGATGAACAAGGCTCGATTACAGCGTTCTATACGATCCTCGTCGAAGGTGACGGTGCCGGGGATCCAATCGCGGAGGAGTCGCGCGGCATTCTCGACGGCCATGTCGTGCTCTCGCGCGCTATTGCGGCACGATCGGATTTCCCTGCTATCGACGTGCTGCAGAGTCGCAGTCGTGTTATGGATGCGATCGTTTCTGACACCCATCGCGCGTCAGCGTCGTTTTTCCGCGATCTGCTTTCGCGCTATGCGGAGACCGAGTTTTTGCTCAAGGTCGGCGAATACCAGCAAGGCGGCGATCTGTTAACTGACCGGGCTGTCGCCACGATTGGGGACCTGAGAGAGTTTTTGCGCCAGCGCGAAGGCGAGGCGTCTGATTTTGAGGAAACGATCGCATGGATGTCGCGTCTGACTGCGTGAATCAGGTTCACGTCTTGAGGTTATCGTTTTTAAAGAATTTGCAAGAGCGTAGCGCGCTTAGGCAGCTATCGGCGAAGGACGGTCAGCGACGCATGGCCACCTCAGCTGTACAGAGCGCCTCCGAGGAGCTTGCAATTGCACTGCAACATCGCGAACTGCGGGAAGCGGCACTCTACGGAAAGTTGATGTCGCTTGACACATTGACTGGCGCTGCGCTCGACCGTCACCACCTTGAAATTGACCGGCTTGCGGCGGAAGTCACTTCTAGGCACCGCGTACTCGATGGTGCTCGCCTCGCTCAGGGAGAGGCCGAGGCAGCGGCGTCTGAAATGAGGGGCCTATGGGTCAAACGTTCGATAGCAAAGCACAAATGGAAACTTATTAAGGATGACGTCCGGCGCTCCGCAGATATTCATGCGGAGACCGCAGGCGAAATAGAAGCGGACGACGAGATATGCCATCGGTATGGGCGGGTTTCGCTCGCCCATTTGTCGCGCGACCCGGTCCGCTAAGCCCAAGGATCCTGAATGATGCGATTGTGCAGCATAGAGCCGCAATGGTAGCCGCTCTGGTCAAAACCACTGTCTTCGAACCAGCGCTAACATTGTCCCACGAGGTTGTCTCGTGGCTCAATGATATAGCATCTTCCAGGCGGCCCCTTCACAGCCGGATCGGCGACAAGCCGCTGTCGGTGCGGACACAAGGGCTTGTTTGGCAGCAGAAACCTTCCACTGTTCCGATGCTTGACTGCGTTTGGCGCGTCGGGGCTGAAACGATCGTCTTGTCGCTGTCACAGCGGCTTGTGGAGGCGCTCGTCGCGACAGTACAGAGCGGCCTTGCTTTGCCTTCCGAACCAACTGCTTCGCTCGTTCTCGAACTCGCACTCGATCCGCTTTTGGCTCAACTGGAGGGCCAGACGCAGCTGAACCTACAGCTTGTGGGCCTGGGTGAAGCCCTAACAGTGGCTCCTTATCTAGAGCTTGACCTCGTCTTCGGCTCGGTCGATGGCAAGGGCCGTCTGTTCCTGTTCTCTCCTCTTGATGGTTTGGTGCCGCCTGCCTTCCGCGCATTAGGCGAACTGATCCGCCAGTTGCCGCTACAGCCGCGCGAGGTTCCCCAGGAACTTCCGGCCATAGTTGCAGGAGTGGTCGGCACGCTCTGTGCTCCGGCAGCGCTTGTTCGCAAAGCATGTATCGGTGATGCTCTATTGCCAGACATATCTCCGTTTGGCCGCGGCCAGATGGTCCTGTCCGTGGGCCAGTTATGGGCCGGAGCAGACATTGAGGGCGACAACTTGATCCTGCGGGGTCCCTTCCGCCCGCGATCGCACCCCGTGGAGCATGTGGATATGACGACCCAACCCGAGTCCCGTCAAGAACGATCGGAAGCAGATCTCGATGATATAGAAATCATGCTTGTGTTTGAATGCGGCCGCTGGCCTATGTCTCTAGGAGAATTGAGAAGGGCGGGCGAAGGGCATGTTTTCGAGCTTGGTCGGCCGATCGACGGTCCCGTCGACATCCTAGCCAACGGTCGGCGCATCGGTCGTGGCGACATCGTGCGGGTCGGAGACGAGCTGGGCATCAGGCTTCGCAGCAGGTTGACATGCAATGACTGAGATTCAGCCGCCGATTCTATCACTTCTTGCGGTCACAGCCGGACTCGGCCTTCTGGTTTTGGCGGTCGTCACAACCACGGCGTTTATAAAGGTTTCGGTTGTTCTGTTCCTCGTCCGCAATGCGCTCGGGACCCAGACTATACCACCGAACGTCGTGCTGTACGCGGCAGCACTCATCCTCGCCACTTTCATCAGCGCACCTGTTATTGAACAGGCCTATAGTCGTATGACCGACTCGAGGATCCGTTATCAAACGCTAGACGACTGGGTAAGCGCCACGAAAGAGGGGGGAGAGCCCGTACGCGAGTATCTCAAGAAGTTCACAAGTTCAGAGCAGCGCCGTTTCTTCCTGTCCGCGACAGAAAGACTTTGGCCAGAGGAAATGCGCGCCAGAACCACACCCGATGATATCGCCATTCTCGTACCGTCCTTTCTATTTTCAGAACTCAAGCGCGCGTTTGAGATAGGATTCCTTCTCTACCTTCCCTTTATTGTCATCGATCTTATCGTAACGGCAATTCTGATGGCGATGGGCATGTCGATGGTGTCACCGACAGTAATCTCTGTCCCTTTCAAACTTTTTTTGTTTGTCGCCATTGATGGGTGGTCGAGATTGATGCACGGACTTGTGTTGAGTTACGCCACACCGGGAGGTTGAATATTACTCAGTCTAGCATTGTCACTCTTATGAGCCGGTCATTGATGGTTTTCATGATCTGGATTCTACCGCCGCTCATTGCGTCGGTGATTGTTGGCTTGGTCATCGGGATCATCCAGGCGGCGACGCAAATCCAGGATGAAAGCCTGCCCCTCACGGTAAAGCTTCTGGTTGTGGTGGCGGTGATTGGCCTGTTTGCGCCTGTGCTGAGCGCCCCGCTCATAGCGCTGGCTGACCAAATCTTTACCGAGTTTCCCGCAATCGCTCCTAGCTACCAGCCTCCACCATGATTGCGTTGCCGGCCGAGATTCAAAACCTGATCCATTCGGCTATCGAACTCCTCGCTGCAGCCGGCCTTAGCGCGGCTCGGGCGACGGGCATTATAATGGTGCTGCCGGTGTTTGCGCGGGCTCAGCTCAGCGGATTGATCCGTGGCTCCTGTGCTGTCGCCTTGGGGCTCCCGTGCTTGCCATTCGTCAGTGATGGATTGCAGGCGCTCGATCCGGAAACACGTCTGATCCAGGTGACTCTGCTCGGTGTGAAGGAGATCTTTGCCGGCCTATTACTTGGCACTTTCCTCGGCATTCCGTTATGGAGCCTTCAGGCGGCCGGTGAGTTTATCGACAACCAACGCGGCATCACCAGCCCATCCGCTCCGTCCGACCCCTCAACGAACAGTCAGGCTTCAGCGATGGGTATTTTTCTCGGGATCACCGCTATTACGGTCTTCGTCGCTTCGGGAGGCTTCGAGGTTGTGGCCAGCGCCCTTTATGGCAGCTTCCAGGTCTGGCCTGTGTATCGGTTCTACCCCACACCGACCGCCGGGGCAGCAACGGAGTTGTTAGAACTCCTCGACCACATGATGCTCACGACCTTATTGGTCTCCGGGCCTGTGGTGTCCTTCCTGTTGTTGGTTGACCTCTCAATGATGATACTTCTGCGCTTTGCGCCGCAATTCAAGTCGAGCCATCTGTCTCCGATCATCAAGAATATCGGGTTCCCGATTGTTATGACTGGCTATACTGCATATCTGGTGGTGGCAATGAGACTGGAGATCAAACCAGCGAATGGCGCGCTTGAGTGGCTGGGCGAACTGCTGAAATGAGCGAGTCGAGTGAAGAGAAGAAGCATGCCGCAAGCTCGCGCAAGCTAAACGAGGCGCGCAGAAGAGGGCAGATCGCGCGCAGCTCCGATTTCGTCCGTGCGGCCGCCACATGCGGTGGGCTCGGCTATATCTGGTTCAGAGGCAGCGAGATACAAGCCAAATGCCACGAAGCGCTACTATTGGTAGATAAACTGCAGAGCCTGCCCTTCAGTATAGCGGTCTGGCAGGCCCTCATCCTGCTCATCGAACTCACACTGGAAACTGTTGGCCCGTTGCTCGGAACCCTCATCGCTGCGGTAATACTGGCTGGATTGATAAACAACGGTGGATTTGTCTTCTCATTGGAGGCAATGACGCTCAATCTTGAAAAGATTAATCCGTTCGATGGGCTGAAGCGGATGGCGTCGGCGCGTTCGGCAGTGGAGGTTGGCAAGACTATAGTCAAAGCAATTGTCCTGAGCGTAATCTTTCTTCTCTTCCTTCTCGGCACGTGGAAGACGATGGTCTATCTTCCGATCTGCGGCGTGGGATGTATCAGCCTCGTGTTTACGCAAGCGAAACTGCTAAGCCAGATCGGAGCGGGTACCCTTCTGGTCGGCGGACTGATCGATCTCCTGGTGCAGCGTGCGTTGTTTCTGCGCGAAATGCGCATGACCAGAACCGAGGTGATGCGTGAGTTCAAGGATCAGGAAGGTACGCCGGAGCTAAAGACTGAAAGACGTCGCCTCTGGAACGAGGCTGCGCACGAGCCTTCGCTGGGAGTGCACCGGGCCACATTGCTCTTGGCAGGGAAGGCTGTACTCGTCGGTCTGCGTTACGTTCGTGGCGAGATCGGGGTGCCAATCTTGGTTTGCCGCGCCGAGGGTGAGGCTGCTCCAAAAATGTTAAGGGAAGCGCGGAGGCTACGTGTCCACATCCGCCGTGATGATGTTCTTACGCGTCAGCTTATCAGCGCGACGAAGCTGGGCGAAGCCATTCCTGCGCAATATTTCGCACCTGTCGCGAAAGCTCTTTACTCTGCAGGTTTAGTATAAATTTGACCACAGCGTTGGCCGGCCGCGCGGGCCGCGGTCATTTTGTAGTTATGCAGGTCCCTCCACAAATCGGGCTTCACTGATTCCATGTTTGTGTGGGCCGCAGCGATCTTGAGCGTCTGAGCAAAGAAGAACTGATCGAGTTGGCGCTGCAACTGCAGGGGCTGCAAAAGACCTCGCCCAAATCCTCCGAACCTCCCTCGACTGATCGCAAGGAGCCGCGCGAGCGCTCCAAAACGGGCTACGAAGGCCGCAGCCGGATCCTCCTATCTACGCCGTATGAAGTGGTCGAGCACCGTCCTAACCGGTTCTTGCGCTGCGAAGCCGTTCAGATAGCGGATTAGTCGGCGGAGACGATCAGCATCCACGGGCAATTTGACCTCCCGGAGGTGGCGACCCGCGTCACTTTATGTCGGCGCCTGACGGTGCGCTGCCGGCGCGTGGACGCGGATCGCCGCATCCGTGCCGGACGCTGCAAGGGGACACCGTTCGTGTCACACGCCCATGCCATCACTTATCACGACACCTCCCAGGCTCTGTCCTACAGGCTGCTGCAAAGCGCATTCGCGGACCCGTTCGGGCTCACCGTCAGCGAGGTGGGGTGATCAACGTCCTGTGGCTGGCGAGGGTGCCCTCGGGGCCGAGCGCAATTGAGGCATCGCGGCGTTGGGCCAGGCCCGGGTCATCGCCTCTGATCAGACCGGTGTGCGGACCGAGGGTGCGAACGCCTGGCATTGGGTGTTCCGCTGCTCGGATACTGTAGTCCGTCACGTCTCCCTGGCCCGCGAGGCGTGACGGACCCTTATGGGTGGGCACCGGCCCGAGGTCTGGTGCTCCGACCGCGCCAGCGCGCAAAAGGGTCATATGCGACAACGCTTTCGTGAAGCTCATTAAGAGGCTGGTGAGCAATTTCATTGCTCAACCTAAGTCTTTGATTCATCATAGGTGTGGAGCTGGCCGCTGCTGCGGATGTGGGCTGTTTGACGATCCTGGAGCCCTGCCATGGATGCCAGTTGCTACGCCAGTGATCTCACCGATGCGGAATGGGCGCTGCTCGAGCCCCTCATCCCCCGCAGCCACCCTGCCGGGCGACGACAGACCTATCCCTTACGGCGCATCGCCGACGCCATCTTCTACCTGCTGCGGATACCGGTGAAGCCGGACGCGTATTCCAAGGTGAAGCCGGACACCCATTCCGATTTCATTCCGGACAGCGTTCCGATCTGAAGCCGGACACTCTCCTCGTTTGATCCTGGGTCATGGGAGATGGTGGAGTGGGATTGGCCGGTCGTCAATCGGACGATGATGCAGCGGCCGGGGAGCGCTGCTTGCGCAGGCTCTCGCCGGACAGTTCAATCCTGTAAGCATTGTGGATCAGGCGATCCAGGATCGCATCGGCGATGGTCGGATTGCCGATGATCTCATACCAGCGGTCGACCGGGATCTGGCTCGTCACGATGGTGGAGCGCCGCTCGTACCGGTCCTCGACGATCTCCAGCAGATCCCGCCGCTGATCGTCAGCGAGCTTCTCGGGCCCCCAATCATCAAGGATGAGAAGATCCACGCGGGCCAGCGCCTTGAGCATCCGGGCATAGCGGCCGTCTCCCCGCGCCAGAGCGAGCGCCGCAAACAGCCTGGGCGCGCGGTGATACACCACCGAGAAGTCCTCCCGGCACGCCTTCTGGCCCAGCGCGCAGGCCAACCAGCTTTTGCCGACCCCGGCTGGTCCGGTCAGCAGGAGCCCGCGTCGTTCACGGATCCAGTCGCAGCCGGCCAGCTTGAGAAAGAGCCCGCGGTCGAGACCGCGCGCCGCCCTGAAGTCGACATCCTCGACATGCGCGTCATGGCGCAGGCGGGCCGCCCGCGCCCGGCTCTCAAACCGCTTCTGACAGCGCAGCGTCGCCTCGCGTTCGAGCAGCAGTGCAAGCCAGTCGCCATGCTCGAGAGCCCGAGCCTCGGGCTGGGATTGCAGAGCCTTGAAGGCACTGGCCATGCCGTGAAGACCAAGATCGGCCAGCAGAGCGAGAGTGGGATGGGTCAACATGCAGGATCTCCTTAGTGGAAGTAGCCGGGGCCGCGCAGGTTGGCGTGCTCCAGAATGGCGGTGGGCTCGGGATCGCGGGCCGACACCGCTTCAGCGCGAGCGGGTTCGAGATCGCGCAACAGGCGCAGAACCCCGAGGCAAGTCCGGAAGCCCTGCTCAGGATGCGGGCGGCGCGCCAGAATAGCCGTGATCAGACCTTCCGTCTGAGGGCCGACGGACGCCGCCCAACGGCGGAAGCGCTCCGGGGTCCAGTCGGCATAGCGCCGATGGGAACTCGGCATGTGGTCCGGGTCGGTGCTGTGCCGGCGCCCACCGTAGCGGCGCTGATGGGTTGCCACGCGCTGGCCGCGGTGGAAGATCTCGATCGTGCGGCTGGTGGCCCGCAGGTCGACCTGCGCGCGGATCAGGCCGTGCGGAACCGAATAGAAGAAGCCGTCGTACTCGACGTGATAGTCCGTGCCGACCCGCACGAAGCGCCATTCGGCGAACTCGTAGTCGTCGCCCGGCAGCGGCGCGAGCGCCGGGCGCTCCATCGTCTCGAAGAGATGCCGGCGGCTGACCCCGAGGCGGCGCACGACATGATCGTTGATGCGCTCGCACGCGCCGGCAATCGCCGCATTGGCTTCGGCCAGCGAGAAGAAAGTCTGGTGCCGCAGCCGTCCGAGAATGCAGGTCTGGGCAAAGCGCACGCCATTCTCCACTTTGGCTTTGTCCTTGGGCTTTCGTGGCCGCGCCGGCAGGATGCCGATGCCGTAATGCGCGGCCATCATGCCGTAGCTGCGGTTGATCTCGGGATCGTAGAACGAGGCCCGGTTGACCCCTGACTTGAGATTGTCCGGCACGATCAGGCGCGGAACGCCGCCGAAGACGCGGAACATGCGCCCATGCGCGCCAATCCAGTCCGGCAGGGACTGGGTCCAGGTCGCCTCGGCGTAGGTGAAGTTGGAGGCGCCGAGCACGGCGACGAAGATCTCGGCCTGGCGGATCTCGCCGGTGTCGGAATCAACGATGGCGATCTTCTTGCCGGAATAGTCGACGAACACTTTGTCGCCGGCAATATGGTCCTGGCGCATGGTCGGCGAGAGCCGGCTCTCAAACGAGCGGAAGAGCTCGCAGAAGCGGCTGTAGCCATAGCCGTTGGAATGGACGGCCCGGTACTCCTCCCAGAGGATTTGCAGGGTGACGCCGGGCTTCTTCAATTCGACGATGGCTTCGGCCCAGTGGGGCTCGGGCCGCCGGCGCTGTCCCTGCTTGACGCCGGCGCGGGCGAAAAGCCTGTTCTCCAGGGCCTCGTCGGTCAGGTCGCCGGGCAAGGGCCAGCTCAAGCCGGCCTGCTCGGCGCGCTTGAGGTTCTCCTGGACGGTGCTGCGCGCGATCCCGAGCCTCTCGGCGATGTCGCGCACGCTGATGCAGTCCCGGGCCAGGCGCAGCATCTGTCTCAACTGTCTCATGGTCAGCTTCCTCTTGGCGGGCATTCCATTCTCCTCGATGACGTGAGGAGGGTGATGCCCGAGTTGCTGACCCAGGGGATCATCAGAGTGGGGAAAGTGTCCGGTAATTGATCGGAACGGTGTCCGGCTTCATTCCGGAATGCTGTCCGGCGTCAAATCGGAATCCCCGTCCGGATTGAATCGGAATCCGCAACCTGCTCCGGACAGGAGCCCAATGGCGGCTACTGCCTCACGGATATCCGCCGCGCTACGCCGTCTTCTCCCATTATGCGCAGTGGCGCGAGAACGGCACATGGGAGCACATCACACAGGTGCTGCGCGAGAGGTATCGGCGCACGATCGGCCGGTCTCCTCAACCGAGTGCGGCGACTATCGATAGCCAGTCAGTCAAGACCACCGAGATGGGCGGACCGCGTGGCTATGATGGTGGCAAGAAGATCAAGCGCCGCAAGCGCCATCTTCTCGTTGATACACAAGGCAATCTGCTGAAGACCAGCGTGCAGCCCGCCGATCTCCACGATCGCGCCGGAGCCGAACTCCTGCTGGAGCGGCTGCAGCATCTGTTCCCGGCCATTGAGTTGATGTGGGCCGACACCGCTTATCGAGGGCTGAAGGACTGGTTGCGCAGAGCGCTCGGATGGAAGCTGTCGATTCCGCAACACTGGTGGTCCGGTGGTGTCTGGACGTGGGCCGACGCGGAGCCGCCGACGCGCCCGAGCGGCTTTCAGGTGCTCGCGCGCCGGTGGGTCGTTGAGCGAACCCTGGCATGGCTAACCACCAACCGGCGGCTGGCCAAGGACTACGAACGCCTGGTCGAGACCGGCGAGATGCTGCTCTATCTCGCCATGAGCCGCATCCTGCTGCGCCGTCTCACGCGAAAGGAAAGATAATTGCTCACCAGCCTCTAAAGGGCTAGTGAGACATCTAATGATCTTCACGGAAGGCCTGCAACAGAGAGGCCTGTGTGCCGAAAGAATCTGACGATCATTTCGGGTTGACCTTGCAAGCGACAGAATTCACGGCGGGCCAGGCGGTGCAGATCGGCGACTGATTCAGGTAGCGCATTGGCCATCGCTCGCTTGACAAGGGCATTGCATTGCTCCTCCGGGTTAAGCTCTGGTGCATAAGCCGGCAGGTAGGCGACCGCGTAGTCCTGCGGATGGGCCGCAATAAAATCGGTGGTGGCGCGTGAGCGGTGTGCGTTAAGCCGATCCCAGACCACCAGCAGCGGCGTACCGACGTTCCGGCGGAAAGACCGCAGGGCCGCGATCACGGTGCTGCTTGTGACGCTGGTGCGGACATGACGGGCATAGAGCCGCCCGTCGGGCGTGATCGCCACGATGCTCGACACCTCCCGCCGTTTGCTGACGCGCTGCAGCACCGGGGTCAGCCCGCGCCGGGCCCAGGTCGTGCCCGGCCGGATCCGAGAGCTGTGGCCCGTCTCATCCATGAGCAGGAGCGTCCGGTGCTCCCGCTGCGCCTTTTTTTGAGCGCCACCCACTCGCGCTTAGGCCAGACCGCGATCACGAGTTCATCCCGCTCTTTGGCCCGGGTGGCGGGACGCTGCACGCTAAACCCATGCGCCTTGAGCGGACGCTCCAGATAGCGCGGATGATAGCGCACCCCGAACTCCCGCTCGATCAGGGCCGCGATGCGCTCGAGGGTCCACCGCTCGGTGGCAAAGCCTGCCGCCACTGCGCCTCGGTCCAGGAGTCGACCCAAGCGGGTCCAGGCTTTCTCATCCAGGCGGGGCAGCTGTCCTGGAATGGGTCGCGCGTGCAGGCCGTGCGAGCCCTCCTGGGCAAGGGTGACCGCCCAGCGACAGACGCTGGCGCGGCTCACCCCCAATTGGCGGGCGATCTCGGCTCGGGAGAGCTGTCCCTGGCGCAACAGCCTTGCGGCCGCGAGACGCCGCTCCTCCATTTGCTTCGGCGTCAGATGCGCCGGCCGCCACACGTTGTCCTGCATCGCGCACCTCCTCACGAGGATCGACACCGCCCTATGTTACACCACCTGCGTGAGAATCATTAATTTCGCGCTGCAAGTGATTGATTCACCATAGGTATGGTGTTGGGCCGCTGCGGCGGATGCGGGCTGTTGCAAGACTCACGAGCGCCGTCATGGATGCCTGATCTTACGCTAGCGATCTCAACGATGCCACATGGGCGCTGCTCGAGCCCTTGTCCCCGCATGTACCCAGCGGGAGGGCGGCAGACCTGTTCGTTACGACACTTCGTCGATGAGGTCTTCTATCTGCTGCGCACGGGAGCCCAACGGCTGTTGCTTCCGCATGAGTATCTACCCCGGTGCGGTGTCTCCTACCGCTATGCCCAGTGGCGGGAGGACGGCACTCGCGAGCACGTGACCGAGGCCTTCCGGGAGAGCGATTCTCGGACGATCGGTCGCAACTCGCAGCCCACCGCGGAGTTCATCGATGACCAGCCGGTCAAGACAACTGCGATGGCTGAAACGCGGGCTACGATCGCGGGAAAGCGCCCAAGAGCCGCAAGCGTCACTTGCTCGTCGACACACATGGCACGCTGCTGAAGAACACCGTGCAACCCGTCGACACCCAGATCGCGCACGGGTTGAACTCCCGTCGCAGGGTCGGCAGCATCCTTTTCCGGCCGTCGAGCGGCCGTAGCCAAATACCGCCTATCGTGACCTGGAGGACCGGCTGCACCGTGCGCTTTGCTGGGCTGACGATCCCGCAACACTGGAAGAGCCGCGGCGTTTGGATGTGTGTCGGTGCGGAACCGCCAATGCGACTGAGTGGCTTTCAAGTGCTTGCGCGAAGCTGGGTTGTTGAATGGACGATCGCCTGGTTGACCACCAACGGCGTCAGACTAAGAGCTACGAACGCCTGATCGAGACTCGCGAGATGCTGCTCTACCTTGCCATGAGCCGCATTCTGCTGCGCCCTCTCACGCGAAAAGAAAAGTAATTGCGCGCCATCCTCCGGAAACACGATTTGCGACCGCTTCTGACAGGCGCATCGAGTCTGGTGCAGTGCAAAGTTATTGTGACGGTGCCAATGCGCTCGGTTCGGAGTTCCCGTCAGACGCCAGGGACAAGTCGAGATTGTGTTGCACCATCTGATTTCCTGGCTCCCTTTTGAGGGCCTGCCGATATAGCACTTGTGCCGCGTCATGCCGCCCCTGAGTATCCAGAACAACTCCTTTCGCATTTAATGCGCGCAAGTTCTCCGGGTCTGCAACCAAGACTCTGTCGAGTACCTGAAGCGCCTCTTGCTGGCGCTTCTGTGCCAGCAGGACATTCGTAAGACTGATCGCCGCATCGACGTTACCCGGATGCTGCTCCAAATCCAACAAAGTCGGCACCTGTGAGTCCTGACCGACTGCGCGCAAAATGCGTTCGCGCATAGCCGGATCGATGTGTTCGGCGCCTAATAACGCTGGGGACGGCGTCTCCTCCATTGAACGATCCGGCTTACTCCAGCTCGCGCAACCGCCGAGAGGAAGGATGGCAAGTACGGCGACGAGAACTGATTTCAAGCGAAACGAAAGAAATGCCAATGAGCCTACAATCCTATACGAATACATGTCTAGTTCTCACCTTTCATCATGTGCTTTCGCCATCCGTTGATGGCAACGCGGATATCGCGAGCTTCCCCTGACGGCCCTCTAGCGTTTCCAGGCGGAGTGTAACCGATCCAGCGGGCTGAATCGTGAAGTCGGACGCAAGGTCCTGGTAGGAGAGCACAGAGAGATCGATCCCATTCCGCATGAGAAAACCGCGGACGAAGCGTCGGACATCCATCGAAGTTAATACGACAGGGTTGGTCTGATCCGACGCCGTGCTGGAAAGAACCTGACGCATCTGTGACACCAGAGCTTCGCTTTGCCGATCTTCTAGTACCAGCGTGGGGCCTGCCGCTGTGTCTCGAGCCGCACTGCGCACCAAATCCTCAGTTTCACGTTCGATAATCAAGGCGGCCACGATTCCGTGTCTGTTGGCATTGCGGTGACAGATCTGGCGTTTCATACAAGAGCGCACGTATTCCGTGAGAAGGGCGACATTTTGCTCACGCTCGCTCCATTCGGCTAATGCCTCCAACACGATGCGAGAGTTGCGGATCGGGACACCTTCATCCAGCAGGCGGCGGAGTACATCGGCGATCCGAGGTATCGGTGTCGTCCGCAGCACCTCCTTCACCAGATCAGCATAATCCCGCTCCATCCGGCCCATCCACCGGCTGGTCTCCTGGATGCCGATCAAGCGCGATGCATAGCGGGTCAACGTCGTTTGGACACGTAGCGCGAGGAGTTCGCTTGGATGGTGATACCTGATGCCAGCAGCTTTGAGAGCCGGTGCAAAGCTTTGTTCGGCCCAGATAGCGTCTGCTTGTGGATCATGCCGGAAGGGAATGCCACTCGATTCAATGTTCGCGAGCTCGTCTTTGAGCGTTAACTCTGTCGGATTAATCGAATTCTGCTCGACCGGCACGCTCTCGATATCTATCCTGAACTGTGAACCCAGCAGCTGCTGATCGGCAGCGACAGGAATACGGGGGACGATAATGCCGAGATCGGCGGAGACTAATTGAGAAACGCGCGCAATGTGCTGTTGTAGTTCGACTTGATTGATCGCACGCATAAGGTCCGGCGCAAGGAAGAGGACAATCGGACATGCCTCCGACGGCATGGTTTCGTTCTGAGGCTCCTCTGACGCTGCAGTTGTAGAAGCGGTGCCTCCCGCGCCCAGCCCATTACCCTTGACAACGCTTGCCGCGGCGAAGATCGCGGCTAAGATAAGAAAGACGGGCAGAGGAAAACCAGGAACGAGCCCCATCGCAACCAAAACAACGGCCGCAAGCCGCAATGCTCGCTTACTGCCCGTGAGTTGATTGACTATGTCGGTTCCAAGGTTAAGGCTCCCTGCCCCGGTCACACGGGTTACGATTGTCGCCGCGGTAATTGAGAGCAGGAGGGCCGGAATCTGCGAGATTAGCGCGTCGCCTATGGTCAGTAGGGTATAATGACGCAGCACCTCGCCGAAGGGCATACCCTTCGAAAGCAGGCCAATCGAAATCCCACCCAGCGCGTTGATGAAAATAATCGCCAGCCCGGCAACAGCGTCGCCCTTCACAAATTTCATCGCACCATCCATAGCACCGTAAAGTTGGCTTTCCTTCTCCAATGCGCTGCGCCGTGCCCGAGATTCGTCGGCATCGATGTCGCCATTTCGTAACTCTGCGGCGACCGCCATTTGCTTGCCCGGCAGAGCGTCGAGCGTGAAGCGCGCCGCCACTTCTGCTACTCGTTCGGCGCCCTTCGCGAGGACGATGAACTGCACCATAGTCACAACCAGAAATATAACAATACCGACCACGATATTGCCTGAGATCACGAATTCACCGAACGTGTGAATGATGCTGCCTGCCTCCCCTTCGGCCAGGATCATCCGCGTTGTTGCGATGGTGAGCGCCAGACGGAAGACCGTTGCAATCAAGATAACGCCGGGCAGAGAGGAAAATTCGAGTGGCGTGCTGATATACAAAGCAACCATTAGCAGCAGTACGGCCAATCCCATATTGAACCCGATCAGAGCGTCGATCACAATAAGAGGTATTGGCATCACCATCATAGCTATGGCCAGAATTAGCATCAGCGCGACCGTGAGGTCCGGGTTGGCCGGCGCGCGCTGGATCAGGTTACGCATGATGTTGGCCATGGAGCCTCCATTCGTGATCGTTTGAGAATCGCTATGCTGCTAAACAGCTTTCGAAGATCCACCACCCATCGCGACGCTTGAGACTGAAAGGTCGCGAGAACGGCTGGTTACCAGATGCATCCGTTCTGTGCAGGACCGTTAGAGTCCCCGCCGAAGTGGTCCGAGGCGAGCGTATGGGCTGGAAACCGCAAAAGTCGAGCAACCACAACCCAGCATGAGAGGCGAACTGCAGCAGGGGCAGGTTTCGCGTGCTTTGCGGGCAAGCGTGGCAGACGTAGGAAAGGCTGCCGAGCAAATCGCGCTGCTGCTTGGGGATAAGCACGACATTCCCGGTTTGGAACCGTGGTCTGTTATCGTGTAGCCTGGCGCCAGGCCCGGTCCCGCCTTCGGCGGGCCTCCAGCCAAGCTGCTTCCGGTTCCACCGGGGTAGGCACGCCCGCCGTAACTGGTTCTGCGGGACGACAACGCCTTCACGCAGCGCCCGACTTCCGGGGGCGACAGGGTAAGCGTGGCGGCTTGGCAAACGGAGTTCTCCTTAAAATTTGCCTAAAGACCGGAATCATCTAATACGGGAGAGAAGCAAGGCGGCCATTTCGGCTCAGCAGCACCTGCCTGTCCTCGATCCGATCGACTGTCCATCCATCGTCCAAAAGCGCCCCGATGAAATACTTCTCACCCTTGACGACAACATAGGGCGAGGGTCCGCGCCAAACCGCTTCAACTGCGATTGCGGACGGCGACTTCTCCTCCTTGGTGATTACCCTATTGACCAGTGTTAGAGCGCCCTTCGTGTGTTGATCGAACCACCGCTGAACCTGCTGCCATCGCGTGGCCGATGCGGACGTGACGGTGCCTTCAGCGGTAACAACACCCTTTGCGGAGCCGATCTTAATGTTGAGAAGGCCTGCTTTATCGATTGCTTGTTGCAGGTCTTTAGCAGCTGCCAGGGTAGTCTGATCATCGGTTTGGTCGTAGGTCAGTTTGGATTCAGGTTTGGCATTAGTTGAATTGGCGCTCGATGCCCGGGCGCTGCCGTAGTAGGAGAGAACCGCTGAGACTACTCCGATCCCGATCGAGCCCAGTAACACGAGAGCTGGCACAGGGATCGCGACGCGGGACGCAACTCTTGAACCAGCTGGCGCTGCACCCTGTGCCGACCAGAGTATCGACATCGCGCCTAGGTCAGTGATGGCCGGAAGAGGAACAAGACTAAACTCACCCGCGGCAATACTCCCGCGGCTCTCCACGTTGCATCCAGCGCCAAGGGCCTCCACCTCGATCGAATTGGCTCGAAGAGTGATACGAAGATGATTCGGCGCGAGTCCCTGCTCGACGAAGACGATGTCGGCATCAAGGCCGCTACCTATTACGTTCGTCCCTGGAGCCAGCGTTCCGGTCAGCCCGCAATAGAGGCCCGATAGAACTTCGAAATGAAGGCAAACCGCGTCGTCCAAGGATATTCTTCCGAACAAGGAGAGGAGCCGCACGGCAATCGCCGTGCGGCCCGTTTCAGCTCTACATCGCGCCACCAAGTAGTGCGATCGAGACTACCTAAGGCCGGCGTCAGACATCACGTAGCGCGTTCGTCGGCCGCCTTCTTGATTGTCGAGAGCTCCGTCGTAAGCGTGCGCAGCTGCATGCTCCTAGCCGTAGCTTCGGCGCTAACCGCTGCCAGATCGGCAAGTTGGGCCTGGAACGTAGCAGCGCCCGCCGTTTTGGTAGCTGCGCTCCCAGCCGCCGAAAGAATTGTACTAGCGCCGCTACCAGCGGTTCCTCCAATACCAGGCATATTGCTTTCCTTTCTTCGAATTGTGCCGTAATCAACGGCACGCTGCTTCCTGACGAGGACTATCCAGCGTCAGGTATCCTCTTCGGTCTCTGCCATAGCCTCCTCGGCATCAGCCATGACATCGTTCATTATAGTGAGCGCAACCGCTCTGAGCGCCAGTTCGAAGGCCTCTTGTTCTGATGCAGCTCGCGAGCCGTCGCCGGAATCGGATGGGACATCCGTCGGATCGTGCCCCCTGACCGGTTTGTTAGGATCTGATGGCTCGTTAGGATCAACCGGCTTTTTAGGATGGGGCGTTCCATGGCCCCCTGCGCGGGCCAAGGACACACCGAAGCTGCCAAAACTTCCAATTGCTGAGACCATCGGGTACTCCGGCGTTTATCTTCATTATGGACGGGCGGCGATGCCGCGTAGGCATCCACCTCCTCAAGCTAACGCCAACAGCTTTCGATAACCTGACGAGTGTTAGAAAAAATTGGAAGGCAAAGCTAGCTGGCCGGCCTGCTGTTCAAGTGCTGCCTTATAGACGACGGGATCGTGCCGAAAGCGGGTGCGCAGGGTTCGTGCGCGGCGGCCTCTTTGCAGACGCTGGCGCAAGCTCGTCCAGTGCTCCCGGTTCGCGGCGCCCAGATCTCGTGCCGTGGGCGCCTGCAGGAGGGTCACGGTGATCTTCCCTCGCGTTGGATACTGCTGGCGAATTCGTTATTCGGTGGAGCGGTTAAGGTGGGCTCAGCGTTCAAGCTGTGGGGGCTTGGGTCCAGACCTGGAGGGTTCCATGTCGCTCCGCCCGACCGTGAGTGCTGACGTTC
>NZ_JAMXFJ010000057.1 GCF_025460805.1 Microvirga sesbaniae | reverse complement strand
CCTGTTCGGCTATATCGAGAGCTACTACAATCGGCAGCGCATCCACTTGGCGCTCGGGTATCTCACACCCGAACAGGCCGAGCGGAAATTGAGCTAACCCAGTGTCCGCGCAAGCGGGGGAAGATCAGTTGCAACCCTGCCGTGCAGCTTAGGATTGTCGCACCTCATTGGCGGCCCCCGAGCACCCCGTCGGTGATCGTTGTTTCCAACTGGCCACAAACCGCCGGTAAGCTTCCTCGGCCTGGCCGACCATCTCCCGCTCTGCCTCACGCACAGCCTTGTTGCCATACGCGGCCGCCGGTCCTTTTTGCCGGCCACCCCGGTGCGATGGATATCCCGCTGCCAGTTCCAAGTAGCGCAGTTTCCACTGCAGCAGCGCCGGCCGGCTCCAGGTGTAGTCTTCATCTTTGCTCAGCATGTGCCAGACGATCACCGCCAGCTTGCGTGCCGTTGCTACGGCCGCCACCGACTTGCCGCGCTTGTTCCTGATGCGGATGAAGAAGGCCCGCAGGGGGCCTGGTACGCCGGAGATCACCCAGGCTGCCTCGACCAGCATCGAGCGGGCGTGGGCCCGTCCCTGTTTGCTGATGCGCCCATGGTAGGCGGGCTTATCGCCTGATTGCCGCACCTTCGGATTGAGGCCGAAGTAGCTCACCAGCTTTTGCGGCGAGGAGAAGCGTGTGATGTCGCCGATCGCTGCCAGGACGCTCATGGCCACCGTGGCATTCACCCCCGTGATCGTCATCAGCCGTCTGACCTGCGGATCATCGAGCGCCTTTTGGGCGAGGCTCTTGTCCAGCTCCGCGAGCTCGGCCCCAAGCCGATCCAACTCACCGGCATGGCGCAGGATCACTCGGCGCTGATCCTCGGCGAGCGGAAGGGCCTCCAACCAGGCCCTTCCGCGTTTCGAGAACAGGCTGCCTTGATAGGGTGGGATCAGGTGAGCGTGCAGAACCGAGTGGATCCGGTTCTTGAGGCGGGTCATCTGCGCGACCAGCTGGGTGCGTTCGGCCGTGACACAGCGGCGGGCCTCGGTCTCCTCGTCCGGCATCCAGACCTCGGGTAGGAACCCGCTGGCATGGAGCTTCGCCAGCACGCGCGCGTCAATCTTGTTGGTCTTGACCTTAGCCCAGGCGATCACCCGCACCAGGTTGGGATTGGCAATCACCACGCGTGCCACGAACGGCGACAGCAGGCGCACGATGGCGCTGGTGTTGCCGGTCGCCTCTAGGACGACCTCATCATTGGGCCTCAGGGTCTTGGCAAAGTGCAGCAGGCGGCTGCGTTCGAGCTCGATCTTGCCGGCATCCCGGATAACTCCCTTCTCCAGGATTGCCATCTGGGCAAAGGAACGATGGACATCGAGAGCAATGATCCTCATTTCCGGCTCCTGTGGCTTAAGCAACTTCGGGAGCCAGTGGGCCACACGACAACTACGGATCCGCGCTCGCAGCGCACCCGGGCCAGTCGAAGGGGCGGCTAGATTAATAACACGAGCTCTCAGCTCACAAATACATTCGGCCTGCCCACCTTCCGTGCTCCCGACACCCCTATCCCGGTACGCCGAGGATACCTGATCCGTCAGCCTTCAGAAACCTGAATGGAGGTGTCGCGCCTATTCATGCCCGATAATAACGTCCTTGAGGCGGATCACGGCGCGCTCAAGCGCGTCATCCGGCCGACACGCGGCTTCCGGACCATGAAAACCGCCGCCGCAACTCTAATGCGCTTTGAAATCATGCGCATGATCCGCCGCGGTCATTACAACAAGCGGGGACGTCGAGCGACAGGCGAAATACGCCTCTTCGGTCTTGCTGCCTGAGCGGCCTGTTTGACGGGGTTCGTTATGCCCTTTCAAGTTACTACAACAGTGCCGTGAAACCTCGGCGATCCGCAACAGCCGCGAACGTGCTGAGGAGGTCGATCTCAAGATCTGGATACTTCATCATCGTGTCCTCCAAAATACTTCAGATACGACCTAATGATCAGGCCAAAGCTGATCGATCGGAAGCGCCGTTTTGTATTTGACCTGCTTCAATGCGAAGCTGGATCTAATGCTAGATACCTCCTCAATTTTCGTTAGCTTATCTAAAACAAAATTCCGCAAAGCGACAGTGTCAGTAACTACAACCCGAAGTAAATAATCAGCATCGCCGGACATTAGGTAGCACTCCATCACCTCAGGCAGACCTATTACTACCTTCTCGAAATTCTCTAAGTTTTTTTCATTCTGACTCTTTAGAGATATTTGAATAAATACACTAATGGTGCTCCCGATGTTTTCTGGATCTAGAAGGGCTACATACTGACTGACAATGCCTTTCTCTTCGAGTTGCTTCACGCGGGCAAGGCATGGAGATGGTGACAACCCAACTCTGCTCGCCAACTCCACATTTGAAATCCTACCCGCCAACTGCAGCTCCGTCAGGATTCGTCGATCGGCTCGGTCAATGGAGTTTCGCAGCATTTTATATCTCCAAAACACGAGAACGAAGCATATCATGCTGACACAATGATTCAAGTTGGTATGTTCAGCAGGACATTCTGGCCAGGCCCTGTTAGCCTCTTGCGTACTAGGAGTATTAGAATGTCTGAAAGTATCAAGCGGGATAGTTTCGACGGTTCGCGCGATATCGACCCGAACGAAACAGCTGATTGGCTGGAATCTCTGGAGGCGATGACGCGGCGCGATGGAGCAGATCGCGTCAAATTTGTTCTGACTTCGCTAGACCGCCGGGCGCGCGAGCTAGGCGTCCTTTCCGACACTCTTCCTTACTCGCCCTATCGCAATACAATCTCGCTCGACAAACAGCCACCTTTCCCTGGCGATCTTGTCATGGAAGAGCGGATCACCTCGATCATCCGCTGGAATGCGCTCGCCATGGTGGTCAGAGCGAACCGGGCTTATGGCGATCTCGGTGGGCACGTCGCCAGCTACGCGTCAGCCGCGGAGATCTTCGAGATTGGCTTTAACCATTTCTTCCGTGGCGGCGGAGAGCAGGGCAAGGGTGACCTCGTCTTCTTCCAGCCGCACTCGGCGCCCGGTGTCTATGCGCGGGCTTTCCTGGAAGGGCGGCTTTCCTCCGAGAACCTCGCCTATTATCGCCAGGAAATCACCGGGCCAGGGTTATGCTCATATCCCCATCCCTGGCTGATGCCGGACTTCTGGCAGTTCCCCACAGGTTCGATGGGCATCGGCCCTATCAGCGCGATCTATCAGGCTCGCTTCATGCGCTATCTCCGTGATCGGGGTGTGCTCGATACTAACGAGCGGCATGTTTGGGGTGTGTTTGGCGATGGCGAGATGGATGAGCCGGAGTCGGTCGCGGCCTTGTCTCTCGCCGCCCGCGAGAATCTCGACAACGTGACCTTCATCATTAACTGCAACCTGCAACGGCTCGACGGCCCGGTGCGAGGTAACGGTCAGATCGTCCAGGAGTTAGAATCCATCTTCAAGGGTGCCGGCTGGAACGTCGTAAAGGTCCTGTGGGGCTCGGAGTGGGATGCGATCTTCGTCCGCGATACCAACCACAGCTTGTTGAAGCGCTTTGCTGAGACGGTCGACGGGCAATACCAAACGCTCGGCGCAAAAGATGGCGCCTACAACATCGCGCATTTCTTCGATGCCGATCCCGAGGTTAAGCAGCTTGTCGCACACATGTCCGATCAGGATATCGATCAACTGAAGCGCGGCGGGCACGATTTCCGAAAGCTCTTTGCCGCTTTCCAGAAGGCGAAAGATTGCAAGGGGCGCCCGACCGTCATCCTAGCCAAGACCAAAAAGGGCTACGGTATGGGCCGCGCTGGCGAGTCGAAGATGACGGCACACCAGGCCAAGAAGCTTGATGTCGACGCGCTCCTGGCATTCCGCGACAAATTTTCTCTGCCGCTTTCGAATGCCGACGTCGAAAACCTCGAATTCCTCAAGCCCGCCGACGAGTCGGCTGAGATTTCGTACTTGAAATCCAGGCGTGAGGCACTGGGCGGATACCTTCCGGTTCGCAGAACGGCTGCGAAGCCTTACCCGGTGCCGGAGATCGAGAGCTATGCCGAGTTTGCCCTCAGGGCTGGTGGTAAGGAGATGTCGACGACCGTCGCCGCGGTGCGCCTGTTCAGCATGCTCCTCAAAGACAAGGAGTTGGGCCCGCGCATTGTGCCAATCGTTGCCGATGAGGCCAGGACGTTCGGAATGGACAACCTGTTCCGACAGGTCGGTATCTATTCGCCGCTCGGTCAGCTCTACGAGCCCGAAGACGCCGGGACAATGTTGTATTATAAGGAGTCGAAGGACGGCCAACTACTTGAGGAGGGCATCACGGAGGCGGGAGCGATCTCCTCCTGGGTGGCCGCAGCGACCTCGTACAGCGTGCATGGCGAGCCCATGCTGCCTTTTTACATCTATTATTCGATGTTCGGGTTTCAGCGGATTGGTGACCTGATTTGGGCCGCTGCCGACCAGAGGGCGCGCGGATTCCTGATCGGAGCTACAGCTGGTCGGACGACGCTGGGCGGCGAGGGTCTCCAGCACCAGGATGGCAGCAGCCACCTGGTGGCGTCGACCATCCCGACTTGCCGCGCATACGATCCGGCGTATGCCTACGAGATGGCCGTCATCATCGACCATGGCTCCCGGCGGATGATGGAGGAGGGCGCCGACGAGTTCTTCTACGTCACTGCAATGAACGAGGCCTATGCGCAGCCTTCGATTCCTGTTGGTATCGAAGGCGACATCATACGCGGCATGTACAAGCTTTCGGGCCCCTTAGATGCTCCGGCTGCCGTTCGTCTACTAGGATCAGGTGCGATCCTGCCGGAGGTCGTTGCCGCCGCGGAACTACTGAAGAGCGACTGGAACGTTGAGGCCGACATCTTCAGCGTTACCAGCTTCAGCGAGCTTGCACGCGAAGCGCGCGAACTGGAGCGCCAGCAGATCTTCCGAGGAGCCGGTTACGGCAAAAGCCACGTCACCAGACTTTTGGAGGGCTCTGCTCCGATTATCGCAGCCACCGACTATGTCCGAGCCTATCCCCAATTGATCGCATCTTATGTTGGTGCGCGGTTCATCACGCTCGGCACGGACGGATTCGGCCGCAGCGATAATCGTAAGGCGCTGCGCAGCTTCTTCGAAGTTGATCGCTATTATGTTGTGTTGGCAGCCCTATCGAGCCTAGCCGCGGAAGGTGCAATTGCCTCAGAATCAGTCGGTCAGGCCGTTTCAAAGTATGACCTGACCGTCAACGAAGCTGCGCCTTGGTCGCGCTGAGTCAGCAAAGTCGATAGAGGAAGGCGCGGCCATGGCTGCCAGAAAAATAATTGAGCTACCGGATATCGGCGATTACAAGGATGTCCCCGTCGTTGAGATCCTGGTTAAGCCAGGAGAGGCTGTGAAGGCCGATCAGCCCATTATTACGCTGGAATCCGACAAGGCGACCCTTGAGGTTCCTGCTCCATCGGCCGGTCGGATTGTGGAATTTCTCGTCGGGCTTGGCTCGAAGGTCTCCACGAGCGATGCTGTAGCAATCCTTGAAATAGACGATGCTGACGCTCCGGCAACGCAGGCGTCCGCCACCGACACCGCACCCACGCTCCCCGCGTCGAAGGCCGAAGCCGAGCGGCAAGCGCCGGTCACTACAGCGCCTAAGGTGGAACCTGCGGCCGCCGCTTCCGCAGCTCCCGTGCCGGCCGGATTGCAGTCGATCCACGCAACGCCATCAGTTCGCGGCTATGCGCGCGAGCTTGGTGTCGATCTTTCGAAGGTCTCCGCCACAGGCCGGAAGGGACGCATTCTGCGGGAAGACGTCCAGGCGTTCGTCAAGAGCCGCCTGTCTGGGTCGATTTCCGGAAATGCGGAATCCATTTCGGGCGCCCCGCTGCCGCCCATGCCGACGTTCGACTTCTCGAAATTCGGAGAGATCGAGCGCGAGCCGCTGTCCCGCATCCAGCAAATCTCGGGTGCAAACCTGCACCGCAATTGGCTGCATATCCCCCATGTGACCAATTTCGACAATGCGGATGTGACTGAGCTCGAAGCGTTGCGGACGGCGGTCAACAATGAGCGGAGGGATCCGCCGGTGAAGCTCACGATGGTGGCCTTCCTTATCAAGGCGTCAGCGCTTGCCCTGCGGCAGTATCCGCGCTTCAACAGCTCGCTCGACGGGACGAGCTTAGTGATGAAACGCTATGTGCATGTCGGTTTCGCGGTCGACACGCCAAAGGGGCTGATGGTTCCGGTGATCCGCGACTGCGACCGAAAGGGTTTGATCGAAATCGGGAGCGAAATGGCAGCACTTTCCGAAAAGGCCCGCCAAGGCAAGCTGGCCCCTGCCGATATGGAAGGGGGCTGCTTCTCTGTCTCCTCGCTTGGAGGTATTGGTGGCGCTGGGTTTACGCCGATCATTAATGCTCCTGAGGTTGCGATCCTCGGGGCCGCTCGCTCTCAGACGCAGGCAGTTTGGAACGGCACGGCGTTCGAGCCGCGTCTGATCACTCCCATTAGCCTGTCGTGGGATCACCGGGTGGTCGACGGGGTCGCCGCTGCACGCTTCCTCGGCCACGTCGCGGCACTGTTGGGCGACTTCCGTCGCGCCCTGCTTTGAGGTATCTGCGATGGCAACGAAAATTCATGTGCCCGATTTGGGCGACTATAAAGACGTGTTGGTCGCTGAACTCTTGGTTAAGGCGGGTGACACGGTTTCAGTCGATCAGCCCCTGGTCGCTATTGAAAGCGACAAAGCGACCATAGAAATTCCATCGCCTGTTGCTGGGCGTTTGCTGTCCTTGGAGGTGCAGCTCGGCGATCGCATCAGCACATCCTCGTTATTGGCTATTGTTGAGGAGGCCGGTGGAGCGGCAGGACCCGAGCCCAAGGTGTCGCAGCACGAGTCCGCGTGCGCAAAGCCCGCTGGCGGGCTGGTCACCGAGCGATACGACCTCGTGGTGATTGGCGCGGGTCCTGGCGGCTACTCGGCGGCGTTCCGTTCCGCTGACTTGGGATTGCGCGTCCTTCTCGTAGAGAAGCAGAGCGTTCTGGGTGGCGTCTGTCTGAATGTCGGCTGCATCCCTTCCAAGGCGTTACTGCACACCGCTGCCGTTGTCGAGGAAGCAGGTCGCATGGCTTCCCACGGAATCACCTTCGCGGCCCCCAACATTGACCTGGAGAAGCTCAGAGCGTCGAAAGATCACGCCGTGAAGCGGCTGACCGACGGTCTTGGCCAAATGGCGAGGATGCGCAAAGTCGAGGTGCTCACCGGTACGGCCAGCTTTGCAGGACCTGACAGCCTGACGGTCGAGGAGGCTCGGGGCGCGAAGCGGGAAATCGCTTTTGCGAAATGCATCGTGGCCGCCGGATCCTCGCCGATCCACCTACCTTTCCTGCCCAAGGATCCGCGTATCGTGGATTCCACGGGAGCGCTAGAGCTCCCCTTCATCCCCAAGCGGATGTTGGTAATCGGAGGCGGCATCATCGGAATGGAAATGGCGACCGTCTACAGTGCGCTTGGAGCCCGAATCGATGTTGTCGAGCAATTCGACGGATTGCTCGCTGGGGCTGATCGCGACCTAGTGGCAATCTGGCAGAAGCGTAACACTCACCGCTTTGATCGGCTGATGCTTTCGACGCGACTGGAATCTGTGACCGCCACCGAGGGCGGGCTGCTTGCAACGTTCGCAGGAGCCCAACACGAACCGAAGAACTACGATCTTATCCTCCAGGCCGCTGGGCGGCGGCCCAATGCAGAAAGCCTGAACCCGGCTGCAGCCGGCCTCGAATGTGAAGGCGGCTTCATTTGCGTCGACAAACAGATGCGCACATCGAATGAACGTGTCTTCGCAATTGGCGATATCGTCGATCAGCCGATGCTAGCGCACAAGGCGGTACACCAGGGGCATGTCGTGGCGGAAGTAATCGCTGGCAATAAGGCGGGCTTCGATGCTCTTGTTTGCCCGTCGGTGGCCTATCTCGACCCGGAGATCGCCTGGGTTGGAATGACAGAGGATGCAGCCAAGGCCTCAGGGACCACAGTCGAAGTGGGGCGCTTCCCTTGGGCTGCTTCCGGCAGGGCGATCGCGAACGGCGTTGATTACGGCATGACGAAACTCCTGTTCTCGAGGGAGACAGGTCGGATTGTTGGTGGTGGCGTCGTGGGTGCCGGAGCAGGGGACCTGATCGGTGAAGTCTGCCTTGCCATCGAAATGGGTGCTGATGCCCAGGATATCGGTAAGACAATCCATCCCCATCCAACCTTCACGGAAACGATCGGGATGGCTGCTGAGGTGGCGTCTGGCGTTTGTACCGATCTCCCCCCACCTAAGCCGCAAAAGAAGTAAAGAGGCACTGCAAAGTCGCGCTAAAGAGGCACTGTGCCTTCTTATATGGGCCCACATGTCAGTCAAGTGCTGTTCGCTGGTGTCGCTACGACGTCCAAGATTGAGCCCAATGGTGTTTCTGAGAACCGCTCGTCGGCATCACTGTATATCCGGTTGGGCCATAGCCCAGACCATTGTCTCATGTGGCGGAGCAGGATCTAAGGTGAGCGCGGCCATTCATTTCTGCGTGATAGTTTCAGCTAAGGGACAAACGCGGTCGCACTCCCGTTCGACGTCTCGCGCTCCCGCTCCAGCGCGCATTGAGGTTCAGGGCTTCACGGCAACATCGGCTGGAAGGGCGCCTGTTTCGACATAGCGCCACAGCAGGGTCAGCAGCTTGCGGGCCAATGCCACAATCTCATTGCGTCTGACCCGGCCGGAGCCGAACCGACACGGCTGAGGAACCAGACCGCCAGCACACTGTCAGGCTGAATGCACAGATTAAGCCGGGCAAGTTCGATCAGCGCCTCGCGAGCGCGGGCGCTGGCGTCCTTGGTGATGCCCGGCTCGCGCGACCGGCAGTCGCCCGCAAGCGGACTGTGGATCAGACTGGCATAGGCGGCACAAGGCGCCGACACGCATAACATCGGTAGAACACCTCCTTGGTGAGGACCGTGGCAATCTCAGGGCCGATACCCCTCTCTGCAGGAGGGGAGCCAAGCTTGGACGAGTCCTCTGCTCGTGCCGCCTCTTCTGTATCGCGCATCATCTCGACCTTTGCCAGGTGCCACAGCACGAGTTCAAGCCAATCGACCTAAAGGGCGACTTCCGCAGAAGGAAGTCGCCGCATCGTACTGCCCGGGATCAAGTCAAAGTCCAGGCGGCGCCTTGCGGAAGCAAGAATGCGCCAACTGCCGATCTCAGAGCATCTCAACCGTAGATTCGTTTAGCTCTGGATGTCCCGAGATTAATGGGCTGTAGTTTGGAAGACTCTCGAAGCGCTGAAGCCACTTCCCAACAGCTGGCATCACCTCAAGGTCAATCCCTCCGATTCTGGCCAGACGGGTGTAAGGATAGACGACTACGTCGGCGACGCTGGGATGTCCTGCAGTAGCGAGCCAATCGCTGTCGCTCAATTCGCTCAGACGGTCATTGAGACAGCCAAGCGCTTGGCCGGCTTGCTGCTCCCAGCCCTTTACCATCTGCGGATCGACGAACCTGTGCGGATGAAGAGCACGATGAAGTCGCAACTGTGCCAGCGGGAGCATGAGGGACGATTGTTGAAACGAAATCCATGATAGCACGTCCGCCTGCTCGAAGCGGTCCTCAGACCACCATGACGTGCCGACCACGGGTAATGCAGGATCGCTCCGGGTTCGGTGATGGTTCGGCCGTCTGCACACTGGGGAACTGGCACCTGCCGGAAGCGGCTGACCGACGCGAAACCTGGCGATCGCTAATCCCCTGGACGATAGAAAAGGTTCTTCGTTCGAGCGGTATCCCAACAAAGCTTGCTAGAAGGCGCACCTTCCAGACGTTGCCCGACCGTTGGGTATCGTAGAGACGCATCTACACTCATGTGCCACCTTGTCGCGAGACGCCCGGAAGGCCGCGCCTCACGACGCTGAAAGCTTGAGCTTCGAAGCGGCTCTGCATTTCCAGAAGCGCGGCTCCAGCTCGAGAAGGCGTTGTGCCATGCACTTCTTACGCGATTCACTGTTGCCTGGGAAAAAGCCCGAAGACTCGTTTCAGGGGATCAGAAGGATAAGGATTTCATGCGCGAGGCAATGACTGCCTCTTCAAGAAATTCGAGGCGATCCTGTCCCCAAAAGATGTCACCCTCAAAGAGGTAGAAGGGCGAGCCAAAAACTCCTCGTTCAATCGCCTCGTCTGAATAGCGCCAGAACTCTCTTTGGATCTCCTGCGACGCTGCCCGTTTAAGCAAATCATCGACATTCTTCAGGCTGCGTTTGCCGATCTCAAGCAAGGCCTCCGCTTGGGAGACATCGACCTCCTCGACCCACACCGCTTTTAAAATATCGTGGCTGACCTGTTCGACATCCTGCCCGTCCCGCTTCGCAGCGATGATAAGACATGAAGCGAGGTCCTCATTCGTAGTCCCATGCTTTGGGGGGACGTTGATCGGCATGCCGAGCTTGCGTTGCCAGCGGCGGAGCTCAGCCAGCCGATAATCCTGGCGTTGTTTTGAACGATCGCCGAGCAGAATTCCGCCTGTCTTCGCATATACATAAGGCATCTTGACCGGAAAGTAATTGATGGCCACATCATGCCGCCTTGCCATCGCCGCGAGCCGCGGACCGCCGAAATAGGCCCAGTCAGACAAAACCCAAAAGTAATAATCGATCTGTTTTGTAGCCATGGTTTTCTCCATGAAGTACCGGCGAATATCTTCAATCGGATAGCGCTCAGGGCGCCGTCCAAAATGATCAGGCTAAGTAGCTGAACGTGAACGGCGTCGCTCAATGCAAGATCTGGGACAGGAAGAGCCTGGTGCGCTCGTGCTGCGGATTTCTGAAGAACTCGTCGGGTGTGTTCATCTCGACGATCTGTCCGTAATCCATGAAGATCACCCGGTCGGCCACCTGGCGGGCGAAGCCCATCTCGTGGGTGACGCAGAGCATGGTCATGCCCTCGTCGGCAAGTCCCACCATGGTGTCGAGCACCTCCTTGACCATCTCGGGATCGAGTGCCGAGGTCGGCTCGTCGAAGAGCATGATCTTGGGGCTCATGCACAGGGAGCGGGCGATCGCCACGCGCTGCTGCTGGCCGCCGGAGAGCTGGCCGGGGTACTTGTTTGCCTGCTCTGGGATCTTGACCCGCTTCAGGTAGTGCATGGCGATCTCTTCCGCCTCCTTCTTGGGCATCTTCTTCACCCAGATTGGAGCCAGCGTGCAGTTTTCGAGAATCGTGAGATGCGGGAAGAGGTTGAAGTGCTGGAACACCATGCCGACATCCTGGCGGATCTCGTCGATCTTCTTTAGGTCGTTGGTGAGCTCCGTGCCGTCGACGATGATGCGGCCCTTCTGGTGTTCCTCCAGACGGTTGATGCAGCGGATCATCGTGGACTTGCCGGAGCCCGAGGGACCGCAGATCACGATTCGCTCACCCCGGCGCACATTCAGGTTAATGTCTCGCAACACGTGGAATGCGCCATACCACTTGTGGACGCCAACCATCTCCACCGCCGTTGCCGTCTTCAGCGAGGTCGGCTTGGTCGCTCTGATAGGCCGGTTGCTCTGCAATGCTATCACGGATCCATCCCTACGATGTTGTCGACTTGGCGGTCGTCGTTATTTAGGCAACAGGTTGCCTAGAACAGCATCGTAGTCAATAGAAGTCAACCTGAACTTGAAGACTGGCATCTTCGAGCGATGAGCCGAGGAGGGTATGTTCGCCCTCAGCTTTTCTCTCGCGACACCGCGATAAGTGCGCTGCCGTCGCCGTTCGGTGCCCTAACTTGGTGCGCGATGTGCCCGGGGAACTGCAGGAAATCACCAGAGTTCAGGATCACTGTGCGATCCGCGAATTGCACTTCGATTTGCCCTGAAACGACAAATATTATCTCAGTTCCGCCGTGATCCACGCGGCCATCTGGGCCATAGACTTGTCCAGGAAACAACAGGAAGGCCTCGAGTCCACCGGCAGCTTGGCTTAGAGGCTCGAAATGCGCCTCGTCCGAGTTTTGCCGGACTGCGGGCCGTTCTGCGGCTCTGACAATATGAATCAGCGAATCATCGACTGCTTCCCCGAAGAGGGCAGAAACAGGAACAGAAAATGCCTGGGACAGCTTCAAGGCGGTTGCGATGGAGGGCATCTTCTCGGCGCGTTCGACGCGGGATAGGTATCCTTTATTCAATCCTGTGATGCTTGACAGCTGATCCAACGTCATTTTGCGGGAACGCCTTATCGCAGACATTTGCAGGCCAAACGCCCGCGCGGCGTCGTCCACTGGAGTAAGGGCAAGGTCCTTGATCGATTTTGCTCTTGGCAATTTTTGCTCCAAATCCAAGTCTTCTGCCAATTTCTATCACTAAGTCGCCACTTCGTCGGCGGCTAGGCCCCTGATGCCGGTGGAGCGAAAGAGCTCGGCTGTTCGACTCGTTATTGCAGCAATTCCAAAAGTCTGCTACCCATTTGGGCAACAAGTTGTCCAATGGGCATTCAGGTGCAGGGAATCATGGTGCAAGTTTGGTCCGGGGAGCTTCTGCATATCCACATCGCTCCGTCAGCCTCCTACGAAATGGAGGAACTGACAGAAGCGCGCCTTGTGGCGGGAAAGGGCATCGAGGGCGACCGCTACTTCCTGGGAACGGGAACCTATTCTCCCAAGCCGGATGTCCGCGACATCACGCTGATCGAAGCTGAGGTCCTTGAACAGTTGGCTCTCGGGGAGCCCAAAATACCCGGAATCAAGTTGAACCTGTCGCCGGCAGATCACCGCCGAAACCTTACGACACGTGGTGTTCCGGTGAATCATCTCATCGGAAAGCGTTTCCGGGTCGGCGAAACTATATTGCGCGGTGCAAGGCTCAACTTCCCCTGCAAATATATAGAGGAGTTGCTGGGAATGCCGCGCTTGTTTGAGGGCCTTTTGAATCGTTCCGGATTGAACTGCTCGATCGAGAGTGGGGGCATCATTCGTCCAGGCGATCGAATCCTTCCGCTTGAGGATTGATCGTATGGCCTCGCCCCGTCTAATTATGAAGATGAAGGTCGCCTCGCTCCGATCGGAGCTTGGAGATGTTAGCGTCATCGAGTTTCGTCATCCCAAGCGACCTGAATTGCCGCCTTTCGAAGCCGGGGCTCACGTAGACGTCCACCTACCTACTGGGAAAATCCGCCAATACTCTCTAATGGGAGACCCGGCTGATTTGTCTCGGTACATCGTCGGCGTGAAGCTAGAGGCGAAGGGCCGGGGGGGCTCAGCCTGGCTGCATGACAATTTGCGTGTTGGTGACGAGGTCCCGGTCTCCGCCCCGCGGAATCATTTCAGGCTTAGTCCAGACGGAGCAAAGCACCTGTTGATTGCCGGTGGTATCGGGGTCACTCCGATGATCGCCATGGCCCACGCTCTAAAGGCCCAGGGCAAAGCTTTCACGCTGCATTATTTTTCGCGCAGTCGATCTCTTGCACCTATGGCAAGAGAACTTGAGGCTGAACTCCCCGCCGGCAGTGTTGTTTTCCATTTCGACGACGAGCCCAGCACTTCGGTTGACATGACGGAGCTTCTTAAAGTCGTCGAGGAAGGAACGCACCTGTATTACTGTGGTCCGCCCGGCTTTATGGCGTGGATCAGGGCCGAATCCGCTCATTGGCCTACTCAGAATGTCCATTTCGAAGCTTTTCAGCCCGAGACCGATAGAGACTTTGTCCCTGAGGCATTCTCGGTTCGGTTGCGATCTAGTGGCCGAGAGTTTGAAGTGCCAGCGGATGCATCGGCACTGAGTATCCTTCGCACTGCTGGCGTCTTGCTCTTTTCATCGTGCGAAAACGGCGTCTGCGGGAGCTGTGAATGTGGCATCCTCAGCGGGGAGCCGATTCACCGGGATGCTGTGCTCAGTCCCGAAGCTCGTACCAAGCGATTCATACCTTGTGTCTCAAGGGCGAAGGGCCAGATCGTGCTGGACCTCTGAGCCGCTGCAAACTGCTCATCATACTGGAGAAATGTCATGTCAGGTTCGAAGCAGAGTGATGGGTTAAATGGGCATGTAGGCGGGTTCGCGACCCGAGCTATTCACCATGGTTACGACCCGTCGCGCTTCGAGGGCGCTGTGGCACCCCCGGTCTTCTTCACGTCTACCTATGGGTTTGAGAGCATGGAAGCCATGGATGCTGCTGCGTCCCTCGGCGGCAAACTCTACGCTCGCGAGCACAATCCGACCACCGAAATCCTCGAGGCTCGACTGGCTAACTTGGAAGGCGCGGAAGCCGCTCTGGCACTATCGACGGGTATGGCGGCAGCGGGAACCCTCATGCTTGGGCTTCTGTCGCAGGATGATGAGATCATTGTTCATCGTACCTTGTACTCCAATACGGCTGCCTTAACTCGTGACGGCATACCGCGCTTTGGCATCAAGGTGGTTCCAGTCGACCTGACCAATCCCGCTAGTCTCGACGCTGCGCTTACCGAAAAGACAAAGCTGGTCTATTTCGAAACACCGGTGAATCCGCTATCGGAAATTTTGGACATTGCTGCGATTGCGGCAGGGGCATCTAAGGTGGGTGCAAAAGTCGTGGTGGATAGCACCTTTGCATCCCCCGCCTTGCAGCGTCCGCTAGAGCACGGAGCTCACATCGTGCTGCACTCTCTTACCAAGTATATTAATGGACACGGGGATGTCCTGGGCGGTGTGTTGCTGAGTGATCAGGAGACGATTTCGCATCTGCACAGCCATGGCCTTCGCTATTTGACGGGAGCTACGCTCTCGCCGATGGCTGCAGCGCTCATCCTTCGCGGACTGAAGACATTGCCGCTACGGATGGAGCGTCACAGCCAGTCCGCTCTGACCATTGCCCGCAAGCTCGCCGAACACCGGGCAGTGGCTTGGGTGAACTATCCATTCCTGGAAGGCACCGTCGGGTACCAGATTGCTAAGAAGCAGATGTCCGGCGGATCTGGAATGTTAGCATTCGGGCTCAAGAAAGGATTCGAAGGAGCTCGCCGGGTGCTGGATCGGTTGAAGCTTGCTAATCGCGGTGTGAGCCTCGGTGATGTGGAGACGCTAATCAATCACCCTGCGAGCATTCTACGAGCTCGCCAAACGGTTCGGCCGGAAGCGAAGCCTATCGAGGGCGTCGGAGAGGATCTTATCCGGCTCTCAATCGGCCTCGAGGACGAAGCGGACATTTGGGGCGACCTCGCCCAGGCTCTTGATGCTGCTTGATTAGACGCCTGCGCCGACCAGAAGCAGCGAGCACGATCCAGAGAGCAACAGTTGATGTCCGCAAACTAATCTTCGAATGCAAAAAAATGTAAAAGAAAAAACCAAGCCATGATCTCCTTTCAGAGTCGGACGCCTAACGGCAAACTGCAGACGGGCAACATGTGGCCCAAAGGAGGAAAAATGAACAGGACAATCCGCAAACTCGAAGTCGCCGCCGCTGCGATCATGCTTTCCGCAGTTTCGGTCTCAAGCGCGATCGCCGGGCCTACCATGGACCGGATCAAGTCTCGTGGGGCCATTGTCTGTGGAGTGTCTCAGGGCATTGCAGGGTTCTCCATCCCGGACAGTGCGGGGAAATGGTCGGGAATCGACGTCGACCTCTGCCGAGCGTTGGCGGCAGCAATTTTCGATGATCCAAACAAGGTTCAGTTCTCGCCCTTGTCGGCCAAGGACCGCTTCACCGCCTTACAGTCCGGTGCTGTCGATCTTCTGTCGAGGAACACGAGCTGGACTATGCAGCGCGAAGCATCGCTAGGCATGAATTTCGCCGTTGTGAACTTCTACGACGGAAACAGCTTCATGACGAAGAAATCTCTGAACGTTAAGAGTGCAAAGGATTTGTCTGGAGCTTCCATCTGCGTAACATCCGGAACGACGATGGAACTGAACGTCGCAGACTATTTCCGCGCCAATGGCATGGCGTTCGAGCCAGTTGTTTTCGTCACTATAGATGAAACAGCAAAGGCCTATGAGACAGGTCGCTGTGACGCTCTGATCGCGGATTCGTCTGCAAACTATTCTCGGCGCGCCCAACTACAAAAGCCAGACGACCACATTGTGCTACCCGAGCTGATTTCGAAGGAGCCCCTCGGGCCGGCGGTTCGTCAGGGCGACGATCAATGGCTAAACATTGTGAAGTGGACGCACTTCGCAATGGTCAATGCGGAAGAACTCGGCGTGACCAAAGCGAATGTCGTTGAAATGCGCTCATCGACTAATCCGGAGATTCGGCGCCTTCTAGGAGCGGAAGGGAACTTGGGTGAGGGTCTTGGTCTCACGAAGGATTGGGCTGATAAGATCCTGCGCCATGTCGGGAACTATGGCGAAGTCTATGATCAAAACGTTGGCAAAGATTCGCCATTAAAGATCGAGCGTGTGGCAAATGCGCTTTGGAAAAAGGGCGGACTGCAATACGCGCCTCCGATCAGGTAATTGCTGATGGCCTCTTCCCGCCTTCCCGGCGGATGACCCCTGGTCGGTCGGACTTATGTGTTCGGCCGACTAGTTCCCTGGCAATCCGGAAGATCCGAACATGCATCGTGTTGCACCACGCGAGGGGCGAAACGCGCCCCGGACTGCACTTATCAACGATCCAAAAGTCCGTCGCTTTCTCTTGCAAGCCCTTCTGACTGCGCTGCTGGCGTTCGCAGCGTATAGTGCAGTACAGAACGCGGCGACCAACCTTGCCAATCAGCGCATCGCTAGTGGCTTCGGCTTTCTCGATCAGGTGGCAGGCTTTGGGATCTCACAAACCCTCATTCCCTGGGCGGAGACCATGACCTATGGGCGGGCATACGTTGTTGGCTTATTGAACACCCTGTTCGTCTCGGCGGTCTCGATAATTCTGGCAACGATCCTTGGTTTCGCCGTTGGCATAGGCCGACTGGCGCCGAACTTTGTAATCTCGCAACTTGCCAGGTGGTATGTCGAAGTAGTCCGCAATCTGCCGCTGCTTTTCCAGATTCTGTTCTGGTATTTAGCCGTCCTTTCCGCGATGCCGTCGCCACGTTCGGCTCTGTCGATCCTAGGGACGGTCTTCGTTAGCCAGCGGGGCGTTACCTTGCCGCAGCCAGTGATACAGCCTGGCGCTGCTGTTGTGGGTATTGCGGCTCTCGCTTTGATAGCTGCAGGCGCCTTCGCAGTGCGGTGGTCAAAAGCCCGCCGCGACCAGACGGGAACGGGCCTTTCCAAGAAAGCTTCGATCGCCCTTTCGATCGGCGCGCTCCTCATACTCGGCGCATGCTATGTTTTTGCAGGCGAGCCGGTGCAGCTTGAACCTGCCAAGCAAGGTCGCTTCAACCTAGCCGGGGGTGTTACGATGATGCCCGAATTTGCTGCTTTTGTGATCGCTCTTACTGTCTACAGTGCTGCCAACATTGGTGAAATTGTTCGAGCGGGCATTCAAGGTGTTGGGAAGGGTCAAACGGAGGCCGGTCGGTCTCTTGGACTCAAGCCTGGCACTATCCTTCGGCTAATCACCATCCCCCAAGCCATGCGAATAATTGTACCTATGCTCACCAGCATGTATCTCAATATTGTAAAGAACTCATCGTTGGGTGTTAGCATCGGATATCCAGATCTTGTTTCGGTAGGAGGAACTATCCTCAATAATACAGGTCAAGGTATTGAGGTCATCGGAATGTGGATGGTCACTTATCTGACAATATCCATAATCACATCCTTGTTTATGAATTGGTACAACGCACGCATCGCGTTGGTGGCGAGGTGAGGCTATGACAACGTCATTCATACAGAGCAATCCTCACCCCTCCATGCCCGCACCTCCGATGGATATCGGCCCTGGTCGTTGGCTGCGTCGAGAGGTCTTCTCAAGCCCTCAGCAGGCGATTGCTACGCTCGTCGGCACGTATGTCGTCTACATGCTCCTGAGCACCATAATCGATTTTGCAATTGTCAGGGCCGTCTGGATCGGAACTGACAAATCTGCATGCACAGGCCTGTCGTATGAGGTGGGCGCATGCTGGCCTTTTATTTGGGCCAAACTCGGTCAGCTGACCTACGGGTTTTATCCCGCCGATGAGCGTTGGCGTGTTAATCTCGTACTTGTATTCGCAGTCGTGTTGCTGATCCCGCTACTGGTGCCACGGGTTCCCTATAAGCTGCACAACGCGGTTGCATTTTTTGGTGTGCTCCCAGTCTTTGCGTTCAGTTTTCTTTATGGCGGCCCGATCATAACGCCTTGGCTGAAGGTTGCGTCTGTCATGCTTCTGGCGGCCTCGGTGGTGATGCTTGCAATCCATCTCATGGTCCTCAATGAGCAAGCACGAGCTAAACAGGCTGTCGGTTACTCAATCTTAGTGATTGCAATCATCACGGGCATTCTCGTCCCCCACTTCGCCAATGCGTCAACCGTTCCCGTTGTTGAGACTACTCTCACCTTGGGATGTCTGGCGGCAGCGCTGGAAGCTTTGGTTCAGAGAGGAGCTGCTGCTCGTCATAAGTGGGCGTTGTTCGGCTTGGGCGCCGCCGGCGCCGGTTGGATTCTGGCTGCTGCTGTCAGTAGTGGGGCTATTGACAAGCCTGCCTTACCGGTTGTGCCCACATCGGAATGGGGGGGGCTGTTTGTTACGCTGGTCGTGGCAACAACTGGCATTGTCGCGTCTTTACCGATCGGCATCGTTCTGGCACTGGCCCGACGGTCTGAGGCTTCAATTATTCGGACAACTGCAGTCATATTCATCGAGGTGGTCCGAGGTGTACCGCTTATCACGGTTCTATTCTTTGCAACCTATATGCTGCCGCTGTTCCTGGAAAATTCGCCAGACGCGATGGTGCGCGTTCTCGTAGGCATCTCGCTGTTCTCAGGAGCTTATATGGCTGAGACCATCCGAGGTGGCCTCCAAGCTATACCGAGTGGCCAGCACGAGGCCGCAGCAGCACTAGGGTTAAACTACAGCAAATCGATAGGGCTGATCGTGCTGCCGCAAGCATTACGGTTAGTCATCCCTGGCATCGTCAACTCATTCATTGGGTTGGTGAAGGATACAACACTCGTCTCAATTGTAGCGATCTTCGATCTGCTTGGCGGGCTGCGCGCAGCTTTCGCGGATCCTAATTGGGCAGGACCTTCCGCCCTGTATACAGGCTTTGCGTTCGCAGGGATTATCTATTTCTCGTTCTGTTACTTAATCTCAAGTTACTCGGCGCATCTCGAACAGCGACTGAGGGTTGACCACGGTCGTTGAGCTCGAAACAGGTACTTCCAGCGTCCGCCAACCCGCACATAGGTCTCGTCCACTCTCCAGGAGCCTGAGCGGGGCCCTTGGTAGAGCCGAATTCGCTTCTCGATCTCCGGCGCATAGCGCTGAACCCAACGGAAGATCGTAGATGGATCAACGGCGACACCGCGCTCGGACATCATCTCGGCGAGATCGCGATAGCTGATCCCATACTTGCAGTACCAGCGCACGCACAGCATGATGATCTCAACCGGGAAGCGATGGCGCTTGAACAGAGACAGCAAGACAGCTCCTCAGGTAGTCGCCCTTTTCCAACCCCGCCAAGGTTAATGCAACGGAGCCAGAATTCTCGCGTTGCGGCCAATGCCGACGCTCACCTTTGTCCCAGTTGGTAAGGCACAATATTTCGCAAGTCGGGGTCTATAGTGACTCTCCGATCAAAGGGAGGCATCGACCGCTGATGGCAGTCGGCCCGGTCGCATAGACGACAACTGACGCCAATTTTTACAACGGGAGAGGGCTTTCGAGTGTCAATGATGTCTGAGTAGACGAACTCATCTGCATACGCCAGCTCGCAACCGAATCCGATTGCGTATCGGAGACGCGCCGAATCGAAGCGTCCTCCACCCTTTGTGACAGCATGGGCGATCGACAGATACTGATCACCATCAGGCATCTCGGCAACCTGGACGAGAAAGCGTTCGGGCGTTTCAAAAGCCTCATGGATATTCCAAATGGGACACGCGCCCCCATAGCGCGCGAATTGAAGTCGCGTAGCGCTATGGCGCTTTGTGATGTTGCCTGCGCGATCGACACGCAGGAAGTACATCGGGACTCCCTCATTGCCGGGGCGCTGAAGGGTCGAGAGGCGATGGCAGACCTGCTCAATGCTGACCCCGAACTGCGCCGCGAGTCGCTCGACGTCATGCCGCATTCTGCGGGCTTCTTCCGCAAACTGCCGGTAAGGCATGAGCAGGGCGCCCGCAAAGTAGTTCGCCAAGGTAGCCACACAGACAGCACCCGCATCGCTTCCGCCGAAGGAGGCAGCGTCAACGATGACATTGATCTCGTCGGAAAATGAGAGTGTCGCCAAGTGACGCGCGACAGCAAAAGCCAGCGTCGGCGACGGGAGAGTGTCGTTCAGCAAGAGTGTGCCGCGAGACCGATCTAACGTGCTGACAAAAGGGCGACCGTCCGCGGGGAAATGCCGGGATACCAATATGCCGTAGTTTGCTTCCAGGTAATGCGCCAGGCGACTAAGCGCATCCCCTGAGCTATTGGCAATTCGTGCAGCCAACGCTTCCGCAGAACGGTCGAGGGAGTCGACATAGTTCCCGATGAAATGGAAGAAATCTCGAACCTCCTCGAAAGCTGATTGGTGGCTACCAGCATTTCCCTCACTCGCTCGAAGCGCGTCGTCCAATGAGCGATATTTCTCCTCCGCCCTACGATAGAGCCTGTGAAGATCGATTAGCGCTCGCGCCAGCTTTGGGGCATGAAGAGAGGCATTCTTGAGTTCCTGCAGAGTTATATCGAGGCTGCCGAGCGCAGGGTCGCCTAGCACCTCCCTCAGAGTTGCTGCCAACCGAACACCATCATCGTTCGAGAAAGCTGCAACATCGACACGAAGAACGCGTGCGAGCTCGACTATCACCGTCCCGGAGAGACTACGTTGATTAGCCTCAATCTGGCTCATGTAGCTCGGGGACACACCAATCCTCTTAGCGAGGTCTGACTGGGTGAGACCTTTCACTTCGCGTAGTTCGCGAATGGCACGACCGGCAAAAATTTTTCGCTTCATGTTAAAACGCCAAGTTTGCAACTTCACTACTTCGCACGAAAAAACTTGTTTCGGCAAGATCGATCAGATCAAACGAGATCTTAACAATCGTAAGTTTTCGCTCATCGCTCCGCGATAGGCCAAATTAGAGCAGTAGTGCATGCTGGAAGTTATTGAACGGCTTGAGGAGCGGCGCGCGCAGGCACGCCTGGGCGGCGGCGAAAAGCGCATCGAGGCGCAGCACGGCCGAGGCAAGCTGACCGCCCGCGAGCGCATCGAGCTGCTGCTCGACAAGGGCTCCTTCGAGGAGTTCGACATGTTCGTCGAGCATCGCTCCACCGATTTCGGCATGGAGAAGGTGAAGATCCCCGGCGACGGCGTCGTGACCGGCTGGGGCACCGTCAACGGGCGTACCGTCTTCGTCTTCGCCAAGGACTTCACGGTGTTCGGCGGGTCCCTCTCGGAGGCCCACGCCCAGAAGATCA
>NZ_JAMXFJ010000056.1 GCF_025460805.1 Microvirga sesbaniae | reverse complement strand
GAAATAGCCTATTCCCGCGACACAACCGCTATCTCGGAAATCACTAGACAACCGGTCAACACGTGGTCCGAGGAGTGGCAGCGCGAGTGCGAAGCTCGCGCAGTCCTGAAGATGTCGAAGGCAGAACGCGATGCCTTTTTAAAAGGCACGAAGGATGAGAACGGAAAAACCATCGAGCGCGGAATCATTTTCCTTCGGGGAGGAAAGGCAGCTGAGGATTTGAAGTCGCTCATGCAGCAATTATTGGATGCACGCGCCAATAAACCCTAGCCCACGGAAAAATCAACGACAGCGCCGGCCAAACAACTCCCGCGAAGAAATAGGAGAACCATCTGGGGTAGGGTCGGTCGTGGCCATCGGCTGAAACCAAGTCCCTAAGGGACAATCATGAGCGCAGTCTCCGTTTACTCGACGCCGGAACTCATCGCGGAGTACGCCAAACCGAAGCAGGATATCTTCGGAAACCTGATCCAGGTCAGGGCCACCGTTCGCTCCTTCAATCTTGCGACGCTGCTTAATGATGGACGTGTCTATGGGATGGATACCCGGATCACCGCCTCGAACAGGGTAGATATCATTGAGGGGAAAGAGGTCGCCACTAGGGCGATCGTTCACGAAGGTTGTCCTCGCTATACGATCCGGATCTCCCGTGAGTGCTACGGCGCCGAAGGGGTCGATACATACGATGTCTGCTATGGCACCGGACACCTGGTCTACCCGCCGCTCAACGGAACGCCGAAATCTTTGGGTGGGGTCACCTTCGGGGTGGTTGCTCTCAGCCCAGCCTAGCGAGGGTTCGTCCGGCGTAAAAAAGAAAGGCGCCCCTACCCAGTCGGGGCGCCCTCCGTTTTCAGCTCGCAGCGAGGCAAGCCGCCCGGCGAACCTCAGTTTACCGGTATCCGCGATATAGCTCCGAAAGCTTGCCTTAAGCTGCCTTCACGCCCCGGAGGAACTGGCCGACTTCGTCGCCGAGGCTGTTGGAGTGGCGAGCCAGTTCTTGAGCGGCACTCAAGACCTGAGAAGCTGCGGCCCCCGTCTCGCCGGCACCCCGGCGCACGTCGCCGATGTTCCCAGTCACATGCTCGGTCCCACGGGCGGCCTCCTGGACGTTACGGGCAATCTCACCCGTGGCCGCGCCCTGCTCCTCCATGGCAGCCGCAATCGAAGTCGAGATCTGAGACATCTCCCCAATGGTCTGGGTGATCGTCTGGATAGCCTGGACAGCCTCGCGGGTCGCCTGCTGCACCGACGCGATCTGCTGTGAGATCTCGTCCGTGGCTTTAGCAGTCTGGTTGGCAAGCTCCTTCACCTCGGAAGCCACAACCGCAAAGCCCTTACCGGCTTCACCGGCACGGGCTGCCTCAATGGTGGCATTGAGCGCCAGCAGGTTGGTCTGTCCTGCCACCGAGTTGATCAGAGCAATAACATTGCCAATCTTCTCCGCCGTGGAGGCAAGCTGCTGAACGATCGTATCGGTGCGCTGGGCGTCCTGCACGGCACGTTCGGCAATCCGGGAAGACTGGGTCACCTGCGAGGCGATTTCCCGGATCGAGATCGACAGTTCCTCCGTAGCGGCTGCGACCGTCTGCACGTTGGCCGAGGTCTGCTCGGCCGCCGAGGCAGCGCTGACCGTCTGGTCGTTGGTCTGGTCCGCGATGGACGTCATGGTCTGGGCGGTCGCTTCCATTTCGGTCGCGGCCGAGGCGAGCCCCTGGGTCATGGCCGAGACATTGCGCTCGAAGTCCTTGGTCAACTGATCGAGGATCTGGGCGCGGCGCATCTTGGCCTCATCCTCAGCCGCCTGCTCCGCCGCCAGGCGGCGCGCCTCGATGGCGTTGTCCTTGAAGACCTGCAGCGAGCGGGCAAGCGCTCCAACCTCGTCTTTGCGCTCAGTGCCAGTCACAGGAATATCAAGCTCACCTTTGGCCAAGCGGCCCATCGCTCCTGTCATTGACCCCAGCGGACGGGCTACGCCCAAGAGGACAATCGAACAGATCAGGCCGATGGCAACGGCAATGCCTCCCGTTGCAGAACCGATCAGCACCCATCTGGTGCCCAGTGCATCTGTGTGCGCCTTGTCCTTGGCCTGGTTCAGTTCGAGAGCAATACCGTCGATGCTTGTCGTTATCTGATCCCTAAGGGTACGACGGAGGTCACGCGCTGACCCATTCGTAATTTCTTTTGCCTTGTCGTCGTTGCCGGCCATGGAGGCGGCGAGGCTCTGCTCCAACATTTTGAAGTAGTTGAGAGTTGCGTCCCGCAGATTCTCGTTGAGCTTTCTGAATTCGGCGGAGCTCGAAAGATCCACAATCTGGTTTAGGTCGTCCGACGCCTTCTTCGTTGCGGTCTTGAAAGCGTTCTCGACGCTCTTGACGCGCTCTGCAAGATTCTTGGGCGTCAGGATCATGCTTTTTTCCTGAATCGACGCCTCATTGATCTGCGTATTGACGCTCTGAACCAGGCTCAGTCGCTTTGCGTCGCTGTCGACGAGGCGCTGGGTGCCCGCAGCCATGTCGTCGAGGCCTGACACGGCCATTACAATTAGACCGATAGCAATTGCAACAAAGACCGCGACCGGGATGGCGATCTTCGTGAGGATCTTCAGATTGTTGAGGAGTCTCATCGTCTTTCGTTGACCCGCTCGCATCGCCGCGAGAAGCGCACGCCCCCTGACGCGCATGAATCGGGCGCGACAAAAATTCGTCATAGTCGTGAAGAAGACATTAAGCTTACGACTAAATCTTAGCTGAATAATTTCTCTACGCACTTCCCCTTATCTTAAACTGCGCCGTTTTGGGTCTGAGATTCTAAACACGCCATTCATGTTTAGACATGAACTATTCCATTCATTTCCCCAGAAAGGATTGCACATGCGCAGGCTCAACTACGACACGCTGAATATCATCGTTGCCGCTCAGCGCCTCCGGAGCTTCAGGATTGCCGATGGCGTCATCCGTGAAGCCGCCGGCAAAGACGCTCCAAGCTGGTTCAAGTCGGCGAAATCCTACTACTCCGAGATCCCGGATTGCGTGATGAAGGTCGCCGGACTGCATAAGAACCGCAGCGATTTCGAGAAGGTTCTGAACTTCAATGTCACGGACGAAACGCTGAAGACGAACCACAACAAGCTGTTTGGGTTCGAATTCCCGGCTGACGATCGCGACGAGTACCGCACTGAGACTGGAGTTGTGACGATCCAGTCATGACCCGTGCCCACGACTTCAAGGCGCGCGACGGCTACCTGCTTGGCGGCCTTCGGCGTGTCCGGAGCGATGGGACAATCCTCTTCCAGCGCGGGTGGTGGATGGCTCCCGACGAGTGGATCGGCAAGGAGGTTTGGGCGCACGAGGGCGGATTGGGTAGTCCTGGCGTGCGCGACCGAGATGTCATTATCCGTGCCGCTCCTCCCGGACTGTAATCGCGACCGCAATCCTCGAGGGTGTTGCTATCGTCTGCCGCCGCATAGATCGGCCGGACGCGAAACTCGAATGGCGCGACCCCGTCAAACTGGCGTGGGCAAACCGGCACAACAAGGTTCCGACGCCTCAAAGGGCAGATGCCGAGTAAGGACCGAATTCTGGATTCTTTGACTGGCAAAATCAGTCAAGGATCCCCAAAAGATGCTTCAGCATGGCACGGCCCCTTTCCTCGAGTGCTCCAGCCGCGGAGATCGCCGCTTCAGTGCCTTTGCGGCCCGGATCAAGGGCCTTGGGAACAGGTCCATTGAAGAGATCTATCAGGCCGCAAAACGGTTCGAAGACGGCTCGACAGGCCTCACCTGGCGCGAAGCCAAAGGCAAGCGAGTTGTCAACGCCGAGGAGGTGAGGGCGCTCTACTCAGTGTTATGGGACGAGTACATCGCCGAGAACCCGCACCTCCTCTCCATCTTGACGAGTGCAACCGGTCTGCAGGACCTGTTCGGTCAGGCCGGTCACGCCTGCCAGGCAACCAAGCTCTGGCGCATCCGCTGCTCGCTCTTTGCATCCCCACATAAGAAAGAGGTGAACATGGCCGACCTTCCCGCTCTCTCATCGATGGCCAGGAAAGCCCTTGAGGTGCTCAAAGAGGTCGGGGAGTTCCGCTATGCGCTCGAAATGAGCAGCTACACCAGGCGGGAGCAATTCAAAGCGCACCTCAAGACCGCCTCTGGCCGGACGGTTCGCGGCATCGGCATAAGCACGATGTATGAACTGAAGGGACACGGACTGATCGTGCCCACAAACAGCACATCGATATCCACCTACTACCGCTTGAATCCATCGCACTGCAGTAATCACGCAGGCGAAATCAACAATTGTGCCTCTCAGGGGTAGAATCGACAGACGAATTCTGGTATTGAAGCTGCCCCGCGGATCTTCCGCCCGGTTCACAGCCACAGCCAGAGGAGGCGTTACATGTCTATGCGACTTTGCACGTACGAACGCGCCTCTCTCCTCGTCCCAACTCATGCTGCTGGTGGCTCCCATGAAACCGACCGTCTTCCCTCTGCCCTTGGTAGGGTTCGCATTCCGCTTTGAGTTCATTCGCGTTCCGCGCAAGCCTGCGAACGATCACAAACGGCCCGTACTGACCTTCGATTTTGTCGAGTCGCTGAAACGGGATGTGAGTCCTCATATTCTGCGCGACATTGGTGTCGACAGAAGCCGAACCGATTAGGGGTTTGGCTGAATTGTCTTTTCCAATGATCTCGCTCGCGACTGATCGTGTGTGTCGCCACACATCGGCACGGAGAAGCTGTGTCTACATAGATCTTGCGATGCCGGAACACATCGCAAGCGCCCTGGTGGGAGGTCTGGTGCTCAGCCTCCTGCCGGGGCAATTCTGCTTATGCACAGCCTGATGTTGAACCGACGAGGCACTTGGCGTATTATCTTGCCGTGGTGTTGCAACCGGCATCACAACAATTCGCCCTGACAGTGAGCTCCGCACGGCTACCTCTGTCAGGGCGTTTTCGTTTGGGCAGCGTTGACGGAAATCCTCTCGCTGCCTATCTCCCCAGAGTGGTGTCATTCCCTTGGACCACGAACGCTTTGGTCGAGGTTTCCAAGACAGCACCTCTGCCAAGGCGTTATTCTGCGCCTCGCAGACTGCCGAGCATACGCTCAGTCCCCGATTTCACCTGATGCGCTGACATTTCATCCCGCTCGAGACCGAGCGTGCATCGGCACGCTTCACAAACGTCGTTATCAGATCTCCGTTCCGGTGAACTCTGGCGGTTTGCCAAACTCCGGCAGGTGAAATTTCTGAACAACATCGTCGAGCAGGATCACCGGCGCATCAAACGGCTGGTGCGTCCTGGGCTGGGCTTCAAGAGCCTCACGACGGCCTCACGGATGATTGCGGGCTACGAGGTCATGGCAATGATCCGCGACGGACAGGTGGCAATCGCACCAGCAAAAGACATGAAGGCTCAGAGTGATTTCATGGCGGCTCTCTTCCGCGCTGCTGCCTAACCTGAGCCCTCATCCGGCGTTCGCTTGACCTACGTTAGGGTTTGCAACGGAACCCCTACTTCAGAGCGGCAACCAGATGTTGCTGTCCCCAAGGGCTATGCCTCAATCCTATGCAGGCTGCTTCCAAGACACGTAAGAGATGTAGTTGAAGGTGAGAAAGAGCACCGACAGCGACTTCTGGGCGGCTATCCGCATAGTATCCGGCTCTTTGCTGGCTCGATCATAATCGAGCAAGCAGCTCAATCCTGATTGATCCATCTTGGTTTCGGCCCACATCAACTCGATGTAAATTGAGCCAGGTGTGTGCATCACCACATACCCGCCGATCCTGTGCGAGGCTGGCACGTTGAGCGTGATCGTCTTCTCCTTGGATTCTCCCTTCAACTCAACGTCGCCATGACCAGGCGCATGGCCCCTGATGCTGGAGCCTGGTCCTTTGAATATGCCCTTGAACGCAAACCGCAAACGGGGAGCGACGGGGATCAACTCGATCAAGCGGCGGGCGTCATTTCGGGAGAAGGTTGAACCATCTGCGACGAGGCGATCGAGGATTGCATTGGCTTCCAAACGAGTCTGCACGTTCATTGGCCTGGTCTTTCGGGCGTAAGCCACATTTCATCGCCTGCACTTCCGAGACCCTAAGAATGCTCCGGGCGTTGTTCGTCCAAACCGATATGAGCGCTCCCAACGGGGCTTGGGGTATTCATTCGACGAATCCCTTTCGGAATCGCCCGCTGAGCAATGCCGCTGTCCCGTTCTTTCCAATCTGATCCAACGGGCAGCAATCAACTCATTGCGACGGCAGGGTATCAGCGCTTGGCAGTGAACTGCTCGGCCGTAACGCCAATCCGTCCCCGGACGTAACCGAATGAGAGGGCTGCGGCCAACCGTTCGATCCGTTCTTCCTGGATGAGTTGCTCGACGAGGAGGACTCTGATGGCAGTCCTTGCATCACCGCCGCAGGCCTCGATCACGGCGGTCACATCCGCTTCGATCGGATCAATGGCACGTTGTGCCCTTTCCTGCTCAGTCATCGGCATCTCCTTTGGAAGCCGCGATGGTACGGCCTCGTGCCATGAGCCACCACAGAAATGTTCTTACTTTGTTCTAACGCTGTGGAATGTGGGGAAATCCGCCGATACGCGGCTTCGAGAGTCTCTTGTCATCCGTCCAGGACCCGTGACGGTTTCGGACCCGTTTATAGAAGCTGAGCACGCTTCGAGGAGGTCCTGATGGAGACCATGCTGCGTCTGCAATGCGACAATCTTCTGGGTGGCCGGATCGAGCGGGAGACGCCAACCGGGCTCGTCACGATCGCCACAGTGGCAAGGGAAACCGACGGTCTCGTCGTCCATGTCATCGATGGCCAGGAAGGCCCAGGCTTCGAGCCTCTCCGGGGACTTCAGGCACGGGACTGTGACGACCTGCAGCGCCGGATGAGTCGACCGGACGTGACGGTCACGATGCCGACCGGCTAGCGCAGGGGGCCGAGCAGAAGTCCCCCTGCCGGACACTTACGGCAGAAAGAACGGCAGGTAGAGAACACCGATGGTGCAGCACAGCGTGAGAACGGCCGTGATGGCCGCTGCTCGCGAAAACCTCTCGCTATCGTCGATCATGGTCTCCTCCGGCCTAGCTGTGCAGGTGCTGGATATCGCGGTGGGCACCGGCCGGCGGTGCGACACCGCACGCAGCGTCTCCCTGGAGTTGCCTCACCACGCAGCATGATCCAAACCATGCCGAGGCCGCGAACGGCGGACGAGCCCTATTGAAATGCGACAAGCCCGATCCGCTCACGAAGGTGAACAGCCGGCAGCGACGTCTGGTCAGGTGCCGTAAAGCGCGGCGCTGCCGGGGGAGGCGAGGGGCGGAGATGGAGCGGCGCCTCACTTATCTTGCGTGTGCGGGGCCTGGCACGTCCTCAGTAAGTTGGCATCGAAGCGGCCGGGACGTGTTGTTCGACGTCTGATGGGATGCACTGCGGAGCCGGTCCTCAGAGACCAGAAGGCACGGCCTTGAGACAGGCTGACGGCGCACTGGAGGGTCCAAGTTACGTTGGCCGGCTGTTGACCCTGGCCGGACGGCCGATTGAGCTGCTTGGGCAGGCTCTTCCCCCGATTGCATCCGACATCATCTCGAAAGCCATGCAGGCGGCGCTCACCTGGGCGCTACGCTTTGCGCTCTAGACCATCCCGACGGAGGGAGGGCAGGGAACCAGAGGCCTGCGCCCACAAGGCCCTTGCGATCCTGTCGGGTGCCATAGGTGGGGTGCTGCGCGTATCGCCCATTCTCGTCGAGCTCCCGATCTCCACGACAATCATGCTGCGGTCGATCGCTCGGATCGCCCAGAGTGGGGGTGAGGATCTCGAGGATCCCGAGACGGCACTGGCCTGCATCCGGGTCTTCGCCCTAGGCGGATACACCGGCTCGAGCACCGCGCGTGAAGCTGGGGCGACTTAATGGCGAAGTCCGTCACCCGTGCCCTGCAGCAGATAGCCGGGCGCGGGATCGTGGGCGAGAGCGCCTCCGCCATGGTACGCCTGCTGGCCCAGATTGGATCCTGGTTCGGGCCAGTCGTGTCCCAGAAGGTCGCTGGGCCAACATCCAGCGACAACTGCACGGCTCAGGTCTGAGATCGTAGATGAGCCGCCACACGGATGGCATGTCGCAGCAGGTCTCCAGGCTAGACATAGGAGATCAGGCAATAGTTTAGCCGGGTAAAAGGGGCATAGCATTATTTTGGTAGTATTTCTGTCATGTGACAGGGAACACGATACTGCTTCCCATATGCAACCTGTAGTATTATGCCTGATCCTAGATAAAGCCTATATTTAGATTAGTCGTCGCAGTCATTATGCCCAAACTATGAGCATAAAAGACACTAAATTGCCCTAATTGGGGAAGATTTCACACCATAAGCTAATATTACTTCGGGCTTCTCAAAAAACACTTGTGGGAAAGCGGTGGGGACATGGATTATAATCTTAATTTTAAAGTTGACAGCAGCTGGAGCACTGGGCTCACCGGCTCAATCTCCTTGAGTAATCCTAACTCTAGTTCAATCAATGGTTGGATCATTGAATTCGACGCACCTTTCGAGATCACCAATCTCTGGAATGGTCAGATCGTCAGCCATGTTGGAAGCCATTACGTCATTCGTGACGCATCCTGGAATGGTACCATCGGTCCGAATGGGACGGCTTCCTTCGGGTTCCAAGCCAACTACAACGGTTCGGCTCCGCAGCCGACCGGATACATTGTGAACGGCCAGCCGGTTGGCGGAAGTGCTACCCTCCCGACGCTTGCCGTCGCAGATGTCAGCCTGATTGAAGGCAACATAGGCTCAAAGGACGCCCTAGTCACCGTGTCGCTCTCCAAAGTGTCAAGCGAGGTGATCACTGTCAACTACGCCACCGCCGACGGCACGGCCCAGGCGGGCGTCGACTATGCGGCCACGTCCGGTACTTTGACCTTCGCTCCAGGTGAGACCAGCAAAACCATTGCCGTTGCCGTGCTCGGAGACATGATTATCGAGGCGGATGAGGCGTTTCAATTGAACCTTTCCGCTCCGACAAAGGCAACCATCGCCGATGGGCAGGCTGCGGTGATAATCACCAACGACGACGCCGCTGCACCATTGCCGACCCTGACTGTATCTGACGTCAGCATTCTTGAGGGGCAGAGCGGCACGGCGAATGCGGTGTTTACAATACGCCTGTCCGGAGCATCGGCAGGTCCCGTCACGGTTTCCTATGCAACAGGGGATGGAACGGCCGTCGCAGGGGCCGACTACACGCCCAAATCCGGCACGCTCACCTTTGCTCCCGGCGAAACTTCGAAGACGGTCGCGGTGTCCGTCCTCGGCGACATCCTCTCGGAGCAGAACGAAACCTTTAACTTCAACCTGTCCGGCGCATCCGGTGCTACCCTTGCTAAGACACAGGGGACTGGAACCATTCTGAACGACGATCAGGCACCTCCCACTCCGACCATCACAGTTGCCGACATTTCGCTTCCGGAGGGTAACCCCTTCACTCTGCCGGGAACGGGCACTGGGATTGGCCAAGGCTTCTTCCATACAGTTGGCAACCAGATTGTTGATGGGTCTGGGAGCGCTGTGAAGATCGCTGGGGTGAACTGGTTCGGCCTGGAGTCGAACCGGTATGCTCCGGACGGTCTGCATGCCCGCTCCTACAAGGACATGATGCAGCAGATGGCGGATCTGGGGTTCAACACCATCCGTCTGCCGTTCTCCGACCAGTTGTTCGAGGCCGGCAGCACGCCCACCGGCATCGACTTCGGCAGGAACCCGGATCTGGCCGGTCTCACGGGGTTTCAGATCATCGACAAGATCGTAGCCTATGCCGGGCAGATCGGCATGAAGATCATTCTCGATCACCATCGCTCCAGCGCAGGGGCGGGCGCCAACGCCGGCGGGCTCTGGTACGAGGGCGCCTACACCGAGCAGAAGTGGATTGCCAACTGGACGATGCTGGCCAAGCACTATGCCGACAATCCGACTGTGATCGGCGCCGATCTGCACAATGAGCCGCATGGACCGGCGACCTGGGGCGGCAATGCCGCAACCGACTGGGCCGCGGCCGCCGAGCGGGCCGGCAATGCCGTGCTGGCCGCCAACCCGAACTGGCTGATCTTCGTGGAAGGCATCGAGGCCTACAACAACCAGTATTACTGGTGGGGTGGCAACCTCATGGGCGTGCAGGACCGGCCGATCGTGCTCGACGTCCCCGGGCGGCTGGTCTACTCCGCCCATGATTACCCCAACTCGGTCTATGGGCAGCCTTGGTTCAACGACCCGGCGTTCCCGAGCAACCTTCCCTCCAAGTTCGACCAGATGTGGGGCTACATCTACAAGCAGAACATCGCCCCGGTCTATCTGGGCGAGTTCGGCAGCAAGCTCACCGATCCGAAGGATCTGGCCTGGCTCGATAAGATCACCGCCTACCTGTCTGGTGATCTCGATGCCAATGGCACGAGCGACATCGCCGCCGGCCAGCAGGGCGTCCACTGGACCTGGTGGTCGTGGAACCCGAACTCTGGCGACACCGGCGGCATCCTGCAGGACGACTGGACGTCCGTCCACCAGAACAAAGTCGCCGAACTCCAGCCGATCATGTTCGATTTCGGCACCGGCGGCGGAGGCTCGACGGCGAATGGGACCACCAATGCAGTCTTCACTGTGGAACTCTCGTCCGCTTCCGCTACGCCCGTGACTGTCACCTACAAGACTGTTGCGGACACCGCGACCGACAGCGACTTCGCGCCGATTGCAGGAACGCTGACCTTTGCCCCTGGGGAGACGAAAAAGACCGTCACCGTAAAGGTTGCCGGCGACGCGCTCCCGGAGTCGAACGAGACATTCCAGCTCGCCCTGTCCAGCCCGACGGGAGCGAATCTGGCCAAGGCATCGGCGACCGCCACGATCGTCAATGACGACGGTGGGACGACAGCACCTCCGACCACGACGCCTCCTTCGGCGTCGGCGCTCAAGGCGACAACGACTATCACCAATGACTGGGGGAGCGGGTTTACGGCGAATGTCACCATAAAGAATACTGGTCCGACGGCCATCGACGCCTGGACCCTCAAGCTCAAGACCCCCGTCAACATCTCCAACATTTGGAACGCCAAGATCGTGACCCACAGTGACGATACCTACCTTTTCAACGACGCAGGATGGAACCGCACCATCGCGCCGGGTCAGGAAGTGACCTTCGGCTTCCAGGCCACTCCCGGCCACCCATCCACCGCATCCTTCGAGTGGGTGCTGTAAGCATCATCATTGGGTGTCTTACCCGGCCCGGCGGTACTGACCCTTTTCGGGCGCCAGTTCCGCCGCGGGGCTTTTGGCGGGTATTGCTCTACCGTGTAGACCCTCATGTATAGGGCGCACTAAACAAGAATGACGGACTGGAGAGCCCTTCCAATCTTCAGGGTTACTCTCCACAATCGTCCTCATTGCAGCTCTGACTCGGGTTCCCATCACGGGTCAGCCGGGATAGACCTGAGAGCGAACAGGAAGGCGCTCATTCCTTCCCTTGAATCGATTCGTTTCCTCAACCGTCCCGGGAATTGTCAATGGCTGTCCTTACCTTTAGCGCCAGCATGCCGGAAGGCCTCCGGCTCCAAGCGCTATTCTCAGCCATCGTGGACAATTCCATAACATATGGCATGAAGGCAGGGGATGAGACTGCAAGCTTCCACGTCACTATCTACGACTCGCCTGTCGACGTTTATTATCAAGGCCGCGAAGTCACCCCGACGCATGGCGAAATTTCCTCCGTGCTGTTCGGCCCTCATGATTTCCCATGGCTGACCTACAGCCATTCGAGCGGTGGCATCGCATTCGTCTACGATAACCTTCTGACCTTTCATTCCCAGGGCACCGTATCGGCAGCTCTGGTGATGGCGGGGGATGACCAGCTCACAGGCTCTTGGGGAGGCGATTACCTCGATGGTTATGGAGGGAACGACCGTCTCGATGGAGGTCTAGGCGCAGATACGATGGACGGGGGCGCCGGTAACGACACCTACATCGTCGATCACAAGGATGACCGCATCTTCGAAGCCAATGGTGGCGGCTATGATGTTGTATGGAGCAGTGCGAACTTCGCGATGGCGCCTGATGCCGAGATCGAGGAACTGCGAGCAGCGTCCGGAGCCTATGCCCTCGCTTTGACCGGGAACTGGGTTCGCAATCTGATCGTCGCAACCTCGGGCAACGATGAGATCGACGGCAAAGGCGGTATTGATACCCTCATCGGTGGCGCCGGCGACGATCTTTACTTCGTCGATGACAGTCTCGACGTGATGTTGGAAAGTGATGGGCAGGGATACGATACAGTCATCGCTGAAGCATCCTATCGCTTAGCCGATCACGTCGAGGTTTTGAAAGCTGCCGGAGGCTTGTCCTCCATCAATTTGCTTGGCAATGCGCTCCCCAACGAGATTGTAGGGAACCTGGGTGGGAACTGGATTGAGGGGTTTGATGGTGATGATCGGCTCTATGGCGATGGTGGTAACGACACCATCATTGGGGGCACGGGACAGGATGTGATCTTTGGAGGAATAGGCCGTGACCACCTCGATGGGGGGGAGGGCAACGATACGCTCTACGGCGATATCGAGAACGACGTCCTGCTGGGCTCGTCCGGTTACGACAGTCTTTTTGGCGGGGCCGGCAACGATTCTCTCGCGGGCGGCGACGGCAACGACCAGCTTTTCGGCGACGTCGGTAATGACACCATTAATGGCGGATCAGGCAACGATCATCTGTATGGGGGAACTGGTAAGAACAAGCTGATCGGCGGGAGCGGGAATGATACCCTTTACGGCAGTATGCACAGCGAGACCCTCCAAGGAGGTAATGACAACGACAGGCTTTACGGCGATGCCGGCAACGATTCTCTCGAAGGAGGAGCCGGCAAGGACACCCTTTCCGGAGGTTGGGGCAAAGATACCTTCATCTTCAAGAGCGCACTCAGCGCCAAGATCAATGTTGATACGATCTCAGACTTCAACGTCCAAGACGACACGATTCGCCTCGACAATCTCGTCTTCAAGAAGTTAGGCAGAGCCGGGACCCTCAATCCGGAGTTTTTCAACATCGGCAGCACGTCCCAGGATGCCAATGACTATCTGACTTACAACAAGAGTAAGGGCTATCTGACCTACGACGCCGATGGCGCAGGCGGCGGGTACAAACCTGTTCTTTTCGCCAAGCTCAAGGCAGGCTTGAGCCTCACCACTAAAGATTTCTACATCATCTGAATCGATCGGGTTCGGCTCGTTCAGCGCCCTTCTAAGGATTATATTCACGAGCTCTCAGGCAGCATCTCAGGCCCTACCCAATCAAAAGAAGTACTGCTGCACTGCCGAAAGCCTCCATGGTGGTACCGCCGCTGACGGTCCCTCAAACCATTATGGGGAATGGTTTTATTCCCCGAATCCAGCGTAGCTTAGATCATCTCGCACATGCGAGATACTAAGATGTGGAGGGGGCGGTGCTGCGACTGTTTTCACACGGATTATACTTGCTGACGTCGATTATGGCAGTGCTTTTGGTGCTCCAACCGGTGGGGACAGACACCCAGTGGTCGATTGCCATCATGTGCCTAGCTGTTATGTTTGGCATCAAGCTTCTGAACCTCCAGGGCTACTGGCGTCATCTTTTCTTTGCATTGGGCGCTCTCCTGGTTCTTCGATACGTTTATTGGCGCACGACTGCGACCATCCCCGATACGAACAACCTTTTCGATTTTGTTCCGGGCGTCATGATCTACGGCGCGGAAATGTTCTGCGTAGTGATGCTGGGATTGAGCCTCTTCGTCATCTCTCGCCCCATCCGGCGCCCTCCTGCGCCGAGATTGTCGGCTGAGGAAGCTCCGACCGTTGACGTCTTCGTCCCCTCCTACAATGAAGACGCTGCGCTGCTCGCGCTGACCCTGTCGGCCGCCAAAGCAATGATCTATCCGGAGACCAAGCTGACAGTTTATCTGCTGGATGATGGCGGCACTGATCAGAAGGTTCAATCTCCCGACGCCACTGTTGCTGAAGTGGCAATGAGGCGTCGCGAGGAACTGCAGAAGCTCTGCGGCGATCTTGGCGTGCAGTATCTGACACGCGCGCGTAACCTGCACGCCAAGGCGGGCAATCTCTCGAATGGTTTGCTTCACTCGAAGGGCGAACTCGTGGTTGTCTTCGATGCGGACCACGCACCAGCGCGCGACTTCCTGATTGAGACCGTTGGCTTCTTTGCACGGGACCCGAAGCTGTTTCTCGTGCAGACGCCGCATTTCTTCATCAACCCTGATCCTGTCGAGAAAAACCTTTCGACCTTCGAGCGCATGCCCTCCGAGAACGAGATGTTCTACGGCATGATCCAGAAAGGGCTCGACAAGTGGAACGCATCCTTCTTCTGCGGCTCCGCAGCTCTGCTGCGCCGAACTGCGCTTGAGCAGGCAGGGGGCTTTGCCGGCACCTCGATCACAGAGGATTGCGAGACCGCCCTTGAGCTACATGCAACGGGCTGGAATAGCCTCTACGTGGAAAAGCCCCTGATTGCCGGGCTGCAGCCGGAAACGTTCTCCGCCTTCATCGGACAGCGCACCCGCTGGTGCACGGGCATGATGCAGATTTTCCTGATGAAGAATCCGATGCTGAAGCGTGGTCTCACCCTTGCTCAGCGTGCGTGCTACCTCTCAAGCGCCATGTTCTGGTTCTTCCCGATCCCGCGGATGGTTTTTCTCTTCGCGCCTCTCTTATTCATCTTCTTCAACCTGAAGGTCTACAATGCGACTGTGAGCGAGTTCGGCGCCTATACCTGCGCTTACCTGGCAGCAGCGATCCTGCTCCAGAGCTACGCTTACGGACGGTTTCGCTGGCCGTGGGTCTCGGAACTGTATGAATATGTCCAGTCAGTCTATCTCCTCCCGGCGATCTTCAGCGTCTTAAAAAACCCGAGCCGTCCGACCTTCAACGTGACCGCCAAGGGCGAGTCTGCTGGCGAGGATCGACTCTCCACGCTCGCTTGGCCCTACTTCGCAATCTTTGCAATACTGCTCGCAGGCGCTCTCACTGTGGTCTACCGGCTACAGTACGAGCCCGAGGCGGCCGGCATTCTGATGATCGCCGGCGTTTGGAACCTGTTCAACCTGTTCATGGCAGGCCTCGCTCTCGGCGTGGTGTCTGAGCGCCGGGAGCGGCGTGGAACGCACCGGGTTCCGACGCAGGGACGCGGCCAGCTTCACATCGAGGGCGCCGCATTGTCCGCCCAGATCCTCGATGTGTCACAAGGTGGTATGCTCATCCGGGTCGCTGGAACCCATTCGCTACGCATGCAGTCCCTGGCCCGTCTGGCCGTGACGTCCCCCGAGGCGGAGGTGGCCGGATCCGTTCTTCCCGTCAAAATCGTCAATACCCGCTTCGAGCGGAACAGCCAGTTGGTGGCGATGAGCTTCGGGGAACTGCAGGCAGCTCATTACAGCACCATTTCCGCTCTGATGTTCGGCGATCTGAGGCTGCTGCGGAACGCTCGCATGGCTCGGCAGCGCACGAGGAGTGTACTGGCGGGTACGATCGAGGTCATGGCATGGGCGCTGGGTCACACGTTGCGGGGAATGAGCTTCGCCCTGTTCCGCCGCACCGCAGGGACCGGGACCTCGAACTCATAGACCCCATACAGCTTGCACCGTCTCATTTCTCGTCATCTCGGGGAGTCTCCTATGCGCCGTTTCTCGGCCATTGCTATCCTTCTCACGTCGCTTGCTGCAACTCACGCCGGAGCCGTGGAAGCTCCGCGCAGCCCAGCGGTGGGAGGCCTTGCCTCTCTCACGACAGCCCCTCCGGAGTGGCGACGGCCGCTTACGTTGGTCGGGGAGGAAAGCCGATTTGTTGGTGAGGCTGCAAGCCGCGAGGTTCCCATCTTTCTAACGGCCGGAGAGGCCGCTCGCACAGCGAAGATCCAGCTGGCCTACCGGAACGCCATATCGGTCATGCCGGAAACCTTCAGGTTGATCGTCAGGATCAACGATGTTGTCGTCGGTGAAACGGCTGTTCAGAACTCCACCCAACCGGAAGTTCTGAACATCAGCATCCCAGTGGGTGTTCTGCAGGCCGGCTTCAATTCCGTCCGGGTTAGCATCCGCCAGACCCACCGCGTCGACTGCTCGACCAGTTCCACCTATGAACTCTGGACGCAATTGCTGCCTGAGCAGAGTGCCCTGGTCTTTGCTGGCACAGCCGGCGAGATCCGGATGCCGGCGGACCTGGCCGCGGTCAATCCAGTTCGGGATGGTACAACCGCAATTCGCGTCAGGCAGCTCGGCGCGAGCGATACTTCCGACCTCGACCAAGCCTCTCGTGCGGTTCAGGCCGCCGTCATGTTTGGGAACTTCATCCACCCGCGAGTAGAGCTTGTCTCAGAAACGAAAAACGAGAGTGGTCTCGATATCGTCGTCGGGACCGCCTCAAATATCGTCGGTGCGACTGGCCTGAAAGTTCCTGGTATTGGACCCCGCCATCAGATTCAGCACAACATCCAGACGGGCAATGTGGCGCTGATAGTAACGGGCGAGACACCGGACGAAGTCGACGTTGCGCTGGACGCCCTATTGCAGCAGGCTCAGCAGGCTGTACCGGAGGGTGCGGCCGCTGGCATCCGCGCTCTCAGGAATATAAGTGGATGGAAAGCTGAGGGTGGTGACACCATGACGCTTGCCGATCTTGGTCTGGAGACCGAACCGTTCCGCGGGCGGTTCTACCGGCAGACCATCAGGCTTCAGATGCCGGCCGATCTTCTGGCCGCCGACTACGACCGTGTCACTGTCTCGGCCGATGCGGTCTACGCATCAGGACTTCTGCCGACGAATAAGATGATCATCCGCGTGAACGGGACTGCCATCGCAGATGCCCCGATGGGGAACACGGCCGGCGAAATTCTCAGCAAGCGGTCGTTCTTCCTGCCCGTCAGCACATTCAAGCCAGGCCTGAATACGATTGACTTCGAGGCAGAGACGCGCACCAGCGCGGACGAAAAGTGCTCCTTTGAAGCTCTCGTCGATAATCGCGAGCGCTTCCTGCTTTCGGGAACAGGCCAGGTAACCATCCCGCCCCTGGGGCGCGTGGGCGCACTCCCCAACATTTCATCTGTCATTCCAGGTGGCTTGTCACAGTTATCCAAGGCAGGTGATCTGACAGTGTTCGTTCCAAAGGCCCGCCATGAGGCCATCGAAACGGCCTTGACCGCACTCGCGAAGATGGCCGGGGTCTCACGCCGCGAGACCAAGGCGCACTTTGTCTTCGACGTGGTGCCGGCCGGTACGCCGCACGTGCTCGCCCTTGGCGCGTATGACGACATGCCCGAGACAATCCTGCGGGAGTCTGGTCTCGACGTCGATAAGCTGCGCCGGGCTTGGCATCAGCCAGTATCACAGATTTCAGCGATAAACGGCGCACAGCCGCGGCTTCAGGTCGCTTCCGCCGGCAACTCGGTTCCACTCTCCCTCAACAGCACGAGCACGCCGACGGGCACTGAGAAGGCGGGCAGCCTTCCCTATGCAAACTCGCCGGCACCGGCGCCGCAGACCTCCGGAATGCTCAAGGTATTTGACAGCAACGGCTCCGACTGGCTTCTCCGCTATGTTCAACCCGTGAGGGATGCGATCTCCAAGCTCACGTCCCAAACAGCTGATCGTGCGAGTCTTCTCGACGTGGGCCGCCGAGCAGATCTACCGCTCACCGAGGCCAGCACGCTGATCGTGGCACAGGGAGCGAAAACCGACGGGCTCGCAGGAAGCTGGCAATCCAGGCTCCTGCCGAATGTCACGTCCATGACTGTGTTCGTGTCGCCGAGCCCGAGACACCTGTCCCAATCCGTCGCGGAGATTCTGTCCGGGTCGCTCTGGCAGCAATTCGTCGGCGATGCGGCGGTCTACAATGCCACGGACGGATCCATCAGCACGCGGGTGTCCGAGCAGATCCTGCTTGTGCCGACCGAATCATTGAGCCTTCAGAACCTCCGTCTGATCGCTGCCGGCTGGCTAGCGCATAACGTTACGATCTACCTCGCGGTGCTGCTTGGCCTGTTTGTCGTAATGACGGCTTTCATGCAATGGGCGCTGCGCTCTTCGGGGGTAAAAGAGCCATGATGGTGCGGCGGACGGGAATGGCACTTGCGATGCTGATTGCGGCAGCCGTTCTCCCGCTGGGTGCGAACGCGGCGAGCCTGGGATCAGAAAGGGCTCAGGGCACAGGCGGTCTCTCAGCCAACTGGCTGGAAACAGCTTGGAGCGCCTATAAGAAACGGTTCGTTCGGGCCGGTCGCGTCATCGACGACGTCAATCGCATCAGCCACAGCGAAGGGCAGGGATATGCCATGCTGATCGCCGTCAAAGCCGGGGATCGCGCCGCATTCGAGGAAATCTGGCAGTGGACAAAGCGCGAGCTCTATATCGATCCGAGCGGGCTTGCGGCCTGGAAATGGGATGACAGTGCAGCATCGAAAGTGACCGACAAGAACAATGCCTCAGACGGGGACATTCTGATCGCCTGGGCCTTGGCGGAGGCGGCGGAGCGTTGGGGGAGCCTGCAACATCGCGAAGCGGCTCGCGACATCGTCCGGGCCGTCGGCAAGCAGAATATCGCGTCGAGTCCAGTGGGAACTATCCTGATGCCGGGGCGCATCGGCTTCTCGCCCGAAGATCATCCCGACGGCCAGATTCTCAATCTGTCGTATTGGGTGTTTCCAGCCTTCGAGCGGTTCGCGGCGCTCGATTCCGACACCGATTGGGCGGACGTTCAGGCGACCGGATTGAAGTTGCTTCGCGAGAGTCGATTCGGACCGCTTCGCCTCCCGGCGGATTGGATCAGCATCGGCTCAGGCCGGCCAGCGCCCGCAGAGTCATTTCCCGCGAAGTTCAGCTACAACGCGATTCGCATCCCCCTCTATCTTACGTGGGCTAAGCTGAACCAACCCGAGCTGCTGCGTCCCTTCGTCGGGCTCTGGAACAACGAGCTCAATCTCGGACCCTTCGAGGTCGATCTCTCCTCGGGCAGTGCGCAGCAGCCATTTGGTGGCATTGGATTCAAGGCAGTCATCGCCTCGGCAAAATGTGCGCTGCACAAGCAGAGGCTGAACGAACCGCTGCTTAAGGTTGAAACTGACTCCTACTACGCGACAACACTTCACATTCTTTCATTGGTGGCCCTTCAGGAAAGGTACCCGGAATGTCTCTGAAATTCATGTCCCTTCTCCTCGGCTGCATGAGCACCACAGCTCTGATGGCTGCCGCCGCCCATGCAGCCGATAGCTCAGGACCGCGTCCCGGTTTGCTCCTGAGCCAAGTCGACGGTGCTGCGCAAAGCGCGCCATTTGATCTTAAGGCCCCTTTACAGAGCAAGGCGGGCACCAAGCCAGCGTCGACGGGTGGTCCTCCGTTGATGAGTGCGGACCGACAGACGGCCTCATCGACAGCGCGGCCTATTCGCGATCTCAACGCCAAGGTCGACGAAAGCGCCCTGCGCTTCTACGCCTCTCAGAATGACTCCGCGCGCGTCGCCATGGAGATCAAGCGCATCAAGGTGCTGAACCCAGCCTGGGAGCCACCTTCCGATCTTTTCGACGAGGCTGGCGATCCGGCTGTCGAGCAGAAGTTATGGGATCTGTTCAGTGAAGGGCGCTATGACGAGATCAGGGTTGCGGTCGAGAACATCCGGCACGCAGATCCGAACTGGCGTCCACCGGAGAAGCTCGTACGGGAATTCGACAGGGCTCAGGTGAGAGCACAGCTGATCGCGGCTTCTGACGCAAAAGACGCCCACGGCGTTCTGGCGATTGCTGAGTCTCAGCCTGATATGCTGGTCTGCACTGATGTGGATTCCATGTGGAGAGTGGCCGAAGCTCTCATCCAGACAACCCAGGAAGATAAAGCGCAGGAACTCTACAGATATATTCTTACGCAATGTCCGAACCCGAGCGAGCGCCTCGCAACCGTTCAGAAGGCGATGGAGTTGCTGCCGGTGCAAGCCGTCAGAACCCTTATGACGGCGGCGCGCCACCGCAGTGACAATGGGAGTGTCCTAGAGGCCGTGCAGCTGGATCTCTTGCGGCGACAGATCGGAGCTGTCGCGTCGGATGCTTCGGCAACTCCTGTGCCACCAGCGGATCTGAAGATCTTCGAGACCTTGGTCAAGCAGAAGAGGATGTCGAACGACGCAGCCCTGCTTGGATGGCAATACTATGCTCTGAAATCCTGGCCGTTGGCGGCAGAGTGGTTCAAACTCGCCATGGATTGGGATAAGCTGCCAAAAGCGGCAGAAGGCTATGCGCTCGCGCTGCGGCAGCAAGGCCAGATCGCAGAGGCCGAAGCAGTCGCGTACGAATGGCGCAATGCTTCCCCGCTGATTGCCAAGCTCTTCGTTGAGATCGTGGCGACTGCCATTACGCAGGCAAACCCCACGTCTCTTGAGGAGGCGCGCTTGGCGCGGGTGGAGGATGTCGTTTCCGCCACGAGATCCGTGAACGGCAGCCAAGCTCTCGGGTGGTACTACTATAATAAAACGAACTTCCCCAAGTCACGTCAATGGTTCGCCTCGTCGGTCGGCTGGGAAGCGACTGAGACGAATACGCTCGGCCTGGCGCTTGCAGCTCACCGGATGAACGACAATGCGCTGTTTCGCAAGACGGTCTCAGATTACGGTAAACAGTATGCTTCAGTCGGCGCCCTTGTAGCCTACGACAAGCCCACGACAAAGTCGGCAAAGTCGGCCAAAGGCAGCAGGGTTGCTACGCGCGGCGGAGGCGGCTCGCCGCAGGCGGGCCAATTGGCCAATGCGGCGGTCGAGCAGTTCAAGAACGGTCAATATCGTGAGGCGCTTGCGACGTTGGACAAGCGGGCCGCCGCCACTCGCGAGGATCAGGGGCTCGGCGTAATACGTGGGTGGGCGCTGTATCATCTGAACCAGTATGACAAGGCGCGTGAAAAATTTGCCGAACTCGACAAACAACAATCAACCCGCGATACGCAGTATGGCCTCTATTATTCGGGCGCTAAGCTTGACCCTCTCCATAGAGGAGACTGATCGCTCCAGTTTCGCTTACGCGACGGGATTGGGCATCTCAATCACGGGGCACGAAGCCTGATTGTCAAGACATTCGACTGACTGGCTGGGCGCAGGTGACGGGGCTCAGCAGGATCGCTGAATCGCTTCTGTGAACTGAGAGCGATACTCATGGTATGGCCGCCGCTGAGAATCTCTGAATGGCCTCGCAAGGGCCGTGATCGTCGTGCGAAGTCCGCCTACCCTGCACCCGCTTGGAGCTTGCCGTGATCGCAGGATTTCTCAGTACGCGAGGCAACCAGATTGTTGATGGGTCTGGGAGCGCTGTGAAGATCGCTGGGGTGAACTGGTTCGGCCTGGAGTCGAACCGGTATGCTCCGGACGGTCTGCATGCCCGCTCCTACAAGGACATGATGCAGCAGATGGCGGATCTGGGGTTCAACACCATCCGTCTGCCGTTCTCCGACCAGTTGTTCGAGGCCGGCAGCACGCCCACCGGCATCGACTTCGGCAGGAACCCGGATCTGGCCGGTCTCACGGGGTTTCAGATCATCGACAAGATCGTAGCCTATGCCGGGCAGATCGGCATGAAGATCATTCTCGATCACCATCGCTCCAGCGCAGGGGCGGGCGCCAACGCCGGCGGGCTCTGGTACGAGGGCGCCTACACCGAGCAGAAGTGGATTGCCAACTGGACGATGCTGGCCAAGCACTATGCCGACAATCCGACTGTGATCGGCGCCGATCTGCACAATGAGCCGCATGGACCGGCGACCTGGGGCGGCAATGCCGCAACCGACTGGGCCGCGGCCGCCGAGCGGGCCGGCAATGCCGTGCTGGCCGCCAACCCGAACTGGCTGATCTTCGTGGAAGGCATCGAGGCCTACAACAACCAGTATTACTGGTGGGGTGGCAACCTCATGGGCGTGCAGGACCGGCCGATCGTGCTCGACGTCCCCGGGCGGCTGGTCTACTCCGCCCATGATTACCCCAACTCGGTCTATGGGCAGCCTTGGTTCAACGACCCGGCGTTCCCGAGCAACCTTCCCTCCAAGTTCGACCAGATGTGGGGCTACATCTACAAGCAGAACATCGCCCCGGTCTATCTGGGCGAGTTCGGCAGCAAGCTCACCGATCCGAAGGATCTGGCCTGGCTCGATAAGATCACCGCCTACCTGTCTGGTGATCTCGATGCCAATGGCACGAGCGACATCGCCGCCGGCCAGCAGGGCGTCCACTGGACCTGGTGGTCGTGGAACCCGAACTCTGGCGACACCGGCGGCATCCTGCAGGACGACTGGACGTCCGTCCACCAGAACAAAGTCGCCGAACTCCAGCCGATCATGT
>NZ_JAMXFJ010000055.1 GCF_025460805.1 Microvirga sesbaniae | reverse complement strand
GCTCGACATTGCGGCCGGCCTCGCGCTCCAAGCGCCGGCTTGACTGCACCCGGTTGAGATAGCCGTAGATGTACAGCTTGAGCAGGACGGCGGGATGGTAGGACGGGCGTCCGGTGGCTTCGGGCACTACCCCGTCAAAGCCCAGCGCCCTCAGATCGAGCGCCTCGACAAAGGCGTCGATGACGCGCACCGGGTTGTTCTCATCAACCCAGTCGTCCAGGCTTTCGGGAAACAGCGTGGTCTGGCTGCGATCCACGCCTTCGACAAAGCGTCTCATCGGATCCCCCAAACATGGCAGGGAGATCATACCATCAGCCGCGTTTTGACACAGCCAGGGTTAGGCAGCGATCTTCGTGAACTTGGTGGAAGGTCTGGTTCCGCGAGGAATGCCGCCCTCAGGCTTACGTCTCGGGCGTGCCATTTCGCGACATTACCTCGTTTGCCTCTTGCCCGGGCTGCGGCAGAGCCTGGAAGCGCCTGCACGCCCTGATTTAGCCATTTCCGAGGACCCATAGGTCCTCGGAAATGGCTTATCTCTACGTTCAGACCCGCTGACGACTCACTCCGGCTGGATGCCTGCGGCCTTAACGATGTCGGCCCACTTCTTGATCTCAGTACCGACGAACGCCTTCAGTTCCTCCGGCGTGCTGGCCTCCGGCTCAATGCCGGCAGTGAGAAGCTTGTCTTGGGTAGTCTTGTCGTTGACCGCTGCCACCAAGGCCTCGCGCAGCTTGTCGACCACGGGCTTTGGCGTTTTGGCGGGCACGAAGGCGGCAAACCAAGCGGCAAGATCGTAGCCCTTCACGCCCGCCTCCTCCATGGTCGGCAAGTCCGGAGCCAGTGGGCTGCGCTTGGCGGTCGAGACTGCAAGTCCCTTTGCCTTGCCGCCCTTCACCTGCGGCAGTGTGGTCGAGATGTCGGCGAAGACGATGTTGATCTGCCCGCCGAGCAGGTCGGTGATCGCCTGCGGGTTACTGCGGTACGGCACGCCCCTGATGTCGACGCCGCCCAGGGACTTCAGCATCTCGCCGGCAATGCGCGATGAGCTGGAGCCGAAGCCGAAGGTGAGCTCGCCTGGTTTTGCCTTGGCGTGGGCAATTAGTTCCTGGACGTTCTTGGCGGGAACAGATGGGTTCGTGATCAGTGCGAGCGTAATGGTGCCGAGCTTCGTCACCGGCTCGAAGCTGTTGATCGCATCGTACGGCACGTTCTTCATCAGGCTCTGATTGGCCCCGTGCGTCGTGTTCGTGGTGATCAGCACCGTGTGGCCGTCGGGCTCAGCTCGGGCCACGTTCTGGGCGGCCAGGTTGCCATTCGCGCCAGCCATGTTTTCGATGATGATCGACTGCCCCAGCGTCTTGGAGGCATGCTCGCCCACGATGCGGGCGAGAGCGTCCGTCGCGCTGCCGGCGGCGAACGGGACGATGAACTTGATCGTGCGTGCAGGATAGGTCTGCGCCAGGGCAGGCAAGGCTGCCAGCATGGTTCCGGCAAGAGCTACGGTAGCAGCAGTCCAGGTCTTCACTCTCATGGGTTGTCTCCTCCAGGGGATGGTTGTCAGGCGTCGCCTTGGGCTGGCGCTTCGTGGGTGTGGGGATCGTCGGGAAGCTCAAGATCGAGCAGGGCAGAGCTCAGGCTCTTGCCGTGGGTGTCAAGGATCAGCGAGCGGGTCACGCCGCCCCCGAGCGCTTGGCGCAGGACGAAGTTCAGGGCGCCGAGGCTCGGGATCTCGTAGCGGATCACCTCACCGGCCACGAGGTTGCCGAAATGAGCTTTGACGCGCTCGGGCGTAATGTGCCGCAGCAGCAGCGGGTAGTCCTGCTCATCGAATGCAATCACCGAGATGCTGGACGTGTTGCCCTTGTCGCCGGTGCGGGAGTGGGCGATCTGGCGAAGCTTCATCTCAACACTCCACGTAGTGAACGGTGGGGCGTACGAGGTGGCGCGGGATGTAGGTCGAGAGAATGCCGACCACCTCGCGGGCTGACTTCGTCACGCCTCCCCCACCGGCAGGTCCGTTCGTGTAGAGGGTCTCGACCTCGTTGCCGATCCGCACGGCCTCGGCAAGGCTGTCGGTACGCCCCACGACGCGGATGCGGACCTCGTAGGGCTCATGGGCGCCGCTGTTTCCGGAAAGCCTGTCTCCATGCAGAGAGTTGACGCCGATGAGATCGAAGCGCAGCTCGGAGGTGCTGACACCGGTGAGGTTAAGGCGCTCCCTAACGATGTCGAGCGCCAGCTCGCCGCGGGCGCGCGCGCCAGGTCCGGCATAGGAGATCTGCCCCTCGCCAACGAAGCCTTCGACTGTTCCGATGGACACCTTCAGGGTCTCGGGCCTGGGGCCGCCGGAGGCACCTTGAATGCGGATCCGATCAGGTCCGACCTCCTCGACGGTAACGTTTGAGAAGTCGGCGATCACGTCTGGGGTAAGATATCGGGCGGGGTCGTGGATCTCGTAGAGGATCTGCTCCTTGCACGTGGCGGGCGTGACCCGCCCCCCGGAGCCCGTTACTTTCGTGATGACGACGGAGCCGTCCTCACTGACTTCGCCGATGGGGAAACCCAAACGGGCAAGGTCGGGAACATCCTTGTAGCCGGGATCGGCGAAGTATCCTCCCGTTACCTGCCCGGCACATTCGAGAAGATGCCCAATCAGTGTGGCTTGGCCGAGCCGATGGCAATCATTCAAGCTCCAGCCGAACTCATGGATTAGCGGGGCGGCGAAGAGTGAGGGATCGGCAGCCCGGCCGGTGATGACTATATGCGCGCCGTTGGCAAGCGCCTCGGCAATGGGCTGCGCCCCAATATAAGCATTAGCTGACACGACGCGGTTGCCAACATCGGCAACGGCAGCACCTGTTTCCTCAATGCGGTAGTCGCCGTTGGACAGATAGGGCAGGACGTCATCGCCAGTGACGGCCGCAATCCTGAGGCCCGTGAGGCCAAGCTCTTGGGCAACGGCCCGGGCTCGTTCGGCCGCAGCCTGCGGATTAGCCGCCCCCATGTTGGTGACGATCCGGATATCCTTGGCATGGCAGAGCGAAAGAACCGCGCGAAACCGCTCCGGCAGAAGCGGGTCGTAGCCGGCAGCGGGATCCCTGAGCTTAGCCTGCTGGGCCAGAGCGATGGTGCGCTCAGCGAGGCACTCGAACACCAGATACTGAAGGTCGCCCTTCTCAGCTAGCTCGATGGCCGGCTCGATCCTGTCACCCGAGTAACCTGCGCCTGCGCCGATCCTGATCTGCCTCATGGGTCTCTCCGGCTCTCGCACGCAATAGACGCCGGCCCTAGTGATCACACAATTGAAATGATTGGATCACAGTAATAGGCTGAGATTATGAATCCTGACCTCCGCCAGATCCGCGCCTTCGTCACCGTCGCTCAGCTCGGCAGCTTCACACGCGCCGCCAGCCTCCTGAACGTCTCGCAGCCGGCGCTCACGGTTCAGATCCGCAATCTTGAAGAAGCCCTCGGGGTGCGCCTGTTCGACCGCAACACTCGAACGGTGTCCCTCACAAGGATGGGCCGGGAGTTCGTCCCGGCGTTGCAGCGCATCCTGAGGGACCTCGACGCTATTGTGGCCGAGGCGAGGGATGTGGCTGCTCTGCGGCACGGGATCGTTCGGCTTGCCGCCCTACCGTCGTTTGCCTCTGGTGTCCTGCCGGAGATCATTGCACAGTTCCGGGAGGCAAATCCGAAGATCTCGTTCGTGATCCACGACGTGATCGCGAGCGGAGTCGTTGCCCAGGTCCGTGAAGAGCAGGTCGACCTTGGGCTAACAGGCGGCCGGATCGTTGATCCTGATTTCGAAGTGCTGCACACGACGCAGGATCACATGCACGTTGTCTACCCGGTCGGACATTCGTTTGGGGACATGGAACAGGTTGATGTGGAGGCCTTGACCCTTCATCCGCTTATTCTGATGCATCCAGCCACGAGCGTGCGGTCAGTGGTGGATGCAGCGTTCCTTGCGGCCGGCCGACTGCCGATCGTTGCCGCTGAAGCGACGTATATGTCGACCGCGGTGGGCATGGTGCGGGCGGGATTAGGGGCTGCCATTCTGCCCGGGTCTGCAATGGAGGTCCGAGCTGAGCAGACCTTGCGCTCGCGTCCTGTAGATGACCGACGATTTACCCGGGAGATCTCGATCATTAAGAAGGCGGAGCGGACACTTCCGCCCGCCAGCGAGAGCTTTGCCCACACCTTAATTCAGACACTACAAACCGCCTGAGCAGAGCATCACGGCGTCTGCGGAGAGTCCACTGCGGGTCACACTGAGTAGTAGCGGATGTTGGTGCGAAGGTCGGCTCATCTCAGCAGTGCGGAAGTACGGCTAAGGTCAGCCCGGTGCCAGGAGCTGACCTTAGCCTATAGCACAGTAAATCCGCCAAGCTGCTGGTGTGGGAGACGCGGAGATCGTGCACCTCAACGGCATCAAAGGAACATTGCGTGTTGATCAGCATGATCAGGATTTATCCATCACCATCACCTGGTAAGACATCTACCTTCGAGCGTGCATCTTCCGAGTATTGAGAAGCCAGAAATCCCATGGAGAACGCACTATCCGTTTCTGGTTGAGCCACTGACCTGATCTTCGACGAACGCGCTCTGGGCATGGAATGTCCAAGGTCGTATCAAGCCGTCGTCAGGGATCCGCCATTACCGACGGAGTCCTTCAATCCTCATTTCCACGACGGCACCCGCCTTCAGGTAGCGGGACGCCGACATGGGGTGCTCTTTTCCTGTTAGCCGTTCGGCTCCGGGCGTCAGCTCAACGTCTTGTCGAGGCTCCGCATCATTGCGTCGACTGCGTCCTCGACCGTGGAGCTCCCGACCAAAATCTTCTGGAACTCGGGGAACATCTGGTTCTGCCCCCAGGCTTCGACACCGGGGGTGTCGATCGCATTCTGCCCGAACGACAGCGTCTCGATGGCGGGCTTGTAGAGTGGATTGCCGGTGATGCGCGGATCCTGGGCAACCTTGAAGGACGCTGGGAAGTAGCCCGTCTCCTCGAGGAGCGCGATCGAGGGGTCCGGCTCGGCCCAGAAGCTGACCCAGTTCCAGGCCGCCTCTCGGTTCCGGTCGTTGGAGACGCCGTTGTAAAGGTTGTCGACCCGGGCCGCCCGCAGAACCGGACCCTTCGGGCGCAACGTGGTACCGATTTGGTTCGGCTTGAGCGCGGCCGTCAGCTCTGCCAGCGATCCGGTGTGATGCCAGATCATGGCCGTTTGACCTGTCTTGAAGCCCTCCATGATCTGCCGAAAGCTGTCGTTGGGCGCGCTCGGGGGGACGACCTTGTACTTGGTGTAGAGATCCGAGAAGAAACGCACCGCCTCGATCGCCTTCGTTCGATCAATCGCGGCCTTGCCGTCGACGACGATCGGCGAACCGTAGGCGATCAGCAAGTCCATCAGGTATTGATGGCCGCCGCCGCCACCCCGCATGCCGAAGCCGTAGCGATTCTTGGCCGGATTCGTGATCTTGATGCAGGCCTCAAGGAACTCCTGCATCGTGTCCGGTGGCCCGGACAGGCCTGCTTCCTCGAAGAAGTCCTTGCGGTAGTACATCCAATTGACGAATGAATAGGCCGGGACGCCGAAGGGCTTGCCGTCGCGCTCGGCGCCCTTCCAAGCGCTGGGCTTGAAATCGGCCTTGCGATCCCATTTGGCGACCTCGGGCGAGAGGTCGAGCAAGGCCTTCATGGCGTACATGTCGGCGAAGCGTTCGGCTGCGACCATGCAGGTATCGGGACGGCTGTTGGCCACCACGGAGGCGGTTACCTTCGTCAGGTACTCGGCGTTCGGGATCGTCTCGATCGCCATCGAGATGTTAGGGTACCTGGCACGGAACATCTCGGTCAGGCGGCGCAGGCCCTTCTGCTCGCTCTGGCTTGCGAAGTGATGCCAGTAGCTCAGGCGGACCGGGCTTTGCGCGCGGGCGAAGCCCGGTGCGCCGAGTGCTGCGAGGGCCGCTCCGTATTGGAGTATTCCGCGGCGTGTCGGATAATTGTTCATTGTCTCCTCCCTTGATTGTTATCCCTTAGTGGCGCCTTCGGTCAGACCGCGCACCATCGATCCCTGAACGAAGGCGAAGAGCACGACGACCGGAATGATGCTGATGACCCCGCCCGCCGCGAGTAGTCCCCACGGCAACTGGAAGTCGCCGATCATGAGTTGCAGGCCGACAGGCCAGGTCCGCGTGTCCGCCCCGGTCGTGAGCATCAAGGCGAACAGGAACTCGTTCCAGGCACTGATGGCGATGAGCACGGTGGTGGCCAGGATGCCGTTGCGGGCGACCGGCAGCGCGATCCGCCACATCGCCCCGAGCCTGGAGCAGCCGTCGATGCGGGCAGCCTCCTCCAATTCACCCGGCAGGTCGTCGAAGAAGCCCTTCATGAGCCAGATGAACATGGGCAGCAGGAAGCTGGCATAGGCGAGCGCCAGACCGAGCTTGGTGTCGAGGAGCCCGATGGCCTTCATGATGATGAAGAGCGGGATGATCTGCATCACGGCCGGGAACATTCTGATCGCCAAGAGACCCATGAGCAGGGGCTGACGCCCGCGGAAGGCCTCTCGCGACAGCGCATAAGCCGCCAGGGTGCCCACCACCAGGCAGATGACGACCGTGAGCGTCGTGGCCGAGAGGCTGTTGCGGAACAGGGTTGGGAAGTCGGTCTGGTCCCAGAGCTCCCGGTAGTTGGCCAGAGTCAGGGTGCTCGGCCAGTACACGACGCCCTGTGCGGTGACGATGTCGGCCTCCGTCTTCAGGGACGTGAGCACGAGCCAAACGATCGGTCCTAGGGCTGTGAGGCCGAAGAACCCTGCAATCGCATAGGTTGCGACGTTCCAAAGGCGGCGTTCGCGCGCGCTTCCGACGATCATGCTTGCCTCCCGACACTCGAGGCCCGGACATAGAGGAACGTGAACAGCATCAGGATGCCGAGCATCACAACCGCGAGCGCCGAGCCGTACCCGAAGTCGAAGCCGCGGTAGGCGGTCTCGAAGGCGTAGAGCGAGAGCACCAGGGTCGAATGGCCCGGTCCACCCTGCGTCAGGATGAGGAGCAGGTCGGGCGAGTTCACGAGGGAGATCACCCGTAGGATCACAGCCACGAGCATCACGTTACGGAGCATGGGCAGGGTCACGAAGCGGAAGCGCTGCATGGGAGTGGCGCCGTCGATCGACGCAGCCTCGTAGAGTTCATTCGGGATACCCTTCAACCCAGCCATAAACAGCAGCGTGAAGAAGGGAAAGCCGCACCAGGCCTCGATGACGACGGCCGTGCCGAAGGCCGTGGCCGGATCCGAAAACCAGGCTTTGTACTGCGCCAGGATTCCGAGATGGACCAGGATGTCGTTGAGGACGCCGAGACGCGGGTCGAGCATCAGCGCCCACATATTGCCCGCCACGACCTTCGGCAGGAACCAAGGTAGCAGCACGAGCACGGCGATGACCTTCAGCCCCGGCAGGGCGCGATTGAGGGCAAGCGCGCTGATCATGCCGAGGCCGACCTCGAGGACGCAGGCGATGCCGACCCACAGGAAGGTGTTGCGTACCGCAAGCCAGAACACATCATCGGACAGCATGGCGACGAAATGCTTCGGTCCGACGAACCCCGTTCCGAGGTCAGGCCGGGTCAGGCGCATCTCATGCACGCTGAGGCTGAGGCCATAGAACAGCGGGTAGAGCACGATGAGGGCGAGCAGGATTACGGCTGGCGCCAGTAGCGCGACGACCCAGAACCTGCCGTCGGACCAGTGACCCAGGATGTAGAAGGGGTTGTAGCGGTCGGCAATCAGCGCTAGCCGCGGCATCCCCTGCCCTTGCGAGGAATCCTGGAAAGCGCTCATGCGGCCGACATCTCGAGGGGGATCGGAGGGGCGGGAAGGATGTGGGCGGCAGTCTCCTGGCCAGCCTCGGGGCAGCGGAACTCAGCCCGCGCCCGATCGGAGAGCCGAATCCCATGGCCCGGCCTGTCCGGCGCGTAGGCATAGCCACCTTCGATCCGGACGGTCTCCTCGACAAGGATCGTCGTATTCTGGAAGCTGTACTCGAGCCAGTGGCACTCGGGCAGCGCGCAGGCCACGTGGACGCCGATCTCCATGCTGGTGTTGCCGAGCGAAACCTCGAGGCCATGCTCGGCTGCAAGCCACCCGGCCCGCAGCGAGTCCGAGATCTTGCCGTGGACGTTGAGGATGTCGACGGCGCGGGCCGCGATGAGCGCCCGCTTGCCCGCAAGATCGAGGTACTCGCCCGTGTTGAGATGGGTGTGAGGCAACGCCTCTCCGACTTGGCGCAGGCCCTCGAAGTCCTCGCGCAGGCAGGGATCCTCAAGCCAATAGATTGGGAAGCCGGCATCCTGATAGGCGTTGATACGCCGGATGGCCTCCTTGGGTGTCCACGCCTCGTTGGAGTCAACCATGATGACCGCCTCGGGTCCAACGGCATCACGCAGCAGGCTGAGGCGGTTGAGATCCCATGCAACGTCGCGGTGACCGACCTTGATCTTGAAGGCCTCGTATCCCTTGGCCTTGGCCTGGGCGAAGAAGTGGCTGTAGTGATTGTCGGACAGATGGTAGTCGAGGCCGCTGGCATAGGCGCGCACGCGCCCCTCCTTTCCACCGAGGAGCCGCCACAATGGCAGCCCGAGGGACTGGGCGTGGAGATCCCACAGGGCTTGGTCGATGGCCTCGGCGAAGCCGTAGGGCAGCATCCGGCGGTTGCCGCCGCGGGGGCGCAGGATGCGATTGATGAGGACAGCCGGGATCTCGCCCTTGAGCCCGGGTATGGCCTGATCATCGAAGATGCGGGCCAGTTCGCGTTCCGATGGCAGCCCGTAGAAGAGGTCGAAGAAGAATCCGGTGCCCACCAGTCCATCGCTCGTGGTGAGCTCGAGCACGCCGATGTTGGCCTTCTCGATCCGGACTTGGCTGTCGCCGATCACCCGGTCACGGGGGAAGGAGAAGCGCAGGAGCCGCGCCTCCTGGATCGTTCCAGTCTGGCTGCGGGATGATGGCAGGTCGTTGTGGGACAAGGGGCCGACTTTCGAGTTGCAGAGCAGATTGGCTCAAGGTTTACACATCAAAATGCTCCTGATATATTTTTGTCAAGACGTGTGATGTATCAGAGGATGAGATTGAAGTATGAGCTTAAGTGACGTCGCCTATCAGCGCTTCAAGGAGCGCCTCTTCGATCACACGATCGACCTCGGCACCGTCATGACCCAGGGGCAGCTTTCGGAGATGCTCGACGTGCCTGTTACGCCGCTGCGGGACGCCATCCGGACCTTGCATGCTGAAGGGTTAGTCGAGATCCTGCCCCGCAATGGCATCCGCATCGTCCGTCCTGGCATGGAGATCATCCGGCACACCTACCAACTGCGCCGTCTGATCGAGAAGGAAGCGGTCTCGCACTTCTGCTCCGTGGGCTCGCAGGAAGAGATTGATCGTTTCACCCGCACCCACGACGAGATCGAGGCACGCGTCCGCACAGGCTTGCGCCAGCCGGAGCTTGGGGATGCGATTGAGGCCATGGAGCGTGAGTTCCACGACACGATGGTCGGCAGCCTCGGTAATCCCTACATTGATGCGGTTTACGCGCAGGCCGGTGACCGCATCAAGGTTATCCGCATCGACAGGCGCTACGTGATCACGCCCCCGCTTGTCCAGAACACGATCGCTGAGCACCGTGCGATCATCTTGGCCCTGGAGAAGCACGATGTCGCGGCGGCGGTGAAGGCGATGGAAGACCACATGTCCTCCGCCCTCCAAAGGGCAATGGGGCTGTGACATTCACCGCAAAGCCTCACCGGCGTGTGAGAAAGCAAGGCACCTGAGGAACCCAGCAACTCTGAATGATCGCAACAAGCAAATACAGCAAACGGAGGAATGCGTCCCATGTCGTCAGCCGAGTTGGGGCAAACGCAAGATCTGCTCTTGATTGAGCGCTAACGGAGTGCGTAGCAGGAACATGCTCTCCACCGCAGTGGGTGTCGAGCAAGCCGATGGCCTAATACGCCTCGGTTCGGGCATTTGAGTAGCCATACAGCGTCGCGCACACGTCGACAGAAAGGATGCGGCTACCCGGAAGATCCGCCCGAGCGAGTGACGTTGCTTGGAGGGCTTCGTGGACAGGACTAGAGAGAAGCAACAACACTTTATCCGATGCACGTTGACGTGCTGTTGCCTAACGCAGAGAGCCAGGCTTCAAGCCTCGCACCATTAGTTGCCGATCCGTTCTATCTTAGTCGGCCCTGAACAATGCCGTTTGATCAGGCTGCCATTGGATTCCAGGGTTCGTGGGCAGTATCCGATGGCGCGGATGAACCCATCAGAGCGGCCAGGAACCAAGCGACAAGAAGCCTGAGCCAGTTCAGGATCAGCCGCAGGTTGTGCCCGGCGGCCACGAGCAGCGCATTCATCGCATCCCCGACCGCTCCGAGCAGGTGATTGCGTCCCAACCGCCCGTCCGCCTTCATGTGCCCGATCATCGGCTCGATCGCTGAGCGGCGTCTCAGCTCCCGTTTGATCGTTGGCGTGAGCCCTCGCCGCTGTCGCGTGATGAACACCCGATCCGTCTTGGCGTAGTCGTGTCCGCGATAGCCCTGGTCGACGTAGATGCGTGCGGGCTCCACGTCCGTCATCGCGATGACCTGGCCGACGGTAGTGTCCAACGTATGCCCGTCATACGGATTGCCCTCCAGCGCCTTGGACGCGAGCACGAAGCCTTCGCGGTTGGTCACTGCCAGCGCGACCTTGGAGCCAAATTCGTACGGCCGATGCGCCTTGCCCTTGGCGATGCACACCACCTCCGGTGCGTGCAGGCTGTAGAGCTTGTTCTTGCTCGTGCGCTCCTGCATCAGAAGACGCTCGATGAGGCCGAGCAGAGGAGCAAACCGGCGTGAGAGTCCCTCATCCCCGGCGACTTTCCTGGCGATATCGCGATAGACCCGGCCCAAATAGGTCTTCAGCCGCTTCAGTTCGCGGCGCATGCGCCGCATCTGCCGGGCATGGGCATAGCGCCCGACCTGCACGGCGGCGCGTTTGGCCACGCGCGTGTGAGCCTGCCGCAGCGTGAGGCCATGCCGCTTGGCCTGCCGCACCAGAGCCTGCAAGGCTTTCAGATACAGCTTCGCGTCGGTGGGATAGGTGATCGCCTTGGGCTGCACGGTGGTGTCGACGCTGATCCGCTCCAGGCTCGAGGGCCGCACGGCGCCGCTCTTCAGCCCGGCCTGGATCGTGGCCGCCAGCAGCGTCTCCAGTCCGTCAGGTCCAAGCCGCTTGCGCCAGCGCGTCAGCGAGCTCGGATCGCACGGCAGCTGATGCTGGAAATACTCGCAACCGCAGAACCACTGCCAATACGGGTTTTCGATCCAGCGCTGCACCACCGCCTCATCGGACAGGTTGAAGGTATGCTGGAGATAGGACAGGCCCACCATCAGCCGGGTCGATTTGGCAGGCCGGCCCAACGGGCGGTAGAAGCGGCCGAACTCCTGATCGAAGCGGTCCCAGTCGATGAGACCGGCCAGGCGAAACAGCTCGTGACGCGGATCGAGGATCTGGTCGAGACGGCTGCGGTAGAGGTCGCCGGAACTCGCTACTGTCGGCTTGGGTCCCATGGAAATACACCAGCTTTGAGCGGGTCAGCACCCAGATGCTGGCATTTTACAATGCTTCGTGACGGCGAAGAATCCTTCTGTCTCAATCAGTTGTGGGTTGTTCAGGGCCGACTATCTTAGCGCTCAATCAGGATCAGATCTTACGCTGACCCCGAGGTGGAACTGGAGGATCCGGCCCAACCGGTCGCGCTGCCATCGTGGGTAAGCCAGGAGGTCAGCTATGACGAGCGCTTCCGCAACTCGCGTCTGGTGGACAATCCGCAGGGCGAGGCTACAGTCGAGGAACGTTGTTCGGAACGACCCGTCCCGGGACCCTGAGTGGATCGAGGAATTCGTCCATGGCGAAAAACAAGGCCAAGACTCCGAAGACGATTGCCGCTGTGAGGGTGCCCAAAGCCCTGCGCAAGTCCGGATGGCTCGACCCTCTTCTGGCCGACCCGCAGATGCGGGAGCTCCTGGCTGATGTCCTGATCGCTGCGGCTGGCGCGGCTGCGGCCCCCCTCGTCAAGGAGCGCCCGAGTTGGCGGCAGGTCGCCGATGCCGGCACCGCGGCGCGCGATCTGGTCCAGGGCACGGCCGATGCGGCCACCGGCGTCATCAGCGAGGCCGCCAAGGCGATCCTGCCAAGCTCGCTGACCGGTTCCGACACTGCTGCGATGGTGTCCGAGGCTTCGGGTGGAACAGCCAAGCCAATTCGCAGGAGGACCAAACGCATTTAGAGGGCGCGGCTCAGGCCGGCAACGGCTGGCCGGCCTGCTCGCGGACGATGTACTCGGCGTACCAGTCCGGCCAATTCTCATCGTGCTGTCCGCCGTTGCGCTTCTCGTGTTCTCCGTGCGCAGACGCAGCGCGGCGGAGTGCGGCTGCAAGATCGGTCGCCGAGATGAACGTCGTGCTGTCTGCGTCCACTCGCCCAGGCAAGCGTGCGGTGACCTCCTGCAACAGCCAAGCATTGCCGTCCGGATCGCTGAACGTGGCGAACGAGTTATAGCTGCGGCGCTCCGGATCCAGCCCGCTTAGAGGACCCTCCCCGATCGCCGCCCGGTGGAACACCTCGCTGACGTCGACGCCGCGAGCGACGACGTCGGCGCGCGCCGCAGCGATGTCGTCAACGACGAGATACATTCGCTGTGCCGAACCCGGCTCGGCCGATGTCACGCCCTTGCCGAAGTGGATTGAGCATGGCGAGCCCGGTGGCGTGAACTGGACGACCCGGAATGTATCGCCTTTGACGAAGTCGGCATCGAGACGCCATCCCAATCGACCGTAGAAGTCCTTCGAACGATCGACATCCGCAACGGGGATGACGACGACCTCGAGCTTCAGGGCGACTGTCTGCACTCCTGGGATGTTGACTGTCGTCCTTTCGCGCGCCTGGGTATCGCTCATGTCCGCCTCCTTCGGTTCGAGTGCATACAACTGGCAATCGCCGCAGCCTCGGTCAGGAACGGCCAACGTCGACGACGGCCCGGACGAAGGCCTGTGGCGCTTCCTGGGGCAGGTTGTGCCCGATCCCACCCGTGATCAGGCGGTGCTCGTACCCGCCGGTAAACTTGCTGGCGTAGGCGGCCGGATCCGGATGGGGTGCACCATTGGCATCGCCTTCCAGCGTGATCGTCGGCACGGCGATGGTCGGGAAGGCGGCAAGGCGCCGTTCCAAGCCGTCAAGCTCAGGATCGCCGTCCGCCAGGCCAAGCCGCCAGCGGTAATTGTGGATCACGACGGCGACGTGATCCGGATTGTCGAACGAGGCCGCGCTGCGCTCGAAGGTGGCCTCGTCGAAGGCCCATTTCGGCGAAGCGATCTGCCATATGAGCCGGGCGAAGTCGTGGCGGTACCTGTCATAGCCCTCCCGCCCGCGCTCGGTGGCGAAGTAGAACTGGTACCACCATTCGAGTTCGGCCTTGGGGGGCAACGGCTTCCTGCCGGCCTCCTGGCTGCCGATCAGGTAGCCGCTCACCGATACCATGGCCTTGACTCGCTCCGGCCAGAGCGCCGCAACGATGTTGGCCGTCCGCGCGCCCCAGTCGCATCCCGCGATAGTGGCCCTTTCGATCCTGAGGGCATCCATCAATGCCACGATGTCCGTGGCAAGCGCCGACGGCTGGCCGTTCCGGAGGGTTCCGTCGGACAGGAACCGGGTTGATCCGTAGCCGCGCAGATACGGCACGATGACCCGGTATCCCGCCGCTGCGAGCAGGGGCGTCACTTCCGCGTAGGTGTGGATATCGTAGGGCCAGCCGTGCAGGAGAATGACCGCGGGAGCATCCGCCGGTCCGGTGTCGACGTATCCGACGTTCAGGACGCCGGCATCGACGTGCTTCAGGGAGGCGAAGGACGCGGCCGCATCTGGTCCGATCGCAGGAGTGCTTGATGCCTCGCCCTGCTTCGACTGGGCCTCCGCCGGGCCGATCAGGGCGAGTTCGGCGGTGGCAACCGTCAAGGCGGCAGCGCCCAGCAGGCGGCGGCGCTCATGGTCGATTCCTTCGGGCATCTATCTCTCTCCCCATGGTTCGGCACCATCGGTGCCGTGCTGCCAGGAACGACTGCACGTCCCACGTGCGTACCACCTGTCTCCCCGCAATCAGCGCAGGTTCCGAAACGTCGTCCGCATCTCCTGGCTGAAGAGCTCCGGCTGCTCCCAGGCCGCGAAATGACCGCCCTTCGGCAGACGATTGTAGTGGATGAGCTTGGGATAGGCCTTTTCCGTCCAGCTCCTTGGCGCGGTGTAGATCTCGTCGGGAAACGCGCTGACGCCCATCGGCAGAGGCACGCCCTTCGGGGCGAAGAAGGCGAGCTTGCTCTCCCAATAAAGCCGCGCCGACGAAACTGCCGTGTCGGTCAACCAGTAAAGGGTGACGTTGTCGAGCACGTCATCGCGGGACAGTCCCTCGGTCTGACCGTCGAACACGCGCGCGATCATCTCCTCGCTGCGTGCGTCATGGTCGAGCATCCAGGCCGCCAGGCCAACCGGCGAGTCCTCAAGCGCGTAGAGCGTCTGGGGTCGGTTTGCCATCTCCTGGGCATAGCCGAGGCCATGCTTGTAGAAGGTGTCGAGCTGGTCGTAAGCATACTTCTCTTCGGGCGAGAGGTCCTTGGGCGGTGTGCCTCCCGACAAGGCAGCCGTAATCTCGGCGGGGACGGTCGCGGGCATGTTGGTGTGGACACCAATGAGCCCTGGCGGTGTAAGCAAGGCCATCTGCTCCGTCACCGCATTGCCCCAGTCGCCACCCTGCGCCACGTAGCGCGAATAGCCGAGCCGCTTCATCAGTTCGGTCCAGGCGCGCGCGATGCGAATCGGGTCCCAGCCCAATTCCTTGGGCTTGCCGGAAAAGCCATGGCCGGGAAGCGAGGGAATCACCACGTCGAACGCGTCGGCTGCGGTTCCACCGTGAGCGGTCGGATTGGTCAGCGGATCGATGATTTTCAACTGCTCGATGATCGATCCCGGCCAACCGTGCGTGATGATCAGCGGCAGCGCGTTCGGCTCCGTCGACTTGACGTGGATGAAATGGATGTCGACGCCGTCGATGGTGGTGACGAACTGCGGCAACGCGGCGAGCCGGCTCTCAACCTTTCGCCAGTCATACTGGTTCGCCCAGTAGTCGGCGAGCTTTTGCATGGTCGCGAGGCGCACGCCCTGCGAGGCGTCCGCCACCAGCTCTGGGCTGGGCCATCTGGTCGCCTTGATCCGCCGCTTGAGGTCGGCGAGTTCCTCGTCGGATGCGCGGAACGTGAACGGTCGGATCGCCGCGTCCTCGGCGGCGTGGCCCGCAAGGGCAGGCTGTGCAGCCAGGGGCGTGGGAAGCATCAGTCCGATGCTGGCGGTGGCGACCGTCATGGTCACGAGCGCTGCGGTTGAGGCGGCGAGGAAGGACATCGTTGGTCTCCCTTCATGTTGGCTGAGGCGCCACTGGGATCGGGTGGGGAAGCCGGACGACGTCGTCTCGCATTTCATTCGGCAACCTTTCGGAAGCGCTGCCGTCGAAGCCCGGATGCCGAGCACCCACGTGTCCAAGCCGGCTGAACTGTCGGTGGTGGCGTGTCCGACCGTCTGCTGCTGATCTCGCAGGTGTCAGGCCGATGGCGATGGCCGTAACGACCAGCACCGCCACTGAAGCAGTGAGCAAGGACATCGTCATTCGCCTTGGCGGCTGGGTCGGGCAAACCACGCGGCACAGGAGCGACGTCGACAAAGCTGTCGATCAATAGCGGCTCGTCGGGAGCCCAGGTCCAACGCAGGACTTTAACCTATGTGAGTATGATACGCCTTCTCGCGACGGTCGGAAAGCGGCGCAGAAACGGATACGGCCAAGGCTGAGCAAAAGGTCCGGTCGGGGTCGTGGACTGCCCTTCAGCTTGGCCGTGCGATGGTCCGCTGTTGCAGGTTCTACGGACCCAATCCCGTCACCCCACACTAGGCCGGCATCCTCTTTCGACGATTCAGGAAATAACGCTTGACCTGCTGCCCAGACACATTCACCTTATTTCCATGAACGTCGAACAAGCAGCCAAACAGCTCGAAGCGCTCGGGAACACCACTCGGCTCCAGGTCTATCGCACGCTGGTGCGGGCCGGAGAGGCGGGTCTGCCCGTCGGCCAGATCCAGGAGCGCCTCGGCATCCCGGGCTCGACGCTCTCGCATCACCTCCAACGCCTCCTCCTGACTGGGCTGGTGACGCAGGAGCGGCAGGCCACGACCCTGATCTGCCGGGCCAGCTACCCGGCGATGAACGGTCTCATCGGCTTCCTGGCCGACGAGTGCTGTGCCGATGCCGGATGCTCGACCCAGGCAGAGAACGCCGCCTGATTTATTTTTGCCCCTTATTTCGATGATACCGGGAACATGAAAGGAGAGACAGATGCCAGGCTTCGTTCCCTTCATCCTCCATCTCGCCCGCGCGGCCCGGAACCGTCGGCAGGTCGCCGCCCTCGGCGAGCTGGACGACCATCTCCTGCGTGACATCGGCCTCGAGCGGGCGGACGTCCTCGCCGTCCTGGCCCAGCCCCGCCACCGCGATCCCTCGCGGATGCTCAAGATCCTCTGCTGTCACGGACGCGTCTTCGTCGAGCGCGTGCGCGACGGCTTCGCTCTTCAACCCGCCTCCTGCTGCTGACCAAGGAGTCCTGCCATGACCTCGTCTGATGCCCTTCCCGTAGCCGTCATCGGCGCAGGCCCTGTCGGCTTGGCCGCCGCCGCTCACCTCATCCAGCGCAGCCTCCCCGTGATGGTCTACGAGGCCGGGGACACCGTCGGCGCCAACGTGAAGGATTGGGGTCACGTCCGACTGTTCTCGCCGTGGGAGTACAACACCGACACCGCGGCCCGCGCCTTGCTCGAGTCCCATGGGTGGCAGGAGCCTCCCGGCAAGGCGATGCCGACGGGATCAGACCTGTACGAATCCTACCTCAAGCCGCTCGCCGAGGCGCCCGAGATGGTGGCGGTGATCGAGACAGGCGCCAAGGTGACAGCGATCACCCGCCAGGGAGCCGACAAGGTGCTCAGCAAGGGCCGTGAAGCCAAGCCGTTCGTGCTTGCCGTTTCCAACGGCAACGGCGCCATCCGGCGGGACCTGGCGCGGGCGGTGATCGATGCCTCCGGGACGTGGACGGCCCCGAACCCGCTCGGTGCGGGCGGCATCCTCGCCGAGGGCGAGGCGGAGAACGCAGGGAACATCGCCTACGGCATCCCGGACGTGCTCAGACGCGACCGCGCCACGTACGAGGGCAGGACGACCCTCGTCGTCGGCGCCGGGCATTCGGCCGCGAACGTCCTCCTCGACCTCGCCCGGCTGGCGGAGCGGGATCCCGCGACCTCCACCGTCTGGGCAACCCGCGGCGAGAACCTGATGCGGGTCTACGGCGGCGGAAGCGCCGACCAGCTTCCGGCGCGCGGCGAACTTGGCTCCAGGCTCAAGGCGCTCGTGGACAGCGGACAGGTCACCCTCGTGGCCGGGTTCTCCGTGGTCCGCGTTAGGGCCGCTGGCGGGCAAGTCATCGTCGAAGGCGAGACGGCGAACGGCCTCCGCGAGGTCGGCCCCGTCGACCGGATCGTGGTCTGCACGGGGCAGCGCCCGGACCTGAGCCTGACCCGCGAGCTGCGGCTCGACCTCGACCCATGGCTGGAGAGCTCGAAGGCGCTCGGTCCGCTGATCGACCCGAATTTGCACTCCTGCGGATCGGTGCCTCCGCACGGCCACCGCGAGCTCGCCCATCCCGAGCCGGGCTTCTATACGGTCGGGATCAAGAGCTACGGCCGCGCCCCGACCTTCCTGATGCTGACCGGGTACGAGCAGGTCCGCTCGGTCGTAGCGGCCATCGCCGGCGACCTCGCGGCAGCGGATGACGTCCACCTCGTCCTGCCGGAGACGGGCGTGTGCTCAACCGAGCTTGCCGTCGACGGTGCGCCGGCAAACTCGGGCTGCTGCGGTGGTCCCGCCCCAGCACAGGCCGATGCCTGCTGCGTTGCGGATGCCGACGCCAAGGCCGAGGGCAAGTCGGGCTGCGGCTGTGGTCCCGCAAAGGTGCCGGAGAAGGTTGCGGAGCCTGCGGGCTGCTGCTGAGATCAGCCCGTGTCGAATCCAGTGAGCAAATAGGCATCCCGCGGCAGATGAATCTTGTGCGGCAACTCGAAAAGGTGCGCTCAGGCCGAGATCAGGGCGAGAGCGGTCAGCAGGATCGCGAGGAACTGGATTACACGTAAGCTCATGCGATGCCTCCGCCTGCCGTAGTCGAGCGGAATGTCCGAATCGGGTCAAAGGACTAAACCGCTACCGCGGTAGGCCATGCCGGCTCTGTCGGCGTCTGGGATGATCATAGAGGTCACGCCGGGATGCGTCCGGCCTGAGAATGGAGAGGTTTCCTCCACCCTCAGGACAGGAGCCTCCCATGACCCACGCGTCCGTCAGCCCTCTTCGCCAGCGCCTGATCGACGACATGACGATCCGCCATTTCGCCCCACGCACCCAGGACGCCTACATCCGCGCCATCCGCGGCTTCAGCGCCTTCCTTGGCGCCTCGCCTGACCAAGCCGGCTTCGAGGATGTGCGCCGCTACCAGCTCTTCCTGAGCGAGACCGGCGCCAGCCCGCCCACCATCAATCACGCCGTCACGGCCCTGCGCTTCCTCTTCCAGGTCACCCTGCACCGGCCCGAGGTCATGCAGCCGATCCCGTTCGTGCCCGAGCCGCGCAAGCTGCCGGTGGTCCTCAGCCCCGACGAGGTCGCCCGTCTGCTCGAGGCGGCGCCCAATCTCAAATCCAAGGCCGCGCTGAGCGTCGCCTATGGGGCGGGCCTGCGTGCCTCCGAGGTCGTCGCCCTCAAGGTCAGCGACATCGACTCCACCCGCATGATCATCCGCGTCGAGCAGGGCAAGGGCCGCAAGGATCGCTATGTCATGCTCTCGCCGCAGCTTCTGGAGCTGCTGCGCGCCTGGTGGCGGGCGGCCCGGCCGCAGGGCTGGCTCTTTCCCGGCCAGAACCGGGTCAACCCGCTCACCCCGCGCCAGCTCAACCGCGCCTGTCATGCCGCCGCCCGCCTGGCTGAGATCGACAAGCCCGTGAGCCTGCACACCCTGCGCCACAGCTTCGCCACCCACCTGCTCGAGCAGAACGTCGACATCCGCGTCATCCAGGTGCTGCTCGGGCACACCAAGCTCGACACCACCGCCCGCTACACCCGCGTGGCGACCCAGCTCATCCGCACCGTGATGAGCCCGCTCGATCATCTGCCTCTCGCGGATCCGCCGGCCTGAGGGCCGGCCCATGCCTCACCCGGCCCTGGAGGTGGCGGATATCTTCCGCACCCACGGGGCGGCTTGGCGCGCCGCCCATGCCGGCCATCTCAGCCTCGGCCAGCTCAAGGTGATGAGTGCAATCGAGGCCTGCCGCACGGCCGCGCTCGGCGGGCATGTGGAGCGCTGTGAGCGCTGTGCCCACACGCAGATCGCCTACAACTCCTGCCGCAACCGGCACTGCCCCAAGTGCCAAGGCGCGGCGGCCCGGGACTGGCTTGCTGACCGGGAAGCCGAGCTGCTGCCCCTGCCCTACTTCCACATGGTGTTCACGCTGCCAGCAGCGATCGGCGATCTGGCCTGGTCCAACAAGGCGGTGGTTTATGACCTGCTGTTCAAGGCTGCCGCCGAGACCCTGCTCACCCTGGCGGACGATCCCAAGCATCTTGGTGCGCGCATCGGCTTCACGGCGGTGCTGCACAGCTGGGGCTTGGCTCTGACGCACCATCCGCATGTGCATGTGATCGTGCCCGGCGGCGGCATTGCCCCGGACGGAAGCCGCTGGATCGCCGGCCGGCCCGGCTTCCTTCTGCCGGTGCGGGTGCTCTCGCGGCTGTTCCGACGCCTGTTTTTAGAGGGGCTGTCCCGCGCTCAGGCGACCGGGCGCCTGGGCTTCTTCGGAAGTCAGGCGCATCTGGCCGAGCCGGAGGCGTTCAACGCCTGGCTGGCGGCGCTGCGGCGGATCGAATGGGTGGTCTACTGCAAGCGCCCGTTCAGCGGGCCCGCGGCGGTGCTGGCTTACCTGGCGCGCTATACGCACCGCGTGGCGATCTCAAACTCCCGGCTGATCGCCTGCGATGCGGATGGGGTCAGCTTCCGCTGGAAGGATTACCGGCACAAGGGACGTCAGCGCTCCAAGGTGATGCGGCTGAGCGTGGATGAGTTCATCCGTCGCTTTCTGCTGCATGTGCTGCCTGACGGCTTTCACCGCATCCGCCATTACGGATTGTTCGGTAACGGCGTGCGCCAGGCGAACCTCGCTCGTGCGCGTGCGCTGCTGGCGGCGGCCGGGAAGCCCCTGGCCGAGGCTCCTGCCCCTGATGCACTGATCGAGCCGTCGCGGTGTTGCCCGTGCTGCGGCGGGCGCATGCTCATCATCGAGCGGTTCGCCCGCGGATATGCACCGCGCCCGGCGCTCTCTCACCCGATCCGGATCGACACCTCATGACCTCCCGCCGACCTGCTCCTGACCCTCATGCTGCTGATAACGGGCGCTGCATCCGGCACACCGGCGCTCGCTGTGTCACGCCCGGCGTTTGCCACGCTGCGTTCTATTGCGTGGCACTGCCATCCCGATGGTCCCGCCCGCTGGGCTCGCGATGGCCCTCGCAGCGAACTCCCCCACACCAGATTGGGTCCGTGATGGTGGCTGTGCACCCGATGCCGACGCCACAATCCCCATAACATCCGCAGCATCAGCGCGGTGGACCGCGGTTTCCTCCTTTGAGGCTTGTCGAACGCCTGCCGCTCGTGCAGCCGCACCGTCCCGCCGCGGCAGGCATCCAACAAGCCTTAACAAACTCGGCCATTCAGCTTGACCGTGACAAGGTCGTCTCTCTAGCTGATTCCTGACGTTCGTTGATTCTGGCAGTAAGGTTCGGCGTGCGGCTGGGGCGATGGGATCGTGGAGTAAATAGCTCAACCAGCTGAGCTTGCTTCCCATATGCGTCCCAACCCGGTTTTCTGGGAAGCAGGACCAAAACCAATCAGCATCTAGGTGCTTGAAATAATCTGGTGAGCGCGCTGGGACTCGAACCCAGGACCCTCTTATGAAAAGTCAGAGGCCCTGCCGGTTGATGCGGATAGACGCAGTTCGCTCGCTCTGCTCATAGGACGAGCATGTTTGGGCCGGCAACCATGGCCTCTCTGGCGGCTTCCCGTTAGTCTTCGCGTGGCGTGCCGCCCCTCAGCGTCCGCAAGCTGCTCGTCACACATCCGACCGCCGACAGGCCCGCTCCTAACCACAGGACTATGGCTGTCGCATTGTTGGGTGCGAGGCCAAACAGAACCGCCGCCAATGCCGCGCCCAGAGACTGACCGAGCAGCCTGGCCGAGGACTGCATGCCGCTCGCACCGCCACTGCGCTCGGGCGGCGCGCTGGTGATGATGGCCTTGTTGTTGGGCGATTGGAACAAACCAAATCCCAGGCCGCAGACCGTCAGCCGCCAGACGATGTCCGTGGTCGACGGATCATTCGGCAGCATAGCCAGGAGAGCCAAGCCGCCAGCCAGGGTGGCAAGGCCAATGCCCCCCAGCAACCCGGGGGAGAACCGGTCGGCCAAACGGCCGGAAATGGGTGCGGCGACCGCAATCGCCAGGGGCCATGGGGTCATCAGCATGCCGGTCTCAGTCACGCTGCGCCCCAACTCATCATGGAAGTAGAACGGGAGAGCGAGGTAAGCGAGCGACTGGGTGGCAAACGAACAGACCGACGTCAGCATCGACAGAGCGAACACCGGCCGCTGGAGCAGATCCAGGGGCAGCAGCGGCATCGGCAGCGATAGCTGGTAGCGGACGAACACGATCCCCACGACCACAGCCCCGGCTAACGCAGGCAGCGGATAGCTGAGATCGCCGGACCCGAGGGCATCGATCCCGGTGATCAGGAGACCGAAGGTCAGAGCGTTGAGAAGAACGCTCAACCCGTCGAGCCGTCGGGCCGATTGCGGCGTCTCCGGCAAGGTCCGAGCGGCCACAATGAGCGCGAACGCGCCGAGGGGCAAGTTGATCAGGAAGAGCCAGGGCCAGGACGCAACCGACAGGATGGCCGCCGCAAGAGAGGGGCCGGCCGCCGATGAGACGGCCACCACGAGTGCCGTGCTCCCCATGCCTCTGCCGAGGAGCTTTGCCGGATAGATGAACCGGACAAGAGCGATATTGACGCTCATGATTCCGGCCGCTCCCAAGCCTTGCACAATTCGAGCGGCGAGAAGCGCCGGGAAGGACCCGGCGAGAGCGCAGCCGAGCGATGCCACGGTGAACACGAGGAGCCCAGCCCAGTAGATCCGCTGATACCCCACGGCGTCGCCAAGGGACGCCAGAGGCAGGAGTGAGACGGTGATCGCCAGCTGATAGGCATTGACGGCCCAAACGGCCGTTGCCGGATCCACCTGAAGCTGCTGGGCCAGCACTGGCAGGGCGACATTGACGATCGCGCTGTCCAGAACCGCCAT
>NZ_JAMXFJ010000054.1 GCF_025460805.1 Microvirga sesbaniae | reverse complement strand
GAACGGAACGAAATGGGCTGAGACATGCGAAAAAGCATGATCGTACTCGGCGGCGGCCTCCCGCCTAAATGCCAGTTCATCGGTCATCTGCAGCGCCCTGCCGCGATGGCCTAGGATAGGCTCCGCGGCGCCGCAAGTACAGGCGCGGGCCGCAAGCGCCTATTAGCAACACCGAGATATTACGTTCCATCGGGTTCTTACCATCAGCGCTCTAGGTTGGGATTAGCGGCCTACACCGATTGTTAAGCCTGGCCGGTCCAAATTGCCTGCAACGGGCGCGTTGCGTATCAGCCCGAACATTCTCCATAGCCCTAATGCTTGGAGTTGGCCCTGGCCGAGATCCCTTACACTCTCGGCTGGGGCTTTCTCGTTCGATACAGCGGGTCCTATTTGAAGCATGCTGGCTGTCACGAAGCTAGGGATGTCGGCTTCTGGGAGCGCAAGTATGCATCCCGATTCTTCTTGAAGGTTGCTGCCTTCTCCAGATCCTTCAGGACCTTCTTCTGAGCTGGCACCTGTCGCTGGGCGTATCGAGCACAAAGCCGGGGTAGTGAGAACGGGACTGTGACGTCTGTCCGGTTCTTCTGAATGGCGTCCTGGATGAGTTCAACCTGCTCCCCTGGCGTGGGCACCCCACCTTCCTCTCCCAAGAGCAGCAAGAGGTTCATCACGGCTGAAGGCATTGCTCTGATGAGTTCCTTCCCGGGCTTCGCAGCCGCGATCTCGAGATACTCGGTTCGTGCGAGGGTAATCGTCAGCGTGTGGTCCTTGCTCACGGGTCCATCGGCGAGGTCGGTGAGGTAGTCCCGGAAACTCTGCTCCCGCGCACGCGCTGCATCGTCATGGCGGCCGAACCCTGCCTTTTGTCGGATCCACTGCTCGCTCGGACCTTTCGGGCCGACCGCAACGATGGAGGATTTGATCAGGCCCTCGGCGAGGCTCGGGCGGAGTTGCTCTTCCTTCTCAGGGTTGTCGATGATGAAGAATCGCACGTTCGTGTTCGCCACGATGGCCTTGATTTCGGGCAGCACGCTCGGGTCGAAGGTCGTGACGGAAAAAGCCGTCGGCTTCCCTCCAAACGCATAGGGGTAGAGGTCGGCGAACCGCTGGCGCAGCCGGCAATAGGCGGCGAGAAGATCGCGCCTTTGTGGGGTGAGTTGGTTGGGCCGATCCAGAACAATCGAGCGGAGGTCCGGCCGCAGGCTGTGAGCGCCTGTTGCCCGCTCGACCAGACGGACGGCAGCGACATTGAGCAACCGGGCGAGGAGGCCTGCCTTATCCTTCAGGAGATCGATGGCGGCCGACATCTGGGTGGCATTGGCCGGTGCTGCAAATCCGGTAAGCCACGGGAGTGCGAGAGGCCGCGCCTGCTGCAGGCTCGTGAGGAACCTGCGCTGCTTGTCGGTGGGGCTGGCGCTCTCGTAGTCGCCGTCGTGCCGGATACCAACGAAGGCCACGTACTTGCGAGCAATGTCCTGGGTCTTGCAGAGAAAGGCCTGCTGCGCCCCTGTCCGTTCGTCGTGGGTGGCAACCAGCCAGCGCGGGAGATCCGGTGCGGCCTCCTCATCGTAGAGACCAAACTCTTTGAGGTCACAGAACAGCGCTACGCGGCTGGAGAACTTTTTAGTTTCGGAGTCATAGCGGCGCATACCCGTCGTCATAAGGCCCGCCGCAAAGGGCTTCGGCACCGGAAGGGTGTCCTCCTCGCCAATCTCCATCGTGGGGTCGAGCGCGTCATCGTACTGCTCGCTATCCCCCTCGCCCATCCGAAGACGGATCTGCCGCTGGCGCTCCTCGATCTGCTCGCGAAGGCTGGGATCCTTGTCGAACCATGCCTCGAACTGCTCCCGGATCGGAGCGGCCAGCCCGCGGACCTGACGCCGACAGCGCTCCGGATGGTTCCGGCGCATGGCGTCGATGTCGCTGAAGATGCGCAGGATGGAATTGCCGACGTCGACGAAGACTTGATGCGTCTTCCCAGACGCCTTATGAGCCCGTTCTCCTCGCCCACTGATCTGCTTCACCGGTCCGATGGATCGCTCCTGACAGGCCAGGATATTGAGGTCGGTCTGTGGAACATCGGTCCCAACACCCAGAGCATTCACGTTGACCAGAAGGTCGAAGCCGCCGGCACGGGCAGCATCCAGGAGATCATCGCGCTTGATCTTGCGACCGGGCTCCTCACCCTCCTTCAACCCTGCCTCGGCGCCGTTGCGCCAGACGCGGATTTCCCCGGCCACGACAAAGGCCACACGGGGCTTCTCCGCTTCCCTATCGTGACCGGGAGGGAGGATTTCCTGAGCCAGATAGCCAGAGAGCTCCTTAGCGAACTCGACGCTGTCGCAATGGATCATGGCCAGGGTAGCGCTGGCTGCACACTTGGCCCAGATCCGGGTTACGGCTGCCACGATGAGAGCGGCGATCGCCTTGTCGCCCTCGCTTGCTCCCTCCTTGAAGAATCGTGAGAACGCCTGCTGGGAGGCTTGGTCGACCGATTTGTTCTCGGCCAGAAGCGCGAGGAAGGCGCTCTCGATGAGCCGGACGGCGTCGGTGCCGAGATGAGCCTCAAATTCTCCGGTCGCAATGTCAAACTTGGTGGGGACAGTGCGGCCCGTCGCCAGGACCTCGTCATAGGTGGCAACGTCGATCAGGTCGTGCTCAATGCTGGCGCCGAAGGCGTCCAGCGGGTCTTTGCCATCGGTCCGGAATGGTGTGGCGGTCAGAACAATGCCAGAGCCGCCGGCATGGGCGATGCGGGAGAGAACCTGGGCGAGTTCCTCGGCCGCGGCCTTGTGGCCCTCGTCGATGAGGACCACCCCTCCCCTTTTACCGAAGCGATCGAGAGAGCGCAGGAATTCCTCATCATCGAGCTTGTTGACGAGGGACATGTTCGTGGCGGGGATGACATCCGCGTCGAGCGAGTTCCGGACCATCGGCTGTTCGCCAATGACCTCGTTCTTGGCGACGTAGAACGCGGTCTGCGCACCTTTCACCACAGGAACGCTCTGAAACTGGGCGTAGTTCTGGCGCAGCAGGGAAACGTCGGGGTGCAGCACGAGGATCGGCTTACCCAGATCGATGGCGTCCTCGGCAGCACCGGCGGCTAGAAGGCTTTTCCCGCTGCCAGTGGGCGCAAGCACCGCGCCAGAGCGTCCGCGCCGAATTGCCTCTCGGACTGATGCAGCGATCCTGGCCTGATAGGGCTCGGCCTGCTTATCCCCGATCCGGCGGCTGAGGTCCAAAACGGAGGTTCGAGGCAATGTATCGGCAGAGTTGGTGATTGGCCGCATCGGTCAAAGATCTGAAATTCAATGGGGAGAACGAGTGAAGGGCCGGACCGTTCATGCGCAATGATTCGCAAATCAAAACGCGGTCTGCCGATTGCCGTGATTATACGCTGAAGGGTTGCGCGGGGCAGCGCTTATTGTCACGTTGGGTGCAGACAAATGCTCCAGGATGAGACGAACGCCCGGATGCCAAGACGGAAGGTTCCACCCGTGTGCAATCTCTATAGCTCGTACGCAACACAGGCCTCGATGCGGCAGGCCTTCGATGTAGCCCGCGATAGTGCAGGCAACCTCCCTCCTTTGCCAGCCATCTTTCCAGACCAGATGGCGCCGGTCATCAGAAATCATGGTGGCGAGCGCGAGCTGATCCAGATGCGCTGGGGCTTCCCGCCTCCCCCGAAGGTCGGGAACCATCCGGTGACGAACGTGCGTAATGTCGGCTCCCCGTTCTGGCGTGCCTGGCTCAAGCCCCAGTACCGCGCGCTTGTACCATTGACCAGTTTCAGCGAGTACAAAGATACGAAACCTCGTAAAACTCCGGTGTGGTTTGCTCTGAATGAGGATCGTCCCCTTGCCGCATTTGCTGGCATTTGGCGGCCGTGGACCGGCGTACGTGGAACGAAGGCTGATCCTGTCGAAGGTGAACACCTGCTCTATTCATTTCTGACATCGGAGCCGAATGGCGTGGTGGGACCGATCCATCCGAAAGCGATGCCGGTCATCCTGACCACGCCTGAGGAATATGACGTCTGGCTCAATGCTCCGGCTGAAGAGGCACTGAAACTTCAGAGACCCCTACCCGATGAAATGCTGCAAATTGTTGCGGAGGGGGAAAAATCAGACCAAGCCAAGGCACCGGATTGAGCGATCCCCGCCAAGGCCGGAGTGTGCGGCGCACCCGACGTCAACGAGCAGAATGAGGGCGCGAGATCCTTCTACAGGCGCATGGGATTTCGGGAGGTAGGCCGATCCGAGCGGGATGATCATGGCCGTGCATTTCCCATCATCCACTTGATCCTGGAGGGCTAGTCTCAGGCCCTTGCCCGGGCTGCCAACGTCCTGCGCCATTCCATGGCAGCCACGTGTCTGCGCCACCTCATCACCGGCACCAGGATCGTCACGAGGATCACCAAGACGGCTGATCCGATCCACGGGTGCAACTCGCGTGCGGTGACGAGGGATTGCAGCTCCAACAGAATATCGGTTGCTGGTTGAAGCATCTCGAACAGATTGATCATCGTGGCCTTGATTCTGGCTGCGCTCAGGGCGGTTTTGCACCTATTTGCCTCCAGGGCAGCCTTAGGCGGTCAATCTGCACCCATTGCTGCGTTGGAAGATGATGCTTGTCCACCCCTACACGCGTGCTCGCCCCATCAGCGACGATGCGGGCGGTATAGTTAACGACGGATTAAGGACGCCGGCCAAACGAGGCGCGCCTCAGTGCCGACGGGTCTACACAAAGTAGGCTGAAACGGTGGTCTCTCCGAGAGCTTTGCACGCCTCCAGCCGATGGAACCCCTCTCCTAGGACAAACCGCTTCCCATCAGGCCGCACGAGAATGGGGGGCTCCTGACCCTTCTCCATCACGCTCTAGGCCAACGCCTCAACCTTCTGCGCGTCCAGGGGGTGCCGCCGCTTTACGGGCACATAGACGTCCTGGCGGACCCAAGCAGCATCCTTAGGCAAGCTCTTGCATCGAACCTGGTGAGCCCCTTAAGGCCGGCGGATCCCGGCAGCCGCAAGCCTCGCCTCCCGGGCTCTGATGCGCTCTCGGTGGGCCGTGTAGAGACCGCTCGCTGCGATGACGAGCCCGCCGACGAGCGTCATGGCTCCCGGCACAGTGCCGAAGACGGCAAAGCCGAGCAGCCCGGCAAACAGGAGTTGGGTGTAGGAAAACGGGGCAATAGTCGACACGGCAGCCTTGCGGTAGGCGAGGATGATGAGCCAATGACCCATGGTCGAGCAGGCCCCCATCAAGACGGCAACGCCCAACTCGCCAGCGGCAGGCGTGCGCCAGTGGAACGGCACGAAGGCGGTGAGGGCGAGCAGCCCGATGATAGCTGACCATGCCAAGGTCGCCTCAGGCCTCTCAGAGCTCATCAGGCGAGTGGCGATGGCGGCCACGGCCCAGGCGAGCGCGGCGCCGATCGGCAGCAGGGCGGCCGTCTGGAAGGCCGAGCCACCAGGCTGGACAACAAGCATCACGCCAAGGAAGCCCATTGCTGCCGCGGCCCAGCGTCGGATACCCACTGTCTCGCCCAAAAGCGGGATCGACAGCGCGGTGATGAAGATCGGTGAGATGAAGTTGATCGCCGTCGCCTCAGCGACCGGGAGGTAGCCGAGGCCGAGGATGAAAAGCACGGCCGATCCGGCAACCGCCAGCGCCCGGATGACCTGCAGGCGCAAGCGTGGCGTGTGCATCGCTCTTGGCCCTCGCAAGATGAAGACCGTCGGAATGACCACCAAGCAGAACACAACGTAGCGCAGCCATGTGACCTCGATCGCAGGCAGTGTGCCGGTCAGGACCTTCGCAGCGACATCGCCCATGGCAAAGAACGCGGTCGACAGAAGTGCCAGACTAATGGCGGTGACGGTTGCATCCCTGGCAGGCGTGGCGCTCACCGCGGCTGGGATCGCTGGGATCTTGTTGTCGATGGACGGACAATCCGCGGCGGCGGAGACTGAGGGAGGAGGGCTCATGATAGCTCGGGGGATCTCGGCGCAAACAGAGGCTTCACGCGCTCTCTTGAGCCAGAACGATGAGCCGGGATCCCTGAATCTTGTGTGAACTGGCCGGCGATCCTCGCGTGGGACACCCCCGCGTCACACGCATGGGAGGGAGACCTGTCAGCATCTTGCGCGCAAGCTCATCGTCCAGCCGTCGGATAGCCGGTCTATGCCCTGACAGCAAGACGCTCGCCGATCTTTGGCTTAGTCATGCAGTATAAGCATGTCTCATCTGCCGGATTCGCCCTTCTTTTGTGCGGCGCACAGGAGTATTTGTGCATTGCAAGGCAGGGACGCAGGCCGCAGCTGAATGGCCGGCAAGTTCAGGAGCATCCCATGTTCGTTTCCTACATTCTCGCTAAGGTTCAGGCCTACTTCCGCTATCGTGAGACCGTGCGCGAGCTGTCGCTGCTCTCCGACCGCGAGCTCACCGATCTTGGCATCGCGCGTTTCCAGATCGACAGCATTGCTCGTCAGGGTGCTACTGCCTGACATCAGCTGCATTGCAGCAACTGCCCTCGCCCGCCGCTCGCGGGCGTTTGCGTTTTATATGGCTTGTACAGTCAGCCGGTTCAAAGACCCGCTTACGAATGCCGGCGCTAGCCGTACGACCACAGAGGTGAGTTCCTATCTGTCGCTTTCCCGTGGGGGCAACTACGGGCCAAAGGCCGCGTCTTGATCTATCGACCAGATCGGCGCGGCCTTTTCCGTAATCGCTGCTCGGTCAGAGTACCCAGGCTGATCTGCGGATGAGGGTGATCCAAAACATGCTCGCCTCTTTGACACTGCTGCTGTCGCGACAGGTGGGTCAGCCAACGAGAACGTTGGAGTTTGCCAAAGCGGGTTTTCGGCAATGCAGAACGTCCGACTTGCCGATGAGAACTGCGCCATCGGGTCCATTATCCTGATGTGATAGCATGAGCAGCACGTCTCAGTGACTCGCCCAACGAAAGTTGGAATGCTCCGCCATCGGCTTTTCGCTAAAAAGCGCTGCACTGGATTTGGAGCACCGGCACAAAAAAGCCGGGCTCGAGGCCCGGCCAAAGTAGAGGTCCGACAAAAGTCAAATCCTTCCAGAGGGAACGGCTGAGACGACAGCGCCGGGAGGAAAAGGCGGTGCCGTCTTCAAATCAGCCGCTGCTGATATCGACAGCATTGCGCTTATCTGCGATGCAGCATGCCTCATGAAGGGGCTGCAGTGAGAACATGGGTTGGCTATCTGTCGCGGATGCTGATCCCGTCAGGAGCATCTCTACCCCATCAAAGCCTCGGCTTCTGCTCACCCTATCGAGACGCTGGATGGAGGCGCCGCTTCCAACGCTCAGAGCGTGGAAGTTGCGCGGCTTCGGCCAGTCGCTTCGTCCGCCTGCGCTGAATCGCTGCCGCTGGCGGCAGCATCGAAGCCTCAAGTTCCACTGGCTCTGGCACCCGCTCCAGTTGTGATGCTGATTCAGGCTGCATCACCCGTTCAACGGCTCTGGGATTCTTCCTCCGAGGCTTCCGCCCCTTCTTGGAACGTTCACCCGGCGCTGCCTGAAACTCGTGGATGGGCGCCTTATCCTCGCTAGCGGCAGATGTGTCAGCCTGTGACACCGCTCCAACGATTACCCGCACAGCCAAGGGTGGCTCTACTGGGGCCTCTGATGAGGCTGCAGGCCAATCGAGTTCCATCTGCTCCTGATTGTCTTCCTGTAAAGAACGCTGGCGGCTGACAGGCTCCGGGCTGTCCCAAATAGGCTCGACGATGCTCGGCAGAATGCGAGGAGCAGGAACTGACTCGTCCATCACTTGAGCGTCTTCCTTCTGGAAAATCCCGGTAGCCTCAACCAAGGTCAGCTCAAACAGGCGCCTTGGCGGGAGGTGAGGACGCTGACCCTGAACGCGGGACTTTTTGATTTCGACCGAAAATGATTTGGTGTTCCGCTTCATCTCATATGCTGACTATGAACTGGGAATAACAGTGACCTAAGATCTTGCGTGCCTGACGTCAACCTTAAGGCCGCACGTGACTTTCATCTCAGCGTTTCGTGAATCACCAGAGCTTGAGAATTTTTTCTGGGCAAATACTTCTCCCAAACAGGATCAGATCTCGCTCTTGTGGTAGAAGCCCATAGGTCTATGCAGCTCGTCGGGTGAACAGCCTGTGCAACAGGCGGGGCTTATCACGCGAGACAACAATTCCGGTACCCTCTCCCTTCAGGCGCCGCGCCGCCTCAAGGTAGGCCTGAGCCGGTGCACTGCCAGGACTGCCCAGAGTGACAGGCGCTCCGACATTCGAGCTCAGCAGCACTTCCCCGCTCTCCGGCACGATACCCAGCAGCGGAATGGACAGGATCTCCTGCACATCCTCTACCTTCATGATCTCGCCGCGCCTGGCACGAATGGGATCATAGCGGGTGAGAAGCAGATGCTTGTCGATGCGCTGGCCGCTTTCGGCTTTGGCTGTCTTGGCGTCGAGCATGCCGATGATCCGATCGGCGTCGCGGATTGAGGACACCTCCGGGTTCACCACGACAACAGCGACATCGGCGTGCCGCATCGCCAGAGTGGCTCCTTTCTCGATGCCAGCCGGGCTATCGCAAATAACCCAGTCGAACTGCGTGCGTAGATCGGCAACGATTCGTGCGACTCCCTCTTCGGTCAAACTGTCCTTGTCGCGACTCTGCGAGGCCGGCAGGAGAGCGAGCGTGTCCAGGCGTTTGTCCCGGATGAGCGCCTGGGAGAGCCTGGCCTCGCCTTTGATGACATTGATCAGGTCAAAAACCACCCTCCGCTCGGCACCCATCACGAGGTCGAGGTTGCGCAAGCCGACATCAAAGTCGACGACCACCACCTTCTGCCCGTTCTGAGCGAGGGCTGCGCCCAACGCCGCCGTGGAGGTTGTTTTGCCGACGCCACCTTTGCCGGAGGTCACCACCAGCACCCTGACCTGCCTGGCCTTTGCCTTGATATGCTTCTGCTTTGGTCTGGGTTTCTTCATCGCTGGCAATTCTCCAGAGAAACCGTGAGGAGCCACGGCACCCACGCAGGCACATGCGTGATCGAGAGGCAGCAATACGCGATGACGATGAAAGGCACTGGAGCAGTGCCAGCCTTACCTCTCGTAGTCTCCTCATTCGGCGCCTGAGATGGTTACCAAATGATTAACCGATCGAAATAAGGGCGCAGTACAGCCCCCAGGAGGCTTGTTAGCGATCCGTTAACCCTATTGCCGCGACCATGCTCTGGCTGATCCGCTGGGTTGCGGATCAGCCCTCACCTCCAAAGCAGTCGGGGCGCGGATGAACCGCCTCGATCTGCTTTGGGGATGTGAGCGTCCCGTGCAGTAACTGTCTCGTAACCACAACTCCAATTACCCTTGATCGAAACCGCGGGCACGGCGTTGGTCCTGTGTCTGAACGAGAGAGAACTGCCATATGACCATTCTCGATCCGATCACCGGGAACCTCGTCACCATTGATACGTCGAGCAGACCCCGTCGCTGAACTTCGCATGCGCCAGGAGCTGGTGATGAAACGATCCTCAGAACGCCGGGCGAGACGCTGGGTCATTCAAGAGCTGACCCGCAGCCTCCATCAGTTGCCCGGCATCATAGCCTGGGCAGAAGAAGCTCGCGGTGGGTCAGACAACGAGTTGGGTCTTCAGCGCACGACAGCAGTGTAGGGTAGCAGGCGCACGAATACGTCGTGAACCGTCTGGTAGCACTCACACGAGACCTCTCTGAGAGCAGCCGGGTCTGTGAGGGCGATGCCGCCCCTGCTTTGCCTGACCAATCCAGCGGCCTGGAATTTCTTCATGATGGCACTGATCGTTGAGCGCTGGACCCCCATCCGGTCCGCCCAGAATTCGTGTGTGAGTGGGATGATCCCCTGATCAACCCGATGGCTCGTGCTCAGGATCAGGCGAGCACACCGCGCCTCCACGCTATGGATGGCGTTGCAGGCAACATTCTGGAGAACGCGCGCCATTTGAGCCTCCATGAAGTGGCGCATCAGGCGCTGGATGGCGGGGCGCGTGCTGATCACCTCGTGCATCTTAGCGATCTTGATCCGTGAGGCCGTGCCGGTGAGATGCACGACATAGTGTCCGAAAGCCTGATTGGTGACCGCTGCCCCTGTCAGACCCGTGACGCCCTCGCTGCCAAACACGGACATCTCGGCAGTGCGTCCGTCCTGCATGACAGCCATCAGCGAGATGATGACGTTGTGGGGAAAGTAGGCGTCGTAGAGGGGCTGACCCGCCTCGCAGAGCACCTGACCCTGCTGCAAGCTCACGATCTCCAGGTGCGGCTCCAGACAGGCAAAGTCTTCCGGCTCCAGAGCAGCCAGGAGCTTGTTCGCCCGATGCTCCCGGGCAGTCCCTGCATACAGAATATCAGCAGAATACATCCGTCATCTTGTCCCCTTGTGGGTTCTCAATGTTATGGAGCGTAGTCAAAGGCAAGGAATTTTCTTGCGGCTCACCCTGACGCAGAAAGTTCACGTCTCAACCAATCTGACTATCTTTAGCTTGGAACTGAAGGTACGGTGGGAATTCTGTGTCGCATTATGCTGTAGAAAGTTTGCCTAAACTTGGAGGCGAACTGCGATCAGCGCGATTGCAGTCGCCAGATCGTTCTGTTCTATCCAGGCGGGAGCGTGTGTTAGAGTTGCGCTCCAGAGAGCTGATCCGGGAGGCCGACAATGATCCGGGCTTCGTGCCACACCGCCGATAATGCATTCGCTCTCGAGTTCGATGCGACGCCGTGGTTTCTCGAGGCCGATCCGCAAAGCCTTCTGCACCTTGCCGCGCAAGGTTGGTCCAGCGTCTGGCTTGCCGACGCCCTGGAAACTCGGTCAGGCTATGAGAGGCTGCACCAGCTGGTCACGTATGCCGCGACCCGGCTTAGGGAGGAGTCTCTGGAGGATCCCACTTGGGATGCCCTCACCTGTGTCGTCGATGCATCCGAGGCCCAGGAATGGCTCGCAGAGAACCGGCCAGAGATTGTGTCCATGCTCGGGCGGCAACAGTCAGCGTCGTGAGCCATCCAAGGGACGAAAGTCGATCGTGCAGAGTTGTCTTCGTGTCCGGTCTGGCTTGGCCTTTAACGATGCTGTGGCCGATCGAGAACAGTCCTTTGAAAGCTTCAGCGATAACCCCAAGGGCGCATGTTTGGGGCTGTCTGGCGTGCGCTAGGGCCGCCTTGCAGGAACTTGTGAGAGGCTTGGCCGTTGGATTGATGAACCTTTGGTTCTCCCTCCGAAGCACTTGAGGGCCTGATCATCCTCCATCAGGCTCTTTTCTTTTGTTGGGCCATCTGGCCAGCGGATGTCTTCGCGACACGGGAGGCTCTGCTTTTCGCACACGATGAGCTCGACGCCGGCCACGTCCATGCCTTCGGAAGGATGTGCCGGGGGCGTTTGCCGAACAGGAGGCAGCCTAGACACGCATGCTGCCGGGTCGGACGGAGATCCACGCGGCGCAGCCCGTCCTTCGATACTGTGAAGGATCAAACGCTTGAGCGGGTGCTGGCCTGACGTCGTGCCTTGATTTCAGCATCGACCATGGCAATGGCGGTGCGAGCGTCACGACGAAAGGCTTCCTTCAAACGCTCAGGCTCCCTGTCCCACCCGCGTGCTTCGTCCTGCAGTGCGTAGAACGCCTTGGCGATATATTCGACGTCATCACCCATGAGAACCTCCCGAAGGCCTCACCCTCACGGCAGGAGCATGATCGATCCCGTATGGTTAATGCCCTCTCAACCGGCTGCAGACGAGAGCAGGGTGCCTCCTGGCCGGATCGCTGATCTCCCGGTTTGCTCAACGGAGCTCTCTGTCTACAACAAGATATCTGGCATGGCCCGCAGTCCCATCCGTGTTCTCCCGCACCGGTCAGACGCGGGGAGTGTGGTGTGCCCGCTTTGCAGGATCAGGATATTCGGACTTTGCGGCTACCGTGGAGTCTCGGTGAACAATTTACGGAACCTACACCCATGTGGCAGAGGGCTGAGAGCACTCCTCGGATAAGATCTTTTACCAAGCCGCGGAGTGAAGGCGCCGTTTCCAGCGCTCGTGGCGTGGGAGCTGAGCGGCTGCCCTCTGACGCTTGGTCAGTCTGCGACTGCTAGTCTTAGACTGCTGTTTCATCGGAATTGGTTCACCAACCTCTGGCCCGAGCGCGGACGAGATCGAACGGACCGCGGCCTCGCCGACGACCATGGGCCCGCACCCTGAGGTCCCGGCGGCGCTGCGCCGGCTGCGCGAGCGCTATAGGCTGATCATCTTCACCAATTCCGACGACGACCTGATCACCCGCACCGTGGCGCGCATGGGCGTGCCCTTCGATTACGTCATCACGGCCGAGCGGGCCCGAGCCTACAAGCCGTCGCGGCAGCTCTTTGAGTACGCCTACCACCGGATAGGTGTGACGCCGGACGAGACGGTACACGTGGCGATGGGAATGTACTGGGACATGAAGGCCCGCCACGAGCCGGGTCTGCGTGGTATCTGGGGGAATCGGCGGGGTGAGACCGGCAACCCCGACTGGCTGCCCTATGCGGAAATGTCGCACCCGGATAGAGCGGCTGCCTTGCTCCTCCCCCCGACACTCTGAAATGGCGCGGCGCTTCTTCAGCTCTGGGCCAGATATTCACGTTCCGGTCGCTCAATGAACGCAAGCAGTTGAGCGCTGAAGCGGACCAAGCTCTTTCGTCCGAGGCATGCTATGAGGCTCCCGTCCTCGTTCTTTCGGCGGGTTGTCCCATTACCATCTAAATCCGGAATGTGGGTTTCGGTGTGAGGACGCTCACTTCATGTTCTTGAGGAATGTGCTGATGAGCCGTTCGACGTCAAACACAACCGATACTCCAACTCCTGTCTGAGGCAACGAAGTGGACGTCCTACTCACGATCACCCCTCAGTAAAGCGCGGCGGCAACTCCAGTCCAGGGACATGCGCCAGACCTGCAAGAAGATGATCAACAAGAGCGTGGACCTCGCGGGGGACGAAACGCCTTGACGAATAGACCGCGTGCAGGTCTAGCGGGGGATAGGCATAGTCTTCCATCACTCGTACCAGTTCGCCGGATGTGAGCAGATCCTGAACCAGCGGCAGTTGCACGCCGCCGACACCGAGGCCCTTTCGAAGGGCCTCCAGGAGAACGTACGAGTTGTTGGCCCGAAAGCTTGATCTGACCTCAACCGTCACCGGCCCCTGAGGGCCGATCAGGGTCAGATGCTCGCCCGCTGCCGTCCAACTGAAGCGGACATGGTCGTGCCGCACCAACTCGTCGGGAGTTGCCGGACTGCCATGGGCTGCGACATAGCCCGGCGAAGCAGCGAGGATCCGGGATACGGATCCGAGCTTGCGCGCGACGAGACTTGCAGATCCGGGTGTTCCGAGGCGCAGCGCCACGTCCACACCTTCCTCAATCAAATCGGCAACGTGGTCGTCGAGGATCAGGTCGACCGTCAGACCTGGATGCCGACCGTGGAAGTCCACGATCAGCGGAGCCAGATATCTCTGGCCCAGTCCGCTGGGCGCCTGCACCCGCAGGCTGCCTTTGAGTTCGCTCGAGAGGCTGACGAGATCGTCCTCGACCTCCGCAACCTCATCCAGGATCTGCCGGGCGCGGGCAAGGTACGTCTCCCCGGCTGCCGTCAAGGTCAGCTTCCGCGTGCTGCGGTTGAGCAGACGCGTCCGGAGACGACGCTCGAGGCCCGTGATCTGCTGGCTCACGGCGGGCTGGGTGAGGCCGAGCTCACGGGCGGCGGCCGACAAGCTACCCAATTCCGCCACCCGCACGAAAGTGGCCATCGCCGTGAAGCGATCCATCATCATCCATCTCTAAGTTTTGCTTATGGATGATAGTAGAAGGCACCGCCTACGCAAAGATCCGCAAATAGCTCATGTCCTCCCCGGCGGCATGTTCACGCCGTTCACGACAGGAGTTCGACATGGAGTACAGACGACTGGGGGCATCCGGCCTGAAAGTTCCGGCTCTGAGTTTCGGGGCCGGCACCTTTGGCGGCCAAGGCCCTCTCTTTGGTGCCTGGGGCCAAACGGATGCACAGGAGGCGCGCCGGCTGATCGACATCTGTGTTGAGGCCGGGGTCACGCTGTTCGACACCGCCGACGTCTATTCCCATGGAGCCTCCGAGGAGGTCTTGGGCGCCGCCATCACCGGACGCCGTGATCGGGTGATGATCTCGACCAAGACGAGCCTGCCCCTGGGGGATGGACCGGACGAGGCAGGCTCCTCCCGCTCTCGTCTGATCCGGGCCTGCGAGGCAGCGCTCCGCCGGCTCGGCACCGACTACATCGACCTCCTGCAACTGCACGCCTTCGACGCAGGCACGCCTGTCGAGGAGGTGCTGGCGACGCTCGACGATCTCGTCCGGGCCGGTAAGGTGCGGTATGTCGGCGTCTCCAACTTCTCGGGCTGGCAGGTGATGAAGTCGCTCGCTGCGGCGGACAGGCATGGCTGGCCCCGCTACGTGGCCCACCAGGTCTACTACTCGCTGGTCGGGCGCGACTACGAATGGGAGCTCATGCCGCTCGGGCTTGATCAGGGAGTCGGAGCCCTGGTGTGGAGCCCGCTCGGTTGGGGACGGCTGACCGGGAAGATCCGGCGGGGGCAACCGCTACCGCAGGGCAGCCGGTTGCACGAAACCGCAGGCTTCGGTCCTCCGGTCGAAGACGAGCACCTGTTTCGGGTCGTGGACGCGCTGGATGGGATCGCGACCGAGACGGGCAAGACCATACCGCAGATCGCGATCAACTGGCTGCTGCAACGGCCGACGGTGTCGTCGGTCATCATCGGCGCCCGCAACGAGGAGCAGTTGCGCCAGAACCTGGGTGCCGTTGGCTGGACACTCACGCCTGAGCAACTGACGCGGCTGGATGCGGCCAGCACTGTCACGGCACCCTACCCGTACTTCCCTTACCGCCGCCAGGAAGGTTTCGCGCGATTGAACCCGCCGGCCGTCTGAGGATGCACGAAGCTCGAGGCAGACAACACTCCAGGTATTCGGATCAACGTTGACGGCCCTTTCTGCCTGTTGCTGGAACAGCCGCTCCAGCAGAAGATCCACCGCGTGGCTTCGCCTGGTGCAGCCCCGCCTCACCAGACAAAGGTCCGGTTGGGGTCAAAGTGTAACATTGAGTGCAATGGCAGCCTCATCCAACCAAATTGTCAGGTCGCCTCGTCGCCTCACCCCAGCCTCGTACTCAGGCCAGTTTCGAACCCGATACTTGGCTCTGAAGCGGGAATGGCGAGCACACTTGGGCATGGGCATAATGGAGCGGTGTGGCACGGGGTTTGTGACAGCGTACCGGATCAGCCCGATCCCTCCTACCTCCATGCACCAACGCCCTGTCTAGGAGAAATCGGCTTCCTAATTGGACGCGACCGACGGGACAGAACCGGATAAACTAGGCTCTTCCACAACCTCAACCTGTAATACATCGTTGAAGCGGTTGAAGGCACCACACAAGGCGATGCGCCAAGTGAGTTCGACAATCTGGGCCTCGCTGAAATGAGCCCGTAGCCGCTCAAACATCGCGTCACGGACGCGGTTCCAATTGCTGGTGACTGCAATGGAGTATTCCACCACCAGTTTATCAAGATCGGTCAACTCGGGGTGGTTCTGCCAGTCGAGGAGTGTCTGCGCGCCCTCACGCGAGATGCCCTCCACTTCAAGCTTGGGACCATGCTGCGCTACGCAGAAGTCGCATTGGTTCACCAGGGAGACCGCCACAATGGCTAACTCGAGATAGCGCTTCGGGAGCACGGCCTCCGTCGAAAGCTGTGTGAGCAACCGCCATGTATGCTCAAAAATCGGCAGCCGGTTGGCCATGACGCCAGCCTGGTTTTCAAAGGGGCCATAAGTCACCATGCGGTCCCAGAGTTCGCGCAGGTGCTCAGGCAGATCCTCTCGGGTTTTGACGGGTGCGCGTGCCATAAGGTGTCTCCAGGATGTCAGGTTGATGTAAAGGAACGGATTTCTGCTTCCGCAGAGCGGGGCTCTTTCCCGAAACCGTCCGGCTTGATGATGAGCAGAAGGACCAAGCCTGCTCCGACGAGGATCAGGCGAATTGCTGCAAGTTCGCTGCTACCGAGATGAGGCACCCAATCCACGAGGAACCTGCTGCCCTCCAGCACCAGGATGAGCGTGAAAGTGCTGATTAAGACACCACGATTGCTGCCGCGCCCGCCAATAACAACCGCCATGAACGCATAGGCAGTGATGATGGGGCTAAACTGCGTGGGATCAATATACGTGTAGTAGAAAGCGTGCAGACTTCCTGCAAGGCCGAGAATGGCTCCGCCGACTGCGAATACCTTGAATCGGACCGTCAGGACGGATTTTCCTAGGGCCTCAACCACAGCGGGATCCTCTCGGGTGGCTCGCACCAAGCGACCGAACGGCGAAAAGGCTAGAGCCTGCAGTGCACCATAGACGAGAGCCACGGCTATAAGCGTGAAGGCCAGGAGGGCCGTATCCGCCAGTTGTGCCGGTACTAGGCCCTGGAAAGGGCGCTCAATGCCGGCAATGCCGAGCGTGCCCCTGGTAAGCCATTCCTCATAACTGATGAAAAGGCGTAGACATTCCGCGAAGCCGAGCGTGACGATCGCCAGGTAATCCTCAGACAGCCGCACGGTGATCAGACTGACGAGCGCGCTGAGGAGCGCCACGCTGCACATGGCGCCTACAAGCGAGGCGAGTGGTGGCACGCCCTGCACGGTGAGCAGACCGCATATATACGCACCCAGCATATAAAAGCCGAACAAACCGAAGTTTACCAGCCCGCCCATTCCCCATTGCAGGTTGAGGGCCAATCCTGTGATGGCCGTAATGGCCACAAGCGTGAGAGTGGCAATGAGATAGGCTGTCATCTTGTGACCCAACGCGTTCCAAACAGGCCCCATGGCCGTACCAGCAGCAAAGTGGCCATGATGAGGAAGGCGACGATCATGCGATAGTGTGGCGGCATGACGAGGGTCGCCAACTCCTCGGCAATGCCGATCGTCAATGCGCCAGCCACCGCCGCCATAGGGCTTGCGATGCCACCAAGAATGGCAGCAGTGAAGACAGGCAACAGGTAATTCCACCCCATCTGTGGCTCAATGTTAGCATCGAGTCCGACCAGCACGCCGGCGATCGCAGTGAGCACACCCGAGATGATCCAGACGCTGGCCACCACTTGCCCTCGGCTAATGCCACGCACGGCTGCCAGATCAGGGTTGTCGGCGACCGCCCGCATGGCCCGTCCGAGGCGGGTCAGGCGGAAGATGATCCACACAAGCACCAACGCTGTCAGTACCGTGATGAGGATTGTGAGTTGTTCGTAATTAAGACGAAGGCCGCCGAACCGCAGAGGCCGTGCGACCGCAACGTCGAAGCTGCGCGGAGAATTGCCGGCAAAGAGCCGAACAAGGTTTTCGAGCGCGATTGCCACTCCCATGGAAGCGACCAGGAGCGTTACACCCGAGCGTTTGCGAAGGGGGCGGTATGCCAAGTAGTCGATGGCGACAACGAGCGTGGCAAGCCCAAGTGCACCGACGCTGGCCGCGATCCACAAAGGCCATCCGAACAGGACGTTAAACAGATAGACAAGATACGCGCCACAGGTGAGATATGAGCCGATCGCATAGTTGGCGAAACGCAGCACACTGAAGGATAGAGAGAGGGCGAGCGCCGGCAGCGACAGCAGCAGGCCGGTGACAGCGCCGTTGAGAAGGAGTTGCAGCATCAAGCTCCTCCCAGATAGAGCCGGCGTATGTTCTCATTGGCCAGGATATCCGCTGTGGGTGCGGCCAGACGCACCTGCCCGGCCACCAGCACCACACCGTTATCGGCCGCGCCCAGCCCCAAGCGGGTGTTCTGTTCGATTAGCAGCAGAGTGACTCCTGAATCGGCGATGCGGTGGATGATTTCAAACAGCAGTTCCGCATTGCGCGGGGAAAGACCAGCGGATGGTTCATCAAGCGCCAATACCGTCGGATCTGGCATCAGTGCAGCCGCCATAGCCACCATCTGCCGCTGCCCGCCGCTGAGATGCCCCGCTGTGGTACCGAGCTTCGGGCGGATCTCCGGGAACAATCTAAGCACCTCCTCCAACCGGCCGGCGAAGGCGAGACCTCCGCGTGGCGCAATGAACTCATGACCGATGCGCAGGTTCTCCAACACTGACATGTTGCGGAAGACATTGGCTTCCTGTGGCACATAGGTCAGGCCCCGTCGCGCTCGCTCCGACGCTCTAAGGGCCGTGACGTCCTGGCCGTTCAGCAGGATCTGGCCGGACAGAGGCCGCAACAGTCCAACAGCGGTTTTCATCAGGGTCGACTTGCCGGATCCGTTCGGCCCGATGACAACCTTTCGCTCGCCCTTGCGAAGCGTCATGCTAACCCCATGCAATATCGGCTGGCCACCATAGCCGGCATGGACGTCGCGCAATACGAGGCCTGTTGCGTCCTCGCTCATGGCTGGCTTCCCAGATAGGCCGAGGCCACTTGCGGATTGTTGACCACGTCGTCGAAACGCCCCTCCGTGAGCACCCTCCCCTCGGCCAGCACGTAGACGCGATCGCAGAGGGAGCGGATCATGTCCATGTTGTGCTCCACCATGCCGAAGCTCATGCCCTCCTGCTGCAGGGTGCGGATGAATTCGGTGATCTCGCCGATGCGGGTGGGGTTTACGCCAGCGCTAGGCTCGTCCAGCAGCACAATACGCGGGTCGAGCATCAGCGCACGGCAGAGCTCAAGTAGCTTCTTCTGCCCGCCCGAGAGCACTCCCGCGGGTGCATTGGCAAGACGCCAAAGGTCCACACGCGCCAGTAGGCTGCGGGCCTTCTCAATCGCAACTTCCTCGGCGGCCCGCATGGCCGAGCGGGAGAACAGGGCGCTGAACACCCCCTCGCTTGGAGCCTTGGGGCGCGCCAGCAGCACGTTCTCCAGCACACTGAGAGCCGCCAGTTCTCTCGAGAGCTGGAAGGTACGGGTCAATCCGTGTCGCGCCCGCCATGCAGGACCGTGTCGCGCCACGGACCGACCCTCGAGCAGCACCTCGCCCGAGGCGGTCTCCACGGCCCCGGCCAAAACACCGAACAGTGTCGACTTACCGGCGCCATTCGGACCGATGATTCCAGTCACCACTCCGGCTGGCAGTCGTACCGAAGCGCCATCCAACGCCTGGAAGCCCCCGAAGACGACCCGGACGTTCCGCGCTTCGAGCATGGGCTACCGGATCTCGCCGACGAGCTTACTTACCCCATTCTCAATCCGGAAATGGCCGTATGTCAGGTTGGTCTGATCGCCGTTGGGTGCGAAGCGGAAATCGGAGGCTGCACCTGAATAGCGGAAGGACTTCCCTTCACGAATAGCCTTCAGTGCTTCGGCCGGCTCACCGATGGACGGAGCATCCGCATTCACGAGTCCGGGGAACTCGCGTCCAAAATCGAGAGCATTGGTACTCTTCGCCTTCTCCATGGCCAGCGCCAGCATCACGATCTGGTCGAACACCTGCCCGCCGTAGGTCGCCACGGTGCCTTCAGGTTTGTTGACCTGCTTGAGATAGCGGCTATAGGCGGTGGATTTCGCTATCGGAACGTGCTGGGTGTGGACGATGCCCTCAGCCACCTCCTTACCGACGTTCTGAACAAATTTGCCGTTGCTGTCGGCCGCATTGCTATAAGCATAGATGGTGCTGTCATAGCCACTGCGGAATGTCTCTTTCGCAATGGCGCTGAGCTCATTCACGTAGGCTGCCACGAAGACGGCATCAGGCTCCTTCGAGAAGATCCGCTCGACCTCGACGCGGTAGGAGGGTTGATTGGGATTGAAAGCCACCTGGTCGAGTACCGTGCCACCAGCCTCGGTAAAGGCCTTACGGAACGGCTCGATCGTGCTGAGGGTGAAGGGAGTTTGCAGCACCATGATGGAAGCTGTCTTGATGCCATCCTTCGCCATGGCCTTGGCGAAGGCTGCCCCCCAATCCTTGCCATTTGTCTGGAAGCGCCACACAAGCCCCTTGTTTTCGCCTTGGGTGATTTCGTCGGCGGATCCGACTGTCGTGAGCGCCACACCCTTCTCAACCGCAATTGGCTTCACGGCCAGAACGACCGCGCTGCTCCACACGCCTGAGATAGCCACCACTTTGTCAACATCGATGAGCTTGCGGGCCGCTGCCACACCGGAGGTTGGAACCGACTCGTCATCCGCGGCCACGAGTTCGAGCTTCCGGCCCAGAACCCCACCCGCATCGTTGATGACCACGGCGGCAGCGCGGGCTGCCTCCTCTATCTCTTTGCCGTAGGGACCGCCGGTGCCGGTGAACGGAGCTAGGATTCCGATGCGGATGGGCTCCTCATTAGCCTGGGAGGAGTTGGAAAGTCCAAACGCTGAGGCGACCAGGAACGAAGCGGCGACAAAAACTCGGCGGGAAGGGCCAATCACGGGCATACTTAGCCTCCTGTATGGCTAGCGGCTCAATCCCGCATCCGGCGGGAAGCGCTGCTTGTTGCGCGAACGCGGATTAACAGTCTGCTCATGGCTCGTCGGAGACAGGCCCGAGTTAGCTAGAATGGGTCGGGTTGTATGTCAAACGTTTTGTTCGTTATTGAGAACGGGGGCCGTAAGATCGAAGGGCGTGATTAATTGGTATCTCCCCAACCAGACTGTTATGAGCGGCCGGTTCTAACCATTGAGCTACAGGCCCCACCCTCTTCCACCCGCTCAACATTGGCGGATGGCCCATGCCTCCCCTGACACAGGCACCCGCAGCTGATCAAGTCGCCAATGGTGCCCCCGCAGGCGGCCGAGCAGAAATCCTCTCAGATGTGAGTTCAACCGCCTTAAAGACACGATCAGCGCCGTTGCGGCTGCAACGAACGGGCGAGTTCCCGGATCACGCTATCCTCGATGTTGAGCCCATCGAGTTCTTGTTCAGCCTCTGGATCCAACGCAGGTTCGGATGTCTCGGGCACGCGCGACACCTCAGTTGGGTGCGGCTGGGGCTCACCAGACCGGTTGTCCAAGGCATCGAGCAGGCCGTGGAGTGCCTCATTCGTGATCTCGACCGCCGGAACAGGGGGCAGACCCGTGAGAGCCAGAGAGCGGACCTGATAGGCGGGTTCACTGGTGACCTCGGGACCAAACCAAGCCGGGTGCTGGAACTTGCGCGCCGTCTTGTCTTGTTTGAACGTGATGCTGATCAGATCGAGCGGTGTCGGAGTGACGAACCGCTGGATAGTGGTGCTATGTGACGCGATGGTCATTGGAATGCTCAGGTACTCAGCCTGTCCAGCGGTGAGCTCAAGCAGCGCCTCGGCTTGAGCCCGTGAGATCTCAGCCGGCTCCTCGCGCGGGCCGGTCGCATGATGAGCAATCAGGATGAGGTGACCGGAATCGCCCGAAACCTGCACATGGGCGCTCCGGTCGGACCGATCTGGGAAGAAGCCTTGTCGGACGAGATGGCCGCGCCTCTCCCTCTCGATCAGGCGAGCCAGAGCGGAGGCGAGCAGGAAGACACGGGTGGTGCTCATCAGGTCAATCCTCCGCAGCGGTACTGTTGGTCGAGCAACTCCTTCCAAGCTAGGGTTTAAGGATCGATCCGGGAAGGGATCGACGCTGCAGGATCAGGACGAACTTGGGTTTGGCAGGCTGGGTGAGCGTCCCGCACGGGTGTCCACTAAAGCTGAGGCGCATCCAATAAAACGGCGGTTTGTGCGAGCAATTGGCCCATTTTCCAATAAATTGGAGGAAAGAAGCGGCCTCCACGTTGGGATGCGTTGCTGCGGGACCCTGCCCAGATCATTCTTGTCTCCGACGCAGCGGAAACGCTGGCAAAGTTCTGACAAGCAGATGAGAGACGGACAGATGACCAGTTCAGCCGCAATGCCCATGATGGGCAACATGATGCCGGGGATGATGCCGATGATGGGCGGCATGATGCCGAACATGATGCCTCAGATGCAAATGCCCATGATGGGTGGAATGATGCCCCAGATGCCGATGGGCGGTATGATGCCAGGCATGATGCCGATGATGGGGGGCATGATGTCGCCCATGCAGATGGGTGGGATGATGCCGGGCATGATGTGCCGCATGTCCTGCGACATGGCCGCCGACGGTTCCATGACCTGCACCATGATGCCGATGGAAGGCATGTCCGCCGACATGTTCAAGATGTGCTGCGAGAACATGATGAGGATGATGGAGATGGGCATGCCCTGCATGATGATGTGCGGCGGCATGATGCTCGTTGGCATGAGCTCGGCCATGGGCTCGCAGACCAAGCCGATGAAGAAGAGCGCCTGAACAGGCCCTCTCTGAAAGGCGGAGCCGACCGTCGGGTGCGGCAGCGCCTACTCGGGGCGTAGGATCGAACGATCAGACCGTCTCGACGTAGGTCATCACCAGGTACATGATCGCCATTACGTGGCCGGGGTTCCGGTAGATGTGCGGAACGTCGGCCTGGAAAATGATCGAATCGTCCGCGTGAATACTGTAAACGGAGCCGTTGACCTCGATCTCTACATCGCCGACCACGACGGTCAGGTTCTCGATGGTGCCCGCCGCATGCGCAACGGCGTCCTCCTGTGACTGCGCGGCGAGGGTGAGCTTATAAAACTCGACCCGCCGCTCCGCTTCGAACGGAAACAACGCCCTTGAGGTGAAGCTCCCATCCGCTGACGTCAGGATTTTCGCACTCTTCGAACGCATGACAACCGTGCCGCTGCCAGTACTCGGGCTTG
>NZ_JAMXFJ010000053.1 GCF_025460805.1 Microvirga sesbaniae | reverse complement strand
GTGGCCTTCTCGTCGGCGGCGCTGCTCGATCTCTCCGACGTACCGGCCGCCTATACAGGCGCGGCCGGGCGCTTCCTGCGCGTCAATGGCACGGCGGACGGCGTGGCCTTCGCCTCGGCGTCCTTCCTCGATCTCTCCGACACGCCCAATAGCTTCGCGGGCGCTGCGAATTACGCGGTGCTTGTGAACGGGACCGGTGATGGCATCGTGTTCGCATCCTCCTCGATGTTTACCGGACCCACAGGCCCGGCCGGGTCGCAAGGCCCGGCTGGTCCTGCTGGCGCTCAAGGGCCGCAAGGCCCTGCGGGCAATGATGCGCCTGACAATTTCCTAGACCTGACGGACACGCCTGACGCCTTCGCGGGCGAGGGGGGCAAGGTCGTTGCGGTGAAGTCCGACGAAAGCGGATTGGAATTTGTGGACGGGGCGACGGCCGCAAGCGGCCGGGGTGTCCAAGTAAAAAAGAACGCTGCGCAGAGCATTGGACATGCAAGCTGGACGGCTCTGCAATTCGACGCGGAAGTTTATGACGATAGCAACTGGCACGACAACGTAACGAACAATTCAAGGGTGACGGTCAACAGGGCGGGGCGGTACTTCGTCACGGCCGACTTAAGCCTAGCGGACCTGAACAACGGCGATATTGGATTGCGCCTAATGGTCAACGGCGCGGAAGTGCGCCGCGTGATGTTAAATATTGGCGCGGTCAGTGACGCCCGCGCCCTCAACCTGACAAGCCCGGTAACGTTGGCGGCCGGGGACTATATCGAGGCGCAAGCGATTCAGCGGTCGGGGGCGGCGCAAAACACGGTCGCGGCCCGCACGTTCCTGACCGTCCTAAGCGCCTCGGGGGGCGGTGTGGCGTTCTCGTCGGCCTCGTTCCTCGATCTGTCCGACACGCCCGCCAGCTTCGCGGGGCAGGGCGGCAAGGTCGTGAAGGTCAACGCGGGCGCAACGGCGCTGGAATTTGGCGCGGCGGGCGGGGAACGGCTCGTGTCCACGACAACCCTTAGCGGGCTGTCCACGGCAATCAATAACGTCTTCACGGCCGGGAACAATTACCGGGTGGTTGCACAGTTCTACTATCCGTCCGGCGCGGGCGGCGCATATATGGGCGTCCAGTTGTCCGACAACGGCGGCGCGTCGTGGATTGGAAGTTATTCGCTGGCGGGGATTGAAGCCCGGACGGTAAGTGCGGCGCTGATCTATAAAAACGCGACAACGGACCTTATCAACCAAGCGCCCGCGATGAACTTCGGGGCGTCGTATCTTCATTGGCTGGAAATTAAGCTGGGCGACCCGGCCGCGCTGGCGCTTACGCCGGTCGATGTGCGCGGCGGGTTGAGTCCGAACGCGCACGGTCAAACGTATCTCGACCTGACGGGCGTTGTACCAAGCGCCACCAGCATTAACAGCATCCGTTTCTACAACCCTAGCGGCTCGGCCGCGCAGGCGGGTGAAGTGCGTATCTATGAAAGTGCAAAGTAAACAACCAAGGGGGCAATAATGAAAATCACCAAGTTTCTTTTCTGTAGCTGCATGGCGGGGACGTTCGCGCTCTCCGTCATTTTGACATGGCTTTACGTCCCGGCTCCGCCGCCTGAATTTAACGGCGCGGCGACTGTGATCTGCGCGGCCGTGATCTTCTTTTGCACGGGCGTCCTCTGCTTCGGCCTCGGCTGTCACCTACAGGCGAAGGAAATCGAAAGCGATGTAGCCGCGAAGCTGCGCGAACGCAGCGACACGGACGAACGCATATTGCAGGAACTCCGCAGCTTGTGGGGTCAAATCCCGTCCGGGGCGCGGCCGGGTGCCGTGTTCGCCACCGGGGGCGGCGAGGACGACGACAAGCCCATGCGCCGGGCCTATTCGGGCGAATAGGCTTTACAGTATTAAAAAAGGGGTTTAAGTATATGGATAACAAAGAGCCTGATTTAATCCTGTATATCCCGATAGAAATTGGCGACGGGCACAGGAAGAAAATAATCTGGGGGCAGATTGGCGCTTTGTATGCGAACCCCACGGGGACAGGTTTCACGGGCCACTTAGAGTTATTGCCCGGCCAACGCTCCAAGATCACCACTTCGCCCCCAGAGGCATGACATAGGCGGCACTAGCTGCCCCCAGTGAAGCCGACTTGTCGGCCTCATCCGGGGGGCGGGTGATCGCTATAGGAGGGCCGCCCGCGTGTTTCGCCATGCGCGGGCGGTTTCCTTTATCTGGCTGGGATGTGAGCCGTTACCACGGCAATTCGTCGTCGTCGGTCGTCGGGCCTTTGTAGCCCGGAATCTCGATCACGGCTTTATTTTCCTTGTCGCCCTTCATGCGCTTGCCGGTCGCCGGGTCCATCAAAATGACCTGTTCGCCCTTCGCGTTGCGGCCGGTCAGGAAGATGGAAACATATTCAACGGTGACGATCTCGCCCCGGCTGTGCTCCTGCAAGGCTGCGACGGCGCTTTGCAAAGTCACAAGTAATTCCGGTATAGTCTGGCGTCCTTTAATCTTGATCTGCATAAAATGCCCCCTTGTTTCTGGAATATTAACTTACAACGGATAGAAATATATTAACGGTAATCACATGGATGCGAAGAAAGACATGATCGAAAACGCGGAAGGTCCGCCGAAACTGTCGCCCGCGCTGGTGCGCGAGGCGGCGGCGCTCATTGTGAGCGGGCGGGACCGGGGCGAGGTGGCCGGGTTGCTGGGGGTCGATCTCTCGGCGCTGGCGCGGCACCTCGGGCCGATAGGACGGGAAACGGAACCGGCCGGGGGGCTGGTTTCGTAAACGAGGCCGGAAAGGCCGAAAAATTGGCCGCTGGAAGCGGTCGGGGCGGCGGGGTCACTCCCGCCGCTTTTTTTCGTCCGGGGCCGCTGGCCGGGTCAGATTTGGGCGCGGCGGTAGCCACGGCCGGGAACGCGCTCCCACAAAGCGCCGTAGTGACCGGCCGGGGCGGGTTGTTTCGTACGATACAAACGCGGCGGGGGCCGTTTTAAGGCCCGCTGGTGGCCTTGGCGTTTTTGGGTCCGGGGGGCTGGAAATTGCCGGGTAGGGCGCTGGTGGCCCGCTTGCGGGCCACGCTGGCCCCTTTCTTGGCGGCTGCTCTGGCGGCTCCGGGCGAGGCGCTGCCCGAAACGCTGCTTTCCTCGAAAGCAATAGGACCTCTCCGCTCGCGCTGCCGGTCGAGATTCAGGCATGGCGGGGCCGTCCTCCGGGATGGAGTCGCGCCTTTGGCGCGTCCGCTTTGACCGCGTAGCGGTCCTATCTGGATAAAGTCGGGCCGCGTAGCGGCACGTCCGTTTAATATTTAAAGCTAGACCCGGGATTCTCCCTGCTTATCGGACTCACGCTTCTGTATTGAATCCCAAAGGCGGGCGAGGGATTCCCCGAGGGCGCGGCGTTCGTCGGCCTCGCGGCCTTCGCCGCCGCCAAACTCAAGCGCAAGCTGCTCGCGCTTCGTGAGGGTCGCCCGCATGGCCTCGACCTGTTGGGCGCGTTCGTGCGCCTCCTGTTCCACGTCGGCGGGAATGGGCGCGGGGTTCGTGAACCGCGCAAGCAGCCGTTTTGCAATCGCGGGCAGGGCAAGGCGGTAGGCGTTGCTGGTCTGCTGCACCTGCGGGCCTTCGGCGTTGCCGGTCGGCACGTAGCGGCGGACCCAATCAAGGAAGCCATGCGCCCGCAGGGCCTTGAGGGCGCGGGTGATGGTGTCGCGGGCGCAGCCTACCTTTTCCATGATGTATTCATAGGAAGGCTCCACGCGGCCGGAATAGGCGGCAAGGTTGGCGAGAAATTCGAGGATTTGCAGCGCGGCGCGGCCAAGGGGGCGCTTGCCCTTCTCGCGGGCGGTGCGGTCGTACATGGTCGCGGCAAGCACAAGCTCGCGGGCCTCGCGGCGCGTGATCTTGGTGCGGTAGCCGGGCGGCAAGCGGTGGGCGGCGAACGACTGGCGGCGCACAGGTTCCCCGGTGCGGCGGGTCGAGCGGGGGCGTTCGCCCGGTGCGGGCGCAAAATCGGCAAGGCTGCTAAACGACATGGGTTCTCCTTCGGTTGGGTTGAACCGAAGGGCGGCGCGGGCCTCGCACGGCCGCGCTTTAGACAAAGCTCCGCCATGGCAAGAAATGACTTGCAAACGCCAGTGACGCGGGGCTATGCTCGGATTACCACATCTTGAGCAAAGCGGTTTCGCGCCGCTGCTATCAGAGGCCCGCCGTCCTTCGGCGGGTTTTTGGTTTTTTAGGGCTGTGTCTGCCCTCCTTGTTGCGGTTTCGGCTGGTGCTCGCTGTGGAGCCGGTCAATCGCCTCCATCAGGATTTCGCGTTTCAAAAGCCCGGTCCACGCGTGGAGGTCGCGCATTTTCTGCGCGTACTCTGGCGGCAATTCCGCGCCCACCAGCGTCGTTTTAACGGCGCGGGGGCTGCGGCTGGGTCTGGTCTGCGTGGTTGGCGTCATGCGGGAATCGCTTGGCCTATAGAGATATAGTTATCCACAAGATGCCGGGATTCGCCGGGGGCTGCAAGGACAAGCTGTGCTGCGCCGCATATGGTCATAAGTCGGCGCTAGATGCCGGTGCGGATAAAGGCCCGGTACAGGGTCGAATCCGACACGCCAAAGGACCGCGCCACGCTGCGCGGCTGCTCGCCCGCCTCGATCAACAAGCGGGCCTTGCGTATCTGGTCGCCGGACAGTTTACGGCGCGGGCCTAGCTTCACGCCCCGCGCTCGTGCGGCCGCAAGCCCGGCCTTGGTGCGCTCCACGGTTAAGGACCGCTCGAACTCCGCGAACGCGCCCGCCATGTGAAAGAACAGGCGGCCGGTCGGCGTCGTCGTGTCGATCTGCTCGGACAGGGACCGGAACGCGGCCCCCTTCGCCTCGATCTCCTGCACGATGGCGAGAAGGTCGGACAGATTGCGGCCGAGGCGGTCCAGCCTCCACACGGTCAACACGTCGCCGGGCTGCAACGCGGCAAGGGCGGAATCCAGTCCCGGCCGCTGGCGCTTCGCGCCGCTCGCGCCGTGGTCCTGAAAGACGCGGCCGCAACCGGCCGCGCTCAAGGCGCGGTGCTGCGGGTCGGTGGTCTGGTCGGTCGTGGATACCCGTGCATAGCCGTAAATCATGCGGGGGATTTATGCAGTTGGTTTGTGCAGTCGGCAAGGCGCTGGAAACGCTGCGGCCGAAAATTACTGCATAAACCTCCGTTCGTGACAACGGCCGGGCGGCCGGTGTATGATCGGGGCAACGGTGGGGGTTCAATGAACCGTCCCCCTCTGTTCTTACATCACGCACCTAAGCCCCCGTCACCCGAGAGAGTGGCGGGGGTTTTTTTCAGTCGTCGGCGTCCTCTGCGAACGCGGCCCGCTGGTCGGCGGTCGCGTGATCGGGAAGGATGATGCCCCGCGTTCCGCCGACAAGGCTAAAGCGCGTGGACTCGATGTGCGAGCGCGACAGGTCCGCGCCGTGCATGTCGCAAAAGCGAATGTCGGCATTGGTGAGGTCGCAACGAACGAAGCGGGCGCGGTCTAGCGGCGTGTCGCCAAAGAACGCCCCGGACATGGCGCAATCGACAAAATCGACATCATTGAACGCGGCGGTTTCTATCTCGACGCGGCTAAAATCGCAGTTGATGAACGTGGCTCCGCTGAACGCCGCGCCCGTGTATGTGTTGGACGGAAAGCGGCACGACTGAAAAACAGCGTTCTTGAAACGCGCTCCGGTGAAATCGACGGTCGATAGATCGAGGTCGCAACAATGCGCCTCGGAAAAATCGGACTGGTTGAGAGCGTAGGCGTTCTGGTCCACGGTACGCGCCGCGATGATCGCCAGCGCCTTGCCGAGTTTGATTGACCTGTATTCGGTATGTGACGACTGAATTAGAAAGCGGTCGGACGGCAAGCCGAAAACGGACTTCACGACAAAATCATAGTTGGCCTCGGTCATGTTGAAAGATCGCGGGCGTATGGCCTCGCTTGGCTCCTTAGACCCAGCATAGCAGCCCGGCCCGAAGGGGACGTTAAGGCGCTATGGAAAGCGGCCGGGGGTCGGTGGCCGCTGGCGCGAATATTTCGCGTGATGGGTTCAAAACCAATATTCAGGGGTGGTTTGACTTCGACCAAGCCCGGCCTGGTCGAAGGCCCCGGAAATATTCAAGGGCGCTTTTACTGGTCCGGTACTTGTGCCGGCAGCTGATGCCGGCGCGCGATCGGCAAATCAAAGCCCGGTTTTTTACTTCGGCGGCAAATAGACGGGCAGTAATCGAACGGCCCCGGCCGGGCGGCTTCGCGGGGGTTGTCGTCCCATGTCCCTTTGGCCTCCCCCTGTGTTTGCCGGTGCCTTCCATCGTCTTGGTGAGGGTGCCGGAACGCTCGCTATCCCTCGCAACAAAAATGCGGTGCGTGGCTCCTATTTTTTCCTCTCCCGGCCGCTGGCGCGTCTGTGCCGGGTTCGTGTTGCAAGGCGCTCTCGTCCCGCCTGTTGTCCTCACAAGCCGGAAGGCACCAACAAAAACAGTGTGAGGAATGCAAATGAACAACACCAACAAAATCACGACGAAAGCCGCTGACCTGAAAGCCCGCTTCTACGTCGCAACCCGGAACATGACCGCCACGAAGATCAAGGCCCGGAACATCGCCGCGCAACTGCAAGCCGAAATGGAACTGGTGGCAATCTTCGAACAGATGCGGGCCGCGTAAGGCCCCATCAATCCGATTTCGGGCCGGAATTTTTACCGGGGGCGGGTCTGGCTCGCTCCCGGCCGCCGCTGCGCTCTTGGGGCTGCTGCGGCTCCGTGATGCCCTTGGCGGCCTCCTTGAAAGCAGAGAACGCCTTGCCGCCTGTGCGCTCCGGGTCCTGCTCCTGCTGGCCGCTGGCGGCGCGGGCGAAGATCGGCCGCGTTGTCGGCTTCTCGGTCTGCTGGCCGGGCGCGGTATATCCCGGCCGGTCGGTGATGTTGAATTTCTCCCGCCATGCGGACCACGCGGCGGCGCGTTGAAGATTCGACGCGGCGCGGGCTGCTTTCTCGGCCGCTCCCTCGCGGGTATGGCGGGCCTCGATCTCGTCGCGCTTGCGCTGGTAGGCTTCGGCCATGGCGCTGATTTCGGCGTCACGCTTCGCCTTGATCGGGTCGGCCAGCAATTTCTTGCGGGCGTTCTGCCGGTCGCGTAGCGCCTTCTTGCTGGCCTCCTGCTGCACCTCGAACAAGCGGCGGCGCTCGGCGGCGTCACGGGTCAAATGGAACACGCCCGCAAGGCGGCCCCGGTACACGGTCGCCCCGCCGACACGGGAAAGCCGGATGGCGTTGCCTATCGCGCCGGTAATCGTGCGCTCTCTCATCTGGAAGGCGCGGCGCTCCTGCCACTGGCGGCGGCCCAATGCCTTCCATTCGCGGCGGTCGCGCTGGTCGCGCAACGTCTGCGCCGGGTCGTGCAGGAAAGCCCGGACGCGCTGCAAGGCGGACAGGTCGCCACGGCGCGGGCGCTTCCAAACCTCGTTGATTTGCGGCTGGTAGTTTTGCCACAACTCGCGCTTGGCCGTCTGGTAGTTCTTCCATGCCAGATTCATTTCCGCGCGGCGACGCTCGCGGGCGGCGTCCTCGCGCTGGCGGCGCTGGCGGTACTCGTCGTTAAACCGCTTCTTGATCGCGGCCGCCTCGGCGCTGGCGGCCTTGCTGTTGTCGCGTCCCTTGCGGGCCTTCCACTCGTCGCGGGTCTGGTGGCCGGTCGTGACCGGCTCCGCGTGGGTGAGGGTCATTTTCTGGATTTCGGCATGGCGGCGCTTGTTCGTCTTCGCCAGCTTCGCCATGTATTTTTCGTGTTCGGTCGGGGACCGAATGACGCCGCGGCTGATTTCGTACTCGGCGCACAGGTCGCTAAGTTTCACCTCATCCATAAACAGCTTGTTGGCGATGCCCGTTTCCGGGTGGATGAGGTTCAAGCACACATGCACATGGGGGCTGGTAAAGCCTCCCTCCGGGCGCGGCTCCGGTAGATGCTCCACGATCACGGCTTGATGGTCTTCCATCCCCAAGGCGCGGATGGAGGCTTGCGCCTGTTCCAGCATGGCGGCGCGGCGGTCCTCGTCGGTCCAGCCTTTAAAATCGTCCTCGTGAAAATTCAGGGAGTAGGCATAGACGGGCTGCTCTAGGTCGGCCCGGCGGCGGTAGCGTTTGCCCTCCCGCTCGGCGTTCTCGCGCTGCAAGATGTTGGCGACGTTGCACAGGGTCGCCATTTCCCGCCATGCCTCGTCGGGGTTGTCCGTGGCGAGGTTGTTCAGGTGAACAAAGCCGGTGCGCCCGGCCGTGTCCGGGTGGGCCTCGTTGCTGCCCTCCGGGCGTTTGTCGTGAAGGTAGTAAAGCAGGGCGTGCTTGAACGACGAACCCCGGCCGCCCGACTTCTCGCCCTTCTTGAACCTCATCGGCCAGCCCCCCGGATGAAGGCCCGAAGGTCACGCAGGGCCGCCGCGACGGTCAGGCGCTCGGGGGCGTTGCCCGCCTCGATCTGGCGGGCCGTCCGGGTGAGGGTCCGGGCGATGCGCTGCAAGGCGGCGCGGTCGGTCGGGGAAAGGGTCACTCGCCCACCTCCCGAATGAACGCCAGAAGGTCGGCCACGGCCGCCGCGACGGCTTGGCCGTCCGGGCTGCGCCCCGCGTTCATGTGCTTGGCAATCTGGTTGAGGTTCACCCCGATACGCTGCAAGGCGTAGCGGTCGGCGGGGGAAAGCTCCCGGTGCTGGTGGACGGTCAACGGCCGCCCCAAGGCCGCCAGACGGACAAAATCAGCAACCGACAACCCCGCCGCGTCAGCCCGGCTTTCAATCGCTGCCCGCTCGTCCGGGGTCGGCGTGAAAGAGATTTTCCCCGTCCGTTTCAGGTGCGGGGGCAAGGCCGGGCGTCCGCCCTTACGGCGCTTCTGCGCGGCCGGTTTGGCGGGGTCGTCGCTCATGCGGCGGGCCTGTCCGTGGTGGTGGTGAGCGTGGGCAATTGGTCCTCCAATTTGGTCTAGCGGTGTGGTGGTCGTCGGTTCCGTGGTCGCCCCGGAGGGGCAGGAAACCGACGCGCGGCATGGGCCGCGAGGGGTCCGGGGGCGAAGCCCCGGCAAGAGTTTTGAGGTACTCAAAACATTTCTTGCTATCCCCTTCCTTAGAACACTCTGCCATTGTATAGTTAGGAATATGTTAAATCTAGGCTGCGGCATTAACTGACAGGGAAAAACCGCCAAGGGGAACGGGATTATGAAAAAGGGGCATTCGTCGCCAACGGTCGCCGGGCGGTGGATTGAGGGGCGCTGGAAACCGTGGGCCGTGCAACTCCTGTTCGGCTTTGTCGTCTGGCTGGTCCTGCTGCCGGTGGCTGTCCCCGTCGCCTATCTGCTGCGGCACCTCCCCCCGAAGCTGGGCGACGTGCTGACCGTGGACCCTGCCATTGCCGGGGACTCGGTCTGGCTGTTTGTGGTCGGAATCCCCTACACGCTGTGGGTTCTTTGGATGGCCGGGGGGGAAGGATTTAAGGCGCGTGTGTCGGCGGCTCTGGCTCCCGTTTTCCAGCATGACCGAATGGCGGCCATGGGTAAGGGTGGCTCGGCACGGTTCGCCGGGCTGCTCGACGAGTGGGCGCATATCTGGCGGCCGGGGTCTGTTCGCCTTGGCCGGTCCATGTTCGATGATGCCTTGATCGGTCTGGATGATGACCGGGGCCTATTGACCATCGCCAGCAACCGGAGCGGCAAGGGCCGGGCGGCGATAATTCCCAACCTCCTGACGTGGCCGGGGTCGGTCGTCGTGGTAGACCCGAAAGGGACTAACGCGGCGGTCACGGCTGCACGGCGGGGCAAGGGTGGCGGTCGGGTAACGGAAAGCCTCGGGCAACCGGTCCACGTCCTCGACCCGTTCGGCATCGTCGCCGGGGTCCAGTCGGCCGCCTTCAATCCCCTGTCCTCGGTCGATCTGGCGGGCAACCGGGCGAAAGAGGACATAGGGCTAATCGCGGATGCTCTGGTGGTCCCGTCCGGGCCGGGGGACTCGCATTGGGATGAGGGGGCGCGGTCGATCATTGCGGGCGTGATCGCGCACCTATTGGGCGTCTACGCCTCCCCCCTCCGGGTCATGGGTCACGACAAAAAAATGCCGTCGCTGGTCGATGTGCGGGCGGCTCTGCGGCAAGACCCTGACGGGCTGGATTCCATGTTCGGGGCGATGATGAAAAACCCGGTCGCCGGGGGGCTGGCGCAAGCTGCGGCGGCTCTGGTCAGCACGGCCGGGCCGAATGAACGGGGAAGCCTGTTCACCACGGCGCTACGCAATACGGCGTGGCTCGATTCCGTCGCCATGGCCGGGGTGCTGGGTCAGTCGGATTTCAAAATGTCGGACCTGAAAGCCGCGCCCATGTCGGTCTATGTGGTCCTGCCCCCGGACCTTCTCGATGAACACTCCCGGTTCATGCGCCTGTTCGTCAATCTGACGGTGCGGGCGGCTTCGCAGGGCGGCAAAAGCCGGGTGCCTATTCTGCTGGTCATGGATGAGTTTTATTCGCTCGGTTCTCTCGGCTCGCTGGCGAAGGCGTCGGGCGCTCTGGCGGGCTATGGCCTCAAGCTGTGGCCCATCCTTCAAAACCTGTCGCAGTTGCGCGAACTGTACCCGCAGAACTGGCAAACCTTCTTCGCCAATGCGGGCGCGGTGCAAATCTTCGGCGTCAATGATCGCGGCACGGCGCAAGAGATCGTCGCAACGCTCGGTCAAGCCGTCTGGCTGGAAACGGTGGACGCGCGGCAAATGAAAATGACCGCGAACCTGTTGGAAGCGGCGGAACTCGAACAACTGACGGAACGCGGTAGCGGGCTGCAAGTCGTGCTGCGGTCGGGGCGCTCGCCCCTGCTGCTGAAAAAAACCAATTACGATCAGGACCCGGATTTTAGCCGCTCGATGTACGCGGCGGACCCGGACCATGACGGCTCATAGGGGGCGACGATGGCGCGAACGGTGACAATCCAGATAGACGACGATCAGGACGCGGAAGCGCAAAAGCTGCGCGAGGCGGCCGGGGTCGATGAACCGGCCTTTTGGGCGGCGGTCGTGGCGCACGGGCTGGGCGCGGTCGCGGCTCTGCAAGAGGCCGACGCGGCGGAAGTATATCAAGGCCCGGCGCAAGCAATAAAGCCAAAGCCGGGCGGGGATATACCGTTTTAATCTGTTCCTAAAGCTTCCGGGCGATAATGAAAGCGGCAGTATAGCCGGTTTTTTATTATTGATACTTGGGGGCAGATATGGATTTAAAGAGCGCCGGGCCGGGCTTCGGCTTTCTGGTGGTGTTGGGTGTGCTGGGGATGGCGGGCGAGGCGCAAGCGCCACGGCCGCCGAACCGAACCGATACAGTGCAGGAATATTACGCGGGCCGAAAGGAAGCGGCGCAAGCGGCGCTAGAGGCCCATCCGGGCTATCAAGCCATAGTCGCATCCCAAGCGAAGTATGACGCGGCCGAACGGGCGCGGCGCTACGCGGTGCGGCGCGAGGGCGGCGAACTGTTCCGCCCGGACCCGTACCGGCAAATTGATTGCCTCCATTATCCGGCGCTAGCGGAAGGCCGGTATAGCCCGGAATTTGAACGGGCCATGCGGGACAAGTTTTTCCCGGCGCTGACCAACGGGGAGCGGGCCGCGTGGCAATGGGACCGGTTCAAACGGTGGGTGACTGACCGCATGGGCCGCCCCGGCTATGTCTGCGACATTGGCCCGCGCTCCGGTATCAAACACGGGGCCGACGATATTTTATGGATGGAGCAAGAGGCGCAGCGCCGGGCGTGGGAACAACGCGGCCGCGAACGTCGCCGCATCCGATACGGCGAAAAGGTGGAATGACCGGAACCACGGGACAAGAAAAAGGGCGGGGATTTCCCCGCCCTTTGTGGTTTCGGTCGGTGTTACATGCCGGGCGCTTTGGCTGGGGGCGGCAAGTAGTGGCTCACATCGTCGGACGGCTCGGCGTTGTACTTCGCCGGGTCCATGCTGGCGGCTTCCTCGGTGTCCTGCTGGGCGTTCCAAGCCGCTGCATAGGCGGCGTTGGCCTCGGCGTCCGCTATTGCGTCGAAGGAGTCTTCCGGCGTGTCGCTGAACATTTCGGCTTGGTCCACGGCGGCGGCGAGGTCGTCAATTACGTGCAAGTCGTCGGCACGTTTGGCGGCTGCTAGTAGCTTCGGGGCTGCACTGACAAGGGCGCAGAGTGCTTGCCGCTGTGCCTCTGGCATCGCCGGGGAAAATTCAATGCGGAAGGCGTAATCGTCCTTAATGTTATCGTCTACAAAGCTGGCGTGTTCGCCATAGTAATCGAACGGGTATCCGTCCGGGTGTTTGAAGTTCTTCGCCATGTTTATCTCCTTTTGTTGTTGGGCCATGGTCGGCCGTTGCTTTGATTATAGCGTCGGATTTTAAGTAAAGCCTTAAAAACCGGTGGGCGGGCGGCCCCTTGCGGGGCCGCTTTCGCTTAGTAGGGAATTTCGTCGTCGCCCTGCTGCTGCGCCGCTGTCGGCGGTTCCGCGCTGCGGGTGCGGACCACGATGCGGCCGGGCTTCAAGGGCAGATAGTCAAGCGAGAGATTGAAGCCGTTCCCGTCCTCGTGCGCCCAAGCTGCGCCGATACGCTGCCAAAAATCGTCCTTGCCTTCGCCGCGCTCCGTCACGTTGTAGACGCTGTGCGTGGGTTTCTTGTTCTTCGTCGTCATGGTCTTTGCTCCGTTGTAGGGGTTTCATTCAACGCAAACCGTCCTCGGCCCCTGCCCGCGTCGCGGGGTCAAAATCCGTAATGGAGGGGACCCGACCAAGAGGCGAAGCCGTCGCGGCTCTGCCGCGCCTGGTCGGGGCGTAGGCCGTTCGGTTTTGATGCCGGGATGCAAGGGGCTTAGGTTGCGTGGCCTGAATGAAAACCCGCCCGATCAACGGGGCTGCATGACGCCAACAAAAACCCGGCCGCGTGGTCTGCGGCCGGGCGTGGTGATCTGGTAAGGCTATCTGTAGCGGTCGGGGCCGTTGGATTGCTCCGGGGCGTGGCGGCGCGGTCTTCGCCACAATCTCCGGGCCGTGTTGGCCCGCCTCAAGATGGTTTCGAGGCGCACGGCGCAAACGTTGAACCGGCTGGAGTCGTCGGCGGTGTCGGCGGCCGCCAGCAAAAGCGCAATGGCCTCGCGCAATGCCAGCTTGTCCGCGTCGGTGATCGTCACCCGTGCCATGTGGTCCCCTTGCCGGTGGTGGTCGTGAGCGTGTGCGGCTCGACCGTTACCGGGCGCTTGGCGGTGATGATCGCGGCGCGGGCGTGGGCCTCCTGCTCGATCACAAAGGGACCGTCTACCGGGTTCCCGGCTGCGTCTTTGATGATGTAGAGGGTCAAGGTCATTTGAACCCCCGTTGCTCGTGATCGTCGGCCCATTCCTTCGCGGCCGCGTGGGCGTGGGCGCGGCTCTCGTATCCGGCGCCGTGGTGGATAGCGTCGGGGTCATCCCCTTTGAAAATCCAGAAATCGAACTGCGCGGGTTGCGCGGGCGCGGGCTTAATCTCGATGTGATAAAGGCCGTATCTCATTGCTCGCCCCCTTCGTCGTCGTCGGTGGAACCGGCAAGCGCGGCAAGGCCCGGATGGGCGCAGCCGTCGAAATTGTCGGCCATTAGATCGGCCTCGGGGTTGTCCGGGCGGCCGATAGCGAACAACGGGCGCTTGCGGGAGTTCAGGCGCTCTGTCGCCGGGTCGTAGTGGTTTCGGATAAGGTGGAAGTCGTGCATTAGCTGCATGGGTGGCGCGGCGGCCCATGCCCGCAAGTCCAGTCGCACGGCGTTTAGGTGGCAACCGGCGATAATGGCGACAAGCTGGGCGCGATGGTCCAGCGTGGCGAACGGGGTGGCCTTAACAAGCTGCACGGTCGTCCGGGTCTGCTGTTGAACGTCTTGGACACGTTCAATAATGCGGTCGATGTGCTGGGCGTCGGCCGGTGTAATCATCTGCATAGGCGTTTTCTCCTTCTTGTTGTTGGGCCTCGCGGCCGGATTAAAGGCGGTCGGTACAACGGCGGCCCGCTGCGACGGCGTGAGCCATGGCGGCGGGGGAATCTATCAGGGCATGGGCGGCGTCCCGCTCGCGGGCGTAACGCTGCCCGGCGCTGGCGAGGTAAAGGGCCATAGCCTCATGCGCGGCGGCCGGGGTGATCGGCGGCGCGAATAGCTGGGGCAAATCCCGCTCCATGCGGGCGGTCGCGGCCGCAAGGGCGGCGCGGTCGGCCTCGGCGTGGGCGGCCTCGTGGTCGGCAATGATCGCGCCCCGGCATGTGGCCCGGTGCTGCGGGTCGATCTCGATGCGGGCGGCATGGGTGAGGGTGACGGTCGCGGCCGTCACGCGGGGGCAAGGCCCCTGCCCTGCCGTGGAAAGGCTGTAAGCGGCGGCAACGCGGGCGCTGTAGAGGCCCGCAACGGTCGGGGCCGGTGTGGCGGCCTCCTGAACCGGCAAGGCTGCTGTACGGGCCTGTATTGCGATTTGCGGCGGGGTTGCGCTGCACCCTGCCCCGGCGTCGGCCGGGACAAGGCAAATCAGGACAGCGAGGACGGCGGCGCTCTGGCGCATGGTCCCCCCGGTCAGTTTACGGCCGGGCCGGGCTTCACGCCGACGCGGGCGAAGGTTTCGAGGGCGGCGCGGTAAAGGACCATGGCCGCTTGCTCGGCTTCCTCCTTGGTGGCGAAGCTGGCGACGTAGGCGACGGCGGCATATTGGCCGCTGCTGTGGCGCTGCACGGCGGGCCGGATAACGGTGATTTTCGGGGCGGGGTCGGTCGTCATGGGTCGGATTCCTTCTTGTTGTTGTTGGGCCTCGCGGCCGGGGCGCACATGCGCTATTTCGCGCATGTGCTAATTAGATCATTTGCGGCGGCCTTCGGGCTGGTGGACCTCCGGCAAGCCGTGCTGCGCGTAAAGCGCGTTCAGGGCCTCCAAAATCAGGTACTCCATAGATTTCCCGGTCTTGGCGGCGATGATGCGCAAATTCGTCCGGGCAAGTTCCGGCTGGCGCGTGTTCAGGAACGGCAAGGCGTCCCCTTCCTTGGCGGCGGCCGGGGTCAACCGGCGCGGCTGCTCGTCGGGCAGGGTTGCCGGGGTTTCGGTGGCGCTGGCGCGGTTGGCGGCCAGCTTCGCCCGCATGTCGGGTTTATTAGCCATTGGCGGCTTCCTTCTTGTTGGTTGTGCTAATGCGTGAATTTGCTCTTGTGCTATCTAGCACAAAGGCCAAAAGGGCCTCGATCTCCTGCGCGGCCTTGCCGGTCGGGTCGATCTCCTGCGCGGCCTGTCCGGTGGTCGGCGCGTCGGCGTAGGCGGCGCGGTGCGACAGGAAAGCCGGGGCAACGGCTAGGCCGTAGTCCTCGCCAAACCATTCGCGGACCTTCTCAACCGGGCTTTTGGCGCTCGGGTGGATTCCGTTCATCACCACGGCGGCGCGGGGCTTCCCGGCGAGGTCCAGCACTTCGCGGACGGCGGCGAGGGTTTCAATATCGAACGCCTGATTATGCGCCGGGATAAGCACGAGGTCGGCAACCTTGGCGGCCGCTATGGCGGCGCTGTCCGATTTGCCGGGGGTGTCGATAAAGACAAACTCGGCCCCTGCGGCGCGGCACTGTTCAAGCTGCTGGGGGAGCCGGATGGGCTGTGTTGAGAAAACGGCGGGGTCGCCCCCGGCCTCGCGCCGGTCGCGCCAGTTGGTCGCGTTGGCTTGCGGGTCAATGTCAATGATGGCGGTGGAGTACCCGGCCGCGACGGCGGCGACGGCAAGGCCCGTCGCGGTGGTCGTTTTGCCGGTCCCCCCTTTCTGGCTGATTAAGCTGATGATCTTCATAGGCGGTTCCCTTTCTGTGAGAATTAGCGGATTCGTTATTGATAGAATTAGCACATTAGCGAAGGTGAGAGAAGGGCGGGCAGGGTCGCCCCTGCCCGGTCGGCGGTCACATGCCGGGCGTCTTGCGCGGCTGGAAGCTGTGCCGGATGGTCAGTTCTTCCCCTTCCTCCACCTCGGCGCTGTCGCCGGGGTACAGGCGCAGGGGGTCGGTGCGGTTGATGCCTTGGGCAAGGTCGGCCTTGTCCAGAATAGCCGGGTAGGGTGCGGCCGGGTTGATCGGGCCTTGCAAAAGCTGGCCGGTGTTCTCGTTGTAGATCATCACGCAATAGCCTTGATCGAGGGCGGCGCGGGCGTGTTCCTCGGCGTCGCCACGATAGGCGGCTATCCGGTGGGTCAGGGCGCGGCGGTTGGCGCGGGCGTCGGCCTCGTTGTCGAAGGCATGGACGCGGAATGTGATGGGGGTAAGGGTCGTCATGGGTCGGCTTTCCTTCTTGTTGTTGGGCCGGGATGGCCGGTTGATCTACTGCTAGAATACGCTAATTAGCACATTTGCTAAACAGCGAATTGGCGCTTGTGCTAAATTCGCAAGGTCGTTTCAGGATTATCAGAAAGGGGGCTATTCGCCCCCGTCCTCGCCTTCGCTCTCGGATTCCTCGGCCTCCATGGCCGTTTCACAGTCGCCGCAGATTAGCTTGGTGCCGGGCTTCGCCCATGCGTTCGCGGCGCAGTCCGGGCAGGTGTACTTGGTCTTGCTGGCGGCCTTCTTCTTGGCCTTCCGGGCGTCTGCATCGCTCCACAGTTCCACGTAAAGCGGGGGGAATCCCTGCGCGGCCAGTTCGGCATAGGCGCGGCAATAGGGGCCGCCGTCGATGATGTAATGACTGACCTTCTGGCCGGTCTGCTTGCCTCCGGGCTGGCCGGTGTCGGACGGGTGCAAGCCGATCTCGATCATTTTCGCGGCCCATTCCTTGTTGTGGTAGGCGGTGCGGCTGGGCTTGCCGTAGTGCTGTTGCCACAGGTGGGCCATTTCATGCGCCAGCGTCGAAAGGCTCTCCCGGTCGCTGCGCTCTTTGAAGTGCGAGGGGTTCAAGGCGATTTCGTCGGTGATCTCCGCGCTATCGCGGCCGCCGAAACGCTGCGGGGCAAAATAGCCGTAGGTCTTGGCCTTGCGCTGCATGGTGATGAGGCAAGCGGGCAGGGTGCCGGAAAACAGGCGGTCATTCAGGAAAGCATAGGCGCGGTTTAAGGCTTCGTAGGTCGTGGCGGTCGGGTCGGTCATGGCTCGGGTTCCTCCGGGTTTGTGTTGTATCGTACGAAACAATTTATACGAATGCGCAAATTAGCACAAGATAGAATTAGCACATTAGCGGCAAAAAAAGGGTTAGCTGGGTATCGGTCGGCCGCCCATGCCGCACGGTGCGCCGGGGCGGTGGTGGCCGGTGACTTGGCCGTAAAAGTAGGCGTAGGCCACGGGGTCCAGTTTCCCCCCGTAGTGGTCGGCGCGGTTCCTGATCTGCTGGCGCTGCTCGACGGGCAGGGCGGCAATGTCGGCGCGGACGCTGCGCCATACCTTCGCTAGATGGTCGCGGGCGGCCTGTTCCTCGCGGTCCCAATCCTCGGCGCGGTGGCGCATAACCTCGTCTATGCTGGGCTGCTGGGCCTCGATCAACACGGCAAGCAAGGGGGCGCTGTCGCGCTCGCGCTGCTGGCGGCGCTCGGCTGCAAGGCGCTTCCGGCGCGTGTCTTGAAAGCTGCCGTAGTCCGGGCGGGGTGCGAATTTCATGGGTCTGCCTTCCTTTCCTTCAATTTCAAAACAGGTTTGCCCCTGCAAACCTGACTAGCCACGCGGCAATGAGCGGGGGAATCGGGTCAAGGGCGCAACCGGACCCACGCGGACCCACGCGCAGCGCCTAGACGAAGCGCAGCGAAGACCAGGCGCGAGCATGGGGAGCATGGGGAGGATTGCGGGCGAAGCCTTCACCCTTGACGCGGTGGGGCTGCAAGCCCCCCTTAAAAGCGCCGTCTGGCGCTTATGGCTCAAAGGAAACTCGCGGCTTGCGGGCCGCGTCATCGTGATCTGCGCCGGGTTCCTCGAACTCGACCGGCGCGGCGGACCTACGAACCTCCGTAGTTGACGGGGCGGCGTCCAGCGCCGCGAACTCGGCCGCCTCGGCGGCCGCTCCGGTGGTGGCGTCATAGGCGAGGGCATCGGACAGAAAGAGGGATTCCCGCACGTCCTCGGGCAAAAACCCGCGATTATCCGGCTCGCCCGGTTCCTCGTAAGCCTCGGCGGGCGGCTGGTGGTCCTGCCAATAGTCGGGAACCTCCGGGGCGTGATCGGGCGGGGGAAATTCCAGCAAGGCGGAATGATACAGCGCGACGGCGCGTTGCCATTGCTCGACCTTCTCCGGGGCAAGGCCGGGGGTCTGTGCGGCCGCGTCGATGATCGCGGCGGCCTGTGCAAAGGCCGGGCTATCGGCGCGGTCTAGGTTCTCTAGCACCATCTGCGCCATGACGCTGACGGTCAGGATAAGGCCGGGTTTTTTGTCTGTCATGCAATCCCCTATAGTTTTTCTAACTATAGGCGCGGCCAGATTGCGAATTGATTAAGACTAAATGCCTTGCATTTTATGCAATATTCAGCGGGTTTTAAATTCGCGTCTGTACCCTGAAAGCATTGAAAACCTATAACAGCAGGGAAAACACGATGGCGAGGAATGAAATAGCCGCATGTATTGTCGATAATCTTAAATCCATGGGTTACGGCGCGAGCCATTACGCCAAGGATGCGACCGACGACGCAAAAGCGATTGACCGCGTTTATATCGAAGCGGGGTCAAAGCACGTCAAAGCCTATATTGATCTGGCCGCCGCGTCCCCGGCCTTCCGCGTATGGGCGGAATTTCCGGACGGCCACCGGGCGGGCGGCGGCAAGGGCGAACCGCTCCACGGGGCGGACCTGAAAGCCCATAACGCCACGGTCGCGGGCCACGTCCGCGACGATCTGAAAGCCCCGGCGCTGGCCGCGTACATGGTTGCGGCGGACGGCGGGGACCTTGAGGCGGTGCGCGAGGGGTTCGGCCTCAAGAACACTGACAAGCGATATGCGCCGTATGAGCCGAAGGCGGACGGCGAGGCGGAAGGGCCGAAGGCGGCCGCCGCTGCGCCCGCGTCGACTCCGGGCCTGTAACGGACTTGGGCGGCTCCCGGCGACGGGGGCCGCCTTCACTTCAAGGGGGCAGATATGAAACGGTTTTTCTATTCGGCGTCGGCGGCCGTGATCGCCGGGCTAATGACAGCGCCAGCATGGGCCGCACAAGGCGGCAATAACTTCTCGTCCATCGGGTCCAACATCATTGCATCGGTGCGCGACGTGCCGGGCCTCCTGTCGGGGCTGGCGTACCTGTTCGGGCTGGTGCTGGGCGTGACCGGAATCCTCAAGGTCAAAGACAGCGTAGAGAACCCGGCGCGAACGCCGCTGAAGGATGGCGCAATAAGGCTGCTGGCGGGCGGTGCGCTGTTCGCGCTGCCGGTCGTCTTTGAGGCGATGCAGAACACGATAGGGCAGGGCGGCGGCGGCGTTGTGGCCCCGTCGCTCGCCGGTGTGGGGTTCGGAGCTGGTCGCGGAGCTGGTGGCGGCGGCTGCGGCGGCTCGTTCGGTTGTGGCGTAACATTTTAAGGGGGAAGCATGACTATTTCGGTGATCTCGTACAGTTTCAGCAAGCCGGGCTATGAGGGCGCGGGCGACGATCTCGCCGCGCTCTCCGACGCGATAAACGGCGCGGTCGATACGCATTTCCCATCATGGGAAGATGCGGCGAAGGCATGGAAAGCCTATGCAAAGCTGGTCGAGGAAATCGACGGCCGCGAAAACGAATTGCTCGCGGCCGCCGACGCGCTGGCGCTCGAACTCGACAACAACCCGGCTGCGGCCGCGTGGGCCTCGTGCCTCGAAACCGCGAACGATGCGGCGCACGGCGTCTATGCCCGGTCGGCGCTCGGCAAGGGTAAGGACGGACGGCAAGAGCCGTTCGGGTTCTCGATCAAGTTTGTTCCGGGGGCTGACGCTTGCGCCCGGAATGAAAACCCGGCGCACACCTCGCCGGGCAATGCGGCCTCCGGGCCGGGGCGCGGTGCGTAATGCCGCGCCTGTTGTCTACACCTATCTACCACCTCGAAACTCTCGCCGTCGCGGCTCCGGTCCCCGAAGTGCTGTCACTTTTCGGGGTCGCGGCGGCGGGCTTTTTCGCGTGTGGCTGGTTGGCGTGGCAAGCGGCCGAACCGTTTTATAACCGGTGGGAACGCCAGCAATGGGCGGCGATGCAAAAGGAGATTCAGCACCTCCGGGCGATGACGTGGCAGCAATTCGAAGTCTACGCGGCGGCCGCGTTTGAGCGGGCTGGGTGGGCGGTGACGGTCACGGGCGGCGGCGGCGCTGACGATGGCGTTGACCTCATGCTAACGAAGGGGCGCGGGCTTCGCGTCGTCGTGTCCTGCAAACATTACCGCGCCCGGCTCGGCGTCCCGCAAGTGCGGGAAGTCGTCGGCGTGGCCTATCACTACAAGGCGCGGGGGGCGTATGTCGTTGCGCTCGGCGGCTTCACGAAAGCCGCAAGAGAATACGCGGACGGCAAGCCTATAAAGTTGATCGACGGCGCGGCGTTGCTGCGCTGGATGAACAAAAGATAAAATCCAATACAAAATTCAGCATAGTTTAAAGCAGATTTCATAACCTTGTTACAGGCGAAACAACTGTAATGGGGGCTTTATGCTTGGGGCTATTATTTGGGGTGCGCGTGCTGTTGCGTCTGCGCCCGCTCTTTCAAGTCTTTTTTCTGCGGCGGCCGGTGCGGTGAAGTGGGGCGCTATCGGCTCCACGGCCGCGCTCGGCGTGTCCTCGGTCGCGGCGGCGCTGCCCGGTGAACAGGGCGAGGCGGCGCAAGACTTCGTGACGGACGGCATTGCAACGGTGACGGGCGGTATTGTGAAGGCCGGGGGCGCTGTCGTGGAAGGCGGCGCGGAAGCCTTCACCGACACGATGAAAAAAACCCTCGTCCCTGCGGCGCAGGAGAACGCGCTTTATGCGGCCGTGCCGCTGTTTGCGGCTGGTGCGGCCCTCAAGGGCGATTGGCTGGGGGCCGGTCGAACGGTCGCGGTCCTGACGGCGATTATCAAGATGCTCGAAGATTTCGGGGTGAAGCTGCCGGGCGTCGATCTCAAAAGCCTGTCCGGGGACTTCAACCGGTCGGCGGTGGATCTGGCAAAATCGGAAATGCTGCGCGACATGCCGCGCCCGCGTTTCGAGGCAACGCCGGAAGTCCTGCACAGTCCTTCTATGTAAAACTTAGATTATTGCTTTCTGCGATGCGGCCCCATCTTTGGGGCCGCAAGTCGTTTTTCCTAAGCCTTTTTTAAATCTTGAGGCGAATAGTCAAGATATACGGGCCTTTTTCTTGGCCCATGGCGAATTAATGGCGAAAACATCTTACATGGAAGGGGGCTTCCATGCGTTTTATAGTCGTTCCGTATTATGCGGATTCTCGAACCGGTCACGCTGTCAAAGATACCTTAAGCGGGAAAATCCGTTTCAGGTTTCGCGGCGCTGACTCCCTGCAAAAAGCAACGGCACAAGCGGCGGCGTTGAACAACGCGGCCGCGCAACGTCTGCAACAAAGCGACGGCCAAAGCGGGAACGTGTTCTTTACGCTGTTCGGCGCGGTCGCGCTCGTCGGTGTGCTGGGCGCGTCCACCATGACGCTTATGCAAGGGCCGGTTTCGACGGTCGCGGCGGTCAACAAGCAAGTTCGGACGGAAAGCCGGTTGATGATCGCCGGTCGCCTCGCTGCGCTTGAGGCGGCCGACAACGGAACGGACTGCGACGGCGACGGGGTGACAGAACCCCTGCCGCCCGCGACGGGGCCGGGATGCTCTGCGGCAGAAGCTGCCGGGGGCGGGTGCATCCCGGTCACTGTCGGGGGCGATAAAACGGACCCTTGGGGCAGCGCGATCATGTATTGCGCGTATGACCACGGGACCGGCGCGGCGGGATGCCCTGCGGGCCTCCTGACGGGGAACGCGGACCCTTCGGGCCGGGCTGTGCTGGCGGTCGTGTCGGCCGGGCCTGACCGGACGTTTCAAACCACATGCGGCGCGGACCCGGCTTACATCACGCGGGCCGGGGATGATCTGGCCTATGTGTTCGATGAAAGCGAGGCGGCGGCGGCCGGGACGGGCGGCGGCCTCTGGTCGCTGGTGAGCGGCGACCCGACAAGCGCGACGATCAACAAGGATTTGCAAATCTCCACGGCGGCCGAATTTACCGGCGCGGCCGTGTCGCTCGATTCCGCGTCTACGCTCGATCTGGCCGGGCGGCTGTTCCTGCCTACGGATGCGGAATGGTCCTCTTGCCTCGGCCCTGACAAGGGCGTGATGCGCTTCCACGACGCGACGGCGAACATTCAAGTTTGCGACGGCGCGGGCAACTGGCTTGCGGTCGGCGGGCGCACGCTCCCGGCGCTCGACGATGTACCGGCCTACGGCGCGGCGGGGTCTTTCTTGCGCGTCAATGGCGCGGCGGACGGCGTGGCCTTCTCGTCGGCGGCGCTGCTCGATCTCTCCGACACGCCCGCCAGCTACGCGGGCGCGGCCGGGTCGTTCCTGCGCGTCAACGGCACGGCGGACGCGGTGGCCTTCTCGTCGGCGGCGCTGCTCGATCTCTCCGACGTACCGGCCGCCTATACAGGCGCGGCCGGGCGCTTCCTGCGCGTCAATGGCACGGCGGACGGCGTGGCCTTCGCCTCGGCGTCCTTCCTCGATCTCTCCGACACGCCCAATAGCTTCGCGGGCGCTGCGAATTACGCGGTGCTTGTGAACGGGACCGGTGATGGCATCGTGTTCGCATCCTCCTCGATGTTTACCGGACCCACAGGCCCGGCCGGGTCGCAAGGCCCGGCTGGTCCTGCTGGCGCTCAAGGGCCGCAAGGCCCTGCGGGCAATGATGCGCCTGACAATTTCCTAGACCTGACGGACACGCCTGACGCCTTCGCGGGCGAGGGGGGCAAGGTCGTTGCGGTGAAGTCCGACGAAAGCGGATTGGAATTTGTGGACGGGGCGA
>NZ_JAMXFJ010000052.1 GCF_025460805.1 Microvirga sesbaniae | reverse complement strand
ACGATCGGGATGTTGAAGGCGTCGCAGAAGCGCACGAAGCGCGCGGCCTTGCGCGAGGCATCGGAGTCGAGCACGCCCGCCAGCACCATCGGCTGGTTGGCCACGAAGCCCACGGTGCGCCCTTCCACGCGGCCGAAGCCAGTGATCATGTTCCGGGCGAAGGATTCCTGGATCTCGAAGAAGTCGCCCTCGTCCACGACCTTCAGGATCAGCTCCTTCATGTCGTAGGGCTTGTTCGGGTTGTCCGGGATCAGGGTGTCGAGGCTGTCGTCGGTGCGGTTGGGATCATCGAAGCTCGGGATCTCCGGCACGCCGTCCTGGTTGCTGGCGGGCAGGAAATCGATGAGGCGGCGCACCTGCAGAAGCGCCTCGACGTCGTTGTCGTAGGCGCCGTCCGCCACCGAGGACTTGGTGGTGTGCACCTTGGCGCCGCCGAGCTCCTCCGAGGTCACGGTCTCGTTGGTGACGGTCTTCACCACGTCGGGGCCGGTGACGAACATGTAGGAGCGGTCGCGCACCATGAAGATGAAGTCAGTCATGGCGGGCGAATAGACGTCGCCGCCGGCGCAGGGCCCCATGATGACCGAGATCTGCGGGATCACCCCGGAGGCGATCACGTTGCGCTTGAACACCTCGCCATAGCCACCGAGGGCCGCCACGCCTTCCTGGATGCGGGCGCCGCCCGCATCGAACAGGCCGACGATGGGCGCGCGCATCTTGAGCGCCATGTCCTGGATCTTGATGATCTTCTGGGCGTGGGCCTCCGAGAGGGACCCGCCGAACACCGTGAAGTCCTTGGCGAAGACGAAGACGGTACGCCCGTTGACGGTGCCCCAGCCGGTCACGACGCCGTCGCCGGGGATCTTCACCTTCTCCATGCCGAAATCGGTGGAGCGATGCTCGACGAACATGTCGAACTCCTCGAAGGAGCCCTTGTCGAGCAGCAGCTCGATGCGCTCGCGGGCGGTCAGCTTGCCTCGGCCGTGCTGCGCCTCGATGCGCTTTTCGCCGCCGCCCAGGCGTGCCTGCGCGCGCCGCTCCTCAAGCCGTTCAAGCATGTCTTTCATCGGAAGTCCCTGGATGCCGGGGGAAAGTTCCTCTCCGCTTAGCACAGCCATGCGGAGGTCAAAATCCCACTATCGGCTTGGGCCCGGGGTCGTTTCACAGGATTGCCCCGGAGAGCCGTCGCGCTAGGACGGCGTCGCGAGCCGGTAGACCGTGGAGGCGGCCCTGAAATCGGCCTCGCGCCGGCGGCGCCGCTCCATCGCATCGTGATCCTCGCCCCAGACGCTCTCCTGGTAGAGTTCGTCCACATGCGCGGCGGCCCAGGCCCGATCCAGGTCCAGCTGCCGCGCGGCGTGGGCGAGAGCGATCAGCACCGACCCGGAGAGCGTGGTCATCACATGCAGGGCGGCGAGCGCGAAGGGAGACCGGATCCGCTCGACGGCGCCGCGAATCGCCGCGACGGCCTCGTCCGGCTGAGCCACGTGCATGACGCCCTCGCCCAGGGTGAAGCGGGCGCCGTGGGCGTCCCGGGCCCAATCGAGAACCGGGCTCCAGGCTTCGTCCTGCGCCTTGGCGAGGCGCTCGGGCTCGCCCGCGCGGTAAAAGACAAGGTCGGACCCGGCATAGCGCACGAGATCGTCGACGACCTCCGTGTGCCGCGGCGCCACCCCGTCGATGGCCGAGTTGACGATACGGGTGATGGGCATGGTGGAAGGGTCGATCTCGTCCCCCTGCCCCTGCCATTCCGCGGCGATCGCTTCGGCCAGCGCGCGGGTCGGGACGGCCAGGGGCTGCTTGCCCGGCGTCTTGGCCGTGCGCCCATCGAGGGTCAGGTGGAACAGGTCGTCCCGCTCCTCGACGCCGGCCTCCTTGTAGAAGCGCTTCGGCAAGGTGGGTTTCATGCCGGCCTGGGCGGCCCGCATGGGGTTGGGTTCCTCGTCCGACGGGAACCAGTCGCGTGGATCAGTCATGGGCATAAGATGGGGTTCAGGCCGAAATCTGCGAGGGAGCGTCCAGGAATTCCTGGAGAGCCGTCTCGAGTTCCTGAAAGGAATGGACGATGGGTCCGGCTCCCGCCTCGGCCAGGGCGGCCACCGGCTGGAAGCCCCAGGACACGCCCACCGGCAGCACGCCGGCCGCCCGCGCCATGGCCATGTCGAAGCTCGAATCACCCACCATCACGGTCTCATGGGGTTCGGACCCCGCCTCCCGCATCGCCTGAAGGATCATGCCCGGATGAGGCTTGGAGGGCGCATCGTCGGCAGTCTGGATCACGGAGAAGACCGCGTGCCAGCCCTCTCGCTCGAGCAGATGGGCGACGCCACGCCGGGATTTTCCGGTGGCGATCCCGAGCACCGCGTCCTCGCGGCTCCGGAGCCATCTCAGGCAACGGTCGACGCCGGGGAAGAGCGGTTCCGCATGCGCCGGGTCCTGGCGCAGGGTATGGAAAGCGTCCTTGTAGGCCTCCACCAATCCTCCCACGGGCCCCTTGGATCCGACCAGGACCGTGAAGGCCTCCACCAGGGACAGCCCCACGATGGAGAGCGAGCGTTCCCGGCTCGGCGGCTCCAGCCCGAGGGCCGCGAAGGCCATGCGCTGAGCCTTGACGATGATGTCCTGGCTGTCGATCAGCGTGCCGTCGACATCGAAGAGAACGAGCTTCAAGGGTCGTGTCCGGTTCGAACTGGCGAGGAGGTCAGGTCTGCGGCTTGTCCGCGTGGCAGAAGTGCGGCGTGTTCATGTTCCAGTTGCCGCACTTGTCGCAGGCCGTGGCGAGCAGGCCGACACCGATCACGGCCGCGATACGAAGGATACGTGTCATGGAAAGCCCCCTTGTGGCCGGCACCATATTTAATAATCGGTGCCGCTGCCAGAAAGCGTTTGAGGGAACGATCCGGGAAGTCCAGAGTTTTTTCCGGTTGCCGTTCTATCTTCCGGCCTTGACCATGAGTAGCATTGGTTTCATGCGCACAATGGGCCAAGAAGAGTAGATGATAACAGTCGGGCCCATGGACCAGGACGCTCTGCTGCACAGGCTCGCTGAACTGGAGCGTGAAAACCGTGAGCTGCGGGCGCGGCTGCAGAACGACACGCCCCCGGCCCGGCATCGTGCCGAGCCGGCTCGTGGCCCTTCCGCCGGGAACAGCGACTGGCCGCTTCATGTCAGCGAACGGAAGCTCCGACAGATCGCGGATCACCTTCCGGCCCTGGTGGCCTATGTCGATTCCGATCAACGGTACCGCTTCAACAACCGGGCGTACGAGACCTGGATCGGACGCACGCCTGAGAGCCTGTACGGCCTTCACCTGTGGGAGGCCGTCGGGTTTGCGGCCTATGAACGGACCAGACCCTATATCGAGGCCGTCCTCGCCGGGGAGCGGACGGGTCACGAATGGTGGGCGCCCTTTCGCACGGGCATGCGCTACGTCAAGTCCGACTACATCCCCGACTTCGACGAGGGCGGCCGGGTCATCGGCTTCTACGTGCTCGCCGCCGATCTCTCCGAGATGAAGCGCTCGCAGGCGGCCCTGGCCGAGAGCGAGGCCCGTCTGCGTCTCGCCATCGATGCGGGGCGAATGGCCGTCTGGGAGGTGGAAAGCGCAACGGATTCGGTGACCGCGTCACCGGAGCTCAAGCGGCTGTTCGGCCTTCCGCCGGACGCGGTCCTGACGACCGAGGAACTCAGAGCGCGCTACTGCCCTGGCGAGCGCGAACGCCTGCATGCCTTCGCCCGGGAGGCGATGGCCCGTGGGGACCGGCACATGGAGACGGAACTGCGGATCATGTGGCCGGACGGTTCCCCGCACTGGCTGCTGCTCCGGGCGGAAATGCAGGATTTCAAGGACGGCATCCCGGCCAGGACCCTCGGTGTCGCGCTCGACGTGACCGAGATGAAGAAAGCCGAGGAGCACCAGCAGCTCCTCATCAACGAGCTCAATCACCGGGTGAAGAACACCCTGGCGACCGTGCAGTCCATCGCGTCGCAGAGCTTGCGCAACGCGCAGACCGCGAGCGAGGCCCGCGACGCGGTCGAGGGACGGCTGTTCGCCCTCTCCCGCGCCCATGACGTGCTGACCCGCGAGAACTGGGACGGGGCCTACCTGCGCGAGGTCGTCGGGGAAGCCATCGCGCCGTTTCAGGCCGATGGGCACGGCCGGTTCGATCTGAATGGGCAGGACGTGCGCCTGCCGCCCCGGATCGCTCTCGCGATGGCCATGGCGCTCCAGGAGCTCGGCACCAATGCGGTCAAATACGGGGCCCTGTCCAATGCGGCGGGACGCATCTCGATCAGCTGGGCGCTGAAGAAGCAGTCCGACGGGACGAGGCTGGAGCTGACCTGGAGGGAAACGGACGGTCCCCGTGTCGTCGAACCGAGCCGACGGGGTTTCGGCACGCGGCTGATCGAGCGCAGCCTTGCCCAGGAGCTTCATGGCGATGTCGCCATAACCTTCGCGCCGACGGGGGTCGTCTGCACGATCCATGCGCCGCTCCAGGAAGACGGCGCCATGAAGCAGGACGGCGCCATGAGACAGGACGCCGCCCGCGCGTCGGGATGAATGGCCAGTCAGGACGGGCGCCTGGCGCGGCCCGCTGGGTCCGCCCCGAACGATGCGCCGCTTCAGGATGGGATCGATGCTCCCGTCAGGCGGCCAGCCTCGTGTCCTGCTTGGCGACGATCTCGCGGACCTCGTCGCCTTCGATCGTCTCATGCTCCAGAAGAGCTTCGGTCAGGGCATCGAGCGCGTCGCGGTTGTCCTCGATGCAGGTCCTGGCGGCCGCGTACATCTCGTCGATGATGCGGCGGATTTCCTGCTCGACCTCACGGGGAAGGCTGTCGCCGGAGCGGGCGACGCGGACCATACCGATCGCCGGGCTCATGCCCCATTCGGTGACCATCTTGGTCACGATGTTCGTGGCGTGGGCGATGTCGCTGGCAGCTCCCGTCGTGACCTTTTTGGCTCCGAACACGACTTCCTCGGCCGCGCGGCCGCCCATGGCGACGATGAGATCCGCCTCGAGCTTCTCCACCGGAATGCAGAACCGGTCATGATCGGGAAGCCGCATCACGAGCCCGAGCGCCTGGCCGTGCGGGATGATGGTGGCGCTGTGCACCTTGTCGGAGGCCGGCAGCAGGCAGGCGCAGAGAGCATGGCCGGCTTCATGGACGGCCACCAGCCTGCGCTCCTCGTCGGAGATCACGAGGGAGCGGCGCTCGAGCCCCATGATGATCTTGTTGCGGGCCGCCTCCAGATGATCCCGCGTGACCTCCTCGACGCCTGCGCGAGCGGCGAAGATCGCGGCTTCGTTCAGGAGGTTGCCCAGGTCGGCTCCCGAGAAGCCGGGCGTTCCCTTGGCCACGGAGGCGAGGCTGACGCCGGCCGCGAGCTTGATGGTGCGGGCATGCACGCCGAGGATCGCCTCACGGCCGGAAACATCGGGCAGGCCGATATGGACCTGACGGTCGAACCGGCCGGGACGCAGGAGCGCCGGATCGAGCACGTCGACCCGGTTCGTCGCCCCGATGACGATCACGCCGGCCGTGGTGTTGAAACCGTCCATCTCCACGAGGAGCTGGTTCAGCGTCGCCTCGAACTCCCGGTCCGCCGCCGATCCGCCACCGCCGCGCTTGCGGCCGATGGCGTCGATCTCGTCGATGAAGATCAGGCAGGGGGCTTTCTTGCGGGCCTGCTCGAACAGCTTGGAGACGCGTCCCTTGGCAATCCCGATGAGGGGGGCGGAGAAGTCGCTGCCCGACACGGCCATGAACGAGACGCCGGCCTCTCCGGCCAGGGCCTTGGCGATGAGGGTCTTGCCCGTTCCAGGCGGACCGACCATCAGCAGGCCACGCGGGATGCGGGCCCCCACCTTCGTGAAAGCCTCCGAATCGCGCAGGAAGGCGATCACCTCCTGCAGCTCGGCCTTGGCCTCTTCCTGACCGGCCACGTCGTCGAAGCGATTGGGCAGGCTCCGGATCACGCGAGGCCAGCGCGAGGTCGGCTTGAAATCGGTCTGGATCGCCAGCATGGCGAGCACCGCCGCCACGAGAACCAGCGGCACCAGGATGCTGGCCAGGTGGGCCGCGTCGAAGCCGGGCTTCTTGAAATCGACCTCCGCGCCCGAAGCCGTGACCCGCTCGATGTAGTCGGCGCTCACGAGACCGTTCGGCATGCGGACGAAGACATCCCGGTCCGTCATCGCGACGGAGAGCCCGCCGCTCTCGATCAGAACCTTCTGGACCCGCTTGTTCGCGAGATCCCGGGTGAACTCTGAATAGGAGATTTCCTCCGGCGGCTCGACCAGCAGGCGAGGACCGATGAACACGGCGGCCGCAACGACCAGGGCCAGGATGGCGGCAGAAACGGCCACGCTCTTCTTGGCCAGAACCCTTCTGGCTTTTTCGATAACGTTGGTCACAGGCGGCGCCCCCATAGCGCGATAGGAAGTTTTTTGGAGGTGCCGCTGTTTAGTCTATTTTGACGCAGATCGCAGTACGGCGAATGGGCACACCCACCGAACGGGGAGGATCCGCCTCAATTCAGGAGGTCGCTGTATTCCTTGTGCCGGCGGATCCAGGCCCAGGCATAGCCGCAGAGAGGCGTGATCGTCCGGCCCTCGGAACGGGCGATTTCGGCGACCCCGCGCATCAGTTCGCCCGCGGCTCCGGTGCCCCGCAGGGGGATGGCGGCCTCCACATGGCGGATCACGAGATCGGACCCGCGCCTCTCGTAGTTGGCGAAGGCGATATGGCCGTTGCGCTCCAGCTCGAACCGACGCCGGTCGGCATTGTCGCGAACATTGCTGCTCATGCTTCAACCCATGGTGTGAACCCTGTCAGAGACCAACGTGGTCCCCCGGGTGGCGTTCCTCGGGCGGCCAAGCTAGCGCATCGGACGGACCCAGAGGGCCGCATCAGCGACCCGCTGGGTCCGCCTCATCCGATGCGCCGGTCAAGAGAGGGAGCCTCGGGTGAATCCCAAAAGTGGTGTCCACTTTTCACGTCCGAGGCTCTAGGGCTCGAAGCGGGAACAATGCCCGGCGACGGCCGGTTTCGAAGGAGGACGTTGGGGAGACGGACGGCATGCCGACGGTGTTCCTGGATTGTGACGGCGTGCTGGCCGATTTCGACAAGGGCGCGGCCCGGATCTTCGGCATGCCGCCGGGCGAGTACGAACGCCGGTTCGGACTGAGGCGCTTCTGGTCGGACCTTGCCGCGACACCGGATTTCTTCGACACCCTCGAGCCTCTTCCCGACGCCATGGAGCTGTTCGATGCGGTCCGCCACCTCGACCCGGTGATCCTGACCGGATTGCCGCGCGGGAACTGGGCCGAGCCGCAGAAGCGGCGCTGGGCCGAGCGACACTTTCCGCGAACCAAGGTGATCACCACCACGGCCGCCCTGAAGCGCGAACATTGCCATCCTGGCGACGCGCTGGTCGACGACCGGGAGAAGTACCGTCATCTCTGGGAAGGAGCAGGCGGCCTCTTCATCCACCATCGGAATGCGGCGGCCTCGATCAGGCTGCTGCGGGAGCACGGCTTCCTCTGAGCGCTCAGGCCGAGGCCATCTTCCCCTCGAGGCCGGCCTTCACCGCCGGCCACTCCTCCTGGAGGATGCTGTAGACCGCGGTATCGCGGATATGGCCGTCGGGCATGATCATGTGCCGCCGCAGGATCCCGTCGAGCTTGGCGCCGAGGCGCTCGATGGCGGCGCGGGACTGGTCGTTGCGGGCATGGGTGCGGATCTCGACCGCAAGACAGCCCAGCACCTCGAACGCGTGCCGCAGCATGAGGAACTTCGCATGGGTGTTGACGAAGGTCCGCTGCCAGGACCTGGCGATCCAGGTGGTTCCGATCTCGACCCGGTGGTTGACGGCATCGATGTTCATGTAGCGTGTCGAGCCGACAACCCGGCCGCTATCGTTCACCACCGTGGCGAACGGCAGGGCAAGGCCGGCCGCCTGAAGCTCCAGGGCCTTCTGCACATAGGCCTCGAAGCCCTCGGGCCGGGGCACGGTCGTGGTCTTCTTGTCCCAGAGTTCGCCGTCGGCGGCGGCCACGCCCAGAGCGGGCACGTCGGCGAGGCTCAAAGGGCGCAAGGTCAAACGGTCGGTGGAAAGGGTGACAGGCTCGATGTGCAGCATGGGGAAAGCGCCTTTGCGGTGTCCCGCTTTGTCCCCGATTCAGCGGCCGCTCGCAATGGTCAAGGCGCCATCAGGAGGCCTCTCCGCCTCCCGATGCGCTCATCCAGGGTTCGATCCCGCTCAGCTCAGCAGGTAGACGAGGCCCGGCAGGCTGACTGCGAGAGCGGCCAGAAGCCAGGCGCCGGCTGCGGATTCCCAAGCGACATTGCCCGTGGCGTTGCGAAGCCGCTGAGCGCAGGTCCCGGCCTCGATCGCATGGCCGCTCAGGCAGGAGCAAAGGGCGTAGTGAGCCTGGCCATCCGACAGGGCGAAGTAGCGCATGGCGTCACCGAGCCGGTCGCTCGACAATCCGTCCGCGCGCAGCACGGGGTCCTCATAGGCCACCGAGAGCGGCGAGTTGTCCTCGCGGAGCAGCGCGCGCTCCGCCGGCGGCTTGTACTCGATTTCGCCAAGGGAGCTGAGGCGGCGCTTGGGATCCGCTTCAAGCAGATCGATCCACCGCTGGAGTCGTTCCTCGCGGGACAACGGTCTCGGCTGAACGTCGGCTACGCTACGGAGCTGATCAAGAGGCTTGTGTTCCATCGATCTCCTCCCTGCCCATCACTCAGACAGCCGAAAGGCTGACGAGACGCTCGATGCTGCGCGTCATGCGCGGCGAAAGTGCGACAGGGAGGGAGAGCGAAGGAGGTATGGAGGCTACTCTTCAGGCGCCTCGACGATGGGGTCGTAACGGCTCGTGTCGAGCCCGAGCAGGTTGAAGCTCTGCTGCATGTGCGGGGGCAGCGGCGCCGTCACGTCGATGGGCTTTCCGGTCCGCGGATGCGCGATGACGATGCGGCGCGCCAGGAGATGCAGCTTGTTCTGGATGCCGCCGGGAAGCTCCCAGTTCTCGATGTCGAAATATTTCGGGTCGCCGACGATCGGGTGCCCGATATGGGCCGTGTGGGCGCGCAGCTGGTGCGTGCGGCCCGTGACCGGCTTCAGCGACAGCCAGGCGAGCTTCTGCGCGGCCGTATCGACCACGGCGTAATAGGTCAGCGCATGGCTTGCACCCTCGTCCCCGTGCCGGGCGACGCGCATGCGGGAATCGCCCTCGTCGCCTTCCTTGGCGAGATAGGTCGAGACCCGCCCCTGGCGCACCCGGGGCACTCCGGCCACGAGCGCCCAATAGATCTTGCGGGTGGTGCGGGCACGGAAGGACTTCGCCATGGTGGACGCGGCAAAGCGCGTCTTGGCGATGACGAGGCAGCCGGCCGTGTCCTTGTCGAGACGATGCACCAGCCGCGGCTTCTGCCCGTCCTCGTCGGTCAGAGCGTCGAGCATCCCGTCCACATGCCGCTTGGTGCCCGAGCCGCCCTGGACCGCGAGCCCCATGGGCTTGTTGATGATGAGAACGTCCTTGTCCTCGTAGAGCGTGATCGACTTCAGGAAGTCGCGGTCGTCCTGGTCCTTGGCCGCGCTCCGGGAGACCGGCCGCGGCTGATCGAGCTTCAGGGGCGGCACGCGGACCTTCTGGCCGGCCACCAGACGCTCGTTCGGCTGCGCGCGCTTGCCGTCGATGCGCAGCTCCCCTTTCCGGACGATACGCTGGATATGAGTGAAGGCGAGCTGCGGGAACCGGGCGACCAGGAAACGGTCGACGCGCATGTCGGCCTCGTCCGGCTCGACCACGAGTGTCTGAACGCCGGTCGCCAGCACCTCCTGGGCGGCCGCCTTGGCCTGAGCCCGGGTCGGCCCGCGGGGAGCTTCCGTCGCACCGGGCGCCATCGGCTTGGAACGTGCGGCCGGATTCTCGCGCTGGGCCGATGGCGCGCGCGTCTTGGCAGGCGCCGATTTCGCCGTGCGCTGCTTCGCCGGAGCCGCCTTGCGGGCGGGCTTGTCCTCGCGCGAGCGAAAACCCTGCCGGGCACCCGAGCGCCCGCCGCGGGCGCCATTCTGTCCTGAACCGCTTTTTCTCATGGATCTGTGGGTACCAGAGCGCCGCGCGGGCGGCAATCGAGGTTTAGGCGGAGACCGCCCGGATCAACCCGAGACCGACGGCCAATCCTGCGATGGAGAGAATGACCGACGCGATGACATAGGTTGCCGCAATCCCGGCCTGCCCCCTTTCCCAGATCAGCACCGCATCGAGGGAAAAAGCCGAGAAGGTGGTGAAGCCGCCAAGGATCCCGGTGGTCAGGAACAAGCGGAGCGGCTGGCTCCAGTTCTCGCCGGCCTTGAAGGCGAGCCATCCGGCGAGGAGCCCCATGATGAAGGAACCGACGACGTTGACCGTGAGCGTCCCCCAGGGAAATGCCGTGCCGCAGTAGCGCGCGCACCCCAGGTTGACACCATGCCGGAGCGCGCCGCCGATCCCGGCACCGAGGAAGACGAGGAAGTAGGCCTTCATCAGCTATTCGCCATTCCCGCCGCGCCGCTCCTTCCGCAGCCTCTCCCACCACTCCAGCCGCTTCCGGATCTCCCGCTCGAAGCCGCGGTCCACCGGGTCGTAGAATTCCTGCCGCCCCAGCTTCTCGGGCCAGTAATCCTGGCCGGAGAAGGCATCCGGCTCGTCGTGATCGTAGGCGTAGCTCTCGCCGTAGCCGATCTGCTTCATGAGCTTGGTCGGAGCATTCAGAATGGTCTTGGGCGGCATGAGGGAGCCGTGCTCCTTCGCCACCCGGGTGGCGGCCTTGTAGGCGGTATAGAGCGCGTTCGATTTCGGCGCAGTGGCGAGATAGACGGCCGCCTGCGCGAGCGCCAGTTCCCCCTCCGGGGAGCCGAGGAAATCGAAGGCATCCTTGGCCGCGTTGGCGATGACCAGCGCCTGCGGATCGGCCATGCCGATATCCTCCACGGCGGCCCGCACCAGCCGGCGCGCGATAAAGAGCCGGTCCTCGCCTGCGTCGAGCATCCGGGTCAGGTAGTAGAGCGCCGCATCGGGATCCGAGCCGCGGATGGTTTTGTGCAGGGCCGAGATGAGGTTGTAATGGCCCTCCTGGCCCTTGTCGTAGATCGGGGCGCGGCGCTGGATGATCTCCTGCAGCTGCTCCGCGTCGAAGACCTCGCCGGGCTTCGCCGAGCGCCAGACCTCCTCGGCGAGCGTCAGGACAGCCCGCCCGTCCCCGTCCGCCATCCGCACGAGGGACGCCCTCGCCTCGGCGTCGAGCGGCAGGCCTTTCCCCGTCACCTCCTCGGCCCGGGCCAGAATCTGCCCGATGGCCGTTTCGTCGAGAGACCTGAAGAGAAGCACGCGGGCGCGGGAGAGCAGCGCCGCATTCAGCTCGAAGGACGGGTTCTCGGTGGTCGCCCCCACGAGCGTGATGGTGCCGTCTTCCATCACCGGCAGGAAGGCGTCGAGCTGGGCCCGGTTGAAGCGGTGGATCTCATCGACGAAGAGCAGCGTGCCCTTTCCGGTGGAGCGGCGATGGCGCGCCGCCTCGAAGACCTTCTTGAGGTCCGCCACGCCGGAAAAGATCGCCGAGATCTGCTCGAAATGGAGATCCGTCTCGTGGGCGAGCAGCCGCGCCACGGTGGTCTTGCCGGTACCGGGCGGCCCCCAGAAGATGAGGGATCCCAGCGTCCTGGACGCGATGAGCCGGGTCAGGATGCCGTCGGGTCCGACCAGGTGATCCTGGCCCACCACCTCGGACAGCGTGGTCGGACGCATCCGGTCCGCCAGGGGACGGGGCGCATTCCGGTCCAGGCCGGCAGATGAGAACAGATCGCTCATGATGATGCAGAGCTCAAGCGGGCGTAGACGTCGGGGTCCAGCCGCACCATGAGTCTTTCAGGATTTTCCGGGGTTTGGAAGCCGAACGGCTCATAAAGCCTGTGGGCATCCCGCGTCACGAGCATCCAGCGCCGGAGAAGCTGCAGCTCGGGATGATCCATGATCGCCCGGATCAGGGCCTTGCCGGCGCCCTGCCCTCGGACAGAGGCGCAGACATAGACGTCGCAGAGATAGGCGAACGTGGCGCGATCGGTCACGACCCTGGCGAAGCCCCGGAGATCGCCTGCGGCGACATGGAGGCCGAAGCACAAGGAATTCTCGACGGACCGCTCGAAAATGTCCCGCGGCAATCCCTTCGCCCAGTAGCTCTCGGCCGATATCCAGCGATAGGCGGTCTCGACGTCCTGCCGCGTGAGGTCGTTCGAGATGGTCCAGGCGCTCACCGGCCGAGCACCGTCGTGAAGACGCGCCCGCCCCGGTTGACGGTGATCTCCCAATAACCGCCATTGCGATTGATCAGGCGGTCGGCATCCTTCGTCGAGGCAAGGCGTTCGCCGTTGATGGCGACGATCTGGTCACCCTTCTCGAAGCCCACGCCGGCCGCGACGCTGCGATCCTCAAGATCCGCCACGACCACGCCATCGTCGGCGATCTCGATCTGAAGCTCGTCCGCGACGGCCGGCGACATGTTCACGAGGGTCGCGCCGGCGAACGGCGTGCGGGCCTTCCCGCGCACCGGTTCCCTGGGCGGGTTTTCGGGCGGCGGCATCAGCCTGACCTGGACGGTCGTCTGCTTGCCGCCCCGCAGAACGGTCAGCGGGGCCTGGCCCTGGGTGCCCTTGAGGGTGAAGCGGTAGCCGAAGGAATCCGGGTTGTCGACCGGCTGCCCGTCGACCAGCAGGATCGCGTCGCCGCGCTTGAGACCGGCCTCGGCGGCGGGTCCCTTGTCGTAGACGGCGGTCACCAGGACGCCTGTCGGGCGCTCGAGGCCCAGGCCATTGGCAATGTCGCCGTCCACCGGCTGGAGCCGCGCGCCGAGCCAAGGCCGCACCACGTTCTTCGCGCCGCCCTTGGCGGAGTTCAGCACCACCCGGACCATGCTCGACGGCACGGCGAAGCCGATGCCGATGCTGCCGCCCGACCGGGAATAGATCGCCGTGTTGATGCCGACGACCCGGCCGTTCATGTCGATGAGAGCGCCGCCCGAATTGCCCGGGTTGATGGCGGCATCCGTCTGGATGAAGAACTGGTAGTCGGAGATGCCGACCTGCGTGCGCGCCAGCGCCGACACGATCCCCTGCGTCACCGTTTGGCCGACACCGAAGGGGTTGCCGATGGCCAGCACGAGATCGCCGACCTGAAGGGCCTCGGAATCGCCGAGCTCGATGGCCTGAAGGTTCGTGGCGTCCTTGAGCTTGAGCACGGCGATGTCGGTGCGCGGATCGCGCAGCAGGATGTCGGCGGCGAATTCCCGCCGGTCCGCGAGGGCGACCTTCACCTCGTTCATGTTCTCGATCACATGGTTGTTGGTGATCACGAGCCCGGACGGATCGACGATGACCCCGGAGCCGAGGGAACTCTGGGACCGGCCACGCGGAACCCCCGGGGCGTTGTCGCCGAAGAAGCGGCGGAAGTAGTCCTCCATGGCGGCGTTCTGCCGGCGCTCCGAGCGGCTGGCATAGACGTTCACGACGGACCCGGCCGTCTGCCGCACGACGGGCGCGAAGGAGAGCTGGACCTGAGCCTTGCTCTCGGGAGCCACCCGCTGCGTCTGAGCCTTCGCTCCCGCGACCCCGAGCGCGAGCAGAAGAGCGGTCAGTGACAGGCGAAAAGGCGAAGAGCGCATAGCGGGCGAATCCTTTGGTCGGCGGGGTCATTCGATAGAGCGCGGAGCCTGAAATACCAAGTTCCGCAACGTCAGGTCGACCGTTTCAAACAAAAAGGGCGGCCCGAAGACCGCCCTTGATGAAATCTCCGGAGCCGAGGCTTACTCGGCTGCCTCGACGAGCTCGTCCTTCTGGGTCGGGCCCGAATCCTGGCCGCGCGCATCCACGTCGCGGTCCACGAACTCGATCACGGCCAGCGGAGCATTGTCGCCGTAGCGGAAGCCCGCCTTCAGGACGCGGGTGTAGCCGCCGTTGCGATCCTGGTAGCGCTTCCCCAGCACGTCGAACAGCTTCTTCACCATGGCCTCATCGCGCAGCTTGGACTGGGCGAGGCGGCGGGCGTGAAGGTCGCCGCGCTTCCCGAGGGTGATGAGCTTCTCGACGACGGGACGCAGGTCCTTCGCCTTCGGCAGGGTCGTGACGATCTGCTCGTGCTTGATCAGCGCAGCCGCCATATTGGCGAACATGGCCTTGCGGTGCTCGGTCGTACGGTTGAAGCGACGACCACGAAATCCGTGACGCATTGGCTTTCTCCTTGATGTTCCGGCCGCCGTGCCAAGGGACGGACCGTCTCTCTTGATTCACCACCCTTCGGGTGGGGCAGATGAGGGAGCCGCCGCCTGTCGGCGGCGGCTCCCCCGAACCTAGTAGTGCTCTTCGAAGCGCTTCGCGAGGTCTTCGATGTTCTCCGGCGGCCAGCCCGGCACGTCCATGCCGAGGTGCAGGCCCATGCCGGCCAGAACTTCCTTGATCTCGTTGAGCGACTTGCGGCCGAAGTTCGGGGTACGGAGCATCTCCGCCTCGGACTTCTGGATCAGGTCGCCGATATAGACGATGTTGTCGTTCTTCAGGCAGTTCGCCGAACGGACCGACAGCTCGAGCTCGTCCACCTTCTTGAGGAGAGCCGGGTTGAACGGCAGCTGCGGCGCAGCGGCGGCGGCCTCTTCCTTGCGCGGCTCCTCGAAGTTGACGAAGACCTGGAGCTGGTCCTGCAGGATGCGGGCGGCATAGGCCACGGCATCCTCAGGGGTCACGGCGCCGTTCGTCTCGACCGTCATGATCAGCTTGTCGTAGTCGAGAATCTGGCCCTCACGGGTGTTCTCGATGCGATAGGAGACCTTCTTCACCGGGCTGTAGAGCGAGTCGACCGGGATGAGGCCGATCGGGGCGTCCTCGTTGCGGTTGCGCTCGGCCGGGACATAGCCCTTGCCGGTATCGACCGTGAACTCCATGCGGATCTCGGCGCCCTCGTCGAGCGTGCAGAGCACGAGCTCGGGATTCAGGATCTGCACGTCGCCGATGGTGTTGATGTCGCCGGCGGTGACGGCGCCAGGACCGGTCTTGCGGAGCGTCATGCGCTTCGCGCCCTCGCCCTGCATCTTGATGGCGATCGTCTTCACGTTGAGGACGATGTCGGTCACGTCCTCACGGACGCCCGGGATGGACGAGAACTCGTGCAGCACGCCGTCGATATGGATCGCCGTCACGGCCGCGCCCTGGAGCGACGACAGGAGGACCCGGCGCAGGGAGTTGCCGAGCGTCGTGCCGAAGCCGCGCTCGAGCGGCTCGGCCACGACCGTCGCAATGCGCTTCGGATCGTCACCGGGGGCGACTTCAAGCTTGTTCGGCTTAATCAGCTCTTGCCAGTTCTTTTGGATCACAACCACACCTCATGAGGTACGGCTTGAAGGGAGGCGTGCGGCCAGCCCTTTAAACCGGAACGCGCGTGGGCTTTGGACCCACGCGCCGGATAACCTTAGACGCGGCGACGCTTGCGCGGGCGGCAGCCGTTGTGCGGGATCGGCGTCACGTCACGGATCGACGTGACGGTGAAGCCGGCCGACTGGAGCGCGCGCAGGGCGGACTCGCGGCCGGAACCGGGACCCGACACCTCGACCTCGAGGGTGCGCATGCCGTGCTCGGCAGCCTTGCGGGCCGCATCTTCGGCGGCGATCTGCGCCGCGTACGGGGTCGACTTGCGCGAACCCTTGAACCCCATGGCGCCGGCCGAGGACCAGGAGATCGTGTTGCCCTGGGCGTCGGTGATGGTGATCATGGTGTTGTTGAACGAGGCGTTCACATGCGCCACGCCGGAGACGATGTTCTTGCGTTCGCGGCGGCGGACGCGGGTAGCTTCTTTAGCCATTCCAGAGATCCTTCAAGCGCGCCCGTCGTTCCAGGCGCTCGGGAGAAAAGGCCACCCGTGGCGGATGGCCGGAAAAACTTACTTCTTCTTGCCGGCGATCGGCTTCGCCTTGCCCTTGCGGGTGCGGGCGTTCGTGTGGGTGCGCTGGCCGCGGACCGGAAGACTGCGGCGGTGGCGCAGGCCACGGTAGGCGGCGAGATCCATGAGGCGCTTGATGTTCATGGACACTTCGCGGCGCAGATCGCCTTCCACGATGTAGTCGCGGTCGATCGTCTCGCGGATGGCCAGAACTTCGGCGTCGGTCAGCTGGTTCACGCGGCGCTCGGCCGGGATGTTGACCTTCTCGATGATCTCCTGGGCCTTCTTGGGCCCAATGCCGTGGATGTACTGAAGCGCGATCACAACGCGCTTGGCGGTCGGGATGTTGACGCCTGCGATACGGGCCATTGTCCGTCTCCATGTGGGAAGCAGATGCTTCGGGTTTTGGTTGTCGCGCGTCCGGTGGAGGCCGGCCCCTGCGCGGGTTACTTATGCAAAACACGGCAAACCAGAGCGGCCCCTCAGGAAGCCCTCTGGATATGCAGGTTCTTGTGCAAGAGCTTGCCCCTAACGGAAATTAACCCGTTCGTCAAGCCCTTGTGTTCAGCGCCCGATGATTCCCTTGACCGCCTCGGTCACCTCGTCGATCGGCCTCATGCCGTCCACGGTCTTGAGCATGCCCTTGCCCTCGTAATAGGCCGAAAGCGGGGCCGTCTGGGTCCGGTAGGCCTCGAGCCGGGTCTTGAACACGTCCGGATTGTCGTCCTTGCGGACCGGCTCGCCCCGTGCCTCGGTCTCCCGGGCGCGCTTGACGATCCGGTCGACGAGCTCAGCCTCGTTCACCTTGAACTCGATGACCGCGTCGAGCTTGAGGCCCTTGGCGGCCAGCATGGCGTCGAAGGCCTCGGCCTGGGCCACCGTCCTCGGGAAGCCGTCGAGGATGAAGCCGTTCCTGGCATCCGCCTCCTCGATCCGGTCGGCGATGATGCCGACGACGATCTCGTCCGACACGAGATCGCCGCGGTCCATGACGGCCTTGGCCTTCAGGCCGACCGGCGTGCCGGCCGCCACGGCTGCGCGGAGCATGTCCCCCGTCGAAAGCTGGGGAATACCCAGCCGATCGACCAGACGGACGGCCTGAGTGCCTTTTCCGGCCCCCGGCGGCCCCAGCAGAATCATCCTCATCGACGTCCCCCTGACTTCGTCGAACATGCTCGCCTGCAGGCGAGACGTTGAACCTTAGCGTCTCCGTGCGCCCTTGAGCTTCGCCTTCTTGACGAGGCCCTCGTACTGGTGGGCCAAGAGATGACCGTGCACCTGAGCGACGGTATCCATCGTAACAGACACGACGATCAGAAGCGAAGTGCCGCCAAAGTAGAATGGCAAAGCCGCGTAGGATACCAGCAGTTCGGGAATCAGGCAGATGATCACCAGGTAGGCCGCGCCCAGCACGGTGATGCGCGTCAGCACCTGGTCGATGAAGTCGGCGGTGCGCTCACCCGGGCGGATGCCCGGAATGAAGCCGCCCTGCTTCTTCAGGTTGTCGGCCGTCTCGGTCGGATTGAACACGATCGCCGTATAGAAGAAGGCGAAGAACACGATCAGGGCCGCGTACAGGAACATGTAGGCGGGACGCCCGTGCCCGAGATACGCGGTCAGCATCGAGATGAAGCCGGTCCCGTCCGTGTTCGTCTGGAAGCTCGCGATGGTAGCCGGCAGCAGCAGCAGCGACGACGCGAAGATCGGCGGGATGACGCCCGAGGTGTTCAGCTTGAGCGGCAGGAACGAGGTCTGGCCCTCGTACATCCGGTTGCCGACCTGGCGCTTCGGATAGTTGATCAGCAGGCGGCGCTGGGCGCGCTCCATGAACACCACGAAGTAGATGATGGCAACCGCCATCACGATGACGCCGAGGATCAGGCCCGTCGAGATCGCGCCCTGGCGGCCAAGCTCGAGGGTCCCGGCGATCGCCGTCGGCAAGTTGGCCACGATGCCGGCGAAGATGATCAGAGACGTGCCGTTGCCGATGCCGCGCGACGTGATCTGCTCGCCCAGCCACATGAGGAACATGGTTCCGCCGGTCAGGGTGATCACGGTCGAGACGAGGAAGAAGGGCCCTGGCGACTGCACGATGGTGCCCGAGCTCTGCAGTCCGACGGCGATGCCCCAGGACTGGAACACGGCCAGGAACACGGTCAGATACCGGGTGTACTGATTCAGGATCTTGCGACCCGCCTCGCCTTCCTTCTTGAGTGCCTCGAGGGACGGCAGGACGGAGGTGAGGAGCTGGATGATGATCGAGGCCGAGATGTACGGCATGATGTTCAGGGCGAAGATCGCCATGCGCTCCACGGCGCCGCCCGAGAACATGTTGAAGAGGCCGAGCACGCCCCCGCTGGCGCCCTGGAAGCTCTGCCGGAGAGCCTCCGGATCGATTCCGGGCAGCGGGATGTAGGTGCCGAGACGGTAGACGATGAGCGCGCCCAGCGTGAACCAGATGCGCTTCTTCAGCTCATCGGCCTTCGCGATGGCGCCGAAATTGATGTTTGCCGCGAGTTGCTCGGCTGCTGAGGCCATAGTGGTGTCCCCGAAATACCTGATACGTGACGGTCATCACGCAAACGGCGGCCACGCGATCAGACGCGGGCCGCCGCTTGGATCTTAGTCAATGTGGGCGCGGGCTCACGCCTGCGCAACGGCACCCAGGAGGGTGACCGAGCCACCAGCCTTCTCGATCGCTTCGACGGCCGACTTGGACGCGCCGTAGACCTGGAAGGAAAGCTTCGCCGTGAGTTCGCCGACGCCGAGGATCTTCACGCCGTCGCGCGGCTTGGACACCACGCCGGCCGCAACCAGCGTCTCGACCGTGACCGGAGCGCCCGTGTCGAGCTTGCCGGCCTCGATGGCCTGCTGAATGCGCCCGACATTGACCTCGTTCAGGTCGATGGCGTTCGGCTTGTTGAAGCCGCGCTTCGGCAGACGACGGTGCAGAGGCATCTGACCGCCTTCGAAGCCCTTGATCGCCACGCCGGTACGAGCCTTCTGGCCCTTCACGCCGCGGCCACCGGTCTTGCCCTTGCCCGAGCCGATACCACGGCCCACGCGCATGCGGTTCTTGGTGGAACCTTCGTTGTCACGAATTTCGTTGAGTTTCATGACGCTCTCCTCACTGCCCGTCGACAACGCGCACGAGGTGCTTGACCTTCTCGATCATGCCGCGCACAGCCGGCGTGTCTTCCAAGGTCGAGGTACGGTGAAGCTTGTTGAGCCTGAGGCCGATCAGCGTCTGGCGCTGCTTGGCCTCGCGGCGGATCGGCGAGCCGATCTGCTCAACGGTGACGGTCTTCCCAGCCGAAGCAGGATTCTTTGCCATGGTCAAAGCCTCCCTTACGCTTCAGCGCCAGCGACTTCGCTGGCATCCGCGTCGCGGCGGCGAGCCTGCAGCGTCGAGACCTTCAGGCCACGGCGCGCGGCGACCGAACGCGGGCTGTCCTCGTTCTTGAGCGCATCGAAGGTGGCGCGCACGAGGTTGTAGGGGTTCGACGAGCCGAGCGACTTGGCGACCACGTCCTGCATGCCCACCACTTCGAAGACGGCGCGCATGGGGCCGCCCGCGATGATGCCGGTACCCTGGGGAGCGGCACGCAGCACGACCTTGCCGGCGCCGTGGCGGCCGTTCACGTCGTGGTGGAGCGTGCGGCCCTCGCGCAGGGCGACGCGGATCATGGACCGCTTGGCGGCATCGGTCGCCTTGCGGATCGCCTCAGGCACCTCACGGGCCTTGCCGTGGCCGAAGCCGACGCGGCCCTTCTGGTCGCCGACGACGACGAGGGCTGCGAAGCCGAAGCGACGGCCGCCCTTCACGACTTTGGCGACTCGGTTGATGTGGACCAGGCGGTCCACGAATTCGCTGTCGCGCTCTTCGCGATCAGCACGTTCTCTGGGTTCTCTAGCCATGAGACCTCTCACTTGCGCGGGCGGCGGGCCCGCTCGCTAAGGATTGCTTGGATTATACCCGCCGTTAGAAATCCAGACCGCCCTCACGGGCAGCGTCGGCGAGAGCCTTGACGCGGCCGTGATAGAGGTAGCCCGAGCGGTCGAAGATGACCTGCTTCACGCCGGCCTGAACCGCGCGCTCGGCAACGAGCTTGCCCACTTCCTTCGCCGCGTCCACCGTGGCGCCGGTCTTGAGCTTGCCCTTCACGTCAGCCTCGAGAGTCGAAGCCGAGGCGACCGTATGGCCGCGCACGTCGTCGATAACCTGGGCGTAGATCTGCTTGGACGAACGGAAGACCGACAAACGCGGACGGCCATTCGCTGCCTTCTTGATCGCACGGCGCACACGAGCCTTGCGGCGATCTTCAGCGCCTTTCTTCTCAGCCATGATACGTCGTCCTTACTTCTTCTTGCCTTCCTTGCGGAAGATGAACTCGTCGGAGTACTTGACGCCCTTGCCCTTGTAGGGCTCCGGACCGCGGTATTCGCGGATCTCGGCGGCGGTCTGGCCGACGACCTGCTTGTCGATGCCGGCGACGACGACTTCCGTGGGACGCGGCGTCGTGATCGTCACGCCGGCCGGGATCGCGTAGTCGATATCGTGGCTGTAGCCCAGCGACAGCTTCAGCACCTTGCCGGCAACGGCGGCCTTGTAGCCGACGCCGTTGATCTCGAGGCGCTTCTCGAAGCCCTTCGACACGCCTTCGACCAGGTTCGCCACCTGGGCGCGGGACATGCCCCACTTCGCACGGGCCGTCTTGGACTCGTCGCGCGGGTTCACCGACACGGCGCCGTTCTCAAGAACAACCGACACTTCTTCGGGGACGAGGAACGAGAGTTCGCCCTTCGCGCCCTTAACCTTCACCATCTGACCGTCAACGGTAGCCGTCACACCTGACGGAACCGTAACGGGCTTCTTGCCTACTCGGGACATTTTCGAATCTCCGTGGTTCTGTGCGGGTGCTTCGGTCTTAGAAGACCTTGCAGAGCACTTCGCCGCCCACGTTCTTCTCACGGGCCTCGTGATCGGCCATCACGCCCTGGGGCGTCGAGAGAATGGTGATGCCCAGTCCGTCGGCCACGCGAGGCATGGTGTCGACGGAGGCATACACGCGGCGGCCGGGCTTGGAGACACGCTCGATGGAGCGGATCACCGGCTGACCGTCATAATACTTGAGCTCGATCGAGAACTCCGTCCGGCCGTTGCCGAACTCGGTCTGCGAGTAGTCCCGGATGTAGCCCTCGGACTTGAGAACCTCGAGGACGCGAGCGCGGAGCTTCGAGCCAGGGGTGGAGACGGACCCGCGACGGCGCATCTGCGCGTTGCGGATACGGGTGAGCATATCGCCCAACGGATCGTTGATCATATGATGCCCTCCCCCTTACCAGCTCGACTTCACCAGGCCCGGGATCAGGCCTTTGTTGCCCAGTTCGCGCAGAGCGATGCGCGACATGCCGAGCTTGCGGTAGTAGGCGCGCGGGCGGCCCGTGATCTCGCAGCGATTGCGGATGCGGGTCTTGCTCGCGTTGCGCGGCAGCTCAGCCAGCTTGAGGCGCGCCTCGAAGCGCTCCTCCATGGACTTCGACTCGTCGTTGGCGACCGCCAGGAGGCGCTCGCGGCGGCCGGCGAACTTCTTCACCAGCTCACGACGATGCTTGTTCTTCTCAATAGCGCTTTTCTTAGCCATGCTTTTATCTCCAGTGTCCGCGTTTGAGGACAGCTATCCTCACTGCCGGAACGGGAAGTTGAAGTGACGCAGCAGGGCGCGGGCTTCTTCGTCGGTCTTCGCCGTGGTGGTGATGACGACGTCCATGCCCCAAACCTGCTCGACCCTGTCGTAATTGATCTCAGGGAACACCAGGTGCTCCTTGATACCCATTGCGTAGTTGCCGCGGCCGTCGAACGACTTGGGGTTCAGGCCCCGGAAGTCGCGGACGCGCGGGAGAGCGATGGTCACGAGACGGTCAAGGAACTCGTACATGCGAACCTTGCGCAGCGTGACCTTGGCGCCGATCGGCATGTTCTCGCGGACCTTGAACTGCGAGATCGCCTTGCGGGCCTTCGTGATCACCGGCTTCTGGCCGGCGATGAGAGCGAGGTCAGCCGCAGCGACCGAAGCCTTCTTCGAGTCGGCGGTCGACTCGCCAACACCCATGTTGAGCACGATCTTCTCGATCGTCGGCACTTCCATAGGGTTCTTGTAGCCGAATTCTTCAATGAGCTTCGGACGCACCACTTCCTCGTAGTGCTTCTTCAGCCGCGGCGTGTAGCCGTCCACCTGAGCCTTAGCCATCGATCAGGTCCCCCGAACGCTTGGCGAAACGAACCTTGCGGCCGTCTTCGAGAACTTTGAAACCAACCCGGGTCGGCTTGCCGTCCTTCGGGTCCGCGTAGGCCAGGTTCGACAGGTGGATGCTCGCCTCTTTCGAGATGATGCCACCCTCGGCGTTCGCCGTCTGGCGCTGGTGACGCTTCACGAGGTTGACGCCGCGGACGACCGCGCGCTCTTCCTTCGGGAGCATCTGCACGACTTCACCGGTCTTGCCCTTGTCGCGACCGGTCAGGACGACGACCTTATCGCCCTTCTTGATCTTCGCGGCCATTAGAGCACCTCCGGCGCAAGCGAAATGATCTTCATGTGATTCTTGGCACGCAGTTCACGCGGAACGGGGCCGAAGATACGGGTGCCGACCGGCTCCTTCTGATTGTTGATCAGAACGGCGGCGTTGCGGTCGAAGCGGATGACCGAGCCGTCAGCGCGGCGGATGTCCTTCGCGGTGCGAACGACGACTGCCTTCATGACATCGCCCTTCTTCACGCGACCGCGCGGAATAGCCTCTTTCACGGATACGACGATGATATCGCCCACGGAAGCGTACTTACGCTTCGAACCGCCGAGAACCTTGATGCACATCACGCGACGGGCGCCGGAGTTATCGGCGACGTCAAGATTCGTCTGCATCTGGATCATGGCTTTGATCCTTTCCTTTGTTTCAGACAGGTTTCCGGGCCAAGGCAGGATTGCCCCCCGGACTACGCCTGACGGGGATCTCTTGTCCCCTGCCCTTCAAATGTCGAGAGAGGCGGCCGTATACACGAACCGCCCCCGTTTGACAACCCCTCGAGAAGGCTTTGTTAAGCCTTCGCTTGGTCGACGAGCACCCAGGTCTTGAGTTTGGAGAGCGGCTTGGTCTCTTCGATGAAGACCGTGTCGCCCACCTTGGCTGTGTTGTTCTCGTCATGAGCATGGTAGTTCTTCGTCTTACGCACGGTCTTCTTCATGACCGGGTGCGTGAAACGGCGTTCCACCTTCACAACGACCGTCTTGTCCTGCTTGTCGCTGACAACGACGCCCTGCAAAACGCGCTTCGGCATCTTGATCCCCTTTAAACCTTCGCGGCAGCGGCCTTCTGGCGCTGCAGCGTCTTGACGCGGGCGATGTCCCGACGGACTTCGCGGACACGTCCGGTGTTCTCGAGCTGGCCGGTGGCGCGCTGGAAGCGGAGGTTGAACTGCTCCTTCTTCAGGTTCAGCAGCTCGTCCGTCAGCTGGTCCTGCGACATCGCGTTGAGGTCGGAGGCTCTCTGCTTAGACTTCATGATCCCCTCCTTACTCGGCAATGCGCTGGATGAAGCGCGTCTTGATCGGGAGCTTCGCGGCGCCGAGGCGAAGGGCCTCGCGGGCGATATCCTCCGGCACGCCGTCGATCTCGAACATGATACGGCCAGGCTTCACCTTGGCCGCCCAGTACTCGGGAGCGCCCTTACCCTTACCCATACGCACTTCGGTCGGCTTCGTCGAAACCGGCACGTCCGGGAAGATGCGGATCCACACCCGGCCCGCGCGCTTCATGGCGCGGGTGATGGCGCGGCGAGCCGCCTCGATCTGACGAGCGTTGACGCGCTCGGGCTCCATCGCCTTCAGGCCGAACTGGCCGAAGTTGAGGTCCGTGCCGCCCTTCGCGGTGCCGGAAATGCGGCCCTTGAACTGCTTACGGAACTTGGTTTTCTTCGGTTGCAACATGGCAAACCTCTCCTGACCTCTCGGTTACGCCGCCTGCTCGCGGCGGCCACCGGAGCGGCCTCCTTCGTCGTTCATCCGCTTGTCCTGGGCCATCGGATCGTGCTCAAGGATTTCGCCCTTGAAGATCCAGACCTTGATGCCGCAGGTGCCATAGGTCGTGAAGGCCGTGGACGTTCCGTAATCCACATCCGCACGCAGGGTGTGCAGCGGAACGCGGCCTTCGCGGTACCATTCGAGGCGGGCGATTTCAGCGCCACCCAGACGGCCCGAGCAGTTGATACGGATGCCCTCGGCGCCCAGACGCATGGCCGACTGAACGGCACGCTTCATGGCGCGGCGGAAAGCGACACGGCGCTCGAGCTGCTGGGCGATCGAGTCGGCCACCAGCGTGGCGTCGACTTCCGGCTTGCGGACCTCGACGATGTTGATCGCCACGTCGGCGTCGGTCATCTTCGAGACGAGCTTGCGCAGCTTCTCGATGTCGGCACCCTTCTTGCCGATCACCACGCCCGGGCGACCCGAGTGGATGGTGACGCGGCACTTCTTGTGCGGACGTTCGATGACGATCTTCGAAACGGCGGCCTGCTTCAGCTGCTTCATGAGAGCTTCGCGGATCGCCATGTCCTCATGCATCAGCTTGGCGTACTCGCCCTTGCCGGCGAACCAGCGCGAGTCCCAGGTCCGGTTGATGCCGAGCCGAAGACCGATCGGGTTAACTTTCTGACCCATCTGGTTCTCCTTTATGCCTGTTCGGCAACTTCCCGAACCACGATCGTGAGGTTCGAGAACGGCTTCATGATACGAGCACCCCGGCCACGGGCCCGGGCGTGGAAGCGCTTCATGACCAGTGCCTTGCCGACATAAGCCTGGCTGACGACGAGATCGTCCACATCCAGGTTGTGGTTGTTCTCGGCATTGGCAATGGCGCTCTCGAGGCACTTCTTCACGTCGCGAGCGATGCGCTTGCGCGAGAACTCGAGATCGGCGAGAGCTGCAGAAACCTTCTTGCCGCGGATAAGGGCCGCAACAAGGTTGAGCTTCTGGGGGCTGACGCGCAGCATGCGAGCGACGGCTTGAGCCTCGGTGTCGCTCAGTGCGCGAGGAGTCGCGGCCTTACCCATCTTACTTCCTCTTCGCCTTCTTGTCCGCCGCATGGCCGTGGAAAGTGCGGGTCGGCGAGAACTCGCCGAACTTGTGACCCACCATTTCCTCGTTCACGGAGACGGGAATGTGCTTCTGACCGTTGTAGACCCCGAAGGTGAGGCCCACGAACTGCGGGAGGATCGTGGAGCGGCGGCTCCAGATCTTGATAACCTCGTTGCGGCCCGAGGAACGGGCAGCCTCGGCCTTCTTGAGGAGGTAGCCGTCGACGAACGGACCCTTCCAAAGCGAACGTGCCATGACGTGCCTCTATCCTTACTTCTTCCGAGCGTGACGGCTCGACACGATGAACTTGTCGGTCCGCTTGTTCGAACGGGTTTTCTTGCCCTTGGTCGGTACGCCCCACGGGGACACCGGATGGCGACCACCGGACGTGCGGCCCTCACCACCACCGTGCGGGTGGTCGATCGGGTTCATGGCGACGCCGCGGTTGTGCGGACGCTTGCCGAGCCAGCGGTTACGACCAGCCTTACCGATCGAGGTGTTCATGTGGTCCGGGTTCGACACCGCGCCGACGCTGGCGAAGCACTGGCCATGGACCAGCCGCTGCTCGCCGGAGCTCAGGCGGATCGTCACGTAGCCCTGGTCACGGCCCACGATCTGAGCGTAGGTGCCGGCCGAGCGGGCGAGTGCCGCGCCCTTGCCGATCTTGAGCTCCACGTTGTGGATGATCGTTCCCACCGGCATGTTGCCGATCGGCATCGCGTTGCCCGGCTTGATGTCGACCTGCTCGCCGGCCGCCACCTGATCGCCGACAGCAAGACGCTGCGGGGCCAGAATGTACGACTGCTCGCCGTCGGCGTAGCGGATCAGCGCGATGAAGGCGGTGCGGTTCGGATCGTACTCGATCCGCTCCACGGTCGCCGCATCGCCCAGACGGGCGCGACGCTTGAAGTCGACCAGGCGCAGGGTGCGCTTGTGTCCACCGCCACGGAAGCGGACGGTCACGCGACCCAGGTTGTTACGGCCGCCGGAGGAGCTCTTGCCCTCCGTCAGCTTCTTGACCGGCTTGCCCTTGTAGAGCTCGCTGCGGTCGACGATCACCAGCTGGCGCAGGCCGGGGGTGATTGGTTTGAAAGTCTTCAAAGCCATCGGATCACTCTCTCGTCCGATCAGAGGCCGGTGGTGACGTCGATGGTCTGGCCCTCGGCGAGGGTCACAACCGCCTTCTTCACATCCGACCGCTGGCCGCGGGTGCCGCGGAACATCTTCACTTTGCCTTTGGTGATGAGCGTGTTGACGCTCTTCACCTTGACATCGAACAGCTTCTCAACCGCTTCCTTGATCTGCGGCTTCGTCGCATCCAGCCGCACCTTGAAGACGACCTTGTTCTGTTCGGACAGGGTCGTGGCCTTCTCGGTGATGACCGGGCTTACGATCACATCGTAATGGCGCGGGTCCAGGCTCATTTGAAACGCGCCTCCAGCGCATCGACAGCCGACTTCGTGAGAACGAGCTTCTCGCGACGCAGGATGTCATAGACGTTGATGCCCTGCACCGGCAGGACGTCGATGTTCGGGATGTTGCGAGCAGCCCGCTGGAAGTTCGTCTCGATCTCGGCGCCGCCGATGATCAGCGCGTTGCCGAGGCCGAGCTTGCCGAAGCGCTCGACGAGAGCCTTCGTCTTCGGCTCGGCGAGCTTCACATCGTCGATCACGACGAGCGAGGCGTCCTTGGCCTTGGACGAGAGCGCGTGCTTCAGGGCAAGCGCGCGGACCTTCTTGGGAAGGTCATGCGCATGGCTGCGGACCTGCGGGCCGAAGGCACGACCGCCGCCCCGGAACTGGGGAGCGCTCGCGGCGCCGTGACGGGCGCTGCCGGTGCCCTTCTGCTTGTAGACTTTCTTGGTCGTCCGGTCGATGTCCGAACGATTCTTGACGGCGTGCGTGCCGGCCTGGCGCTTGGCGAGCTGCCAGCGGACGCAACGGGCGAGCAGGTCGGCGCGCGGCTCGAGACCGAAAATGGCCTCGTTCAGGTCGACCGATCCGGCGCTCGCGCCTTCGAGCGTGGTGACATCAAGCTTCATCACGCATTCTCCTCTTGGGCCTGCTCAGCCTGAGCGGCGGGCGCAGCCTCGTTGCCGGTGCGGAATGCGCCGGGCATCGGCACTTCCTTCGGCAGCTTGCGCTTCACCGCGTCGCGGACGAAGATCCAGCCGCCGGCGACGCCCGGTACGGCGCCCTCGACGAGGATCAGACCGCGCTCGACGTCGGTCGACACGACACGCAGGTTCTGCGTGGTGACGCGCTCGACACCCAGGTGACCCGGCATCTTCTTGTTCTTGAACGTCTTGCCCGGATCCTGGCGTCCGCCGGTCGAACCGATCGACCGGTGGGAGACCGACACGCCGTGCGTGGCGCGCAATCCGCCGAAGTTCCAGCGCTTCATGCCGCCGGCGAAGCCCTTACCGGTGGTGATGCCCGTGACGTCCACGAACTGACCGGCAATGAAGTGATCGGCGGTGATCTCGGCGCCGACCGGGATGACAGCATCCTCGGAGACGCGGAACTCCGCGAGCTTGCGCTTCGGCTCGACCTGGGCGACGGCGAAACTGCCGCGCTCGGCCTTGGAAACGTTCTTGACCTTGGCCTTGCCGACGCCGACCTGCAGCGCGGTGTAGCCGTTCTTCTCCTTGGTCCGGTGGGCGACGACCTGGCAGCTGTCGACCTTCAGAACCGTGACCGGGACATGTTCGCCAGCATCCGTGAAGATGCGGGTCATCCCGACTTTCTGTGCAATGACGCCTGAGCGCATGTGCGTATCCTCTCGGCGTGTCTACCGAAGGCTCCAAGCCGTAAGGCTCAGAGCTTGATTTCCACGTCCACACCAGCAGCGAGATCGAGCTTCATCAGAGCGTCAACCGTCTGCGGGGTGGGGTCCACGATATCGAGCACACGCTTGTGAGTGCGCATCTCGAACTGCTCGCGCGACTTCTTGTCGATGTGCGGCGAGCGAAGCACCGTAAAGCGCTCGATGCGCGTCGGCAGCGGGATGGGCCCGCGAACCTGAGCGCCGGTCCGCTTCGCGGTCGACACGATTTCCCGTGTCGAAGCGTCGAGGATCCTGTGGTCGAACGCCTTAAGGCGAATACGAATGTTTTGACCGTTCATGGCTTATCCATTCAACAAGGGAAGCGGCCGGACCGAAACCCGGCCGCTGTCCTTTGATCCTCTAAAATCAATCCATCACGGCGGCGACGACGCCGGCGCCGACGGTACGGCCGCCTTCGCGGATGGCGAAGCGCAGCTTCTCTTCCATGGCGATCGGAGCGATCAGCTCCACTTCCATGGTGATGTTGTCGCCCGGCATCACCATCTCGGTGCCCTCAGGCAGCTTCACCACGCCCGTCACGTCCGTCGTGCGGAAGTAGAACTGCGGACGGTAGTTGCCGAAGA
>NZ_JAMXFJ010000051.1 GCF_025460805.1 Microvirga sesbaniae | reverse complement strand
AATGATCGCGGCGAAGCGGGTGGGCAGATCCGGCATGGCGGTGTCTCTTGGCGGAAACGCTGCCAGTCTACCGCATCGTTCGCTTCGCCGCCCTCGCTCCCACATCACCCGTCAGAAATGGCCAAAGATACCATGCAGTCGGTCGGAGATTGGTTCACTCTTCGTCTCTTCAGATTTGGAAGGAGACAGGCCGATGCCTCAGATGGAACAAGCGCGCCCCGCTCAGGAGCAACCTATCGTCCTCGTGGCCCTGGAACTCAGCAAGTCGGCCTGGCTGCTGGCGACCCAGAGCTCGCCGAGCGGCAAGACCTCGTCACATCGCTTAGAGGGCGGCGACATCGTAGGGCTGTTGGCACTCCTTCGCCGCCTGCAAGCGCGCGAGCGGAGCGCCGCTCCTAATGAGGTTCAGATCGTCGTTGGCTACGAAGCCGGCTATGATGGGTTCTGGTTACACCGCCGCCTCACGACGGAGGGGATGACCTGCCAGGTGATGGACCCCGGCAGCCTGCAGGTCAATCGCCGCGCCCGGCGCGCCAAGACCGATCGGCTCGACGCCGCGATGCTGCTGCGGGCCTTGATGGCATGGTGGCGCGGCGACCGGGCCGCCTGTCACATGGTGCAGGTGCCATCCATCGAGCGGGAGGATGCCCGGCGCACGCACCGCGAGCGCCAGCGCCTGATTGCCGAACGCGTGCAGCACGTCAACCGTGTCAAAGGCCTGCTCGCCAGTCAGGGCATTGACGACTTCCAGCCCCTGCGGCAGGACCGATGGGAGCGCTTGGGCGGGCTGCGCACCGGCGATGGTCACGAACTGCCGCCCCGGCTGCGTCGCGAACTCGAGCGCGAGTTCAAGCGGCTGGAATTGGTGCTGGAGCAGATCGCGGTGGTCGAGGCCGAGCGCGACGCGGCGGTGACGGAGCCCGTGCCAGAGGATGCCGATGCGGAGAAAGTCGCCTGCCTGGCCCGCCTGGGCGGCCTCGGCACCGAGACGGCGACGATCCTGGTGCGTGAGGCGCTGTTCCGGCCCTTTGCCACCCGCAAGGAAGTCGCAGCCTATGCCGGGCTCACGCCCTGCCCGTTTGACAGCGGCCAGCGCCAGCGTGAACAGGGCATCTCGAAGGCGGGGAATCCGCTCCTGCGCAAGACGATGATCGAACTGGCCTGGCTGTGGCTGCGCTACCAGCCCGAGAGCGCATTGGCGCGCTGGTTCCATGAGCGGGTTGGTCCCGCCCGTGGCCGCATTCGTAAAATCAATGCCGTTGCCCTTGCCCGCAAGCTCCTGGTGGCCCTCTGGCGGTATCTCACCACCGGCGTCGTGCCGGAGGGAGCGCGGCTCAAGGCTGTCTGACAAAGGTTCGGCCGGCGCATCAGCACAGGATGCACCGGACGGGCGGGTGATGTGTGACCGGAGCTCGACAGGGTTTGCTGCCGTCGCCAAAGATGGGTCCCACCTCCTCAAGCCGGCTTGCCTGAATGAGGCATTTTGGTCAGGAACAGCTGTTCCGCCGGATACGAGTGGAAGATGCGAGCAACCTGCTCGCCTTGCCCGGCTTCCCCACCCGACCGCTGCAGCCCACAAGAGGGATTATGATGGTACTTGATCTTCCGCCTCATACGAGTCGAGCTAAGTGCTTGATTTGAAATAGACTTGTGCTGGGCCGCTAAGGCGGATGTGGGCTGTTTGACGATTCAGGAGCCCCGCCATGGATGCCTGATCCTACGCCAGCGATCTCACGGATGCCGAGTGGGTGTGGCTCGAGCCCCTGATCCCGCGCAGCCATCCGGCCGGGTGGCGGCAGACCTATCCGTTGCGGCGCATCGTCGATGCGATCTTCTATCTGCTGCGCACCGGAGCCCAATGGCGGCTGCTGCCGCATGAGTATCCACCCCGGTATGCTGTCTTCTATCACCATGCCCAGTGGCGCGACGCTGGCACCTGGGAGCACGTGACCCAGGTCCTGCGGGAGAGCTATCGGCGTACGATCGGCCGTCCTCCTCAGCCGACAGCGGCGATCATCGACAGCCAGTCGGTCAAAACCACTGAGATGGGTGGACCACGAGGGTACGATGGTGGCAAAAAGATCAAGGGCCGCAAGTGTCACTTGCTCGTTGATCCGCAAGGCACGCTTCTGAAGAACAAGGTGCATCCGGCCGACATCCATGATCGCGCGGGCGCCGAGCTCTTGTTGGAGGGTTTAGAGCATCTCTTCCCGGCCGTTGAGCTCATGTGGGCTGACACCGCTTATCGAGGACTGAAGGACTGGTTGTGCAGAGCGCTCGGATGGAAGCTATCCATTCCGCAACGCTGGTGGAGTGGCGGCGTCTGGAGCAGGCCGACGCGGAGCCGCCGACGCGCCCGAGTGGCTTTCAGGTGCTCGCGCGACGGTGGGTGGTGGAACGAACGATCAGTTGGCTCACCACCAACCGGGGGCTGGCCAAGGACTATGAGCGGCTCGTCGAGACCCGCGAGATGCTGCTCTATCCTGCGATGAGCCGCATCCTGCTGCGTCGCCTCACGCGAAAAGAAAGATAATTGCTCACCAGCCTCTGAGTTAGAATTCCTTGTGCGTATGCCCGCTTGGTTCGGGCAGCTCTGGCAAACAGCAGGCCTCGCTGAGTTCAGTAGCTGATCGGGCGACGCCCTGAGGTGGTGTTCAAATTAAAATTCCGTCTGGTGGCGAGCTAGCTCGTTGTGTTCCGTCGCAATTGGAATGGCAACATATTTCCTGCGTGGAGGGCAAACTACTTCGCTACCGACCTTATCAGGAGCAGGGAGCGTGTGCTTTCAACTACTGAGTTAGGCGCGACCCACGACGGCAAAGCCTCAACTTGCCTGATGCAACGACGCCTCTGAGGCCTTTGGTGTACAGTCCAGTCGCGAGTGAGACACAATCCTGATTTCGCAGGCATCCAACAGATGGTTCAAGTGCCAACGGGGATAGCGGGAATTCTCGTTGCCACTCCACCACCCGTTAATGGCAAGACGCTCTCGCTCAGAAGGTGCGTCCTCCACGGAGACCAGCAAGGCGGCCCACCATCAGCAACGTGAGGCCGGCATTCTCGCGCGAAGAATCCGGAACCGGGCTATTGGTCTTATGTACGGAACGTCCTGTGCACAGATGTGATCTCAGATCCGGCGTGGCATGCCAGGGTGTAGACCGAGCGCCTCTACGGTTTCTGGCCGAACCAGGCTTAACGTAGCTTCAACGGCTTCACAGGGGCCGGACAAGGCCTTCTTGACCGCATTGATCGCTGCGGGTTGAGAGTCCGCCTGGACCAGATAGTAGGTGGCTGCTGGTCGGCCGACCTCACTCGGGATCTCCACCTTGACGGAATAGCATGGTAGCCGGTTGCCTGGCATTAACACCTCCTTCGAACTCGCCGGGTCTATATCATTCCTCTCCTAATTTAGGAAGAAAAACGCGGGCAAGCGCCAACGGAAGTTTGCGCGGCATGAGCCCGACGGCCTCTTGGTCGGATGATTGATCGCACGATTGAGGAGCGTCCTCGGCGCAAACCTAAGCATTGCATAGTTCAGGCGCCTCTGGGTGCGCGATTAACCGAGGTCCGGATCTGACTCGTTGAGAGCGCTCGCGTCGGCGGTCAATTCAGTGCTGTAGGCTCGACAGGCGGACTTTGAGGCTGTCGGCGACCTCACGCCGGCCGCGGCCAGTGGTCAGGTCAAGTCGCACCGCCTCATCCTGAAGCACTTTGGTTGAGCGTTTGCGGGGCATGGAGATCCTCGTTGGCTATAAGAGTGCTCGCCATTTTTCCGAAGCAAGGCCAGTCATTCCCGGGCGTACCCTCAATCGTCGGTATGGGGTCATCGGGGGGGCAGTAGGGCCACCGATGGCGAAACGGCCGTCGGCGACGTCACTCCCGGTCATATCCTCCCACGGAAGGCCGTTGATAGGACCAAAGATGTCAATACCTGCAGACATCGAATTCTCCTTAGATCAAAGAATGCCACGGTGCCTTTATGCCTCTCGTCGGATGATCAGGGCAAATCTCTTTTCTCGATCCCCCTCACGATGCCACCGATGCCATCAATCGCGTCTCCGCTGGCCGGCAAGGATCCCGGAGTCATTAGATGCCGTAATGGCCCTGCCGCTTACGAGTTAGCGGAGCGGAGAGGCTGTTCCTCAGAGCGATGGTGTTGAAGCGAGGTCCGAGCGGATCGGCCTCCATCATCATGAGGGACAGCCATGGACGACTATGGCGGACTTGATGTGTCGTTGGAACTGAGCCGCGTCTGCATCCTCAATGGCTTCGGCCAGAATGCGGAGGCGAACGTCGCCAGCGAGCCTGAGGCACTGACGGCCTTTTCACGCCAGCCTGAACCGGCCGCTTACCCGCGCCGGCTTGGAGGACGGGCCACTCTTGCAGTGGCTCAATACCAGCCCAATGCAGGCCGGGTTCGAGGTCGTGCTGCTGGCTGGGAAATACGCGGTCATTCTGCATCGCGTGCTGATCGACGGCACCACCTTCCGCTGGAGCCGGAGGGTGTTGCCGCCGAGAGGGAAACAAACGTTAAGAACGGAGCGAGCCGAAGACCGCCTCGACGGGACGGGGCCTCCGCCACGCCGATTACAACAGTCGACCTGGATCTGGCCAGAACATCTTCCAGGTGCGCGGTCGACGGCGCGGACCACACTGCGGCTTGCAGGAAGCTGCTCGCAAAGAGGTGCTGTCGATATTTGCACAGCTCTCAATCCGACTCGAGCGCAGCCATCCACGATGTGGATGCGTTCCATCGACAGAAACGATTGTACTACTCTCTTGAGATCTTGCACAGACAGCAGGGTCGAACGCGCACTCATCTCCACTGATTCCGTCGAATGACGAGTGCCGCGCCACACCGCCCACAAGGGAAAGTCTCGCAAGCACCCTGAAGCGATGTGGGACCAATACTGAAAAATGAATTGTAACAAGTCACGTCTCAAAAGCAGGTGCTCTAGTTCAGCCGGCCAAGCCAAGAACGCCGTCCTCGCGACTCGGTCGACCAGCGCGCCGGTCGCACTATAGCTCACGCGATTGAAGGGAAATTAATGGTGGATCAACTCACAAAGGTAGCCGCTGCTAAGAGCAAACATTACGCAACGTTGGAGCGGACCATGAGGTCTGCTGCGGCCATGCCAGATGGCGGCGGGATGGGGGCCTCCGCAAAGTTGTCCTCTCGTGACAACGACGCGCTGGGAGCGACGGGCCTCGCTAGGCCCGAATGGACAATCGACAGCCACATCACCCAGATCGGTTGCGAGGCTCAAGCAGATCTCAGGCGCCCACGACATAGTGCGGATCCTACGAGGCTCGCTTGCTAATGTCTCATTAGGCGAACGCTCCTTCGGCCCCGAACTGATAGGCTGCATGCCTTCGGTCGTGGCGCCCCTCACCCGAAATGGAACCACTAATTCGGTCGCGGCGGCACCCGACCTGTCCCTCAGCCCACCGACCGAATTCCTGCGGAATATCGCACGCCAGGATAAACCCGCGTGATGCTCGCGTGCCTCGGAGCTTCAACTCGTGCAAGAAGCGCGCTGATGGCGCCAGAAGTGCTTCGCGACGTTGCACCGTACTGCTGCTGATCGAGAGAGTGTGTACGGCTGCGGTGAAGCGTCACGATAAACCCGCAGCGTCCTCCGCCACGGCCCTCGGACGGATCGCGGCACGGCCACAACGAGCAGAACTAAGACGCCTCTCAGTGAATCGAAGATCGCTACGAGACGTTTACTGCCTATGAGGATCAGATGATGGCATTAACTGCGAACACCACGACACCGTTCGCTCAGTCTCCTCGGGCCGACGGCCTGCTTAAAGGGCCGGTGCTTTTCGTCATAAAGGTGCACAGAGATAGGATACCCTCGACGCTTCTGAGCACCGGCCACGTTTTCTGGTTCCAAGGAACAGACGGCGAGGCGGCTACTCTCGTCGACGTCAACGGCAACAGGTTCAACGTTCGGGACACGCCGCCCTGCACGCTCGCGATATTGGCCGACCCAAGCGCTCCAGAAGGTGAGCGAGGCCAGTTGCTCGACTGGCTACGCAGCCGCGGATTACAGCATCAGCCCGCCCTGATCGAGTGGGACGCGGGTCAGCAGTCAAGCGCGATGGCGCGCCTCGTAGAAGAGCTCATAAAGCTACTTGTCACGAGCGCTCACCGGACCGTTGAGGCAAACCGCGAGCTTCTGAAGCTGCGCATGTTCAATGCCGATCTTCAGGACAGTTTCGCTGCTGTCGAGAGTTATATGCAGCTACAAGGATTGCAGCCCTTCGACCTAGCATTCTCGAACGAGCCTTTGAGCAATCCATCACAGCCCAACGTGCTTGCCCATTCGTCGCCCGAAGGGATCTCACAGATTCTCCCCGTTGCAAGCACTGCAGTCAGTGCAATCGCTATCCATTTCGAGCGTCTAGATCCTCACCAGGAGGCCGAACTGCGCGCCGATCTCGTGAGCCTTGAGGATCGATGCACGATTGATAGCTGGATCGTCCCGTTGTCGAGCTTGGATGTCGGATGGAATTTTCTTGGCCTGACTCGCACGCTAGGCGGCATCCCCCGTAGCCTGGAAGTCCGTCTGCAAGTCACCGGCATGGACGGTGAGCCACCTCTACTGTCGCTCGGCGGACTTCAACCAGTCGACATGTTTCAGGTCCGTGATGCAGACACCGAACGCCCGCTTGTGAAGAACAGTATCGCCCTGCAGATCTGGTGCGGGCTGCCGGGCGTGTCCCTCCCTACATGGGCGAACTACTTCCCCGCCCACTCGGAACAGGGCTCTACACCCGGCTTCCGGGAGGTGTCGCTCTCTCCAGGAACCCTGGATCTTGCGAGTCACGCCAACTGCGATGAGATCTCCTTTGAGTTCCCCGCTATTCTCGCTCTGCCACAAGAGAGAGCGGTCGCGTGTCATCCACCGGAAACCGGAATGACAATCGGTATGCTTCCGACCGTGTGCCCTCCAGCGGCTCGGCGTGTTTCCGCGAGCGCCTCAATTTCCAACGAGAAATCAAACGATGTAGACTTCGCAATCGTGGTCGCCAATGACCTCGCTAGGACTCGTGAGCTGCTCGAGGAGAAGCGCGCTCCAAGCGCTGGCGAAGCCTTTTCCGGCTGGAGCCGTGTCGCTAATACGGATACGGTAAGGGTAAGCGCCTTCGTGTCGGAGCAAGTCGCGTCCCCCCAGAGCATCTACATCGCGACTCGCATGACGACCCCCGGCGTCAACAGCTTCGCTTGGGCAAAGTTTAGAGACTTCAGCATTCTGGTGGACAGGTAACGCAGGTATGTCAGAAGCAGTGAGGGTACTCAAGCGAGATATCGGGGAAACTGATGCGTCCTTTTCGCCGACCGTGGCCGTCGTCATCCCGGTTTACAAGCATTCCGCTCTTCTCGCCGAGGCCGTCGAATCCGTTGTTCGGCAGCAAGCGCCGTTCGAAATCGCCGCCGTGATTGTCGACGATGGCTGCCCGTTTCCCGAGACAGCTCACATCGGGCAAAGCTACGCGCTCACTCATCAGAACGTCTTCTATTTGCGTAAGCTGAACGGCGGTCTAAGTTCCGCTCGCAACTATGGTATTGAGTTCGCGTTACGGCACTTCGCTGGGCTCGACGCAATTTACTTCTTGGACGCTGACAACAGGATCACGCCGACCGCGATCGGCGAAGCGCTTAGGTATATGCGAAGGAAGGGTCAGATCGACTGGGTCTATCCCAATATCGACAAGTTCGGGATTGAGTGGAACGGGAACTACATGACCGACTACTCTCGACTACTTCATGTCACATTCGACAATATTTGCGAGGCTGGTAGCCTTGTATCGCGCCGTCTGCTCGAGACCGGCATCCGCTTCGATGAGACGATGAAGTCGGGCTTCGAAGACTGGGACTTTTGGCTTCAAGCAATCGGACGGGGCTTTAGGGGGGCAAACTATCCCTACTTCGGCTTCGAATATCGACAGCGGGCCGAGAGCATGCTTAGAGACTCAAATCGGACTCGTGAAGGAATTCTGGCGTGCATTCGCCAGAAGCATGAGAGTCTCTTCAGAGCGGACACATTGCTCGCCTGGGAGCACAATGAGGCACCGCGCTACGCTGCAGTGGGAGTTGGCACGAGCGTGGTGGATCTGTTCACAGACCCAACGATTGGCCGTCAGAGCCTAAGCCTTGAGGGCTATGTGAAGCAATTCTGGGCGGCAAAAAGTGAACCCGATACCTTCGGCGTGCCACCTTTCCTGCTCTGGATGACAGGGGAGCATCGCGATGCAGTAACGCGGCTCGGACTCGTCCATAATCTGCTTTGGCTAGCAGAAAGGCTCTGCCAGGAGCATCACTTTGTGGCGATCCGCTTCGAGAGCAACAACGCTAGCATCAATGTAAAAGTTCGTGCAATCGGGGAGGTAGGGAAACTACTCGACAAGTCGGTGGGGTGGATGTGTGGGCTTGACGTCCTCTCGAACTGTGTCGACGATCAATCTGAAGACTGGATTCGCTCGTTGCGTAGTCCTTCGCCCTCTCCTAAGGTCGCGGAGATTGTTATCAGCGGACCCTTCACGCCGGCCGAAATGCAAGGTTCGGCACTCTCGCCTACCACTGCTGTGTTCGCGACACTTGGGGCTCTGCGCGACTCTGGGTACAACCGTCAGCAGCGCGTTCGTTGGACCTGGCGCTCCAAGTATTTGCCAAGCCGTGCTCATTATTTCGAACTGCTTCGCTCTGCTGTCGGAGCCATGCCTGTAATGCCACGAGTGCCCAACACCGGAGATCCGGTAAGGGTCGGGTTCCTCTTGCCCATAGCGGCCTTCGGCGGCGTCGAGAGGGCCACCTATGCAGTGGCGCGAGTGCTTAAGGCCGCCGGATGCGAGGTCCACCTCTTCATATTCGGAGAGCCGGTTTACAACAGAATTCCCGAGAACGATGGGGTTTTCAAGACCGTCAATTTCTTTGCCGACGACTATCCGCTTTGGGGCGGCCCTCACACCTATTCGGGGCACGAGCTCATGATGGGGCATGATGAGGCTGCCAAATCGGAACAGCTCCTTGGCTTTCTCGCTGGCCTCGATGTGGTTATCAACAATCAGGTTGCACCCGTCAATGCCGCGCTTGGCACGCTTCGTCGCCGCGGCGTGAAAGTTCTCAACTACGTTCACGTGCTCGACAGAACGAGCTTGGGACGTGCTGCAGGTCACCCCTATTTATCGCTGGCCTTTGAGCACGTCTACGATGCCGTCCTGACTTGCTCGAGGGACATGGCCGAGTGGTTGCACAGCATGGGCATACCGGATGCGAAGCTGATACACATTCAGAACGCCCCCAGCTACCCATTGCCCGAGAACGAGCGGAATCTCGTTCTCGAAGAGCGTTGGCGGCGGCCGAACCGTGACCGTCTCAACGTTCTCTTTCTTGGCCGCTTAGATCGTCAAAAGGGCATTGAGCGTCTGTTCTTGGCCGCACGCGACCTGCAGCTGCGGGCTGGTCCAGCAGACTGGCGCATCATCGGCAGCGACGTTATAGATAGGGACGCATGTGGCTCCTGGCAGACCCGCTTCCAGCAAATTGGCGTGCAAGTAGAGCCTCCGGTCTATGCGGCCCGAGACCTCAACAAGGCCTTCGCTTGGGCTGATGTCATCTTGCTCCCCTCACGATGGGAGGGCGCCCCGCTGACCATCCTCGAAGCTCAGCGCCTAGGGTGCGTGCCAATCGCTACCGCGGTCGGCGCCGTCGGAGAACTCATCGAGCATCGCGTCGATGGTATTCTGATCGACGCGACTAATGACAGCGCTGTTGCACTGGAGCTCATTGCTGCGATTGAGGGGTTTGCCCGCGACCGGTGCGAGCTCCGCCGTATGGCCGAGACGGCCGCCGAGCGCAATGCGACGCTGGTCTGGGGCCGAACTGTAGAGCCGCTCGTGCGGCAAATTGCGGGTTGGTTCCCCGACCGTATGTCCCACGTCTTCTCAGACACCGACGGGTCCGATACCTCCGGGTGCGTGCCGTCGACCGAAGTAAACCGGATCATAGTTTCAGACGCGGCGGCGCGGAGACCTGTGCGCGCGCCAGGCGGCGAAGTACGCTAGCAGTGGCAGCGCACGGGTTCGCACATACTGTAATCGAGATATATAGCGAGTAGTCCGATGAAACGACTCTTTGTGCTGAATGGCGGCGCGGCCGTAAAGCCTGGCAATAAGGCTGCTTACCTGAAGATCGAAGATCCACTCGTCGCCTTCGAAAACCGCGGAATCAACACTGGCGACGTGCTCGTCTATGACGCCATGCTCAAGGCGTTGAATTATGACCAGATTACTAACCTGCAGTTTGCCCATGCGGCCAATGTAGAGTTGTGGCCACAGGAACATTGCGATGCCACAGTAATCCGGGGCTCCAATTACCTAGCTGAGAACGTCGACCTTGGCCATGTCGCCCCGCTTCTCAAAAAGCTGCCGGGGCCGATCGTGCCCATAGGCGTCGGCGCGCAGACGTCCGTATATAAAAAACTCGCAATTCCGCGTGTCACAGCGGAGGCGTGGAGGATTATAGCCGATAAATGCGAGACTATCGGCGTTCGCGGCTTCTACAGCGCCGAAGTGTTCAATGACCTCGGCATAAAAAACGTCCGTGTTATCGGCTGTCCGAGCTTCTACCGATCACTGCTTCCGTCAATTGATATCAAGCCCATCGATCCAACGAACGCACGGGTGGGACTAACACTCAATAAGTATCTCTCCGCCGACTACGCGACGAACGCGACCAAGACGAACCGTATTCAAAGAGCATTGATCGGCGAGGTCGCTAAGCGTGCGTCGAGCCGCCTCTACTCGCAGGGAGAGCGCGAGGAAACGCTCGCAATCTATTCGTCCGGTAAGCAGAAGCAGGATCATGTTCGCTCGATCCTGTCCAAGTTCAATCTCGTCGGGCATTCCGAAGCAGAGAGGCTGCTCAGCGAGCGCATGGTAGCGTTTTTTGACGTCGATCAGTGGGCGAATGATGCGGCTAGCCATGTGGATTTCATGATGGGTTTTCGCCTGCATGGCAATGTCATAGCCCTGCACCAAGGAATTCCGTCGGTTTTTTTTACCTACGATTCCCGGATCCGCGAGCTTGCTTCGTTATTTGCGGTGCCTTCTATCGAGGTCGAGGACTACATGCCCGTCGACCTAGAGGCCCTCTTGGAAAAGGCCGACTTTTCGAAGTTTCAGCACGTCTACCCGCTGAACTATGCCGAGTATTATCGGTTTCTAACGGAGAACCGACTCAGCCATGTGCTTGCGCAGCCACTGATCGCACCAGCAGACAATCCACTCTCGGTACCTAATTCGATCGAAATTGACCATAGCACCGGTGACCTCATCGGCTGGTTCCGAAGTGAGATCGACTCGATGACCTCTGAGATTGAACTGTTGCGCAGTCGGGCCTGGAACCTGGAAGTCAAGCTGCGCAGTTCGAACGGCTTGGGGGCGGACGGCGCTGCGGCAAAGAGTTCGGTCGGACCGGAGAGACGTCCATGAAGGATCCCGACGCGTTGAGCCGTCGGTCTTTCTTACAGACGGTGACCTGTGGCGCGGTCTTGGGCGGGTCCCTCAACCGGTGCAGATCCGCTTTTGCGCAAGGTTCGTCGCAGCCTGCCCCGCTGGCGGAGCTCGGCGGCCGTTGGCGGCTTTCGTTCCTCGACGACTTCGCAAATGCCGCTCACTTTGACCGTTACTGGGTACGCGTAACCGATCGCGGTGGTGATCACCAGACAGTGCGTTTGCCAGAGAACGTCGCGGTATCGGACGGCGGGCTCCATCTCAAGCTCGGTCACGGCAATGACGAGCAACGGCCCTACACAGGAGGCTTTGTTCAGTCGCGGTCCTTCCGTCAGTGCTTTGGCTATTTCGAATGTGAGATGCGTATCGCGAACGAGACAGGCGTCAATAATGCGTTTTGGCTGACCTCTGACCATGCGACTGAAGGCGACGCGCGGTTCGAGCTTGATATTGCCGAGGCGAAATATCCTAACCTCATCCAAGTCGCCGCGCGATCCTGGCGCCCACGTCGCGTCACCTGGTCCGCCACGTCTCGACCGGGCGCGAAACTCTCTGAAGACTTTCATTGCTATAGCATGTTGTGGACGGAGCAGGAGTTCCGCTTCTTCTTCGACGAAGTTCCAATTTATTCAGTGGCGAACACGTTCGCGCACACTCCAGCTATGGTCCTGTTCAGCAATGCTGTTGCGTCCTTTGCTGGCAAGTCCGACGGGCATGTTGAAGGCTCAGAGACATCCATTCGAAGAGTCCGGGTATTCGAAAAAGTTGGCTAGCGAGCAGTTGAGGTTACATGACTGATGAACTCATTTCGACGCGTCGTGTGGACACGAGCAGGAAGTTCCTGTTAGGCAAGGACGACTGGATCTTCCTTGATCGCGACTCAAATCGGGTTATCGACCAGATCTCCGGCCGGTATGCGCTCGACGAGCGGGGGATCGAGACTTGGTGCCGGCTTATTCACGAACGGGAGGAGTATGCCGCGTCCGTCGGAGCACAGCATATCATGCTTGTTGCTCCGAACAAGGAACTCGTCTATGCTGAAAAGTTGCCGGACGGAGTCGAGGTGTCCGAGCACCGAGCTGTTAGGCAGATTATCTCGGCGCTACGCCGAGGCCAAGGGCCTGAAATTTGTTACCCGCTTGAGGCGATCAAAAGGGTAAAGCCGCTCGGGTTTGCTTATCCGAAAACTGATACACACTGGAGCGGGCTCGGTGCCTATATTGGCTATCTCGCTACCTGTGATCAATTGTCAGAGGCCGGCGTCCATTTGCGCATGATCGATCCGTCGCGAGTGACATTCGAACCAGTTTCCTACGTGGGTGATCTTGGCGCGAAGCTCGATCCTCCCGCGTCGGCCCCGACGCTGGCGGCACGCATCAAAGATGCATCAGGACACTTGGTCTTCGACAATCGAGTTCCAAACCGTGGCCGGATGAGGATCTTCAACAATACTAATGCGATGCTCCCGCGCTGCGTGATGTTTGGTGACTCGTTCGGCGGCAACCTGTTGCCCTTCCTGAAGGAGTCATTCAGTATACTTGTCTACATATACGGGAATGTATTCGATCGTGAAATCATCGAGGCATATAAGCCGGATGTTGTTCTCACCCAAGTTGTCGAGCGGTTTCTCGTCGAACCGCCGGTCGATTCGCGATACTTCACTTATATGTCGGTGGTCCGCTCTAAGCTGAACCTGCTGTCGGCTCGCGATCTCGCGAAGCTGAGGATAGATGTTGCTCGAGCCGACCCCGCCATCGTTCCGATGCGTTCGGTATATGAAGCGATGCTGCAAGTTCATGCTGGCTGCGAGCTCGATCCGGCTCTCGTTTCGGTACTACGGCGGCATTCGGATAATCCCGAGGCGAACTATATGGCGTCGGTGGCGCTTTCGAGAATGTCCGAGCGCCTCGAGGAGGCGAGTGACTGCGCGGCACGTGCGGTTGCAGCGCAGCCTCAGAACCCACGATTTCGGCACCAGCTTGCCTTGACGTTTATTCGGCGCAATGACTTGGCTCTCGCCGAGGCACAACTCCGCCACGCCATCGAACTCGATCCGAGTATCGACTGGTGGAAGTACCAGTTGGCACAGGTCTTGTTTAGGCAGCGGAGACATGATCTCTGCTGTGATGTGCTCATGGAGTGTGTCGAGCGCGATCCGCATTCGTGCACCATTTGGCAACTTCTCGGGCGATGCCACGAGGCACGTGGCCATATTGAGGAAGCCGCAGGAGCCTTTCAGTGCGCCGCTGAAGCGAAACCGGACTGGGCTTGGCCGCTCCTGAAGTTGGCCAACCTGCGTATCAAGACAGGGACAAGACCTGATCAGGGCCTCGCCGCAACGAGCCGTCTTCTCGAGATCGCTCTTGAGCCCCGGCAAAGAGCCGAGGCGTATCTGCTGCGCGCTCGCCTCTGGGAGATGGAGAAAAGGCTTGAGTTGGCAGTCGATGCTGCGAGCAGAAGTGTGGAACTCTGTCCGGACTGGGACTGGGCGAAGACTGTTCGAGACCGCCTTGTCGCCATTGAGGGCCATTCCGGACGTCAGAGTGTTGCCGCGGCGCCGGAAAGCGCCGCGTCATGATCGCTCTCATCCGTCTTCTTTATCGCTGTGCGGTCAGAGAAGCCTCCAGGACAGGGCCGAACTCAAGACAGCCGGGGAGGGGAACTCCCATGATCCAGAGCGAACCCAATCGTGCTGCATGGTACGAGGTGTTTGCCGCGGACAGAGTCGCAAGGGCGGCCCAAGCGGTGATCGTCGTGGCTTGCTCTAGCGAACAGTGGCCGGCGTCTGACCCTGTCTACGTCGCTCTCACGCGGCGCACGGGATTTACCTTCGCAATCCTTTTCGATGGCGGCTACCCCTCTCTCGAGGTGGCCTAATTATGACGTCGCAAGATCGATACCCAATCGGCCGCCTCTACAAGTGAAAATTGGGCCTCCGCACTCTCCGGAACGGTGGACACCAGATTAGTTGTAGCTGGTGTCGTGATCCGCCATGAAGTCAGGCCGGCAAGGATAAGTCCATGTTCCCGGAGGATTGGATGGGCAAGCGCATCCGGCGCAGACCGATCACCCCGCTGGTTCTACCGTGATTAGTAAAGTTGATCGTTTCGATGGGAATATCCATGCTACGGGTTACTGCACACGATGCGTTTTAAGGGACTTGATCTTAATCTTCTCGTGGCTTTCGACGCTCTGATGACTGAGCGCAACCTCACGGCGGCCGCGCGCAGCATCAACCTGAGCCAGCCAGCTATGAGTGCGGCCATCGGCCGGTTGCGCGCCTATTTTCGCGATGAGCTATTCACGATGATGGGTCGCAAGCTTGTTTTAACGCCGCGCGCGGAAGGCCTCGCTCCCGCTGTACGTGAGGCTCTACTGCACATCCAACTCTCCATTATATCCTCGGACCGGTTCAACCCGGCTCAATCGGACCGCCGCTTTAGGATCATCCTTTCCGATTTCATGACGCTCATATTTTTAAGTAAGGTCGTCGAGCGTGTCGCTCGCGAGGCTCCTGCCGTCAGATTTGAGCTGTTGCCCCCAGATGATGACCCTGCTGAGCCTCTCAGGCGCGGCGAAATCGACTTTCTAATCCTTCCGGAAATGTTCATGTCGAACGCACATCCTAAAGCGGCGCTTTTTGATGAGACGCTTGTGTGTGTTGGCTGCGGCGCGAACATGCAGTTATCGCAGCCTTTGACGTTCGAGAGGTATATGTCGATGGGGCACGTTGCGGTCAGGTTCGGGCGGACGCAAAAGCCGACCGTCGAGGACTGGTTTCTGCTTGAGCACGGTCTGAAGAGACGGGTCGAGGTTACCGTGCAGGCGTTTAGTATGATTCCGCCCGTGCTGTCTGGCTCCGATCGTATAGCGACCATGCCATTTCGTATGGTTAAGCATCTCGCAAAGACAATGCCCTTGCGGTTCGTCGAACTTCCACTGCCGCGTACTGGGTTCACCGAGGCCGTTCAGTGGCCTGCCCTCCACAACTGCGATCCGGCAAGCCTTTGGATACGAGAGGTGCTGTTGCAGGAAGCGTCCCGCACGGCTTCTGAGCTATAGCGCAGTTTTGTCGATCGGGCCGCGCAGGTGACGCTATTTGCTGGCCTTGTAGGGACATCAATGCCACCCTTTCACCTGACACTGGCAGTGATCTTCGGCAACTGGCTCTTGCGCATCAGCCGCCGCGGGCTTTTCGCGACCGCTGTCACTAGCTTGAGCACCAGTAGGCGAGCCGTCGTCGGAGACAGTGAACGCTTGGTTCGCCCGGCCTGACGCCGGCGTGTCGCGAGCTCGCTTTTGGTGAGGCGCGCCGTCCGAAAACCGTTCCAGCGCTTGACGGGCAAGTCATAGAAGGTCGGCAGCGCCCGTTAATCCTTGCGCATACCTGATTGAGTTCACCTGGGCTTGCATTGAGCATCCGGAAAAATAATGGCGCATTGTCAGGCAGGTTCGGGGCCGAGTCGTCGATGTGCGCGCGACTATCTCTGGGTTGCTGGGGCCCAATACTGCGGAAGTCGGTGAGGTCTTCACGTAGGATCTTAATGGTCCGAAGGCTTTTGATGCGTTAAGAGATCTCTTGGCTTTAACGCCATGATGAAGGCAATCTTCACTTCACTGTTGGCCGCACGATGCGCCCGACAATGCGGTCTGTGGCTCGTAAGAGCGGCCGGGCCCATGCTGAAGCTCTCATGTTTCGAGCCTAGGATGTGCCAGTCAGGCAGTGCTCACGTGATCATTCGCTGAGGTATATCTGGCGGAACTTTGGCGCGTCGTAGCCAAAGGCCCGACGCGTGATCCTCAACTCGTGCGCGCTGTCGCTGATCCGGACCGGCCCAATCCTGAGACCACCACACCGGTTCATCAGGTACTGGTCGGGATCATTGATCACCTGGATGAGCAGATTGCAGGCTTTGGCCAAGACATCCCGGAGCAAGCTACAGAGGATGAGATGGTGCGGCGGCTGAGCGGCGTCGCGGGTGTCGGTCCGGCCATTGCGATGGCTCTGGCCGCACTTGCCCTGGCGCCTGAGACCTTCAAGCACGGCCCAGACTTTGCCTCCGGGATCGGTTTGACAGCTCTCCAGCGCTTGGTCGGAGGCAAGCAGAAGCTTGGTGCTGCTTCCACGATGGGTGCGCAGACTTAGGTCGCCTGCTGGTCATAGGTGCGAAAGCCCTTGTGAGTTTTGCGCCGTTAATGGAGCTCCGGCAGGCCCTTGGGTGGCGCGCATAGGAACGCGTAATCCCGATGATGGACTTGCTCCGATTTTGATACTGCTGGCGAATGGGTTGGAGCCCTTGAGGCAGGGATTGGCGTTCTGGGTTTGAGGGGGCAGCCCACTATCCCGGAGGTCCTCATGTCGCTCCGCCCGATCCCGTGCCGTGATGTCCCGGCCGCAACGGCAGCCGTCGCCCGTGCCGCGTTCCCGCATGGCATCCCCTATCTGCGCCTGCGTGACCACCTTGGGACGATCTTTACCGATGCCCAGTTCGCGTCTCTCTTCGCCCCTTGCGGGCAGCCGGCCGAATGCCCGTGGCGACTGGCGCTGGTGAGCGTGCTGCAGTTTGCTGAGAACCTCTCTGATCGGCGGGCGGCTGATGCGGTCCGCAGCCGCATCGATTGGAAATACCTGCTGGGCCTGGAACTGACCGACCCTGGCTTCGATGCCTCTGTGCTGAGCGAGTTCCGCGGTCGTCTGGTGGCGGGAGGCTTGGAAGAGCAGCTCCTCGATACACTTCTGGTCCTATGCCGGGAGCACGAGCTGCTGAGCGCTCGAGGCGGTCAGCGCACCGACTCGACCCATGTGCTCGGGGCGGTTCGTTCGCTGAACCGTCTCGCCTGCGTGACCGAGACCATGCGGGCGGCCCTCAATGTCTTGGCGTCCACGGCTCCCGCATGGTTGCGCGCTCATGCCAATCCCGCCTGGATCGAGCGCTCTGGCAGGCGGGCTGACGACTATGACGTCCCGCAAGGCGAGGCGAAGCGGCGCGCCCATGCCGAGCAGATCGGGCGCGATGGTCATCAGCTGCTGGCGGCCATCATGGCTCCTGGTGCACCGATCTGGCTGCGTGAGATCCCGGCCATTGAGCTGCTGCGGCAGGTCTGGGTGCAGAATTTCTGTCTCACCGACCAGGCTCAGACCGGAGAACCTGGGGCGGGCGCATGCTCTGAGACCACTCCCCGGGTGCGGTGGCGTACCGAGCATGAGGGATTTCCGCCCTCCCTGCTGATGGCTGGGTCACCCTACGATCCAGAGGTCCATTATGCCAATAAGGGGACGACAACCTGGGTCGGCTACAAGGTTCATCTCACCGAGGCTTGTGACGAGGGCGGCCCGCACCTGATCACGCATGTGGAGACCACGCCGGCGCCCATCGTTGATCGTGATGCTGTCGAAGATATCGATGCGGCGCTTGAGGCCAAAGGTCTGCTGCCCGCCACCCATCTTGTCGATGCCGGCTATGTCGCGGCCGACCAGCTCGTGGCCAGCCGGAAGAAAGGCGTGCGGCTCCTGGGGCCGGCCCCTAAGGACTACCAGTGGCAGGCCCAGTCCGGCAAAGGCTTCACCGTGCAGGACTTCATCTTCGATTGGGGCCGGCAAGTCGCGATATGTCCGGCCGGGCACGAGAGCCGGAGCTGGCGTCCCGATTACTGGCAAGGACGAACCGCCTTCAAGGTGCGCTTCTCGACGACCCACTATCGTCCCTGTCCGTTGAAGCCACAGTGTACCCGGAGCGACCGGCGCCTTCTGACGCTGCGCCCTCAGGAGGAGCACGAGACACTGGCATCCGCACGCGAGCGTGAGGCACTCCCGACCTTCAAGCAGGACTATCAACAGCGCGCCGGGATCGAGGGAACGATCTCGGCCGGGGTCCGTGCTCTGCACCTGCGGCGCTCCCGCTACATTGGGTTGGCCAAAACGCATCTGCAACACGTGCTGACGGCGGCCGCCATGAACCTCATTCGGCTCGGGGCTTGGTTCGCTGGCACGCCGCTCGCACGAACTCGGCAGTCCGCATTCACCAAGCTCATGATGGCTCCCATCCCAGCGTGATGAATTCGCCAGCAGTATCCTTTCCGAAGCAAGTCCACACACCCTCTGCGCCGTCATGGCGAGAGCCGGGATGCAGTAGGCTCCCGTCGCTGTGAACGAACCGCCTGCTACTCTGAGGTGCTGGGATGTGGGAAGATTATGGGAGAGACGGCGCAGTGATCGATGAGACAGGACGAGCACAAGAAACATTGTGACATGCGCTCCAGCAACGTGCTTATGCTTTGGACCTGATCCGGTAAAATCCGGGCGCGGCCTATGACCCGCCGCGTCAGAGGCCGGACAAATGTCCACAACCGACTACGCGTTGCACCGAACCCGAAAATTGTTCCTGCGCCAGACTGGGGGTCCATACATGTCGGAAATGGAAGGGCTGGAACATATTCTGCGACAGGGCCTCTCCGTCGATGAAGCTGGCATGCCTACAGGCCTCCATTTGGACGTGCGTTGATCCAACTGTGTGTACACTATTAGATCGCTACGCCCCGCGGGTCTTCAGTAAGATCAATGAAAAGTGGTCACAAGCATCGCCATCCGGCACCCTCAGTCGAATTTGTCGCGTCCGTGACACGGGCTTGTTTCAATCCGCCCCTTCCTTCCCTGGGCTAAGTATCTGATAGAGTATAATAAAAATCATCCTTTGGCTTGATTGGTCAAATTGGCACAACTCTTGAAACTCCATCGTCGTAGGGCCGGCTGGTGTAGCCGACTTTTATTCATGTCCTAGGTGACATGACAACCGACGAAATAGAGGAGGAAAACAACATGGCAGGTCTGCGTCAGATCGCATTTTATGGGAAAGGAGGTATCGGCAAGTCCACGACCTCCCAAAATACGCTCGCCGCCCTTGTCGAACTTGGGCAAAAGATCCTCATCGTTGGATGCGACCCCAAGGCCGACTCCACCCGCCTGATTCTGAACTCGAAGGCGCAGGACACGGTCCTTCATCTCGCGGCAGAGGAAGGCTCAGTGGAAGACCTTGAGCTCGAAGACGTGCTGAAGGTGGGCTACAGAGGAATCAAGTGCGTGGAGTCCGGCGGCCCCGAGCCGGGCGTTGGTTGTGCCGGTCGCGGCGTCATCACCTCGATCAACTTCCTTGAGGAGAACGGCGCCTACGACGATGTCGACTATGTCTCCTATGACGTTCTCGGCGACGTGGTGTGCGGTGGCTTCGCGATGCCGATCCGCGAGAACAAGGCCCAGGAAATTTACATCGTAATGTCAGGCGAGATGATGGCGCTGTATGCCGCCAACAATATCGCTAAGGGCATCCTGAAATACGCCCATGCAGGCGGCGTGCGGCTTGGAGGCCTGATCTGCAATGAACGCCAGACTGACCGCGAGCTCGACCTCGCCGAGGCGCTGGCATCCAGGCTCAATTCCAAGCTCATCCACTTCGTGCCGCGCGACAACATCGTCCAGCACGCCGAGCTCAGGAAAATGACTGTAATCCAATATGCGCCGGACTCGAAGCAGGCCGGGGAATACCGCACGCTGGCCGAAAAGATCCATGCCAATTCGGGCCAAGGCACAATCCCGACCCCGATCACTATGGAGGAGCTTGAGGAGATGCTGCTCGACTTCGGCATTATGAAAACCGACGAGCAGATGCTCGCCGAGCTTCAAGCCAAGGAAGCGACGCTGGCCCAACATTAACCATTAGTCCCGACAGGGAGCGCCGACCTTGACTCGGTGGCATCTCCGTGAACGACGCCTCGTCTGTGAGGCGCCATGCCAACCTAAAAAAGGGGCAGATCCTATGAGCCTCGACTATCAGAATGACGTCACTTTACATGAGAAGCTTATCGAGGAAGTGCTGTCGCACTATCCAGACAAGTCGGCGAAGCGCCGTAAGAAGCATCTCAGCGTCGCGACAAGCGGAGGTGAGGCTAGCGAGGCGGACACGACCGATCTCGAATGCGATGTCAAATCGAACATCAAGTCCATTCCAGGCGTGATGACGATCCGCGGCTGCGCCTATGCGGGCTCCAAAGGTGTAGTGTGGGGTCCGGTCAAGGACATGGTCCACATCTCGCATGGACCGGTCGGATGCGGTCAATATTCCTGGTCACAGCGCCGAAACTACTACACCGGTATAACCGGGATCGACACGTTCGTAACGATGCAGTTCACCTCTGACTTCCAGGAGAAGGACATCGTTTTCGGCGGCGACAAGAAGCTGGAAAAGATCATCGACGAAATTGAGGAACTGTTTCCCCTCAACAAGGGAATCACCGTGCAATCCGAGTGTCCAATAGGCCTCATTGGCGATGATATCGAGGCGGTGTCTCGCAAGAAGGCCAAGGAGCACGGGAAAACGATTGTACCGGTGCGCTGCGAGGGCTTCCGCGGCGTCTCGCAATCGCTCGGCCACCACATCGCCAACGACGCAATCCGCGACTGGATCCTCGACAAGAAGGAGGTCGAGTTCGAGGCTGGCCCCTATGATGTCAACGTCATCGGCGACTACAATATTGGCGGCGACGCCTGGGCCTCGCGCATCCTGCTTGAGGAGGCGGGGCTGCGCGTAGTCGGCAACTGGTCTGGGGACGCCACGCTCGCCGAAATAGAGCGGGCGCCAAAGGCCAAGCTCAACCTCATCCACTGCTATCGGTCGATGAACTACATCTGCCGACATATGGAGGAAAAGTACGGCATCGCCTGGATGGAGTACAATTTCTTTGGTCCCTCCCAGATCGAAGCCTCACTGCGTAAGATAGCCAAGCATTTTGGGCCGGAGATTGAGGCGAAGACCGAGAAAACTATCGCCAAGTACCGGCCGTTGGTCGACGCGATCATCGCCAAGTACCGGCCGCGCTTGGAAGGCAAGACGGTGATGCTCTATGTCGGCGGTCTGCGCCCCCGTCACGTCATCACTGCCCATGAGGATCTCGGCATGGAGATTGTCGGCACCGGCTACGAGTTCGGCCACAACGACGACTATCAGCGCACCGCCCATTACGTGAAGAAGGGCACACTGATCTATGACGATGTGACTGGATACGAGTTGGAAAAATTCATCGAGGGGATCCGCCCTGATCTCGTTGGCTCCGGCATTAAGGAGAAGTACCCAGTGCAGAAGATGGGGATCCCATTCCGTCAGATGCACTCCTGGGACTATTCCGGCCCTTATCACGGTTATGATGGTTTTGCCATCTTCGCCCGCGACATGGATCTGGCCATCAACAACCCAGTCTGGGACCTCTACGACGCTCCTTGGAAGAAAACTGCCGCGAGGTCCGCATCGATCGCAGCCGAATGAGAACCCAGCCTCCCAGAGCTAGCGAGGCAGACGAACGCCCGCGGCTCCTGATCCGCTGGGGACCTGAATTGTTTCGACACTACCAGGCCGTCACAGGGCCCGGCTACTTGGAAAGAGGTGACCACCATGCCACAGTCGGCTGAAAAAGTTCTTGACCACGCTCCCCTGTTCCGTGAGCCGGAATACAGGCAGATGCTCGCCGAAAAGAAGCTCAACTTCGAATGTCCGTACCCGGATCAGATGGTCAACGATCTCTGCGAGTTCACCAAGACCTGGGGATATCGCGAGAAGAACCTCGCGCGCGAAGCGCTTCTCGTTAACCCAGCCAAGGCCTGCCAGCCGCTCGGCGCCGTGTTCGCGGCTGCGGGCTTCGAGCGTACTATGTCGTTCGTCCATGGCAGCCAAGGCTGCGTGGCCTATTACCGCTCGCACCTGTCGCGCCATTTCAAGGAGCCTGCATCCGCGGTATCCTCCTCGATGACTGAAGATGCGGCGGTGTTCGGGGGCCTCAAGAACATGGTTGACGGCCTCGCCAACACCTACACGCTCTACGACCCGAAGATGATCGCCGTCTCGACCACCTGTATGGCGGAGGTCATTGGCGATGACCTGCACGGATTCATCGAGAACGCCAAGAACGAAGGTTCAGTGCCGCGTGACTTCGACGTTCCTTTCGCGCATACGCCGGCATTCGTTGGGAGCCACATTGATGGCTATGACGGCATGGTACAAGGCGTGCTAGAGCATTTTTGGGATGGAAAGGAGCGCTCAGAAGCCGCTGGCGTCGTAAACATCATTCCGGGTTTCGACGGCTTCTGTGTGGGCAACAACCGTGAATTGAAGCGCCTGCTCGACCTGATGGGCGTGTCCTATACCTTCATCCAAGACGCCTCTGACCAGTTCGACACGCCGTCAGACGGCGAGTTCCGCATGTTTGACGGCGGTACGAAGATCCAAGACGTGAAGGCGGCGCTCAACGCCGAGGCGACACTGTCGCTGCAGCATTATAGCACTCGAAGCACGCTGAAATATTGCGAGGAAGTTGGGCAGGCGGCAGCCTCGTTCCATTACCCGCTCGGAGTTCAGGCGACAGACGAGTTCCTGATGAAGGTGTCGGCGATTTCAGGCAAGGAAATCCCAGAGGCAATCCGACTGGAACGCGGTCGACTGATCGACGCCATGGCGGATAGCCAATCCTGGCTCCATGGTAAAAAATACGCCATCTACGGCGATCCCGACTTTGTCTACGCCGTAGCCAGGTTTGTCATGGAGACCGGTGGCGAGCCGACCCACTGCCTGTCCACCAACGGCACGGCGGCCTGGGAAGCCGAGATGAAGGAACTGCTTGAATCCTCCCCATTCGGTAAAGCCGCTCAAGTTTGGCCGGGCAAGGACCTCTGGGCCCTGCGTTCGCTGCTCTTCACCGAGCCGGTGGATCTCCTTATTGGTAGTTCCTATGGCAAGTATCTGGAGCGCGATACCGCCACACCGCTGATCAGGCTGACATTTCCGATCTTCGACCGGCACCATCACCATCGCTTCCCGCTCATGGGCTACCAAGGTGGGCTGCACGTCCTAACGACGATCCTCGATAAGATCTTCGACAAGCTTGATCGGGAGACAATCGTACCAGGCGTAACAGACTACTCGTATGATCTCACCCGCTAAGGCCACTGGTCGGCCTTCGTCGAGGTCGGCCCCCTGTCGACGGACAATGGAAGCCCGCAATGTCTTCGCTCAGTGCCAAAATTCTGAATCTCTTCAGTGAGCCCGCCTGCGAGAGGAACCGCGGCAAAGATGCTAAGGCGCGTAAGAAGGGTTGTTCGAAGCCGCAGACTCCCGGGGTGGCAGCCGGGGGCTGCGCCTTTGACGGCGCCAAAATCGTGCTGCAGCCGATCACGGACGTCGCTCATCTTGTCCACGCGCCACTCGCCTGCGAGGGGAATTCCTGGGACAACCGCGGCGCAGCTTCGTCCGGACCAACACTTTGGCGCACAAGCTTCACGACTGACCTCACTGAACTCGATGTGGTGATGGGACACGGTGAGCGGAAGCTTATGAAGGCGATCCGCCAGATCAAGGACGCACATTCCCCGCAGGCGATCTTCGTCTATACGACCTGCGTGACAGCGCTGATTGGCGACGACATCGAGGCGGTATGCGAGCGTGCAGCGGAACAATTTGGGCTCCCCGTGGTGCCGATCAATGCACCCGGCTTCGCTGGTTCAAAGAACCTCGGCAACAAGCTCGCCGGCAAAGCATTGCTCGACCATGTGATTGGCACGGTGGAGCCCGACGAGACTAGCCCTTACGATATCAACATCCTTGGTGAATTCAACCTCTCCGGCGAATTCTGGTTGGTGAAGCCGCTCCTTGACCGACTCGGCATCAGGGTGCGCGCTTGCATTTCCGGCGACGCGCGCTACCGCGACGTTGCCTCCGCGCACCGCGCCCAAGCCGCTATGATCGTGTGCTCGAAGGCATTCATCAATCTTGCCCGCAAGATGGAGGAGCGCTGGGATATCCCATTCTTCGAGGGCTCATTCTACGGGATCACAGACACCTCGGAAGCACTCCGGCAGATCGCTGGGCTGCTCGTGAGGAAGGGTGCCGATCCGGAGATCCTCGGCCGCACCGAGGCACTGATCGCAGAGGAGGAGTCTCTTGCGTGGAAGAAGATCCAAGCCTTTCGGCCGAAGCTCGAAGGCAAGCGGGTGCTGCTCAACACCGGCGGCGTGAAGTCCTGGTCGGTCGTCCATGCGCTGCTGGAAATCGGCCTCGAGATCGTCGGCACCTCAGTCAAGAAATCGACGCTCGAAGACAAAGAGCGCATAAAACAGATCCTCAAAGACGAGCACCACATATTCGAGTCGATGGCGCCGCACGTGCTCTATGCCACGCTCTCAGAGCACAAGGCCGACATCATGCTGTCGGGGAGCCGCACGCAATTCATCGCGCTGAAGGCCAAGATCCCCTGGCTTGATATCAACCAGGAGCGTCATCACCCCTATGCGGGTTACGACGGCATGGTGGAACTCGTACGCCAGATTAGCCTCGCCATTCACAACCCGATCTGGCGCGAAGTGCGGGAGCCGGCTCCTTGGGACAGCCAGACTGGCGCCGAGGAGGAGTCGCCGAGCACAAAGTGTGAGACCGCGACTGTTCACGCTCTCAACAAATGCGCCGGCATGAAGCCCAACGGCTTCGCCGAGCGTTGAGGAAACCTGATGGCCCGCATCGTCCCCCGAACCAAATCCGCGACGGTCAACCCGCTGAAATCGTCGCAGCCACTCGGCGCCGCCCTTGCCTTTCTCGGGGTTGCGGGTGCGATGCCGCTGTTCCACGGCAGCCAAGGCTGCACCAGCTTCGCGTTGGTGCGCTTGGTTCAGCATTTCGCGGAAACGGTTCCCTTGCAAACGACGGCGATGGATGAGGTTGCTACGATCCTAGGCGGGGCGGACCAACTGGAGGAGGCGATCCTCAACCTCACAACACGCGCCAATCCGAAGCTGATCGGAGTCTGCACGACAGCGCTGGTGGAATCCCGCGGTGAGGACCTCGCCGGCGACATCGCGCGTATCAAGGCGGAGCATGACGAGGAACTCGCCCGCACCATGGTCGTGATGGCCAACACGCCGGACTTCCATGGCGCGATCGAGGACGGCTGGGCCGCCGCGGTAGCGGCTATGATCGAGGTCATCACGCAGTCAGACAGACAGGCGCGCGACACAAGGAAAATCGCCATCCTGCCCGGTTGGAACCTGACCGTGGCTGATATCGAGCATCTGCACGATACGGTCGAGAGTTTTGGACTGGAGGCGGTGATCTTGCCCGATGTATCTGGCGCACTCGACGGCACTGTTCCTGATGACTGGATTCCAACAACGTATGGCGGGACGGCTGTCGATGATATCCGGAAGCTTGGCACAGCCATTAAGTGCGTCGCCATTGGCGAGCATATGCGCCACCCAGCGGAAGTGCTCCAGAACCTGACCGGCGTTCCTTACGTGCTGTTCCACTCGCTCACCGGACTGAAAGCCGCCGACCAGTTTATCTCCCTGCTGTCCGCATTGTCGGGCGTGGCGGTACCAGCCAAGCTCCGCCGACGCCGGGCGCAACTGCAGGATACATTGCTCGACGCACATTTCCATTTTAACGGCAAGAAAATTGCGATCGCCGCCGAACCAGACCAACTCTACCAACTCGCGACCTTCTTCGTTGGCATGGGCTCAGAGATCGCGGCGGCCGTTGCCACGACCGATACGTCGCAAATTCTCGAGAAAGTGCCGGCGGAAATGGTTCAGGTCGGCGATCTTGGCGACCTGGAAAGTCTCGCCGCGGGCGCTGATCTCCTCGTCACCCATTCGCACGGACGCCAAGCGGCAGAGCGCCTCGGCATTCCCCTCATGCGCGTCGGCTTCCCGATTTTCGACCGGCTCGGCAGCCAACACAAGCTCACGATTCTCTATCATGGCGCGCGCGACCTGATCCTTGAGGCTGCCAACATCTTCCAGGCGAACCAGCAACCGCCGACGCCCGAGCGACTTGATCTAATCCGTAACCGGGAAATGAAAGATGACCTCCATTCGTCGCCTCTCGCTCGCCTCTGACGAGGCTCAGGTACTAATGCCGCAACGGCAAGCCGGTGCATTGCGCGTGGCGATTGCCACGCAAGACATGAAAGGCCTGAACGCTCATTTCGGGGCGGCCAAGTGTTTTGCTGTCTTTGACGTGACGTGCGACGCATGGACGTTTATGGAAGCATTGGCTGTCGACAACGTTTCCGACGAGAGTGGGAATCATCAGACCGGAGGCGACGCCCGCATTGCCGCGAAGGTGGAGGCGTTGAAGGGCTGTCATCTCCTGTTTTGCTTGGCAATCGGCGGGCCTTCGGCGGCAAGACTTGTTTCGGTAAAAATCCACCCGGTCAAAGTGCCGCATCCTCAGTTCTTTGAGGATGTACTGTCGCGCACCCAGACAATGCTCAGGACTGCTCCTCCGCCGTGGTTGCGCAAAGTGCTGGCTGAAGTCGGTGACCCCGCACAAAGACTATCATTTGACGTTTGAACGAGGGGAGGGCGAAATGTCTGCTTCTGCGGCTAGCACTGCTGTCAACAAGGATGGAACAGCGCTTACCACCTTATTTGTCAAATGCCTCGTGCGGATAATCCGGGCTCAGGACTCCTACGGCTCATGGGACAGAAAACTGGACGCTGAGCTGCTGGCCAACTTCATCGTCACCAAGGACCAACGCCGCGCGATCCCGATTATCGGCAACCCCAATCCAGACGTCCGGCGGAGGATTGCCATTTTCTATTCCGCCGTTGGGCTTGCAATCAGGGAGCGCTCCGGCCTTATGGCGTCGCCGATGATAGAGATCAGCGATGAGGGCTTCGGGTGCGTGCATCTCACGGTTGGGCGGTTGGTCGTTGTGTCGAAGATCATACGGGATGCCCACCGGTTCGGCTTCGAGACGCTTTGGCGGCTTGCTACGGCTGGATCGATTCTGGTCGACGACGCGATCGCAGCCATCGAAGCCTACCCCGAGGTAGCACGAGCGTGATGGGGCGGGTTCTTGATCAGGGGGATCATGCTAGACCCGAAGAGTTGCAGAAGAAGGTCCACAAGCGACAGTGGCAGACGGGAGCTGCGAATATGGAACTATATGACTCTGCGGAGAACCTCCTTGACAGCTGCACTGAGATTAGGGCCCATCCTGAGAAAGCCTTTAACTGTATTGCCGAGTTGGGCGCTGCCAGGAGTGATCTCGGCTCGTTGGAGGGCTCCAGATGAAGGGCCCTTTCCTGACCCGCGACGGCTCTTGCTGGGTGCCGTCGTATCTGACCGCTATCGATGGCCCGACCTGCATCGGGTGCGGCCGGTGCTTCAAGGTCTGCTCGCGTGAGGTCATGCACCTTTACGGCGTTGATGACGTGGGCGTACTCATAGGTGTCTGCGACGGCGAGGATGACGACTTCGATGGCCGTCTCAATCGCATGATCATGGTTGTGGACCATGCCGGACGCTGCATAGGTTGCGGAGCCTGCGCCCGCGTCTGCCCGAAGAACTGCCAGACCCATGTTGCCTTCGATGAGATGTCTGCATGATCTGGCTGACCAACTAGCTCCTGTCTGACGGCCTGAGTGTGCGCAGGTACTGCCGCATGAAAGCGAGCTTCACCATCGCCGAGAAGTTGACGGCAAGTTTCTCGTGCCGAGGGGCGATGGATCGGCCTCCCTTCAGCCATCCAACACAGCGCTCAATGGCGTTGCGTCTGCGGTCAAGATCAGGATCGAAGGATCGCGCGCAGCCCTTCCCCATGTTGCCGCCGGTCCGGGGTGGAATGACAGGCCGGATAGGGCGTCGCCGCAGATAAGCAAAGGCCGGCCGGTCGCTATAGGCCGTATCGCCTGCCAAGTACTTGGGTCTTGTGCGTGGACGGCCCCTGCGGCTGGGGAGGCGGACTGCCATAAAGGTTGGCTCGAAGGCCGGCATCTCGTGCTGCTGCCCAGGTGTGAGCGTCAACCCGAGCGGCAGACCAGCACCATCGCTCACCAGGTGGATCTTACTGCCGAACCCGCCCCGGGAGAGGCCGGGCGCATGGTCGTCCGGCTCCTGCGGATCGGCTTTTTTCGGGCTCCGGCGGCGGAACGGCTGGCCCGCAGAGGTGTTGTCGATGCACCAGAGATCCAGGTCGATCAGCCCCTTGGCATTCAGCTTGAGCCGGAGCCGATCCAGGATCGTGTCGAACAACCCCTCACGGGGCCATCGGGTGAGGCGCTCATCGACGGTTTGCCAGGGGCCGTAGTGTTCGGGCAGGTCGCGCCACTGCGCTCCGGGACATCGCGTCCACAGCAGCCCGTTCACCACCTGCCGATGGTCGCGCCAGCGCCCGCCGCCGTGGCGACCGGTCCTGGGCATGAGATCCGCAATCAGCTCCCATTGAGCATCGCTGAGGTCATGCCGCCGCATCGCACGTCTCCGCCTCGGTGAGCCCCACCAAGGCAACAGCCATGCTCTCATGCAGGTTCACAGGCCGTCAGACAGGATCTAGCTGTCGGTCGCGGAGGGCTTTAGGTCGGACGTATGCAGGTCGCTACCCATTCAGGGCCTGACCGGTGTTCCGTCCGAGAAGAAGATCGCTATCTGCATGCCCCGTAAGGTCGCTTGATGCGAATCGCACGGCGGGGTCGGTCCATCAGTCCGGGGAGGTGTATTTCTGACCCTACGACAGCAAGTCTGACACCGGGGCTCCACCAGGCGGTAGTAACGTTCCACAGGATACGAAGGCCTCATTCATGCATTGATCTAAGGACACCCGATGGGGCAGACTTCACCCTGCTATCGTAACTCGCGGCAATTTGACCGCGGCCGACAGACCACCCAAGTCGCCTGAAACGCCGTTCAGACAAACCGAGCCATCTTATTGATCCGGCTTGGGTGATCTTGAGATCTGCGGCCGGGCGATCCAGTTTGGCGGGATGAAGCATATAGACATGCGCAAGCTGCCAGCAGCCGCGCAAGAGGAGCGCCGCCGGCAGGTCGTCGTCCTGCGCGAGAGCGGCCTGACCTATGAGGCTATTGCCGCCCAGGTGGGCCTGACCCGCACCGGCGTGTTCGATATCTGCCGCCGCTCTGCCGAGCAGGGCTTAGTCGGATTGGCCAGCGGACCACGCGGCCCGGCTCCTGGCACAGGACGGTTTCTCGAGGCCGATCAGGAAGCGCAGGTCCGCGCGCTGATCCGCTGGCACACGCCCGACGAGCTCGGTCTGCCCTTCGCCCTGTGGAGCCGGGCCGCGGTGCGGGAGCTCATCGAGCAGCACTGCGGGGTCCGGCTGGCGGTGCGCACGATGAGCACCCACCTGGCCCGCTGGGACTTCGCGGCCCAGAAGCCGCTCCGCCCCGCCGATGAGCAGTCGCCAAAAGCCGTACTGCGCTGGCTGCGGCAGGACTATCCGGTTATCATGGTGCAAGCCAGACGGCACAAGGGCACGATTGTCTGGGGGACGAGACTGGATTTGCTCCGACGATGGGCGCGGCCGCAGCTTCGCCCCTAAGGCCGGACGCCGGTGGTGCGCCCCAGCCACAAACGCGCGGAACTGCGCCTGATCTCGGCTGTGACCAACAAGGGCGAGCTGCGCTGGATGGTGCTCGATGGCGCCGTCAAGGCTGCGAGCCTGATCCGCTTTCTCGGGCGGCTGATCCAGGATGCCAACGGCAAGGTGTTTCTGATCTGGGACAACCTGCCGGCTCATCGGGCCCAGACGGTGCAGGACTGGTTGGCAGCGCACACGGAGCAGATCGAGGTCTTCTCCCTGCCATCCTTTAGCCCTGAGTTGAACCCGGACGAGGGCCTGAACGCCGACCTGAAGCAGGCTGTGACGCGCAAGCCGCCCGCCCGCGGCAAACCCGAACTT
>NZ_JAMXFJ010000050.1 GCF_025460805.1 Microvirga sesbaniae | reverse complement strand
CATCCGATTGTCCCGGCCCGTCGAGCCTTTCTGATCCGGGCGCCCGATGATCAGCGGCGCAATCCGCTCCCACTGAGCATCGCTCAGCACCAAACGATCCAACACGCCCAAGACCGCCTCCCAAAAAACAGTCTTGAATCACGTCCTAACGCAAAAGGGAATCCTAAGAGTCCACAGAGCCTAGCGCATCGGACGGACCCAGAGGGCCGTCTTATCCGATGCGCCGGTTAAGAGAGGGAGCCTCGGATGAATCCCAAAAGTGGTGTCCACTTTTCACGTCCGAGGCTCTAGGCCACCGCCCGGCGCCTATTCGGCGGCCTCCTTCGTGGCCGGCGTCGTGGGCACGTTGCGCATGCCGCCCAGGACCTCCTCGGCCGAGGCCTTGTAGTTCTTCACGGAGCTCGTCCACTGGCCCCAGACGGTCGGGTCGATCTTGTCGCCGTTCCGGCCGAGATTCTGGAGGCGGCGCCGATCGTCGTCCGTCAGAACCTGCTTGGGCAGCGGCGGGAGGCTGCGGACGTCGTCGGCCGAGATGCCGAGCATCTCGCCCACCCGGGTCCCGTAATCGTCGTGCACCAGCAGGAGATGCCACACCATGCGCTCCTGAACGTCCCGCTCGCACTGGCCGAGCAGCGTGCCCAGGTTGAGGACGAGATCGTCCCGCTCCCAGTCCATCATCGTGCAGTAGCGGCCCCGGGCATGGATGTAGTCGTTGCGCCGCTCGATCACGCTGCGGGTCAGTCGCCCTTGGATCTCGGGTGGATTGTTCGGCTCCTCCCGCGGGGACTCGTGAAGGCCGTTATGGATCGACGGCTCATAGTTCACGTGCGGATTCTGCCCCGGGGCGAGATCGCGGCGGTAGGACATCTGCCCGCCGTTCAGGTTGGTCGACACCTTGGCGTTCTTGGCCTGGTTCACGGGCAGCTGCAGGTAGTTCGTGCCCACGCGGTAGCGCTGGGTGTCGGAATAGGAGAAGGTCCGTCCCACCAGCATCTTGTCGTCGGAGAAGTCGAGCCCGTCCACCAGGACGCCGGTCCCCATGGCGATCTGCTCGTTCTCGTTGAAGTGGTCCTCCACGTTGCGGTTCAGGGTCATGACTCCGACATGCCGCAACGGAAAGTCTTTCTCGGGCCAGATCTTGGTATCGTCCAGCGGATCCCAGTCGAGTTCGGAATGGTCATGGTCTTCCATGATCTGCACGTACAGGTCCCACTGGGGATATTCGCCGCGCTCGATCGCCTCGAAGAGATCCTTGGACGCCGAGCCGAGATCCTGTCCCTGCACCTTGGCGGCCTCCTCGGCCGTGAGGCTGGCGAGCCCGCACCGGGGATGGAAGTGATATTTCACCAGAACGGTGTCGCCTTGAGCGTTGACCATCTTGTAGGTGTTGACGCCGAAGCCCTCCATGTGCCGGTAGCTCGCCGGAATGCCGCGCGGGCTGAACAGATGGGTCAGCATGTGCATGGATTCGGGGGTCTGGCTCATGAAGTCGAAGATCCGGTTCGGCTCCTGGCGGAACGTGACGGGATCCGGCTTCAGCGAGTGGATGACATCGGGGAACTTGATGGCATCGCGGATGAAGAAAACCGCCAGGTTGTTGCCAACCAGATCCCAATTGCCGTCTTCGGTATAGAATTTCACCGCAAAGCCGCGTGGGTCGCGCGCGACTTCGGACGAATCGCGGCCGCCGATCACGGTCGAAAAGCGGATGGCCAGCGGGGTCTTCTTGCCGGCAGTCTGGAACAGCTTGGCTCTTGTATACTTCGAGGCGGGCTCGTCGCCGATCTTGCCGGTCACCTCGAGTTCGCCGTAACACACGAAGCCGCGGGCATGGACGACCCGCTCGGGGATCCGCTCGCGGTCGAAATGGGTGATCTTCTCAAGGAACTGATAGTTCTCCAGCGTGGCCGGCCCACGGCTGCCGACGGTGCGCTGGGACTGGTTGTTGGCGATAGGATGTCCCTGCCTGTTCGTCAGGACCTGATCGGAGGTTCCGGACGGTTCATGAGGGTTCTTGGCCATGGCGGTCTCCCTTGTTTGACCGGTTGATTGCGACACGCCCCCATCAGGACCTTAAGAACCCTCGGCGATCAGCGCCAATCGTTAATCCTGACGCACACGATCAGATTACCTGATCGGGCGCCGTTTCCTGATGGGAAGCATGTTTGCGGAGGCAACATCCGGAATCCGCAATGGTTGCGCGCAGGCCGATCCGAAATGGCTCGGGTCGGGGATCATCGTTCCAGCGTCCGAGGGTGGAGAACCATCATGACGCCGTCGGCGGCCCGGATGCCGGTTCGCTCAGCGGAACACCCGGTCACCCTGTTCGTCGATGATCTGCTTGCCCTTGGTGATCGCGAAGGTGGAAGCTTTGTCCTTGCTGGGATGGGTCTCGGCTCGCACGAACCGGTACTCCTTCATGCCGGTCTCGAAATCCTTCTCGATCACGCCTGCCGTCTGAAACCCGCCTTTGGCGGAATACGGTGCCGGCCGGATCCGAAACCCCTTGTATTCGACCGCATCGGCGGCCGGCTCCTCGTGCCCGCTGGCATGGCCTCCGCCTGCGAGCCGATTCCAGAGGTCCTTCAAGATCGATGCCATGGCTGTCCCTGAACGAGGGTTGATTCGAGAAGCTGCAGGATAGCCGGGACGGAACCAGGGGGCGAATCCTCCAAGCTGTCCCATCACGATCCGATGATCGCGACGAAGCACGGCTTCGATCGTCTTGACGGCCGGCCTCGTGCAGCCAACTCTCGCTCCCATCCGGCTCATGAGATGCGGAGCTCCGCCATGAAACGTCGTCTTTTCGGATTATGTCTTTCCGGCGCTCTGGTGAGCGGCGGCGTGGCCGTCGCGCATCACGGCTGGGGCAGCTACGATGCGGGCCGCGTCATGACGATCACCGCCAATGTCGAGCGGGCTGATTGGGAGAACCCGCACGTCACCGTGGTCGTGCCCTATCAGGGGAAGAACTGGGACGCGGTACTCGCGCCTCCGTTCCGCATGAGCGCACGCGGGCTGAACCCGGACATGATCAAGCCCGGCACACAGATTGCGCTCGAAGGCTATCCCTCCACCCGCGCCGCAACAGAGATGAGAGCCGAACGGATTGTCGTGAGCGGCAGGACCTACGAACTGCGCTAGGACGCCATGTATCTCGACTTGCTCGCAGCGTTGGAGAGTTCCTGGCTCGGCCACGCGGGACGTCACTCCGCCTGGCTCTACACCGTCGCCAATCTGCTCCACGTGCTGGGGGCCGCCTTCGTGGTCGGGGGCATTGCGGTCTTCGATCTGAAGGTTCTGGCAGAGCATGGAAAGCGTGCCTGGGAGGTCGGGCGCTACGCCACTCCCCTCGCGGCCGTCGGTCTGGCGCTTCAGATCCCGACCGGAACATTGCTCCTCGCCGTCGAGGCCCGGGCGCTCGGTGTCAATCCTGCCTTTTACGTGAAGCTCGCCTTCATCGCGCTGGGGTTCGTCAACGTCGCGCTCTTCCATGCCCGCTTCGGAACCGCCCTACGGGCAGGCGCCTTGCCGGCCGAGGCCCGGATCTACGCGGTCATCTCGCTTCTTGCCTGGATCGTCGTGCTCTTGGCGGGACGAATGATCGCCTATTTGTAGCTTGGCACGTGGCTCTCATTCTTCACTCTTCAGTCCTTCCGAGCGGGGTCTTTCATGCGCTTGCTGCTGGCGCTTAGTGGCATTGCCCTCGGCTGCGGCGCGGCCCTGGCCAATCCGGGAGCATCGACGGAGACCGTCCAGCAGGCTCTGTGCCGGTTGATCGAGGGAGCTGCACGCACGCAGCAGATCCCCCACGATCTGCTCACCAGACTGATCTGGCAGGAAAGCTCGTTCCGCCCGCACGTCGTGAGCCCGGCGGGTGCGCAAGGGATTGCTCAGTTCATGCCGGGGACGGCTCGGGAACGGGGCCTCGCCGATCCCTTCGACCCCGAGCAGGCCATCCCCAAAGCCGCCGAGTTCATCGCCCACCTTGCGGAGCAGTTCGGCAATCTCGGGCTGGCGGCGGCCGCCTATAACGGCGGCCCTGCACGCGTGACGTCATGGCTCGCCGGCCAGGGCGGCTTGCCCGCCGAGACCAGGAACTATGTGATCGCCGTGACCGGCCGGCCCGCCGAGGAATGGGCCGCCGATGCGAAGGAGAAGCGGAATACCGATTGGAGCCCGTCCGGTGAGAGCTGCCAGCAGATCGTCGCCACACTGCGTATCCCTGGACGCGGCGAACCCACCGAGGCGCCTTTTGCGCCTTGGGGCGTTCAGCTTGCCGGCAATTTCTCGAAGGAACGGGCGCTCGCAACGTTCAGGCGCACCAGCCAAACCTACGCTTCGCTCCTGAAGGATGTGCGGCCCATGATCATCGGAACGCGGCTACGCTATCGTGGCACACGGACGTTCTATCGCGTCCGTGCCCCCGCCGAGACGCGGCAGGCTGCCGAGCAGCTATGCCGCAACATCCGCACGGCCGGCGGCAGCTGCATCGTGCTGCCAAGTTGAAAAAGCCTGCGCCGTTCGCACGGCGCAGGCTTTTCTGGGATTCCCGTTGGACGAAGCTGTCAGCGACGCTGAGGCCGGAGCGATCGGGCCAGTTCGCGGATGACGTTGTCCTCGATGTTGAGGTTCAGGTCGTTGTCGTCGCCCGCATCCTCATCGCCCATGTCTGCATCGACCGGAGCAGCGGGTCTGGACAGAACACCTCGTTGAGGCTGGGCGGCCCGCTCGTTCGCCTGCGCGGGAGCGGTCGGAGGAGCATTGCGCTGTCCGGTTCCGGCTTCAGCAGAGCTGCGTGCCGGTGCGTGGGGGGTATAGCCGCGGGGAGCGGAATACCGGTTCTCGAGGGTATCGAGCAGGCTGTTGAGAGCCGCATTCGACATCGGAACGTCGGGCGCCTGAGGCGCGCCCTCGAGGGCGATGGAACGATTTTGATAGGCCACTTCCGTGGTCACATCCGGCCCGAACCAGGACAGGGGCCGGAAATCTCTCGCTTCCTCATCGCTCTCGAACGGAACGGAGATCAGATCCAGCGGGCCTGGCGTCACGAAGCGGACGATCTGGATGTCGCGCGTGCCGACCGTGAGATGCGTGAGGAGATAATCAAGCTTGCCGGGCGTGACATCGAGAAGAGCCTCCGCATGGGCCCGGGGAACTTCGGTCCGCTCCTCGATGGGTCCGTTGGGGCCTGCATGGAGCAGGACGAGGCTGCCCTTATCGCCTTCTACGACCACGAAGGAGCTGCGGTCGGCCTGATTGGGGAAGTGGCCTTCCGTGACACGATTGCCTCCCCTCTCCTTGCGGATCAGGCGTGCAAGCGAGGAAGCAATAAGATAACGCCGGGAAGTAACCATATTGAGTTCTCTACTTTTGACGGGGCGCCACTTACCGGTGCGCAGAACCAGCAGCATGCATTCGCAGCCGAACGAAATTGCACTTCATTTTTCCACGCCAAGGAGCATGAAGGTGAATGCAATAATGTTTTGCCGCTGCAGAAGTTCAGGCCTGTAAGTACAAGTCCTCTTGGAAGCCTATGATGGCGTTCCCATGGCAAAGTTCAATGGACCGGACCAAAAGCTGCCCGAGTTTTGACGATAAAGTTAACGCTGGTTTGGATGTGGATGTGTATCTCACATCTGAATTTGAAAGCACGAACTACTTCGTGGTGAAAGGAGCGTCAAATTCACACGCCCGTGCATCACGTAAGTTAATGGCCTCGGCGTCGCGCTGAGCGAACGCCGAGGCCATGCGATGTGCGAGCGTAATTGAATTACTCGCTTCCCTTGGTCTTCGGCACGTAAGGACCGTTGCCGTCGAAGGTATAGGCGGTCTTCACCGTGGTGTAGAATTCCTGCGCGTAGCGGCCCTGCTCGCGCGGACCGTAGGACGAACTCTTCCGACCGCCGAACGGCACATGGTAATCGACGCCCGCGGTGGGCAGGTTCACCATCACCATGCCGGCCTCGGCATTGCGCTTGAAGTGATTGGCGTACTTCAGGCTCGTGGTGCAGATGCCCGACGAGAGGCCGAATGGCGTATCGTTGGCGAGCTCCAGCGCCTCGTCGTAATCCCTTGCGCGGGTCACCGTGGCAACCGGTCCGAAGATTTCTTCCCGCGCCACGCGCATCTGGTTGCTCACCTCGGTGAACAGCGCCGGCGCCAGATAGAAGCCGGGCGTCTCACGCTTCAGCAGTTCGCCGCCGGCGACCAGCTTGGCGCCTTCCTCCTGACCGATGCGGATATATTTCAGGTCCTGATCGAGCTGGCTCTGATCGACCACCGGACCGATATGCGTTCCGGCCTTCAGGGCGTCGTCGATGACGAGGCCCTGCATGCGCTCCTGCATGGCGGCCACGAACCTGTCATGGATGCCCTCGGTCACGATCAGCCGCGAGGAAGCGGTGCAGCGCTGGCCGGTGGAGAAGAAGGCGCTGTTGACCGCGCATTCCACGGCGACCTTCAGGTCGGCATCGTCGAGAACCACCATCGGGTTCTTGCCGCCCATCTCGAGCTGAACCTTCTTCATCGGGTCGGCCGTGATGCAGGTCTGGGCGACCTTGCGGCCCGTCGGCACCGATCCGGTAAACGAGATGGCCGACACCTTGGGGCTCTGGAGCATGGCTTCGCCCACCACCGAGCCGCGCCCCATCACCAGATTGAACACGCCCGCCGGCACGCCGGCCCGGATGATGATCTCGGACAAGGCATGGGCCGAACCCGGCACGAGATCGGCCGGCTTGAACACCACTGTGTTGCCGTAGGCGAGAGCCGGGGCGATCTTCCACGCGGGGATCGCAATCGGGAAGTTCCAGGGCGTGATCAGGCCGACGACGCCGACCGGCTCGCGGGTGATCTCCACGTCGATGAGGGGCCGCACGGACGGCACCTTCTCGCCGGCCATGCGCAGGCACTCGCCGGAGAAGAACAGGAAGATCTGAGCGGCACGGGTCACCTCGCCGATGCCTTCCGGCAGGGTCTTGCCCTCCTCGCGGGAGAGCAGGCGGCCAAGCTCCTCCTTGCGGGCCAGGATCTCGTCGCCCACGGCCTTGAGAATGTCGTGGCGCTGCTGGATCGAGGAGCGCGACCACGCCGGGAAGGCATCGTACGCCGCCGCAATCGCGCGCTCGGCCTCCGCCACAGAGGCGCGGGCATACTCGCCGACCACGTCGTTCGTGTTCGACGGATTGACGTTGGCCGAGGCTTCCGTCGCCGACAGCCACTCGCCCGCAATATAGTTCTTGGTCATCGTTAACCTGCCTGTCTGGTGTTGAGGAGGCCCCGTTGGGCCAGGTTGGACATGAGAGCGCTGATGCCGAAGGTCCACGGCTCGCATTCGGAGCTCGGCTTCATGCGGTTGACCAGCGCTCCAAGCTTGGGAGCCGCGATGGTGACGATGTCGCGGCTCTTGTGCGTGAAGCCCATGCCGGCCTCGTCCCGGTCCTGCGTGGGCGCGAACATCGTCCCGAGAAAGAGCGCGAATCCATCCGGGTACTGATGGTGGGGACCGATGGTCTGGGCAACGAGATCCTCGGGATCGCGGCTGATCTTCGTGATCGACGAGGAGCCTTCGAGCCTGAACCCGTCTTCACCCTCGACCGTCAGCGTCACCGTGGTCCGGCGCACGTCGTCGAGCGAGAAGGTTTCATCGAAGAACCGGATGAACGGTCCGACGGAGCACGATGCGTTGTTATCCTTCGCCTTCGAGAGCAGCAGCGCTGAGCGGCCTTCGAAGTCGCGCAGGTTCACATCGTTGCCGAGGGTGGCCCCGACGATCTTCCCCTGAGCCGTGACGATCACCACCACCTCGGGCTCCGGATTGTTCCAGGTGGATTTGGGGTGCAGGCCCGCATCCATGAAGGTGCCGACGGCCGAGAGCGTCGGAGCCTTGGTGAACACCTCCGCGTCGGGTCCGATGCCGACCTCGAGATACTGGCTCCACGCTCCCTGGGCGACGAGAACCTCCTTGAGGGCCATGGCCTCGGCCGACCCGGGCTTCAGACGGCTCAGATCGTCGCCCACGAGCCGCAGGACCTCGGCCCGGATGGCCGCGGCCGCGCTGGCGTCGCCCCGTGCCCGCTCCTCGATGACGCGCTCCAGCATGGAGACGGCGAAGGTGACGCCGGCTGCCTTGATGACCTGGAGATCAATCGGCGCCAGGAGCCAGGGTTTGGACGAATCACGGCTGTCTGGGGCCGTATTGCCGAGGATCTCTTCGAGCGACCCGATCCTCTCGCCCCTGGCCGCCTTCACCGCGTGTGCAGGATCCTCGAGAGCCGCAAGGCCGCTCACCGTCGGATAAGTCGAGGAAATATCGACGAGCCCGTCTTCCCTGACGGCGACCACGGAGGGTCCGATCCCAGGGCGCCAGACCCGTCCGACAAGAACTCCCTGCCATCCATCGTCCGGCAGAACTCGGGCTAACGTCGTCGAAGAAAAATGGTCCATTGGCTGGCGCTCGCTTCCTGTTGGGGCCGTTTTCCGCCCTTCCCGTGTGCGCCCTTGATATAGCCACCGTGGCGCGAGCGGCTATAGGGAAAATGACTTTCCCGGGCTCTGATCGGGAGAATGGGCGGAACAAATCCGGCTCGTGTTCCGTTGCGCCGCGCGTCAACGGGAGCACTCCCGACCGGGATATTCCACGTTGTGGACCCTGGAGGATGCCGGCGCCCGACCGGGACGGGTTAACCGGAGTCGAAAACTATGCTTTGTGCAGGCCGCATGACAGGAGTCCTATTCCATGGTTGACAGCAAGCCTTCAAATGCCGCGAGCCTCAACTCGCCATCCTACCGGCTGGCCGCCATGGACCAGGACTTCCTCCTGGGCGATTCCATGCGAGGGGTCCGGTTCATGCTGGAATATGCCAAGGCCGAGGAGAGCTTGCGCACCTGGGGTGTGCGATCGACCATCGTTGTCTTTGGCAGTGCCCGCGTTCATGAGAACGGCCCCGGAAAGCACCCATTCTGGTACGCGCAGGCCCGCGCCTTCGGGGCCATCGCGTCCGAGCGGGGCGGCGCCCTGACCGTCACCAGCGGCACGCGGGACAACGTAATCGCGACCGGCGGCGGTCCGGGCATCATGGAAGCGGCGAACAGGGGGGCCTTCGACGTCGGCGCACCGTCGATCGGGTTCAACATCACGCTGCCGCATGAGCAGGAGCCCAATGCCTATTCGACTCCGGACCTGACTTTCCGCTTTCACTACTTCGCCATGCGCAAGATGCACCTGGCCATGCGGGCCAATGCGCTCGTGGTGTTCCCAGGCGGGTTCGGCACCCTGGACGAATTGTTCGAGATCCTGACCCTTCGCCAGACCGGCAAGGCCCCGCCCCTGCCGATCGTCCTCTTCGACAGGGCCTATTGGCAATCGGTCATCAAGTTCGATGCCCTGCTCGAGCACGGCATGGTGAGCGAGCACGACCGCGGGCTCGTGAATTTCGCGGAGACGGCCGAGGATGTGTGGGTGTCTCTCGTCGAGAACGGCCTCGTCGTTCAGACCTTGGAGAGGGATGCCGAGCCGGATTTCTGAGGGCCGGACGCGGATCGAATTGATTTGACAAAACACGGGGGTTGAATTGTGATCCCTGTCATGGGGATCGCGATCTCCCCACGAGGCGACATGCCCAAGCATCGCATCCGCTCTCAACCGTTACGGATGCACCATGTCGTCATTCAACACCATCTCTCCTGAAAAACTGGCGCGCCTCGTCGGCACGCCCAAGTGCCCTCTTCTCATCGATGTCCGCACCGACGAGGACTTTGCAGGAGACCCCCGCCTCATTCCCGGCTCCCGGCGGAGGTCCTTCGAGACGGTCGCCGAATGGTCGGTTGGCCTTGAGGGCCGGACTGCCGTCGTGATCTGCCAGAAGGGGCTGAAGCTCAGCCACGGGGTCGCGGCCTGGCTGCGCCATGCAGGCGTGCCGGCGGACTCCCTCGAGGGCGGAGCGCTGGCCTGGGCACAGGCCGGGTTGCCCATGGTCCCGGCGGACCGGGTTCCGGCGCTCGATCGGCAAGGAAGGACGGTCTGGGTTACCCGCTCGCGACCCAAGATCGACCGGATCGCCTGCCCATGGCTGATCCGCCGTTTCGTCGATCCCGATGCCGTCTTCCTGTTCGTCCCGACCTCCGAAGTCCAAGGCGTGTCGGAGCGCTTCTCGGCAGCGCCCTTCGATATCGAAGGCGACGACATATTCTGGAGCCATCGCGGCGAGCTCTGCACCTTCGACGTCATGGTCGATGAGTTCGGGCTGTCCACCGCACCGCTGAAGCGGCTCGCCACCATCGTCCGAGGGGCCGACACGGCGCGGCTCGACCTGGCGCCCGAAGCGCCCGGGCTGCTCGCCGCCTCCCTGGGCCTATCCCGCATGTACGCGGACGACCTCGCCCAAGTCGAAGCCGGGCTTCTGCTCTATGATGCCTTCTATCGCTGGTGCCGTGATGCGACCGACGAAACGCACAATTGGCCTGCGAGAAAGCCGGGGGCATGACGTGAACGAAACAATGCGAGAACCCGGGGAAGCCAAGGGGCAAGCTCTGACGGACCACGGCGTCTCTCTCGGCGAGGCGTTCCGCGTCTGGCTGCGCGTGGCGGCCCTGAGCTTCGGCGGGCCCGCGGGGCAGATCGCCGTGATGCACCGGATCCTGGTGGAGGAGAAGCGCTGGATTTCCGAAGGACGGTTCCTCCACGCCCTCAACTACTGCATGCTGCTGCCCGGCCCGGAGGCCCAGCAGCTTGCCACCTATGTGGGTTGGCTCATGCACCGCACCCTCGGCGGGATCATGGCGGGAGGGCTGTTCATCCTGCCCGGGATCATCGCCATCATGGGTCTCAGCTGGGTCTATGCCCTCTACGGCAAGATCGGCATCGTGGCGGCGCTCTTCTTCGGCCTCAAGGCCGCCGTGCTGGCCATCGTGCTGGAGGCTGTGGTCCGGATCGGCCGGCGGGCGCTGAAAAACCGCATCCTGATCGGGATCGCCGCGGCAGCCTTCGTGGCGATCTTTTTCCTCGACGCGCCTTTTCCTCTGATCATTCTCGTCGCCGGGGTGCTGGGCTTTCTCGGCGGGCGGGCGGGTCTCCCGCAGTTCGAAGCCGGCGGACACGGCGCGGACGCGCAGGACGGCGGCAATCGTCTCGGGGAGCATCGTCCCGCCCACGTCACGCCCAGCGCACGGCGAAGCGTGCGTGTCGCGGCGATCTGGCTTGCGCTCTGGCTCGTGCCGGTCCTGGCTCTCCTGCTGATCCTCGGCCGCAACGACGTCTTCAGCCAGATCGCGGTCTTCTTTTCCAAGATGGCGATGGTCACCTTCGGGGGCGCCTATGCGGTTCTGGCCTATGTGGCCCAGCAGGCCGTGGAAACCTACGGCTGGCTGCAGCCGGGCGAGATGCTCGACGGACTCGGCATGGCGGAAACCACGCCGGGCCCGTTGATCATGGTGCTCCAGTTCGTGGGGTTCATGGCGGCCTTCCGGGACGCAGGCTCGCTTCCTCCGCTCCTCGCAGGCACGCTCGGCGGCCTCCTGGCCACATGGGTGACCTTTACCCCCTGCTTTCTCTGGATCTTCCTGGGGGCGCCCTACATCGAGATCTTACGCGGCCACAAGGCCCTGAGCGGCGGCCTCGCGGCGATCACGGCCGCCGTGGTGGGCGTGATCCTGAATCTTGCCGTCTGGTTCGGGATTCACACGATCTTCGGCCGGGTTCGGACGTTGGAATGGGGGCCGCTCAGTCTCGATATGCCCGAATGGGGCAGCGTCGATGGATGGGCGCTGCTGCTCGCAGGGGCGGCCGTCGTCGCCATGTTCCGCTTCAGGATCGGCATGCTGCCGACGCTTGCGGCGACGTCCATCGCGGGGATCGTCCTGTACTGGACGGGGATGATCGCCTGAACGGGCGAGGCGGAAGACCGCCTCGCCCGGTGTCGAACCCGGATCAGGTGGTCGACGAGATCTGCCCGCCGTCGACGCGCAGGATCGAGCCTGTCATGAACGAGGCCTTCTCGCTCGCCAGGAAGACGGCGGCGGCCGCGAATTCCTCGATCTCGCCGTAACGGCCCGCCGGAATGCCCGCGCGGGCGGCGTGCGCCACATCCTCGACGGAGCGGCCGGTGCGCTCCGCATTGGCGGCGTCGAGCTGCTTCAGGCGATCGGTGGCGATGCGGCCGGGCGCGACGGCGTTCACGGTAACGCCCGAGGCGGCCACTTCGCTCGCGAGCGTCTTGCCCCAGCCGACGAGCGCGGGCCGGATGGCGTTCGAGATCGCGAGGTTCGGGATCGGCTGGATCACGCCGGACGAGATCACCGAAATGATGCGGCCGAATTTCCGCTCGATCATGCCGGGGAGGAGCTGATCGGCGATCCGCACGAGGTTGACGAACATCGCCTCGAACGACTGGCGCCACTGATCGGACGACACCCCTTGCGCTTTGCCGGGCGGCGGCCCCCCGCTGTTGAGCACGAGAATGTCGACCCCGCCGAGCGCTTCCGTCACATCCTTGACCAGGGCATCGACCTGATCGACCTTGCCGGTATCGCAGATGAACGGCAGGACGTCCCTGCCGATCTTGTCGGCGGCCGCCTTCGATCCTTCCATCGTGCGGCTGGCGATGGCGACCCGGGCGCCCTCCTCGGCCAGACCTTGCGCGATGCCGAAGCCCAACCCCTTGCTCGCGCCGAGAACGAGCGCGCGCTTTCCCTTCAATCCTGTTTCCATGCGTGAAAACTCCCCTTGTTCGTTCACGAGCGCTCGATGCGCTCCATCAGCCATTCGATGTCGGCAATGGTTTCCGGGCTCAGCTTCGGTCCGGGCTTGCGCAGCGTATCGGATGCGATGATGCCGCGCCGCTTCAGCACGTACTTGCGCACGGCAAGGCCTATGCCGGGCTGCGTCTCGTAGCGCACCAGCGGCAGATGGCGGTCGAAGAGATCGTGCGCCTCCGCGCGCCTGCCCTGGTTGACGAGATCGACCACGCCGACCAGCATCTCCGGGTAGGCATAGCCTGTCATCGCACCATCGGCGCCCCGCTCCATCTCGAAGGGAAGGAACATGCCGCCATTGCCGCAGAGAATGGACACACGGCGCACCTGACCGGCATCGCTCGCGCGGCGCAGCGCCGTGATCTTGTCGAGGCCCGGCCAATCCTCGTGCTTGAGCATCACGCAGGACGGGCTCTGCTCGATGATGCGCATGATCACCTTCGGGGTCATGACCACGTTGGTGGTGAGCGGGTAGTCCTGGATCACCCAGGGCACGTCCGGGCCGATGGCCTCCACGGCATCCGCATAATAGGAGACGATCTGATCGTCGGTCTTCAAGGTCGAGGGCGGCGCGATCATGACGCCGGCGGCGCCCGCATCCATCACCTTGGACGACAGGCCCGACATGGCGGCGAAGCCGGCCGCCGACACCCCGACGATGACGGGAACGCGGCCCGCCACCGCGGCGATGACCTGCCGGGCGAAGGCCAGCGCCTCATCGGCCGCGAGCTTGGGCGCCTCGCCCATGATGCCGAGGATCGTCAGCCCGGTCGCGCCGGCTTTCAGATAGGCCTCGACCATCCGGTCGGTCGAGGCGACGTCGACCCGCCCGTCGCTCTCGAAGGGCGTGGGGCAGATGACGTAGACGCCGGCGGCAGAACTCGTAAGCAAGACTTCCTCCTAGGCAAAGCGGGCAAGAGTGCAGGAACCTCCATACACCCGCTTTGCGTCCGGCGCACCATCTTAGCCGCAGCCGGCTCTTCGCCTTTAGCTGCGCCCGGATCCGCTCTTCTTGCCGCCGCCGTCCTGCTTGTTGACGGTCGCCCAGGCGCGCCTCTCGGCCTCTTTTTCCGAGAGGCCGCGGCTCTCGTAGGATTCCTCGATATGCTCGGCCTTGCGCTTCTGCTTGTCGGTATAGGCGGACTTGTCACCGCGGGACATGGCGTTCTCCTCTCGGGCTGGGTTCCTCAGATGCATTCGACCGGGAATGCATGATCCAAGACTCAACCGGGAAGCCGGATGGTGGTTCCGCAACTATGTTTCTTAGCGCATCGTGCGGAAAAGTGGATCCGGTTTTCTGCGCCGAACGATGCGCCAGCCAAGAGTGGAGCGTCGGACGTGAAAAGTGGATCCACTTTTCACGTCCGATGCTCTAGCCGCTGTTGCGCAGGCCCGCCGCAATGCCGTTGATGGACAGGTGGATGCCCTGCACGACCTGCTCGTCCGCGTCGCCGGAGCGGTGACGCTTCAGCAGTTCGATCTGCAGGTGGTTCAGCGGGTCGAGGTAGGGGAAGCGGTTCCGGATCGAACGGGCCAGGAGCGGATTGCCGTCGAGCAGGGATTGCTGCTGCATGATGGCGAGCAGCTGCCTGATCGAGTCCTCCCATTCGCGGCGCAGGCGCGGGAAGATGGCCTCGCGCAAGGCGTCGTCCGCAACGAGGTTCGCATAACGTGAGGCGATCGCGATGTTGCTCTTCGCCAGGACCATGTCCATGTTCGAGAGCAGCGCCTGAAAGAACGGCCAGTCGCGGTACATTTCCTGCAGCAGCGCCAGGCCGGTATCGGGCCGCTTTTCGAGCCACTCGTTCACCGCGGAGCCGAAGCCGTACCAGCCGGGGAGCATGAGGCGGCACTGGGCCCAGCCGAACACCCATGGGATGGCACGAAGATCCTCGATACGCCGGGAGTTCGTGCGCGACGCGGGCCGGCTGCCGATGTTCAGGTTGGCGATCTCGCCGATGACGGTCGATTCCCAGAAATAGCGCTCGAAGCCTTCGGTCTCGTAGACGAGCGCCCGATACGCCTTGAAAGCGCTGTTCGAAAGCTCCTCCATCGCCTTCAGGTACTCTTCGCGCGGGGCGGACTGGCCCGAATGCAGAAGAGTGGCCTCGAGCGTGGCCGCGGCGAGGATCTCCAGATTGCGGCGCCCGAGATCCGGATTGGAGTATTTGCCCGCAATCACCTCGCCCTGTTCGGTGATCCGGATGGCGCCCTGCACGGCCCCGCCCGGCTGCGCCAGGATCGCCTGATAGCTCGGTCCGCCACCTCGGCCCACGGATCCGCCGCGACCATGGAAGAGCCGAAGCGCCACGCCGTGGCGCCTGAACACCTCGATCAGTTCGATCTCCGCCTTGTAGAGCTCCCAGCCGGACGTGAGGAAGCCGCCGTCCTTGTTGCTGTCGGAATAGCCGAGCATCACCTCCTGGGCCTGTCCGCGGCTGCGCAACAGGCGCATGTAATCCGGCAGGGCGAACAGCGCATCCATCACGCCGCTGCTGTTGCGCAGATCCGCGATGGTCTCGAAGAGCGGGATGATGTTCACATCCATCTCGCCGTCGCGCGGACGCAAGAGGCCGGCCTCCTTCAGGAGGAGAGCGACCTCCAGGATGTCGGAGGGATCGCTCGCCTTGGAGATGACGTAGTTCGGCACGGCCGCGCGGCCATAGCGCCGATGGGCCTCGGCCGCTTCGTGAACGATGGCCAGTTCGGATGCGGTCTCCGGCGAATAGTCGAGGTAGGGCGACATGAGAAGGCGCGGCGTCTGAAGTTCTTGCAGAAGCAAGGCAACGCGCTCGTCTTCCGGCAGTCCTTCATAAGCGGTTCCGGGATTGGCCTTTTCAAAAAGTTCGGCCACCACACGCTGATGGACGTCGGAGTTCTGGCGCATGTCGAGACTGGCCAGATGGAACCCGAACACGCTGACGGCGCGGCGCAGTTTGCGCAGGCGGCCACGTGCGAGCGATCCTGATCCGTTCGAGCGCAGGGAGCGGTGAAGGATCGAGAGATCGCCTTCGAACTCCTCGATGCCGCCATAGGCTGACGCCTCGCCTACCGCATGGCGCGCCACATCGCCGTGCCCCAGCCGGGCTGCGGTTGCCGCAAGGCGCGCGTAGATGCCCGTGATTGCCCTGCGATAGGGCTCGTCCTGGCGATGGGGCGAGGGATCGGGAGAAGCCTTGGCGAGGGCCTGGACCTCGTCGGAGACGTTCACGTACCGCCCGTCGAGCGACAGTTCGGCGCCCAGGCAATGGAGCTCCTCGAGGTAGAAGCCGAGGGCGTGCTTGCTCTGCAGCAGCAGGGCCTGCCGCAGGGCATCCGCCGTCACGAAAGGATTGCCGTCGCGGTCTCCGCCGATCCAGCTGCCCATGCGCAGGAAGGAGGGCAGCTCCACGCTCTCCCACAGGGGATCCATGGCCGCAAGCTGATCCTCGAGGGAGGCATAGACCCGAGGCAGTTCCTTGAAGAACGTGTAGTCGTAGTACGACAGGCCGTTGTTGACCTCGTCGATCACCTTGAGACGGTTACGCCGCAGGATGCTCGTCTGCCACAGGGTGAGAATGGCACGGCGGAGGCTTTCCTGGCAGGAAGCCTCCTCGTCGGGCGTCAGATGCTGCCGATCCCGCTGCGCCAGGATCTGGGAGATTTCCATCTCACGGTCGATGGTGCTCTTGCGGCGCACCTCGGTCGGATGCGCGGTGAGAACGGGACAGACGAGTGCGGAGGCGAAGACGGCCTGCAGGGCCGAATGGCTGATGCCCGCCTCCTGGATGAGCTTGAGGGCTCGTGCCAGCGTCCCCTCGCGCGGTGCCGCAGCCTCCATGGCGTGAGCGCCCGCCATCGCGTGGGCGCGGGAGCGGCGGACATGGTGCTGGTCCTCGGCGATGTTCGCCAAGTGCGAGAAATAGCTGTAGGCCCGGATGATCTGGTTGCTGCGCCCCCGCGAGAGGCTGTTCAGGATCGTCTCGAGCTCGCGGCGGGCCGCGTCATCCTCATCGCGGTGGAAACGGATCGAAGTTTGGCGGATGCGTTCCACGATCTCGAAGGCAGCCTCCCCTTCCTGCTCGCGGATCGTGTCTCCGAGGATGCGCCCCAGGAGCCGGATGTCGTCGCGAAGGGGAAAATCCTTCTCGGGTGTGACGTCGGGGTTGATCAGGGACATGGGAGGGCTCCCGCTTCGCGCGTTTGCTGCACTGCGAAATAAAACCCTTTGCTGCCCTACGGCAAGTGTAATTTTATTTTAAAATCCGCCTAATTCATGACCGCCCAACGCTCCGGTCGGTCCGTCTGTCCAATAAGGGCCAGACCATAGGCGATGGACTCGAACTGGTCTGCGGAGGTCAGCCGGGTCTCGCCGAAACGATCGACGAACAGGCGACGGATGGCTGGAACGAACGAGGTGCCGCCGGTCAGGAACACGCGCTCGATCTCCTCGGGTCTGACGCCGGCCGTCGAAAGAGCCTCGTCGACCGTTCCGGCGATCCGCTCGACGTCTTCCGCGATCCACGACTCGAAATCGGCCCGCGTGATCTTCGCCTCGATGTCGACGCTCTCGCCCCGGAACCGGAACGTCGTCTCCTCCTGGTTCGAAAGCGCGACCTTGGCCGAAGAGACCGCCCGGTAGAGGGCAAAGCCGAGATCGTACTCGATGATATCGATGAATTTCTCGAGCGGTTCGGGCTCCAGGGCGACGCGGGCCAGTTCCCGCAGTTCCTTGAGATCGCCGCTGCCCTTCATCATCGCGAGATGGTTCCACCGGGCCAAATTGGCATAATAGTGGTTGGGGATCGACAGGATCTTTCCCATGGAACGATAGAGCCCACCTTTTCCCAGGCGCGGGGACACGACCTTGTCGACGACCCGGTAATCGAAGGCGTCCCCGGCGATTCCGATGCCGGCATGCCCCAGCGGATCGGCCCGCAGCACGCCTCCTTGCCGGGCAAAGCGCATGACCGAGAAGTCGCTGGTGCCGCCGCCGAAATCCGCCACCAGGACGGTGGCGTCATGATCGAGCTGGCGCGCATAGAAGAAGGCGGCCCCCACGGGCTCGTAGACGTAGCGCGCCTGCTCCGCCCCGAGCCGGCTGAAGGCCGTCCGGTAGCGCTGCATGGCGAGACCGTCGTCCGGATTGTAGCCCGCGAACTGGACCGGCCGTCCGATGACGACGTTCCGCGCGCCCCAGTCGAGCCGGGCGCCGCCATGGCGCACGAGCGTGCGCAGGAAGGCGCTCAGCAGGTCCTCGAAGGCATAGCGTTCGCGGAAGATCCGGGTTTCCTTGAACGTCGCGCTGGCCGCGAAGGTCTTGAACGACTGGATGAAGCGGTGAGCATGGAGCCCGTCCAGGAACTGCTCGATCGCCCAGGGGCCGCCCTCGACTTCGGTGCGCAGGCCGTTGCCGTGCCGCTCGTCCCAGAAGCACAATGCCGTGACGTAGACCTTGAGGCGCTCGCCCCCGTGCTCGAAGGTCAGGGCCTCCACGTGTCCGTTCCGGTCCGCCAGGGCCACGACCGTGTTGCTGGTGCCGAAATCGATGCCGATGGATAAATCGTCGGAGAGGGGCATGGTGACCTCGGGAGCAGCCGAAAGGGCCGGACGGTCTATACGCCAAGGCTTCGCCTGCCAAGCAGAAATGTCAAAACACTGTCTTCCCTAACGGCACTGCGACCCCGGTGCTGTGGACGGGCCGTTGACCCGGTGGCGTCCCGCACCGTAGAAGCCGCGCCTTACGCCTTATTCGGAGACTTTCATGCTATCCATCGGTCAGCGCATCGCGAACGAACTGAGTGTTCAGGAATGGCAGGTCAAGGCGGCCATCGAGCTGCTGGACGGCGGATCGACCGTTCCCTTCATCGCACGCTACCGCAAGGAAGTCACCGGCACCCTGGATGATGCCCAACTGCGCACCCTGGAGGAGCGCCTGCGCTACCTGCGCGAGCTGGAGGACCGCCGCAAGACGATCCTCGACAGCGTCCGCGAGCAGGGCAAGCTCACCGACGAGCTGGCGCTCCAGATCAACACCGCCGACACCAAGGCGCGCCTCGAGGATCTCTACCTGCCCTACAAGCCCAAGCGGCGGACCAAGGCGCAGATCGCCCGGGAGGCGGGCCTGGAGCCCTTGGCCGACCTGCTCCTGGGCGAGCCCGGCCGCGAGCCCAAGGAAGCGGCCGCCGCCTTCGTGAATGCCGAGAAGGAGGTCGCCACCCCGGAGGCTGCCCTCGAGGGCGCCCGCTCGATCCTCGTCGAGCGCTTCGCGGAGAATGCGGAGCTCCTGGGAGCCCTGCGCGAGATTTACTGGGAGCGCGGCAGCCTCACGTCGAAGGTGCGCGACGGCAAGGCGACCGAGGGCGCGAAATTCGCCGATTACTTCGACTTCGCCGAGCCCCTGCCGAAGCTCCCCTCCCACCGGATCCTCGCCCTGTTCCGCGGCGAGAAGGAGGAGATCCTCGACCTGCGCATGGAGGAGGACAAGGACGCCGCCGAGCCCGGCTATGTCAGCCGCTACGAGGGCCGCACGGCGCTCGCCTACGGGATCGTCGATCAGGGTCGTCCCGGCGACAAATGGCTTCTGGACACGGTTCGCTGGGCCTGGCGCACGAAGCTGCGGTTCTCCATCGAGCTCGACATGAAGATGAAGCTCTGGCAGCTGGCCGAGGACGAGGCCGTGAAGGTATTCGCCGGCAACCTGCGCGATCTGCTTCTCGCGGCTCCGGCCGGCGCGCGCCCGACGCTCGGCCTCGATCCGGGCTACCGCACCGGCGTGAAGGTGGCCGTGGTGGATGCGACCGGAAAGGTCGTGGCGACCGATACCGTCTACCCGCACGAGCCGAAGCGCCAATGGGACGAAGCCCTCGCGACGCTGGCGCGGCTCTGCCGCGTGCACAGGGTCGAGCTCGTGGCGATCGGCAACGGCACGGCCTCGCGCGAGACCGACAAGCTCGCGGCCGAGCTGGTGGCGAAGCACCCGGACCTGAAGCTCACCAAGATCATGGTGTCGGAAGCCGGTGCCTCCGTCTATTCCGCCTCCGCCTTCGCCAGCCAGGAACTGCCGGATCTCGACGTCTCCCTGCGCGGCGCCGTCTCCATCGCGCGCCGCCTGCAGGACCCCTTGGCGGAGCTCGTGAAGATCGACCCGAAATCCATCGGCGTCGGGCAGTACCAGCACGATCTCGCCGAATACAAGCTCTCCCGCTCCCTCGACGCGGTGGTGGAGGATTGCGTGAACGCGGTCGGGGTCGACCTCAATACCGCCTCGGCGCCGCTGCTCGCCCGGGTCTCGGGCCTCGGCGAATGGGTGGCGCAGAACATCGTCTCCCACCGCGATGCCAACGGACCGTTCAAGACCCGCAAGGCGCTCACCAAGGTCTCCGGCCTTGGCCCGAAGACCTTCGAACAGGCGGCGGGCTTCCTGCGCATTCCGAACGGCGACGACCCGCTCGATGCCTCGGGCGTCCATCCGGAGGCCTATCCGGTCGTGCGCCGCATTCTCGAAGCCACGAAGAGCGACATCAAGGTGGTGATCGGCAACGGCGCCGTGCTGAAGAAGCTCAACCCGCAGAGCTTCACGGACGAGAAGTTCGGCGTTCCGACCGTGAAGGACATCCTGAGCGAGCTGGAAAAGCCCGGCCGCGACCCGCGGCCCGAATTCAAGACCGCCACCTTCATGGAGGGCGTGGAGAAGATCAGCGACCTGAAGCCCGGCATGGTTCTGGAAGGCGTCGTCACCAACGTGGCCGCCTTCGGGGCCTTCGTCGACGTGGGCGTCCACCAGGACGGGCTCGTGCACATCTCGGCCCTGGCCGACACCTTCGTGAAGGACCCGCGCACCGTGGTGAAGCCGGGCGACATCGTGAAGGTGAAGGTGCTCGAGGTCGACGTTCCGAGGAAGCGGATCTCGCTCTCCATGCGCATGAGCGACCCGGCCGAGAAGCGCTCCGCCGGCCGCCAGGACGACAACCGGGCGGCGTTCCAGAAGCATCGCGCGCAGACGGAGCGGAAGCCGGCCCCGCAGGCGCCCGCCTCCGGCGGCGCCCTGGCCGACGCCCTGCGCCGGGCCGCGATGGCGGGCGGCAAGGACAGTGGCAAGGACAAGGGAAGCCGGAAGTGACCGCGACGGGGCGGCTTGTGGCCGCCCCTGAACTGCTCTAGAAGCAAAGCGTCTCACGGGGAGCCTCGAGACGAGGCTGAGAGGTGGCGAGGCCACCGACCCGTCGAACCTGATCCGGGTCATGCCGGCGGAGGGAATGAGCATGCGACATCGCCACGACAGCCATGCCCCGTGCGACCTGCGCCGCCAGACCGGCCTGCCTCATGCATGGGAGCGCCCTTAAGATGCTACGCCGACTGCTTCTCACCCTTGTTTCCCTCGGGCTGGCGACGGGCCTTGCCCACGCCCAGACCAAGCCGAAGCTGACCGTCTACACCTACAGCTCGTTCGCCGGGAAATACGGCCCCGGCAAAACCGTCAAGGAGCGCTTCGAGGCGACCTGCGGCTGCGAGCTGAACTGGGTCACCGCCGAGGACGCGGGCAGCCTGCTCGGGCGGCTGCGGCTCGAAGGCGAGAACACCAAGGCCGACGCGGTGGTCGGCCTCGACATGAACCTCGTCGCCGAGGCCCGCTCGCTCAACCTCTTCGCGCCGCACGGGGTGGATGTGAAGGACCTGACCCTTCCCATCGCATGGAATGACAGCACCTTCATCCCCTTCGACTGGGGCTATTACGCCTTCGTGTACGACGCCAACAAGCTCGCCCATCCGCCCAAGAGCCTGCAGGAGCTCGTCGACGATCCCAACGGTCCGAAGGTGGTCCTGCAGGATCCGCGCACCAGCGCGCCGGGCCTCGGCCTGCTGCTCTGGATGCAGAAGGTCTATGGCGACCAGGCCGGCGAGGCCTGGGGCAAGCTCAAGCCCCGCATCGTGACCTTCACCAAGGGCTGGTCCGAAGCCTATGGCCTGTTCCTGAAGGGCGAGGCCGACATGGTGATGTCCTACACCACGTCGCCCGCCTATCACATCGCCGCGGAGAAGAAGGACAACTACAGGGCCGCGGCCTTCGCCGAGGGACACTACCTTCACGTGGAGCTCGCCGGCATGACCCGCACCTCGAAGCAGCCGGACCTCGCCAGGAGACTCATGGCCTTCATCCTCAGCGAGCCGTTCCAGTCGGCCATGCCCGAGGGCAACTGGATGATGCCGGCCAAGACCCCGGCCTCCGGCTTGCCCGCCGCCTTCAAGGATCTGGTGCAGCCGAGCCGGGCGCTTCTCTACACTCCGGAGGACGTGCAGCAGAACCGCCGCGCCTTCACGGATGCCTGGCTCAACGCCACGGCCCGCTGACCGGCGATCATGACGCTGAAGCCGCCCCATCCCGGAAGTCTCGTGGCCTTCGCCATCCTGGCTCTGGTGGCGGGCGGCTTCATCGCTCTCGCGACCGTCGACGGAGGGACGCCCACGCTACTCTCCATCGGCCCCTATCTCTGGCGGGTGCTCGCCTTCTCGCTCATCCAGGCGGCCCTTTCGACCGTGCTGTCGCTGGCGCTCGGGATCGGCCTGGCGCTGGCCTTGGCCCGCCGCCGGTTTCCGGGACGCGACATCGTTCTGGCCATCCTCGGCTCCACGATGGTGATGCCGACGATCGTGGCGGTGTTCGCAGTCTTCGCGGTCTATGGCCGCAGCGGATGGCTCGCCGACGCACTGGCCGTCCTCGGCTGGACCGGAGGCTTCAGCATCTTCGGCTATCCGGGCATCCTCATCGCCCATGTGTTCCTGAACGGCCCCTTCGTGGCCCGGATCACCCTCGATGGATTGAACCAGGTGCCGGCCGAGCACTGGCGCCTCGCCAGTGCCCTCGGGTTCACGCCTGTCCAGATCTTCCGCCATCTCGACTGGCCGCTGCTGCGCGGGGAGCTGCCGGGCGTCGCCGGGCTCATCTTCCTGATGTGCTTCAAGAGCTTCGCGATCGTGCTGGCGCTCGGCGGGGGGCCTGGCCGCTCCACCCTGGAAGTGGCGATCTTCGAGGCGCTGAAGATCGATCTCGATTTCGGCCGCGTCGCCTGGCTGGCCCTGATCCAGCTCGCCATCTGCCTGTCGATGACGGCCCTGCTCCATTGGGCCTTCACGCGCCCGCCGGTGGGCCACACGATCCGCAGCCTGGCCCATCGCCCCGACGCGAAGGACCGGGGCCTGAAAATCCTCGATGCGGTGGTGCTCGTCGTCAGCGGCCTGTTCATCGCGCCGCTCGCCTTCAGCGTGCTGACGGGCTTGCGCCGCCTGCCCGCGGTGATCGACGCGGATCTGCTGCGGGCCTTCGTCACGAGCCTCGCCATCGCCGGTGCGGCCGCGCTCCTGGCGTGCGGCCTGGCCCTGGCCCTGGCGTCCGCGGCGCGGCGGCGGCGCATCGTGCTCCGTTCCCCGCGCAGCGCCGCCTTCTACGATCTCCTGCCCGACGCGCTGCTCGCCGTGCCGCCCTTCGCCCTGACCGCGGGCCTGTTCCTGCTGATCAGGCGCTTCGGCGATCCGTCCACGGCCGGCCTCATCCTGCTGCCGCTGATCAACGGGCTGGCGGCCGTGCCCTTCGCCTATCGCTACGTGGCGCCCCGTCTCCTCACCACGGAGGAGCGCTACGGCCGCATGGCGGCCTCCCTCGGCATCACCGGATGGTCGAAGCTCACGATCATGGATTGGCCGGTGCTCAAGCGGCCCCTCGCGGCGGGCTTCGCCCTCGCCATGGCCCTGTCCTTCGGCGATTTCGGCATCGTCGCGCTCTTCGGCGGCACGGACCTGGTGACCCTGCCCTATCTTCTCTACGAGCGCCTCGGCGCCTACCGGCTGGACGAGGCATCAAGCATCGGCCTCGTCATCGTGCTCGTCGCCATCCTTCTCGCTCACGCTTCAGGTCGCCTGTCCGATGCTCGTGATTGACAACTGCCGCCTGACCTGGCCCGATTTCACGGCGGATTATTCCCTGTCCGTGCCGACCGGAAACCTGTGCGCGGTCATCGGCCCGTCGGGGGGCGGCAAGACGACCCTGCTCCACATGATTGCCGGCTTCGAGCGCCCTGAGCGCGGGACATTGACCTTCGACGGACGGGACCTTCTGCCCCTCGAGCCGGCCAAGCGCCCGGTGGCGATCGTGTTCCAGGACCACAACCTGTTTCCCCACCTGAGCGTGGCGCAGAACGTCGGCCTGGGGCTGCGCCCCTCCCTGCGGCTGAGCGCGGAGGAGAGGGCTCTCGTGGGCGAGATGCTGGATGCGGTCGGGCTCGCAGGTTTCGACGAGCGCAGGCCGGGGGAGATGTCGGGCGGGCAGCGCCAGCGGGTCGCCCTGGCGCGGGCGCTCGTGTCCGGCCGTCCCCTCATCCTGCTCGACGAGCCGTTCAGCAGTCTCGATCCGGCCCTGCGCCGCGACATGATCCTGCTCGTCGACGCCTTGCGCCGCAGGCGTTCCGTCACGATCCTGATGACGATCCATACGCCCGAGGACGTGGCCGATCTCGCCGACCAGATGGCCTTCGTGGCCGATGGGCGGGTCGTCGCGTCGGGCCGCCCCGCGGAGATCCTCGACGGCGCGCTCGCCCCCCGGATCGCGGCGGCCGTCTCGGATTCGTGAGAGGCGTCGGTTTCCACCTGTCACACTGGGCCTGTGCCGGTAATCCCGATTGTCTGAAGCGCCGAGCCTGACCGGATCGGGATGACCGGGACGAGCCTGGCCATGACGGGGGAGGATGTCACGGCGGAGACGCCACGAACGGTCACCCCCGCCCCGCCAGGACCGACACGCCGGACGCGTCGAAGACGTGGAGCGCCCGAGCCGGCACATGGGCCGTATAGGCGCCGCCCGGGGTCGCGTCGGTCTCGCCGGGCGCGCGGACGATCACGTCGTCGCCGCTGGCGAGCCTCATGTAGACGTAGCTCGACTCGCCCAGCTGCTCGATCGCATCGATGGTGCCGCGCAAGGGCGCGGCGTCGGCTCCCCCTTGCTCCATGTGCTCGGGCCGGATGCCGACGGTCACCGGATCGCCGGGAGCCAAAGCGCCTGCGCGCACCGTCACGACGGCTTCCGTGCCGGCGAACCCGAGGGTGGCGCTCCCGCCTTCCAGCCTCAGAACCTGCCCCTTGATGAAGTTCATCCGCGGCGAGCCGATGAAGCCGGCCACGAACAGGTTGCCGGGATGGCGATAGAGTTCGAGCGGCGCGCCCACCTGCTCGATCCGCCCGTGGTTCATCACCACGATCTTGGACGCCAGCGTCATGGCCTCGACCTGATCGTGGGTGACGTAGATCATCGTCGCGCCGAGGTCCCGGTGGAGCTTGGCGATCTCCAGCCGCGTGTTGACGCGCAGCGCCGCATCGAGGTTCGAGAGCGGCTCGTCGAAGAGGAAGACGCTCGGGTTGCGCACGATCGCCCGGCCAATGGCCACGCGCTGGCGCTGGCCGCCCGACAATTCGCGCGGCTTGCGGTCGAGAAGCGGCGTGAGCTTCAGGATCTCGGCCGCCTGCCGCACCCGGCGGTCCACCTCGGCCTTGTTCGTCTTGGCGAATTTCAGCCCGAAGGCCATGTTCTTGTAGACGTTCATGTGCGGATAGAGCGCGTACGACTGGAACACCATGGCGATCTTGCGGTCCGCCGGCGGCAGCTCGTTCACCCGCCGGCTGTCGATCCGGATCTCGCCGCCGCTCACGGTTTCCAGCCCGGCGATGATGCGCAGAAGGGTGGACTTGCCGCAGCCGGACGGGCCGACGAAGACCACGAACTCCCCGTCGGCGACCGAGAGATCGATGTCGCGCAGGATCTCCGTGGCTCCGAAAGACTTGGCAACATTGTGCAGGGAAACGTCGGCCATCGCGGTCAATTCCTGAAAGAGAGCGTCACTTCACGGCGCCGGCCGTGAGGCCGCGCACGAGGTAGCGCGAGAAGAGAAGGTAGAGGACGAGGACCGGGGCGATCGCGAGCGTCAGGGAGGCGAGAACCGCATTCCAGTCCGTCACGTACTGGCCGATGAACTGCTGCACGCCAAGGGTGATCGTCTGCTTGCCGTCGCCGGGCGCGAGGATCAGCGGGAACCAGAGATCGTTCCAGACCGGCACCATGGTGAACACGGCGACCGTCGCGATGGCCGGGCTGATCAGGGGCAGGATGATGCTGGCGAAGATCCGGTACTCGCTCACCCCGTCGCAGCGGGCGGCATCGCGCAGGTCCTTGGGGATCTGCTGGATGAACTCGCCCAGGATGAGGATCGCGAGCGGCAGCCCCTGGGCGACGTAGACCAGGATGAGCGCGGTCAGCGTGTTGACGAGGTTCAGCTCCACCATCATGCGCAGGATGCTGACGCTGCCGAGCCGGATCGGCACCATGATGCCGACGGCGAGGTAGAGCGCGATCAGCGTGTTGCCGGTGAACTTGTACTCGGTCAGCGCCCAGGCGGCCATGGCCCCGATGAGGACGATCAGCACCAGCGAGACCAGGGTCACGGTCAGGCTGTTGAAGAAGTAGAGGCCGAAATCCGCATTGGCGAAGACCCGATCGAACCCGATCGTCGTGAAGGTCTGGCCGTTCGGAAGGCCGAGGGGGTCGGCGAAGATCGCCCGCCTGGTCTTGAACGCGTTGACGAGGATGAGCAGGATCGGCCCGAGCGCCAGGATCGTGTAGAGGATGAGCGCCACATGGACGGCGATGCGGCCGGGTCGGATGGTGGGTCCCATGGCGTCCTCAGAACGTATGCCGCTGCAGCCGCCGCTGCACGCCGAAGAGATAGATCAGCACGCCCACCAGGATGATGATCAGCATGGCGGTCGCCACCGCGGCCCCCATGGTCGGGCTGCCGACCTGAAGCTGGAAGCCGAAGAAGGTGCGGTAGAAGAACGTGCCGAGGATGTCGGTCGAGAAGTTCGGCCCCGCGAGCGCGCCCTTGATCGCATAGATCAGGTCGAAGGCGTTGAAATTGGCCACGAAGGTGAGGATCGACACCACGCCGAGCGTCGGCAGGATCAGGGGCAGGCGCACGAACCAGAACACGCTGAACGGGCCCGCCCCGTCGACGGTGGCGGCATCGAGCAGGTCGTCGGGGATGTTCAGGAGCGCCGCATAGATCAGCATCATCGGGATGCCGACGAATTGCCAGACCGAGATCAGCGAGACGGTCAGAAGGGCGGTCGATTCCTGGCCGAGCCAGGGACCGAAGAAGCTCCCGAGGCCGACGGCCTTCAGGAGGCTCGGCGCGATGCCCCAGAGCGGATTGAGGATGAGCTGCCAGATGAACCCGATGATCACCACGGACAGCATGGTCGGCAGGAAGATCAGCGTGCGGTAGACGCTCCCGCCGGTAAGCCGCGGCAGGCTGAGCAGCATGGCGAGCCCGAGGCCGATGCCGTTCTGCACCACCATGTGGATCAGGAAGAAGATCAGGTTGTTGCGGAACGCGTTCCAGAACTGGCCCGACCAGTTGGGATCGGACAGGAGCGTCCGGAAATTCTCGAGGCCGACGAAGCTGCGCGCTCCCGTCTCGTCGCCCGCATAGAGGCTCAGGCGGATCGTGTCGATCAGCGGATAGATCGAGAACAGGGTGTAGATCGCCAGCGCCGGCGCCAGGAACACCGCGATATGGATGGGAAAGCGCGAGCGGGCGGGCACCGCATCGGCCGACTGAATCCGTGAAGCCGTAAGATCCGTCATGCTGCTCCGGGGCGAAGGAGAATGGAAAGACGGGCCGCTTTCGGTGAGCGGCCCGCCTCGCTGCTTTCAGCCCTTACTTCTTGTGCGGCTCGTACCAGCTGGCGAGCCCGTCCTCGGCCTTCTTGGCCGCCTCTTCGGGCTTCATGCTGCCGTTCATCACCTGGGCGCTCACGTTCCAGAGCTCGTTCTCGAGATTGGGCGTGCCGCGGGACAGGATCTGATAGGAGTTGCGGATCGAGCTTTCGCAGGTGCCGCGCCAGCCGACGAACTTGGCCGCCACCGGGTCCTTCACGTCGACCTTCGCCTTGGAGAGCGGGAAGAAGCCCGGCAGCTCGTTGGCGTAGATGTCGGCGAATTCGGGCGAGGCCACCCAGGACAGGAAGGTCTTGGCGGCTTCCATGTTCTTCGACTTGGCGTTGATTCCGATCGCGATGTCCGTGTGATCGCTGATGTAGCACTTGTCGCCGTCCTTCACGACCGGCGGCGCGAAGGCGTCGAACTCGAAATCGGCCTGCTTGCGGAAGATCGGCACGTCCCAGGAGCCGGCCGGATAGATCGCCGCGCGGCCGAGGGTGAACAGGTTCTGCGTGTCCGGATACTTCTGGGACTTGTAGCCGTCGCCCATGTAGGGGGTCCAGCTCGCCAGCTCCTTGAACACGTCCACATAGGCCGGATCGGTGAACTTCTGCTTGCCTTCGATCAGCGCCTTGCGGCCCTCCTCGCCCTTCCAGTAGTTCACGCCGATGTTCTGGAAGCCCATGGTGGCGGCCTCCCACTGGTCGGCCGTGCCCATGGCGATGGGCGTGTACTTGCCGTCGGCCTTGATCTTGTCGAGCACCGCGTGGAACTCGGCCACGGTCTTGGGCGGCGTGAGCTTCAGCTCGTCGAAGATCTCCTTGTTGTAGACGAAGCCGTGGATCACGGAGGCCATCGGCATGCAGAAGGTGGTCTTGCCGTCGTCCGTCGACCAGGCGCTCTTGGCCACGTCGGAGAAGTTCTCGATGCCCTTCACGTCGTTGACGGAGACCAGGTTGCCCTTCTTGAACAGGTCGAGGGAGGCGTCGAACGGACGGCAGGTGATGAGGTCACCGGCCGTGCCGCCGGCGAGGCGCGCGTTGAGAGCGGCGTTGTACTCGGTCGGCGGATCGGCCTTGAACTGGACCTTGATGTCGGGATGCTTCTTGTTGAAGGCCGGAATGATCTTGGTGTTCCAGACATCCGCATCGTCGTTGCGCCAGCTCTCGATGGTGAGCGTCTGGGCCGAGGCGGCATGGGCGAAAGCAAGAGCCGCCGCGGCCACCGAGGCGGTCGCAAGCAACTGTCCTGCACGGCGCAGGAACGCTTTCGAGTGAGGTGTCGTCATCGTGTTCATCCTCCGTGACCGCGGGGCCTGAGAACGCCCCAATATTTTGTGTCCCTCTGACTGCCCCATGCCATTCTTGTTCGCGTTCTGCGCGCTCCGGCGGGCCAGCGACACTGTTCCACCGGAACGCTTATGGGACAAGTGACCTCATATTGGTATCGGCAAAATTCAAAGACAACTCCTCTTTGGCGGCGCCGGCCACAATTTGCCGGCTCCTCTTTTTGGAATCTCTGCGCTCTTTCGCCAGAGGCCGAGCAGGAGGCCGAACCAGGAGGCCGAACCAGGAGGCCGGAGGCTGTGGACAAAGGGCGTGAGTATTGCGGGCCGCGCCTCTTCCCGAACTGGACATTAAGTGGCATGGTGCCTGTCCGTAAGATCGCTCCCCGAGATCCGTTTCGCATGTCCGACCTCCTGTTCCTTGGCATTGACGGCGGCGGCACCAAGTGCCGGGCCCGGCTGCGCGATGCGCGGGGAGCGCTCCTGGGCGAAGGAACCGGGGGGCCGTCCAACATCCGTCTCGATCCCGATGTGGTCTGGACCTCGATTCTCACCGCCTGCCGCGAAGCCCTCGGCCAGGCGGGGCTCTCCGACGGCGACCTCGCGCGGATCCATGCCGGGATGGGGGCCGCCGGCGCCGGGCAGACCAGCGCGGTCGAACGCCTCCTGGCCCGCCCCCACCCCTTCGCGTCCTTCGAGATCGAGACCGATGCCCACACCGCTTGGCTCGGGGCCTTCAACGGCGGCGACGGCGCCATCCTGATCGTCGGCACCGGCTCCTGCGGCTATGGCGGCACCAGCGGCCAGTGCCACTACGTGGGCGGCTGGGGCTACGAAATCTCGGACGAAGGAAGCGGCGCCGCCATCGGGCGCGAACTCCTGCGCCGCTGCATCTGGGCCCATGACGGGCGCGCCGCGCCGACGCCGCTCTCGGACGCGGTTCTCGCCGAGTTCGACAACGATCTCGAGATCCTGATCGACTGGGTCGGCAAGGCCCGTCCGGCCGATTACGGCCGCTACGCGCCCCTCGTCCTGCGGCATGCCGAGAAGCGCGATCCTCTCGGCATCGCGATCATCGAGGCGGCGGCGGCCGGCCTGAGCGCGATCGGCACGCGCCTGCTCGATCTCGGCGCCCCGGCCATCTGCCTGTTCGGGGGCCTGGCGGAACCGCTTCGTCCCTGGCTGTCGCCGCCGGTCCAGCGCACCATCGCGGCGCCCATGGCCGACGCGCTCGACGGCGCCATCCTCCTGGCCCGCATGGCACGTCGGAGAGACGGCCATGAGTGAACCGACCGGCGATCCGCTCGCCTTCGTGCCACTCGACGAGGGCAATCCCACGCCGCTCTATCTCCAGCTCCAGCAATCCATCGAGGACGCCGTGCGCAAGGGCGCGCTCAAGGCCGATGCGGCCCTGCCCGGGGAGCGGGATCTCGCCAAGCAGCTGGGCATCTCGCGTGTCACGGTGCGCAAGGCCATCACCGGACTGGTGCAGAAGGGCGTGCTCGTCCAGCGTTGGGGCTCGGGCACCTTCATCGCGCCCCAGATGCGCCTCGAACAGCCCCTCTCCCGCCTGTCGAGCTTCACCGACGACATGTCGGCCCGCGGCCTGACGTCCTCGGCCGTGATGCTGAGCCGTTCGACCGGCCCGGCCTCCACCGACGAATTGATGGCGCTCGGTCTCTCGCCGGGCGATCTGGTAAGCCGCGTCAACCGCCTGCGCCTCGCCAACGGCATTCCCATGGCGATCGAGAACGCGGTCCTGCCGTCGAGGGTCCTGCCCGATCCGTCCCTGGTCAAGCAGTCGCTCTACGCGGTGCTGCACGAGCAGGGCTTCATGCCGACCCGCGCCCTGCAGCGGCTGCACGCCGTTCTCCTGAACGAGGAACAGGCCTCCCTCCTCAGCGTTCCGCCTCAGAGCCCGGCCCTCTACATCGAGCGACGCTCCTTCACCGCCGCGGGCGAGGTCGTCGAGTTCACCTCGTCCTATTACCGGGGCGACGCCTATGATTTCGTGGCCGAGCTGACCATCAGCCAGCCCGAACGGATGCACCATGATGATGCCTGACACCCATGCCAACGTCCTGACGGCCATGCTGCGCGAGGCGCAGGAAGCCCCGCAGGTGGTCGCGCGCCTGCTCGAGAGCAACGCTCCCCTGTGCCGCGCCCTCGGCGAGCGCCTGCGCGCTGAGCCGCCGCCTTTCGCCGTCACCTGCGCGC
>NZ_JAMXFJ010000005.1:116296-270782 GCF_025460805.1 Microvirga sesbaniae | reverse complement strand
TGATGCCACTCCGCTGGGTCGGTTAGATTCCGACATTCCCTGAACAATCCTCATCATTCAAGGAACACACACATGTCTTCGATCCTCACCAATGCCTCCGCTCTGACCGCCCTGCGCAACCTCGCCAACACGCAGAGCTCCCTGAGCAAGACCCAGAGCCAGATCTCCACCGGCCTTAAGGTGGCATCCGCGTCCGACAACACCACCAACTGGTCGGTGTCGACGCAGATGAAGACCGACAACAGCGTGATCAAGACCGTCAAGGACACGCTGAAGCAGAACAGCGATCTGGTGAACACGGCCTCCTCGGCCATCGACAACCTGGTTTCCTCCATCGAGAAGATCAAGGTCGAGCTGGCCAAGGCCAAGGACGTGAAGGACGGCAACTACGCTGCCATCAACACTTCGCTGGCCAAGATCGGCGCCGAGATCAACGGCGTTCTGGGCAATGCCGCTCTCAACGGCGTGAACCTCCTCGACGGCTCGCTGACGGACATGGACACCGGCACTACCGGCAATCAGGTCACGATGGTCTCGGGTTGGGCCGGCGGTACGACTGGCGGCTTCAAGTCCATCAGCGTGACCCTGACGGCTCTGGGTGGCGCTTCCGGGGCTCTGACCAGCGGTACGGTTGCGGTCAATGCAATCAGCATCACGACCCTCGCTAGCATCGACACGGCTGCGACGGCGGTGGAAACGGCTCTTCAGACCACCCGTAACTTCGCCACCGAACTCGGCGCAGCCAAGAACCAGATCGAGGCGCAGTCGAAGTTCCTGGGCGTGCTCAGCGAGTCGATCACGAACAGCGTCAGCACGATGGTCGACGCTGACATGAACGAGGCTTCGACCCGCCTGCAGGCCCTGCAGACGCAGCAGCAGCTCGGCGTGCAGTCGCTCTCGATCGCCAACCAGAACAGCCAGATGATCCTGCGCCTCTTCCAGTAAGAGCCTGAGACATCAGCGAAAGAAGGCCCTGCCTCACAAGAGGCAGGGCCTTTTTCTATTTTGGGGGTGGGGCGCACGTGCCGTGCCGGTGCGAGGCTTTGAATGCGAAGTATTAATCCAGATCTTTCGTTCGCAAGACGGGCTCCTGCTAGCCGCGTGTCTTCTGTAGAAAGTTAACGGAAAGTAAATTTCAGCAAAAATGCATTAGGCTTAATTATTATGCTTGACGCGGCGAAAGGATGTCCGTATTGAATTGGGCATGGACGCGACGAGATCGAGACATCGATCGACCGCGCTAAGACAGCACTGTGGAGAGCCATTCCTTCAGGCTCGGCATGACGCCGCCCCACTTTATCGGTTCAAGCCCGGATGCATGTGAACAGCGGATCGAACTCTCTCGAGGCATGATGCCACTCCGCTGGGTCGGTTAGATTCCGACATTCCCTGAACAATCCTCATCATTCAAGGAACACACACATGTCTTCGATCCTCACCAATGCCTCCGCTCTGACCGCCCTGCGCAACCTCGCCAGCACCCAGAGCTCCCTGAACAAGACCCAGAGCCAGATCTCCACCGGCCTCAAAGTCGCAGCGGCTGCCGACAACACCACCAACTGGTCGGTGTCGACGCAGATGAAGACCGACAACAGCGTGATCAAGACCATCAAGGACACGCTGAAGCAGAACAGCGATCTCCTGAACACCGCCTCCTCGGCCATCGACGGTCTGGTCTCCGCTATCGATAAGATCAAGGTCGAGCTGGCCAAGGCCAAGGACGTGAAGGACGGCAACTACGCTGCCATCAACACTTCGCTGGCCAAGATCGGCGCCGAGATCAACGGCATCCTGGGCAATGCCGCCCTCAATAACGTGAACCTCCTCGACGGCTCGCTGACGGACATGGACACCGGCACTACCGGCAATCAGGTCACGATGGTCTCGGGTTGGGCCGGCGGTACGACTGGCGGCTTCAAGTCCATCAGCGTGACCCTGACGGCTCTGGGTGGCGCTTCCGGGGCTCTGACCAGCGGTACGGTTGCGGTCAATGCAATCAGCATCACGACCCTCGCTAGCATCGACACGGCTGCGACGGCGGTGGAAACGGCTCTTCAGACCACCCGTAACTTCGCCACCGAACTCGGCGCAGCCAAGAACCAGATCGAGGCGCAGTCGAAGTTCCTGGGCGTGCTCAGCGAGTCGATCACGAACAGCGTCAGCACGCTCGTCGACGCCGACATGAACGAGGCTTCGACCCGCCTGCAGGCCCTGCAGACGCAGCAGCAGCTCGGCGTGCAGTCGCTCTCGATCGCCAACCAGAACAGCCAGATGATCCTGAAGCTCTTCAACTAAGAGCCTCCTGATCGCTGACCATGAGGCCCCGTCTTGCGAAAGGCGGGGCCTTCTTTTTGGACCGCTCGCGGAACGCTGAGCCATGATCACTTCATTCCATCGCACACCCGTCCTGGTGCTCGCGGGCACGCTCGGGCTGATCGCTCCCGAATTTTCCGCCATCTCGGCGACGTCGGGCTCGCTCCGGACGTGGAGCTACGCCCTCCAGACCGACCAGAGCGGGCTCCCGAACCGGGCGCTGGCGCAGGTCAGGGGAGAGGAGGGGAGTTCCCTCTGGCTGTCCTGCACGAGGGTCGCCGGCGAGGAGGGCGAGCCGCTCCAGGTCGCCGTCGCCGCCACCGTGACGCAGCGGGCCTATCTCGGCCCGAGCGATCCCCGCGGGCGCAGCACCGTCTATTGGCTCGACGATCGCCCGCCGGCGGTGGCCCACTGGATCTACCGGGACAGGTACGGGCAGCTGCGGGGCGAGGGGGAGGTCATGGGCTTCGCGGCAAGCCTCGCGACAGCCCAGACGCTTATCGTGGAGCTTGCCAATTACCGCCTCGAGCCGCAGAGCGTGAAATTCGCTCTCGTCCCTGAGGAAACCAAGGCGATCACCGAGCGGTTCGCGAAGGATTGCCGATCCATCGCGACGGCTCAGGATTGATGCGCGGCCCACGGAAACAGGGCCGAAGGAGTGACCCATGATCAGCACCATGACCCGCTACCAGATGTTGCAGACCAACACGGCGCTGACGAAGACGATCACCCAGAACGACGCGCTGGTGAAGCGCGATACGGAATACTACCTGGCGAACATCTCGAAGGTGAAGACCATCGACGATTTCGTGAAGGATTACCGGCTCTTCAGCTATGCCATGAAGGCCTATGGCCTGGACGACATGATCTACGCCAAGGCCTTCATGAAGAAACTGCTCACGGAAGGGGTCAAGTCGACCACGAGCATGGCGAACAAACTGGTCGATCCGCGCTACAAGGAATTCGCCAAGGCGTTCGACTTCGCGGCGAAGGGCGACAAGGCGACGTCCGCGGCCAGCGCGACCACGGAAGCCGTCAGCAACTACTACCAGCAGACACTGGAGGCCAAGGAAGGCGAGCAGAACGAAGGCGTGCGGCTGGCGCTCTATTTCAAGCGCAAGGCGTCCGGCGTCACCTCGACGATGGGCCTGCTGGCGGATAAGCGTCTTCTGAAGTTCATGCAGACGACGTTCAACATCCCAACCGAAGCCTCCAAGGCGAGCATCGATCTGCAGGTCCGCAACCTGGAAAAGCACATCAACGTGAAGGATCTCCAGGACCCCAAGAAGGTCGACAAGCTGATCCAGCGCTTCTCCGCCATGTGGGACATGAACAACTCCACCCTGGAAGAGGTCGCGCCGGTTCTGACCCTGTTCTCCGAGCCTACGGATGTCGGCATCAGCGTCGACCTGATGATGAGCATCACCAAGCTGCGGCGCGGCGGCTTCTGATCACCCCTTCGCGACGACGACGTCGACCACGGTCTGTTCCGAGACCGGCACCGCGTCGGTGGGCGCGTTCACCACGAAGACGCCGCTGCAGATCGTCGTGAGCTTGCGGATTGGCGCGTGGTGCTTGTCGGCGCCGATCAGGTAGTTCACCGTGTAATAGGGCTCCCCGCCCACATAGGCGGTCTGCCGGCTCTCGAAGATGTAGCCGATCTGGGTCGGGCTGATGCGGTAGACTGTCCGCGGCGGGCCCCAGGCGGCGATGCGCGCCGAGATGGGCTTGCCGATATAGTCCGAACACGACAGGGCAAGCGCTTCCTGGGTCGCTGGCACGCAGCCGCCGGCGCCAATGGCCGCCGCGAGGGTCACGAAGAGCGCTCTCACACCAATCTCCCGAACAATCCGGTTTCGCTTCTGCATCTGATTATAGGCACGGCCCGGCACAACCGAAGCTCTTCCTGGGATCGTAGTGAATCCCGCCAGCATGGCGTCAGGTTCGGGCAAGCTCACGATGCCATAGAGAACGGGTTACCTCCGAAGGATGAGGAGAGATCCGTGGCTGTCATTCTCGTGCCGGTCGTCGCTGCATCCCTGGTCGGGCTGATCGGGACGCCCGTCGTTCGTCTCATGGTTTCGTCGAAGAGAACCAGACAATGGGCGAGACATCGCAGCCTCGCGCAGAGCCGCTTGTGAGTGAAACGGCGGATTGAGGGACGGCAGCGCCGATCCGGCGGCGTCGTTCACCGTTGAACCCGCCGTGAACGATCGCTCACATCGCGCACATGCGCGACTTCATCCTTGCCGAACACACGTCGTGCATCGAAGCGGCCCGGTTGGATTGAAACCGCGCGAATACTGATCTTCCCTCTACGTTCAGAGAGGTTGTCCGCACGAGACGCGACCGAATGCTTGCCCTGTTGCTGGAAGTCAACACTGGCGGATCCTTCGTGATCTTGCGACGAGTTCGCGCTTGCGCCGAGCGCCTGCGGCTGACAGCTTTATTCAAAAGAACAATGCTGAACAGGTGCGGGGCATGCGCGGGATTTCTCTCAGGATACTGGCGAGGTGCAGTCGTCGCCTCGTCGCTTCGGCGGGTGGTGCTGCCGCCCTGTTCGTCATGGCGGGTGCCGCGCCGGCTTTCGCGCTCCCGCAATGGGCCACGCGCGGGTCCGGCGATGCTCTGGCCTCGGCCGGCGCGGCCGGTCCCACGCCGGCTTGGCTCACGTTCTGCGCGCAGCAGCCGCAGGAATGCGCGCACAACCCGTCCGAGCCCGACACGATCGTTCTCGACCAGGCGATCTGGAACACCATCGTCGAGGTGAACGAGCAGGTGAACAAGGAGATCCTGCCGGTCACCGATCAGGATCACTGGGGCGTCGCGGATCGCTGGGACTATCCGGATGACGGGCTCGGCGATTGCGAGGACATCCAGCTGCTGAAGCGCCGGCGTCTCACCCGGGCCGGCCTGCCGCTGCGGGCCCTGCGCATGACCGTAGTGATCGACGAGATCGGCGCGGGACACGCGGTGCTCATGGCGCGCACGGATCGCGGCGACTACATCCTCGACAACAAGCGCAACGCCGTCCTGCCCTGGCAGGAGACGGGCTACCGCTACGTGAAGCGGGAAGGCTCCGACAGCGCGGCCTGGGTCTGGCTCGGCAACCAGGCGGCGCCCACGGTGACGGCGGCCAAATAAGCGCGAGACAGCACAAGCCAGCGCCACCGCATGCGAACGAGGCCGTCCGGCGGGCCCTCTCCCGGTCTCGGCGGGGCTTCGGCTGCGGCGCTGCAGCATCGGACGTGAAAAGCGCACCCACTTTTAGGATCGGATTCGATGCTCACGTTCTTCAGCGGCGCATCGTTCGAGCGGCCCTCTCGGTCCGCACGATGCGCTAGCTCGACGCGCGAGACCCGGGCGATTGCGTGATCATGGTCTCGGTGGTCAGCACCACCCAGCCGGCATCGGACCGCTCGATGGAGAGGACCTGACCGATCCCGGGCAGGGTCATCCCGGGCGTCACCCACCAGAGGCCTTCCGGACCCTCGATCAGGGCCGACCCGCCGGTGGCGCGGTGGATCACGTAGCGCTGGAACTGAACCCGCCGGTCGGTGCTCGGCGCGGCCGCGTCGCCCTTGCGGCCGGCCGAGAGCTCGACATCCTTCCGGGTCAGCGAGCCGGTCGTCGCCGGGTTCGGATCGGCGGGGCGCGTCACGCTCGCGGCAACGGCCCGGCCGACCGCATTGTCCGTCATGGCCGTCTTGATGTAGGTGTAGCCGTCGCTGAAGTTCAGCGCATAGACCGGCAGGCCGATCGCCGACAGGGTGAGAGCGAGGCCCAGGCACATCACGATCCGGTCGCCCACCGCTTCGCGGGCGCGGATCGTTTCCTCGATGCGCTGGACCTTGCGCTCCCGCTGCTCGGCCGTTGAGACAGGGCCCTTGACGGTTCCGGCTCTGGCTACCTGCTCCAATACCTTGTCGAACCGAATGCCCATGGAAACCGCCACGTTGGAGAATCGCGTGGAATCATTCCTATGAGGTTATACTTAACATTCCGTCACCCTGCGCGGAGAAACTTGGCCGTATTCCTCTGAAGACCGGGAACAAGCTTCGCGCAAGCATTCGCACGATATCCTGGCGTGATTTCAAGAATGTCGGAGCGGCCTTGGCCGATCGGGGGGATCATGAAGATTAGAACGAAGATTTTCGCGCTGGTCGCGGCGTTGAGCGTGGTCGCCGTCCTGACGGCGGCCGTCGGCATCAGCACCCTGCAGACCTACAACCAGGCCGTGGACGATGTCCGGCTCGCGGCCACCCGGGCCCTCTACGGGGAGCGCCTCAACCGGCTCGTGACCCATGTGGTCATGGAGGCCCGGGGCATCTACGCGTCGAAGGATACGGCCGAAGCGCGCAAGTTCGGCGACGGGCTCGCCGCGACGCTCAAGGACATGGACGCCCTCCTGAAGGAATGGGAGCCGATCGTGCCCGGCGACAGCAAGGCGCTGTTCGACGCCGTCGTCAAGGATGCGGCGGAGTTCAAGTCATTCCGCACCGAGACGGTCCGCCTGGGCGCCGAGGTCTCGCCGGCGGCCGCCAACGCGCAGGGCAACACCGATGCCAACCGGGCCAACCGGAAGGCCTTCCAGGTGAGCATCGACGCTCTGACCAAGCGCGGCAGCGAGGAGATCGAGGCGGTCAACCGGCATGCGGCCGAGCTCTACGACCAGCGCCTGATGCTGCTTGTGTCGATCGCGCTCGCCGGCACCCTGATCGCGCTGCTCATCGGCTGGCTGGTCGGACACCGGCAGATCGCCCAGCCCCTGCGGCGCGTGACCGAGGCCATCCAGCGCCTCGCCTCGGGCGATTACAACCTGCCGCAGGCGAAGGCGGGCCGGGACGAGATCGGCGACATCTGGAAGGCCACGCAGGTCTTCGCCGGCGCCATGCAGGAGGCCGAGACCCTCCGGCACGCTCAGGCCGAAACCGAGAAGCAGGCGGCACAGCGGCGCCGGGTCGAGATGATGTCGCTCGCCCAGAGCTTCGAGGGCAGCGTCGGCGGCCTGGTCCAGCATCTCACCGTGGCGGCCCAGCAGATGGAGGCGACCGCGCGCTCGATGGCCTCGACCGCGCAGCAGACGAACCAGCAGTCGAATTCGGTGGCGGCCGCCGCCGAGGAGACGTCCAGCAACGTGCAGGCCGTGGCGGCCGCGGCGGAGCAGCTCGCCGCCTCCTCGAGCGAGATCGGCTCGCAGGTGTCGCAGACGTCGGTCGCGGCCGCCCGCGCCGTGGAGAACGCCCGCAAGACCAACCAGCTCGTGCAGACCCTGGCGGACGGCGCGCAGAAGATCGGCGAGGTCGTCGCCCTGATCAACACCATCGCGAGCCAGACGAACCTTCTCGCCCTCAACGCCACCATCGAGGCGGCGCGCGCCGGCGAGGCCGGCAAGGGCTTCGCCGTGGTGGCCTCCGAGGTGAAGGAGCTCGCCAACCAGACCTCGCGGGCCACCGAGGACATCACCGCCTATATCCATCAGATCCAGCAATCGACCCGGGATGCTGTCGAGGCCATCCGCGACATCGGCCACACCATCGAGGAGGTGCACCAGATCGCCACGAGCGTCGCGGCCGCTGTCGAGGAGCAGCAGGCGGCCACGCAGGAGATCGCGCGCAACGTCAGCGAGGCCGCCAGAGGCACGCAGGACGTGAGCGAGAGCATCGTCCAGGTCCAGGGGGCGGCGACCCATGCGGGATCGGCCGCCTCCCAGGTGCTGGCTGCGGCCGGCGAGCTGGCCTCCAACTCGACCGCCCTGAGCCGGGAGGTCGAAGGCTTCCTCCAGGGCGTGCGGGCCGCTTGAACCTGAACGGCAGCTCTCACCAGGGACGCATCAGGGGGCACGGCGCATCTACGCCGTGCCCTCGTTCCATGAGGGGGTCAGGCGGTCTTCGGAACGGGCGCGGCCGTGTCGCCGGGGGCCTCGCCGGGACGATCCGGGAGTGCGGCACGGACAGCCTGGGCCTTCTCGGCCGCCGTGAGCGCGTGGGACACAAGCGCCGCAGGTGAGAAGGGCTTGGCCAGGAAGGCTGCCCCCGGCGGCAGGTCGTTGGCCCGCGGCCACTCGCGACCCGACGTGATGAGGATCCCCGTCGTGGGCCAGTTCCGGTGGATCTCCCAGGCCAGCTCGTAGCCGTTCATGCCCGGTGGCATTTCCACGTCCGAGAGCACCAGGTCCACGCCGACCTCCGCCTTCAGGACCCTCAGGGCCTCCTGGGCATCGGCCGCCTCGATCACGCGGAACTGCGCCTCCATGAGAATGTCGGCCGCCACCAGCCGCACCAGCGGCTCGTCTTCCACGAGGAGAATGACGCCTAAGGGTTTCGGATCAGACACGGGACCGATGGGGCAGGAGGAGGGCCAAAGAAGCGAAACGTGGCCATTGATAGACGGTTCCGCCTGCCAAGGCCAGCCAGTCGATGCGAGATCCCGGCCTGACGCGGGAGAGCCCTTGAGCAGGAAGACCTTGGGCAGGAAGACCTTGGGCAGAAAGACCTTGGGCAGGAGAACCCTTGGGGCCCATGCACGTTGTCGGCGTATTGTATCGCGTTAGGGGCAAGAATGAACGCTGGATCCGTCACGGCTCTTCCACGCCGGACACCCCCCGCTATCCTCGTGGTCGAAAGCGATGCGCGCGTCCGCTGCCTGGTCAGCGACGAACTGCGCGGCTCGGGCTTCAAGGTTCTGGAGGCGGGCTCGGCCGAGGAGGCCCTCATGGTGCTCGATTCCGTCCGGGTCGAGCTTCTTTTCGTCGCTCTCGATCTGCCGGGATCCGACGACGGCACCGAGACGGCCCGGCTTCTCGGCGCCCGGCAGAAGGCCATGAGGATCATCATCGCCTCTGCCGAAGAGGACCGGCCTGCCGCCCCCGGTTCGGACGGCCCGGATCTGGGCGATCTCGGCCCTCTGGTCCGCAAGCCATATCATGCCTCCCAGGTCGTCGGCCTCGTCATGCGCAGCCTCAACTGGCCCGGCCCGGGCTGACGAGGAGCCGGTGGAACAAAGGTAAAAGCTCGGCGGTTAGGAGGCGGTGAGCACCCTATCGACAAACATCACGGCCGAGGCCGATTCCCCTCTCCAGACCGTTCTCGTCGTGGAGGACGAGGTTCTGATCCGCCTCGTCATCGCCGATTACCTGCGCGAATGCGGCTATCGGGTCCATGAGGCGGTGAGCGCCGAAGAGGCGTTGGTGATCCTGCAATCTCCCGAAGTGTCAGTCGACGTGGTGTTCAGCGACGTCGAGATGCCCGGGTCCATGGACGGCTTCGGACTGGCGCGGTGGATCCGCGCCAACAAGCCGGGCACGCAGGTGATCCTCACCTCGGGGGCCGAGCGATCGGCCGATATCGCCGCGACGCTCTGCGAAGCAGGTCCGTTGCTGAAGAAGCCCTATCCGTCCCAGGACGTGGTCGATCGGATCCGGCAGCTCACGGCGAAGGCCAGACGCGCTTGAGAATGTTCGCGATCCGTCGAAACGCTCACCCTGACGTGACGTAAGGGAACTCGATCGGAACAGACCCGTTTCCTGGAGCATGAAGCCGCATCGCCGCATCGTGAAACACCCGGTCGTCCTCCTGGTCGAGGACGAGCCGCTCGTTCGCCTGACGCAGGTCGACATCCTGCGGGAGGCCGAGTTCTGGGTCGTCGAGGCGCAGGATGCGGACGAAGCCTTCGAGATGTTGAAGTCCCGTCCCGACATCTCGGTCGTCCTAACGGACGTGGACATGCCGGGCTCCATCGACGGCTTCGAGTTCGCCCGCTTGGTCCGTCAGGGCTGGCCCGAAGTGGGCGTGCTGGTGATCTCCGGCAAGACCGCCCCCGAGCCCGGCGACCTGCCGCCCAACGCCACGTTCCTCCACAAGCCGATCATGCCGGACGATCTGGTGGCGGCGCTCACCCGGGTCATGGCCGCGACGCCGCAGGGCAGGGCCGCACAGGGTTCCTGAGGCCTGCCTGGCCCGAAAGACGTCTGAGCGGCATCTCCCCGTCCATGGCCGGGCTCGTTCCGCCTTTCATGATCGTTAGAGCACCGCGCCTTTCATGATCGGGATCACCAGTCGTGACGCTCCCGGTTCCGCCACCTCCCACGCACCTCCCACGTCATGGCCGGCCTGGTGCCGGCCATCCCGATTGTTTGAAGCGCGGCGCCCTACGGAAGCGGGATCACCGGGACAAGCCCGGTGATGACGGGGTAGGTGGTCGTCCGGTCGGCAGCCACCCTCCCATGTCATGACCGGCACGGGACCGGTGACGACGGGGTGGATGTCTCTCAGGCGCGCAGCGGCTCGGGCTGGCGGCTGTCGACCATCTCGGGCTCGCTTGCGACGCGCTCCCACAACCGCTCCACATCGGACCGCACCTGATGGATCGCCGCTTCCTTGACCGGGCCGTAGCCGCGGATGTCCATCGGGGCTCTCGCGATCGCCAGAAGATCGGCGAAGCGGCGTTGGTCGAGACCGGCGAGGATCCGGTCGACCTGCTCCTCATACCAGCCGATGAGGGCCCGCTCCATGCGCCGTTCGACCGTGTAGCCGAAGATGTCGAACGGCGTGCCGCGCAGTCCCTTCAGCCGGGCGAGAACCGACATGGGCGTCTGGATCCAGGGACCGAAGCTGCGCTTCCTGGGGCGGCCGCGGGCGTCGTGCTTCGACGGCAGGAGCGGCGGCGCCAGATGGTAATGCACCGTGAAGTCGCCCTCGAAGTGCTGCTTCAGCTCGTCGAGGAAGCCCGTCTCCATGTGGAGGCGCGCGACCTCGTACTCGTCCTTGTAGGCCATGAGCTTGAAGAGCGAGCGGGCGACCGCGTCGGCCAGCGCCTCGGAGCCGAGCGCGCCTTCCGCCCGGCGCACCCGCGCCACCAGGGCCTCGAACCGCGCCGCATAGGCGGCGTTCTGGTACCCGGTCAGAAACGAGACCCGCCGCGCGATGACCTGATCGAGCGTCTCGACCTCGTCCGGCGCATCGCCGGCCACCTGGCGCACCATATCCGGTTCCGCGCTGAGCAGACGGCCCCAGGCGAAGGCCTGCCGGTTGCGCTCAACGCTCACGCCGTTGAGCGCGATGGCCCGCGAGAGCGCTTCCAGCGAGACCGGCACCAGGCCCTGCTGCCAGGCAAAGCCCAGCATCATCACGTTGGCGTAGACCGTGTCGCCGAGCAGCGTTTCGGCGAGCGCGTTGGCGTCGAGGCTCGCGAGGTTCCCGTCCCCGATCGCCCGCTCGATGGCGCGCAACCGCGTGCGGCCGGCGAGATCCGCGTCCCGGAAGCGCACCACGTCGCCGGTCGGCATTTCCGCCGTGTTGACCACGGCCCGCGTCCCATGGCGATAGGTGCCCGACGCCTTGGGCGACGAACTGACCACGAGGTCGCAGCCGATCAGCGCATCCGCGGCGCCCTGGTCGATGCGCACCTGGTGCAGCGCGTCGGGATGGCTCGCGACGCGCACATAGCTCAGCACGGGACCGAACTTCTGCGCGAAGCCCGTGAAGTCCAGCACCGACACGCCGCGTCCTTCGAGATGGGCCGCCATGCTGATGAGCGCCCCGACGGTCACGACGCCGGTGCCGCCGACTCCCGTGACCAGCAGGTCGAAGGGCCGCGCGAGATCGGGCAAGGCAGGGGACGGCAGCCCTGCCGCACGCGTGACCGCGTCGAAGCCGCTCGCGGTTCTGGCGCGGCGCGTGGCGCCCTCCACGGTCACGAAGCTGGGGCAGAAGCCCTCCAGGCAGGAAAAGTCCTTGTTGCAGGTGGAGAGATTGATCTTGCGCTTGCGCCCGAACGGCGTCTCCCTTGGCTCGACGCTCAGGCAGTTGGACGCCACCGAGCAATCGCCACAGCCTTCGCAGACGAGGTCGTTGATGTACGCGAAGCGCTTCGGATCATCCATCTGCCCGCGCTTGCGGCGACGGCGCTTCTCGGTCGCGCAGGTCTGCTCGTAGATCAGCACCGTGACGCCCGGGATGTCGCGCAGCTCCTTCTGCACCGCGTCGAGGTCCTCGCGCGGGTGGATGGTCACGCCCTTCGGCAGGTCCGCCGGGTCGAACTTCTCGGGCTGGTCCGACACCAGCGCGATGCGCTGCACGCCCTCCGCCCGCACGCTGTGCGCGATGGCATGGACGCTCACCGGCCCGTCGACCGGCTGGCCGCCCGTCATGGCGACCGCGTCGTTGAACAGGATCTTGTAGGTGATGTTGGCGCCGGCCGCGATCGCCTGGCGGATCGCCATGGAGCCCGAATGGTAATAGGTGCCCTCGCCGAGATTCTGGAAGATGTGGCCCTGGCCGGTGAACCTGGATGAGGCCGCCCAGTTGACACCCTCGCCGCCCATCTGGATCAGCGACGAGGTCTCCCGGTCCATCCAGCTCGCCATGAAGTGGCAGCCGATGCCGGCGAGGGCCTTCGAGCCCTCCGGCACCCGGGTCGAGGTGTTGTGCGGGCAGCCGGAGCAGAAATAGGGCGTGCGGGTGGCGCCCGGAACGGCGATCACGCGCTCCGGCTCCGGCGTCAGGGCGGCGGCGCGCTGCGCGAGGCCGAGATCGGGGAAGATCGCATCGAGGCGCTTGGCCAGGACGCCGGCGAGGAAGCGCGGCGAGAGTTCGCCGGTCCAGGGGATGAGCCGTTCGCCGGTCTCGTCGTGCTTGCCGACCATGCGCTCGGGCTTCGACCCGGGATAATCGTAAAAATACTCCTTGAACTGGCTTTCGATGATGCCGCGCTTCTCCTCGATCACGAGGATCTCGCGCTTGCCCTTCACGAACTCCATGGCGTCGTGCAGGGCGAGGGGCCAGACCATGCCGACCTTGTAGATGTCGATACCGTGGGCCCGGCAGGCGGCTTCGTCGAGCCCGATGAGGCGCAGCGCCTCCATCAGGTCGAGGTGGGCCTTGCCGGCCGTGACGATGCCGTAGGAGGCGTCCGGAATGTCGTAGATGCGCCGGTCGATGGGGTTGGCCTTGGCGAAGGCATAGACCGCGTGCTTCTTCGCCTCCATGCGTTCCTCGATCTGCGGTCCGGGCAGATCCGGCCAGCGGTAATGCAGGCCGCCGGGCGGGGGCGCGAAGTCGGGCTCGCGGAACACGCGCGGCGACCGCAGCTCCACGGACACGCCCGATTCCACGATTTCCGACACGGCCTTGAACCCGACCCACATGCCGGAATACCGGCTCAGCGCATAGCCGTACTCACCGAACTCGAGATATTCGGCGACGCTCGCCGGATGGAGTGTCGGCATGAACCAGCTCATAAAGGCGACGTCGGATTGATGCGGCATCGACGAGGACACGCAGCCATGGTCGTCGCCGGCGATCACCAGCACGCCGCCATGGGGCGAGGAGCCATAGGCGTTGCCGTGCTTGAGCGCGTCGCCGGAGCGGTCGACCCCGGGGCCCTTGCCGTACCAGAGGCCGAACACGCCCTGGACCTGCCGGTCGGGATTGGTCTCGACCTGCTGCGATCCGAGGACGGCGGTGGCCGCGAGATCCTCGTTGACGGCGGGCAGGAACTCGATCCGGTGCTCCTTGAGCTGGTCCTTCACGCGCCAGAGCTCGAGATCGACGCCGCCGAGGGGCGACCCGCGGTAGCCGGACACGAAGCCGGCGGTGTCGAGCCCCGCAGCCCTGTCGCGCCTCGCCTGGTCGAGCACGATGCGGACGATCGCCTGGGTGCCGGTCAGGAAGACCCGGCCCCTCTCCCGGCTGTAGCGGTCGGCGAGGCGGTAGGAATCGAGGGAGGAAGCGTCGTCCATGGGCCTGGTCCCGGAAAAGGAGCGCCGTCAGCCGGCGTGTCTAGAATAATCCTGAACGTCTGGTAGGTGTTTCCTATTCATTCCGTGCGCTCGCCCTTTTGTGGTAGAAGAGATGGGCAAAGGTTCATTGATTGGAAAAGCCTACCAGGAGCGGATGCGGCCATGATCGAGAAGCAGGACGAGCACATCCTCGTGCAGCTGCAGAGGGAGGGGCGCACCACGAACCAGCAGCTGGCCGATGACGTAGGCATGTCCACCTCGGCCTGCTGGCGGCGGGTGCGCGCGCTCGAGGAGACCGGCGTGATCACGGGCTATGCCGCCCTGGTCGACCGGGAGAAGGCCGGGTTCGCCACCTCGGCGATCCTGCACGTGTCGCTGGAGCGGCACGACGCCAAGTTCGTCGACGAATTCGTTTCCCGTGTCACGGCCCGCGCCGAAGTCCTGGAGTGCTTCGCCACCACGGGCGACGCCGATTATCACCTGCGCGTCGTGGTGCGCGACATGCACGCCTATAACCTGTTCCTGGACGAGTTCATGTTCCGTCTGCCCGGCATCCGCACCGTGCGCACCAACGTGGTCCTGAAGGAGATCAAGACCAGCGTGGCGCTGCCGTTTTGACGGGACGACTCCTCAACCCTTGGCTTCATTGCGAGACTCTCCCGTCGGGGGCAGCCGCCTCACGTCATCACCGGCCTTCTGCCGGTGATCCCGATCCGTAAGGCACATCGCTTTTCCGATCGGGATGGCCGGGACAAGCCCGGCCATGACGGGGAGGAAAGCCCATGATGAGCCGTCCTCTTAAAGCCGACGACCGGCGGGCCGCTACCTGCCCTCGGCCAGCAGGGCATAGGCGAGCTGCGCCATCGCCACGGGCCGCGCATCGCCGTCGGCCGTGAGCGTCACGCTTCCGAACGCCATGGTGCGCCCGAGGCGCACGACCTGTGCGTCCGCCAGCACGTCGGCCTTCGCCACCGGCTTGAGAAAATGCATGGTCTGGTCGACCGTGGTCATGGGGCGATAGACGCCGCCGGCCGAGGACACCGCGAACACCATGGCGGTGTCGGCTAGGCTCATGAGGGCCTGCCCGCACACGACGCCGTTGTCGCGGCAGAGCTTTTCGGAAAACCGCATGCGCAGGACGGCGCCGTCCGGGCCGAGGCTTTCGATGGACAGATCGAGCGCCTGCACCCAGGGGGCGAAGACGGTTGCGAGCATCGCCTCGGCGGTGGCTCGATCGAACATGCTTGGATCCCCCGCTGATGGTGTTCGGCGCTTCGGCCTATGGATAGAACGTTGCCCCCGAGGCGGCCCGGCTCACGAGCCCGTCCGCCGGCTCCCATCCGGGCCCGTCCCGTTCGGCGCGCTCGTTCACGGTGTCGAGGATCGGCCTGAGCCCCACGCTGTCGGCCTCGAACAGGGGACCGCCGCGCCAGGCCGGATAGCCGTAGCCGTGCATCATCACCACGTCCACATCGAGCGGACGCTCGACGATGCGCTCGTCGAGGATCTTGCAGGCTTCGTTGACGATGGCCGCCCGGATGCGGGATTGGATCTCGTCCGCGGAAATTGAACGCCGCGTCAGCCCGCGCCGCCGCGAGGCCTCCTCGACGAGCCCGGTGACGAAGGGGTCGACCTCCCGCTTGCCGCCGTCATAGCGATACCAGCCCGCGCCGGTCTTGCGCCCGAAGCGGCCCGCCTCGCAGAGCCGGTCGGCGATGTCCACGTAGCGCTCGCGCGGATCGCGGGTCGGCGCCAGCCGCTTGCGCCGCGCCCAGGCGATGTCGAGGCCGGCGAGGTCGGAGACGGCGAACGGGCCCATCGGGAATCCGAACGCTTCGAGAGCGGCATCGACTTCGTGCGGGAGAGCCCCTTCCTCCAGCAGGTACTCCGCCTGGAGGCGGTAGCGCGACAGGATGCGGTTGCCCACGAAGCCGTCGCAGACCCGGCACACGACGGGGATCTTGCGCAGCCGCTTGGCGAGGCTGAGACCTGTTGCGACGACGTCGGCCGCCGTCCTGTCAGTCCGCACGATCTCGAGGAGCTTCATCACGTTGGCCGGGCTGAAGAAATGCAGGCCCACCACATCGGCCGGCCGGGAGGTGACGGCCGCGATCAGATTGATGTCAAGGTAACTGGTATTCGTTGCCAGGATGGTTCCTGGCGGAAGGATCGCATCGAGATCCCGGAAAAGCGCCCGTTTGACGTCCAGATCCTCGAACACGGCCTCGATGACGAGATCCCGATCCGACAGGGAGCTGATACCAACCTCATACTCGATAGCCTGGAGGCGCTCGTCGCGTGCGGCAGCGGTGATCCGACCGCTCTGAACCTGCTTGTCGTAGACATCCGTGATCCGAGCCTGACCGGCCGCGAGCGCCTGCTCACTGGTCTCGACGACCTTCACGTCGAAGCCGGCATCCGCGAACGCGATGGCAATGCCCGATCCCATCGTTCCGGCCCCAACGATCCCGATCTTCTGGACCGGGCGAGGCTCAATGGAGTCGAGATCCGGGAGACGCGTGACCTCCCGCTCCGCGAAGAAGGCATGCCGCAGGGCGGCCGATTGTGCGGACGAGCGCAGTTCGAGGAACGTCTCGCGTTCCCGCGTCATGCCGTCTTGCAGCGGCAGGCTTGCGGACAGGAGCACAAGCTCCGCTGCCCTGCCTGGCGCTTGCGCACCTCTGGCTTTCCTGTGAACGTCCGCAACCTTTGCAGAAGCCGTTGCCGCGTCGAGCGGAGTCACGGCGCATTCACCTGTGCGTCGCAGCGGCTGACCGATCAGGTCTCGGGCAAGTTCCATCGCATCCTGGCGCAGGTCCCCGGTGGAGAGCTGGTCGATGAGGCCGAGACGCAGCGCTTCCGCGGCTTTGACGGTTCGTCCACTTGTTACGAGATCGAGGGCGGCTTCCAGTCCGACCAGCCGCGGGAGGCGTTGCGTGCCGCCGGCTCCCGGAACCAGTCCGAGCTTCACCTCCGGCAGGCCGAAGCCCGCACCTGGCTCGGCCACACGGGCATGGCAGGCGAGCGCGATCTCGCAGCCGCCGCCGAGAGCCGTTCCATGAACGGCGGCGACGACCGGCTTGGAGCAGGCCTCGATGGCGTTGATGACGTCGGGCAGGTGGGGTTCCTGCGGAGGCCGGCCGAACTCGCGGATGTCGGCTCCGGCCACGAAGGTGCGGCCCGCGCAGGCGATCACCGCGGCCCCGATCTGCGGATTGCGGCCAACCTCCTGGATTGCGGCGAGCAGGCCTGAGCGCACGTGCCGAGACGTGGCATTGACCGGCGGATTGTCGATCTCGATCAGGGCCACGGGGGTGTTCGGGATCAGCCTGACGGGACTGCCTTCATGCGGGGAGGCCGTATCGCTCATGGACGCACCGCATTCATCGTGAGCAGATCGTAGGTTGCGACCGTCTCGCCCATATCCGTCGTGATCTCCACGTCCCAGCGCACCTCGCCATACTGCTCGTTGCGCGGCGATTTCGACTTTGTCGTCAACCGGACCTTGATGGTTTCGCCCGGCTGCACGGGTTTGATGAAACGTAAGGAATCGAGACCGTAATTGGCAAGCACCGGTCCGAGGTCCGGATCGACGAAGAGGCCTGCCGCGAAGGACAACAGAAGATAGCCGTGGGCCACCCGTCCGGGGAAGAACGGATGGTTCTTCGTCGCCTCCTCGCTCATATGGGCATAGAAGGTATCGCCGGTGAATTCCGCGAAGTGCTCGATATCCTCAAGGGTGATCGTGCGCTCCTTGGAGACGAAGGTCTGGCCGATGGCGAGGTCCTCGAAATAGTAGCGGAATGGATGCCGGCCCTCCTCGATGGTCGGAGCGCCCTTGATCCAGCTCTGCGTCACGCGCGAGAGCATGGCGGGAGAACCCTGCAGCGCTGTGCGCTGCATGTAATGATGCACGCCGCGCATGCCCCCGAGCTCCTCACCGCCACCGGCGCGGCCCGGTCCGCCATGGACCATGTGCGGCATCGGCGAGCCGTGGCCGGTCTGTTCCTTCGCGCAATCCCGGTCGATCAGTACCAGGCGGCCATGGAAGGCGCCTACGCCGAAGACGAGATCGGCCGCCGCAGCGGGGTCGTAGGTGTAGAGGGACGCCACGAGGCTGCCGTCGCCGCGATTGGCCAGGGTGACGGCCTGATCGAGGCCGTCATAGCCCATCACGGTGCAGACCGGGCCGAAGGCCTCGACGCTGTGGACATGGGTGGCCCGGATCGGGTCCGGGCAATGTAGCACCAGCGGCGGGATGAAGGCGCCGCGCTCGCGGTCCGCCCCTTCGACCATGAAATTGTCCGGATCACCGACGACGATATCCGCCTCTGTCCGGAGCTTCGCCACCTGAGCCATCACGTCCCGCCGCTGACCAAGCCCGACGACCGGTCCCATGCGGACGCTTTCGAGTTCCGGATTGCCGACCTTGATCCTGGAGAGCCGCTCCCCCAGGGCATCGATCACCGCAGGGACATGCGCATGGGGGGCGATGGCGCGGCGGATGGCCGTGCATTTCTGTCCTGCCTTGACGGTCATCTCCTTCGCCACTTCCTTGACGAAGAGGTCGAATTCCGGCGTTCCCGGCCCGGCGTCAGGCGCAAGAATGGCAGCATTGAGCGAATCGCGCTCGGCGATGAACCGGACGGATTCGCGCGCAACGACCGGGTGTCGCTGCAGTTTCTGGGCCGTATCGGCGGAGCCGGTAAAGGACACGACATCCTGACAGGTCAGATGTTCGAAAAGATCGCCCGTCGAGCCGACGATGCACTGGAGCGCTCCGTCGGGAAGGATGCGGGACTCCGCAATCATTCGTACCAGCGCATGGGCCACATAGGACGTGATCGTCGCCGGCTTCGTCACGACCGGGACGCCGGCCAGGATGGCAGGCGCGAGCTTTTCGAGCATGCCCCAGCAGGGGAAATTGAAAGCGTTGATGTGAACGGCGACGCCATGGAGAGGCGTCATCACGTGCTGGCCGACGAAGCTGCCGCCCTTCGAAAGGGCTTCGACATTTCCATCCAGAAGAAAGGTGGCGTTGGGCAGTTCGCGACGGCCCTTAGACGCATAGACGAAGAGGGTGCCGATGCCGCCATCCACGTCGATGAAGTTGTCGGACCGCGTGGTGCCGGTCTGGTAGGAGAGCGTATAGAGCTGGTCCTTGCGTTCTGACAGATGAATGGCAAGACGTTTCAGAAGTTCTGCACGCTGGTGGAAGGTGAGCTTCCGCAGGTTGGGTCCGCCGACCTGGCGGGCATAGGCCAGCACCTCGCCCATGTCGAGGCCGCCGCTGGCGACCTGGGCGACCACGTTGCCGGTGACGGCGCTGTGAATATCGGCCAGGTCTTGGCCGGGCGACATCCAACTTCCACGAACGAAGCTCTCGAGTCTCATTGGGGCACCTTGGAATGATGAATGGGCGGCCCCGTTGGCATGGCCGCGCCTTTCGGGCATTATTAACCGACCGGCCGGTTAGTCAAGGAATTTTGGAGGCGCCGTCGTTCGCCCGGATGGCTCGACAGGGATGGGGCAGTCTGGGTAGGTGAAGGTCGGACAGGCGGAGGCGGCACCGGCTCCTCGGCCCCAGATCATCGGAGTACGCTTGCATGGCCGCGGTCGTAGAGGCTCTGCTGGACAGGTTCCACGAACGGACGCCGATCCGGGCGGGCTCGCTCATCGTGACGGTCTTCGGGGATGCGGTGGTGCCTCGGGGCGGGGTGCTGTCCCTGGCATCCCTGCACGAGATCATGCGGGCCTTCCGCATCAGCGACACCCTTGTCCGGACGGCCCTGTCCCGCCTCGTCGCCGAGGGCTGGTTCGAGCGCTGGAAGGTGGGACGCAACAGCTATTATCGCCTGACGCCGCAGGGCCAGGAGGCTTTCGCGGAGGCCACGCGGCGGATCTATGCCGACCCGCCCCACGAGTGGCACGGATCGTTTGATCTCCTCCTGCTCGAGAACCCGCAGGACCGCAATGCGCTGAGGGGCGAATTGTCAGCGGCAGGGTATGGCACGCTGGGACCCGATCTTCTTATGGGTGCGGGACCCGCCGCCAGGACCGGCCCCTTCCTGAGGCTGGCCGCAACCCCGGCCGATCTGCCCACGGCCCGGCGTCTGGTGGAGAAGGCGTGGCCCCTGGCGGAGATCGAAGCCCGCTACAGGCGGTTCATCGACACCTATGCGGGCACCCTCGGGGCCCTCGAACGGGGCGCGGGGTTCACAAGTCTCGATGCCCTTCTCGTGCGCATCCTCCTGATCCACGATTACCGCAGGGCGGTCCTGAAGGATCCGCAGCTGCCGTCCCGGCTCCTTCCCGGGCCTTGGGCCGGAACGGGGGCCAGAGCCCTCTGCGGCACGATTTACCGCACTCTTCTTCCGGCTGCCGAGCGTTGGATCGATACCCATGCCCAGAGCGACCTGGGACCGCTTCCCGCGGTCGACGAGACCTTCAGGCAGCGCTTCGCGGCGGCGGAACCGGCCGCTGAATTGAGGATCGGCTGATGAAAGTGTTACAAAAAATTCTTGCTTAATATGTTTTCTGTGACATATTGAAAGGGCCGCGGAAACCCGGAGAGGCATGCCGCCTGCGCGCCATCGCTGGCCGGCGCAGAAGGGCCGCTCCGGCGGCCGGGACTGCAAGACGAGAGCCCGACAGGCCTTAACGTCAGGGAGAAGCGCCGTGTACGCACAGATGGTGAAAACGGGCGTCGAGCACATCCGATCCAAGGACGAGATGTCTCCGGAGGAACGTGCCTTCCAGGATCGCATCGATGCCGACATCAAGATCGAGCCGAAGGAGTGGATGCCGGAGGCCTATCGCAAGACCCTGATCCGGCAGATCTCCCAGCACGCCCATTCGGAAATCATCGGCATGCAGCCCGAGGGCAACTGGATCACTCGCGCGCCGACCCTGGAGCGCAAGGCCATCCTGCTCGCCAAGGTGCAGGACGAGGCAGGCCACGGGCTCTATCTCTACTGCGCGGCCGAGACCCTCGGCGTGAGCCGCGACGAGCTCCTGGAGCAGCTCAACAGCGGCAAGGCCAAGTATTCCAGCATCTTCAACTATCCGACGCTCACCTGGGCCGACATCGGGGCCATCGGCTGGCTCGTGGACGGAGCCGCGATCATGAACCAGGTGCCGCTGCAACGCTGCTCCTACGGACCCTATTCCCGCGCCATGATCCGCATCTGCAAGGAGGAGAGCTTCCATCAGCGGCAGGGCTACGACGCCATGACCAAGCTCGCCCGCGGCACGCCCGAGCAGAAGCAGATGGCGCAGGACGCGCTGAACCGCTGGTGGTGGCCCTCGCTGATGATGTTCGGCCCGTCCGACGCAGATTCCGTCCACAGCGCGCAATCGATGCGCTGGAAGATCAAGATCAATTCCAACGACGAGCTGCGCCAGAAATTCGTCGACCAGACGGTGCCCCAGGCCGAATATCTGGGCCTCACCGTTCCCGACCCCGATCTCAAGTGGAACGCGGAGCGTGGGCATTACGATTTCGGCGCGATCGACTGGGACGAGTTCTATCAGGTGATCGCCGGCAATGGTCCCTGCAACCGTCAGCGCCTGCGCACGCGGGTAAAGGCCTATGAAGAGGGTCAATGGGTGCGCGATGCGGCGGACGCCTATGCGGCCAAGAAGGCCGCGCGGGCGCAAGTCAAGGCCGCTTAGGCGGGAGAGAGACGATGACCGACAAGAAGGAATGGCCTCTCTGGGAGGTGTTCATCCGCAGCCAGCATGGCCTGGCCCACCGGCACGTGGGCAGCCTGCATGCGCCCGATGCCGAGATGGCGATCATGAACGCGCGCGACGTCTATACGCGCCGCAACGAGGGCGTGAGCATCTGGGTCGTGAAGGCGTCCGATATCGCGGCGAGCTCGCCCGGCGACAAGGGGCCGCTGTTCGATCCCGCCAACAGCAAGGTCTATCGCCACCCGACCTTCTACGAGATTCCCGAAGAGCTGGGGCACATGTGATGAATGCGCAGGACGCTCTCGTCGAGTATCTGCTGCGGCTGGGCGACAACGCCCTGATCCTGGGCCATCGTCTCTCCGAATGGTGCGGGCATTCGCCGGCGCTCGAGGAGGATCTGGCGCTCTCCAACGTCGCCCTCGACCTGATCGGGCAGACGCAGCTCTGGCTCAACCTCGCCGGTGAGGTCGAAGGCAGGGGACGGGACGCCGACAAGCTCGCCTATCTGCGCGACGCGCGCGATTTCCGCAATGTGCTTCTGGTCGAGCAGCCGAACGGCGACTTCGCCGCCACGATGGCGCGGCAGTTCTATTTCGATGCCTGGCATTATCTGCTGCTGCACGGGCTGACCGGCTCGACGGACCCCCGCATCGCCGAGATCGCCGCAAAGGGCCTCAAGGAGGTTACCTATCACCTGGAGCGGAGCCAGGAATGGGTCCTACGCCTCGGCGACGGCACGGAGGAAAGCCACCGCCGGATGCAAAGCGCCGTCGACGATCTCTGGATGTATACCGGCGAGCTGTTCGAAGGCGACGAGGTCGACCAGGTCATGGTGCGGGACGGCATCGGGCCGGACCCCGCGACGCTGCATGAGCCCTGGCTCGGTCTCGTTCGTGCGACCATCGAGGAGGCGACGCTCACGCTGCCGCAGCCCGGATGGGCGCAGAAGGGCGGCAAGCGCGGCATTCATTCCGAGCATCTCGGCTACATCCTGGCCGATCTCCAGTTCCTGCAGCGGGCCTATCCCAACGCGACGTGGTGAGGAGCGCGGGAAAGATGATCGACAGCCTGACACGGCCGGATCCAGACCAGATCAGAGACTGGCTGGGCGACGTTCCCGACCCGGAGGTGCCGGCGGTCTCCGTCATGGATCTCGGCATCGTGCGCGACGTGCAATGGCAGGATAGCGAACTCGTTGTCGCCATCACGCCCACCTATTCGGGCTGCCCGGCCACGAGCGTCATCGCGTTCGAGATTGAAGCGGCCCTGCGGGCGAGAGGCATCGACCGCCTGCGGATCGAGCGGCGCCTCTCGCCGCCCTGGACCACGGACTGGATCACCCAGGAGGGCCGGCGGCGGCTGGAGGCCTACGGCATCGCACCCCCGGCGGAGAGCGCAGGCGGGCCGTCGCCATTCGATCGATTCCTGCGCAAGCCTTTGACCATCGCGTGCCCGCGCTGCCGATCCGAGAACACCGACCGGGTGAGCGAGTTCGGCTCGACGCCGTGCAAGGCACAATACCGGTGCCGCGACTGCCTCGAGCCTTTCGACTACTTCAAGTGCATTTGAAAAGAGCGGATGCTCCATGACGAAGTTCTACCCCGTCACCGTTGCCGACGTGCGGCGCGAAACCCGCGACGCCATCGTGCTCACTCTCGACGTGCCGGAGGAGCACAAGGATGCGTTCCGCTTCTCGCCGGGCCAGTACCTGACCCTGCGCACCACCATCGACGGCGACGAGGTGCGGCGGTCCTATTCCATCTGTGCGACGCCGATGGAGGGGCGGCTCCGGGTCGGCATCAAGAAGATCGCCGGCGGAGCGTTCTCCAGCTGGGCCAGCGAGCAGCTCGCCCCCGGGCAGGTCATCGAGGCGATGCCGCCCATGGGCAATTTCTTCGTGCCTCTCGACGAGACCCGCAAGCGTCACTTCGTGGGCTTTGCCGCGGGCAGCGGGATCACGCCGCTTTTGAGCATCATCAAGACCACCCTCGTCGCCGAGCCGAATTCATCCTTCACCCTGTTCTACGGCAATCGCGCGTCGGGTTCGATCATGTTCCGCGAGGAGCTCGAGGATCTCAAGAACGAGCATCTCGACCGCTTCAGTCTCATCCACATCCTCAGCCGCGAGCAGCAGGACATCGACCTCTTCAACGGGCGCCTGACCAAGGAGAAGTGCGACCAGCTTCTGGACCATTGGATCGATGCGTCGTCCATCGATACCGCCTTCATCTGCGGTCCGCAGGATATGATGCTGGGCGTCGCGCAAAGCCTCGAGGAACACGGGCTCGACAAGCGCCAGATCAAGTTCGAGCTCTTCGCCACCTCGACGCCGAGCCGCCGCCAGCGCAAGCCTGAGGCGACCGCAGCGGACGACAACAGGAACCTGTGCGAGGCCACCATCGTCATCGACGGACGCGCCCGCACTCTGTCCTTCGAGAAGGGCACCGCATCGGTGCTCGATGCCGCAACCGCCGAGGGACTGGAGCTGCCCTATGCCTGCAAGGGCGGCGTCTGCTCAACCTGCCGGGCGATGCTGGTCGAGGGCGAGGTGGACATGGACGCGAATTTCGCTCTCGAGGATTACGAGATCGCGCGGGGCTACATTCTGACCTGCCAAAGCTACCCGGTGAGCGACAGGATTCTGGTCGATTTCGACAAGTGACGCCGCAGGAGGCGGGGAGGGTGGTTCCATGGTCGATGAAGAATGCCTCGTCACCTTCGTGGCTGGCGGCGGTCGCCTCAGCGCTCCCGATAACGTGACGCCGCGCTATCGCGGCGAACTCATGCGCCTGATGGCGATCTTCGTCGATTCCGAGATGGCAGGAGCCTCGGGCTTCGCCGATTGCATCAACCTGGCTCCCGGGCTCAAGGAGCGGATCATCGCGACGCGCATCGTTTTCGAGAAGTTCGACCATGCCCGTCAGGTCCTGGCTCTCATGGAGCAGTTCGGCGCCGATACGGCGCAATATGTGGGGGCTCATCCCTGGGCGTCCCGTCTCGACCGCAGCGTCAATCTGGCCACACGACGCATTGCCGGAGACATGCGCCTCAACGTGTTCCATTATCCGATCAACGGCTGGGTCGACGCGGTGGTGATGAACTGCCTGATGGGGCAGGCCACCGTGGTGCAGCTCGACGAACTGACGCGCGGCTCCTATCAGCCCCTCGCCGACGTCTTGGCCGAGATTCTTCCCGTCGAGAAGCGCCACGCGGAACGGGGGGAGCAGGGATTGCGGGCGGCTCTCGAGAGAGGCCACGACAGGACCGATGCCCAGGCCTCCGTTAACTACTGGTATCCGCGCGTGGCGGATACCTTCGGCAGCAGCGCGTCGGATCACTTCGCCCAGCATCGCAAATACGGCCTGCGCCAAAAGGGCAGGGACGAGCTGACGGGGCAATGGCAGAGCCACGTTCATCCGATGCTCTCGCGCTTTGGGCTCGAGGTTCCGGGTCATGAGCCGCGCGAGATCGGCGATCAGGTCTCGCTTCAGTGACTGCTGAGCATCGGCCGTCCCGTGGGGCGCGGAATGCCCGAGCCGTCGCAGCCTCTATTCCGCAGCGCTGACCCGCCGCGACGAGGGTGCGGGTTCCGCCTGAAGATTGCGGGTTCCGTCCACGATGAGCCGCGAGACCAGCGCGGCATAATCTGCGCGGGTCACCTCGCCGGTGCTCTTGAACCACAGATAATGCCAGTTGATCATGCCGAAGAGCGACATGGTCACGGGCTTGAGCAGCTTGGTTCCCTTGAGCTGCGGCGCAACGCCCGCCACCGCATCGGAGAAGATCGTGACCAGGTCCCGCTCCACCGCCTTGAGCTCAGCCTGGCGGTCGGTCGGGAGCAGGCGCATGCCGTTGATCTGCACGTTGTGCTGGGCGTCGGCATCGCGATAGGCCTCGAGCAGCGCCGCCACCAGCTCCCTCAGGCGCTCGTCCGGAGCAAGGCCCGGGCGGTCGGCCGCCTCCACGACCTCCAGCAGCTCTTCGAGGTGGAAGCGGATCACGTCGAAGAGCAGCGCCTCCTTGTCCTTGTAGTAGTGGTACAGGTTGGCCTTGGAGACCCCGCAGGCTTCTGCGATCTTGCTCATCGAGGCGCGGTCGTAGCCGTGCTCGGCAAAGAGTTCGGCCGAGCGATCGAGGATCGCCCGGCGCTTGTCGTCATAATCGGTGGCACGGGTACGGGCCATGGGATTTTTCTATTCCTTCGGTCTGCGGTCGATCACGCGCCGCGCCTTGCCGAGCGAGCGCTCGATTCCTTCCGGGTCGAGGACGTTGACCTGGGCCGTGATGCCGATGGTGTCCTTGATCGCCTGGCTCAGGCGGTCGGCGGCGGCTTGCCGGGTTTCCGGATAATCGGCATCCGGCCGGATCTCGGCCCTGATCTCCATCTGGTCCATCCGGCCCTCGCGGGTCAGGATGATCTGGTAATGTCCCGACAGGGTCGGAATGGCGAGGAGCTTCTCCTCGATCTGGGTCGGGAACACGTTGACGCCGCGGATGATCATCATGTCGTCGGTTCGGCCCGTGACTTTCTCCATGCGGCGCATGGTGCGCGCTGTGCCGGGAAGAAGACGCGTGAGATCCCGGGTGCGATAGCGGATGACCGGCATGGCTTCCTTGGTCAGCGAGGTGAAGACGAGCTCGCCCTCCTCGCCGTCCGGCAGGACTTCGCCCGTCACGGGGTTGATCACCTCGGGGTAGAAGTGATCCTCCCAGATGTGCAGTCCGTCCTTGCTCTCCACGCATTCGCAGGCGACGCCCGGCCCCATGACCTCGGACAGGCCGTAAATGTCGACCGCATGGATATCGAAGGCCTCTTCGATCTCCGTCCGCATGGCGTTCGTCCATGGCTCGGCGCCGAAGATCCCGACCTTCAGCGAGGATTGCCGGGGATCAAGACCTTGCTTCTTGAACTCGTCGAGGATCGCCAGCATGTAGGACGGCGTGACCATGATGATGTCGGGCTTGAAGTCCTGGATGAGCTGCACCTGGCGTTCGGTCATGCCGCCCGACATCGGGATCACCATGCAGCCGAGGCGCTCTGCGCCGTAATGCGCGCCCAATCCTCCGGTGAAGAGGCCATAGCCGTAGGCCACGTGCACCTTCATGCCCGGACGCCCGCCGCTCGCCCGGATGGAGCGCGCCACCACGTCCGCCCATGTGTCGATGTCGCGCTTGGTGTAGCCGACGACCGTGGGCTTGCCGGTGGTGCCCGACGAGCCGTGCACGCGAGCGATCTGGTGCTGCGGAACGGCGAACATGCCGAAGGGATAATTGTCCCGCAGGTCGGCCTTGGTGGTGAACGGGAACTTGGCGAGATCGCTGAGATCCCTGAAGTCGTCCGGATGAACGCCCGCCGCGTCGAACGTCGCTTTGTAATGCGGCACGTTCTCGTAGGCATGGCGCAGGGACCAGGCGAGGCGCTCGCGCTGCCAGGCGGCAAGCTCATCCCGGGACGCCAGTTCGAAGCGATCGAGCTGCGTCGCCTGAGGCTTGAGTTCGGACAGCTTGCGGTGCGGAATCTGAAGCAAGGGAACCTCCCATCCGTTCGTTCTTATGGGGTCTTTCCGGTGTCGCCCGATGCGAGAAGCGTGCCCGCGATGGTGCGCGAGTGCCCGCGGAATTCGGCGACGGTTTCGCCCTGACCGTTGCGGACCGTGACGTCGTAGATCCCCGAGCGGCCCGAACGGTGGCGCTCGACCGCATGGGCCGTGAGCGTGTCGCCCCGCCGGCCCGGCTGGAGGAACGTCACGGCGCATTGCTGGGCGACCGTGCGCTGGTCGTAGGTGTTGCAGGCGAACGCGAAGGCCGAGTCGGCGAGGGTGAAGATGAAGCCGCCGTGGCAGATGCCGTGCCCGTTCGTCATGTCCGGGCGGATCGTCATGGACAGGACGGCCTCGCCGGGCGACACGCGCTCGACCCTCATCCCGAGTCCCTGGCTCGCCTGGTCCTCGGCCCACATGGCGTCGGCGCAGGCTGCGGCGAGGTCGCAGGCGGAACGTCCTGCGGGGGTCGATCCTGCGTCCATCACGCCCTCCCGGTGAATTTCGGCTGCCGCTTCTCGAAGAACGCGGTGACGCCTTCGATGTAGTCGGGCGTGCGGCCGGCCTGGCCCTGAAGATCGCGCTCCAGATTGAGCTGGTGGTCGAGATCGTTGGTCTCGGAGGCGTCGAGCGCCTGCTTGATCAGACGAAGCCCGACCGTCGGCTGAACCGCGAAGTGGGCGGCGAGGCGATGCGCCTCGTCCATCAGGGCGCCGTCCTCGACCGACTTCCAGATCATGCCCCAGGCCTCCGCCCGATCGGCCGGAACAGGCTCGGCCAGGAGTGCGAGCGCGCGGGCGCGCGCCGGCCCGACGAGGCGCGGCAGAAACCAGGTGCCCCCGGAATCGGGCACGAGGCCGAGCTTCGCAAAGGCCTGGATGAACTTGGCCGAACGGGCCGCCAGGACGATGTCGCAGGCGAGCGCGAGATTGGCTCCCGCGCCCGCTGCAACGCCGTTGACCGCGCCGATGACCGGCATCCGCAGGGCGCGCAGCTTGCGCACGAGCGGATTGTAGAGGCGCTCCAGGGTGGAGGAGAGATCCGGAACCTGGCCTGGGCTGAAGACCCGGTCGGACAGATCCTGTCCGGCACAGAAGCCACGGCCGGCGCCCGTGAGGACGAGAGCCCGGCAGGTCTCGTCCGCTTCGGCATCGCGAAGGGCCGCCATCAGGGCCGCATGCATCGCCTCGTTGAAGGAATTCAGACGATCGGGCCTGTTGAGGGTGATCACCTGATAACCCTCTCGACGCTCCGTGATGACGAGATCGTTCTCCACCATGGCCCTCCCGAACATTCGCTGGCAAGCGGGTGGTCTTGCGACTTGTTTACTATTGACCAACCGTCCGGTCAATTATATTGATGGGACAAACAGCGTCAATAAGCCAACATTCGGCCCTTTGCGGAGCGAAACGGGATGGCAGGTTTCGACGGCCAACAGGATGCACGCGCACGGCAACGCCAGCCTCGCGCAGTCCTGTCCCATTGCTCCGTTCCTGCAACGACCGGCAGGCTCCCGACGGCCTGATCCCTTGCGCAACAACAAGAACAACAAACGACAACGAACCTCGGAGGAAACACATGAACGCGAAGGCAACTCACACGATCCTGCTGGCGACCTCTCTCATGGGCCTGGCTCTGTCCCATGGCGCGCTCGCGCAGGACACCGTCAAGATCGGATCCGTTCTCTCGGTCACCGGGCCGTCGTCCTTCCTGGGTGAACCCGAGGACAAGACGCTCAAGCTCTACGTCGACAAGATCAATGCGGCCGGCGGCGTCGCGGGCAAGAAGATCGAACTCGTGATCTACGACGACGGCGGCGACGCCAACAAGGCGCGCACCTTCGCGACCCGCCTCATCGAGGACGACGAGGTGATCGCCATGGTGGGCGGCACAACGACCGGAAGCACCATGGCGATGATCCCGGTCTTCGAAGACGCGAAGGTCCCGTTCATCTCGCTCGCCGGCGCGATCGAGGTTATCGATCCCGTGCGCAAGTTCGTCTTCAAGACGCCGCACACCGACAAGATGGCCTGCGAGAAGATCTTCGAGGATCTGAAGAAGCGTAATCTCACCAAGATCGGCATGATCTCGGGCACGGACGGCTTCGGAGCGTCCATGCGGGCGCAATGCGTCAAGGTCGCGCCGAATTACGGCATGCAGATCCTCATCGACGAGAATTACGGTCCGCGCGACAGCGACATGACCGCCCAGCTCACGAAGATCAAGAACACGGCGGGCGTGCAGGCGGTGGTCAATCCGGGCTTCGGCCAGGGGCCGGCCATCGTGACCCGCAACTACGCCCAGCTCGGCATGACGAACATCCCGTTCTACCAGAGCCACGGCGTAGCCTCGAAGAGCTTCATCGATCTGGCCGGTCCGGCCGCCGAGGGTGTGCGTCTGCCGGCCGCAGCCCTCCTCGTCGGCGACAAGCTGCCGGAGAGCGACCCGCAGAAGAAGGTGGTGACCGAATATAGGCAGGCCTACGAGGGCGCCACGAAGCAGCCGGTCTCGACCTTCGGCGGTCACGCCTACGACGGATTGTTCATCCTGGTCGAGGCCATGAAGCGCGCGAACTCGACCGATCCCCAGAAGATTCGCGACGAGATCGAAAAGACCAAGGGCTTCGTCGGCACAGGCGGCATCGTGAACATGTCCGCCACCGATCATCTCGGCCTCGACCTCTCGGCGTTCCGCATGCTCGAGATCAAGGGCGGCGACTGGAACCTGGTCGCCTCCGGAAGCTGATCCCACGCTGCAACCGATCGGGCGGCAGGCTGCCGGTCAGCCTGCCGCCCGGCAACCTGAAGGTCGCGGGGCTGCATCATGGCCGAGTTCCTCCAGTTCCTCATCTCCGGTCTGACGGTGGGAGCCGTCTATGCGCTGGTCGCACTCGGCTTCACCCTGATCTACAACGCCTCGGGCGTGGTGAACTTCGCCCAGGGCGAGTTCGTCATGCTCGGCGGCATGGTGACGGTGTTCGCGTCGGCGGCGGGTCTGCCGCTGCCGCTGGCGGCCCTGGTCGCCATCGCGGCCGCCGTGGCAATCGGGCTCATGCTCCACCGCTTCGCCATCGAGCCCGCGCGCGGAGCGTCGGCCGTGACGCTCATCATCATCACCATCGGAGCCTCGATCCTGCTGCGCGGCGTCGCGGCGATCGTCTTCGACAAGCAGTTCCACAAGCTCCCCGCCTTCACGGGCGACACCCCGGTCGACGTGCTCGGCGCCGCCGTGCAGCCGCAGAGCTTCTGGGTGCTCGGCGGAACCGCGGTCGTGGTCCTGGGGCTCTACGTCTTTCTCGAGCATACGCTTCTCGGCAAGGCCGTGCTGGCCACGGCCGCGAACCGTCTGGCCGCGCGGCTCGTCGGGATCAACACGACCACCATCATGGCGCTCGCCTTCGGCGGCTCCGCGGCCATCGGGGCGATCGCCGGCATCCTGGTCACGCCGATCACCCTGACGAGCTACGATGTCGGGACGTTGCTGGCCCTGAAGGGCTTTGCCGCCGCCATGCTGGGCGGCATGGGCAATCCGGTCGGTGCGGTCGTCGGCGGGCTCCTGCTCGGTCTGCTGGAGGCCTTCGGCGCGGGCTATCTCAGCTCGACCTACAAGGATGCCTTCGCGTTCCTGGTCATCCTGATCGTCCTGTTCGCGGCGCCCCAGGGCCTGTTCGGACGCCGGGTCGTGGAGAGGGTGTGAGCATGCGTGCACTCGTGAACCAGCGCTTCGTCACCCTCGCGATCCTGGCTGTCGTGATCGCCGTGCTGCCGCTCGCCTTTCCATCGAGCTACTATTTCCGCGTCGCCTCGCTCGTGTGGGTGTCGGCGCTCGCGGCCATCGGCCTCAACATCCTCATGGGACAGGCAGGCCAGGTCAGCCTCGGGCACGCGGCGTTCTTCGGCATCGGCGCCTACGCGGTCGCCATCGGTCCGACGCATCTCGGCATCCCGCCCTGGGCGGCGCTTCTCTTCGGGGCGCTTCTCTCGGGCGTCCTGGCTTACCTCGTGGGGCGCCCCATCCTGCGCCTCAAAGGCCATTATCTGGCCATCGCCACCTTGGGGCTCGGCGTTCTCGTGGCGCTCGTCATCACGACGGAAAGCCGCTGGACCGGCGGGCCGGATGGCATGCCCGTCGAGAGGCTCACCCTGTTCGGCTGGCGGGTCAGCGGATCCTACACCTGGTACTGGGTGACCGGAGGCCTCCTGCTGATCGGGACCTGGATCGCCCTCAACCTCGACGAGACGCCGACCGGGCGTGCCTTCCGGGCCCTGCACGACAGCGAGGTCGCCGCGCAGGTGGTCGGCGTCGACGTGGCGCGCTTCAAGCTGCAGGCCTTCGTGATCGCCGCGATCTATGCATCGCTGGCCGGATCCGCGCTGGCCTTCATGAACGGGTTCATCAACCCGGATCAGGCCGGCTTTCTGCATTCGGTGGAACTCGTCACCATCGTGGTGCTGGGCGGGCTCGGATCCGTCGTGGGCAGCATCGTGGGCGCTGCGGTGCTCGTGACGTTGCCGCAGGCACTCACCGTCTTCCAGGAATACGAGCATCTTCTGCTCGGTCTCATCATCATCGTGGCGATGATCTTCATGCGCAACGGGATCGTGCCGAGCCTGTCGAACCTGCTTCTCCGGAGGGCGCGCTCATGAGCATCCTGAAGGCGACGGATGTGGGCATCTCCTTCGGCGGCGTGAAGGCCGTCGACGGGGTGAGCTTCTCGGTGAACCCCGGGCAGATCCTGTCCATCATCGGGCCGAACGGGGCGGGCAAGACGACTCTCTTCAACATCGTGTCCGGCGTCTACGTGGCGAGCCGCGGGTCGATCCATCTCGCCGACGAGGACGTGACCGGACTTGCGCCGCACAAGCTGGCGGCGCGCGGTCTGTCCCGCACCTTCCAGAACCTGCAGATCTTCCAGCGCATGACCGCCTGCGAGAACGTGATGGTAGGCCGCCATCTGCGGGAGAAGTGCAGCCTTCTTCCGGCCCTGTTCAGAACCCCTTCCGTCACGCGCCAGAATCGTGAGACGCGGGCCGCCTCGCTCGCGCTTCTGGCAGAGGTCGGGTTGAAGGATGCTGCGGATACCCCGGCAGGCTCGCTGCCCTACGGCGCCTGCAAGCGCCTCGAAATCGCGCGCGCGCTCGCCGCCGAACCACGCGTCCTTCTCCTCGACGAGCCGGCCGCCGGCTGCAACGCGGTGGAGACCGAGGAAATCGATCACCTCATCAAGCAGGTCGCCGACCGGGGCGTGGCCGTCGTTCTCGTCGAGCACGACATGAAGCTCGTGATGAAGATCTCCGACAGGATCCTCGTGCTCGAGCGCGGCCGTCCGCTCGCCGAGGGAACGCCGCGGGAGGTGCGCGATGATCCACGGGTCCTTGAGGCTTATCTGGGACAGCACGGCGCACGGGAGGCTGCCCGTGCTTGAGGTCCAGGATCTGCGCAGCGCCTATGGCCGGATCGAGGTGCTCAAGGGCATCAGCCTCGATGTTCGCTCGGGCGAGATCGTCGCGCTCGTCGGCTCGAACGGCGCGGGCAAGACCACGCTGCTCCGGACGCTCTCCGGCGTTCAGCCGATGACCGGTGGCGAAATCCGCTTCGAGGGCCGGCGCATCGACCGCCTGCCGCCGCACCGCAGGGTCGGGCTCGGCATCACGCAATCGCCGGAAGGCCGACAGGTGTTCGGGCCGCTGACCGTCGAGGACAACCTGCGCCTCGGCGCCTATCATCGTCGCGACCGGGACATCGATCAGGATCGCGACCGCATCTTCGCCATGTTCCCGGTTCTGGCCGAGAAACGCCACCTTCTCGCCGGAGGGTTGTCAGGCGGTCAGCAGCAGATGCTGGCGATCGGCCGCGCGCTCATGGGAAGGCCCAAGCTTCTGCTCTTGGATGAACCGTCCCTCGGGCTGTCGCCGCTTCTCGTCGACCAGATCCTCGATGCCATCGTGTCCCTCAAGAAGGACGGCATCACGGTTCTTCTCGTCGAGCAGAACGCCAGTGCGGCTCTGGCCATCGCCGACAGGGGCTATGTGCTGGAGACCGGAAAAGTCGCTTACAGCGGAGCGGGTGCGGCCCTGCTGGCCGATCCGCAGGTCAAGGCCGCCTATCTCGGCATCGCGTGATCAGACCGATCCGTCCTGGGTCTGGTGCAGGCTCTGCCGGGCGAGGGCGAGAGCCTCCTGCAGCACGGTCTGGTCGCCGATATGGTTGGCGAGGATCAGAACGAGGGCGCTGTTGAGCGCTGCGCTGTCCTCGTCCGACAATCCCCGGTGAGCTTCGATCAGTGCACGGTAGGCGCGGTCCGGATCGGGGAAGCGGCTCTCGATGATGAGCGAAGTCATGCGCAATCCCCCTCGAAGCCTCTCAGGCGACGGGAGGCGCGCTCGATCTGAGCCGGCGCGGCATGACGCCAGCGTGCCGCGAGATGCTGGTCCGGTCGCACGAGATAGGTGCTTCCGGGCGTCGCGTCGAAGCGTCGGGCGAAATGGCCTTCCGGATCGATCAAGTCGTCACCGATGACGAGCACGCGCTTGCCTGCGGGCGGCGGAGCACCGTCGGGCACATGGATGATGGTCTCCTCGCTGCCCAGGGTGTCGAGCAGCCAGACAGGCTGACCGCCGCGGGTCCGCATCGGAGCGTCGGGCAAGGGAGCGCCGAGGCGGGCGGATCCGGACCAGGCCTCACGATCGGGTGTCGACAGAGGGCTCTCATAGGTCGAGGGCAGGGACAGCCGACCGGAATTCACCATCCGCTTCGCGAAAGGAGTGTGACGCGCGAGAGCAAGGGTCGCATCGCGGAAACGTCGCTCCTGCGCCGAGCGCGGGGCAATGAAGTCGGTGGAGCGGGTCGAATGACCGATGTTCTCGTCCGCGGCCGCCGAGCGTTCGATGTCGTAGGTGTCGATCAGACGCGCCGGGGCTTCGCCCCTGACGACGAGCGCCAGCTTCCAGGCAAGGTTCTCCGCATCCTGAATGCCGGAATTGGCCCCGCGCGCTCCGAAGGGAGACACCTGGTGGGCGGCGTCGCCGGCAAAGACCACGCGGCCATGGACGAAGCGTTCCAGGCGGCGGCACTGGAACGTGTAGACCGAGACCCATTCGAGCGTGAAATCCTCATGCCCCAGCATCTGTCGAAGGCGGGGAATGACCCGCTCGGGCGCCTGCTCGGCCTTCGCATCCGCATCGGGGCCGAGCTGCAGGTCGATGCGCCAGACATCGTCGGGTTGCTTGTGAAGAAGCGCCGAGCGACCGTCGTGGAAGGGCGGATCGAACCAGAACCAGCGCTCGGGCGGAAAGTCGCCCTTCATCTTCACGTCGGCGATGAGGAAGCGATCCTCGAAGACTTCACCGCGGAAATCCAGACCGAGCATTCCGCGCAAGGCCGAGCGGGCGCCGTCGGCGGCCACCACCCAATCGGCGTGGAGCTCGTAGGCGCCCTCGGGCGTGTCAACGGTGAGCGTCACGCCGTCGTTTCGGCGCATGAGCCCAGTCACCTTGTTGCGCCAGCGGATGTCGAGATCGGGCAGCTCCGCGGCGCGCTCGACGAGGGCATGCTCGAGATAATACTGCTGAAGATTGATGAAGGCCGGCATCTTGTGCCCGTCCTCGGGCAGCAGGTCGAAGGCATAGAGCTGGTCGTCCCGCTGGAACACCTTTCCGAGCTTCCAGGTCACGCCTCTCTCGAGACAGGGTCGGGCGGTGCCGAGCCGGTCGAGGATCTCAAGCGTGCGTTTGGCATAGCAGATGCCGCGGGATCCCTCGCCGATCCGATCCGCATCGTCGAGAAGAACCACGGACACGCCACGCTGCGCCAGGTCGATGGCCGTGCAAAGGCCCACGGGACCCGCGCCGACCACGATGACCGGATGCCGGGCCGGGGAGGGCCGATCCTGGTCGGCGCTGCGGCGATAACCGAACTGGAAGAGGGTCTTGCGATTGTTCATGGCGGCCTCCGCCCGTTCGCCCCGGACTAGCCTTGCAGGGCCGCCCACATCTCCCGGTCGCGCTCGGCGGTCCAGATGACGGGATGATCGATGCCGGAGGCTTCGTCGAAGGCGCGCGACACGTTGAACGGCAGGCAATGCTCGTAGATCGCGAAGCTTCCGAATTTCGGGTCCATTGCGTCGCGCGTGGCCGCGAAGGTCTCCTTGAGGGAGCGTCCGCGCGCAGCCGACAGTTCGGCCGCTCCATAGAGCGTGCCCACGAAGTCGCGGGTCATCGCCACCGCCTCGCGGACCGCCTGCTCGCCCTGCAGCGCATCGCCCCGCCCCGGCGCGATCGCCTTCGGCTGGAAGTCGAGGATCGAGTCCAGGGTCTGCGGCCACTCGCGCAGGTAAGCGTCGCCGCAATAGCAGGCGGAGTGATACTCCACCAGATCGCCGGTGAACATCACTTCCGCGTCCGGCACCCAGGCCACGATGTCGCCCGCCGTGTGGCCGGCGCCGAGATGGAAAAGCTTGACCTCGCGCTTGCCGAGAAACACCGACATGCCGCTCTCGAAGGTGAGCGTCGGCCAGGTCAGGCCGGGTGGGATGCTGCTCTCGCCGCGGAACAGGCGCGGGAAGCGGCCGATCTCGGACGCCTTGTCCTGCTCGCCGCGCTCGACGATCAGATCGTAGGTGGTTGTCGAAGCGATGATGCCTTGCGCCTTGTAGGCCGAGGCCCCGAGCACGCGCACGGCATGGTAATGCGAGAGCACCACGTACTTGATCGGCTTGTCGGTGACGGTGCGCACACGGGCGATCACGTCCTCGGCCATGGCCGGCGTGGCCTGCGCGTCGATGACGATGCAGCCGTCATCGCCGACGATGATGCCGGAATTGGGATCGCCTTCGGCCGTGTAGGCATAGAGATCGGGCCCGATCTCCGTGAACGATACCGTCTTGGCGGTGGTGTCGCCTGTCGAGGCGAAAGCCTTTTCGGCCATGGCGATTCTCCCTGTCGTGGAACGCAGCTCATGCCGTCGCCTTCGACGTCGAAGGCGACGGCGGGTTGCTTTGACCGACAGGGTAGTCGCGATCCCACGACCGTCAAGGTCGCGACCGTGGCTTGGCTCAGCGGATGTTGAAGCGAAGCGGCACGGTGAACGTCGATTGCGGGATGAAGTCCGGGATCGGCGGCAGGGACGATCCCGGGCTTGCCGCGGCAAGGGCAGCCTGATCGAGCGCCGGATAGCCTGCGCCCCGCACCAGGGACGCGCTCACGATGCGACCGGACCGATCCATGGTGAAGCGCACCGTTGCAACGCCCGTGACGCCCTGGTTGCGCGCGACGTCGGGATAACGCAGGCGGTTGCGCAATGAGGCCACGAGGCTGGCCAGGTAGCGATTGCGGGCGGTCGGATCGGCCGAGGCCGCCTGGCCGCCCGTATGCTCGCGTGAGGCCGAAGCCTGCCCCTGGCGGGCATCCGAGGGAAGCGGCTTCGGTTCCGCGACGGTCCGGCGCGGCGGCGGCCTGCGCTCCACGGGCTTCGGCGGTGGCTTCTTCTCCGGCTTCGGCGGCGGGGGCGCGTCCTTGGGCGGCGGGCGCGCGTCGACGGGCTTGGCGACGACTGTCTCGGGAGGCGGCAGGATGACGGCCTCGGTCTGCGCCGCCTCCTGTTCGACCGGCACGGCTTCGACAGGGACCGCCTCGGCCACCTCCTGCGGCTGGACTTCGGCGATCTCCTGCGGAGGCTGCTCCTCGACGGTGTCCGATCCGACCGGCAGGGCCTCCGCCTCGATGGGCGGCACGTCCTGGGACTGCTCGAGCGATGGCGCGACCGACACGATTTCTTCCATGGCGGGCGCGAGATCGATGGTGATCTCCTGCTCCCCGGGCGATTTCTCGGTATCGGATGACCACAGGGTCACGGCCGTCAGCGCCGCTCCATGCAGCAGGAGCGCGGCGAGAAAGGCGATCCCGAGCCGGTTCGGCTCCTGCGTCGGTCTCAGAGTATGAACGGACATCGGGCTGCTGCGGATCCTACGGGGCCGGCGGTCCGCTCGGGGCCTGCGCGATCAGGGACACCTTGCTGAAGCCCGCGGCGTTGATCTGGCCCATGATCTCGATGATGCGTCCGTACGGAACGGCCTTGTCGCCACGAACGAGGACGACCTGACCCGCATCCGCGCCCGCAAGCTGCCGCAGCCGCGGCATCATGGTCTCGGCCGCGAGGGGCTCCTTGTCGAGGAAGGGCTGGCCCTGCGCGTCGATGGTGACCACCACCGGCTGCTTCGGCTGCGACACCTTCGGGGCCGCCGTCTTCGGCAACTGCACGGGCACGCCGACGGTCATCAGCGGGGCTGCCACCATGAAGATGATGAGCAGAACGAGCATCACGTCCACAAGCGGCGTGACGTTGATCTCCGACAGGGGAGCGGACCCGAACTCGTCGTCGGTATCCTGCGCCCGGATTAGTCCCATGCCCATTATTCGGCAGCCTCCGCTCGAACGGGGGATTTGCGGTCGCGGGCGAGCCGGTCGCCGAGCGCCGTGATGCCGGCCGCGAAGGATTGCTGCAGGCGGCCGAGATCGGTCGTCAGCTTGTTGTAGGCCATCACGGCCGGGATGGCGGCCACGAGGCCGATGGCGGTGGCGAACAAGGCCTCCGCGATGCCGGGGGCCACGACGGAAAGGCTCGTGTCCTGACTCGCCGCGATCGCCGAGAAGGAGTTCATGATGCCCCAGACCGTGCCGAACAGGCCGATGAACGGTGCGGCGGAGCCGATGGTGGCGAGAAACGGGAGGCCGACCTGAAGCTGGCGCATGTCGACGGACAGGGCAGCCCGCATGGCCCGCTCGATCCGCTCGCGCCGCTCGGCCCGGCTCTCGGAAACATCCTGATCGCGCCAGGCCTCGTGACCCGCCGCGACGATCCGGCCCGTCGCCCCGGGCATCTGCGGGTGAAGCCTGTCTCCCGAGCGCGCCGCGGCTTCGAAGGAGCGAGCCTGGCGGCGGATTCTTCCGAAGCGAAGAAGCTTCTCGATGACGATGGTCCAGCAGCCGAGGGACGCCAGGACGAGCAGGATCATGACGCCCTTGACGATCGGATCGGCTTGCAGGAACAGGCCGAGGAAGGACATGTCATGCGTTGCGGCAGGCATGATCTCGTTCATCATGGCAATCTCACTTCACGAAGGATACGGCGTCGATCTTGGAGGCTGTCTCAATTCCGGACAGGCATTCCTCGCGCGCGGTGGTCGCGCCTTCGCAGGTCAGGACGTCGTTGAGCAGAACACGTCCGAAGCGCGAGCAGTTCAGCCCAGGAAAGTCGAAGAGCTTGATGAGGGTCTTGCGGCGAGGGACCGGACCGACCTCCACCGCCAGCCGCTTGGCCGCCACCCCGTCGGTGTCCAGTGCGAAGAGGTCGAGCTTCAAAGATTTCCAGCTCTCGCCTTTCTGATTGTCGATCAGGAAATAGGTCCGGCAGCTTTCCCCCGATGCTTCGATTTTGTTCAACTCGATCCGCAAGGGACTGGAAGCCGGCGCATTGTCCTGGGCAAGCGCCATTCCGCTGAAAGGCAGGAGCAGAGCCAGGCAGGCGAAGACGCTTCCCGATGTGAACCCGGGCTCATTCCATGTGCTCATGCCCATGAACTCGTTCTCCTCATACTGGGGCGCGACCGCCGGACGTGGTGCGCAGTTCCGGATCCTTCGCCGGACGAGCTGAACGCCCTTGCCTCCGGCAGATCGACCGACTGCCCGAAACCGGGAGGATTCCCGTAGGCGCGTCCGATGAAGTATCTGAAAGAAGTGAGATTGATCAAGGGCTTAGTGGAAAGTCAGAGGCGTTCTAAAACACCCGCTACAGCCTTGAGATCGGGGTGATATTCGCTTCCTTAAAAGGGCTTCAAAGTAATTTTCTTCCGCTTTGCCGCGCCGTTCGGGTGCCGGCATGGCCTTGTCCCGACTTCACCTCGGGCACCGCCCGTCGAATGAAGCTCGGCCATTTTTCCTGCGAATTCCACGAAAAGACCATTTTGCCTGAAGAAGAGAGAGCATGCCCTTGATTCAGGAGAACCTGCTTGAGCTTCAACGGTCACGACAAGCCCTTTCCCACCTGGTACCCCTACGCGTTCGTGGGTGCGCTGGCAGCGATCGGCGCGGCGTTCTACGTGCTCGGCTAAAGCATCGGACGTGAAAAGTGGACTTGCACTTTTGGGATCCATCCGATGCGTTCTTCTTGAATGAGAGCATCGGTCAGAACGGACCCAGCGGGCCGCGCCAGCGAAAACCGGATCCACTTTTCGCTGGCGCGGCCCTTCGGGTCACGGGCGTGGCCCTTTCGGGTCGCTGACGCGGCCCTCTGGGTCCGTCCGATGCTCTAAGAACACCCGTTAATGGATGGGTCATATGCTGCGGCTGACGGGGCGCGACGTCGTGGGAAATGGTTGGCGCGCTTGCGGGCCAGGAGCGGTGCGGCAGGGGCTCCAGCACTGCATCCCAAAACGAAGCGAGGCGGTACATCCGCGCCCCGTTCGCTTTTGGGAGAGTGTTGATCCGGCGAGGGATCAGCAGGAAGATCATCGCTCGATGATGGTTAACGACTGGTTAACGAGCCTCCGAAGGAGCGATGTATCGCACTCGCCGCCCATCGGGACGAGCCGGGAGCATCGAATTCCGTCTCCCCGTTCCGCTTACATCGTCGCGCCGACCTGCCACGGAACGAACTCGAGATCGCCGTAGCCGAGTTCCTCCGACTTGGTGTGCTCACCGGACGCGACCCGGAGCAGGATCTCGAAAATCTCCTGACCCTTCGTGTCCAGGGACACGCCGTCGAGGACATCGCCGCAATTGATGTCCATGTCGTCGAGCATGCGACGGTAGATATCGGAATTGGTAGCGAGCTTCAGGGACGGCACGGGCTTGCAGCCGAAGGCCGAGCCGCGGCCCGTCGTGAAGGCGATCAGGTTCGCGCCGCCGGCCACTTGGCCGGTCGCGGCAACAGGGTCGTAGCCCGGCGTATCCATGTAGACGAAGCCGTGGTCCTTCACCGGTTCGGCATATTCGTAGACGGCACGGAGCGTGGAGCGTCCTCCCTTCGCTGCGGCGCCGAGCGATTTTTCGAGGATCGTCGTCAACCCGCCCGCCTTGTTGCCGGGCGAGGGGTTGTTGTTCATCTCGCCGCCGTTTCGGGCCGTGTAATCCTCCCACCATCGGATCCGCGACACGAGCTTCTCGCCGATCTCCCGGGTGGCAGCCCGCCGGGTCAGAAGATGCTCGGCACCGTAGATCTCGGGAGTTTCAGACAGGATCGACGTTCCGCCGTGGCGGACCAGGAGATCGGACGCGACACCGAGGGCCGGGTTGGCGGTGAGCGCCGAATAGCCGTCGGAACCGCCGCATTGAAGGGCAAGCACAAGCTCCGATGCGGGGCGTGTCTCCCGCTGAGCCCGGGCGGCGATCGGCAGCATGTCCTTCACGGCATCGACGATGGCCTGCACGGTGCGTCTCGTGCCGCCCGTCTCCTGAATGGTGAGGGTCCGGAAGGTTTCACTTTCGGTGAGGCCGTATTCCTGCTTCATCCGGCCGATCTGAAACACCTCGCAGCCGAGACCGACCATGATGACGCCCGCGAAGTTGGGGTGGCTGGCATAGCCCCATTGCGTGCGACGCAGGATGTCGAACCCTTCGCCATAGGCCGCGTGACCGCAACCGGTTCCGTGGACGATCGCAACGACGCCGTCGATGCCGGGGTAGTCGCGAAGAAGGCCGGCACGCTCGACTTCGGCGGCGGCGAAGCGTGCGACGGACGCGGAGCAGTTCACCGATGTCAGAATGCCAATATAGTTGCGCGTGCCCGTCCGGCCGGAAGCGCGGCGGTAACCCTGGAACGTGGCCCGCAGCTCGGACGGGAGCAGGTCGTCCTCCCGGGCATCCGCGCTGAAGGCGTAGTCCCGCTCGAAGTCGTGCAGGCCGACATTGTGCTCGTGCACCCATTCCCCGGGCGCGATGTGGGTCTTGGCGAAGCCGATGATCTGGCCGAACTTCTTGATCGGTTCGCCTTCCCTGATCGGCTCCGCGGCCATCTTGTGGCCGCGCAGGATGCGCTCGCGGGCCGTCAGTCCAGCCGCGCTCGCGCCTTGATTCACGAGATCGATCGCGATGACCACGTTGTCATCGGGGGAGAGGCGGATGGTGCGAGGAGTGCTCATGAGGATCTCGATAACCGGTTAGGAATGTCTTTCGAACGATCCACTATCGTCCCAAACCCATTTTCTGCGGAAGCCAAAGCGTCAGTTCTGGAATATAGGTGATCGCGATCAGCGCGAGCATCAAGGGGACGAGCCAGGGAAGGATCGCCACCGTGGTGCGCTCGACCGAAAGCCTGGAGACCCGCGCCAGGACGAAGAGCACCATGCCGAGGGGCGGATGAAGCAGGCCGATCATCAGATTCAGCGTCATGATGAGGCCGAAATGGATTGGATCGATGCCAAGCTTGAGCACGATCGGCAGCAGGATCGGCACAAGGATCGTGATCGCCGCGATGGTATCGATGAAGCAGCCGACGAACAGGATGAGGATATTGGCCAGCAGCAGGAACACCCACTTGTTCTGCGTGAAGCCCAGAATCGCGTCCGACAGGATCTGCGCCGCCTGGCTGACCGTCAGAAGCCAGGCGAAGATCGACGCCGCCGTGACGATGAACAGAACCGAGGCCGTCGTCTCGATCGTATCGAAGGTCGCCTTGGCCAGGCTTCTGAACGTCATGGAGCGATAGCGGACGAGGCCCAGGAACAGCGACCAGATGACGGCCGCGACCGCCGCCTCCGTCGGGGTGAAGAGGCCGAGCGTCATGCCGCCGATCAGGATGACCGGCGCCATCAGGGCCATCACGGCCGAGAAGTCGAAATACCAGTCGAGGGCCAGCAGGACCACCAGGGCGATCCCGATGGAGAGATTGGGGGAAAGTCCGGCCTGGATCAGCAGCCAGACGGCGACCGGAAAGGCCAGGACGATGGCGACCTCGATGGTGGCATTGCCCAGTTGAGTCCATGAGAACGGAGTATCTGCGCCCCATCCGTTCCGATAAGCGAAATAGGCGACGGTTCCCATCATCAGCAGGGTCATCACGATGCCCGGGATGAGGCCGCCCAGGAAGAGGGCCCCGATCGAGACGTTCGCCATCATTCCGTAGATCACGAACGGCAAGGAAGGCGGGATGATCGGCCCGAGGGTCGCGGATGCCGCCGTCACGCCAACGGCAAACTCCGTCGTGTAGCCGTGATCCTTCATGGCTTTGATCTCGATCGTCCCAAGGCCCGCCGCATCGGCGATGGCCGTTCCGGACATGCCTGAGAAGATCACCGATCCGATGATGTTCACCTGACCGAGGCCACCCTTCATCCACCCGACGAGCGCAACCGCGAACGAGTAGATTCGGCCGGTGACGCCGGCGATGTTCATGAGATTGCCGGCGAGGATGAAGAACGGGACTGCCAGCAGCGGAAAGCTCTCGACTCCGGCGATCATGCGCTGCGCCACGATGACGTCCGGCACCGTGCCGGTCGCGAGGATGAAGAGCAGGGAGGCGACAGCCATGGAGAGGGCCACGGGCAGGCCGAGAACCATCAGAACGAGAAATGAGCCGATCAGGATGAGCATCAGGTTTCCGCCACCAAGGGAGCATCGAAGGCTTCGGGCCGCTCAAGCACGGAATAGCCGCGGCGCCAGTTGGCGACAGCGACCTGCACGGAGCGGAAGAACATCAGGACGAAGCCGATGAAAACAAAGGCATAGCTGAGATTTTTCGGGAGAGCGATCGTCGTCATCTGCTCATCGCCGATGATGCTCATGAAGCGCCAGACGAGGAGAGCCGCATAGGCGAAGAAGGCGACACGGATGACGTCGATCAGGGTCGCCAGAACGCGGGCGATGCCGGGTGAGAGGTAGCGATAGAGGAAGTCGACCTGGATGTGGCGGCTCATGCGCACGCACATGGATGACCCGATGAAAACGAGGGCGACCAGGAGATTGGTCGCGATCTCCTCCGTCCAGGCGAAGGAGTCGTTCAGCACGTATCGCGTGAAGAATTGAACGAAGACGGCAAGCGACATCGCCCAGAACAGGGCCAGGGACAGCCAGTCCTCGAAGGCATAGCCCGAAAGGTCGACCGGTGCGTGCTCGCTCTCGTCGAAAGTCTGCGCCAGTTCCTCGGCGCTGACCTGGGTGTGAACCTCAGTCGTCATGTCTTGGTGAACCTCGTTCCTGGAGGTCTGAAGCGATCCCCGCCGCGGCGGGCGGCGGGATACTCGAACGGCAGAACGGCGGGCCGCCGAAAACGGCCCGCCCGAAACCTCAGAGACCTTCGGATTTCAGAGCCTGGATCTTGTCGAAATCCGCCTTCCGATAGCCCAGGGATTCCAGGGTCACGTTCTTCATGACCGCTTCCTTGAACTCGTCCTTGTTGACCTCGGTGATCGTCAGGCCCTTCTGCTTGAAGGTCTCGATCAATTCCTTCTCCTTCGCCTGGATCTCTCCCGAGGCGCGGGCAGCCGCCTCTTGCGCGACAGCGGTGAAGATCTTCTTGTCTTCATCCGAGAGCTTGGCCCAGAGCTGCTTGGAGACGATCGTCGCGAGATGGTCGACGATATGGCCGGTCAGCACGATGTTCTTCTGGACCTCGTAGAACTTCTTTGCCTCGATCGTCGTCAGAGGGTTCTCCTGCGCGTCGACCGTGCCGTTCTGAAGGGCCAGGTAGACCTCCGCGAAGGCGATAGGCGTGGTATTGGCGCCGCAGGACCGCGGCATGGCCAAGTAGGCCGGGGCATCGGGCACGCGGATCTTGAGGCCCTTCATGTCGGCGCAGGTCTTGAAGGGCTTGTTCGTGGACGTGTGGCGAATGCCATAATAGGTGAGCGCCAGCATCTGGTGCCCTGTCTTCTCGGCGTAGCCGGCGCCGAGTTCCTTGAAGACGTCGCTCTTCGCGAAGGCGAGCAGGTGGGCGGAGTCGCGGAAGATGTAGGGATAGTACCCGATGCCGATCGGCGGATAGCTGCGTGCGGCGAAGCTTGGACCGGAGATGATCATGTCGACCGTGCCGAGCGACAGGCCCTGATTGATGTCGCTCTCCTTGCCGAGCTGCGAGGCCGGATAGACGTCGATCTGATAGCGGTTGTTGGTGCGCTTCGCGATCTCCTGGGCCGCCCATACCGACTGGGTGTGGAACGGCTCCGAAGTTTCGTAGACGTGAGCCCACTTCAGCTTGGTCTGGGCACTCGCCGGCAATGCGGGAAGAATGACGGTTGCGGCGGCGACGAGGCCCAGCGCGAGACGGCGGGTCAGAAATGGCATAGGCGTTTCTCCGAATGCCGGCTCTGTGGCCGGTTGAAACATGATCACGAGCGGTGCCGCTCGTGGAAGCTACCCGACGAGACGGTGGCGTCCGCCCAACGGTTCGGCTAACATGTTAGGCAAATGGACGCCGTGGACAAGAGAAAAAGTTATGATTTCCTTGCTCCCCTCGAGCGGGGGAGCCGAGGGCATACGACGGACCTGGTGGAGCGCTCCCTGCGCTCGGCCATCGTGGCGCTCGATTTCGCTCCGGGCGAGTTCATCGACAAAGGCGCCGTCTGCAGTGCCCTGAGGGTGTCCCGGTTCCCGGTTTCGGAGGCGCTGACACGCCTGGCGGCGGAAGGGCTCGTCGAGATCCTGCCGCAGCGCGGGTCGAGAGCAGCGCGCATCCGCCTGGCGGAAATCAGGGAATCCATGCTGATCCGTCAGGCTCTGGAAGGGATGGTGGCGGAGAATGCCGCGCGGTCTCTGTCCTGTCACGCCATCGAGGCCCTGCGTGGCAACCTGGAGGCGCAGCAGCAGGCCGTCCTGAGGGGAGATCGCCCGGGCTTCCACGTGCTGGATCTCGAATTCCACACGATCCTCGTCGAAGGGCTGAAGCTGCCGCGGGTCGCCGCCGTGATCGACGCCTCCCGGGCCAACATCGATCGTGTGCGCCGACTTCTCTCCTCGCCCCGCCGGCATATCGTGACCCTGGCCGAGCATTGGGAGATCTTCCGGGCTCTCGAGGCTCACGATGCGCTGGCCGCGCGCCGGGCCATGGAGGCGCACCTGGAAGCCGTCGTGGAGGAGTTGGGGCGGTTCTCCGTCGAGCGCGCGGAGGTGTTCGTGGAGGCCTGAACGGCAGGACGCGCCCCGCCTCGCCATCCAGGGTGCCGCTCCGGCGCCTGCGACCCGTCGCGGAGACGCGCCCGGTCCTGCGCCGGACGACACTTCACCGGCAACGCCATGCGGTTTATAAATGTCGGATCGCCGGATCGGTAGCCGATGAAGGGACCAGGGCGATCGTTCCGCGACCCGAGGCCTGATGGCGTTCCGTCCGCTGGTGGATGCCGGCGACCTGCGCCGCACCGCGTGCCGGCTGCGGACTTTCGGCGACGCCATCCGTTTTCGCCTCAAGGAGTGCAAGCCATGAGCACGGCGGCCTATCCGCAAGCAGGACCGGATCGCTCGGCTGCCCGGCCGCAGGTCGATGCCTTCTTCGATCAGCGGACCTGCAGCGTCCAGTACATCGTGGCCGATCCTGCAACCGGACGCTGCGCTCTCGTCGATCCCGTTCTCGACTATGACGAGCCGTCGGGATCGATCGCGACCGCGTCGGCCGATGCACTGCTTGCCCGCGTGAACGAGAAGGGCCTCACCGTCGAGTGGATCCTCGATACGCATCCCCATGCAGACCACCTGTCCGGCGCGGGCTATCTCAAGGACATGACGGGTGCGAGGACGGCCATCGGGGAGCGGATCGTCGATGTGCAGCGGCTCTGGAAGGAGATCTACAACCTGGAGGAGTTTGCGGCCGACGGCTCGCAATGGGACCGCCTGCTCGCCGACGGCGAGGTCTTCCGGATCGGAGACATGGATGCACGCGTGATGTTCTCACCGGGCCACACCCTCGCATCCATCACCTATGTCGTCGGGGATGCCGCCTTCATTCACGATACGCTCTTCATGCCGGATTTCGGTACGGCCCGGTGCGATTTCCCCGGCGGGGATGCGAGCGCCTTGTGGCACACCATTCAGCGCATCCTGTCGCTGCCGGACGACACCCGTCTGTTCTCGGGCCATGATTACAGGCCGGGAGGCCGGGATCCCGCCTGGGAGAGCACCGTCGCCAGTCAAAAGGCCTCCAACATCCACCTCGTCCGGGCTCCCACGGAGGACGCGTTCGTCGCCATGCGCCAGGCACGGGATGCCAAGCTGCCGATGCCGAAGCTGATCCTGCACGCCCTGCAGGTGAACATGGCCGGAGGACGGCTGCCGGCGTCCGAGTCCAACGGAACACGCTATCTCAAGATACCGCTCGACAGGCTCGCCTATGCCGTCTGGGGTTGATCGGGTCTCGTCGACGAAAGACCGCGACCCGGAGCAGGGTGGTCCCCATTTGACGGCGTCCTCCCGAGATCTGCATTCTGCGCACGCCCGTCCCGGTGCTATAATGACTCCCGCCCTGTGACGTTCTGACAAGAGCGCGAGCCTCCCGAGTCGATCGGCGTGATCCGAGGAGGCCGGGGCCGAGGGAGCGCCGTCATGCTGCCGCAGAACGATCCTGCGCTTGTCCAGACCCTGCGTCCGCCCGTCGAGGCGCCGGTTTTTCCCGGCACGTCGAGCGAGTTCGTCACCGTTATGGCGCATTACCACCGGGCCGAGATTGCCCGGATGGCCGGGTGGCGCGACCGGATCGACCGGACGACCAACTGGGCCATCACCGTGGTGGCCGCCATGCTGTCGGTCTCGCTCTCCACGCCCACGGCCCATCATGGGGTGCTGATCTTCGCCATGGTGCTTGTTCTGCTGCTCCTGGTGATCGAGGCGCGCCGCTACCGCTTCTTCGACGTCTATCGCAATCGCGTGCGCCGGATGGAGCGCAACTACTTCGCCCAGATCTTCTCGCCCGAGGAGGGAACGACGGCCGACTGGGTCCAGAAGCTGGGCGACGACCTCAGGCGCCCCCTGTTCCTGACGAGCACCAGCCAAGCCCTCTCGCGCCGCCTCCGCCGCAATTACTGCTGGATGTTCCTGATCCTGCTGTTCGCCTGGATCGTCAAAACCACCTTCATCAGAATGCAGGAAAATGCCGTCGATGCCCACCTCGTCGCGTCGGTGGGGGAATGGGTCCGGAACGCGGCGATCGGGCCGGTTCCCGGATGGGCGGTCATCACCGCCCTGGCGATCTTCTATGGCTGGATTCTCTACGCCACGTTGCGCAAGCAGACAGGGGAGGGAGAGCTGGCCTTCGGCAATGTGCACGTCTGAAGCCTCAGGCCCGACCCGGTCTGAAGAAGATTGGATGTGCCGAACGCGGAGTTCGGGAGTATAATGTTCCCGGGGCATCGGCTCGCAGGCCGACCGAGGTGGTTGCCATGAAGGCCATTCTGGTTCCGGTTGAGCAGCACAGCTTCATTCGCTCGGTCCTTGACACCGCCCTCCTCGTGGCCGGCCGTTTCGGGAGCCATGTGGAAGGCCTGGCGCTCGGTCCCGACATTCCTGACGTCATCGCGTTCGATGTTCCGGTCGGATGGACGATCCTGAGCGAGAAGGAGCAGCGTGAACTGGTGGAGCGGGCGCGCCACCTTTTCGAGGAGTTCATGCTGTCCTGCGCGGTGCCACGGAAGACGGAGGTGCCGGAGGAGGCCTCCTGCGGGTGGATCGGTCCGCAGCTGTTTGGGGACAGCTATATCGGGAATTTCGGCCGGGTGTTCGATCTGATCGTCCTTGGGCGCCCGGGGTCGAGCGACGAGCCGCCGCGACTGGCCACTCTCGAGGCCGCCTTGTTCGAGGGAGGGCGGCCGGTGCTGATGGTTCCGCCCTCGACCCCGGCATCGATCGGCGAGACCGTCGTGATCGCCTGGAATGGCAGTACGGAGACGGCTCGGACCGTCGCGCTCGCAATGCCCCTTCTGGCGAAGGCCGACCGCGTCGTCGTTCTGACCCTTGAGGGATGGGGCGTCGACGGGCCGAGCGGCGCGGAACTGGCGCTTCGCCTCCAGCGGAACGGCGTCCGGGCCGAGACGGCGGCACGCAGGCTGAACGCGCGCGTTCCCGGCGAAGCCATCCTGGAGGATGCGGCCTCGTTCCGCGCGGACCTGCTCGTCAAGGGAGCCTATACCCAGAGCCGTCTCAGGCAGATGATCTTCGGCGGAGCCACCAGCCATATCATCGCTCATGCGGGATTGCCCGTCCTGATGGCTCATTAGAGCATCGGACGGAAAAGTGGATCCGGTTTTCGCTGGCGCGGCCCGCTGGGTCCGTTCTGACCGATGCTCTCATTCAAGAAGAAAGCATCGGATGGATCCCAAAAGTGCAAGTCCACTTTTGGGTCCGATGCTTTAGCGAGGCCGCCCGCAGCGTTCGACGGCGGTCGTCATCGTGGGGAGCGTCCAGAATGGCGCCCCGGCGTTTGGGGTTGTGCTCGTCTGCAAACGGTGGAGGCATCCATGTATGTCGTCATCCGGAAATTCCGCAACATGCGCTCTGTGCCCGAAGCGGCCCGACGCGCCGAGAGCGGGATCGGCCAGATCCTGCGACAGTCGCCGGGCTTTCAGGGCTACCATGTCTTCGATTGCGGCAACGGCGTCGGCGGCTCGGTGACGCTATTCGACAGCCGCGAGGCTGCGCTTGCGGCCAACGAGAAGGCTCTGGCGTGGATCCACGCGAGTCTGGCCGATCTGATCCAGGGCGAGCCGGAAATCACGGCGGGCGAAGTTCTGGCGACCGTGAAGCCTTGACGGCCCGGCCGGTTGGTCCGTGCGTCCGGAGCCTGTCGATAACCGGTCATGCCCTCTTTTGAAACGGCTCAGCCTATGGCCGAATGGTGTTTCGTTCCTAGTTCTCTCGGGAGGAGAACGAAAGACCATGACCGATTACGGACCGCTGACCCTTCACGTGCCAGAACCGGCCGTTCGACCCGGGGGGACACCCGACTTCTCCAATGTGAGAATCCCCAAGGCCGGGGCCGTCCCCCGGCCCGAGATCGACGTGGATCCGGAAACCATCCGCGATCTCGCCTTCTCCATCATCCGCGTCCTCAATCGAGCCGGAGAGGCGGTCGGACCCTGGGCCGGGCTCCTGAGCGACGAGGAGCTCGTCGAAGGCATGCGCAACATGATGACATTGCGCACCTTCGATGCCCGCATGCTGATCGCTCAGAGGCAGGGCAAGACATCCTTCTACATGCAGCATCTGGGCGAGGAGGCCATCAGCTGCGCCTTCCGCAAGGCGCTCCTGCCGGGGGACATGAACTTTCCGACCTATCGGCAGGCCGGGCTTCTGATCGCAGGCGGCTATTCGATGGTCGACATGATGTGTCAGGTCTATTCGAATTCCCGCGATCCCCTGAAGGGACGCCAGTTGCCCGTCATGTACTCCTCCAAGGAGCACGGGTTCTTCACGATCTCGGGCAACCTGGCCACCCAGTACGTTCAGGCCGTCGGCTGGGCGATGGCCTCGGCCATCCGAAACGATACCAAGATCGCCGCGGCCTGGATCGGCGACGGATCGACGGCGGAGTCGGACTTCCACGCGGCGCTCGTCTTCGCGTCCACCTACAAGGCCCCGGTCATCCTCAACATCGTCAACAATCAATGGGCGATCTCCACGTTCCAGGGCATCGCCCGCGGCGGAGCGGGTACGTTCGCGGCGCGCGGCCTGGGTTTCGGCATTCCGTCGCTGCGGGTCGACGGCAACGATTATCTCGCCGTCTACGCGGTGGCGAAATGGGCCGCCGAACGGGCCCGGCGCAATCTCGGCCCGACACTGGTCGAATACGTCACCTATCGGGTCGGCGCCCATTCGACCTCCGACGATCCCTCGGCCTATCGCCCCAAGACGGAGTCCGATGCATGGCCGCTCGGAGATCCGATCATCCGGCTGAAGAACCATTTGATCCTGCGCGGGGCCTGGTCGGAGGAGCGGCACAAGCAGGCGGAAGCCGAGATCCTCGATACGGTGATCGCCGCGCAGAAGGAGGCGGAGAGCTACGGCACGCTCCATGCCGGCGCCAAGCCATCGGCCCGCGAGATGTTCGACGGCGTCTATGCCGAGATGCCGCCGCATCTGCGTCGTCAGCGGCAGCAGGCGGGAGTCTGAGCCATGGCGCGCATGACGATGATCGAAGCCATCCGTGACGCGATGGACGTGATGATGGCGCGCGACGAGCGCGTGGTCGTCTTCGGCGAGGATGTGGGCTATTTCGGCGGCGTCTTCCGCTGCACGGCCGGGCTCCAGCAGAAATACGGCAAGACGCGCTGCTTCGATGCGCCGATCAGCGAGGCCGGCATCGTCGGGACGGCGATCGGAATGGCGACCTATGGACTGCATCCCTGCATCGAGATCCAGTTCGCCGATTACATGTATCCCGCCTATGACCAGATCGTGTCCGAGGCGGCGCGGCTGCGCTACCGCTCGAACGGCGAGTTCACCTGTCCCCTGGTGATCCGCATGCCGACCGGCGGCGGTATTTTCGGCGGGCAGACCCACAGCCAGAGCCCCGAGGCCCTGTTCACCCACGTGGCGGGGCTGAAGACGGTGGTGCCATCCAATCCCTATGACGCCAAGGGTCTTCTGATCGCGGCCATCGAGGACCCGGACCCGGTAATCTTCCTGGAGCCGAAACGTCTCTACAACGGCCCCTTCGACGGTCACCACGACCGGCCGGTGACGCCATGGTCGAAGCACGATCTGAGCGAAGTCCCGAACGGCCATTTCAGCCTGCCGCTCGGCAAGGCTTCCATCGTGCGGGACGGCGCCGCCGTCACCGTGCTGGCCTATGGAACGATGGTCTATGTGGCGCAGGCCGCGGCCGCCGAGGCTGGGATCGATGCGGAAATCATCGACCTGCGGACGCTGATCCCGCTCGACATGGAAACGATCGCCGCATCCGTCCGGAAGACGGGCCGCTGCGTGGTCGTCCACGAGGCCACCCTGACGTCCGGCTTCGGGGCAGAGCTGGCGGCCCTCGTGCAGGAGGCCTGCTTCTTCCATCTGGAAGCGCCCGTCGCCCGGGTCACCGGGTGGGACACGCCTTATCCCCATGCTCAGGAATGGGATTACTTCCCGGGGCCGGCCCGTGTCGGACGCGCCCTCGTCGAGACGATGGAGGCCTGACATGGGCGAGCACCTGATCAAAATGCCCGATGTCGGCGAAGGGATCGCCGAGGCCGAGCTCGTCGAGTGGCACGTCAAGGTCGGCGACCTCGTCCGCGAGGATGCCGTGCTGGCGGCCGTGATGACCGACAAGGCCACGGTGGAGATTCCCTCCCCGGTCGATGGCGAGGTGCTGTGGCTCGGGGCCGAGATCGGCGACGTGGTGGCCATCGGTTCCCCTCTGATCCGCCTGAAGGTCGAAGGGGAGGAGAGCGCGTCGTCCGAGAACAGCCCGCCGGAGAAGGCCGCCGAGGCGCCCGCACGAACCGGCGAGATCGAAGCCCAGGCGGATGGTGCCGTCCGGGTTCCGGATGCCATCGTCGAACGGCAGGCCCGCAGCACGCCGCCTCAGACGGTGGAGAGGCCGCCGGCTCCGCCGGTGAGGATGCATCGCGCGCCCGCGATGCGCGCAGAGGGCGAGAGGCCGATCGCGTCGCCGGCCGTCAGGCTGAGAGCACGCGAGGCCGGCGCCGATCTCCGGCAGGTTCCCGGTTCCGGTCCCGCAGGCCGGATCACCCATGAGGATCTCGATGCCTTCCTGACCCATGGCCGGCAAGTCTCCAAGGCGCCGGGGCTCGTGCAAAACACCGCCGTCGAGCACATCAAGGTCATCGGGCTGCGGCGCAAGATCGCCGAGAAGATGGCGCTCGCGAAATCGCGCATCCCGCACATCACCTATGTGGAAGAGGTCGACGTCACGGCGCTCGAGGATCTGCGGTCTTCGCTCAACGCGAACCGGCGGTCCGATCGGCCGAAGCTGACCCTGCTTCCTTTCCTGATGCGCGCGATGGTCAAGGCGATCGCCGAACAGCCGCATCTGAATGCGGTCTACGACGACGACGCGGGAATCGTCCACCAGCATGGCGGCGTGCATATCGGCATCGCGACGCAGACAGGCTCCGGCCTCATGGTGCCCGTGGTAAAGCACACGGAGGCACGTGATCTCTGGGACTGCGCCGCCGAGCTGAACCGTTTGGCCGAGGCGGCGAAGTCGGGCCTCGCGAGCCGCGAGGAGCTGAGCGGATCGACGATCACCATCACGTCGCTCGGCGCCATGGGCGGCATCGTCACGACGCCGGTGATCAATTATCCGGAGGTCGCGATCGTGGGAGTCAACAAGATGGTCGTGCGGCCGGTCTGGGACGGTTCCACGTTCATTCCCCGCAAGATGATGAACCTGTCCTCCAGCTTCGATCACCGAATCATCGACGGCTGGGATGCGGCCGTTTTCGTGCAGCGCATCAAGGCGCTTCTGGAGACGCCCGCCATGATCTTCGTGGAGACCTGAGACCGATGAAGGACATTTCCTGCAAGCTCCTGGTCATCGGAGCCGGACCCGGCGGCTATGTCTGCGCCATCCGGGCCGGTCAGCTGGGGATCGACACGGTCATCGTCGACGCGGGCAAGCCCGGCGGAACCTGTCTGAACGTCGGCTGCATTCCCTCGAAGGCGCTCATCCATGCGGCGGAGGAGTACGACAGGATCGTCCATCTCGCGAATGGTCGCAATTCTCTCGGGATCAGAGCGACGAAGCCCGAGCTCGACCTCGCGCAGACGATTGCCTGGAAGGACGGCATCGTCGGGCGGCTCAACAGCGGGGTGTCGGGCCTGCTCAAGAAGGCGAAGGTGAAGATCGTCCAGGGCCGGGCCCGCTTCCGCGACGGCAAGACGGTCGAGGTGGAGACGGAGACGGGCCGCCAGATCGTCCGCGCCGAGACCGTCGTGATCGCAACCGGGTCGGCGCCCGTCGCCTTGCCGAACCTGCCGTTCGGAGGGGCCGTGATCTCCTCCACGGAGGCGCTGGCGCTGACTTCGGTTCCGGAGCGCCTCGTCGTGGTCGGGGGCGGCTATATCGGCCTGGAACTCGGCACCGCCTTCGCCAAGATGGGAGCGAAGGTCACGGTCGTCGAGGCTCAAGGCCGCATCCTGCCGCAATACGACGCCGAGCTGACGCGTCCCGTGTCCAAGAGGCTGCAGGCCCTGGGAATCGACGTGATGACCGGAGCCAAGGCCAAAGGCTTGGCCAAGGCCGGCAGCACCCTGCTGGTCGAGGCGGAGGACGGATCCGAGGCGTCACTTGCCGCCGACAAAATTCTCGTCACGGTGGGGCGGCGGCCGGTGACGCAGGGCTGGGGGCTGGACGAACTCGTCCTCGACATGGATGGGCCCTTCATCCGCATCGACGAGCGGTGCCAGACATCCATGCGCGGGATCTATGCCATCGGGGACGTGACCGGGGAGCCGATGCTGGCTCATCGCGCCATGGCCCAGGGCGAGATGGTGGCCGAGATCATCGCCGGCCATAAGCGCGTCTGGGACAAGCGCGGCATTCCTGCGGTCTGCTTCACCGACCCCGAGATCGTGACCGTCGGCCTGTCGCCGGAGGAGGCGCGTCGAACGGGCGTCGAGGTCACGATCGGTCAGTTCCCGTTCTCGGCCAATGGCCGGGCCATGACCAAGATGGGCGAGGACGGCTTCGTGCGGGTCGTTGCCCGCGTGGACAATCATCTGGTCCTCGGCATTCAGGCCGTCGGCCACGGCGTCTCCGAACTGGCGGCCGCTTTCGGTCTCGCGCTCGAGATGGGGGGGCGCCTCGAAGACGTCGCCGGTACGATCCATGCGCACCCGACGCAGGGCGAGGCCTTCCAGGAGGCGGCTCTCAAGGCGCTCGGGCAGGAACTGCATATCTGATACTGCGTATCTAGCGCATCGGACGGACCCAGCGGGCCGCGTCAGCGAAAAGTGGACCCGGTTTTCGCTGGCGCGGCCCGCTGGGTCCGCCTCATCCGATGCGCCGGTCAAGAGAGGGAGCCTCGGATGAATCCCAAAAGTGGTGTCCACTTTTCACGTCCGAGGCTCTAACGCCGTGTCGCTCGTCCTCCCTACGGGGAGGTGATGATTCGATAGGCTTCCAGGTCGCCCTTGCCTTTGATCGGGACCGGGCCCAGGGGGAAGGCGTCGATCCGGGTCTTCACCTGTTCCCATGCGGCCGCGCTGATATTGATGCTGGCGCTCGTGCCGTAGGCCGCGAGGCGGGCCGCGACGTTGACCGTGTCGCCCCAGATATCGAAGCTGAACTTCTGGCGGCCCACGACGCCGGCCACCACGGGGCCGACATGGATGCCCACCCGCACGTCCCATGGGATCGGCAGACGGGATGCTGACGCGATCGTCGAGGCCGCGCATGCGATGCTGGACATCACCGGGTCCGGGTTGGACAGGAGAAGGCCGGCGGTGGCGAGAAGTCCGTCGCCGACCGTCTTGATCTTCTCGAGGCCGTGTTCCGCGGCATTGTCCTCGAAGGCAGTGGCGAAGACGTGGAGGTTGGCGACGATCTCCTCGGGAGCGAGGAGGTCGCAATAAGCCGTGAAGCCGACCACATCCGCGAAGAGCACGACGACGTTCTCGTGCCGCCGCGGCGTGACGCTCTGAACGCTTTCGAGCTCCTCCACGGCCTGAGCCGGCAGGATGGCATGGAGAAGCGCTTCCGCTCGGGACCGCTGCCGCTCGATCTCCTTGAGGTAGCTCAATTCCTGATCGTGCAGCCTCTTTTTCTCCAGGCACGCGCCGACCCTGGCCCGCAGGAGCGCCGGATTGAAGGGCTTGGGCAGGTAATCCTCCGCTCCGAGTTCGATGCAGCGGACGACGCTCTCGAACTCGGACAGGGCCGAGATCATCAGCACAGGAATATCGCGGGTCGCGGAATGCGATTTCAGGTGCTTCAGAACCTCGTAACCGTTCAGCTCGGGCATCATGATATCGAGGAGAATGAGATCGAAGCGTTCCTCGGCGACCCTGCCGAGGGCTTCGCGCCCGTTCTCGGCGGTGATCACGTCGGTCCAGCCTTCCCGGTGCAGCCGGCGCATCAGGGTATACCGGTTGTCCTCATTGTCATCCACGACCAGGATACGAACGCCGGCATAGATCATGGTGTCGTCCGATCCTGCAGAAGCCTGTCGATCTTCGCCAGGAGCCTCTCGAAAGCGACCGGCTTCGCGTCGTATTCGTCGCAGCCTGCCTCCAGGGCCCGTTCCCTGTCTCCCGGCATCGTATGCGCGGAGAGTGCGACGATCGGAATTCGCCGGGTGTCGGGTGCTGCCTTCAACAGACGGGCGGCGCTCCAGCCGTCCAGGGTCGGGAGGCCGAGATCCATCAGGATGAGATCGGGCTTCTCCCGGCGGGCCATCTCGACGCCCTGCTCGCCATCGCGGGCAACGAGAACCTGGAAGCCATGCCGCTTCAGGCGCTGTGACAGCATGTACACGTTGTCCTCGTTGTCCTCGACATACAGAATCCGGATCATGCTCGCTCCCGAGGTCCGGCGCGTCCGGGCCGCATGCAATCGGCGATGACCTCCCGCAGGCTGGACAGCACCTCATCCTTTCCGCCGAGCCGCTTGCGCAGGATCTTGCGGATGCCGCCGCTGAGGCGGCGGTGATCATCGTCGCTGAGGTCCGCGGCCGTCAACACGATCAAAGGGAGATGGCGGGTCTTCTCGTCTCGGCGAACCTCGTCGACGAATTCGAACCCGTCCATCTCGGGCATCATCAGGTCGAGGAGGACGATATCCGGATCGACCAGGGCAAGCCGATCCAGGCCCACCCTTCCATTCTCCGCCTCGGCCGTCTCCCATCCGTCCTCCCGGAGGATGCGCGTCAGCCAGCCGCGGGTCTGGGTGTCGTCCTCGATCACCAGGACACGCGGGTTCGCATGTTCGGGACGGCAGGACGCAAGCGCCTTCAGGAGGCACTCCCGGTTGACCGGCTTCGTCAGATAGGCGGCGGCGCCGAGGGCGTACCCACGGTTCTCTTCATCCACGATGGTGACCATGATGACCGGGATGTCCCTCAAGGCGACATCCCGCTTCAACTCTTGAAGGGTGCTCCAGCCATCGGGGTCCGCCATCAGCACGTCAAGGGTGATGACCGAGGGCCGGAAGTCCCGGGCGATCGCGATCCCCTGAGGACCGCTTTCGGCCGTCATGACCTCGAAACCCTCGCGAGTCAGGAGCTGCCTGAGGATGCCGCGCGACGTGTCCTCGTCGTCGATGACCAGCGCGCGCTGCCCGCGTCCGATCGGGTGGGTGCCGATCGGCAGACGTTTCATGTCGGAGCGCAGGCTGCGCATGCCCGGCGGGCTTCGTCCCGCCGGCAACGTGACCGTGAAGGTGCTTCCGCTCCCTGGGGAGCTTCGAACGGTGATATCCCCTCCCATGATCCGGCAGAGCCGGCGACTGATGGCAAGACCCAGCCCGGTTCCTCCGTACTTCCGGGTGATCGAACTGTCGGCTTGGGTGAATTCCTGGAAGAGGTTGGCGCATTGCGCCTCCGTCAGGCCGATTCCGGTATCGTGAACGGACAGAACCACCCGGTCCCCGCCTGGAGCGGTCTCGCGCCCGGCACGGAGGGTGACGGTTCCGCTCCTGGTGAACTTGCAGGCATTGCTCAGAAGGTTGAGCACGATCTGGCGGATCCGAACGGGATCGGCATGGATGCTGCCGAGACCCGCCGCAATCTCGGTGACGAGACGGTTCTCGTTCTTCACCGCAAGGGTCTCGGCCGTTCGCACCGCGTCCTCCAACAGGCAGCCGAGCTCGACCTCCTCCATATGGAGCTCGAGCTTGCCGGCCTCGATCTTGGCCAGATCGAGAATCTCGTTGATGAGAGCCAGAAGATGCGCGCCGGCGTGGTGAATCCGGTCCAGCGGCTCGATCATGGCCGTCTCGCCCGCCTCCTCCGCATCCTCCTTCAGCATCTCGGTGATCCCGATGATGGCGTTGAGCGGCGTTCTCAGCTCATGGCTCATATTGGTGAGGAACTGGCTCTTGGCCCTGGTCGCCGCCATGGCCTGGTCGCGGGCCAGTTCGAGCTGCGTCGCGTGGCGCTTGACTTCGGTGATATCCGTATAGACCGCGACGGTTCCGCCGCCGGCGATCCTGCGCTCGCTCACCTGGATCCAGCGGTCGCCCTCGCGGTGCTGCACTTCGGCCACGACCGGATTGCGGTGGCGGGCCAGTCGCTCGACCACCCAGGGGTCGATCCGTCCTCTCGCCTCCTTGATCAGTCCGAGCTCCGCGGCACGCCGGATCACGGTCTCGAACGATGTGCCGGGCGTCATGGGGACGTTCGTCGCCGGGTAGAGAAGCTCCTGATAGCGGCTGTTGCACAGGACGAGGCGGTCATCGGCATCGTAGAGCGCAAAACCCTCGTTGATGCTCTCGATGGCGTCGATCAGACGCTGCCGGGCGTTGGCGACCTCGCGCAGGTTCTTCTCCTCGACCTCGATCGCCGTGTCGCGGAAGACGGCGAGTGCCCTGGCCATCTGTCCGATCTCGTCGCCGCTGTCGGCCGGCAGGGGAGCCCGCAGGTTGCCGCCGGCGATCGCCAGCATGCTCTCGCTCAGGTTGCGCAGGCGCGCGACGAGGTTGCGGTCGACGTAGAGCCAGACGATGAGAAGCGAGCTGATCAGGCTCAAGGCGACCACGCCGCGCAGGACGTTGTTGGCGACGCGCTGCGCCGTCATCGCCTCCCGGCTGGCCGCCTGGATATCCTGCCGGGCCGCGGTGACGAGACCGTCGACGGCCTGTGTGAGCTGAGACGACAGGCCGGCATTTTCCTGCAGCAGGCGCTCGGCATCCTCGATCAGGCCGAGCTCGGTCCTTCGCGCCGACAGAAGGCTGTCCGGTCCCTCGACGAGCTTGGCGAAGTCGGCGATGCGCTGGTCGAAGCGGCCGCGAAGCCGCGGATCCGTCAGGTCGGCGGAGATCTGACGCAGGGCCGAGAGCGAGCGGTTCAAGGGGAAGCCGAGAACCGCGATGTCGGCCGCGTTGTCCGTCAGGGAGGCCTTGAGCAGGCCATCGCCGATCGCGGCGAATTCGAGCTGCGCCTTCTGCATCAGCAGGTCATCGGCGATCTCCTGAATGACCACCGCGGGAGGCAGAGGGGCTCCTTGTGTCGGTTGTTCGCGCCGTGAGGCGGCGAACTTGGAATCTAGGACCACGAGAGCCGGGGCGACGAGGCGCTGCGCCGCCACCGTGGCGTTCGACAGGCGCCGCAGGAGCGCGTCCTTGTGCGTCGAGACGACAATCCGGCCGGCGACGAGGCCGGCGAGCGCCGTGAGGTTGCGACGGAGCCGCTCCACGGCCGGCTCGAGGGAGATTCCCGTCGCGGGGTCGACATCGCTCTTGATCTGGGCGAGCAGAGCCTCCAGACGGTCGACCTCGGCCGTGATCGAGGCCGAAATCTCCCGATACTGCACCTGTGAGCGCGCGCTCAGCAGAGTGGGGGCGGCCGCGACGATGCGTTCAGCCTGCCGCGACAGATCGAGGGCCGTGATGGCCGCGGGCACGCGCTGCTCCGTGATGCGCTCGATCACATAGGCCATCTGGCGGAACGCGTAGGTGCCCGCCGCGGCCGCCAGCAATGCGAAGGCGCTGATTCCGAGAAACGCCAGAAGAAGGCGCCAGCGGACGCTCAGCCAGACAGGCATGATGGTAAGCGCATCGCCCCTCCCTTACTCCAGGGGAACATACCGGTCGCTCCGCCAGATGAACCATTCGAAGCCGGGCTGCCGGACATCGCCCTTGTCGTCGAATCCGACCCGGCCGAGAATCGTGTCGAACTCGTTGCCGCGCAGGGCATCGATGACGCTCTTGGTTTCCGTGGATCCAGCCCTCATGACCGCCTGGGCCCAGGCCTGAACGGCGCCGTAACTGTAGAGCGTGTAGCCTTCAGGTTCGAAGCCCTGCCGGCGGAAGCGCTCGACCACGGGTGCGGCCACGGGGCTGCGCCGCGGGTCCCGGAAGGACGTGAAGAGGGTGCCCGTGCCGGCTTCTCCCGTGACCTGCACGAAGGCTTCGCTCGCGATCCCGTCCCCGGACACCAGCTGCAAGGGGTAGCCGTCCTCGCGCGCACCCCGGATGAGCAGGGCGGCTTCACGGTAATAGCCGCCGAAATAGGCGACCTCGATCCCGGCGGCCCGCAGTTTTGCGATCAGCGCAGAATAATCGTTCTGCCCGGGCACGAGGGTCTCGAACATGGTCTCCGTGACGCCATGCTTGTGGAGCTGGCGGCTCGTCTCTTCGGCGAGGCCCTTGCCGTAGACGGAGTCGTCATGGACGATGGCGATCCTGGCGTCTTTCCATCGCGCGGCCAGGAAGTCGCCGGCGATGGCCCCCTGCTGATCGTCGCGCCCGCAGATCCGGAAGGTATTGGTTCTCCCCTCTTCGGTGAGGCGCGGATTGGTCGAGGCGGGTGTCATCTGGACGATGCCGGCCCGCGCATAGATCGCGGCGGCCGGGATGGACGCGCCCGAGCACTGATGCCCGACGACAAACGACACCCTGGCGGCAACAAGGCGTTGCGCGGCGGCGATCGCCTGAGCGCTGTCGCATGCATCGTCGACGGAGATGAGCGTGATCGGCTGGCCGAGAAGGCCGCCCGCGGCGTTGATGTCGGCGATCGCCATCTCGACGCCCTGCTGCTGCTGCTCTCCCTGATAGGCGTTGGGGCCCGTCAGCGCGCCCGCCATGCCGATCAGAATCTCTCCGTGAGCTGCAGCAGCGCTCATCGCGCAAACGACGGCAATGGAAAGACCCCGCAGAAGCCCTCTCATGGCGACCCTCCAACCCGGGTGCATCTTTGGAGTGTCGGCGGCTGACGGCGAGAGACAAGATTACGTCGAGGCGGGGCTTGGCTTCTAGAAAGTCCTGACGGCCCCGGCATCCTCCGCGAACCAAGAACGCCTTCCACCGGCAGCATCAAGTTACGCTCCAGTTTGCATACTAAACGATCTGGCAACAGGGGTCGATTGCCATTCACCGTCTGCCCAAAGGAGGTAGGCGAGAAGGGATGCGTGGCGGCGGCTTTATCTAGGCACGCCGGGCCGCACGGCAATTCCCCGCAAGAGGTAAATCACACAATAGAAACACCCAAGCAAATTTCATGATAAAACTTGATGTATACCAGGGAGGCGCAAGCTTGCTATGAGTAATTGACGGCCATTACTGGCCGTGCCAGCATTCATTCTTATAACGAATAACAATCCAGAACAGCTTCCATCGGGAGGATGCAATGCAGTTGAGGCAGCTTTCGCTAGTGTCTGCGGCAGTTTGGATTGCGGGCACGGGTCTGGCCCTGGCCCAGGGTCAGACCTTGACAATCGCAACGGTCAACAATGCGGACATGATCATCATGCAGCGCCTGTCACCCAAATGGGAGCAGGCGACGGGCAACAAGCTGAACTGGGTGGTGCTCGAGGAGAACGTGCTGCGCCAGCGTGCGACCACCGACATCGCCACCAAGGGCGGGCAGTTCGACATCATCACGATCGGTTCCTACGAGGCGCCGATCTGGGGCAAGCAGAACTGGCTCGTCCCCTTGAACGATCTCGGCGCCGATTACGATTACGCCGATATCATTCCGTCGGTGATGAACGGCCTGTCCTACGACGGCAAGCTTTATGCCGTACCGTTCTATGCCGAAAGCTCATTCACCTTCTACCGCAAGGATCTGTTCGATCAGGCGGGCATCAAGATGCCCGACAAGCCCACCTACGACCAGATCGCGGAATATGCCGCCAAGCTCACCGACAAGTCGAAGGAACAGTACGGGTTCTGCCAGCGCGGCAAGCCCGGGTGGGGCGAGAACATGGCCTTCGTCGGCCCCATGGTGAATGCCTTCGGCGGGCGCTGGTTCAACGAGAAGTGGGAACCCCAGCTGACGACCGAGCCGTGGAAGAACGCGATCAACTACTACGTCAAGAACATGCGGGAATACGGCCCCCCGGGCGCGACGGCGAACGGGCATAACGAGAACCGCGCCCTGTTCGCCACAGGACATTGCGCCATGTGGGTCGATGCCACGTCGGCTGCGGGCTACATCTACAACCCGAAGGAAAGTCAGGTCGCGGACAAGACCGCCTTCACGGCCGCGCCGGTGGAGGTTACGAGCAACGGATCGGGCTGGTTCTGGGCATGGGCGCTCGGCATCCCGGCCTCCTCGAAGAAAGTCGATGCCGCCAAGTCCTTCGTGAAATGGGCGACCTCCAAGGAGTACATCACTCTGGTGGGCGGCGAGTCCGGCTGGGTGGCCGCTCCTCCCGGCACGCGCAAGTCCACTTATGACAACCCGGAGTACCAGAAGGCGGCGCCCTTCGCGAAGGTCGTCTATGACGCCATCGTCAATGCCGACCTAACCAAGCCGACCAAGGATCCGGTCCCCTATATCGGCATCCAGTATGTGGCCATTCCCGAGTTCCAGGGCATCGGCACGGCGGTCGGGCAGCAGATCGCGGCCGCCTTGGCCGGCCAGACGACCGTCGAGCAGGCCCTGGAGACGGCGCAGCGCTCGACCGAGCGCACGATGAAACAGGCAGGCTATCCCAAGTAAGCCGATCGCCATGCAACCGGCGGGCCCGTGATCCGCCGGTTGCTCTCCAGTCGCGAGGATCGCAATGGCGAGCACCACCACGACCGTCTCCGTTCCCGGCGCCACGGCTCCTGCCGGGAGACGCAGCCAGCGCAACGTCAGAACCCTGCCGCTGATCGCCCCGTCCGTGATCATCCTCTTCCTCTGGATGATCGTGCCGCTGGTGATGACGCTCTGGTTCTCGTTCCAGTACTACAACCTTCTCGACCCGTCGGTCGGCGGCTTCGCGGGTTTCGAGAACTACACCTTCCTGCTCACCGATCCGTCCCTCTGGACGGCAATGGCCAACACGCTCTTTCTCGTCTTCTGGGTGCTCGTGATCACGGTCGGCCTCGGCACGCTTCTGGCGGTGCTGTTCGACCAGGAGTTCTACGGCCGGAGCATTGCCCGTCTGCTCGCCATCGCGCCGTTCTTCGTCATGCCGACGGTGAGCGCCCTGATCTGGAAGAACATGCTGATGCACCCGGTCAACGGGCTCTTCGCGTTCTTCGCGCGCTCCCTCGGCCTGCCGGCCATCGACTTCTTCGGCAGCTTCCCGCTGACCTCCGTGATCATCATCGTCGCCTGGCAATGGCTGCCCTTCGCCCTTCTGATCCTGCTCACGGCGATCCAGTCCCTCGACAGCGAGCAGAAGGAGGCCGCGCGCATGGACGGCGCAGGTCCCTTCTCGATGTTCTTCTTCATCATCCTGCCCCATCTCGGCCGCGCCATCAGCGTCGTCATCATGATCGAGACGATCTTCCTGCTGTCGGTCTTCGCCGAGATCTACGTCACGACATCGGGCGGCCCCGGGCTTGCCTCGACGAACCTGGCCTTCCTGATCTACCTGCGGGCCCTGCGCGAATACGACGTGGGCGGCGCTTCGGCGGCCGGCGTGATCGCCGTCATCCTGGCCAATATCGTGGCGATCTTCCTGGTCCGGTCGATCGCGAAGAACATCGCCGATTGAGGGGGAGCCATGCATCCCAAAACCCGCGAGAAGCTGATCCTCACACTCGTCGGATGGCTCGCCGCCGGACTGATCTTCTTCCCGATCTTCTGGATGATCCTGACGAGCTTCAAGCCGGAAGTGGAGGCGATCGCAACGCCGCCCAGGCTCTTCTTCACGCCGACGCTGGAGAATTACGTCACCGTCCGCGAGCGGGCCGACTACATCCATTTCGCCATGAACAGCATCATCATTTCCGTCGGCGCGACCCTGCTGGCGACGCTCATCGCCGTTCCGGCCGCCTACGCCATGGCGTTCTTCCCGGGAAAGCGCACGAAGGATCTGCTGCTCTGGATGCTGTCGACCAAGATGATGCCCGCCGTCGGCGTCCTGATCCCGATCTATCTGCTCTTCCGTGACACCGGCGCTATCGATACCCGCTGGGGCCTGATCGTCGTCTACACGCTCATGAACCTGCCGATCGTCGTGTGGATGCTCTACACCTTCTTCAAGGAAGTACCGAAGGACATCCTCGAGGCCGGGCGCATGGACGGTGCGAAGCCGAAGCAGGAGGTCTGGATGCTCCTCCTGCCTCTGTCGCTGCCTGGCATCGCATCGACGGCGCTCCTGTCCATCATCCTGTGCTGGAACGAGGCTTTCTGGAGCCTGAACCTCACCACCTCGCAGGCCGCGCCGCTGACTACGTTCATCGCGTCGTTCTCGGCGCCTGAGGGCCTTTTCTGGGCCAAGCTCTCCGCCGCGTCGACGATCGCCATCGCGCCGATCCTGGTCTTCGGCTGGATGAGCCAGCGCCAGCTCGTGCGCGGTCTCACCTTCGGCGCGGTCAAGTAAACGGGAAACGCAGCATGTCGACGATCGTCCTGAAAGGCATTGAGAAGAGCTACGGCGCGGTGCAGGTCATCAAGGGGGTCGACCTCTCCATCGACGACCGCGAGTTCTGCGTCTTCGTCGGACCCTCGGGATGCGGAAAGTCGACGCTCCTGAGGATGATCGCCGGCCTCGAGGAGATTACCGAGGGCGATCTTCTGATCGACGGGCAGAGGGTCAACGACGTGCCGCCATCCGACCGGGGTCTGGCGATGGTGTTCCAGTCCTATGCGCTCTATCCGCACATGTCTGTTGCGGACAACATGGGGTTCTCGCTGCGGCTCGCCGGCGTGCCCAAGGAGGAGCGGCGCGCCAAGGTGGCGGAGGCCGCGCGCATCCTGCATCTGGACAAGCTCCTGGACCGCAAGCCGAAGGAATTGTCCGGCGGCCAGCGGCAGCGCGTGGCGATCGGCCGGGCCATCGTGCGCAAGCCCAAGGTGTTCCTGTTCGACGAGCCGCTCTCCAACCTCGATGCGGCCTTGCGCGTCCAGATGCGAATCGAGCTGGCCCGTCTGCACGACGAGCTCGCCGCGACGATGATCTACGTCACCCACGACCAGGTCGAGGCCATGACGATGGCGGACAAGATCGTGGTGCTGCAGGGCGGCATCGTCGAGCAGGCCGGCACGCCGCTGGAGCTCTATCATCACCCCAGGAACCTGTTCGTGGCGGGCTTCATCGGCAGCCCCAAGATGAACTTCCTGCCCGCGACGGTCACATCGGTGACGGAAGCGGCGACCACCATCCAGATCGCCGGCGGGGCATCCCTGTCGGTACCGGTCCGGCCCGGGCGCCAGAGGGTCGGCGACGCCGTGACCCTCGGGGTGCGCCCGGAGCACATGCGCCTGGCCGGCGAGGGGGAGATCGCCGGCGAGGTGATGGTCGTGGAGCGCCTCGGCGGCGAAACGTTCCTCTACACCCAGCTCGAGGACGGCACGATGCTGATCGTGCAGGCGGACGGGGAGATTCCGACCGCCGTGCATGAGCGCATCGCGATCAAGCTCGACCCGGCGACCTGCCACCTGTTCGACGGCGACGGACTCGCGCTCGAGCGCGCGCAGAGGCATCCGCTCGCCAATCTGCGTCGGCTGCCGACCCGCAAGGCGAGCTGACGCCTTCCTGCGAGAGGCGGATCATGGCCTCCAGGCGGTTCGATTATATTGTCGTGGGCGGCGGCAGCGCAGGCTGCGTCGCGGCGAGCCGCCTCGTGGCCGGGCACGATGCCCGCGTGCTGCTCGTGGAGGCGGGACGTCGCCGGGTGAGCCCGATCCTGGCCATGCCGGCCGGGTACATGAAGTTTCTCGCCCGGGACACGTATCTCACCATGCACCACGTGCTCCCCCAGGAGCAGCTCGGCGGCCGCGCGCCCATCGTGCCGCAGGCGAGGGTGCTGGGCGGCGGAAGCGCCGTCAACGCCATGGTCTACATCCGGGGACAGGCCGCCGATTACGACGCATGGGACAGGGCCCTGGGCGGAGCCGGGTGGAGCTACGGGGATCTCCTTCCCCATTTCATCCGCCAGGAGGGCAACGATCACCTCGGGGCGCCCTATCACGGGGTGAGCGGCCCGTTGAAGGTGTCCCATCTGGGCCAGCACTCCGCCATGAGCCGCGCCTTCGTGCAGGCCATGCAGGAGAAGGGCGTTCCCTTCACGGCCGACTTCAACGGCGCGCGGCAGAACGGCGTCGGGTTCATGCAGCACACGATCGACTGGGCCACGCGCCGCCGGTGCAGCGCGGTCGACGCGTTCCTGCGGCCCATGCTGTCCCATCCCAATCTGACGGTGCTGACGAACGCCACGGTCACCCGCCTTCGACTGGAAAAGGCGCGCGCGATCGGCGTGGACCTCGCCGGCGCGCCCGGATGGGAGAGTGCCTTCGCCGACACGGAGGTGATCCTCGCGGCCGGCACCTACATGACGCCGAAGCTGCTGATGCTGTCGGGCATCGGTCCGGCCGGCGAACTCTCGCGGCATGGGATCCCGGTCGTCGCCGACCTGCCCGGCGTCGGCCGGAACCTGCAGGATCACCATGAGGTCCCCATCGTGGCCACGACCTCAGGGGCGTTCGGCTATTTCGGCCAGGATCGCGGCCTCGCGATGCTGAGCAGCGGCCTGCAATACATGCTCTTCAAGTCGGGAGCCGTGACGACCACCGGCGTGGAAGCCTGCGCCTTCATCGATCCCGACGGCGGCGACCGGCCGACGATCCAGCTCTATTGCGTCCCGACCGTCTATCTCGATCGCGACGTCTCGGGAGTCGAGCCGACCCATGGGGTGACCCTGAATCCCTGCCTGCTGCGCCCGAAGGCGCGCGGCTCGGTGCGGCTTGCCTCCGCGGATCCCGCGGCACTGCCGCAGGTGGATCCGCAATTCTTCGGTCATCCCGACGACCTGCGCCTGACCATCGCCGGATTGCGCTATGCCCGGGAAGTCCTCACGACGAGCCCTGTCCGGGAGATGGTCACCCGCGAGATCTTTCCCGGACCCGGCACCGCGTCGGATGCGGACCTTGCCGATCACTGCCGCAGGACCGTGAAGACCAACTATCATCCGGTGGGCACCTGCCGCATGGGCGTCGACGGCGATGCCCATGCCGTCGTGACGCCGGATCTGCGGGTTCGCGGCATCGCGGGCTTGAGGATCGTCGATGCCTCCATCATGCCGGCGATCCCCAGCGGCAACACGAATGCGCCCGTGCTGGCGATCGCCGACAAGGCCGTTGACATCATCACGGGACATCGCGGCATAGTCCGTGACCCGGCGGCCGCTCCCGCAAACCGCATCGCTCCCGTGCCCGATCAGGTCCAACCGTCATGACCCAGCGCTTGAATCTCGCCAATCTTTCCCATCTGCCGTCCGGGGTCGCCACGCCGCGATATGCGCGCGACGATCTTCGGGCCGGCATCCTGCATATCGGCGTCGGCAACTTCCATCGCGCCCATCAGGCGGTCTACCTGGACGATCTCTTCAATGCCGGGAAGGATCGCGACTGGGCTCTGGTCGGCGCCGGCATCCGCGCCGGCGACAGGGCCATGCGGCAGGCTCTGGAGCCTCAGGACTGGCTCACCACGGTGGTGGAGCTCGAGCCGGGCGCCAACGTGGCGCGCGTGAGCGGCGCCATGGTGGGGTTCGTGCCCGTGAACGAGGATGGACGCGCCATCGTGACGGCCCTGGACGATCCGGCCCTGCGCATCGTGTCCCTGACCGTCACGGAAGGCGGCTACTGCATCGATCCGGCGACGGGAGCGTTCAATCCGAACCATCCGGACATCGTCCACGACGCCGCCCACATGGATGCGCCGAAAGGGGTGTTCGGCGTTCTCCTGGCCGCGCTCCGGCGCCGCCGCGACCAGGGTCTCGCACCGTTCACGGTGATGTCGTGCGACAACATCCCCCACAACGGGCAGGTGGCGCGCGATGCGGTGGCGGGCCTCGCCGATCTCGTCGACCCGGCCCTGGCCGCCTACGTGCGGGAGCAGGTGGCCTTTCCGAGCAGCATGGTCGACCGGATCACGCCCGCGACCACCGATCGGGAGCGGGCCATCCTGAAGGAGCGCTTCGGCATCCAGGACAACTGGCCGGTCTTCTGCGAGCCGTTCCGCCAATGGGTGCTGGAAGACAATTTCCCGACGGGTCGTCCGGCCCTGGAGGAGGTCGGCGTCACATTCACGCCGCATGTGGCGGCCTTCGAGTTCATGAAGCTCCGGATCCTCAACGGCGGCCATGCCACGATCGCCTATCCGGCAGGCCTCCTGGGGATCCATTTCGTGCATGACGCCATGGCCGATCCGCTGGTGCGCGGCTTCCTCGACAAGCTTGAGACGGACGAGATCATCCCCTGCGTGCCGCCGGTGCCCGGGGTCGATCTCCACGACTATTACGAATTGATCGCCCGGCGCTTCGCCAATCCGGATGTGGGAGACACGATTCCGCGTCTCGCACAGGACGGCTCCAACCGACAACCCAAATTCATTCTGCCCTCGACGCGCGATCGATTGAATGCGGGCGCCGACGTCACGGGTCTGGCGCTCGAATCCGCTCTTTGGTGCCGGTATTGCGCCGGAACGACCGATGCGGGCGAGCCCTTCACGCTCGACGATCCCAATGCCGGCCGCCTGACGGCCGCGGCCTTGGCCGCGAAGGACGATCCGACGTCCTTCCTCGATCTGCGGGACATCTTCGGCGATGTCGCGGATGCGCCGCAGTTCCGATCGCGCTTCGAAGCGTCTTTGGCCGGCCTGTGGCGCGACGGCGTCCGCGCCACCCTGCAGCGCTACCTGGACGGCAGCGCCTGAACCCGGTTCAGCCAGGCATGTCGATCTGCACCTTCACGGAGGCAGGCGGCATGGCCTTGGCGAAATCGAAGGCCTCGACGCTGTCCTTGAAGGCGAAGCGGTCGGTGATCAGAGGCTTCACGTCGATCCGTCCCGATGCGATCATCGCCACTGCCCGCGGGTAGACATGGGCGTAGCGGAAGATGCTCTCGACCCGGACCTCCTTGACCTGTGCCTTGCTCACATCGAAGGCGAACGGCTCGAGCGGAATGCCGACCAGGGCCACTTTCCCGCCCGGACAGACGAGATCGAAGATCTCCGCCATGGCGGGCGGGTAGCCCGAGCATTCGAAGATGACGTCCGCTCCCCAGCCGTCGCTCTCGCGCCTGACGGCGGCCAACAGGTTCTCGCTTCTCACATTCACCGGGACGACGGGACCGAGCTTGCGCGCCATGTGCAGTTTCGGCTCGTGGATGTCGCTTACGATGACGCGGGAGCAGCCGGCAGCCAGGGCGGCCAGGATCGTCATCATGCCGATCGGCCCGGCCCCGATGACGACGGCGAGGTCGCCGGGCTGGACCTGCACCTTGGTGGCCGCGTGGACCCCGACGGCCAGAGGCTCGACCATCGCGCCTTCCGCGTAGGAGACATGGTCGGGAAGCTTGAACGTGAAATCGACAGGGTGGACGACGGTCGGCCGCAGCACGCCGTGCACCGGCGGGGTCGCCCAGAAGCGAACGGCCGGATCGAGATTGTATTTGCCGAGACGCGTCGCGCGGCTCGTCGGATCGGGAATGCCGGGCTCCATGCAGACGCGGTCGCCCGGGCTCAGCTCCGTCACGGCCGACCCGACCTCGACCACCTGTCCTGCCGCCTCATGCCCGAGGATCATCGGTTCCCTGACGACGAAGGGGCCGATGGCTCCGTGCGTGTAGTAATGGACGTCGCTGCCACAGACGCCGACCGTTCGAAGGGCGATCCGCACGTCCCGAGGACCCAGTGTTTCCTCGAGCGCAAAGTCGCGCAAGTGGAGTTCGTCCTTGCGCTCCAGCACCAGCGCTTCCATGACTCACACTCCTCATCGGGCGTTCATTGTGCCTCATCATGGTCGGAGTGCATAGGGTTTCCGAATGCTCGTCCGACGACCCCATCGAGTCTCGAACGGGCAAAGAGCGTCTGCCGCCGATGAGGCGATCACGGGCCTGCATCGGCCCCCGTCGTTCAGAATCGATGACGAGCGTGCACGCGCCCGATCCCGAACCGCAGTCAGGACAATGGCCCTCTCCCGGGCCCGTCGAAAAGCCAAGCTGTGCGGGGCGGATGGCCGGCGGGGTATCCCGGGCGCGCTGGATGCCGGGCCCAATCGACCATGGCCGCCGAGGCCCAGTCTTGGTGCCGGAGCGAGGCTCCCGCCTTTCGCCCTGGGGCGGAAGAAGGTTCGACAATTCGCGTCGCCCGTTTGACGACTTGCGCCCATCCCGCAGCGTCGAAGGGCCGAAGAGATGAACGGAAGGTGAATAGGGGTGCGACGTATACTGTCGAAAGGGCAAAATGAACGGATATTCATCATGATGAACGTGAAAACGCCATCCCGCATCCTGCACGTTGCTTGGAAACTACTTGCCGAATGACGCGTTATCGGTTGCCGGGTGCGAAGCCCGAACGTTCATTCAGGAGTATGATCATGTCGAAGAAGATCCTTCTTGCGGGTGCTGTCCTCGCCTCTCTCGTCCCTGCGGCGGCCTTCGCCCAGTCGGGCGGCGCTGCTGCCGGCGCGGCCACGGGCGCGGTCGGCGGCGCGATCGTCGGAGGTCCGGTCGGTGCGGCTGTCGGCGGCGTGACCGGCGCCATCGTGGGCGGCATCGCCGACCAGCAGCAGCCGGAATTCCGCCAGTACGTGACGACCCAGAGCGTGCCGTCCTACACCTACAAGGAAGAGGTGCGTGTCGGCGCGACCCTGCCTGCGTCCGGCGTGACCTATTACGAGGTTCCGGCCCAGTACAAGGTGAAGGGCTACAAGTACACGGTGGTGAACAACACCCCGGTGCTGGTCGAGCCGAGCAGCCACAAGATCGTGCAGGTCATCCGCTAGGGCTGCTTCCCCTCACGTGGAATCATCTCTCTTTTTGGCCTAGCGGCATTTTCTGACGGTGAACCGGATCCACTTCACCGGAAAATGCTCTAACGACCGCTCCGTCCCGAGTGGAGCATGGGCGGCCCGGATGGGCCGCCCTTTTTCTTGGGTTTTTTCTTGGGTTTTTTTATTGGTTTTCTCTTGGTTTTCTCTTGTGCCGTTTTCTTGGGTCTCTCTCTTGGAGAGGTGGAAACTCGTCTCGCGGACGATATCTTGTTCCGCAGGTAGAGCCGTCGGTCTCCCATCCGGTCCGAGGGCTCCTCTCACGTCGACGGGAATAAATCGGCTCGTTCCTTCGTTATGATGCGAAGAGGCTATGCGGAGCAGGAATGCCGGCAGCCATAGGACAGGAACTGGTGGCGCTTCTGCCCCGGCTCAGGCGCTTTGCGCTTGTGCTTTGCCGTTCGCAGCCCCTGGCGGATGATCTCGTCCAGGGGGCCTGCGAGCGCGCCCTCGCCAATGCAGGCAGCTGGACGCCGGGGACCAAGTTCGATGCGTGGATGTTCCGCATTCTCCGCAACCACTGGATCGATCACCTCCGACGGATGAAGGCTGAAGGCATGACGGAAGATGTATCCCTGCAGACGCAGCTCATCGGGGATCCGGGAGAGGGGCCGATCCTGAGCCGTCTGGTCCTGTCGCAGGTCCAGCGTGCCATCGACAGCTTGCCGCAGGAGCAAAGGGAGGTTCTCGTCCTGGTCTGCGCCGAAGATCTCAGCTACCGGGAGGCTGCCGAGGTCCTGGGGATCCCCATCGGGACGGTCATGAGCCGGCTGGCACGGGCGCGCAGGCGATTGATGGAGATGACGGCTGCCGCCTAGATGCAAACGAAAAGGAACAGGGGAGCGATCGTGATGTCCCAGCTGCACCTCAGTGATGAGATCCTGATGGCCTTCGCCGACGGCGAACTCGAGGAGCCCACGGCTGCTGCGATCGCCAAGGCGATGGCGGAGGATCCCGTGGTGGCCAGACGGATCTTGGAATTTCAGCAGAGCCGTCGCCTGACCCGATCCGCCCTCGCCGACGCCCTGATGTCCGATGTGCCGGCCCAGTTGCGGTCGGCCGTTTCGGCTCAGATCAATGCCTATGAGGCCGCAGCGGGAGCACCATCGGAACCGCGCGCCAAGACGCCATGGAGTGAACGGCTGAGATCGAACCAGGCGTTCCGTCAAATGGCTCTGGCCGCGTCCGTCGCCGCCATCGCGCTTGCGCTGGGCTACTTTGCCGGTTGGCGGAGCAGGCCCGAAGCGCATGGGTTGCTGGCCCGCTTGGAAAGCCCCGTCCTCCACCGTGAACTGGACAAGACGGGCTCGGGAAGGGACGTGGACCTGCCGTTCGGCCGCCTGCGGGTGATCTCGACCTATCGCCTTGCGGACGGATCCCTGTGTCGTGAATTTCGGCTGCATGCTCCTGCCGAGTCCGCCGAGGCGGTCGCGTGCCGCGATGGGGAATGGAAGCCGACCTTCGCCCTGGCAACTCCCGTCAACCAGGATGCGTACGTGCCGAGCGGCGGAGGCGATCCGACGGCGGCCTATCTCCAGACGATCGGGGCTGGCGAGCCTCTTGCCGACGAGGCGGAGGCCAAGGCTCTCGCCGAGACGGCTCCGTGAGGTTGCTCCGCAAGGGCCAGGCTTCACGGGGATCGGGACACTTGAGAATTTTTCTAGGAAAGGTGGAATAAACCCGCGGGCCCTTCCGTTCTCTGTCCAATCCGGCGAGTGATAGAGGATGAGTATGAGAGCCGCGTACCATCTGGCTTTTGCCGTCTTCTCCGTGGGGACCATTGCAACCCCCACGACGGCGCCGAATGCGACGGATCCGCTCGCGACGGCCTCGGTCAATCCATCGCACGCCATCCCGGAGGCCGTCCGCACCATGGCGGCTGACCTGTCGGCCAGGTTGACCGTCGGGCTGGAGCGGTCACCGACGACATCAGTCGCCCAGGGAACATCGGTCGGCGACAGCCTGTCCGAGACCATCGAGCTGCGCCCGATTCCTAAGCACGAAACCTACCGTTACGCCGTGGTCGATGGCCGCCGCGTGATCGTCGATGCCACATCCCGAAAGATTGTCTACGTCATCCAGTGACGGCTGAGCCTGCACGATGACGAAAATTCATTTGCGAGAAGAAGAGGCGAACACGACATGTCGTTACAGAGCGCCGCCGAAACCCGTTTGATGTACAACGATCGTGCCTGTTCCTCGACGATCGTATTTCCGGTCTGCACCAATCCCCTGCTTCGCCTCGGTCTGGAGAACGTCCTGTCGGAAGCAGGCTTCATCGTCTGGCACGACATCGTCGACGGATTTTCAAGCCTGCCCCGGATCGACGACGAGGTGTCTGCGCTCTTCATCATCGATGGAAGCAGCTTCGCCGATGGCGTCACCGATCTGGCGAGACGGCTCAAGGCACATGCTCCCGATGCCAGGATGGTGATGCTGGCCGATTCCTTCGATGCGGCTGTCGTGCACGCGGCATGGAGCGCGGGAGTGCACGGCTTCTGCCTGACGAATCAGCGGCAGGATGTGCTGATCAAATCCCTTGAGCTGGTGATGCTGGGGGAGATCGTTCTGCCGGCCGCGATCGTGCTGCCGATCGCAGAGCTGGGGCTGAGCGACGCCGAGGGCGATGCGGGCGAAGGTCTGGTTCCGATGCGCGTCAATGGCCATCAAAGCCGGAAGCTGTCCAGCCGCGAAGCCCAGATCCTCGCCTGCCTGAGGGATGGGGCGCCCAACAAGGTCATCGCCCGCCAGCTGAACCTGTCCGAGGCCACGGTGAAGGTCCACGTCAAGGCGATCCTGAAGAAGATCGGAGCCTGCAATCGCACGCAGGCGGCGCTCTGGGCGGCGCGGTACGTCCGGACGGAGCCGAAGCCTCTGCCGTCCGTCTAAAGCATCGGACCCAAAAGTGGACTTGCCCTTTTGGGATCCATCCGATGCTTTCTTCTTGAATGAGAGCATCGGTCAGAACGGAAAACCGGATCCACTTTTCCGTCCGATGCTCTAGCGCATCGTGCGGCCCTCTGGGTCCGCCCGGAACGATGCGTCGCTCCGGCAAAGGAGTATCGGATCCGATCCCACAAGTGGGTCCACTTTTCACGTCCGATGCTCTCGCGCCGCCGATGCGGTCGCCGGCGACCGGTCGGAGGGCCCCGGCTCCGCCGCCTAGCCTCTGACATAGCCGGGATATTTCGCCCGGATCTCGTCCACGTAGGACAGGGTCCCGGAGAGGTGATGGCGCAGGTGCTCCTGGGCGTCCTCGGGGCGTCCCTCGGCGATCGCCTGCACGATCAGCCGGTGATGCTGCACGATGTCCTGGGCCTTGCCCGGCGTGGGAAGATGGAGGCGGCGCAGGCGGTCGATATGGCCGCTGCGGCTGCGCACGAGACTCCACAGGTCGGTCATCCTGGCCGCCTCGTAGAGATGCTGGTGAAAGGCCTGATCGGTCAGGGAGAAAGCCTCGAAGTCCGCGGCCTCCATCAGGGCCTGCTGCTGGGCGAGAAATCCCTGGAGCCTGGCGACGAGCCTCGGGTCCCGGGCGAGCGCCAGGTCGCGGACAATCTCGAGCTCGAGGGAGCGGCGCAGGAAATGGGCCTGCTGGGCGAGCCTCAGGTCAATCGGGCTGACCACGGTCGCATGCTGCGGGAAGATGTCGACGAGCCCGTCCTCCTGAAGCCTCAGGAGCGCATCCCGGATCGGGGTCGAGCTGAGCCCGAATTCCTGCTGCAGGGTGACTCGGTTGAGGACCGTCCCGGGAGCCAGGGCGAGGGAGATGATCATCTCCCGCAGCTGTTCGAAGACCTGGGGCGCCGCCTGGCGGCCCCGTTCGAGCCGATCCGTGGCGGGAAGCGCGGGTTGCGGGGCGGAGGCGGTGCGGGATGGCGGCATCGGAGGGAACCTGAACTTTCGTCGGTCCTGTCTATACCACACTTGTGCCGGATGCACTAATGCATTAGTGTATGAGTTATCGGCTGATGGGCCGAGCTTGGCCATCGAGGCTCCCGCGAAGAGGGGCCCACCCCTAGAGGAAGCACCATGAAGAAGCAGATGCGGCGCCTGTGCGCCGGTATCGTGGCCGCCGTTGGGCTGGCCGCCCTTTCGAACCCGGTTCTCGCGCAGCAGAAGAATGAGGTCTCGATCACGCGGCAGCCCGGCATCATCTACCTGCCGACCCACATCATCGAGAAGCAGCAGCTCATCGAGAAGCACGCCGCCCGCCTCGGCCTGCCCGACCTGAAGACCAAGTGGATCACCTTCAGCGGCGGCGGCGCGCAGACCGATGCACTCCTTTCCGGCGGCGTCGACATGGTGAATACCGGCGTCGGCAACCTGCTCCTGCTCTGGGACCGCACCAAGGGCGGCGTGAAAGGCATCGTGGCCTCGTCCGCCCTGCCGCTCGCCTTCGTGACGCACGATCCCAAGATCAAGTCGCTGAAGGATATCGGCCCGGGCGACAAGATCGCCGTGCCGACCGTCAAGGTCTCGACCCAGGCGATCCTGCTCCAGATGGCGAGCGCCAAGGAGTTCGGCGCCGACCAATGGTCGAAGCTCGACGCCAACACGGTGCAGCTCGGCCATCCGGACGCCGTCGTGGCCATGACCAATCCACAGCACGAGGTGAAGAACCACTTTGCGGCTCCGCCCTTCCAGTACATCGAGATGAAGACGGTTCCCAACGCGCGCATCATCCTGCAATCGCCCGACATCATCGGCGGGCCGCTCACGCAGGGCCAGTTCTTCACGACGACGAAATTCGCCGAGGCCAACCCGAAGGTCATCGAGGCCGTCCGTGCCGCGTCCAAGGAGGCGCAGGACTTCATCCGCAGCGACACGAAGGCGGCGGTCGACATCTACAAGGAGATCACTGGCGACAAGACCAGCCCGGAGGATCTGCTCGCATGGCTCAAGGAGCCCGGCATGATGGAGTGGAACCTCGAGCCGCAGGGCACGATGAAGTTCGCCGAGCATCTCTACAAGATCGGCACGCTCAAGACCCAGCCCAAATCCTGGAAAGACTTCTACCTGCCGATCGCGCACGATCTCAACGGCAGCTGACGAATTGCGCCTGGCGCCCGGCGCATAGACCGGGCGCTCCACCCCATTTCATGTCAGGTATTGATCGATGTCCGCTCTTCTCGACGTCAGTGGCGTCACGCTGCGCTATAAAACTCCCAGCGTTCTCGTAACGGCGACCGATCGGGTCAGCTTCCAGGTCAACCAGTCGGATCGCTTTGTTCTGCTCGGCCCGTCCGGATGCGGCAAGTCCACGCTGCTCAAGGCGGTCGGCGGCTACCTGAGCCCGAGCGAAGGGCGCATCCGCATCAAGGGGCGCGACGTCACCGAGCCCGGCGCCGACCGCATGATGGTGTTCCAGGAGTTCGACCAGTTGCTGCCGTGGAAGACCGTTCTGGAGAACGTGATGTTTCCCCTGCTGGCGGCGCGAAAGCTGCCGCGTAAGGAGGCGGAGGACCGGGCCCGCGCCTATATCGAGAAGGTCAATCTCACGCGCGCCGTCAATTCGTACCCGCACACGCTGTCGGGCGGCATGAAGCAGCGCGTCGCGATCGCCCGCGGCATGGCCATGGAGCCGGACATCCTGCTCATGGATGAGCCCTTCGCGGCTCTCGACGCGCTCACGAGGAGAACCTGCCAGGACGAGCTTCTGCAGCTCTGGGAGGACACGAAGTTCACCGTGATGTTCGTCACCCATTCCATCGCGGAAGCGATCAAGATCGGGAACCGCATCCTGCTTCTGTCGCCCCATCCGGGACGCGTGAAGGCCGAGGTCAACGACGTGGACCGGGTCTCGCCCACGGACGGCAGCGCCGGGCAGCTCGAGAAACACATTCACGAACTTCTGTTCGCCGACGAAGTCGCACATTAGGGATGACGCTCATGAGCCAAGCACAGATCGTGATGCGCGCCGATACGGCAGCAGCGCAAACGCATACGGGGGAGGTCGAGCGCAGGCTCGGCACCTTCGAGCTGGCCTGGGGGAACGGCTTCGTCCGCAAGACCGTGATCATCATCTTCCTCGGGATCATCTGGGAGATCTACGGTCGCTACCTGGATAATCCGCTTCTCTTCCCGACCTTGAGCGACACGCTGTCGACCATGGTCGACCGGATCGCCGACGGCACGCTCCCGGCGAGGGCTTGGACCTCGCTCAAAGTTCTCCTGATGGGTTACGCGTCCGGCGTCACCATCGCGGCGATCCTGACGATTCTCGCCATCAACACCCGCATCGGCACCGATTTCCTCGAAACGATGACGGCGATGTTCAACCCTCTGCCGGCCATCGCGCTGCTGCCCCTGGCGCTGATCTGGTTCGGCCTCGGCAACGGCAGCCTCGTCTTCATCCTGATCCATTCGGTTCTCTGGGCCGTGGCGCTCAACACCCATTCCGGGTTCCTGGGCGTGTCGCAGACCCTGCGGATGGTGGGGCGCAACTACGGCCTCAAAGGGCTCTCCTACGTGTTCAAGATCCTGGTTCCGGCCGCCTTCCCGTCGATCCTCACGGGCCTCAAGATCGGCTGGGCCTTCGCCTGGCGCACGCTGATCGCCGCGGAGCTCGTCTTCGGCGTGTCGTCGGGCCAGGGGGGACTGGGCTGGTTCATCTTCGAGAACCGCAACCTGCTCGACATCCCGTCCGTGTTTGCCGGACTGCTGACCGTGATCATCATCGGCCTCGTGGTCGAGAACCTGATCTTCAGGACCATCGAGCGCAAGACCATCCGGAAGTGGGGCCTGCAGAGCTGAGCCTGCCTCGGCTGGGACCATCCTTCCTCTCCATCGACGAGTTTTCGCACCATGACTGCACGAAAGACGCCTGAAACTCTCAGGAGCGCGCGCTGGTTCGCGCCCGACGACCTGCGGGGCTTCGGTCACCGCTCCCGCATGATGCAGATGGGCTATGCCCCCGACGATTGGGTCGGCCGTCCCGTCATCGCCATCCTCAACACCTGGTCCGACATCAACCCGTGCCACGCGCATTTCAAGCAGCGCGTCGACGACGTGAAGCGGGGCGTCCTTCAGGCCGGAGGCTTCCCGGTCGAGCTCCCCGGGATCTCGCTCGCCGAGCAATACGTTAAGCCGACCACCATGCTCTACCGCAACATGCTGGCCATGGACGTGGAGGAGCTGCTGCGGTCGCATCCGGTCGACGGCGTCGTCCTGATGGGCGGCTGCGACAAGACCACGCCCGCGCTGCTTCTGGGCGCCACGAGCGCGGGGCTTCCTGCCATCTACCTGCCGGCAGGCCCGATGCTGCGCGGCAACTGGAAGGGCAGGATCCTGGGATCCGGCTCCGATGCCTGGAAGTACTGGGACGAGCGGCGCGCCGGCACGATCACGGATGCCGACTGGCTCAACATGGAAGCCGGGATCGCGCGCAGCCACGGCACCTGCATGACCATGGGCACGGCCTCCACCATGACGGCGATCGCCGAGGCCATCGGCATGACTCTGCCGGGGGCGTCGTCCATTCCGGCTCCCGACGCCAACCATGTCCGCATGAGCGCCGAATGCGGACGGCGAATCGTGGAGATGGTCTGGGACGACCTGACCCCCGACCGGATCCAGACCCGCGGGGCGTTCCTGAACGGCATCGCCGTCGCCATGGCGATGGGCTGCTCGACCAACGCCATCATTCACCTGATCGCCCAGGCGCGGCGGGCCGGACAGGAGATCGGTCTCGACGACTTCGAGGCGGCCAGCCGCAAGGTGCCTGTCATCGCCAATGTCAGGCCGAGCGGCGACAGATACCTGATGGAGGACTTCTTCTACGCCGGCGGCCTGCCGGCGCTGATGACCCGCATCAGGGATCATCTCCACCTCGATGCGATGACGGTCAGCGGCCGGACCCTGGGTGAGAACATCGCCGGGGCGGAGGTCTACAACGACGATGTCATTCGAAGCATCGACAACCCGATCTATGCCGAGGGCGCGCTCGCGGTTCTCAAGGGAAACCTCGCTCCCGACGGCTGCGTGATCAAGCCGAGCGCCTGCGATCCGCGCTACCTGAACCACACGGGGCCGGCTCTCGTATTCGATGACTATCCCTCCATGAAGGCCGCCATCGACGACGAGAACCTCGATGTGTCGGCCGATCACATCCTCATCCTGCGCAACGCCGGCCCGCAAGGGGGGCCCGGCATGCCGGAATGGGGCATGCTGCCGATCCCGAGGAAGCTGGTGAAGCAGGGCGTGCGCGACATGCTGCGCCTTTCGGATGCCCGCATGAGCGGCACGAGCTATGGCGCGTGCATCCTGCATGTCTCACCGGAATCCTATATCGGCGGGCCGCTGGCCCTGGTAAAGACCGGCGACATGATTTCGGTGAACGTAGCGGAGCGCACCATCAGCCTCGATGTCCCCGACGAGGAACTCGAGCGGCGCCGTGCCGCCTGGGTCAGGCCCGAGCCGCGCTTCGAGCGCGGTTATGGGTGGATGTTCACTCGGCACATCAAGCAGGCGCACGAGGGCTGCGACTTCGATTTCCTGGAGACGAGCTTCGGCGCGCCCACGGGCGAGCCGGCGATCTACTGACAGATGGAGGCAATCATGACGACGCTGAAACCGGACACCCGCGAGAAGCTCAAGACCGTCAGCACGGCGACCCTGTGCACGGCCCTCTACAAGCGCGGATTGCGCAACCAGTTCATCCAGGACGTTCGCCCGCTCAACCCGAACCTCGGCAACATGGTCGGCGAGGCCTTCACCCTCCGCTACATCCCGGCCCGGGAGGATCTGAACCCGATCAGCGTGTTCCAGGATCGCGCCCACCCGCAGCGCAAGGCCGTCGAGGAGTGCCCGCCCGGCGCCGTCATGGTGATCGACAGCCGCAAGGATGCCCGCGCGGCCTCGGCGGGCGGGATTCTGGTGTCGCGCCTGATGAAGCGCGGCGTCGCCGGCGTGGTGACCGACGGCGGCTTCCGGGATTCGCCCGAGATCGCGCGGCTCGGGATCCCGGCCTATCACAATCGCCCCTCGGCCCCGACCAACCTGACCCATCATCAAGCCCTCGACATCAACGTTCCCATCGGGTGCGGCGACGTGCCCGTGTGGCCGGGCGACATCGTCGTAGGCGACGGCGAGGGCGTGGTGGTGATCCCGGCGCATCTGGCCGACGAGGTCGCCGCGGAGGCCGTCGAGATGACGGCGTTCGAGGATTTCGTACAAGAAGAGGTGCTGAAGGGCCGCTCCATCCTGGGGCTCTACCCGCCGACGGATGAGCGCACGCACGGCGACTTCGCAGCCTGGCGCAAGGCGAACGGACGCTGACCCGAGAGGCCGGCGCAGGCATCCTCGCGCCGGCCTCGTCTTTTGACGGACGCGGGCTCGGCGCGCTACACAACCGGGGCCGTCATATGCCACTGGGCCAGGAGGCGGGATGAAGCCGAACAGAATCAAGTCCCTCTGGGCGGACGGGAAGCCCGTCCTGAACGGATGGCTGTCGATCGCCAATGCCTTCACGGCCGAAATCCTGGCCGAGCAGGGCTACGACTCCCTCACCATCGACCTGCAGCACGGCGTCGTCGACTATCAGGCCGCGGTCGGCATGCTGCAGGCCATGCGCTCGAGCGACGTCACGCCCCTGATGCGTGTTCCGTGGCTCGATCCCGCGCCCATCATGAAGGCGCTCGATGCCGGCGCCTACGGGGTCATCTGCCCGATGATCAACAACCGGGCGCAGGCGGCGGAACTGGTCTCCTATGTCCGCTATCCGCCCGGCGGAACCCGCAGCCTGGGGCCGACCCGCGCCAACTTCTCGGCCGGATCGAACTATGCGGCCGAGGCCGACGACAACATGCTCTGTTTCGCCATGATCGAAACGGCGGAAGCGTTCCGGAACCTCGATGAGATCGTCACGACGCCCAGGCTCGACGGCGTCTATATCGGTCCCGCCGATCTCACCCTCGGGCTCACCGGCAAGCGCTATCCGGTCGGCTTCGACCGCGAGGAGCCGGAGATGGTCGAGGCCATCCAGACCATCCTGGCGAAGGCCCATCAGGCCGGGATCCGCGCGGCGCTCCATTGCGGCTCGCCGGGCTATGCGGCCAAGGCCGTCGGCTGGGGCTTCGACCTCGTGACCCTGCCCAACGACGTGCGCCTCCTGGCCGCGGTGGCCGGCGCCAGCCTCGCCGAGGCCAGGAGGCTCATGCGGGGCTGAACGGCCCGTCGTCACAGCTCGGGTGGAGCCGTCATGGACGTGAGAAGGGTCTGCGACGCCAGCCGGATCGGCGCGTTCGTCGCGCCGTAGCCCTGATAGCCGCGCCGTTCGACGATCTCGAAGAAGAATCCGCCCTCGAGGGTTCCGGTGTAGACCTGGAAGTATTCCGCCGCGCCCTCCCGGTCATACAGGATGTGGCCGGCGCGCAGCCGTTCGACGTCCTCCGCGGAGAGGTCCGTTCTCACCTCGAGATCGTCATAGTAGTTCTCCGGAATGGGCAGGAGATCGACGCCGTTCGCCCTGAGATGTTCGACTGTCGCGAAGATGTCGTCGGTCGACAGGGCGATGTGCTGGACGCCCGATCCGAAGAGATCGTTCAGGAAGCGGGACGACAGCGTGCGCTGGCTCTGGGAGGCGTTGAGGATGAGCCGCAGCGTGCCGTCGGCCGTCTCGATGGCCTGGCTCTGCACCACGCCGCCGGGATCGATCACCGCCTGAACGGGGGTTTTCCGCACCTCCAGGAGGGAGGTGTAGAACAACAGCCACGTGAGCATCTCCTCGTAATGCATCGACTGGGACACGTGATCGACCGCCTTCAGGCCGGCGCCTGCGGCGTCATCGGGGTCGACGGGCTGGAAGTCCACGTCCCAGAGCCGGTCGAGACCGGTCTTGCTGTCGACGAAGTAGAGAAGGCTTCCGCCGAGGCCGCGCACGGCCGGGATGGTCATCTCGCCCGGTCCGGCCGGTTGCTGGAATGGCTGATCCAGCAGCCTGACCGCCCGGTCGATCGCTCCCGGCGCATCGTCGACGCGCAGGGCCAGGGCGCAGACGGCGGTGCCGTGCGTGATGTTGAAGGAATGGGCGAAGCCCTCCTTGTCCGCATTGATCACGATGTTGATGCCGCCCTGCCGCCATCGCGTCACGGCCTTGGAGCGGTGGATCCCGGCCTTCCGGAAGCCGAGCCGGCTCAAGGTCCGCTCGAACTCCAATGCGCCGCGCTCGTCGATGGCGAACTCGACGAACTCGACCCCGGAGCAGGAGGCCTTCGGCGGCAACGCCGGCAGATCGGGGGAGGCCGTGCCCGTGCGCCGGCGCATCTCGTCCAGCATGGCGATCAGGGACCGGTGCCCGTCAACCGCGACGCTGCGGGCCGAGCCCGCCCGAAACCGGTCGTTGAAGATCTCCAGGGACAGGAGCCCGTCGAAGCCGGTCGCATTCAGCGCGAGCATGAAATCGTCGACCGGCAGGTCGCCCTGCCCGGGGAAGCACCGGTAATGCCGGCTCCAGGACAGGTAATCCATGGCGAGCCTCGGCGCATCGGCCATCTGCACGAGGAAGATCCTGTCCGACGGGATCGACCGGATCGCCGAGAGGTCCGTCCCGCGCGCCAGGATGTGGAAGGAATCCAGCACGAGTCCGACCGCGGGATGATCGGCCCGGCGGACGACCTCCCAGGCGTCGCGGTAGTCATGGATGTGACGCCCCCAGGAGAGCGCCTCGAACGCAACGCGCATGCCACGCTTCTCCGCCCGTTCGCCGAGCTCCCGGAAGTCGGCCGCCGCCCGCTCGATCCCGCCGAGGGAATCCGGAGAGACGTTGCTGCACACCATGAGGAGATCGCAGCCGAGCTCCTGCATCACGTCGAACTTGCGCTCGGCCCGGGCGAAGACCTTGGAGCGCTGCGGCTCGGGCATGCCCTCGAAGTCGCGGAAGGGCTGGAACGTGATCGTCCCGAGCCCGAGACCCTCGACCATGCGCCGCACGTCGGCCGGCGTGCCGTTGAAGGACAAGAGATCGTTCTCGAAGATCTCGACGCCCTTGAACCCGGCCGCCGCGATGGCTTCGATCTTCTCGCTGAGGGTCCCGCTCAGGCAAACGGTGGCGATGGCTGTGTGCATGCTCCTCGTCCGATGTCATCCGATGGTGCCGGTGGCGAGGGCGTGTTCGACGCCGCCGGCGACGTGTTGCGTGAGGACCTCGCAGGCCCGTTTTGTGTCCCGCTTCAGGGCGCATTCCAGGAGTTGAGCATGCTCCCGTTCCGCGATGTCCCCGCGATAGCTCAGGGCGATCATCTGATAGCGAAGGTACTTGTCGAAGACGGCCGCATGGGTGTCGATCAGCATTTTCGATCCGCAGGCGGAAATCAGCGCCTGGTGGAACTGCCAGTCGTACCGCTTCCATTCCTCGGAATGCGTCCTGTCGCCCTGGGCCATCCGCTCCTCCATGCGGGCCAGCCGGTGGTGGGCGGCGACGACCCGCCCTTCCCACTCCATGTCGCCAGCCCGGAACGACTGCTCCAGCGCCCGACATTCGAGGAGCTGACGCAGGGCGGCGATCTCCCGCAGATTCGCGATCGACACGGGCGCGACCTCGAACCCCTTCTGGCCTTCGGCGACCACCAGGCGTTCCGATTGGAGCCGGTTCAGAATTTCCCGGAGCGTGCTGACGCTGGCGCCGTAATCGGCCTTCAGCCGGTCGAGCCTCAGCTTCCTGCCGGGCGGCAGGCGACCGAACACGATGTCGGAGCGGACCTTCTGGTAGGCGCTTTCTCCGATTGTCGAAGGTTGTGGGATCTCCTGCCTGTCATCTGTCATTTCAGCGCCCCGCTCTCCAGGGTGAAGGCCACGCATCCGTTCACATGCCCGGTCAGCACCTGGCAGGCCCGGGCGGCGTCGCGTGCGAGAGCGCAGTCCAGCAACGCCTTATGCTCCTTGGCGGCGATCTCTCCACGAAACACGACCGCGACCATCTGGTACCGGAGATACTGGTCGAAAACGCCGCCATAGAGATCGAGAAGGGTCTGCGACGCGCAAGCCTCGATGAGGGATTGGTGGAACTCCCTGTCGTATCGTTTCCAAAGCTCCGTGCCCTCCTGATCGCCGGCCAGCATCCGCCGCTCCATGGAGGCGAGCTTGTGATGAGCGGCGACGACCCTGCTCTCCCATTCCAGGTCGCCGGCCGCGAAGGACAAGGGCAGCGCATAGGTTTCAAGGAGAAGCCGCATCGCCGCGACGTCCTCGAAGCCTTGAGGTGAGACCGGGGCGACTCGGAAGCCGCGCTGGCCTTCCGCGATGACCAGCCCTTCGGATGACAAGCGACTCAGAATCTCGCGCAGGGTGCTGACGCCCGCCCCGTACAGGCTCGAAAGCCTGTCCAGCCGCAGCTTGGCCCCAGGGGCGAGGCGGCCGAAAACGATATCGTCCCGGATCCGGGCATAGGCTCGGTCGGCGATAGACGTCGCCACCAGTTCAACGCTCATCAAGCCGTTTTCCCATGATTGAACCTGAGTAACCTCCACCGTGCCGGATTTCAGGCCGCGCGAGAAATAACCGTTCAAATTAGGATTACCAGATATTTTCAGAATCGACTATTGATTCCTGGTTCCTCAAAGGAGATAGTCGGGCAAAGACGCGAATGAATGCGCAGCACGAAGAGGAGAGGGAACCATGGCATTCAAGATCGATCGTCGCTCCCTGATGGGGGCGTGCGCAGCCCTGTTGGCATGCGGCATGAGTGGCGCTGCCTTGGCTCAGGCGCCGACGAACCTCAGGTTCTCGGCCGTGTTCTCGGAGCAGGACATCCGTGCCGAGATGATGAAGCGGTTCGGAGAAGAGATCAAAGCCCAGGGGTTTGCGCTGCAGCCATACTACGGCGGCACCCTGTTCAAGCAGGGGACCGAGTTGGTCGCGATGCAGCGCGGCAACCTTGAGATGGGCAATATCGCCCCACAGGACATTTCCAACCAGATCCCCGCCTGGTCCATCGTGACGTCCGCCTATCTCTTCCGCGACGCCGATCACTTGAAGAAGGTGTTTGCGAGCGATGTCGGCCAACAGCTCAAGAAGATGGCCTCCGACCAGCTTGGCATCCACATCCTCGGTCCGACCTATTTCGGCGCCAGGCATGTGGGTCTCAAGCCAAGCAAGAAGATCAACAAGCCTGAGGATCTTGCCGGCATCAAGCTTCGAATGCCTGGAGGGGATGCCTGGCAGTTCCTGGGTCAGGCACTGGGGGCGAACCCGACGCCGATGGCCTATGCCGAAGTCTATACAGGGTTGCAGACCGGCGCCATCGACGGCCAGGACAATCCGCTTCCGAACGTGCAGAACATGAAGTTCTACGAGGTCATGTCGCAGGTCGCACTGACGTCCCACCTCGTGGGCTTCGACGTTCTGGCCGTGTCCAACAAGGTCTGGAACGCCATGTCGCCGGAAAAGCAGGCGGCCTTCCAGGCGGCTGCCGACAAGGCGATCGAATGGAGCACCCAGGAGCATCTCAAAAAGGAGACGGAGCTCGCGACGTTCTTCAAGGAAAAGGGCTTGGACGTCTATACGCCCGACCTGAAAGCCTTCCGCGAATATGCACAGAAGAAGTACTTGGCCTCGGATCTGGCGAAGGGCTGGCAGCCTGGCATGCTCGACAAGATCAACGCGATGTAGCGGGAACCTGCAGTCGCCGGTGCATCAGCATTCGGCGACTGCACTTTTCCCCTCGGCTCGATGACTTCTCAGGAAGCGGTGGCACTCATGACTTCATCCTCGCGAGCGATTGGTGCGTGGCTTGCCCGGCGTGCCGAGAACGTGGCGGCCGCTATGCTGGGTTTGATGTTTCTGGCTTTTCTTTTGCAGATCGCATTCCGTTACATCCTCGGTCTCCCGATCGGATGGACCCATGAGATCAGCGTTGTTCTCTGGATCTGGCTCGTTCTCTGGGGTGCCTCTTTCGTCATCACCGAACGCGAGGAAATCCGCTTCGATATCATCTACGGCGCGGTCGGTCCCGAAGGGCGCAGATTCATGTGCGTCATCACCGCCATCGCGCTTGTCGCAGTATATCTTATCTCTCTCCCGGCGGTTTTCGATTATGTCACCTTCATGAAGGTGGAAAAGACCAGCTATCTCAAGATCCGCTTCGACTGGTTGTTCTCGATCTATCTCGTGTTCGTCGTCGCGACCATCATCCGATACATCTGGCTTGCCTGGCAGGCTGTGCGCGGGGTCGCGCCAGATGATTTCGATCCCACCAAGGCGAGTTCCGGCGTATGAACCTGACAAGCCCGTTTTCGCTCTCCCTTGTTTCGATCACTGCTCTTGCCTTTCTCGGATTGCCGATCGGGCATTCGATGATTGCAGGGTCGATCCTGTACCTGCTCCTGGCAGGACAGGACATGGGCACAGCCGCCGAGCAACTGCTCAACGGAATGTATTCCAACTACGTGATCCTGTCGGTTCCGCTGTTCATCCTGGCGGCCGAGTTCATGAATATCGGCAGCATGACCGACCGCCTCATGGCCTTCTGCAACGCTCTGGTGGGCCGCTTCCGCGGTGGGCTCGCGCAGGTCAACATTCTGCAGAGCATCATCTTCGCCGGCATGTCGGGATCCGCCATCGCCGACGCCGCCGGCACGGGCCGCATGATGCAGGTCATGATGACCCGGGACGGACGATACACGCCGAGCTATGCCGCCGCCGTGACGGCGGTATCCTCCGTCATCGGGCCCATCATCCCGCCGTCCATTCCGATGGTGCTGTACGCTCTTGTGTCCGATGCTTCCATCGGGTTTCTGTTCCTCGGCGGTGTCATCCCGGGCTTGCTGATGGCTCTAAGCCAGATGATCATCGTGGCCATCACGGCCCGCCGCAAGAACTTCCCCGTCGAAAAGCCGGTCCCTCTGCGAAAGCTTCCACGCATTACCTGGGATGCACTTCCATCGCTCATGATGCCTGTCGTTCTCCTCGGCGGCATCTACAGCGGCGTCATGACACCCACCGAGGCAGCCGCGGTCGCTGCAGCCTATGCCCTCCTCATCTCGGCCGGGCTCTATCGCAGCGTGAGCTGGCGCGATTTCTATCAGGCGCTTGCGGTCAGTGCGCGGACGACATCATCGATCGGGATGCTGATCGCAGGCGCGCTCGTCTTCAATTATGTCGTTACCGTCGAAAACATTCCGGAGGGGGTGAAGGCACTGCTGGCCGGTTGGGACCTCTCCCCGACCGGCTTCCTGATCTTCGTGAACGTCCTGCTCCTGCTCCTCGGCTGCGTCCTGGAAGGGACCGCGATCCTGCTCATCGTCGTTCCGGTCTTTATTCCGACGGCTCAGGCTCTCGGCATCGATCTGGTGCATTTCGGCGTGGTGGTGGTCGTCAACATCATGATCGGGCTCATCACCCCGCCGTATGGCTTGCTCCTCTTCATCATGGCGAACATATCAGGCGAGCCCCTGCGGGACATCGTTCGGGATACGCTGCCCTTCTTGTTCGCCATGATCGTCGCCCTGGCCATCCTGACATTCGTTCCTGAAACCGTGCTCTGGCTGCCACGCCTGTTTGGCTATCAGGGATGAGCCTGCTCCAATCGCGAGACGCATCTCAATGAGCAAGCCGATCTATATCCTCAACGGGCCCAATCTCAATCGCCTCGGAACGCGAGAGCCAGAGATCTACGGACGCACGACCTTGGCCGAAGTCGAGGCTCTGTGCCGTGGAGCCGCAGCCGGTCATCCGTTGGTGTTCCGGCAGTCGAATCGGGAATACGAGCTGATCGAATGGGTGCATGAAGCCATCGATGAAGCATGTGGGGTCATCATCAACCCGGCGGCCTTCACTTTCACATCCATGGCTATCATGGACGCCTTGAAGATGTTCCCGGGCCCCATTATCGAGCTTCATATCTCTAACATTCATCGGCGCGAGCAGATCTATCACAAATCCTATGTCTCTCCGGTGGCGACCGCTGTCATCGCCGGCCTCGGCACTGACGGCTACCCGACGGCTGTACGCTCCATGCTCGACATGATCTCGAGGACAACAAAGGCTGGTTGAATTCATGAGGAGCGAAGATCTGATCGGGCCGGAATCTCATGGTGATGGCGCCCCAGGCTCGCGCGGACGGCCGTCGGTCCTTGCTGGCCTCGTGGGGACGGGCATTCAGGCATCGCGAACACCCAGCCTGCACGAGCGGGAAGGGGAGCGACTGGGTTTGAGATATATTTACAGGCTGATCGATTTCGAAGCGCTCGGTCTCGACCCCCGATCTCTTCCGGATATCCTGGCCGCTGCCGAACACTTCGGCTTTGCCGGCCTCAACATCACCCATCCGTTCAAGCAGGCCGTGATCCCGCTGGTTGGCGAACTGGCCCCCGACGCGGCGGCGCTCGGCGCCGTCAACACGGTTATCCTGAAGGATGGGCATCGCGTTGGTCACAACACTGATTGGTCGGGGTTCGCAGAAAGCTTTCGACGGGAACTGCCTGATGTAGAGCGCGACCGCGTGGTCCAATTCGGGGCCGGCGGAGCAGGGGCCGCGGTTGCCCATGCACTTCTGACGCTGGGGACAGGTCAGGTAACCGTGATCGACACGGATCAGGCTCGGGCTGCTACTCTCGCGGCGGATTTGTGCCATCGCTTCGGCGCCGGGCGCGCCTGTTCGAGTTCATTCCCCGCGGAGGCGCTTGCGACGGCCCAGGGCGTGGTGAACACGACTCCGCTCGGCATGGCCAAGTATCCTGGCATGGCGTTCTCCGCGGACCTGCTGCGTCCCGACCTATGGGTCTCCGACATCGTTTACGTTCCTCTGGAAACGGAATTGCTGCGGCAGGCCCGGGCACGAGGCTGCCGCACCATGTCTGGCGGAGGGATGGCGGTCTTTCAGGCTGTTGGCGCTTTTCGCCTCTTCACGGGACTCGAACCGGATGCGACTGAAATGCTTCAGCATTTCAGCGAGATGTGAACCACGATGAATCGGTTGTTTCAAACCCGAGCGGACAAGGTCTTGCCATCGGGTCAGGAGGCCAGCCGCTTCTGGGGGAGGTGATTGGATGCCACGAGGGCGGCTTCCACCCTGTTCCGGACATGCAGCTTTTGAAGAATGTTCGTCAGATGATGCTTGATGGTCTTCTCGCTCAGTTCGAGTTTGCTGCCGATCTCCTTGTTGCTGCGGCCTTGAACGAGAATCGACAGGATCTGCTGTTCGCGCGCTGTCAGGTGTGACAGATGACCTGATCCCGTTGCTTCGCCTGTCGCTCCAGAGCCAGTGCGCATGAGCAGCTTCGCCGCGAGACTTGGGGAGATGAAGCTCTGTCCTTGGCTCAGCGCCCGCACGGTTTGGGCCAGTTCGCCGGCGCTGCTGCCTTTCAGCAGGTAGCCCCGCACGCCGCGCTTCAAAGCGGCGTGAACATGGTGCTCGGATGCCTCATCGGCAAGGATGAGAATGCGGATCGAGGGATGTTGCTGGAGGATCGACTCGACCGCTCCCATGCTGCAATCCAAAGTGCTGGCGTCGACCACGATCACGTGCGGACGAGACTTCTCGGCCAGATCGATCGCGTCCCAGATCGTAGCGCCTTGGCCAACGACCTCGATGTCCGCCTGAGAGCGCAGCGCAAGGACCACACCATCCCGGAAGAGAGGATGCTTGTCGATCACGCCCACGCGAATTGCTGCTGCCATTGGAGCCCCCCAGATCCAATCCCGACCGCCACTAAGAGGTGCGGCGGATATTCTTATGCTCAATCGTCGATGTACAGAGCTTTACCCTCCGTTCAGGATATCGGTCGTAGGTGGAGCTCAGCAATATCTACGAAGTGCGAGAGCGGCTTCTTCCAGGCGCTTAGGTGTTATCTCCAAGGGGGTAGAGGGGCGGCCGTCGATCGCGCAGAACCTCCGCCCCGCACGATGACGTGAAGGATGAGAGCCTGGGGGCGAGATCTCCGCGCGGATTCAGGGGCGTGTGAGCGCCAGATCGACATGAAAAGGGTCTCATGGGAGAGATCGGCGCTCAGCGGGGTTCCTCCGGCCGCTGATGCTGCTTGAGATAGGTTCGCAGCGACTTCCCGACATCCTCGATGTGGGTCCGCAAGAGTTCGCAGGCCGCTGTGATCTGTCCGGTCTCGCAGAGGCGAAGGAGTTCGGCATGCTCTGCCTCCGCGCGTTTCATCCCATCCGTGAGGGAGAGCTGGAGCCGTGTATGCCGATCGCATTCCTGGAGGAGATTGACCACGATCGCCAGCGTACGAGGCTGTTCCGCGTGACGATACAGGAGCCTATGAAACTCTGTGTTCAGCTCCCCCCAGCGCCTGATATGCTTCGCCCGGAGTTCGGCGCTGTACTCCTGAAGGATCTGTTTGAGCGTCTCATAATCGTCCTGGGTGAGACGGTCGACGGACGCCTTCAGGAGGCGCGGCTCAAGCAGGGCTCTGAGCTCAAAAAGCTCCTCGACCTCCTCGGTGGAAAGTTCTGAGACGATGGCACCTCGGTGCGGGTGAATCTTGACGAGCCCTTCTGCTTCAAGTTGCATCAAGGCTTCGCGAATGGGGATGCGGCTGACGCCGAACTCGTTGGCCAAGGCGTCCTGCCGCAGGGGAAATCCTGCCTTGAAGGCGCCGTCCAAAATCCGGTCCCGCAGGCTTTGCGCCACGGCTGCGGCGATCGTCCGGTGCTGAAGAGGCTTCTGTGCCGGCTTGGTAATTGGTTTCGCTTCAGGGGCCATGGGGAACGTCGCTGCTAAAGCCAAGGCTCACGGTAACGCTGCATCTGAAGCAGCATCACCAGGAGCGGCTTGACAAGGTAGATTTTATACAATCTACAATAAGCCGCAGCAATGTCCAGTGTCGGAGAGGGCGAAATGGCCAGCATCGGATGGGAGGGGGTCTTCCCCGCGGTTACCACTCAGTTCAACGCGAACTACGAATTGGATCTCGAGGCCACGGCCCGGGTGATGGACGGGTTGATCCGAGACGGTGTCTCCGGGTTGATCGTCTGCGGAACAGTGGGTGAAAATACGTCGCTGAGCCGAGCAGAAAAGGTGGCGATCATGGAAGCTGCCAAGGGGGTGTCCCGTGGCCGGGTGCCGGTGATTGCCGGGATCGCGGAGTTTACGACGGACTTCGCGTCGCAGGTCGCCAGAGAAGCCGAGCGGGTAGGGCTCGACGGTGTCATGGTCATGCCGGCACTGGTCTATTCCTCCAAGCCGCACGAGACTGCCGCACATTTTCGGGGCGTCGCCAAAGCGACCGACCTTCCCGTGATGGTCTATAACAACCCTCCGATCTACAAGAACGACGTGACCCCCGACATCCTGGCCTCACTCGCCGATTGCGAAACGATCGTCTGCTTCAAAGATTCGTCGGGAGATACCCGTCGTTTCACCGATACGAAGAACATGGTCGGCGATCGTTTCGTTCTGTTCGCGGGTCTTGACGATGTTGTCGTTGAGAGCGTGATGCTCGGCGCTGCCGGCTGGGTCTCCGGCATGTCGAATGCCTTTCCTCAGGAGGGTGAAACCCTCTTCAGGCTGGCAAAATCGGGTCGCTACGAAGAGGCGAGGGCACTCTATGAATGGTTCATGCCGCTGCTTCACCTGGATGCCCGCCCCGATCTCGTGCAGTGCATCAAGCTCTGCGAGGCGATCATGGGCCGCGGCACGGAGCTGACGCGCCCGCCGCGCCTACCCCTGAGCGCTCTGGAGCGCGCAGATGTGGAGGCGATTATGGACAAGGCCCTGAAAAGCCGTCCGACCCTTCCCGACGTGGGCTTGAAATCAGCTGCCTGATGAATTCGTGGCGAAGGCTGCCGATGTCCTTCGCCGCTTCTATGGAAGTCGTCAAAATCTCTGATCAGCGAGTGAGCGATGGCGCGCCACACCTTCTTTTGCATTGATGGTCATACCTGCGGCAACCCGGTTCGGGTGGTATCCGGCGGTAGCATTCCCCTGCTGAAGGGGGAAACGATGTTCGAGCGCCGTCAGCATTTTCTTGCGGAATACGACTGGATCCGAACCGGCTTGATGTTCGAACCTCGTGGGCACGACATGATGTCCGGCTCAATTCTTTACCCGTCCACACGCTCCGATTGCGATGTGGGCATCCTGTTCATCGAAACGTCCGGCTGTCTCCCGATGTGTGGGCACGGGACGATCGGAACGGTCACCATTGCGCTCGAGAACGGCTTGATCCATCCCAGGACGCCAGGCCTCCTACGGCTCGATACGCCGGCAGGGGTCGTCGAGGCGCGCTATGAGCAGAACGGCCCCTTCATCGAACGGGTCCGGATCACCAACATCCCCTCCTTCCTCTATGGCGCAGGATACGAGGTCGAGGTGGAAGGACTCGGTTCTGTGACCGTGGATATCGCCTATGGCGGCAACTTCTACGCCATCGTCGAGCCGCAGGCTCTCTACTCCGACCTGGCCGACATCAATCCTTCAGACGTCCTGCGCTGGAGCCCCAGGCTGAGGGAGGCGTTCAATGCCCGGTATCGGATTGAGCATCCCGAAAACCCGGAGATCAACCGCCTGACTCATGTTCTTTGGACGGGGCGCGCGCAGACGAAGGGTGGGACGGCCCGGAACGCCGTGTTCTACGGCGACAAGGCGATCGATCGTTCACCCTGTGGAACCGGGACCTCTGCCCGCATGGCGCATCTCGCGGCGCGGGGAGATCTGAAGGAAGGCGATGAGTTCGTTCATGAGAGCATTATCGGCTCCACCTTCACCGGTCGCATCGAGGGGCGGACGAAGGTCGGAGACCGTGACGCCATCATTCCCTCGATCGAGGGATGGGCCCGGGTCACAGGGTTCAATACGATCGTCATCGACGATCGCGATCCCTTCGCGCACGGATTCCAGGTTGTGGACCGGGCCCTGCGAGCATGATGCTCCTGACTGTCTGAGGGCCAGTTTTCACGTGAACAGGATTCAGGATGCGGATCGGAATCGTCGGTGCTGGAATCGTTGGCCTGGCGGCCGCTCATGCCCTCCTCGACAGAGGACATAGGGTTACTCTCATCGAACCGGGCGATCGGGCGACACGGCCGACGGACGGCAATGCCGGCTGGATCGCTCATACGGACATCATGCCCTTGGCCTCGCCAAAGGTCTGGAGGAACCTTCCCGAGTGGCTGATGGACCCGCTGGGTCCTCTCACCATCAGGCCCGCTTACCTTCCAACTCTGTTGCCTTGGCTGATCCGTTTCGTGTTGTCGTCATCTCCGATGCGGATCAAGGCGAGCATGGCTGCCATACGGTCGATCAACGCGGAGGCTCTGCCATCCTGGAAGGGGCTTCTGTCGTCCCTGGATCTGGGCGATCACCTGCGAGAGAACGGCATTCTCTCCGTGTGGAGGCATCATGGGGGCTTCTTGAGGGCCAGGGACGTCCTCGATCGCCAGCGTGAACTCGGCATCGAGATCGATGTGCTGGACGGCGAAGATCTCATGCGGATGGAGCCTGCGCTTCGGAACATCGAAGCGGGTGTGCTCTATCGGGAGGCCTGCCACATCTCCGACCCGGCCGATTTGGCGTCGGATCTTTTGAGGCTTGTTCGAGAGCGAGGTGCAGAGCAGGTGGCTGGCCGCGCTCTGGCGGTGGAACCGGCAAGCAACGAGATCCATATCCGCATGGACGATTCCACGATATTCGTCTCTGCCGACAAGGTCATCGTTGCCGCCGGGATATGGTCACGGCCGCTCGCCAGGATGCTGGGAGATAAGATCCCTCTCGACACGGAGCGCGGCTATAATGCCACCTATCCCAAGGGCGCCTTCGGTCTCAACCGTCCTGTCATGTTCGAGGGCGAGGGTTTCGTCACCACGCCCCTTGATACCGGAGACAGGGTTGGCGGCGCCGTTGAGTTCGCCGGGCTAGACGCTCATCCCAATCATGATCGCACATCGGCGATGATCTCTCGCCTAAAGCGCTTCCTTCCCGACTTCGATGCGACACAGGATGCAACACTCTGGATGGGCCTTCGCCCGTCCATTCCCGACTCTCTTCCCGTCATCGGCCCGTCCAGACGAGACAGCCGCGTGGTCTATGCCTTTGGTCATGGCCATCATGGTCTGACCCAGGCGGCGATCACGTCGCTGCTGGTCGCGGACTTGGTCGATGGGCGATCGGGCCCGATCGATCTGAAGCCTTATTCGGCACAGCGCTTCTGAAGGGGCCCGTTGTCGGGAATGCCGATCGGACCGGAGCAGTTTGGGCGCCGCAATCCTTCATACCCCGTCAGGCGGTCGGTTGAGGCGTCGTCGGCGTGACAGGGATCTCCGGCGGTGATGTGGGAGGCACCCCGACCGGTTCACCCGGCGGTGGTATATCGCCCGGCGTCGTGGGCGGAACGCCAATGGGTTCGGGCTGAGGAGCCTCCGGGGGGGTGGGGGGACTCACCGGTGCTGGATTGGGGTCCGCCGGCGTCGGCTCCGGGTAAGGCTGATTGGGCAAAGGAATGGGCATGAAGGCGGCGCTCCGCTATCTGATGCGTTCGTCGGGGTCCGTATAGGGCAATCACCAGCCAAGCCCTGGGTTCCCCTCGCGGCGCGGTCCCCATGAACTGTAATTCTATATCGCAAATCGGCAATGTATAAGCAACCGGCTGGATATCGGCGCCGGAGACATTCCATCTGCAAGCTTAAGGCAGGGCGAGGTTCCAAGCCGTGTTCCAAGCCGTGGGCGCATTGGGTTCGAGACGTGTGCTCAGGTGCGACCAGGTCACTCTCATTCCCAGCGGCTGATGCAAAGGGCTTGAAAGGCCCGCAGAACGGCATTGTCGATCGTCGACGGCATCATCCCGGCTTCTCGCAATGCCAAGCCGTAGCGCCGGCATAAGGACGGGGCGCCGATCATGGTAACATGGTTGTCCGGAGCGCTGAACTCCGCGATCGCCTCCCTCACCTCCGCGCCAATCAGCAGCCCCGAAAGGTAATCGCTGATCTCCGCGGGAGACAGTTCTCCACACAGAGCGTAGCTGCGCGCCGAGAAGATGCGGCGCAGGATATGTCCTCCGATGCGGCTCTCCTGCGCAAGTCTGACACCGCGCAGGAAAGCCTCCTGGCTGTCGATCGACTGGTCCGGGATCAGCTTGCCGACGAGGGAGTTCGACTTCAGCAATGTGGCAATCTCGCCTGACATATAGGTGGCGAAATGCTCGATCCGCCCCTCCTTGACGGAGACCCACTTGCTGTGAGCGCCGGGAAGGACGACAAGGCCGCTGGATTGACCCATGGCGCCGAAGATCTTGAGTTCCTCGCCTCGCATCATGTCGGGCAGGGGATCGCGCACCGAGACGCCCGGCAGAAATATGAGGGGCGGCAAGCTGTCGCTATGCTTCACGACGGCTTGCGTGGCGATGTCGCTCAGGGAGGCGGGTGTCTGCGCATAGGGTGTTTCCACCCAGCCGTTCCGGCTGGTGATCATACCGGCGAGATAGATGCGGCTGGCCTTTGTCGCCCAATCCCCGACAATGTCGCGGAGAGCGTTTTCGAAAGCGCCGTCTCCGACATGGTTGATTCCTCTCGCCTCCTGCCGCTCTCCCCGAAGGGATCCGTCATGGGACAAGAGGAAGGCGTGGAAGGCCATCGAGGTCCATTCGATCGCAATGAACATGCTGAACCCCTCTAGTAGGCTGGCTTGACCGGGAACCAGTCTTTGCGCTTCTCGTCGAGGTAGGCTCCCACGATGCTGTCGACCGCATAGCGTCGCACCGCCTCTTCGTCGACTTCGACGCCGAGGCCTGGTGCGTCCGGGACCTGAAAACGTCCAAGCAGCAAAGCCGGAGGAGCGGGAGAGATGTCTCCACCGAGATAGGCACGTTCCGTATCGATGGCGAGGCTCATGTTGGGGATCGATGCTGCGAGGTGGATGTAGGCCGCCTGTGACAGCGCCAGTTCCGCGCCCGAGTGCAACGTCACCGGGATTCCAACAGCCTCGCAGATGGCCGCGGCCTTGATCGTCTGCCACAGCCCGCCTTCCTCGTGCGGATCGAGCAATACCACGTCCGCGGCCTCGGAGCGCACGATGTTGCCGATGTCAGACAGGGTATAGGCGCTCTCGTCGAGGGCGATTGGAACGGGCGTCGATCGCCGCAGAAGCGCATGGCCCGCCAGATCGTCGAGTTCCAGGGGCTGCTCCACATAGGCCGGGTCGAGGGCCCGCAGCTTTTCCAACTGCCGTCTGGCGGTGCCGGGTGTCCAGGCGCCGTTCACGTCGAGCCGCAGAGCCCGTGTTCCGATGGTTTCACGGGAGGCTGCGGCCAACTCGATATCGCTCGGCTCGTCGAACCCGATCTTGACCTTGAAGGTCTCATAGCCGGCGTCGAGGAACCGTCCGATCCGGTCCTTCAGCTGCTTCGCGTCCTTTGTGAAGAGATAGGCGGCTGCTTCCACATCGTTGCGCCAGCGCCCGCCCCAGAGGCTCGACAAGGGGAGCTTCGCCTGCTTGCCCAGGGCATCCCACATGGCCATCTCGAGGGCGGCGACCGCCATGACGGCCGCCCTCTTGTGGTGGTAATAGCCGGCGCCCAGAACATGCCGGTGCAGGCGCTCCACGTCGGCCACGGGATAGCCCAGTCCCACCCTGGCGACGACGTCGGAGAACACCGCCGGTACGGCTGCGATCAGCGAGATCGTCTCGCCCCATCCCACGATCCCCGCATCGGTCTCGATCCGGCAGATGAGCCGGGTCGTGCCGATCCTGCGGCCCGAACCCCACAGAATATCTTCCGTGAACGGGACCCGCACAAGGACATGGTGAATGGCTGTGATTCTCATGGCGGAAAGCCTCTTCAACGAAAGGCGGGTTGACTTGGAACTCGGTTCCAACATAATTCCAGCCATCCGGAAGGGTCAATCGGGCCAGAGGCTCATCCTTTCGACGGAGCTGTGATGGGACCCATGCAGGCGGAGCTGAAAGTCGACGATGAAGTCGAAAGCGGCGCTTCGGGGCCAGTTCCGGGTGTGCAGGCGCTGACGCGGGGGATTCAGCTCATCGAACTCGTGGCTTCGGCCGCGGCGCCTCCCCGATTCACGGATCTTCTTGAAGGCTCCGGCATGCCCAAGGGTACGCTCCACCGCACCCTCCAGGCGCTTGTCGACGAGCGGCTTCTGAAGCTCGACGGCCGGGATCAGACGTATCGCCTCGGTTCACGCCTGTTCCAATGGGCGCACCGGGTCTGGGACGATTTCGATCTGCGCGGCGCGGCCGAGCCGGAACTCGAACGCCTGCGGGACCTCACAGGCGAGACGGTGCGCCTCGGAATCCTCGATAGGGACGAGATCCTCTACATCGATCAACGCGAAGCCCCGCAGCCTGTGCGCCTCAGCAACGGCGTCGGCAGCCGGGCCAAGCCTTATGCGAGCGGTCTCGGCAAGGCGATTCTGGCGCATCTCTCGCTCGAAATGCGACGCAGGCTCCTGAGTGAGGCAGAGCTGCAGCGCCTCACTCCCCACACGATTGCGGATTTCCACGAACTGGTCAGTCAACTCGATCTCACCAAGGCTCGCGGCTATGCAGTTTCCATCGACGAGCAGAATATCGGCATCAGCTCAGTGGCCGCGCCCATTCTGGATCATGAGGCCAAGCCATTGGGTGCGATCGGCGTGATCGGTCCGTCCTTTCGGTTGCCGCCCGAGCGCCTTCATGCTCTCGGGCGCGACGTCATCGAAGCTGCCCGGCGGATTTCCGGCAATATCGGCGAGGTGGCGATGTCGCTGAATATCAACCCCCGGCCGCTCGGTGCCGACCGAGACGACGTGCGGTGTGCCATTCCCGCGAGTCTGTTCCTGGGCGAAGGGCCGCATTGGTCCGTCCAAGACCAGCAGCTCTATTTCGTCGACATTCTCGCGCCGTCCGTCTGCATGGGCGACCCTGTCAAGGGGTCCTACCGCTCCTGGCCGATGCCCGAGCTGACGAGCTTCCTGATCCCGCGCAAGGCAGGGGGGTTCATTGCCGGCATGCAGAACGAGGTGCGAGCCATCGATCCGGTGTCGAACGAGAGCATGGTGCTTGCCCGACCAGAGACCGGCCGCCCAGGCAACCGGTTCAACGATGGAAAGTGCGATCGCCGTGGCCGGCTCTGGGCCGGCACGCTCGCCATCGACACGACGCCGGGGCAAGGCTCGCTCTGGCGGCTCGACCCGGACGGCCGGGTTCATGAAATGGACCGGGGCTTCCACGTCTCGAATGGCTTGGGCTGGAGCCCCGACGATCGTCTCTTCTACTTCACCGACACCGCCAAGCAGACGATCTACGTCTATGATTTCGACAGCAAGACCGGATCCATCGAGAACAGGCGCATTTTCGTGACCGTGCCCGAGAGCGAGGGCAAGCCGGACGGCTTGACCATCGATGCCGAGGGCTTCGTATGGAGTGCACATTGGGATGGTTGGTGCGTCACGCGCTATGACCCGAAAGGGCGGGTGGAGCGTGTCATCAACCTGCCGGTGCCCCGACCCACCAGCTGCGTATTCGGGGGTGCGGAGATGCAGACACTCTTCGTGACCTCAGCTCGCATTCGCCTGTCTGCGGGACAAATCGCCGATGCTCCGCTGTCGGGCAGCGTTTTCGCCATCGAGACCGGCATCAAGGGGCTGCCGGAAAACGTCTTCGGCGGGTGACGGATACTTCAGGGACACGCAATCGATATGGCCAAGCTAGAGCTTCATCAGGTGCGGAAGTCATTCGGAAATGTCGACGTACTCAAGGGGATCGACCTGGCAGTCGATGACGGCGAGTTCGCCGCTTTCGTTGGGCCGTCAGGATGTGGCAAATCCACGCTTCTGCGCCTGATCTGCGGTCTCGATGAGATCTCGTCCGGTCAGATGATCATCGACGGTCAAGTGGTGAACGACGTGCCCCCGGCCAAGCGCGGAATTGCCATGGTGTTCCAGTCATATGCGCTGTATCCGCACATGACTGTCTCCGATAACATGGGCTATGCCTTGAGACTGGCCGGCACTCCGCGGGAGGAGATCCGCCGTCGGGTCGAGGCGGCGGCCCGCGTGCTACGGATCGCCGAATACGTCGACCGCAAGCCGCGTCAGCTTTCAGGCGGTCAACGTCAGCGCGTCGCGATCGGTCGTGCGATTGTTCGGGAGCCGAAGATCTTCCTGTTCGACGAGCCTCTCTCCAATCTGGATGCGGCACTCCGGGTCGAGATGCGCATCGAGATCGCGCGCATGAAGGAGCGTCTCGGCACCACGATGATCTATGTCACTCACGATCAAATCGAGGCCATGACGCTCGCGGACAAGATCGTGGTGCTCAACGCTGGCAAGGTCGAGCAAATCGGTTCACCGCTGGATCTTTACAACACCCCGGCCAATCGTTTCGTCGCAGGGTTCATTGGAAGCCCGCGGATGAACTTCTTGATCGTCCAGGGACACCGCCTCGATGGCGGACGGGTGAGAGTGCCCGGCGGTTCCGTCTCGTTGAACACGTCGCCGCCCGAAGCTGCCCACGAGATTGGCGTGCGCCCGGAGCATCTTGAGCTCTGCGCACCGGGGACCAGCAATGCTCTCGACGGTCGCGTCGCCATGACAGAGCATCTCGGCAGCGATACCTACGCCTATGTGGCGCTCGACGGCACCGACGAGATGATTGTCGTTCGCCTCGATGGAGAGCGCCCGATCAGCCAGGGCGAACGGGTAGGCGTCCTGGTCAATCCGGATGCCGTCCATGTCTTCTCGACGGACGGCCGGACGCTGGTTTCCGCGAAGCCGATGGCGAGGAATGCGGCATGAGCCTCCATCCTGAGCTCATCCCGCGCATGACGGTGGATTGCGCCACCTATCCGAGCTTGAGGGAAAAAAGCGTTCTGATTACGGGAGGTGGGTCCGGGATCGGAGCATCTCTGGTCGAGCACTTTTGCGGACAAGGTGCACGCGTTGGCTTCATTGATCTGAGCCAGGATTACGCCCATGAGACGGCTCGGCGTGTTGCGGAAGCGACAAGGAACCAGCCGCATTATGAGGCGGCAGATCTACGCGACATCCCGGCGCTTCGATCTGCCATCCGGTCACTTTCGGAACGGATCGGGCCAGTTCGGGTCCTGATCAATAACGCCGGCAATGACGACCGCATGCCGATCGAAGACGTAACGCCCGAATACTGGGACGAGCGCTTCCAGACGAACCTGCGGCACCAGTTCTTCGCCGCGCAGGCCGTGATCGGCGACATGGCCCGAGCAGGGGGCGGCTCCATCATCAATATGGGATCGATCTCCTGGATGCGCGGAGCCTCCGGGCTGATTTTCTATACGACAGCGAAGTCTGCCGTCATGGGTTTGACCAAGTCGCTCGCACGAGAGGTCGGCGAACGCAACATCCGCGTCAATTCCATCGCGCCGGGCTGGGTCCTGACAGAGCGCCAAGTCGAGCGGGCGAAGCGCATCTATCAGGGCAAGTTTTCGGAATACCTCGAAGCACAGTGCCTCAAGGAGCATCTGTTGCCTCCGGATATTGCCCGGATGGCGCTCTGGCTCGCCGCCGACGACTCGCGTCTCGTTACGGCGCAGACGTTCATCGTCGACGGAGGGGTGGTCTAGCGCACGGCCATCCTCGGTCAAAGCACGTGCGCAGGAATATGGGGCTTTGCTCCGTATCGGGAGGAAGAACGATGAAACGATTCAAGTCGGTCGCGTCCGCTGCCGTTATAGCAGCGAGTGTCGCCCTGCCGGGTCAAGCCGTCAAAGCCGCCGATGTCAGCTTCATGAGCTTCAGTTATGCGGAAGAGGCTGCCAAGCCATCCGTCGATGCATTGCTCAAGGGATTCGAGGCTCAGACCAAGCTCACGGTCGAGCCCCTGGGCTATGCCTGGGGCGACATGCAGAAGAACATCTTCCTGAGGGCGCGCTCCAAAACTCTGCCGAGCGTCGCTCAGCTGTCCGAGCGCTGGCTGCCAAGCTTTGCCAACGTGGCTGGTCTCGTCGATCTGAACGAGGTCTATGGCAAGGACAAGCTGGCTGCGATGTTTGCTCCCGATGCCCTTGCCATGGGGCAGGTCGGCTCGAAGCAATTGGCTTTGCCGCTCATTTCCGGTTCCATCGGCCTCATTGCCAACAAGGCGGTGCTGGAGAAGGCCGGCGTCAGCAAGACGCCGACGACCGTCGAGGAGTTCCGGGGCGCCCTGGTGGCGGTGCGTGACAAGGTACCGAACTCGGTGCCATACACGATGGCAACCAAGAATAACGGTTCGATCCTGCTCGACTTCATGATCTGGACCTGGACCTTCGGCGGTGAAATCATCGACGAACAGGGAAAGGTGAAGATCGGGAGCACGGACGCCGGCAAGCAGGCGCTTGGCTTCATGGTTGGGCTGATGAAAGACCGTCTGGCCGCCCCCGAGATCGATCGACCCGATGCTCGTCGCCTTGTGGCGCAGGGAGCCTCCGCCTTCTTCTTCGATGCACCGCAGGCCAGGACGCACCTGCGCAGCTTCTCCGGCCAGGGGCCGGCCTTCGATGCGAACGTCCTGCCTCTCGCGACGCCGATCGCTATCGCCGGCCGGGAGCCCGCCTCGATTCAGTGGGGTCATCTGCTGGTGCAGTTCTCATCCACCGGCAAGGCCAATGCCGATGCGCCGGCTAGCCAGTTCATCACCTATCTGACGTCCGACGAGGCGCAATCCAAGTTCCCGCTTGAACAGAGCGCTCTTCCTGTCACGAAATCCGCACGCGCCGATCCGAAGGTGGCGGGCGACGCGTTCCTGACGGCCTGGGCAAAGGCTGCAGGCAACCCTGGCCGTAACGAAGTCGGTATTTGGCCGAACGCTGCCGAACTCACGCAGATCATCGGCGAGGAGGTGCAAGGCGCGTTGCTCGGCCAGAAGAGCATCGACGATTCGATCCAGTCGATGCAGAAGCGACTTGAGACGTCCATGGCGAATGTCAGCAAGCAGAACTGACCGGCATGGCTGGCTGCCCTTGGGGGCAGCCAGCCGCGATCCACACGCCTCTCTTTGCACGCGATGATCCCATGACCCTTGCCGCCGAGATCTCATCCGCTTCCGAGGCCACCCAGGTTTCGCCGCATGCCGTCCGCGGTGGCCTCATGGCCGGCCAGCGCCGCATTGGCCTGCTGCTCCTCCTTCCGGCGGCGGTCGCTTTCGGAGGCATTATTCTCTATCCCTTCCTTCAGGCACTGGCGCTCTCACTTTTCGAATACACGCTTGAGACGCCGGCACCTCGGTTCGACGGCCTAGGGAACTTCGCCAAGATCGCCGCGACGCCGGATGTCTGGCAGGCTTTCCTGACGACTGCCATCTATGTGTTCTTCACGACCACTGGGACGCTCATCCTGGGACTTGCATGGGCGCTTATCCTGAACCAGCCTTTCCGCGGCCGAGGGTTGCTGCGCTCCCTGTCGCTCCTTCCCTGGGTGTTGCCGAGCACGGTGAGTGCCTTCATCTGGGGATGGATCTTCAACAGCCGCTACGGGGTGCTGAATGCGTTTCTGCTGGAGATAGGCTTCATCGCCATGCCGCAGGCCTGGCTTTCCACCTCTGCGGGAGCCATGGTTGCCGTGATCATCACCAAGATATGGTTGTCGATCCCGCTCTTCATGGCCTTCTTTCTGGCGGGGCTGCAGAATCTGGATCGGGAGCAGGTCGATGCAGCCCGCGTCGACGGGGCCAACAACTGGGCAATCCTACGAGATCATGTTCTGCCCCATCTCCGCCCGGTGCTGATCGTCGTCGTGGTGCTCGGCGTCATCGGAAATCTGCAGCAATTCGACACGATCTATGCCTTGACCGGAGGCGGGCCGGTGCGCGCGACCGCGGTTCTGTCGGTTGAAGTCTACCGTCGCGCCTTCGAGCAATGGGATGTCGGGTTGGCATCGGCGATCGGCGTCCTCTGGGTGGCGACCCTGCTGCCGCCCGCGTTCCTGTATCTGCGCATGCTGGTGAAAGGCGCCTGACATGTTCGATCTTTCCGGCACTGTCTCCAAGGTGGTCTTCGGCCTGACGCTCGCGCTGATCGGCCTCTTTCTGTTCTTTCCACTCTATTGGTTGGTGATTTCCTCCGTAAAATCGAATGCCGAGCTCTACAGCATCGTTCCGACGCCGTTCCCGACCCATCCGACGATGACCCATTTCGTGACGGCACTGACGACGGGCAAGCTGCCGATGTACCTGTTCAACAGCCTGATTGCCTCGGGATCGAGCGCGGCCCTCAACACGCTTCTGGCGCTTTACGCGGGCTACAGCTTCGCAAAGTATCGCTTCGCCGGGCGGCAGCCGGCGATGCTCTTCATGCTGTCTGCGCAGATGTTTCCGTTCGGCCTGCTTCTGATCAGCATCTATCCGCTGATGAGCGAGGCCGGCCTCCTGGACACCCGTCCTGGGCTGATCCTGAGTTACATCGTTTTCGCTCTGCCCGTCTCCACCTACATGCTCTATAGCTATTTCTCGCAGGTCCCCGACGAGTTGATCGAGGCTGCGCGGGCGGACGGCGCCAGTGATCTGCGCATCTTCCACACGATCGTCATTCCGATCTCGATCCCGCCGATCGTGACGGTGTTCCTCTACTCGTTCATGTGGTCCTGGAACGACCTTCTCTATTCGATGACGCTCATCGTCTCGGACCACAAGCGGACCATTGGGCCTGGATTGCTGCTCACCTATCTGAACGAAGTCAACTCCGATTGGGGCGGCGCGATGGCAGCATCCCTCTTGGCGTCGGCCCCCATCGTGGCGGCTTTCCTCTTCCTCCAACGATACTTCATCCAGGGCGTTACGGCAGGAGCTGTCAAATGAAGACCCCGCTTTCAGGTGCTTTCCCCGTCCTTGCAACTCCCTTCCGCTCCAATGGCGCTATCGATGAAACAGACTTTCTGTCGATCATCCGCTTTGCGCTTGAAAGCGCTGTCGATGGAGTCGTCTATCCGGGTGTGGCCAGTGAAGTGGAGACCCTGAGCGAGGAGGAGAGGCGTAATCAGGTCGATCTTCTCGCCCGAGAGATCGACGGTCGCATTCCCATCATCATCGGCGGCAGTGATCCCGATCCCGCCGTGGCCGCCCGGCACGTCAACCATGCGGCGGAGATTGGTGCTGCCGCCGTGATGGTGATGGCTCCCGGGCATCTCGGAAACTCAATCGAAGCTCAGACTGAATATTTTCAACACGTCGCTGCGAATGCAACGATCCCGATCATGTTGCAGAACCAGCCCAAGCCCATCGGTGCCGGGTTGACGCCGGAGGAGGTGGCGGCCGTAGCGTCTGCCGTCGATAGGGTCCGGTACATCAAGGAGGAAACGCCACCTTGCGGACAGCACCTCACGCGGATCAAGAACGCAGCGGGCGGTTCAGTGGATGCGATATTCGGAGGTGCGGGTGGACGCTATGTCATGGACGAGATGGCCCGTGGCGCAGCCGGCACCATGCCTGCTTGTGAACTCGCGGACATCCACGCCATGATGATCAGGTCATGGCACCAGGGCGATGTCGCGACCGCGCGGAGGCTGTACTCCGTCTCGCTGCCTCTTCTCACCTTTCAGGCGATCTTCCGCATGCATATGACGAAGGAGGTTCTTCGTCGGCGTGGAGTCGTTCGCAATACCTTCGTCCGTGCCAAGGGGCCAAAGCTCGACGACGGCGATCGAGCCGAGCTCACCCTCCTGCTTCAGGAGGCATCACTTCCTTACAAGCACCATCGTCCGGTTTGACCGATCATGAGCAAATCAGTCGACGCCATCGTTAGGGTCGAGACCTTCATCATCTCCATTCCGCGCGAGATTCCCTATCTCGGGCCATTGAAGGAGGGAGAGTCCGTCAACGAACGCGGTTACCTGGTCCGCAAAGGCAATCGTACGATCTATCCGTCGACGGACATGACCCTGCTCATCAAGGTGACAGGGGAGAGCGGCCATGTAGGCTGGGGTGAATGCTATGGGATCGTGGCGCCGGAGGCAACGAAGGCGATCATCGACGACGTCCTCGGGCCCGTCATCATTGGACGCGATCCGGGAGACGCTGTGGTGATCCACGAGGATCTTTACGATCTCATGCGGGTGAGGGGCTTCTTCGGGGGATTCTACGTGGATGCTCTCGCCGGAGTCGATATCGCCCTTTGGGACCTCGCTGGCAAGAATCTGGGCGTCTCCGTCTCGACGCTGCTCGGTGGGCGGCGCTATTCGACGATCCCGGCTTATGTGTCAGGCCTGCCAAGGGCCACCCTGAAGGAGCGGTGTGATCTTGCCGCCGAGTGGGTGGCCAAGGGCTTTCGTGGCATCAAGTTCGCGGCGGTCGTATCCGACGACGGAATCGTGCAGGAAATGCTCGCCCTGCGTGAGGCGGTCGGGCCCGACATCGACCTCATGGTCGATCTGCACTGGAAGTTCGAGGCCTCGGAAGCCATACGCCTGATCAGACGCCTGGAGATCTCGAACCTGTACTTCGCCGAGGCCCCATGCCAGCCAGAGGATCTCGAAGGTCAGACCCGGGTTGCGAGGAGCATTGGCGTGCCTTTGGCGCTCGGAGAGGAATGGCGCACCGTCTACGAGTACCGGCCAAGGCTTGAGGCCCGCTGCATGAGCGTCATCCAACCTGAGATCGGGCACACCGGTATAACCGAATTCATTCAAATCGGCCGGATGGCTCAGACGTTTCACATCAATACCATCCCGCACGCATCCATCAGCGTTGGCATCTTCATGGCGGCGAGCCTTGTGACGTCATCGGCTCTCCAGCGCGTTCCCTATCATGAGTACCAGCATTCCGTTTTCGACCGGAACCTCGCCTTCACGGAGGGCGTCATGGGCTGCGCGCAAGGACATTACACAGTCCCGACCGGGCCGGGCCTCGGTGTCGAGCCAGCAGACGCGTTGTTCGATTTCGTGATTGCCGAAGGGCGCACCTCTGCGCGGTGATGGAGTTCCCGGCCAGACTCAAACCAATCAGTCCAGGCTGACCTTGAAGCGGACCAGGTCCCTGTTCATGGTGGGGCGCTTCGCCTGCCAATTGAAGCGAGTCATGTAAAGGTAGAAGGTCCTCCCGACCGTCTGGAAAACCGGTGACGGGCTGTCGTGATCGATGATCGAGGGATAATCGTAATAGGCTTTCTTCTCGGTGGTGCCCCATGGCGGGTCGAACGGGGCAAGCAAGGAGGCTGCCGACCAGGTCCGAAGATCCGGCGAAGTCGCATAATAGATGCCCCCAATGTCATCCACCCGGGTGGACCACACGACCATCCAGAGGTTCCTGGATTCCAGTCGAGTCAGGGACCGAATCTTGCCCGTGATGTCGCCGTTTCCGAGGCGGTCGCATGTGGCCTGAACGGGGCTCTGGCCATCGACCGGGTAAGGGTTGGGTGGAGGGACGAAGCGGCCTTCGCTCATCACCCGCCAACCGGCCACGAGATCGGACCTCGGGGCGCGGAACAGGCAGTTCCCGCGTCCGCCCGGGGCTGCGGCGTCCTCCGTCCAGGCAACGAAATAGGCGTGTTCTCCATCGAACACGGTATTGGAGAGCGTGAGGAAGCCCGCCGCCTTCGTGCCGGTGTCGAAGCGCGCGTTCGACCCGGCGATAAGGCGTCGGTTGCGGGGCAGCAGCGTAAAGGAGAAGTCCCGCTCATTCGCCTCGAGAGCCACGAGCGAAAGGTACCAGCATTCCGGCTTGCCGGTCCCCTTGGCGCAAAGCCCCTCATGGCGGAGCCCGGAGAATTCCTGGCTGGCCAGACCGAGAACACGGCCGTCATCGAGAGGGATGAGGCTCTGCACCCAGAAGCGATCATCGAAGGTCGAGGGATCGGCCGATTCTCCTCCTTGGGAGACGACGGAACAATCAGGGCGCAGATCGGCAAAGCTTGAGCCTTCCAGAACCCTGTTCCGGAAATGTGCCGCGATGAGGACAACGGAACCGTCTTGCCGGCGATAGGCTCGAGCGGGCGAATCAGGGATCGTGCGCCAGTCGCAGCGCTGCCGCTCATAGCTGTAGACCACCTCAGGTTCGGGAGAGATCCGGAAGTGAAGCGGTTCGCCCGCGATTGCCGCCCTGCTCATCATCACGAGAAGAAGCACCGGCCATGCGAGGGCGTTCCAATGTCTCGTCCTCATCATGGATCTTCATCCCAGAGCATTTTTCGGCGAAGTGGATCCGGTTCGCCGACAACAATGCGGCAAGCCAAAGAAGAGAGATGATTCCGCGCGAGCGGAAACAGCTCTAGATGGGAGCTGCAATCCGATGCAGGAAGGAGGCCGGTTGCAGGCTGTTCGCTGTCAGGAAGTCCAGATACCGCGACGCTGCCTCACTCCGATGCCGGTCATAGGCGTCCGGATCGAACCGGATCATCCTCTTCAGGCTGGAGCGGGTGAGCGGCTCCGTCAGGTCGGCTGCCGCGACATGCGGGACGCCCGTGTTCTCGCAGAGCTCCCGGGTCCGGGAATCGATCGTCACAGTCAAGCCCATGCGCTCCGCTTGAAGGGCCAGGGCGACACCATGGTAACGGGACCCGACCGTGAGGTCATGCCGGCGCAACGTGTCCATCCAGGCTGGAACGTCATAGAAGGAGCGGACGTAATTTCGGCACCAGGCCTTGAATTCCTCGAAGGAATAATGCGGCACGGTATGATTGTGGATTTCCTTCAGCGCATGGGGATCGATCCCGTCGAAGATCTCCCGGGAGACCCGGATCATTTCTCCCATCGATTGAACCACATACTGGCCCGGGTACATGGGATCCATCATGAGCCCGATCAGCTGATGCTCGATCTCGCGGGTCTTCAGCCAAGCCTGATGTCCGGCGGCGATCGAGATGGAGCGCGGCAGAGAGAGGTCTGACCAATTCTTGTGGATCCTCTGGCCGAGGCCCGGATTCGGGTTCGTGAAATAGGAAGGGCAGCCGCCGGCAACCGAGCCATGGATTCCCAGCTTGGCGAGCTGCGACGTGGTGAACGCGCCGCGGGTATAGATGTTCGAGCCGGCCGAGGACGGATTGGAGCGCGCGATGACTTGGGCCCACCGATGGGTCCCATCGGTCAGCTGGATGTCCTGATCGTAGCTGTCTGCCTGGGCGCCAAGCCCAATGGCGACAATCGGCAGACCCGCTTTCTCCAGGTTGTCCGCCATGTTGCCGTAATCCGTGTGTCGCCCCAGTTGGTTGGCGCATGGAATGACGATGATGTCGGCATTCTCTTTCAGGCTCTCGGCCGAAGCGCTCCAGCTGAAGAACTTGACCGGATTGGAAATGTGGCTCGCGATGGCATAGACGAAGGCCAGATTGCCGTTGTTATGACCGATCCCATTGTAGAGATCATCGAAGGCAGCGTTCGAGTAGAGCCCCAGGGAGGGATGCTTCCACAGAACTGCCACCCGCAGAGGTTTGGCAGGAGCCTTTGGCTTGGGGGCAGGTTGGTCGAGGGGCTTGTCTACAATCATCTCGGCGAGCATGTGGAATCCCTCCTGGGATCGGGTGTTTGCCGGGTCATGGCGGCCGACTGCCGATGTCGGGGCAGGTCGGTGCCGAGCTCCGGAGGCGTATGGGCTGGTGATGGTCTCGGCTAAGCCGCTTCCGCTCTGCGCAGCTTCAGGCTGTTCTCCCACGACAATGCGTGCCGGATGATCGTCTCGAGGTCGTCGAGCTTCGGAGACCAGTTCAGAATCGCACGGATGCGGTCGGCGCTGGCGATCAGTGTGGCGGGATCACCGGCGCGTCGCGGAGAAAGGTTCGTCGGGAAGTCGACGTCCGAGACCTTTTTCACGGCCTCGACGACGTCGTGTACCGAGTATCCGCGGCCATAGCCGCAATTGAACACGGTGCTGTTGCCGCCGGAACCGAGATAATCAAGGGCGAGCACATGGGCCTGGACTAGGTCCGATACGTGAATGTAGTCACGCAGGCATGTGCCGTCGGGCGTGGGATAATCGGTGCCGAAGATGTCGAGGTGGGATCGCTCTCCAAGAGCCGCCTGGGTTGCGACTTTGATGAGATGGGTTGCATGGCGTGTGCTTTGACCGCTGCGGCCCTGAGGATCGGCGCCCGCGACATTGAAGTACCGGAGGGCCACGAAACGCAGAGGATGTGCACGTGCCACATCTCTCAGCATCATCTCGGTCATGAGCTTCGATGAGCCGTAGGGTGAGACGGGGTTAAGCGGCGCGCCCTCGGAGATCGGGCTCTCCTTGGCATCGCCATAGACGGCGGCAGTCGAGGAGAAGAGGAACTGCTCGACGCCATTCTGCACCGCAGCGCTGATAAGCGACCGCGATCTGACCGTGTTGTTCATGTAATACTTCAGAGGGTCGGCGACAGAGTCCGGAACGACGATGGAACCCGCGAAGTGAGCAATTGCTTTGATGGAGTGCTTACGGATGATCTCCGCAACGAGGGGCTCGTCACCCGCGTCGCCTTTGATGAAGGCCGCAGCCGGGTGAACCATCCAGTCGAACCCGGTGCTGAGATCGTCCAGGACCACCACGTCCTTCCCGGCGTCGGCCAATGCCAGGACCATATGGCTTCCAATATAGCCGGCGCCGCCTGTTACCAATACAGTCATGAACGACCTCGTACGTTGCTGTGACGTAAAGAGAAGTGAAAGGGAGGCCAGAACAGATCCGGCCTCCTGTTGAGACAATCAGGCGGCCTGCAACTCCCGAAACTCGCTCCGCCTCATCACGGGCTGCATTTTCGTATCCGCACCGTTCTCGACCAGGAACTGATGCATTTCGCGGTAAGTATGATGATAGGCGCGGTTGAACTTGTCGAAGAGCGACTGATCCCAGTAGTCTTCGAGCCTGAACTCCTTGCCGGAGAAGACGTCGAAACTCGGGATCTGATAGGTCTCCGCGAATTCGACCGTCCGGCTGTCATAGGTGAAGTAGATGGACGGGACGCCATTCGCGAGGGCCATCAGGTTGCCATGGAGGCGGTACCCGAGGACAAGATCCTTCTGCTGGACGAGATTCTCGTAGTCCGCAACCACGTCGGAATAGAACAACCTCTCTCGATGGAGCTTCTCCATGGTTTCATCGAGGTACCAGTCGTTGACCTGCTTGTCGGCACGCAGGGCCTTGAACGCTTCCTCTCGCTGCTCCGCCGTGCCGAGAACGATTTTTTTCTCCTCGACCTCACCCTGCGCCATCAGCACCACGTCGAATCGGCCCGCCAGGCTTTTCACGAGGTCGCGATGGAATGTCAGGTATTGCTGGATGTCGCGAGCATAGGTGGACGACACCTCGCGGCGAACCGTGATTCCGGCCGTCCGGATGGTCTCCAGAGGAGGCAGATGGATGTTCAGGTCGGGATTGTTCCGGCGGAACGCGGTCGGGCAACCGACGATGCGGATATTCTTGATCCCGAGATCCCAGAGCACCTGCGCCGAGTAGGCGCCGCGAACGCCAATGGAGGTGGTGGAGTCGGCCATGATGCGAAGGACGGTCTTGGTTTCCTCCGACAGCTCGATCTTGCCCTTGACTGGCGCCTGAGCTCCGATGCCCCAGGCTATAACCGGTATCTTGAGCCTCTTGAGAACGTCGGCCGCCTGGTCCCAGACCATGTCCTTGTGGACATAGTTCGACCCCCGCAGGAAGACATAGTCGTACTCGGCATTGATCCGGTCGATCTGGGTCAGATCCGGGTTGGCGATCTCCAAAGCATCGAGTTTGTCGTAGTTTAGAAGCTTCAACGATGAGTCGAAGACGAAGGCGTCCCCGATGTTGTGGTAATGGTTGATGCTGCGCTGAATATCCTTGTGCCGGTACCAGCGGACATTGTCGTGGTTGTAGACTTCGCCCGAAGGGCTGATGACGAGAATACGCTTCATGATTGTGCCTCCAAATATCTTCGCCAGTAAGAGACTAAGCCGTCAGCGCGACTGCCGACGAGCTCGTCGCCTTCTTCGCGGCAAGTTCCTGATAGAGATTGAGATGGATCCGGGCGCATTCCTCGTAGGTGATCGGGTGCCCGATGCCCGCGCGCAGGTCGTTCCAGAGCTTGGGGCTCGTCAGCGCTTCGGTCATGCGGTCGACGAGATCCTGTGACGAGCCGACGCGAAAATGAAGCCCATTGACGCCGTCGACGATCTTCTCGGCCATGCCGCCGATATTGCTGCAGATCATGGGACGTCCGTGATGGAAGGATTCCTGGATCACGATGGGTGAGTTCTCCCACCAGATCGACGGAATGATGGTCCAGTCGATCGAGCGCATAAGGCGCGGCATCTCGCTGTTCTGGTAGGATCCATAGAACCGGACCCGCGATCCGGCGCGCTCCACCAGCTTCCTGATCTTGTCCTGAAATGCTTCCGGCTGCCGCTCCAAATTGCCGCCGAAGATCATCAGCTGGGCATCGTCGCCCCAGACAGCGTCCGGGATGCACGTGACCGCGTCGAGCAGCACATCGACGCCTTTGAACTGTGTGATCTGACCGAAATAGCCGAACCGGGAGCGCCGCCCTCCCCGTTGAGGCAGGCTTCGCGGTGGGGCGGTTTCGGCAATGTCCAGGCCGTTTTCGATGACGACGAAGCGGGAGCGGTCGAGTCCCCACTCCACATAGCGGTCGACGAGGAACTGGCTGGGCGACACGAAGTAGTCGGCCACGTCGAGAAGCCCTCGGATGAAGTGCTCGCGGCGCAGGAAGCGTGCTGGAGAAACGTCCGGGAAGCAGGCGTTGCAATCCGATGGCGAAGCCCTGTGGCAGAGTTTCGTCCCGCCGGTCTTCACCATTTGCCCATGATGGCTGCAGATCGACAGGAATTCATGGAACGTGATGACGATCACGCAGTCCGGAAGCGCGCGGCGAACGGCATAGATCATTTCGAGACCTAGGCCGATGAAGTGATGGAAGTGAACGACGTCCGGCCTCAGGTCCTTCAGAACACGCAGGAAATCGCGTTCGATTTCCTCCGTGTTCCTGTTCGAGATGAGGAAGTGGTCATACTCGTCGGCATGATAGAGAAACTCACCTTCGGTCTGCCGAAGGCTCATGAGGGCTGTTCGGCTGTGCCGTGCGACCGGGTGCCCGACGCGGGCGAGGAAACGGGATTCGACGTTGCCGATCCTGTTGAGGCCTTTGTGCAGGTTATACGCGGCGATCTCGGCGCCCCCGAGCGAGAAGCTCGGATGACCGTGGGAAACGATGAGGACGCGGGGAGAGGGGTTGGACATGCTTTCACTACCTCATATTGTTGATGAGGAGCGACCATTTTCGGTCAAAGCTCCAGCGGTCGACTTTCTGAGCCAGGCGGTGCGCCGGGAAGGCCGATGGCCCGACATCGCTGTCGGCCGAAATCATCTCGACATCAGGAAGCCAGACCGCAGGCGTCCCGCCGAGCCTCATCTTAAGGCAGAGGTCGCGCCCCTTCTCGCCAGAACCCAGATAGGAGCGGGTGAAGCCGCCGACTGACGCGACGGATTCGCGCGAGACGATGCAGCACGAGAGCGATCCGGCGATGACCTCCGTCGGCTGCGAGCCGCGCACGACATCGCGCGGGTATCCAATATAGCGGTCGACGAGCTTCTGCTCCTCCTGATCGAGCCACGTTCCCGCGAAGCGGATGGAATTGTCTTCGTAGAGGATTGTGGGGCTGATCAGCGCCTTGCCGCCGCGGTTGCGATAGGCCCGTTCCAGCGATGAGATCCACCCAGCCTGGCGTGGCAGGACCCCGGCGGCGAGAAAGATCAGCGTTTCTGCCTTCGTCGTCTGGATGGCGGCCTCGAACGCGTCGCAGGCATCCTGCACGCCCGTCGCGCCGATCACCCGGACCTTGATTCCGTAGAAGCGCGAGAGCCGTTCCGCTTCCGGGGCTATGCTGTCGAAGGCCTCCAGGGGCACAGCGACGATGATCGGCATCTCCTTCGTCTCTGCGTCCAGGGCGAGCAGGGATAGGGTCACGGCCGCTTCCTCAACATCGCTTCCGGCTCCGATCACCAAGGCGCGGTTGGCCTCTGAATCGTCGAAATCGAAGTCGCGGATTTCCATGACGGCCGGCGCAGGTGCGGCCATGGCCTGCATCATGGGGCCGATATGGCGCTCGATGGCGGCTCCGGCCGCTGCCGTCCGCGGGTCGAGGGGCGAGATGAGCCGTTCGAGGGATCGGCGGGACATGCCGCGAAGCGGCGTGAGAGGATAGAACGCGACGGTATCGCCGACGGCCATCTCGAAATAGACCGGTCCATCCGCGGCCGATTGCGGGCCGGGAACGAAGGCCAGGAAGCCGTGATCGTTGCGGGCCGGGTCGAGACGTCCGGCGAAGAGGTTGTTGTGCTGGAACGCCGATGACACGTCCGATCGGGGGAGGCGGGTCCAGGTCTCGTCGATCCGCTGCTGGATTGCGCCGGCCCGCAAGGTGAGGGAATCCACATGGCCTTCCGGATCGAGCAACCAGCCGGCCACCAGCATCCCGCCGCCTGGAATCTCGGCCGCCATGTCCATGCCGATGCGAACCGGCAACTTGAGGTCCGATACGGTGTCACGCCCGTCGAAGCGTTCTCCGGCCCGCCGAAGTGTCATCATGGTGTCCGGGTTGGCGTTCGCGCGGACGAGACCGTCCCGGATGTGGGCGGGAACATCCGTCGGGGAGAGGAGGACGCGGCGATCGTAGATCTCGAGACTCCGCCACCCATCCCGTCCGCGAAAGAACAGCGTCTTGAGCTTGCCCGGATCAATCGCCGATGCTCCCGTGTCGAGCAGGCCCACAAAGCCCTTGCCTTGCTCCCCAAGGTCGTTGCGGGGGACGGAGGCCGACTTGAAGTCGCCCGCGATCAATCCCTCGTGGGCCGCAAGGACCCGGACCCTGTCGCAAGGCAGATCGGTGGCCCAACCCTGGAGGAACACTTGGCCTGTATCGATCGAGCCGATGACCTCGATCCATCCATCCGTTGGGCCGGCGGCTCCGAGGACCGATATGGCCGCCTCCAACCGCTTCTGACTGGTCTTCCCGCCGATCAGCGCGTGAATGATGCGGTCGATGACAATCGACGACCGATTGCCGGCATCGGCGGAGATGATTGAGATCAACGTGCCAAGTGGGACTGCCGGCTTGATCAGGGTGTAGCGGATAGGCGGTCCGCTGCGCCGCATCACCACGGAGCGCAGGCGAACCTTGGCGGCAAGGCGAATCGGCACGATGGAGACGAAGCCAATCGCGGCATCCGCAGGCGCGTCCCTTCGAGCCCAGCTGACGGTATCAGCCTTCATCGACATGGAAGGATCGCCGTTGAGCAACGTTTCGACCTGATCGGTCATAGCGTCGGCTACGCCGGCAATCAGGGCAAGATCGTCGCCGATCGGAGTGACGAGGGCGCTCTCGCCGTCCAGAGGCAAGTCGCGCATATCTAGAGGTTGCGTGCTGTATTGCATGGGATTCCTGAAATTCCATTCGATGACCGATTTCGCTCGTGCCTCAAGGCGCGGTCACCAAGGAGGATGACGGAGAAGGACGACAAGCGCCGCGACGGCGCTCACGGCGGAAATTCCCCCGAACGCCATCAAGAGCGTGACGGCCCTTTTCATCGGGCGATCGACGGATGATCCAAGGTCATCGATCTGCTTTCCGAAATCTGCCAGCACCCGGTCGAAGCGCATATGGAAGACTTCGATATCGGATATCTTCTTGGCCAGGTCGGATTGATTGGCCCGAACGGCGTCGAGAGCCGCCGCGATGCCATTCTCCTCGCCGACGATCTCGCCGATCTGCGCCGAAGTCCCCCGAAGGCTCTCGACCGCCTCACGTTGCAGAACCTGAGATCGCCTTTGCGCTTCAATGAGCAGGTCGAGCCGGTCGAACACGCGGTTCAGGGGCGCGTTGATCGCGGCCTCGGCCGCGCGCTCGTCCTGACTCGGAGGCTGTAGAACGAGTTCCTCGCCGGTCGAGGGCGAGGTCGCCATGACTGCAAGGCCGGCCGTACCCTGTCCGACGCCGTCGGGCAGCTCGACTTCGAAGGCGTATCCACCGTCGCCGATTCCGTTGCGACGCAGATCGACGCGCGGCATGTCGGCCGTGGCCGACGCGATGCTCGCACCATTCAGGGTGATCCGAATGAGGAGACGTTCCGTCGGGCGTGCGCGATCCCAGACCCATCCGTAGAGGCGCCGCCCTTCGATAGCATCGACGCGGCCCTGAAGTTGCGGGCCCACGGGAACGGTCACGGCGTTCTTCGACTGTGCTGTGCTCATGCGGCGTTCGCCTTCAGTTCGATGATATCGGCACCTTTGAGGAGGCTGCGATAGAGAGAGAGGTGGCATTCCGCGACTTGCGTCATGTCGGCCGGCGGGTTGATCCCCTTCACGAGGCTCTCCCAGAGGCCCGGTGTCTCCATGGCCTGACGCATGGTGCGTGCGAGCACGGATGGATCATCGGGACGGACATGCAGACCGTCGATCCCGTCCCGGACGGCTTCCGCCATTCCGCCTATGCCGCTCGCGATGACGGGGCGCCGATGGGCGAACGCCTCCTGGATCACCAGCGGAGCGTTCTCCCACCAGACCGACGGCACCACGACCCAGTCGACGGCAGCCATGAGGCCAGGAATGTCCTCACGCCCGTAGGGCCCGAGCCTCACAACCTGAGGCTCCGTCTCGTCGAGAAGACTGTCGACCTTCGCGACGAACTCCTTGGCCTGGAAGGGCGCGCCGCCATGCAGGCGAAGCTCGAAGTCACTGACGCCGTCCGCGATGAGACGCTGGGCCGCCTTGAGGAGAACGGGAATGCCCTTCCAAGGGTTGAGGTTGCCGAAATATCCGAATACGGCCCGCCTGCCCGAAGGAGCCGCCCGATGGGGCGTGGGAACGACGGCAGGCCGACCGTTCGGGATGACCTCGATCGAACCGGACGGCACCCCCCAGGCCACAAATCGCTCCTTGAGGAAGCGGCTGGGAGCAACGAACCGGTGAACCTGGTCGAGATGTGTCCGAACATACATCTCTCGCAGGAGAAACCGATCCGCCGAGATGTGCGGGAAGCACCCGTTGCAGCGATGGGGCGTTGCACGGTCGCATCGTTCCTTCCCTGCCGTCCGCATCATCAGCCCGTCATGGGCGCAGATGGGATAGTAGTCGTGGAGCGTCATCACGATGCGAGTGTTCGGAAGAATACGGCGCACGAGTGCGATGAACTCCACCCCGACGAGCAGGACGTGATGGATGTGCACGATGTCAGGACGAAAGTCCTCGAGCAGGCTGACCAGATGAGGCACGACGCCGTAAGCATCGATCTGGCTCAGGTTGAACTGGTCGAAATGACCGCACCACACGACGACTTCGTCCGGGGCTCCACTGGGCGACTGGAAGCTCGTTCCCGGCCTTTGACCACGATGGAGATTGTTCGTGGCCGCCAGGAACAGCGCTTCGACGTCAGGACGCGAGCGGTACTCACGGAAGAGATCATGAGCGAGGATCTCCGTCCCGCCGGGGTGAAAATCCGGGTGATTGTGGGCAACGACCAGAACGCGTGTTGTCACGGGGTCTACTCCGGCTTCACGGCAATGATGACATCCTGGTAGTGATCGCTCGCGATACCGCGCCAATGGCCGAGGCTCAGGCGGCGGATCTGGAGGCCGGCCTTCGTCAGGATGTCCTCGATGATTCCGGCATCGAAGCCGATGGCACCGAGTGGCGCCGAAGGATCGCCGTACCATGTGCCGGGAGTCTTCCCCCGCGTGAAGCGCGGACGGGCTGCCTGCCTGTCCGGGTCTCCTGCGGCGACGACGAAGGCGGTCAGGAACAGGCGTCCGCCGGGTTTCAGCAGGCGCATGACCTCACGCGCGTATGCGGAAATCTCCCCCTCCGGCAGATGAGTCGCCACCGACACCATCGTGACAAAGTCGAACTTCGCGTCGGAAAACGGCAGGACGATCTCATCTCCGGCGATTGCCCCGCCAGGGTTGTACAGCTCGTGAGCGACATCCACGCGGCAGAACCGGAAGTTCGGATAGGACGCGGTAATGTTCTGCACGCACCACTCGATGCCCGCATTGACGGGATCCACGCCCTCGTAGAGAGCTGTCTCCGGATCGAGGTACTGCGTCAGAGGAACGGCCATTCGGCCGATGCCGCATCCGATGTCGAGTACGGATTCGGAAGGCAGAAGTCCGCCGAGGCGAATGAAGTGGCCGAGATACTCGGCGCCGATCGCGCGGTAATCCCCATCACCCACGAAGACGTTCTCCGGCGGCGGAGCCGGAAGGGAATCATTCTGCCTGATTTCTTCCATCAGGCTCTTGAGGCCCAAGTCCATATCCGGAATCGGCTTCGGTGCACGCGAGGCGTTCGTGAGATCGAACTGCGCATTCATAGGGCGGCATTCCTTCCTTTGCGAGGACGTCCTGTCTGCATTGCGGTGATCATGACTTCGCGCCAGCGCTCAGTATGAAGAGCGCAATTGTACTGCCAGGCGATCCCGCGCATGTACTCGGCGTTGAGGGACATCGACTTCCGTTCGAGATGGTAGAGTTCGATGTCGGGGACGTAGCCGATCTTGCGCTCCGTCATGGTTATTTTGAGGCAGAGATCGCTGTCTTCGTAATCTCCGACCACATAGTCCTCCGTGAAGCCCCCGACGGATTCGAATAATGCTCTCGTCGTGACGAGGCAGGCGCCGGTTACGGCCGGTACCACGCGCTCCTCGCAGGCCGGAGCGTAGTCGCGCGGCATGCCCTTGTGAAAATGCTGGTTGAGCCAGTAGCCGCGATGATCCTGCGAGAAGTACATGCCCGCGTGCTGGATCGATCCGTCCTCAAAGAGAAGTTTCGGTCCGACGGCGCCGATACGGCGGCGTCCGTTCAGACGCGAAGCCATGGCTTCCAGCCATCCCGGAGAGACTGGAATGATGTCGGAATTGACCAGTGCCAGAACCTCGCCCTGAGCAACGGACACACCAACATTGTTGGCGCGGGCGTATCCGCCGTTCCTCTCCATGACGACGAGAACGAGGGGAAGACCGTAAATGAGATGAAGGCCGCCCAGGAGATGCTCAACCTCCTGAGCCTGCTCGGGCGAGTCGAGCACATAGACCAGCTCCGCATGTGCACGAATCCATTGATCGGACGCAAAGGCCGCAATCTGGAAGCGAAGAAACTCCAGGTTTCGGTAGAGCGGGATGATCATCGACGCTTTCGGGCGTTGATGAGAGACGCCGATCCTTCGGACCGTGTGGCGCCCGATTCGGTTCTGGACCGCGGCGTGCAGATCGGCGATGGCCGGTCTGAGAACCTGCGTAAGGACGGCCTGGTCGACGTGCTGCGCCGGAACGGCCCGCAAAGCCATCGCGCGAGCCTCGGCGGGATCGGCAGGTTGAGGATGCGGGACAAGAGAATGGCGTGCGCCCGATTTCAGGCGAAGATGAAAGCGCGGTTGAAGGTTCTGCACCGCTCCCGTGCCGGTCGGGGCCAAGACAGCGAAGCCCGTCGCCGCAAGGCGGGACCCTTTCGTCGGCCCGGCGACTTCAACCGGAAAGGTGAACAGATCTCTCGTCAGATCAAGCGGCTCGCCCTCAGGTCCGCTGGCTTCGATCCCTGCGAACAGGTTGACTGGATCACGGTACCAACCGGTCACGAGAGTGCCTGCGGATGTCGCCAGCGCAGAGACGATCTCGGCCGATGGGGCCGTGGGACTGCTCGAAAGCCGGCGGGGGCGCAGAGGCGACCGCAGCTGCAGTTCGAGTGCATAGGCCGGCCCCGCCGCGGAGCGAGCGCCGATCTCCCTTAGCACGTGCTCGCGCAGGCTGGGCGCTGCATGCGCCTGCTCGTGGAACCAGCGTTCGATGGACGGAAGGCGCGCATCCGGCTTGAGCAGGCGTCGGATGGAAAGGCCCCCGGGGCCGATCAGAATGAGGAGAGGATCGTCGGCAGGAATTCGCGCCCGATCGATCAGGAGGTGGATGACCTCCCGGCCATCCTTGACATCGGGAACCCTGTGAGGAGTGCCATGAATGCGCGTCGGTCCATGCCTGCCGAATGTATAGATCGCGTCGATCTTGCCGAAGCCCGCGACGAGCGATGCGCGCGCCAGGAGAAATTCATTGGCGATCTGCGCAACGGCGACGGCCGGTCCGGGGGCCGGAGCCATCTGCGAGAGAATGTCGCCGAGCAGATCGATGAAGGTCCTCTCACGGCGGAGGCGGAACATCGTGCCCCACACGTTGAACAGCGCGGACGCGAGGGCTACGCGACCATGGCTGTCGAGACCGCCGATGATACTATCGACGTCGGCAGGGGGAAGCGCCGCATCGGCATCGATGGTGACGGCCGTTTCAAATCCGCGCGTTTCGAGGCGCACATCCATGTCTGGACATTCGCCGACAGGCCGCTGGAACACCCAGAAGAGGCGTTCTCCTCCGCCGGACAAGGAGAGACGAAGCGACGCGGAGGGCCAAACGTCTTGGCCGTCGCACCTGAGGCTCGACGGGGACCCCCGCTCGCTGCGCGGCATGTCCCAGGTGAGCAGAACAACGTCTCGCCCGAGAGATGCCATCTGCGGGGAGCCAAGGTCACCGGCCGGTGATGTGAGCATGGCAAGATGCGCCATCGCTTCCTGTCTCCATTGGGTTTGGTGGGATGCCGCAGAAGGTTCCGCGGCATCCGTTCGTCAGGGGAGAAGCGGATCAGTGAACCGAGAAGTAATCGCTCGGGTTGCTGTTGATATCGTCGGCGTTCACGTTCACGAGAGTGATCGTGTCGCCATTGCCGAGATCGACAATCGTATTGCTGCCGACCTGGTGGACGCGGCCGGCAAGGTCATCGGCCGATGCGATGTCGGTTCCATTGATCCCCTTGGAGATCTGCAAAATGTCCTGACCGGCTTTGAAGTCGAGGACGACATCGTTGCCGCCGCCGCCGCTGAAGACGAATGTGTCGCCTCCAGCGCCACCATGAAGAACGTCGTCGCCTGCGCCGCCATCCAAGATTTCGTTCCCGGATCCGCCGCGCAGGATGTCGTCACCAGCGCCGCCCTGGAGGATGTCGTCGCCGGAACCGCCTTCCAGGACATCGCTCCCGTCGCCACCGCGCAGAATATCGTTTCCGTTGCCGCCACGGAGATAGTCGTCGCCGCCGCCGCCGAGCAGAACATCGTCGCTGTTGCCGCCGAACAGGATGTCGTTCCCGGCATCACCCTGAAGCACGTCGGCTCCGACGCCGCCGAACAGAACGTCGTCATCGGCGCCACCAGAGATCCAATCGTCTCCGGATCCTCCGAAGAGAACATCGGCTCCCGTTCCACCGGAGAGAGCGTCACTGTCTCCGCCGCCGAGGATCAGGTCGTCGCCGCCATGTCCGAAGATCACGTCCGCGCCTGAGGTGCCATGCAAGGAATCGCTTGAGGCTCCACCGCCAATAGTCGCCATATCTCTCATCCTTATTGTCAGCACCGGGCAAGCCGCGACGCGCCCGGTTGCATGTTCGAGCCAAAATGAAGCGCTTTCTGCGCAAGGAGATTTCCGGGAAATGCCTATGTCGAGAATGTCCCGGCAGACATCAAGTATAGCAATAAGTAGTTATTGTAAATACTAAAGTAGTATTTCGGATTTACGTGCAATTATCGCTAGTTTTAGGACAATATTATTTATGTTTAGTATGATCTTATTTCTTGAATGAAAGGGATCTAGTTCGAAATTCGAACGAAATTTCGGGTGCGGCCTGTCGCTGACTTGCGGCAGGAAACCGCCCAAATGTCGCTCGTGCCGAATGTCGGACTATTCCTCCCTGAAGGCCCGGTCGAAGCTTTCAGTGATGGGAGCCAGCAGGTAATCGATGGCGCGTCTCGGCTTGTTGATGATCAGGACCTCTGCGGGCATTCCGGGGTAAAGGGTCGTGGTGGAATTCGCCTTGAGGCTTTCCGGTTCGATTTCAGCGCGTGCGACGAAGTAGGCATAATTGTTGCGATCGTCCATCTGCTGGTCGGCCGAAAGGTAGGTCAGCTTTCCCGCGAGAGGCGGGGTGCTGCGGCTGTTATAGGCTGTCAGCCGGATTTGGACCGGTGCGCCAACTCGGACAGAATCGACGTCACGCAGGCCGATCTTCGCCTCGACGATCAAGGGCTCGTTCTCGGGTACGATATCGAGAATGGGCTGTCCGGCGCCGATGACGCTGCCGAGGGTATGGGAGCGGATATTCGTCACGATGCCTCTCTCAGGGGAGACGATCTCGATACGCCGCAAGACATCGGTCGCGGCGTCTATCCGTCCGACCGTGTCGGCCAGTTCGAGTTGCGCGGTCTGGATGTCCGAAGCGACCTGCTGCTGAAAGTCGTTGCCGAGAGAAAGAATCTCCAGCTCCGCCGCAGCCTTGGCCTGTTCGGCTTTCGCCTTGCGGGACGCCAGTTCGCCAGCGTTGCCCTGGAGCTGACTTTCTCGTGTCTGCATCTCCGTAAGGCGCGGACGCGGCGCATAGCCCTTTTCGACGAGGCTCGCGATGGCCTTGAGCTCCCGGTCGAGCAGTTCCGATTGGCGGGTATTCGCGTCGGTCTGAGACTTCACGGCCTGGAGTTCCGCCACCTGCTGCTCGATCGTCTTGCGCTGAATATCGACGCGGCGGTCGAACATCTCGCGCCGGGCCCTGAAGACCTTTCGCTCGGCCTTCAGGATCTCCTCTGCCGTCGGCCCACCGGCCTGGATCAGGTTCTCGGGAAAGGTGAGATCCTCCAGCCCGGACTGCTCGGCTCGAAGGCGCACGAGCCTCGCCTCCAGGCCGATCCGCCTGGAGCGCAACTGCTCCAACTCGGCCTTTGCCCGCGTATCGTCGAGGCGGAGGAGCGGCTGCCCGGCCTGCACGATCTCTCCCTCGCGGGCAAGCAGCGTTTTGAGAATCCCGCCTTCGAGATGGCTGATGGTCTTGCGCTTGGAATCGACCACGACTGTGGCGGCTGCAATCGCGGCGCTGTCGAGATGGGCTGAGAAGGCCCACGTGGTGAGGCCTCCGAGACCAAGGAAGATGGTCGCCAGGCCGGCAATCACTGGGCCACGATAGGAAGGTTCGGCAGGATCCCGAGATCGGAAGCGGTCTTTCGCCGTTTCGAGATCCGCGACCATGGTTGGCGTGGGGCGCGATTGTGTCCGCACCATCATGTCTGAACGCTTCTTCATGCGCTTCCCTTCACGGCGGCCATCGGCTTCTCGCCGGGCGTGATTGCGCTGACGACTGAAGTTCGCGGGCCGAATTGGCTGATCCTGCCCTCCTGCAGGACCATGAGCTTGTCGGCGGCCTGCATGACGGAAGGTCGGTGTGCGATCAGGATGATGATCGCTCCATCCGCACGCAGGGTCTCGATCGTCCGTACGAGGGCCCGTTCGCCGTCGGTATCGAGATTGGAGTTTGGTTCGTCGAGAACGATCAGGCGCGGCCTGCCGTAGACTGCCCGTGCGAGCCCGATCCGCTGCCGCTGGCCCCCTGAGAGGGCGTGGCCGCCATCTCCCAGCATCGTATCGTACCCAAGGGGAAGGCGGCCAATCATGTCATGAACGTCGGCGAGGCGGGCCGCTTCCAGCACCAGACGGGGGTCGGCTTCCCGCATGCGGGCGATGTTGTCCCTGATCGTCCCGTCGAGAAGCGACACGCTCTGTGGCAAGTAGCCGACCATGTCGCCGAAGGAACCGCGCTCCCAGAGATAAACGTTGTTGCCGTCGAGATAGACGCCGCCGGATGTCGGCTTGATCACCCCGATCAACGCCCTGGCAAGAGTGGACTTGCCGGCCGCCGAGGGGCCGACGATGCCGAGCACCTCGCCAGGGCGCAGGGTGAACGAGAGCCCTTTGAGCACGGGCACATCTGAGCCGGGAGGGGCAAAGACCAGCCGGTCGACCGTGAGTTCGCCCTGAGTGCGCGGTGTCGGCCTGGTTTCACGCTTGGGGGCTTGATGTTCGAGAAGCGCCTTCACATTCTTCCAGGCCGCCATGGCAAGCACCCATTGTCGCCAGCCGTCGACCATGGAGTCGAAGGGCAGAAGCATGCGACCCATGATAATGCTCGAGGCCACCATCGACCCTGGGCTGACTTCCTGTCGGATGACCAGGATCGCGCCGACCGACAGAACCGCGATCTGCATGACATAGCGGCAGGTCCGGGTGAACGATGCCATGGCTCGGCTGCGCCGTGTCACCACATCGAGAAGGTCCTGCGTGTGCAATTGGGACAGCCGCCAACGCTCCGAGAGGGCCGGAAGCATTCCCATGGCTTCGACCGCCTCAGCATGGCGAAGGGTGCCGCCGATTTCGCTGATGTTGTGCAGAGAGGACTCATTGGCGCGCTTCATGGCTCGGCGCGTCAGAAAATCGGACAGCAGGCTGAGAGAGATGATGATGACGGCCGAAGTCAGGGCGACCAGGCCATAAAGCCAATGGAGGGCAAACAGGACGGCAAGGAAGATGGGTGCCCAAAATGCCTCCAGCGGAACACTGATGGCGTTCCCAACGATAAATGACCGAATGTCGTTGAGATCACGGATCGCTTGACTGGACTTGGAGATTCCCTTCGTGACCGAGGCGGATATGGCGGCCTCCAAGACGGGAAGGTTCAGTTTTCTGATCAGCTTGCTCGCCATGACCTGATAGGTGAGGGCGCGCACATAATCGAGGATGCAATAGATGGCCAGGCCGATGACGGAGACGATGATCAGCATGATCAGCGTGTCCGTGCTTTGACTGTTCACGACACGGTCATGAACCTGCAGCATGAAGAGAGGAACCGTCAGCTGAAGCACGTTGATGATGGCGCTCAGGGCCCCCGCATAGGCGATCCCGCTTGCAAACGCTCTGCGCCCTTGGTGGAGGGTTTCGGCGGCTTCTGGATGGGCCATTTTCGTCATGCAGAAGTGACTCCAAAAGAGGCAATGATGCGGCAGATCTCAATTTTGCCTAAAAGTTATTCGAAGGAATTTATGAATCACTGATGGCAGAACGTCTACCCATAAAGTATGATTCGCCTAACAATAAAAAGGCTCTGGCAGTGGAAACGACAATAAGGTCTGTCCGTTTGTCCAAATAACTTCTTGGATAAAAAGCCAACGCCAAGAGAAATATTAAATTAGTTCGAATTTCGAACTAATTTAATTGAACGATAACGGGGTATAATGTGCAAAATATATCAAACTCCTTGCCTTGGATTGTCGCTCAGGATGAGTCGGAGTCCAAACTTCCGGCAACGTTGCAGGCGCTCCACCGGAGGAATGTCGAGCCGGCGCGCCGCGCGGAGGGCCCTGAGGCTCCTCAGGCAGAGCAGACAGGTATCACCCATATCGAGATCGTCAGGGTTATCGAGAGATTGCATCGGCGTTCGCTCGACCTCGTGCGAGCCGATTTGATTGAAGCCGGCATCGACGACTTGAGTCCGTCCCAGGTGATGATGCTGTTCACCATCGGGTCGAACGAGCTGTCGGTTCGCGACCTGATCGAGCGTGGCTATTATCTCGGCTCGAATGCGTCTTACAGTCTGAAGCGGCTCGTCGAAGCCGAATATGTCATTCGCACAGCCTCGGAGCGGGATCGCCGGTCCGCACGCATCCGTCTGTCGGAGAAAGGGCGGGCCTTGTGCGACCTGATCAGGCGGAACGACAAAGCCTATCAGCAGCTTGTGGCGCGAAACGAGGCGGAGATGCGCGACCTGGAAACCACATTCAGGACGCTGAAGCGCATCGAGCAGACATGGAGCAGCGCCGTTCGCTATCGCGACATGGGCTCGGATGACTGATCGAATTTCGTTGCAGTCGTGCGCTCACCCCGAAGCGCTCTGGAAGCCATGCGCAGCTCTTCGGCAGAGCGGGCTTCCCTGGCTCGATGCGGGGCGTTCCAGCAGCTGATTGAAGAACGCCCCGTCCGAAGACGAGCGGCCGAGGTTCCGGCCGCCGCCGTCGAGGCGGGTGAATGCCGGCAACAGGCGGTGAAGGTGGATAAGGAATGATCCTGTGGTGTTGCAAGAACGGATCGGAACTCGATCGAACTTCATTGAAAATTCGGACCACCTGATCTTCGAGCAGGATTCCGATCGCAAGAAGCTGCTGATCGTCTTCGCATATATCAACCAGACGCTTGGAACGCGGTCGCATTCCAATTTTCTTCGCCATATCGACTGTAAGAAGCTCTTCTTGAATCCGGGTTTGAGCCAGTGGTATCAGACCGGGGTCCCGGGAGTCGCCTCTTCCTATTCGGGGCTTCTCGCGTTCCTCCAGGATGTGAAAACGAGTTTCTACGACCACGAAATCCTGTGTCTGGGACATTCGATGGGAGCATTCCCCGCGTTGGGCATCGGCGTCGGCGTTGGGGCTGATCGCATCTTGGCCTCTGGCCCGGAGATCATCCTGAACACTCCGGGCAGTCTGAGCATCCGTCATTTAGGGAGCACGCCGCTCGAATGCGGGGATCTGACCCCCGTCCTGTCTTCGAACTCCAAGAGCTCAATCACGGTTCTGGTTGGCAAGCAGAATGCATTTGACATGCGCGTCGCGCGCCGACTGGGCGAGTTCCCGCGCACCGAAATCATAGAACTGGGAACGGGACACAATACCTTTCCCTATTTAAAGGATGTCGGGAAGCTCGGGGCCGTGTTGGAAGCGTTTGTCGAGGGTGGGGATCTCAGATCGCTCGTTGCGAACGCATGATTCCCAACGCGCCCCGCCTCTTCATCGCTCTTTCGGCTGGCGGATGTGCCGCGTGATGATGTCTTTGAGCTGCTGAGCGTCTCGCGCGTCAAGGGCCTTGATCATCTGGTGATGCTCTCGGCTCGACTGCTCGACGCGCGCCCGTGTGCTCCATTGACCGGCCAATGCAGAGGACGTCCTGCTGCGGAGATCCGTTACAAGAGTGAGGAGCTCCGGATTTGAGCACAGACTGAGCAGCTCGTGGTGGAAGGCGAGATTGGCTTCGTATTGCTCGAGGACCGTTCCATGGAGAATCAGCTCATCGAACTTCCGGGCAAGCGCTTCTATTCCCCTGATCGCCTCAGGCGTCGCATGGGCCACGATGCTGTCGACAGCGGCTGTTTCAAGAATTACGCGCAGCTCGAGAATATGGGCGGTCTGGTCGCTGTCCGGCAGAACGACATGGTAGCCGCGATTGGGGACATGCTGCACCAGACGCTTCTGCGCAAGATAATCGAGCGCACGCCTTACATCCGGTCGACCGAACCGATAGCGATGTTCGAGATCGATCTGCTTCAACCATGTGCCTGGAGCGAATGTGCCTGCTCTGACGTCGCGAGCGATCAGGTCCGCGACAGTCATCCAAGCCTTCTTTGAGCGAGGTTCTGTTCCAGTCATGTCATGATGTCGCAACGATCGGGTTAGGCATTGCTTCTTCTTTAGGCAGAAAATTCGGCGCCGCCAAACGGATTGTCGCCTCCCCCCTTGCATCCTTGCAACCAGCATGCATGATATTGGTACCAATTTTGGCGGAAATTGTGCCCCTGAGTCGACAAGCAGGAATGCAGCTTCAGGTCGACCATGGGAAGAAGAGGGTGGCGCGTGTCTGGAAAAAACGTCTCGGATGTCTGGGGCCTGGTCGAAGCGAAACGAGGTATCTTTTTTGACCTCAGCGATCGCGTATGGGACATGCCCGAGCTGAACTTTGAAGAGCGCCGCTCCTGTGCCGAGCACATGGCGGTTCTTGAACAGCAGGGTTTTCGCATCGCTCAAAACGTCGCCGGTATCCCGACGGCCGTCATGGGCGAGGCGGGCGAAGGCGGGCCCGTCATCGCCATTCTGGGCGAGTACGATGCCCTGCCAGGCCTCAGCCAAGTCGCAGGACTCGCGGAAAAGAAGCCCGTCACCGAGGGCGGCAATGGACATGGGTGCGGTCATAACCTGCTTGGAAGCGGTTCGTTGATGGCGGCCACGGCTGTGAAGGATTATCTGGAGGCCCATGGCTTGAAGGGGCGCATCCGCTATTACGGCTGCCCGGCCGAGGAAGGTGGGTCTGCCAAGGGATTCATGGTCCGGGCAGGAGTATTCGACGACGTCGATATCGCCATTTCCTGGCATCCGGCGCCCTTTGCAGGTGTGAACAATCCGATCTCGCTGGCATGCAACGAGATCAATTTCCACTTCAGCGGGCGGGCCTCCCATGCGGCAGCGTCGCCGCACCTCGGGCGAAGCGCCCTCGATGCCGTGGAACTCATGAATGTTGGCGTGAACTACATGCGCGAGCATATGCCGAGCACGGCGCGCATCCATTATGCCATTACCGACACCGGAGGTTCGGCGCCGAACGTCGTGCAGGCCAGCGCGACGGTGCGTTACCTGATTCGTGCCCGTGACCTGCCGGAGATGCAAGGATTGCTTCGCCGGGTGAAGAAGATTGCCGAAGGCGCGGCACTCATGACTGAGACGACGGTCCGCAGCGAGATCGTCAGTGGAGATGCCAATCTCGTCGGCAACACGCCGCTCGAGCAGCTCATGCACCGGAACCTGGAGCGTCTCGGCCCCCCCATCTTTGACGATCAGGACAAGGCCTTCGCAGCAGAGATTCAAAAAACTCTGACCGATGAAGACATCAAGTCGTCCTTCGCGCGCTTTGGTCTCAAGCCACGCACGGGCGTCCCTCTCTGCGACACGATCTTCCCGCCCGACAGTGGTGACGGATCTTTCGTGGGATCCACAGATGTTGGGACCGTCAGCTGGGTGGTTCCGACCGTTCAGATGCGCGGTGCCACCTACGCCATAGGCACACCTGGCCATTCCTGGCAGCTCGTAGCGCAGGGAAAAGCGCCTGCGGCTCACAAGGGAATGGAACATGCGGCCAAGGTCATGGCCGGAACGGCGGTCGATCTCTTCCTCACTCCATCGTTGATCGCCGCGGCGAAGGCTGACCTGCGTGAGCGACTAGCCGGCACGCCCTTCGTGAATCCCATTCCGGATGACGTGAACCCGCCTGTCGGCGCAATGGAATTGATGAAGCCTCGGCAGGATGGTTCGTGGCTGCTGTCAAATCCAGCCCGTTCGTTCCACGACAACACACATCTCTACGGCTAACAGAGGGAAGACCATGAAGACAATCGGGAAGATTCTGGCGCTCGCGCTCACCGGCGCGACACTTGTCCTCGGGACGGGTGCGATGGCGCAGGAAAAGACATGGACGAAGGTTCGGATCGCCACGGAGGGGGCCTTCGCGCCTTGGAATCTCACGAAGCCCGATGGAACGCTCGATGGTTTCGAGATCGATCTCTACCAAGATCTGTGCAAGCGTATGAAAGTCGAGTGCACGATCGAGGCTCAGTCCTTCGACGGCATCATACCGGCGCTGAACGCCGGCAAATTCGACGCGATCATGGCCGGAATGTCGGCGACCGCCAAGCGTGAAGAGGTCATGGCCTTCACTCAGCCCTATGGCACCACGGGTCAGACCTTTGCCGTTCTCAAGTCGAGCCCGCTTGCGACCATGCCCCTGAACGGCAAGATCTTTTCATTGGCGACCAATGAAGCAGGAGCCGCCGCCGCGGTGGAGGAACTCAAGCCGATCCTGAAAGGCAAGACGATCGGCGTGCAGGGGTCGTCGATCGCGGCGAATTTTCTCGACAAATACTTGAAGGGCACCGCCGAGATCCGCGAATACAAGACGACCGAGCAACATGATCTCGATCTCACGGCCGGGCGCATCGACGCGATCATGGCGTCGACGGCGTACCTGTCCGGCGCCGCCGCCAAGGTCGGCAACGAGGAGATGACGCTCGTAGGGCCGCGGTTCCAGGGAGGCATGCTCGGTCGCGGCAGCTCGGTCGGCCTGCGCAAGAGCGATCCGGAGCTGAAAGCCATGTTTGACAAGGCCATCACCGAAGCGAAGGCCGATGGAACGATCGAAAAGCTCTCAATGAAATATTTCGGCTTCGACGTCACGCCTCGCTGAACGCGTCAAAGGAGCGCCGTGGTGTCGGAAACCATGGCGCTTCCGACGATGTGCCGCGTTCGACCCGGCTCAGCGCACCCGGAATATGTGCTCGAGCCGCTCCAACACGGTCAGGAGCGGCTCGGCTTGCGTTCCGAGATCGTCCAGAATGCGGCGTTCGAATGCCGCGGCCTTTGGGACGATATCGCGATAGGCCCTCTGACCATCTGCCGTGAGGGTCAGGATCTCCTCCCGTCTGTCCTGTTCACTGCCGCGGCGCTTGAGCCACCGTCTCTCCTCCAGGGTCCGGACGGCCCGGCTGACTTTCGTCTTGTGCATGGACGAGTGTCGACCGATTTCTTTGGCACTGAGCTCCTCGAACTGGCCAAGCGTGGCCAGCACCCGCCATTCCGGGATCGTCAGGTCGTGATGGGGGCCGTAGATGGAGCGGAAGTCCTGCGACACCGCTGAAGCGAGTCGGTTGAGCCGATAAGGAAGGAACCGCTCGAGCTGAAGTTTGGCCATGGCGTTGTTGGTTACAAAAATGACAGTTACAATCGTGACCAATTGTGGAGGTCACGATCATGAATGTCCAGAATCCGTCCTTGCAGAACGAGAGGGCTGATCGGCTGGAGAGCGCCATCCGGCCGGGCTACATGTCGGGCTTCGGCAACGGCTTCGAGACGGAAGCGCTGCCCGGGGCTCTTCCCATCGGCCGGAACTCCCCTCAGAAATGCTCCTACGGCCTCTATGCGGAGCAGCTGTCAGGGTCGCCATTTACGGCCCCTCGCACCACCAACGAGCGTTCTTGGCTCTACCGGATCCGACCAACCGTGACCCATTGGGGCGAGTTCCGGAAGGCAAAGATCGGTCTGTGGCGCACGGCGCCCGCGGTCGAGGTCGAGGTGCCCATCGCGCCCATGCGCTGGAGCCCGATCCCGTTGCCCACAGGGAGCGTATCCTTCCTGGAGGGCATCCACACCATCACCACGGCGGGCGATGCCGGCTCTCAGGCCGGGATGGGGGCCCATGTCTACCTGATCACCCGCTCCATGGAGGACGAATATTTCTACAATGCCGACGGCGAGATGCTGTTCGTGCCGCAACAGGGTAGCATCCGCCTGTGGACGGAGTTCGGCATCATCGACATCGAGCCGGGCGAGATCGCGGTTATCCCGCGAGGCGTGAAGATCCGGGTCGAGCTCTCGCATGGACCGGCGCGGGGATATCTTTGCGAGAATTACGGTGGCGCCTTCACGCTGCCGGAGCGTGGACCCATCGGCGCCAACTGCCTGGCCAACCCCCGCGACTTCCTCACGCCCGTGGCAGCCTACGAGGATAAGGACGTGCCATCCAAGATGTACGTGAAATGGGGAGGGGCGCTCTGGGTCGCGGACATGGACCACTCGCCGCTCGACGTGGTGGCCTGGCACGGCAACTACGCCCCCTACAAATATGATCTTCGGCGCTACTCACCCGTGGGGCCGGTGCTGTACGACCATGCCGACCCATCGATCTTCACCGTCCTGACCTCACCGTCCGAAACACCAGGCACGGCCAACATCGATTTCGTCATTTTCCCGGATCGCTGGCTGGTGGCGGAAAACACGTTCCGCCCGCCGTGGTACCACATGAACGTGATGAGCGAGTTCATGGGTCTGATCTACGGCGTTTACGATGCGAAGACCGGGGGAGGCTTCGTGCCGGGCGGGATATCGCTCCACAATATGATGCTGCCCCATGGGCCGGATGTCGACGCGTTCGAGAAGGCGAGCAACGTAGAACTCAAACCTCATCGGCTGGAAGGCACGATGGCATTCATGTTCGAGACGCGCTTCCCGCAGAAGGTGACTGCCTTCGCGGCCGGCACCGAGGCTCTGCAGAAGGATTACGGTGCCTATGGGCATAAGCTGAAGAAGCACTTCAACCCGAGCCAGAGGTAAGGCCCCGGACCTCGCCGGCCTCGGGCCTGTGATCGAGTCGCAACGTCTTGTCCGCTGACGGAGCACGCGCCCTTCTTGAGGACGTCTGCTCCGGGGGAGCAGACGATCGCCGATCGTTTCATGGTCCCGACCGTGGGCGGGAAGGCTCCCACGGTCGGCTCCAACATGACAGCGCATCGTGCGGACCCAGCGGGCCGCGTCAGCGGCCCGCTGGGTCCGTCCAGAACGATGCGCCGCTCGAGGAAGTGAGCATCGGATCCGACCCCAAACCTGGCTCCACTTTTCACGTCCGAGGCGCCGATCAAGAGAGGGAGCCTCGGATGAATCCCAAAAGTGGTGTCCACTTTTCACGTCCGAGGCTCGAGCCTCATCGGCCATTGATCCTGCGATCATCGCCAGGCTCGAAGCGTCTGTCGCGACCGAGCCGGCCTCCGTTGTCGTCCTGCGTGCCTGCGTCGTCAGCGCCGCGCCCGCGGACACGCATCACTTCCAAGCGATCGTCCGCTCCGCGGGTGCGGGTGCGTGTTTGATGCTGCTCCCGCGTGCGGTCTCTCGACGTCGTCGCGGCTTGCGCGCCATCGTCCGCCCCATGGCCGCGTCGCCCGCCGCCGTCCGCGCGAGATCCCGCTTGATCAGCGCTGCCGCGTCCCGCGCCTCTTCCACCGTCGTCCCCGCCGCGCGCCCCGCGTCCGCTGTCGCCGCCGGAATGTCCGCCCCGGTCATCGCTGCCCTGACCTCCACGTCCGCCGTGGTCGCTGCCTCCGCGATTGCCACCGTGGTCGTCACCTCCGCGGCTTCCGCCGTGATCATCGCCGCCGCGGCTTCCGCCGTGATCGTCACCGCCGCGGGCAAGCGCGGGTGACAGTGTTGCGCTCATGATCGCGGCCGGCATGGCGGCGGTCAGTGACGCCAGAACTGTCCCAAGAGCCAGAATGCTCGTCCTTGTCGCGTTTCGCTTCAACATTGTCTCTTTCCCTTCATCCGAAGCGCAATAGGCGCCGGTGAGAGACAGCATGGGGGAAGCCGGACATACGAAGCTGATAATGCATGTCAGCGAAATATCAGGTGGGACATGCTATGCTGAGTGACTTTGGAAGTTCCCATGATCCGGCGCCACCTCCTCGTCTTCATCGTTGCGGCTTTGGCTGCCGCCGCTGTGCAAACCGGTCACCCAACGACCACGTTCGCCAAAGATGGCGGAGGAGGCGGCGATGGAGGAGGGCATGGCGGCAGCGACAACAGCGGCCGGGGCAGCGACAATAGCGGCCGGGGCAGCGACAACAGCGGTCCTGGCCACGGGTCAGGCGGAGAAGGTCAGGGTCGTGGTGGAGATGACGGCTCCGGTCGTGGACGCGGTCGAGGGCGTGACGATGACGATAACGCGACGTCGCGTGGCTGGGGCAGCACCTCCCCCGAGAGTGCCAGGGAGGCGGTTTCACAGGGATGGGCTCTTGCGTTGAGCGCTGTGCTTCCCATGGTCTCGCGAGCCGTTCCGGGTCAGGTTCTGGAGGTTGATCTGCGCCAATCCTGGACTGGTGAATGGCGTTACGAATTCCTCATTCTCACCCGCGACCGTCGGTATCAGGAGGTCGTCGTCGATGCGCGGAACAGCCAAATCCTCCAAATCAGGAGACGCTGATGAGAATCCTTCTCGTCGAGGATGAACCGGCCATCGCCAGGGACATCCACCATGCTCTGGCCGAAACCGGATATGTGGTCGATATCGCGCGAGATGGCGAGGAAGGATGGTTCCGGGCATCGACCGAGGAGTATGATGCGCTCATCCTCGATCTCGGATTGCCGAAGCTCGACGGCCTCTCCGTGGTCAGGCGATTGCGGGACGAGTCCAGCACGGTTCCGATCCTGGTCCTGACGGCACGAGGATCATGGCTTCAAAGAGTTGAGGGAATTGACGCCGGGGCCGATGACTATCTGACGAAGCCCTTCGAGATGGAGGAACTCCTGGCCCGCTTGGCTGCGCTGCTGCGGCGGGTGGGGCGCCACGTAACACCTCTCATCGAGGTTGGCGCTCTGCATATCGACACGCGGCGTTTGAGGGTCCTGCTTCATGGCAGAGCGATCGAGCTATCGCCGCTTGAATTCCGTCTGCTCAGGTACTTGGCGCACAACCGAGACCGCGTCGTCACCCAGGGTGAACTCGTCGAACATGTCTATGGCTCGGACGAGCCGGAGAGTAACGCCGTCGAGGCTCTCGTAGCCCGCCTGCGTCGCAAAATCGGAGCGAAGGCGATCGGAACTCGACGTGGTCACGGATACATCATGGAGACGCCCGCGTCATGACACGCAATTCGATAAGGCTCCGGCTCCTGTTCGTCGCCGTCATGTCCATCGTCGCAACGATTGCCGTCGCAGGCGCATCGCTGGTTTTCTTCTTCGAGCGACAGGTTCTCCGGTATGTCGAGCAGGATCTCAACATTCACTGGACGGAACTGGCAACGGCCTTCGGCGCGGGAGGCGAGGGTCAGATTGGCGAGAAGCTGACGGATCCCCGCTATCACCAGCCCTATGGCGGAGCTTACTGGCAAGTCTCCGAAGGTGGACGAGCGATCGTGCGGTCGCGTTCTCTATGGGATAAGGAGCTTCCAACGAATGGACATCGAGAAAGCGGTGAACAGGACCGCGCATTCGAGGTCGAAGGGCCCGACGGCTCCGAACTCTACATCATCGAACGGGAGGTCGCGACGGATGGTCCGCAGGGTCCGCGTCGTGTGAGTCTCGCCGTCGCCCTCGATCACGACCAGATCGTAGAACTGCGTCAGGCCTTCGGATGGGATGTGACGCGGGTCCTCATCCCGATTGCCGCCGTGCTCGTCCTTTTCGCATGGCTTCAGCTCTGGCTGGGATTGCGTCCATTGAGGTCGGTCGGACAGGAACTGAACGCAATACGGACCGGTCAGATCCGGCGCATGACCCGACACTTTCCCGACGAACTGTCTCCGCTCGTCGAGAGCATCAACAACCTCCTTGACCGCCAGGAAGATCTCGTCCGCAAGGCGCGCGACCGCGCTGGCGCGCTGGCTCACGGCTTGAAAACGCCTTTGACGATCCTGGGGGGTGAGGTGCGGCGCCTTGAGCAAGCGGGGCTTCAGGAGGCTGCCGAATGCATGCAGGAGCAGCTTCGCTTGATCTACACGCATGTGGAGCGCGAACTCGCGCGGGTTCGCACGAGCGGCACCCCAGCCGCCTGCGGGGCCTATACGCAAGTCGACCAGACCATCGTTCGTCTTCTGCGATTGATGCAGCACATGCCGAGAGGTGAGCGGCTGATTTGGCAGACGGATATCCCAGCCGACGTGGCCATCGATATGGATCCCCACGATTTTGGCGAGGTCATAGGCAATCTGCTCGACAATGCTCGTAAATGGGCGAAAGCCTGCGTCACCATCCAGGTGGAAAGATTGGACGATAAGGCAAGGATCAGTGTCGCGGACGACGGTCCTGGGTTCTCGGGCGATGGACAGGGAGGACGGCCCGAGCGGGGCGTTCCGGGACGATCGGAGCCAGGTTCCAGCGGGATTGGTCTCGGCATCGTCGAGGATATCCTGAACGAGTACGGGATCGATGCAGAGATCGAAAGCAACGGATTCTGCCGCGTCGCTTTCGATGTTCCGTTATGCCGTCCCGGGCAAGTCAAGACCGCACCAAGGAGTGCCGTGCCCATGAGTTCGTAGGATGAGTGCCTGAAGGTTCGCCGGGAGGGACGGCATCCGATGGGGCGATGTTGCGAATGCGTGGACGGCATCATTCCAGGAGGACACCATGACCCGTCGCCGTTTCTGACGGTGAACCGGATCCACTTCACCGAAACAGGCTCAAGACCGCGGATCATTCAGGACCATCGACGACGCAGTCGATCAAGACCGGTGTTAGCGATGTCATGGAGGAGAAGATCGGAATGGCTTGGAACGATGGGCCGGCAGGCATGATCGGCAGCGACAAGCCGACCGGAGTGCAAGCGGACGCTCTCTGGAGTGGAGCAGGGCTGACACCTTCTTCTCGAGACCGGCCGAGGACCCCGCCGCCAAGGGTTCCGGGCGTGATACGATCTCCCGTTCTTCCCTTCGGCAGAAGGACTGAAGTGATCCCTCGGGCAGGATGAAAAAGCCTTCATCGGAATTCAGTCGTCCCATGCGAGGCCGAGGAGCTGCAAGACGGGCAGGATTAGAGTCATATTTTTCGTGTCCTGGACAGGGCCCGGCGACAAGCCTGCGGCCAGGATGCCTAACCTTGAGATTTCCTTCCGGTAGGAATGAACGTTCGAAAGAGCTATCATTCCTTGGAACACAAGGGTTCAGCTGTGTACCAGTCTCGGGACGGCGCCAGTGTTTTCGACATCTGGGTCGACGCCGCCGAGGCGTCGGAGAGCCGCGCTGACTCTGACGCATCCGTTGTCTTTCCGGATAAGGATCTCCTGTTTACTGCAGATTTCAAGCGATCTGGGGCCGATCTTCTGCTGGCGAGGCCTGACGCGACGGCGGTCATTCTCGACTATTTCAGCGGGGACAGACGCCTGAACATCACGACGCCCGAGGGAGCGAGCCTCACAGCAGAGACCATCGCGTTGCTCGCAGGAGCGGATCTGCGGGGACAATATGCCCAGCTCTCCGGTGCTCCTGCCGGGCGCGCGCCGATCGGGCGGGTCGAGAAGGTGTCGGGGACCGCGACGGTCCTGCGAAATGGCGTGTCGGTCGACCTGCAGGTCGGCGACGCGGTCGCCAAAGGCGATGTCGTTCAGACCGGATCGTCGTCCTCGTTGACGATCAAGTTCAACGACGGGACGGTGTTCAACCTGTCCGCCAGCGCCCGGATGGTGCTGAACGATATGGTCTACGCTGCCGATTCGAGCTCGAATTCGGCGCTGTTCACCCTCGTTCAAGGTCTGATCGGATTTGTCGCGGGCCGGATCGCCAAGACAGGGGATCTCAAGGTCGATACTCCCGTCGCCACCATGGCCATCAGGGGAACCGCCGTACAGGCAGAGGTCGCCGCCGTCAGTGGTGCGACGCGGTTCTCGCTGCTGACCGAGCCGGACGGAACCGTCGGTTCCTTCCTCCTGCTCGACAAGGCTGACCCGTCGCAGGTGATCACCGCGATGTCGGACGCCCGCACGTCGACGCTTTTGACTCCCGTCGCCGGCTCCGAACCGCGGGTGACGCAGATCACGAAAACGGGCGACGACATCCGTGGCGAAAGCGACTTTGTCCGGGATCTCTTTCAGGTGTTCTCCCAGGAGCCGCGACAGAGGAGGGGCAGCAGCGATTTCGAGGATGCGCCGATCGTTCCGGTGAACCTGCCCCAACCGGTCGAAACCCCCGACCCGTCGCAGTTCAGCGTCATCACCCCATCCGGCACGGGACGCGCGCCGCCCTCCAACCTGATCATTCCCGCGATCATCACGTCTCCTGCCGAGGTTCTCGGACGGGCAATCGAGGATGGACCGCTTGCCCGGCTTGACGCATTGCCCGACACTCTGATGCGGGACGAGGCGGGGCGCTCCGTGTTGATCGTACCGGCCACGCTGCCTGCGGGCGTGCGATTTCTCGCCGGTTCGCAGAGTTTTTCTCTCAATCCGTCGCACCCGGCCTATCAGCATCTGGGAGAGGGCGAATCCCAGGTCGTCACCATCGATTATATCTTGCAGATCGACGAGAACGTCCGCATTCCGGCTTCGGTGTCCTGGACCGTCATCGGGCGAAACGACGCTCCCAATGCCGCGAGCGACAGCATTCTCGATGCCGCAGAGGCCGGACAACGGATCCTGCCCGTGCGCGCGAACGACCGTGATGTGGACGGCAATGCGATCCATATCACGAACTGGACCGCCCCGCTCGAGGGATCGGTCTTCCGAAACCCGTCCGGAGATCTCGTTTTCGATCCGGGAACGGAATTCGAGGCCCTCAGCGCGGGTGAGACCGCGACGGTGACATTCACCTATACGATCTCCGACGGGAAGGGAGGCAGCGACACGGCGGACGTCACCGTGCAGGTGCGCGGCACCGGAACGTTTTCGGCGCCTCATGTGTCCGCTTCGAGCGGTGACACCCTGGGTTTCAACAGCCAGCCGGTCTCTCTCACCATCGATGCGCCGTCGGCAACGACGACTGCAACGGCGGACCTCGATCTCGTCATTGGTCTGGGGCCGATTCTGCAGCCTCAGATGAACGTGCTCTACCTGATCGACATCTCGGGAAGCACGTCGGATCCGTTCCAGGGAGCGCCGGTCGGCGATCTCAATGGCGACGGGCGCGCCGATACGGTTCTGGATGCGGAAATCGCCAGTCTGATCGCGCTGACCGAGCGCATCAGAGGACTGGGCTTTTCCCCAGCCGACGTCACGGTGACGGTGATCCCGTTCAATGGCAGCGCCGACCCGGCCGAAGCCTCGGCAGGAGGAATCGTGAACGCCATGACGTTCAGCCTCGGCGTCGCGGGCGAAGGCGCGATCGCCAGCCATCTGAGAGGGTTGAACGCAGGAGGCGGCACGAATTTCGCGGACGCGCTGCGGGCAGCCAACGAACGGCTGCAGGACTTGGACCAGGGCGGAGAGAAGAATTTTCTCTACTTCCTCTCCGATGGCAACGGGCAAGGCCCGGTCAACGGGGAGCTCGCCACGTTGAACGACGTTCATGAGGCGCGGATCACGGCCCTTGGCGTCGGCGCCGACGCGAGCCTGTCCCAGCTGAACGTGATCGACAATACGGGCGGGGCCTCGCGTCTGACGTCGCCGGACCAGATCGATGTCTCCGTCCTGGGAGCACCGCTCCCGAGCGGGGCCGTCACAGATCTCGACATCTTCGTGAACGGAACGGAGATTCCGGAGTTCGGTCCCGAAGACCTCACCGCAACAGCGAGCGGGTATGTCCTCGATGCTTCCATCGGCGGCCTGAGGCGGCTGGTGGGCGATGGGAACACGGTGTCGGCCATCGTCACCTTCGCCAGCGGCGAGGTCCTGACGACGGAGCTGACGATCGCGGGCGCTCTCCCCCGTTCCACGGACCTCATCCTGTGAGGGATCCATGACCCGACCGGCGTGCCGCTTCATTCCCGGCCACAGGCTGTCGGGCGCAAGCGTCCAAGGGAATGGGGCCGCCGGACGGACATGCGGCTCGACGGATCCGACCCGATGACCGTGATCCTCAAAAAGCTGCGGCGCTTCGGGATCGGGCGGATCGTCAGCCTGCTGCTTCTCGTCAGCCTTCTGGCCTTGCGGGTCTGGGACCCGGGACCCGTGGAGGCGCTGCGCCAGAAATCCTTCGATCTCTATCAGCTCATGCATCCGCGCACCGAACGCAAGGACCTCGTCAGCATCATCGATATCGACGAGCAGAGCCTGAGGATGCTGGGGCAATGGCCATGGCCTCGCACGGTCATGGCCGAGATGATCTCGAAGATCGTGGGGCTCGGGGGAGAGGTCATCGGATTCGACGTGCTTTTCCCCGAAGAGGATCGCAGTTCTCCGGACGTTGCGGCGAGAACCTTTCAGGGGCTGGACGATGCGACGATCGAGAGGCTAAGGCGTCTGCCCGGCAACGATGCGGTCTTTGCCGCGGCGATCCGCAACGCGAAGGTGGTCCTCGGACAGTCGGGCTATCGCGTATCGGGAGCGGCGCTGAGCGCCCGGCCCGCCAGTCAGGCGCCGATCGCCACCCTGGGACCGGACCCGCGCGCGTTCCTGGTGGACTTTCCGCAGCTGCTGCGCAACCTGCCCGTCCTGGATGATGCAGCGCAGGGACATGGCCTCTTCTCGATCAGCCCCGAAGGGGACGGGACGGTCCGCCGCGTCCCGGTCGTCGCCCTGGCGAACCAGACCGTGGTTCCGTCGCTGTCTCTGGAAATGCTGCGGGTGGCCACGGGAGCCGGAAGCATCCTCATCAAGACGGATCCGAGCGGCGTGCGAAGCGTCAGCGTGCAGGATTTCGAGATTCCGACCGACGGCAAGGGACGGATCTGGATCCACTTCTCGGCTCCCGATCTGAGCAAGTACATCTCCGCCATCGACCTGCTGGAGGGCCGTGTCCCGGCTGATCGGATCGCCGGAAAGATGGTGCTGATCGGGACCTCGGCGGCCGGGCTGCTCGATCTGAAGGTGACGCCCGTCCATCCGGCCCTTCCCGGGGTCGAGCTGCACGCGCAACTGCTCGAGAGCGCGCTGACGCGATCGACCCTGAGCCGCCCCGGCTACACGGCCTTCGCCGAAATCCTGCTGGCGGCCCTGCTCGCCCTGACGGTCATCGGGCTGGCCCCCAGGGTGAGCGCCGGGCCGCTCTTCCTGCTCGGCGGCACGATCGCGGCTCTGATCCTGGGCATGTCGTGGTACTGCTTCTCGACCCTCGATCTCCTGATCGACTACACGTTCCCGCTGACCTCGAGCTTCCTCGTCTATGCGGTCCTGATCTGCACGAACTACATGACCGTGTCGGCGGATCGCCGCTGGATCCGATCGGCCTTCAGCCAGTACATCTCCCCGGATCTCGTCGAACAGCTGGCGCATTCGCCCGAGCGGCTGACGCTGGGCGGCGAGCAGCGCGAGCTCACCGTGCTGTTCTCCGACATCCGGGGCTTCACGGCCATCTCGGAGGCGTACAAGGACGACCCGCAGGGATTGACCGCGCTGATCAACCGCCTCTTCACGCCCCTGACCAAGGACATCGTGCAGCATCGGGGAACGATCGACAAATATATGGGCGACGCCATCATGGCGTTCTGGAACGCCCCGCTCGACGACATCTCCCATGAGGCGCATGCCTGCGAGGCCGCTCTCACCATGCTGGAGAGCCTCGAGACTCTGAACGACGAGCGCCGGCGGGAGGCCGACCCGACCCAGTGGGCCGCACCGCTGCGGATCGGGGTCGGCCTGAACACGGGGGTTTGCGTGGTCGGCAATTTCGGCTCCGACCTGCACTTCAACTATTCCGTCCTGGGCGACACGGTCAATCTGGCGTCCCGCCTGGAGGGGCTGACCAAGCAGTACGGCGTCCCGATCATCGTCGGGGAGAAGACCGCCCAGGCGGTGCGCTCGCGGTTCGCCGTCCTCGAGCTGGATCATCTGCAGGTCCGCGGCAAGCAGGAGCCCGAGCGCATCTTCGCGCTGCTCGGACGGGCCGACATGGCCTCGGATCCCGACTTCATGGGCGTGCTGGAGCGGAACGACGCGATGCTCGCGGCCTATCGGGCCAGGGAATGGTCGCAGGCTCTCGAGACGATCCTGATCTGTCGGGAGGCCGGCAAGGTTTTCGGGCTCGACGACTACCACGACTTCTACATCCAGCGGATCCGGCATCAGATCGAGGCCCCGGCCTCGTCCAAATGACCCTGCCTATCAGGTCTTCTGCGGCGCGGCCTCCGCCGTCGCCTCGCTGCGGACGAGCTGATCGCGCCGGGCGAGATCCGGAAACCAGAACCGCCAGAGCCCTGCGAGCATGATCGTCCCGATGCCCCCGATCACGACGGCGGGCGAGGCACCGACGAGCCAGGCGAGCGTTCCCGACTCGAACTCGCCGAGCTCGTTGGACGCGCCGATGAACACCGTGTTGACCGCGGCCACGCGCCCGCGCAGATCGTCCGGGGTCTCCGCCTGGACGAGGGTCTGGCGCACCACGACGCTGACCATGTCGGCCGCCCCGAGGATGGCGAGCAGCACCAGGGTCAGGCCGAAGTTCGTGGACAGGCCGAACCCCACGGTCGCCAGGCCGAAGACGCCCACCGCCTGCAGCATGCGCAGGCCGGCCCGGTGGGACAGAAGCGAGGAATGAGCCAGGACGACCGCCATGGTGACGGCCCCGACCGCCGGCATGGAGCGCAGGAGGCCGAGGCCCCAGGGGCCCACATGGAACACGTCGCGGGCGAAGATCGGCATCAGGGCCGTGGCTCCGCCCAGAAGGACCGCGAAGAGGTCCAGGGAGATCGCCCCGAGCAGGATCGGCCTCGTGCGCAGGAACACGAGCCCGGCCACGAGGCGGGACCAGGTCACCGGCTCGCGCCTGGCCTCGGCCGGGCGCAGGCGCAGGGCCGCCACGAGCAGGGCGGCGAGCCCGAAGCATACGGCCGATCCCATGAACGGCGCCGTCGGGTGGACCGCGTACAGGATGCCGCCGACCGCCGGGCCGCTGATGGTGGCGACCTGCTGGACCGAGGAGTTCCAGGCGATGGCATTGGCGAGGTCGCCCGGCGGCACAAGGCCGGGCACGATGGCCTGGGCGGCGGGGTTGCCGAAGGCCCGGGCGGCCCCGAAGGCCACCAGGAGGCCGTAGATCGGCCAGAGCGCCGGCACGCCCGCCCGCACCTGCGTGAGCAGGCCGAGCGAGGTCAGCATCATGGCCGAGAAGACCAGCATGAGGATCCCGCGCCGGCTGTACCGGTCGGCCACGAGGCCGGTCACGAGCACGAGCGCAATGGTGGGCAGGAACGACGCGAGCCCGACCAGGCCGAGGTTGAGCGCGCTGCCGCTGGCATCGTAGACCAGCCAGGCGACGGCGACCGTCTGGACCTGCACGGCCAGCGCCATGGCGAACCGGGCCGCGCAGAACAGCCGGAAATCCCTGTGGCGGAAGGCCGCCCAGCCCTTCGATGCCATCGTGTTCGCCCCTCGCTCCCCGGTCGATCCCGCGGGCGCTTCTGTAGACCATTTTTCGGCGCGGCGGAGCGCTTCGCCGGCAAAAAAATTGCCGCACGGGACCACGAGGCGCGACGTTGCCGGACCCGCCCGTGACTCGTACGACGCGCCGCTCAAGGATGGGAGCCTCGGACCATCGGGATGGCCGTCTCTCCCCTCCACGTCATCGCCCGCTCTCACCACCTCCCACGTCATCACCGGGCTCGCCCCGGTGATCCCGCTTCCGGGAGGCGCCGGGCTTCAAACAATCGGGATGGCCGGCACAAGGCCGGCCATGACGTGGGAAAGGTCACGCCACAGCAAGGATCATCCTCCACGTCATCACCGGGCGTGTCCCGGTGATCCCGATGCGAAAGACGCCGCGCCCTTCCGATCGGGATGGCCGGCACAAGCCCGGCCACGACGGATAGCGAGGCCTGGGGGAGCCGGATAGCCGGCACAGGACAGCCCATGACGGGCGAGTTCACCCCTATGGGCTGACGAGTCGAGGGAGCCCTGGATTGTGCGGCCATGACCGGCGGTTTGGCGCGATCCTTCGTCCTGTCCCGCATCCGGCGGCTTCATAACATCGCAAGTTTGCGTGAATGCAAGGTGGTTCTTGCAAATCTGTGCTGCCCATCGAGGCGCTCGGACAGGGGCGAACGCGCCTGCGCCAAGGGAAGCGGCTCCGCGCCGTGCAGAGCAGGCGCTGTCTGCACTTTCCAGGGAAACCAACACGTTCAGCACCGCCGGCAGAGGAACGGCCCGCGTTCTCGGGGCTGAAATTCCTAAGCCCGGCGCCTGCTCCGGCAACCCCTGATCGTGCCAACTCGGCGGCGAATGACAACCTTAGGTCGTTTAAGCATTTTTGCGTAATATCGTTGCCTTCTCCCACTGCTGCGATATGTTACGTAATATTAATTCATTTGCGCTCGGCCCCGGTGGGTCCGGCGGAGTTGCGTAGCGGTAGAGGCAAGGGGATAGGATCATGAACAAGCCCGTTTTCGAGACTGTCATCGGCGAGAAGATCGACGTCGGGAATGTGATCGACACCACGACCGGCGGCGCGGCCGCCCATTCGCCCATCTCGGACCGGGCTCCCCCCGTCGACGACCGCACGAGCCATGGCAAGCCCCTCGACCTGACGCAGGACGACAAGGACGGACGCCGCTCCCTCGACGTGGCCGCCCCGGCCGCGGGCCAGACCACATCCCACGCCGCGCCCGCAGCCCACAAGCCGGCGCTCGCGGAGCGCGACGGGGTGCGGACCGCGCCCGAGGCGGGCGATGCCCTCGCGCACGGGGCGCAGGGACGGGAGACGGCTCACGCCCATGATGCGGCCGATGCACCGCCCGCGCAGGCCTCGCACCCGGCGGCAAGCGCCGGCCCTTCGCCGCACGAGACCGGCAGCGCGACGTCTGCCGGTCATCCATCGTCGCTCGCGCCTAATAGCGATGAGGCGCCAGTCACGATGCTAGCGGGTGTCTATCAAACTGGCCGCGACGATCCGGATAGACCCGATAACGTAGACCTGCGAGGGACGGGATTCGCCTGGCGCTACGACCTTCTAGCCGGCAATGACACGATTTGGGCGGGTGGGAGTGGCGACGCGTCAATCGATGGTGGCGCAGGTAATGACTACATTTACGGCCGGTTCTTCGGGATTCCTGACGACGGGCAGATCGGAGATGGCTACTTTGGTGGTGGTGGCTTCGACACCGTCGATTTCTCAAAAGCGCTCACCACTTTCAACAGCCCCTTCATGACCTTCAACGGCTATCGGGCCGAGGGATTCTGGACGCGTGTGGGAGGGGGCAGCCAGAACGCCTGGATAGGTTCTGATGTCGAGAAGATTATTGGCGTCGACCTCGGCAGCTCGAACAGCAAAGCGGGCGACAGATTCTCGATCGACGCGCAGTACGATACCGTGCAAAAGTCCTGGTATTGGCTCGGGATGGCCGGAGGAGACGATCTGAAGGCAGGCCTCGGCAACGACAGCCTCGATGGCGGTGCCGATGGCGATGGTCTGCAAGGCGGAGCCGGAAATGATTACCTGACCGGCAACGGAACGACCAACAACGACGACATCGTCAGGGACGTCCTGTGGGGCGGCAGTGGTGACGACCGGCTCGAGGGCGGTTGGGGCGACGTTCTCATCGGCGACGTCGGCAATGACGTCCTGGTCGGCGGCTGGGCCTTTTATGGCGACTACACCTACACGTCCGTCACTGGCACCGCGAGCTTCAACTTCACCTATGCCGGGCAGGCCATCAACCGGACCGTCAACCTCGTCGTCGGGACGGTGACGGACGGCGCCTATACGGATATCCTGCAATATGTCTGGCAGGTCACGACCGGCAACGGCGACGACATCTTCTATGCCAACAACAACGGCAACTGGCTCGACGGCGGAGGCGGCAGCGACAGGTTCTACGGCGGCGGCGGCAACGACACGCTGATCGGCGGCGCGGGCTACGATTTCTTCTACGGCTCGGCCGGTTCCGACAGCATCGACGGCGGCGCCGCATCCGGCATCGTCGATTACCTGTCGCTGACCGCCTCCGTCCAGGTCGATCTGAACGCGGGATCCGCCGTCAAGTCGACCGGCGGAACCGATACGCTTGCCAACATCGTCAATGTGCAGGGGACCAATGCTGCCGACAGCATCATCGGCAATGGCAGCGCGAATGAGCTCAAGGGCGGCGGGGGCAAGGATTTCATCGACGGCCGCGGGGGCAATGACACCATCAACGGCAATGCGGGCGACGACAGCATCGCCGGCGGCGACGAGGACGACATGCTCTACGGCGAGGACGGCAACGACACCCTCGACGGCGGCAACGGCAACGACGAACTCCACGGCTGGACTGACAGCGATTCGCTGATTGGAGGAGCGGGTATCGACAAGATCTACGGCGAATTCGGCTTTGACACCCTCGATGGCGGCGCGGATGCGGATACGCTCGACGGCGGCGACAACAGCGACTCGCTGCTGGGCGGTGCCGGCAACGATAGCCTCGTGGGCGGATCGGATTCGGGCGACGACACCCTCAACGGCGGCATCGGAGTCGACACGATGGCCGGCGGCGCGGGCAACGACGTGTATTACGTCGATGACCTCAATGACGTGGTCGTGGAGATCGCCGCACCGGGCGTCGACACGATCTACACCTCCGTCGACTGGGATCTCAGCAAGGGCGGTTCCGTCTATGTGGAGAACCTGACGGCCCAGCCCGGGAACACGGCTGTCAGGCTGACCGGCAACAACGCCGCCAACGTCATCATCGGCAACAGCGGCAACAACGTCATCGACGGTGGGCGTGGCGCCGACGTGATGACGGGCGGGCTCGGCAACGACACCTACTATATCGACGACCTGAACGACGTTCCGCGAGAGTTCAACGGGCTCGTCGAGGGCGACGACTGGGCGTACATCTCGGTCAAGAACTTCGATGCCCGCAAGCTCGCCAATATCGAGCATGTCCAGACGATCGCAGGAGGCACGATCGATTACGCGCCGAACTTCTCGGTCGAAAGCGACACGGTCGTGACCATCAACGAGCTCACTTCGCCGGCCTCTGGAGCGATCGCCCACGTGATCGCAATGGACGACGGCAACGGCGGGACGATCGGCTACAAGCTCCTCTCCCATGGGGACAAGTTCCAGATCAGCAGCTCCGGCGCGATCAGCCTGCGACACGCGATCGACTATGAGACCACCGCGTTCGAATATCTGAATGGCCGGGCCTTCCTGCGCGTCGTGGTGCAGGCGACCGAGAGCGAGACCTCGATTTCGTCGGACCCCTTCGAGGTGATGGTCTTCGTCGACGATTCGAACGACGCGCCGACCGGAATCGCTTATAGCGGCACGCTTCAGGTGGACGAGGACGCGCTGCCGGGCGAGGTCGTCAGCCTCCGGCCGACCGCGACCGATCCCGATGCGGCCGACCAGTTCAAGGACTTCCGCTTCGCGCTCCTGGACCTGCAGGGCAACGTCCTCGACAGCTCCGCCATGTTCGAGATCGACCCGATGACAGGCGTCGTCCGGAAGGCCAACGGAACCATCCCGGATATCACCTCGCCGACCGAGTTCAAGTTCCTGGTCCGCGTCACGGATATGGGTGGGAGCGGCCTCTCCTACATCACGCCCCAACCGATCACGATCACGGTCAATCCCGTTCCGAACCGTCGTCCGGGCGCGCCCGAGCTGCAGACGGGACAGCCGCAGATCGAGGAGAACACCACCGGCTTCGTCGGGCGCGTGCTCTCGCACGACGACGGCAATGGCGGGCCGATCCGCTACCAGATCGCGGACGGCGCCGATAAGTTCAGCATCAACGACAACGGCGAGATCACGCTCACGACGAAGCTCGATTACGAGACCCTCGACATTGACGACCAGGGCAATCACTACGTCTTTGTCGAGGTGCAGGCCTATGAGCGTGACGAAGGTCTCGAATCCGCGGTCGCGCGGATCAAGGTCATCGTCACCAACGGCAATGACGCGCCGAATGCTCCGGTCTTCATGGGCAGCTCGATCGCGGAGAACGCCCCAGGGGACGCGGTCGTCGCGCAGCTGCAGGTGCCCTCGACCGACCCGGACGGCGATCCCGTCAGCTATATCTTTGCGCCCAATGTCCCGGGCGCCAATGCGGGCGGCCGGTTCTGGATCGACACGGACGGCAGCATCAAGGTGGTGCCGGGCGCCGTCATCAACTACGAGTCCGGGGGGGAAGATCCCTATCTCCACAACGAGAACGGCCACAGATGGTACGAGCTCTGGGTGGTGGCGACGGATGGGAGCGCCTCGTCGGCGCCGGTCAAGGTCGTGGTCGAGGTCACCGATGCGAACGACAGGCCGGCCGACGTCACCCTGACGGGCAACAGCATCCTGGAGACGGCTCAGGCGGGCGCCACGATCGGCCAGCTCGCCGCCGTGGACGAGGACGGCGACCCGGTCACCTACCTGTTCAAGCTGGCGAACGGCACCACAAGCACGATCAGCCAGAACGGCGAGTTCGAGATCACGACCGACGGCCGCATCATCGTGCACGATCCGAGCAAGATCCAGGTCGCCGATGGCTATCAGTACCGCGATTTCGCGTGCCTCATCGTAGCGTCCGACGGAAATGGCGGCGAGACACCGCTCAGCATTTCGATCCGCGTCGACAACTACTTCCCCAACAACCGGACGCCCTCGAACCTCACCTTCGCGGACGGCTCGGTCGAGACGCACGTGACGGAGAACGTGCGCGGAGCTATCCTGGGGACCCTCAAGGCAATGGACGATACGGAGGCCTCCTTCCTCGTCTACGCCCTGGACAGTGATCCGAGCGACAGTTTCGAGGTCGTCCGGGACGAGGCGACGGGCCAGTACGTGCTCAAGCTGAAGGACGGCGTGGCGCTCGATTACGAGGCGGGGACCTCCTACAAGGTCAGCGTGAAGGTGACGGACCCGCAGGGCGCATCCACCACGCAGGAGTTCACGATCGACGTAGACGACGTCTACGATCTCGCCAACCACAACCCCTACAGCCTGACCTTCGACGACAATCAGCTGTCGGCCGGGGTGGTCGAGCACAAGGCCGGGGCGGTGATCGGCATCCTGCTCGGCAAGGACGAGGATGCGAATGATGCCGGGCTCCTGACCTATCACCTGATCGGCGACGCCAGCAGCAAGTTCGAGATCGTCGACAACGTGCTGAAGCTCAAGGACACGGTGCAGTTGGACCGGGCGGCGCAGGCGAGCTACACGGTGACCGTCCTCGTGGCGGACGGCCATGGTGGCCATCGGGAGCAGGACTTCACCATCAACGTGCTGCCGGAGAACGCCGGCAACCAGAAACCGACCAATCTGACGTTCAACGAACCCGACAACCATTCGACCGAGACGACCATTCAGGAGAACCAGCGCGGCATCGTGGTCGGTCACCTGATCGGCACCGACGCGGACGACGCTGTCAATGACCTGACCTACTCGATCGCTCCAGGCGGGGACTCAGGTGGCTTCTTCGAGGTCATCGGCAATGTCCTCAAGCTGCGGGACGGCGCCGTGTTCGATTACGACAAGCTGCCGGACGGTCACAAATATTACGACGTCGTGCTGCGGGTCACCGATCCGCACGGCAATGTCCTCGACAAGATCTTCAGGATCAACATCGAGGACGTCACGACCGACGACCCGCTGAACAACGACCCGACGAGCTTGACCTTCGCCACCGGCGACGAGGCGACGGTGCGCGAGCATATGAAAGGCGCTCTGGTCGGGGTCCTGATCGGCCAGGATCCCGATCCCAACGACGCCGGGAAGCTCACCTACGAGCTCGCCTATGACCCCACCGGGAAGTTCAAGGTCGTCGGTAACGAACTGAGACTCAAGGAGAACGAGAGCCTCGATGTGGACGACGGCACCGCGTACAGCGTGACGGTCCGCGTGCGGGACGCCCATGGCGGCGTCCTGGAGCGGACCCTGACGGTCAACGTCATCCCGGAGAACAGCGTGAACCACTTGCCTCGGATCAGTTTCAACGGCGATCGTTTCTTCTCCATCAAGGACAACGAGACGACCGCTCCGTTCAAGAACATCGTGCTGCAGGACGACGAGGACGACGCCAACCCGGCGGCTGTCATGACAGTCGTCGTGCAGTGGGGCCAGGACGGCAAGTTCAATGTGCCGGATCTCAACGATCCGGCCTATGCGGGCGTGCAGTTCACCTATACGCCCGGCGACAGCCTCATGAGCATCCGCGGCACGAGCGCCCAGCTCCAGGCGCTCATGCGTGCCCTGCAGTTCAATCCCAAGGACCGGCCGGCCGACGCCAATACTCCAAACGCCTACAAGGAGACGGATTTCACGATTACCCTGGTGGATTCGAATGAGGAATCGGTCCAGAGCCACGCCTTCGTGGGATCTACGGCGTCCGGGCTGGCCAACGACGAAGACGACATCTATCACATCTACATCGGCAACGAGATCACCAAGCCCGAGGGACCGGATGGCGGCTACGACATCGCCTATGTCCACACGAGCTTCTTCCAGCTCAATCCGGACCAGGCGATCGAGGTGCTGCAGGTCGCCGAGGAGGTCACGGGCGGCGTCAGCCTCATCGGCAGCCTGTTCTCCAACACGCTCATCGGCGGCGTGGGCGACGACATCCTCTGGGGCGTCGGCGGCGACCCCGCGAACCCGAACCACGACGTGCTCCGGGGCGGCGACGGCGACGACACCTACATCATCGCGTCGACGGCCGATCTCGCAGCCGTCATCGTCGAGGAGAATGGCGGCGCGAGCGGCATCGACACGGTCATGCTCACGTCCGGTATCGCGTTCGACGATCAGTTCAACACTTATGCCCTCACCGCGGCCAATGTCGAGAGCCTGAACGCGTCCTCGACGACCGGCGCGGTCACGCTCATCGGCAACGCGCTGGACAACCTCATCCACGGCAACGTCTCCGCCAACACCCTGATGGGCGGCGACGGCAACGACACCCTCGACGGTACGGAGGGCGTGGCGGATCGGCTCGAGGGCGGTGCCGGCAACGATACCTACCGCGTCCGCAACGTGAACGACGTGGTGGTCGAGGGCACGGGCGGCGGCACCGACACCGTGGAGGTTTTCGGGGCCGAGTACCACCTCGGCCAGACGGCCCAGGTCGAGATCCTGAAGGTCGGCAGCATCACGGCCGACGTGAGGCTCATCGGCAACGCCTACTCGAGCACTCTCATCGGCGGGCTCGGCAACGACACCCTCGACGGCAGCCTCTCGGGAATGGGGATCCGGCACACGCTGAACGGCGGCGCCGGCAACGACACCTATTTCATCGTGAATGTCGGGGACGAGATCGACGGCGAATTGCTCGGCAACAACGGCAGCATCAACGGCAACGATACGGCTTTCCTCTACCGGGGGCTCTACGCCAATCAGGACGCCATCGATGCAGCCATCGCCCATTACAAGGCGCAGGGCGTCGAGGCCGTGACCGTGCTGGACGGTTTCCCGCCGGACGACGGCTACAACCAGCTTCCCGTCCTGAAGATCGCCGACGGAACCGAGGTCACCAACGCCAAGGACAACGGACTGGCCGTGTTCCTCTTCCGCGGCGTCGACCTCTCCGACCACGAGGACGACACCCTGACGCTGACGGTCCGGTTCCTCGCGGCGGCCGGCGATCTCGCCGACCCGAGCGGCACCTGGCAGGACGGGGGCGTCGACGGCGCCGGCTACCGGACCTATACCTGGACCGGTAAGGCCGACGCGCTCGATGCGATCCTGAGAAAAGTCACCTTCAACCCGAAGAACGACGTCGCGCCGGCCTCCACGGAGTTCACCATCTTAGTGCGGGATCAGGATCCGCTGCACGCGGCCGTAACCGACAAGGTGACGGTCAACACCACCCACGGGGACGACAGCGACAACGAGAAGCCTGTCCTCAAGTTCGCTCCCGGAACGGAGGTCACCGACGCGAAGGACAACGGCCTCGCCGTGTACCTGCTGCGCGGCATCGACCTGTCGGACAAGGAGAACGACAAGCTCACGGTGTCGATCTCCTTCGACTCGGAGGACGGCACCCTGGCCTTCCCGTCCGGGGTCACCGCCCTGGTGTCCCAATCGGGCGGGACGATCACCTACACGTTCAGCGGCTTTGCGGACGAGTTGGACGCGATGCTCAGGAAGATCACCTTCGACCCGAAGAACGACGTCGCGCCGGCCGTCACCCAGTTCACCATCTCTGTGCAGGACGAGAAGCACGCGCCGGTGACGGGCACCGTGACGGTGCAGACGACCCATGGCGACGACAGCGGCTCCCATGACCCGACGGTCGTCGGTCTTCAGGCCACCCTCTCGACGCCTGAGGACGTGCCGGTGGCCCTGTTCGGCGCCATCGACATCGACGACCAGGACGGCGACAAGCTGACGGCGATCATCACCTTCGCCGAGGGCCGGGGCACCTTGCTCGGCGCCGGCAACGATTGGTCGGTGGTAAACGGGGTGAGAACCTACACCTTCTCCGGCACGGCGGACCAGCTCGACGCTCTCCTGAAGGGCTTCAAGTTCGACCCCAACGCCGCCAACGAGGTGACGGACATCGGGCTGAGCGTCCAGGACGGCAACCACCCGGCAGTGGTCAAGCACATCGCCGTGACCTCGACGCCGGCGAGCGGGGCTATGAATATCAAGTTCTCTGACAAGTTCGTGCGCGAACATCTCGGCGTCGGGCGAGCTATCGGCAACATCTCGGTAGAGGGCGTGCAGAACCAAGACGACCTTGTTTATACCCTTGTTGATAATGGTGGAGGACGTGTTGAACTGGTCGGACGCCAGCTCATTGTCAAGGACAATACCAAGATCGACTTCGAACAAATCGCAACCGGCGAGTTCTCGTTCACCATATCAGTAAGCGATGGCATCAATCCCGCTGTGTTGAAGACGTTCAAGCTTGGAGTCGAGAATATCAAGAGTGAACGTGTCACGGGCACAGCTAACGCTGACGTCATCAAAGGTGGTTCCGGTAGTGACATATTCGACGGAGCGAGTGGTAACGATACGTTGAGCGGCGGGACAGGACAGGATGTCTTGACTGGCGGTGCCGGAGCAGACGCTTTCCGCTTTGAAACGCGGCTAGCCACGACAAATGTCGACCGCATCCAAGATTTCAAGGTTGCCGAGAACGATCGTATCGAGCTTGCGCTCTCGATCTTTGGAGCTCTCGAGACCGTTGGAATGCTGAGCGCCAACGCCTTTGTTCAAGGCACTCAAGCGAAGGATGCAAACAGTCGGATCATCTACGACAAGGCGGCAGCCAAGCTTTGGTATGACCAGGATGGAACTGGTTCGAAAGCTGCGGTTCTATTCGCCACATTCCAGAATACGGTTTCGACTCCGGCTCCGACACTGACGCACGAGAGCTTCTTCGTCATCTAAAGGGAGACGGCTTGCCAACAAGTCGCCTCTCCATTAAACGTAACGAAATATCGATTCTAAAAGGGGCTTCTGATGTCTTTGAACTTGACGATAACGGCTGTGGTAAACGACGGCGGTGCTCAGGAAGGTCAGTTCGGCGTACATATCAATGAGAATATTACTGCGGGAACAGTTGTTGGTAAGCTCGAGGGCTTCGAACCGACTGATCCTGCTACGTTCACCATCGAAGTAGTCGATGATAAGGGCGGTCGCTACGAAGTATGGCATGGTACATACAATGGCATAGACGGTTATTACCTTAGGGTGAAGAACGGTGGGTCGACTCTCTTTGACTTCGAAGACCAAGATTTCGGGATCGATGGAGCTGTACACGATCAAGTTCAATTTAACTTCCGTAGCGCAACAAACGAATTGCTTCATCAAGCGGTTGTCGATGTCTACCTCAATGACATTGAGCCCGAGGCGGCAACTAACACCCCGCCTGTGATCGACAGCGTGAACGGTCAGGGGAAAGGCACGAATGGGCAGGGTGCTGATCTCAACACGATCGTCGTGAACGAGAATGCCGGGTCGGGCGTCGTGGCAGCCGTCACGGCGCACGACAACGAGGGCAACACAATCGCCTATGGCCTCGTCGATACTCATAATGCGCTGTTCTCGATCGGCGCGGACGGCAAGATCTCGATCGATGCGACCAAGCTCCCGGCGATCACGCAGGACAACGATTATGTTCTGACCGTCACGGTGACGGACGGCAACAGCCTCCCGGTCACACAGAATGTGACGATCCGGGTGAAGAACAACGTCAACGAGAAGCCCATTGTCGACGCCGTCAATCCGGACACGAACGGCAGCGCTGGACAGAGCAACGATGCCAACAAGATCGTGGTGCTGGAGACGGCAAATTCAGGCGTCGTGGCGGCCGTCGCGGCGCACGACCCTAACCAGGGCGACACCCTGGCCGGCTACGCCTTGGCCGATACCTTCGGCGGTCTGTTCTCGATCGACGCAACCGGCAAGATTTCGTTCGACAAGAGCAAGCTCCCGGCGATCACGCAGGACAAGGATTACGCTCTGACCGTCACGGCCACCGACAACCATGGCGCCGTGTCGGACGTCAAGAACGTCACCATCCGCTTCAAGGACGTTCCCGTTGCGGCAGGCCCCACCATCACCGGGCAAAAGGCCCAGGTGAACGGGGAATCGACCGGATTGATCAAGCCGTTCGAGAACAACCTCGCGGTCAGCCACGCCAACAACACCGACCAGCTGACGATCGAGGTGTCGTTCGCGCAGGCCAACGGCACCTTCGGCAGGGTCAACGGTGTGGATCCGGTCGACGCCAACAACATCCGCACCTACACGTTCACCGGGACGCGGGATACCCTGAACGGCATCCTGTCCGGCATGCAGTTCGATGCGACGGATGCGTTCAGCGGCAACGCTACGAACACGGTGTTCACCGTGCAGGTGAAGCCCGCGGCGGATACCCAATGGTCCAATAGCGGCGCCGTAACGGCGGTGGCGGACATCAACAACAACGCTACGTTCACCGCCATGGAGACCGACCAGAGGGCGGCCCTGAACGCCGTCATGAAGCCGTTCGACGGGATCCAGCTGGCGGATCAGGAAAGCGACATGGTCACCCTGACGGTGACCTTCGCGGCCAACCACGGTGACTGGTCAGGCCTGACCAGCACGGCCCAGGTGACGGTCGACAACCAGAGCGCAAACGGCATGATCACGTTCACCGGCTCGGCCGCCAACGTGACGAATTTCCTGACTGGCGTGACCTTCAAGCCCACTGTCCAGGGCGACACGGTCTTCACGGCAAGCCTGGTCGATGCCTTCTCCGGCGTCAACCAGCACGGCGCCGTCACGAGGCAGTACAAAGTCACGGGCGATTCCGGACCGACCCTGACCGCCGCGGCCGCGACGACGACGATCAAGGACACGGCAACCACCAAGCCGTTCACAGCCGTGACCATCGCCGACGACAGCCCGCAGGTCACCGTGCTGGTCAAGCTCGACACCAACACCGAGGGGACCTTGAGCGGCGACAACCGCTTTGCCTGGAGCGCAGCCGACAACGCCTACAAGTTCGTGGGCGCGGCCGTCGACGCCCAGGCGGCCATCCGCAACCTGACCTTCACCCCGACGCCGCGTCCCAACGGAGCGGTCGACGCGACCGAGGACACCACATTCACCATCGAGGTGAATGACGGGCTCAACCCAACGGTCACGAACAGCAATATCGTCGTCCGGTCCCAGGTCGAGAACCGGGCGCCCACCCTCGTGGCGGCCGCCTACAACCCGACGATCGCGCACGATCAGAACGTCAACCTCGTCAACCCCTTCAAGGATGTCGCGATCGGCGAGAGCAACGCCGGCGAGAAGGTGACCGTCACGATCAAGCTCGACGACTCGAGCAAGGGCGTGCTCACGAACCTGAACGGCTTCATCTGGAACGACGATCAGAAGACCTACACCTTCTTCGGCTCGGCCGCTGACGCTCAGGTCAAGATCAGGGCGCTGCAGTACGATCCCCGCGACCGGCCGACTGCCTTCAACAACGAGGTGACGTCCTTCACCATCGAGGTGAAGGACGAGCATGGCGGCGTGGTGACGAACGACTCCAGCATCAAGGTCACGTCGCTCGGGAACAACCATAGCCCGACCGGCATCTCCCTGGACAAGGCGGTCGTCAGCGAATACGCGAAAGTCGGGGATGTCGTCGGGACGCTCGGGGCGACGGACATCGATGCCGGACAGACGTTCAAGTTCAGCCTGGTGCAGACCGGATCCGTGCCGGGACCCTTCAAGATCGTCAACAACCAGCTCGTGCTCGCCTCCGAGGTCAATTTCGAGGAGATGGCATCTCATCAGATCAAGGTGAAGGTCGAGGACAACTTCGGTGGATCCTACGAGCAGGTCTTCACCATCGGCGTCAAGGACGAGACCACCTTGAACAAGCGCGGCACGAAGAAGGCCGACAAGATCAACGGCGGGCCCCAGGACGACATCCTGAAAGGCGGCTCCGGCAACGCCAAGGACACCATCAAGGGCCTGGCCGGCGACGACAAGCTCTACGGCGAGGGCGGCAACGACTCGCTCCTGGGCGGCGACGGCATCGACAGCCTCTTCGGCGGCAAGGGCAACGACATCCTGAAGGGCGAGGCCGGCCGGGATACCCTCTTCGGCGATGCCGGCAACGACAACCTCTTCGGCGGGGCCGACAACGACAAGCTCTATGGCGGCGTCGGCAACGATGTCATCAAGGGCGATGCCGGCGACGACATGCTCTTCGGCGAGGCCGGCAACGACAAGCTTTATGGCGGCGCCGGCAACGACGCCTTCGTGTTCACCAAGAAGCCCAGCAAGTCGGCCAACCTGGACCAGGTCATGGATTTCAAGTCCGGCCAGGACAAGATCTTCCTCGACGACGCCGTGTTCAAGAAGCTCGCCAAGCCCGGCACGCTCATCACGATCGATGCGCCGGTGAAGATCGACGCGTCGATCTTCTCCACCGGACGGGCCAAGGACTCGAAGGACTACCTGGTCTACAAGGGGGGCGTCCTGTACTACGACACCAACGGGTCCGGACGAGGGGGCGAGGTCGAGATCGCGAAGATCAAGGGGCTGAAGGCCGCCGACATCTTCATCATCTGACGGGCCTCTCCGGCTTCGCCTTTCACCCCGGCAGGGCACCCTGCCGGGGATTTTTCGTGGTCCGTCGGCACGATGCCGGCTCGACGGCTCAACGGCTCGTCCCGATTGGGCCGCTTGGACCTGGCACGGGGCTTGGCACCGGGATTCCCGGTATGGGGCGCGTGGCATCAGGATTCTTGGCACGCGTGTCCTTGGCACGCGTATTCCTGGCACGCGGGGCCCTGTCGATGGCAGCCCGCGTGCGTCGCGCCCTGGCCGAGGCTGCACACCTCCAGGCCGCACATCCGGCGCCTCGTCCGCCGGGATGGAGGGCCACCGCATCGTGCGGATCCAGAGGGTCCGCCGCGAACGATGCGCCGCTTCAAGATGGGAGCATCGGACCATCGGGATGGCCGGGACAGGCCCGGCCATGACGTGTGGAGAGTGTCGGCACCGGCCTTTGCCACCCTCTCCCCGTCATCACCCGCTCACCCTACCCTCCCACGTCATCACCGGGCTCGTCCCGGTGATCCCGATGCGAGAGGCGCCGCGCTCTTCCGATCGGGATGGCCGGCACAAGGCCGGCCATGACGTGTGGAGGGGTGGGGTGGGGGA
>NZ_JAMXFJ010000005.1:43550-116286 GCF_025460805.1 Microvirga sesbaniae | reverse complement strand
AGCGGCGCCGCGATCTCCCTCGCGGTATGCCCGCCACCAGGCCGCCCATGACGTGGGGGATGTTCGCACGGGCCCGTGCCACCGTCTCCCCGTCACCACCCGCTCACACCACCCTCCCACGTCATCACCGGCCTTGTGCCGGTGATCCCGATGCGGTGTGGCGCGGCGCCCTTCCGATCGAAATGGCCGGCGAGACGCGGGTGATGACCGGCCGGCCATGACGTGTGGAGGGAGCAGCACCGGCCTCACACCACACACCACGTCATCACCGGGCTTGTCCCGGTGATCCCGCTTCTGAGAAGCGCCGCGCTCTTCCGATCGGGATGGCCGGCACAAGGCCGGCCATGACTTGAGGGTGGCGGGCAGGGAGGAGGGTGGCCATGACGTGGGAGGGTGTCGGCACCGGCCCTTGCCACCTTCTCCTCGTCATCACCGGGCTTGTCCCGGTGATCCCGCTTGTTGGGAACGCCGTGCCTCACCGGATCGGGATGGCCGGCAAGAGGCGAGCGATGACCGGCCGGCCATGACGCGGGCGGGCCGGATACCCGCGTCGGACCGGTCATCCGTCAGGATCCGCGTCGCCGTCCCACGAGCATGGGGGCGGCGCTTCATCGGGAGCATGGCTCATGGATGCGGTCCATCCCGTTCGCGGAACGAACCCGCGCCGCCCGGGCGGGCCCAGGAGAGAGCGGCTGCCATCGCCGGAAGGCCCGCCACCGCAACGCCCGCCTTGCCGCCGCACGCCCATCGGCGTATGAAACGTAATAGCATTTAAGGAGACATGTCGCATGGCCGTCCATGACGAGACTTCGAACACCTTCACGCTCCAGCCAGGGGAGCTGAACTTCGCCCTGAAGCCGGAGGACGGTGACGCCCTGGTGATCGGAAACGACGAGAACAACCAGATCACCGGCAATGGGGGAAGCAATTTTCTCGACGGCGGCGCCGGCGTCGACACGCTTCGTGGCGCACAGGGGGACGATTTCTATGTCGTCGACACCCAGGGGGACACGGTTGCCGAGGGGGGCGGCGCGGGAAGCGGCCACGACACCGTGGCGGCCGCGGTTTCCTGGACCCTCGGCGCAAATTTCGAAGAATTGATCCTCGTGAATGCCGCGTCCGCCATCCAGGGGCAGGGCAACGGTCTCGACAACGCCCTGTACGGGAACGACAACGACAACGTTCTGATCGGCCTCGAGGGCGACGACACGCTCGATGGCGGCGCCGGGGCGGATACGCTGCGCGGTGGCCTCGGCGACGATATCTATCATCTGGCGGGCGGGGACGACGTGATCGAGGGGGAGGACGCGGCGAACGGCGGCGGCGACGACACCATCATCTCAGAGTCGAGCATCGATCTCGACGATTATCCCGACATCGAGAACCTGATCCTGGAGGACGCGGCCGATATAGACGGCTTCGGCAATGCCCTCGACAACGTGATCCAGGGCAATGACGGCAGCAATATCCTCGACGGGCGCGACGGCGACGACAGCCTCTCCGGCGGCCTTGACGACGATCACCTGATCGGCGGCGACGGGAACGATATCCTCGACGGCGGCGACGGCGACGACCGGCTCGAAGGCGGTGCCGGCGACGACACCTATTTCGTCGACGGCAGCGAGCTCATCATCGAAGGAGACGACGAAGGCAACGACACCGTCATCGTCACGGTCACGATGGACTATACGATCGTCGGGACCCAGATCGAGAACATCGTGCTGATGGCCGGAGGATCGGCGACCGGCAACGACCTCGACAATGATCTCGTCGGCGGCGACCTGGACGACGCCCTCAGCGGAGGCACGGGCGACGACACGCTCGAGGGCGGACTTGGAGACGATGTTCTCACGGGTGGAGAAGGGGACGACACCTACTACGTCGACAGCAATCTCGACATCGTCGTCGAGCAGGTCGATGAAGGGAGGGACAAGATCGTCTCGTCCATCGGCTTCGACCTGAGGGTCAAAGGCGCCAATGTCGAAGATCTGCAACTCGCCGGCTCAGCCAGCGTCAGCGGCATCGGCAGCAGCGTCGCCAACATGCTCGGCGGCAACGACGGCAGCAACAGTCTCTCCGGCCTGGACGGCAACGACACGCTGAGTGGCGGGCTCGGCAACGACACGATGGACGGCGGCGCGGGGGCCGACGACCTCACCGGCGGTCAGGGCGACGACACCTACATCATCGACGCCCAGGACGGCGTGGTGCATGAGGGAGCGGACGAGGGCCGGGACACGGTCCGGGTCGGCTTCAGCGGCTACACGCTCGCGGCCAATGTCGAGGACATGACCTTCACGGGCGGGGGCAACTTCGCCGGCACCGGCAACGATCTGCACAACTTCATCCGGGGCGGCGCCGGCAACGACACGCTCGCGGGCGGAAACGGGGATGATTCCCTCCACGGCGGCGCCGGCGCGGACCGCATGGACGGCGGCGCGGGCAACGATACCTACTGGGTCGACAACACGGGCGACGTGATCGTCGATTCCGGCGTCGGCTTCGACCGGGTTCTCGCGTCGGCCGATTACACGCTCGCGGCCAACCTGGACTATCTCGCCTTCGAGGGCAGCGGCAATTTTTCCGGTACCGGCAACGACCTCGACAACACCCTGTACGGCAATACGGGGGCCAATACGCTGGACGGCGGCGCCGGCCGCGACCAGATCGACGGCGGCGAAGGGGCGGACCGCCTGCTCGGCGGCGCCGGGGATGACACGATCACCGACTGGAAGGGCGACGACGTGCTCGACGGGGGCGCCGGCAAGGACGATCTGCGCGGCGGCGTCGGCAACGACACGTATTGGGTCGATGGGCTCGACCTGGTGACGGAACTCGCCGGCCAGGGCGTCGATACCGTGACGGCGTCCGAAAGCTTCGCGCTCGGCGCGGCCGCCGAGGTCGAAATCCTGATGGCGAAAGCGGGCACGAACGCCATCAACCTCACCGGGAGCGACACCGCCAACGCGGTCTCGGGCAACGACGGCGCCAACGCGCTGTCCGGGATGGGCGGGGACGATGTCCTGACGGGCCGTCTCGGCAGCGACACCCTCACGGGCGGTCTCGGCAACGATCGCCTCGCCGGCGGGATCGGCAAGGATGTTCTGCAGGGCGATGCGGGCGCGGACAGCTTCGTGTTCGACAGCCGCATCACGAAGGCGGATGCCGACAGGATCGTGGCCTACAATCCCGCCGAGGACAGGATCCTGATCGAGAACGACCTGGTGAAGGCCAACAAGGTCCTCACCAAGGCGGTCGGCAAGGGCACGGAGGCCAGCCCCGCTGCCCTGGCCAAGAAGTTCTTCACGGTCGGCTCGAAGGCGAAGGACAAGGACGATTTCTTCGTTCTCAACACCAGGAAGTTCACCCTGTCCTACGATGCCGACGGCAGCGGCTCCAAGGCGGCGGTCGTGATCGCGACCTTCGACAAGAACGCCGTGAAGACATTCATCCACAAGGAACTGTTCTTCATCTGAGGCGCCCGCCGGGGCGGGCGCCGGCGATCGGCACGGCCGCCCGTCAGGGCCGGATCCGGCGTCAGGCATCGGCCGAGGCGGTCTCGTGCATCGCTCGCGCGGTCGAATCGCGCTCGACGAGGCGGCAGGCGAGCTCCGTGCGGCGGACGACCCGCTGACCGTGCGTCGCGAGTTCGACCAGCATGTCGACGGCCGTCTCGCCCAGCTCGCGGGCGGGAATGTGCATGGTGGTCAGCCGGGGCGTGAGCAGGTCCGAGATCGGCAGATCGTCCATGCCCATGATCGACATATCGCTCGGGCATGCCATCTGGCGCGCCGTGAGGGCCGACAGCGCCCCGAGCGCAAGGCTGTCGGCGGCGCACAGGAGCGCCGTCACATCGAGGGACCCCTTGTCGAGACGGTCTCCGATGGCCCGTTCGGCGCATTCGGGGGTCCAGTCCTCGACATCGATCACGTTCTCGTCGAGACAGGGCAGGCCATGCTCGAAAAGGGCGTCGCGCCAGCCTTCCAGGCGCCGCCGGATGGTGGCCCGGCCGGGGCGCATGACGAAGCCGATGCGCCGGTGACCCAGGCCGATCAGGTAATCGCAAGCCATGCGGGCGGCGGAGCGGTTGCACGGGCTGACGCTGGACATGCGCATGAGGGGATCGTCGCCGTTGATGAGAACCGCGGCCTTTCCGCTTTCCTGGATGCGCCCCATCACCTGCATGTCGTCGACCGTCAGCAGGAGAACACCCAGGATGCTCTGGCTGTCGAGCACGTCCCGGAGCTGGGCGTGGTTCTCGTCCGAGTCCGGCAGAGGCACCAGGGAGATCTCGATCTCCTTCGCCGTCGCGGCCGTCTTCAATCCCTCGAGCACATGCCAGGTGAACTGCGTCCGGCGGTAATCCGTCATGGCGGCCGTGCTGGCGAACACCGCGATACGCCCGCCCTGGACCCTGTTGGGCAACGGATACCGGGCCTTCCTGGCGGCTTCGAGAATCCGCCGGCGGGTGTCGTCCCGAACGCCCTTCTGACCGGTCAGGGCCCGCGAGACGGTGCTGATGGAGACGTCGCACGCAAGGGCGATGTCGCCCAGTCGGATGCGCCCCTGGGTCTTCGCAGGCGAGACAGGTTTCTTCGACATGGGAGCGATGCTGCAAAAAATTTTCAGGTTGCGCAATCTCCGGCGCTCATGAAAAATCCGCTCAACGACAAGCCGATGCCGGGGAGGCAATGCACATGAGGGACAGACCGCGCCTCAGGCGTGAGCTCGACCGTTCCGTCGTGAGAGTCATGGTCCTGCGCGACGCCGCCACGTTCAACGAGGCCCAGCGTGGCCGTCCCTCGAGCGGTGAAATCCGCTCCGGCAGCCGGAATCATCCGCAGGGTTGCCAGATCCATCGGCCGCTCCGGAAATGTCCCTCGGGTCTCATGCTCACGGGCCGAGCGCGCCCGGCGAGCGGACGGGGGTAAGGGCCGTTATGGCAAGTGAGACGTATCTGACCCATCCTCTGACGGCCGGCCAGGCCGTCGGCCATTGGCAGCTCGGCGACGTGCACGAGGAGCGCTACGACGTTCCGGACCGCGCCATGGAAGGGAAGATGGATGCGTTCTTCTTCCTGACGAAGGACCGCAACTTCATCCCGCACCAATATGCCTGCCGGACGGACTTCATCGAGTCCTATCGCGGCAAGACCCCGCGGCCGGTCACGCCCTTCACGCCGACCCGGGTCTGGCTGCCGTTCGGCTCTCCCCGGGTCGACCTGTCAGGCTTCTGGTTCCGGGCGACGCGGGTCGAATGCTGGGCCCGGACCACGATCGAGTCTCCGCGCGATCAGACGGCGCGCTTCAGCTTCGCCACCTGCGGCGGCGCCTTCCTCGAGGTCAATGGCGCCCGCGTGGCGGCGCTCACCCGCTACCAGCGCAATTTCGAGGAGCGCATCGAGATCGACATCGCCCTGAAGGCGGGCCGGAACGAGCTGCGGGTCTGGTTTGCCGACCTCTGCGAGCGGGACGCGCGCTATTACTTCAGCCTCGAGCTGGTTTCCGGCGAGGGGCTGTCGGTCGGGATGCCGATTACCCTCGACGAGGCGCGCGCGGCCGCCCTGGAGGGCATGCTCGAGGGCATGCGCTTCGAGAGGCCGTCCTATGGACGGGGCGAGGTCGCCATCGTGTTCGACCATCCGGCGGCGTATCCGCTCGACGTTCATGTCGCGGTGCGCGGCGACTTCATGTCCACGGAGGACACGCTTGCCTTCCGCAAGGCGCTTCCCGCTGGCGCCGCCCGCGTGGCGATTGCCGATACGGGCGAACTCCCGGCCGATTTCCGGCACTTCGACATCACCCTGCGCGACGGCGCCTTCGCGGCGACGCGCGTGCTGGGGGTCGAGATCTGCCACCTCGACCGGCAGCCGCCCGCGTCTCCCGAGATCGGCGTGAGGGCGCGGGCCGTGCTCGACCACGTGGCGGAATGTGGAGAGCGCGACCTGGTGGCCGTGCTGGCGCGCCTCGCGCTCGATCGCGGCGGGCCGGACACGGACCGCATCATCGAATCCTGCCTGCCTATCATCGGCGATTGCCACGATTGCGCGGACTTCCTGCTCGTGCCGCTCCTCTGGTCCCGCATGGCCTGGCCGGAGCGGATCGCTCCCGGCACGCGGGCCGGCATGGACGACGTGATCCTGCGCTTCCGCTACTGGATGGATGAGCCCGGCAACGACGTGATGTGGTATTTCAGCGAGAACCACGCGCTGCTGTTCCACACGGCCTGCCATCTCGCCGGCACGCTGTTCCCCGATGCCACCTTCACGCGGTCCGGGCGCAAGGGTCGTGAGCAGGCGGAGATCGGCCGGCAGAGGCTCGTCGAATGGCTGACCCATTTCGAGGCCTGCGAGATGGCGGAATGGAATTCTGCGCCGTACTTCCCCATTGACCTGAAGGGATTGTGCGCGCTCTACGCTCTCTCGCCCGACGCCGGCATCCGGGAGCGGTCCGGCGCCGCCATCGGGCGCCTGCTCGAGATCATGGCCCTGTCGAGCCACCACGGCATGATGACCGCCTCGCAGGGCCGCAGCTACGAGCACACGCTGCGCCCCGGGCGCACGCTCGAACTCTCGGGCATCTCCTATCTGGCTTTCGGAAAGGGCTCGCTCGGCCGCCGCTTCCATGCCCTGCCGCAACTGGCTTTGTGCTTTGCCGAGCACGGCCTCGCCGTCGACCCGCGCCTGGCGGCCTTCTCCGATCATCGAAGCGCCGGCGCGTATGAATGGCGCTACAAGCAGGGCGAGAACGGCATTGCATCGCTCTATCACTTCAAGTCGAAGGATTACGCGCTGGGCAGCATCGCGGCCTATCGCTGGGGGGAGTGGGGCTATCAGGAGACCGTCCTGCATCTGCGCCTCGGCGAGACGCCGGAAGCACAGGTCTGGATCAACCATCCAGGCGAGGTGATCCACAGCGGTTACGGCCGCCCGTCCTATTGGGGCGGCTGCGGAACGGTGCCGCGCGTGCATCAGTACCGCTCCCTGGCGGTCGTGGATTTCGCCACGCATCGGGCTCAGCCGGACTTCACCCATGCCTGGCTGCCGGAGGCCGAGATGGATGAGGTGATCCATGCGGGCGACCGCATGCTGGTGCGCTCCGGCGAAGGGCTCTGCCTTCTCGTCGCGAGCGGCCCCCTGGAGCGGGTCACGAAGGGGCCGACGGCCGGATGCGAGGTGCGGCTGCCGGGACATGCGGGTCGCTGGATCGTGCGCCTGTCGGATATCGCCGCCGAAGGCAGCCTCGCGGCTTTCGGCGAGCGGTTCGCAAGCCTCTCGGCCGAGGAGCGCGGCGACGGGGTCATTCTGATCCACGATCCCGATTTCGGCCCTGTGGCGTGCGATCCCGACGGCGCCGTGAGGACGCCCGAGGAAACCATCGAGCCGGAGTCCTGGACCCTGTCCGGGACCCTGACGGCCTTCCCGGAAGGAGCGCATGTGCCGCTGCCTTCCCAACAGACGAAACAAGGGCAACGCGTGATTGCCTGAACCAAGACGTCATCATGGGAGGAAAGTGATGAAACGACTGACACACCTGGCCATCGGCGCCCTCGCGCTCGCATGGAGCGCCTCCGTCGCGCAAGCGGCCACCGAGGTGCGCATCATGTGGTACTCGGACGGCAACGAGGGCGAGGTCCTGCAGGACCTCGTCAAGCGCTTCGAGTCCCAGAATCCCGACATCAAGGTCGTGGTCGACAACGTTGCGTTCGGCGTCATCAAGGACCAGCTGCCCGTGCAGCTCGAGGCCGGGCGCGGGCCCGACATCGTGCGCGTGGTGGAGCTGAAGTCGCAGGCCAGGCACTGGCTCGACCTGCGTCCGCACCTGAAGGACGCCGCGACCTTCGAGAAGAACTTCGGCAACACCCTCGACTGGATGCGCGAGGACGGCAGCAACGCGCTGCCCGGCTTCATGACCCAGCTCACGATCACCGGCCCCCTCGTGAACACGACGCTGTTCGAGCAGGCGGGCGTGCCCGTTCCCGGCCCGAAGGCCACCTGGGACGAATGGGCGGCGGCGGCCAAGAAGGTGGCCGACAGCCAGAAGATCCCGATCGCGCTGGCCTTCGACCGCTCGGGCCACCGCTTCATGGGACCGGCCATCTCCATGGGCGCGAAGGTGATCGGGCCCGACGGCAAGCCCGCCGTGGTGGACGAGGGCTTCAAGGCCATGGCGCAGCGCATTGCCGACTGGCACAAGTCCGGCATCATGCCGCGCGAGATCTGGGGCGGCGTCGCCGGAACGACCTACAAGGGCGCCAACGAGGAGTTCGTGAACGGCCAGGTCGCCGTCTACTTCTCGGGCTCCTGGCAGGTCGCCCAGTTCTCCCAGAAGATCAAGGACAGCTTCGACTGGTCGGCGGCCCCCGAGCCCTGCGGGCCCGCCGCCTGCACGGGCATGCCGGGCGGCGCCGGTCTCGTGGCCGTGAAGTACACGCAGAACCCGAAGGAGGTGGCCCGGGTCGTGGAATATCTCGCGAGCGAGCCCGTGGTGCGCGAGTTCTCCGAGCGTACCCTGTTCCTGCCGGCCCATCAGGGCGTCGCGGCCAAGGGCGTCGACTTCAAGTCGAGCGACCCGAACGTGAAGAAGTCGCTCGACATCTTCCTGAACGCGACCCAGACGGCCGACCCGCTCGCGCTGAAGATGCAGAGCTACAAATGGTCGGGCACGATCTACGCGGCCGTCATCAGCCGCCTCGGTCAGGTGGTGGCCGGCGAGACGCAGCTCGCCGATGCCTATGCCCGCATCGAGGACGACATCAAGCAGAAGGTCGCCGAAGCGTCCCGCTAGGCGAAGGCGCGCACGATGAGCATCGTGATGGGAACGGGGGAAGGACGGGCGCCTGGCCTGTCCTCCTGGCTCGCCTGGCCCTTCCGGTTCCTCATGGGGGCCCTCAACGCTCCCATGAGCGCCGTTCAGCGCCGGTTCGGCATCGGCGGCATGGGGGCCGTGTTCCTGGCCCCGAACATGCTGATCTTCGGGGTCTTCGTGCTCATCCCGGTCGTCATCAACCTGGCCTATTCCCTGACCGGCGGAACCGCCATCTTCTTCGACGGCCGCTATTTCGTCGGCCTCGACCAGTACAAGACGCTGCTCACCTGCGGCGACTACACAATCCCGTCCACCTGCCTCCAGGATGCCTTCTGGCAGAGCCTGCACAACACGGCGCTCTTCGTCGTGCTGCAGGTCACCCTGCTCGTGCTCGCCTCCCTGGCGACGGCGCTCGTCCTCAACCGCGAGATGCGCGCCCGGGGCTTCTGGCGCGGCGTCTTCTTCTTTCCCGTCCTGCTCTCGCCGGTGGTGGTCGGCCTGATCTGGAAATGGATCCTGCAGCGCGACGGGCTGCTCAACGCGCTTCTCCTGGATCTGGGCTTCGCGCGCACCCTGTGGCTCGCCGAGCGGAACTGGGCCATGTTCTGGGCCATCTTCGTGTCCGTCTGGGCCCATCTCGGCTTCTACGCGCTCATCCTGCTTGCCGGTCTCCAGGCCATCCCGCGCGACCTCTACGAGGCCGCCATGATGGACGGCACCGGCCGCATGCGCACCTTCTGGCGCATCACCCTGCCGCTCCTGTGGCCGAACCTGCTCGTCGTGGTCATCCTGGCGCTCATCAAGGCCGTGCAGATCTTCGACGAGGCCTTCGTGCTCACCGGCGGCGGCCCGGGCACCAGCACCATGTTCATCACCCAATACATCTACGAGACCGGCTTCGCCCACGTGCTGCGTAACCTCGGGCTCGCTTCCGCCGCCTCGATCCTCATGGGGATCGTCCTCGTGGCGCTCACGGCCCTGCAGCTCCTGGCCTCGAACAGGCGCGCCCGGAAGGAGGCCGCATGAACGCCCTGTCCGCCTTCCTTCTGCGCCGGCGCGGCGGCGCCGGCTGGCACTGGACCGACGTGCTGGCCTATCTCTGGCTCGGCCTCGGTCTCGTCCTGATGTTCGGTCCGGTCCTGTGGCTCGCGGTCTCGTCCTTCAAGACCCCCGCCAACCTCGCCGAATTCCCGCCCACCTTCATGCCCCTCGACGCCCAGGCGGTCCGGGTTCAGGGCTATGAACAGCCGCTGGCGCTCTTTCGCGTGACGCTCGACGACGGCAGCGAGAAGGTTCTGGCCCAGGTGCGGCGGGTCGGGATCATGGCCCAGATGGTCGATCCGCAGAACCCGGGCCCCGTCATCCGCGTTCCCATCGACAGGCGAACGCCCGTGCGCGAGATCAAGCTCGCCACGGCGAACTATGCCGAGCCGCTGCAGCAATTCGACTTCCTGCGCTATTTCCGGAATTCGCTCTTCGTCACGGTCATGGCGACGCTCATCACCCTCGTGGTGAATTCCATGGCGGCTTTCGCCCTGTCGAAATACGAGTTCAAGGGCCGCACGGCGGTGCTCGGCATCATCCTGGCAACCCTGATGGTGCCGTTGTCCGTCATCGTCGTCCCGCTCTATCTCGTGGTGAACTCGCTCAACCTGTTCGACACGCTCTGGGGCGTGATCCTGCCGACGGTGGCGACGCCCACGGGCGTCTTCCTGCTGCGGCAATACATGCTCACGATCCCGGACGAGCTGATCGACGCGGCCCGCATGGACAAGGCGTCGGAATGGCAGATCTACTGGCGCATCGTCCTGCCGCTGGCGGCGCCCGCCCTGGCGGTCCTGGCCATCTTCTCGGTCATGTGGCGCTGGAACGACTTCCTGTGGCCCCTGATCGTTCTCTCGCGCAAGGAGCACTACACCCTGCAGGTCGGTCTCAACGCGTTCTCGGGCGAGCTGAACGTGCAATGGCACTACGTGCTCGCCATGACGGTCCTGTCGATCGTGCCGGTCGCCCTGATCTTCCTGTTCCTTCAACGCTACATCACCGCGGGCATCGCGAATACCGGCCTGAAGTAGGGCCGGTCACACTGGAAAGACCATGTCGTGAGTCATCTCGTTCTTCACAGGGTCGCCAAGGAGTTCGGATCCGTTCGCGTCCTGCACGGAATCGATCTCGAAGTCAGGGACGGCGAGTTCGTGGTCTTCGTCGGACCGTCCGGCTGCGGCAAGTCCACCTTGCTGCGCACCATCGCGGGGCTCGAGCGCGCGAGTTCGGGCGAGATCAGGCTCGACGACCGGATCGTCAACGACGTGTCGGCGGCCGACCGGGGGCTCGCCATGGTTTTCCAGTCCTACGCGCTCTACCCGCATATGAGCGTGCGGCAGAACCTGGCCTTCGGCCTCGAGAACAGCCGGATGCCGCGGGACGAGATCGAGAAGCGCGTGCTGGAGGCGGCCCGGATGCTCCTGATCGAGCCGCTCCTGCACCGCAAGCCGCGCCAGCTTTCCGGCGGACAGCGTCAGCGGGTCGCCATCGGGCGCGCCATCGTGCGCCGCCCCGGCATCTTCCTTCTGGACGAGCCCCTGTCGAATCTCGACGCGGAGCTGCGCGTGGTGATGCGGGCCGAGCTCGCCGCCCTGCACAAACGGCTCAACGCCACGATGATCTACGTCACCCATGACCAAACGGAAGCGATGACGCTCGCCGACCGAATCGTCGTCCTGCGCGACGGGCGGATCGAGCAGGTGGGGACGCCGCTCGAGCTTTACAACAGCCCTGCCAACCGGTTCGTCGCCGGGTTCATCGGCTCTCCGCGGATGAACTTCATCGAGGCCGAAGCCGTTCCGCTGGACGGCGGCGCGGGCGTGCAGGTGAATGGGCGTCCGCAGAGGCTTCCGCACCTCGACCTGGTGCCGGGTTCCAGGATCGTGATCGGCATTCGCCCCCATGAGGTAAGCGTGACCGACGTCGACCAGGGGGCGATCGCGCTCGAGCTGACCCTCGTCGAGCAGCTCGGAGCGGAGACCATCCTGCATGGCCGGACGGAGCAGGGCGGGGTCTTCACGGTCTCGGCACCCGGCCAGCGGCGCTATGCCATCGGCGAGCGCATCGGGGTCGCTCTGCCTCCTGAGGCGCTCCACGTCTTCGACGCGGAGGGGGCCGCCCTGCCGCGAGGCTGAACCGTCGATCAGGTCCGCCCGGGCGGATCCGAAACACCGTTCCCTTGGCAAAGGGGCGATTCCTGCGCTTTTCCGACAGGCTTTACGCTCCTCCGATTTCTGCCGAGGACGATCGGCGACATTCTCTCCTGGTCATTCGGGCAAGCGGTCCGCTGTCCCGAACCGAGGCGGTCACGAGCACCATGCATCCCAGGTGAGAAACCATGTCCTGCCATCAAAGCAGCGTCCACCGGCCCAAAGGATTGCTTCCGAGTCTCGCTCCCGACTGGACCCAGGGGCTTTTCCACCCCAAAACCATGACCGCGAGCCGGCCTCATTCCGCACGGTTCCATGTCATCCGCGGCCGCATTCTCCTTGGTCTCGGCCAGTACGACCGGGCGATCAAAGATTTTCGGCGCGCCATTCGACTCGACTGGCGGTACGAGCGGGCCGTGTTCTGGCTCGACAAGGCAAGCCGCACCATCCCGAGCGCCGGCGAGACCGGCTCTCTCACATAAGCGTCAGGGGCTCAAAAAGAGACCGTAGGGGCAAATTCGTCCCTGATGTGTTGCAAGAACTGTCGGGAGCCAGGAGAGCGTCGAGACAGAAACATTCTGAACTGCATGGAGATCTTTCCGCCGTCGCGACTTCACGCGCTCAGGAATGTCCGGGCATCCGCGCCGTTCACCCCGGCCTCCGTCATGATGCGCCGGGCCAGTTCCGCGGCTGACGGCCGGAGGCGGCCCGGGGTCCGGTCGAGCCAGTACGATACGGGATTGACCACCGTGCGCGGATCCACCGCCGCGACACGCCCGGTGCGCAAGGCATCGCCCGCCAGGGGCGGCCGGGCCAGCGCGATACCCAGGCCATGGGCGGCGGCGTCGAGGACGAGGTTGTAATCCTCGAAGCGGCGGTCCTGCGGGCGAGGGCGGTAATCCATGCCTTGCGCGGCGAACCATGCCCGCCATGCCGATGCATCGGAATCATGGACCAGGGGATAGTCCAGAAGCCGTTCCGGCGGCCCGGCGCCGAGCGTCTCCGCGAGCGTCGGCGATGCGATCGGGAAGCACTTTTCCTCGAACAGGCGAACGGATATCCGTCCCGGCAGAGTGCCGCGCCCGCAGCGGATGGCCAGATCGATCCCCTCGGCCTCGAGGTCGATGTTGCGATGCTCGACCACGAACTCGATGCGCAGGGACGGGTCGCCGGCCTCGAAGGCCTTCAGGCGCGGCATGAGCCAGAGACTGCTGACCGATGGGATCGACGTCAGGCGGACGATGGCCGCACCCCGTCTCTCGATCCAGCGGTCCGAACTGTCCGCGATCAGCGCGAAGGCCTCGCTCGTCCGCTGGTGGAGGCGCTGTCCCTGCGGCGTCAAGGCGACGCCGCGCGCCTGCCGGTCGAACAGCCGCTCCCCGAGCCAATGCTCGAGCTTGGCCACCTGACGGCTGATGGCGCCGTGGGTGAGGTGCAGGTCGTTTGCAGCCGCCGAGAAGCTTCCGAGCCGGGCTGCGGCTTCGAAGGCCCGCAGGGCATCGAGAGGTGGCAAGGGGGCAGAGCTATGACTCATGCTCACAGCTGACCGTTGAATTGTTCGATTGTCAATCAGCTCGGAACGACGAATTGTCGGGCTCGCTCTTTCTTTCGCGAGTGTCCCATGAGCATCGGTGCCGCCCATCCTTCCAAACCCCTATCGTTCGACCATGTGACGGCCGTTGCGGTGATCGTCACGATCCTCGCCTGGGCGTCGGCCTTCCCGGCCATCCGGGCCGGCCTGCAGGCCTTCGGCCCGATGGAGCTCGGCGCCCTGCGGTTTGCGATCGCGGCCGTGCCGGCCGCTCTCTTCCTCATCGTCACCCGTCCGGGCTGGCCGACACCGGCCGATTTCCTCCGCCTGGCGGCGGGCGGCCTTCTGTTCGTGGCGCTTTACACGGCGCTTCTCAACATGGGCGAGATGACCGTCTCGGCCGGGGCGGCGAGCTTCATCATCAACACGAACCCGATCATGACGGCCGGGCTCGCGATGCTCGTGCTGGGCGAGCGGTTCAGCGCCCGGGCCTGGACAGGAACGGCCCTGTCCTTCGCCGGCATCGGGCTCATCGCGCTCGGCGAGGGCGACGGGATGCGCCTCGACACCGGGGCCCTGCTCATCCTCGGAGCGGCGCTCTGCAACTCGGTGACCACCGTGGTCCAGAAGCCGCTCTTCGCCCGGCACAAGCCGCTGACGGTCTCGGCCTGGAACATGGTGCTCGGCGCGCTGGTCCTCGCTCCGTGGCTCCCGAGCGGTGTCGGCCAGTTCGCCGCCGCCCCTTCATCGGGGGCCCTGGCCGCGATCTATCTCGGCCTCGTCCCGAGCCTGATCGCCTACGGCACCTGGGCCATCGCCCTGTCGCGCCTGCCGGCGAGCCGCGCGTCGAACTTCATGTACTGCGTTCCGCCGGTCGCGACTCTCCTGGGCTTCGCCTGGCTCGGGGAGGTGCCGACGATGCACGGCGCCGTCGGCGGCCTGATGGCGCTCGCGGGCGTGGCCGTGGTCAACTGGCGGCGGTAGGGGAGACCGGAAAGCAGACCGTTGCGCTCGGTCGATCGACAGGACAGCCGGAAGAGCATCGTCGCGCGGTGCAGCACGACGATGCTCTGCCTCGGTCGCACATTAGAGCGAGCGTCTTAGGGCAGGCCCGAAGAAGAGCGTGCCGACGGGGATCCTGCACGACGATCAGTGATGTCCCAGACGCGGCGAATCCGGTATTCATTCGCTTCCCGTGCCGCTGGCGACGCTGCGGCTCATCACGATGGCTCCCATCACGGTGTCAAAAGGCGATCCCATGAATGCCAACGCAAATCTCATCTCCGATCGGCCGACCTTCGTCACCCATCTCGAGTGTTCCTGGACCGGCGAAGTCTACGAGGCGGACAGGCCCCACAATCTCTCCCGCGCCGGCAAGCCCCTGTTGGTGCGCTACGATCTCGAGGGTGTTCGCGCCGCTCTCAGCAAGGACGAGCTGTCCCGGCGTCCGAACGATCTGTGGCGCTGGCGCGAGCTCCTGCCGGTGCGCCGCACCGCGGACATCGTGAGCCTCGGAGAAACCGCCACCCCGCTCGTTCCGCTCGCCCGGTCCAAGACCGGCGGCGGGGAGGTGCTCGTGAAGGACGAGGGCCGTCTTCCCACGGGATCGTTCAAGGCCCGTGGCCTCGTGATGGCCGTGTCCATGGCCAAGGCTTTCGGCATCGGGCATCTGGCCATGCCGAGCAACGGCAATGCCGGAGCGGCTCTTGCCGCCTATGCGAGCCGCGCGGGCATGCGCGCCACCGTCTTCTGCCCGGAGGACACGCCGGAGATCAACCTGTCCGAGATCGCCCTTCAGGGAGCCTCCGTCTATCGCGTCAACGGCCTGATCGACGATTGCGGGAAGCTCGTTGCGCAGGGCCGCGAGGCGACGGGATGGTTCGACGTCTCCACCCTCAAGGAGCCCTACCGGATCGAGGGCAAGAAGACGATGGGGCTGGAGCTTGCGGAACAGCTCGGCTGGGAGCTTCCCGACGTGATCTTCTATCCGACGGGGGGCGGCACCGGACTCATCGGCATGTGGAAGGCCTTCGACGAGCTGGAGGCCATCGGCTTCATCGGCAGCAAGCGTCCGCGCATGGTCGCCGTCCAGGCGGAAGGATGCGCCCCGATGGTGCGGGCCTTCGAAGAAGGCACGGAGACGGCCACCCGCTGGGAGAATGCCCATACGCTCGCATGGGGCATTCGCGTGCCGCAAGCCGTGGGCGATTTCCTCATTCTTCGCGCGGTGCGGGACAGCGGCGGTTTCGCCATGGCCGTCTCGGACGAGGCCATCACGGACGCGGTCGCATCGGTGGCGCGTGACGACGGCCTTCTGCTGAGCCCGGAAGGCGGTGCAACCGTCGCGGCCTATCGACAGGCGCTCGCCGACGGTCGGCTGCGCGTGGATGAGCGCGTCGTGCTGTTCAATTGCGCGACCGGTCTGAAATATCCGCTCCCGCCGATGCGCGCGTCGCTCGATCGCACCAAGCCGATCGATTTCACCAAGCTCGCGTGAGTGTCCACTGTCGCGAGACGGCAGCGTGATCTTCACCAAGGCTCCCTCGCCGAGAGCGAGCCTTGGAATTTTTTTGCTTCTCCGAATGGCGTCCATGGAATGATTTCGACCCACGGCGGGCCATGACGAGAACGATCTTCTGAATTTCGATCGTCACGTCGAAGATGCTGTCCGTTTGCCTGTGTGACCTGTAAATTGAAGGGAGATGACAGCAGGCACACACGACAGCATGTCTCACGGACATTCACGCTCATCGCGCAAAATGATTTTCGGGATCCTTGTGTTCTGGCTCGCGGTCGGAGCGGCCGTCGCCGGCAGGGTTGCCTATTTCGATCAGATTGCCGCGCCCGCAGCGGCAAGGCCGTTGTGACGGAGGCGTCAGCCGCTTTCAGTGATCCAGCAATGCGCGAACAAGCTGGTCGTTGTCGGGAGGGAGCTGCTTCTGCGCGTCGAAAGCGTTGAACGGTTGATCCTGGATATCCCGCGGCGCGGCAACGGATGCCCCGATGGCGATGATCAGCGGCCCGTCCTGGGGAAGGTCGATGCCGCGCGCCACATTCCCGATCGTCGAATGCACGCTGTCCTGATCGTCGCGCGACACGTTGCTGATGGCCACGACCGGTGTGTCGCTCGGCAGGCCGCTCTCGACCATCCGGGTCGCCAGCCTGGATGCCGTGCGTCGGCCCATATAGACGATCGTCGTCGCCTGCGGGTCCGCCAGGGCCGCAAGATTCAGATTCTCCGGAAGATCCCCATGCCGGTCATGGGCGGTGATGAACTGAACCCTTTGAGCATGGTCGCGATGGGTCAGGGACGCGTTGAGCGAGGCCGCCGCGGCGCTTGCCGTCGTGACGCCCGGAACGATCCGGACCGGAACGCCGGCTTCCCGGCATGCGGCCACCTCTTCACCGGTTCGTCCGAAGATGGCGGGATCCCCGCCTTTGAGACGAACGACGCGCTCGCCTGCAAGCGCCAGATCGACGATGAGGGCGTTGATGTCGTCCTGACGGCACGATGCGCCATGGCCCTCCTTGCCCACATGGACGCGGCGGGCTTCCCGGCGCGCCAGTTCGAGGACGGCCGGCGTGACGAGGCGGTCGTAGACGATCACATCGGCCGCCTGCAGCTCGCGCATGGCCTTCAGGGTCAGAAGCTCGGGATCGCCCGGACCCGCGCCGACGATGACGACCTCACCTCGTCCGGGCGATTCCGGGGCGCCGTCGCCGATTTCGCGGGCGAGGCGATCCAGCGTGCCGTCACGAACTTGGGATCCGTTGACGAACGCGGTATCGACGAACCGTTCCCAGAACCGGCGTCGACCCGGCTTCGACGGCACGATCTCCCGCAGGCGGTCACGGAAGTCCTTCGCGGCTTGCGCCCAAGCGCCGAGCGAAGAGGGCAGGACCGCCTCGATGCGCCGGCGGATGGCCTGGCCCAGGATGGGAGCCGCGCCATCGGTCGAGATCGACACGACGACGGGAGCGCGATTGACGATGGTGCCGAACTGAAAGTCGCAGAAGGTCGGCTGATCGACGATGTTGACGAGGGCGCCGTGCCGGCGTGCCGCTTGGGCGAAGGCTTCCGCCTCGTACCGATCCTCGATGTCCGCGATGGCGACAGAGACCGCGACCAGGTCCGCCTCACGCCAGGGCCTTCGGACAAGGGTGAGATGCGCCGGGTCGTTTCGAACGGCGGCGCGAAGCTCCGGCGACGGGTTCTCCGCAACGATCCTGACGGTGCCGCCCGCCGCCGCGAGGAGTTCGACCTTCCAGGCGATCCCATCGGATCCTCCGGCCACCAGAATCGAACGCCCGGCGAGATCGACGAAGACCGGTAGCTTCGGCAGGGCGTTGAGGCGCGCGGGACGCCGGTCCTCGGGCCGGAGAGGCTCGCTCATTCCGCCGCCTCGGCCAGGGGGCCCGTGTTGGCGTGGAAGTCGCGTCCGTTCTCCGTCGCGGCCACGATCCCCGCCCGGATGACGAAATCCCCGAATCGCTCGGCGGGCTTCCGGCCGTGGGCATAGGCCGCGAAGAGCGGATCGAGAGCGGCGACGATCTCGTCGTGCTGCAGGTCGACCCCGTAGAGCTTCGAGAGGCGGGACCCATCGAAGGCGCCGCCGAGATAGAGATTGTACCGCCCGGGACCTTTGCCCACGAGGCCGATCTCCGCGATGTACGGGCGTGCGCAGCCGTTGGGGCAGCCGGTCATGCGGATCGTGATCTCGTCCTCGGCGAGGCCGCGAAGGCTGAGCCGCTCCTCGAGGGCCGTCACGAGCGACGGCAAATAGCGCTCGCTCTCGGCCAGCGCCAGGCCGCAGGTGGGCAGGGCCACGCAGGCCATCGCGTTGCGGCGCAGGGCCGTGGCGTGGCTCGTCAGGCCGTATTCCGCAACGAGGGCTTCGATCTCCGAGCGCTTCTCAGGCGACACGTCGGCCACGATGACGTTCTGGTTCGCCGTGAGGCGGAACTCGCCGTCGTGGATCTCGGCGATCCGGCGGAAGCCCGTCAGGAGGGAAGGGCCGCCCGGGATATCGCGCAGGCGACCGTTCTCGACGAAGAGCGTCAGGTGGGAGCGCCCGTCTTCGCCCTCGACCCAGCCGTAGCGGTCGCCGTTGCTGTCGAACCGGAAGGGCTGCGGCTTGCCGAGAGCTTTGCCGATGCGCCGCTCGACCTCGGCGCGGAACGCCGCGAGTCCGCGATCCTCGATGGTGTATTTGAGGCGCGCATGCTTGCGCAGGGTGCGGTCGCCCCAGTCACGCTGCACGGTCACGACCGCCTCTGCGACGGCAAGGGCGTCCTCGGTCCGGCAGAAGCCCAGCACGTCGGCCGTGCGGGGATAGGTATCCTCCTCGCCATGGGTCATGCCCATGCCGCCGCCGACCGTCACGTTCCATCCTTTGATCGCGCCCTTCTTGTCGAGGATCGCGATGAAGCCGAGATCCTGCGCGAAGATGTCGACCTCGTTCGACGGCGGAACGGCCACCACCGTCTTGAACTTCCGCGGCAGGTAGGTCCGGCCGTAGACGGGCTCGACGACCTCTTCGCCTCCGGCGACCTTCTCTCCGTCGAGCCAGATCTCCCGATAGGCCGGCGTCTGCGGCAGGAGATGCCCGGATATCGACCGGGCCAGATCGAGAGCCGCCGCGTGGGCGCGGGATTGATGCGGGTTGGTGGAGGCCAGCACGTTGCGGTTGACGTCGCCGCAGGCGGCAAGGGTATCGAGGAGGGCCGCGTCGATGGCCTTCATCGTCGCCTTCAGGTTCGACTTGATCACGCCATGGAACTGGAACGTCTGCCGGGTCGTCAGGCGGAGCGTGCCGTTGGCGTAGTCCTGGGCGATCCGGTCGAGCTGCAGCCATTGGGCCGGCGTGCAGACGCCGCCCGGAATCCGCAGGCGGATCATGAAGGAATAGGCCTTCTCGAGCTTCTTCTTCGTCCGCTCGGCCCGCAGATCCCGGTCGTCCTGCAGATACATGCCGTGGAACTTGACCAGCTGCTGGTCGTCCTCGGTGATCGCTCCGGTCACGATGTCGGTGAGGCCTTCCGCGAGCGTGCCGCGCAGAAAGCCGCTTGCCTCTTTGATGCGCTCGTTACGCGAGAGTTCCTTGGACATCGTTCGTGCTTCTCAATAAACGTCTTGGTGATAGCGCCGGCCGCGCTCGAGTTCGACGACGGCGTGTTCGGCCGCCTCGGGGGAAAGGGCCTTCACGTCGGCCAGGGCCGCGACGAGCGCGGCGCGGACGTCCTTCGCCATCGCCTTGGCATCGCCGCACACATAGAGCTGCGCGCCGTTGTCCAGCCAGTCGACGAGGTCGCGGCGCTGCTCCCAGAGTCGGTGCTGCACGTAGACCTTCTGCGGCGTGTCGCGGGAGAAGGCGAGGTCCAGCCGGGCGAGCGATCCGTCCTTCAGGGCATCCTGCCATTCCAGCTGATAGAGGAAGTCGTGCGTGTAACGCCGGTCGCCGAAGAACAGCCAGGACCTGCCGCCCGCTGCGAGGGCACGCCGTTCCTGAACGAAGGCGCGGAAGGGAGCGATGCCGGTTCCCGGGCCGATCATGATGATGTCGGTGGAAGGGTCTGGCAGCCGGAAATGCTTGTTGGGCTTCAAGCGGACGCGGGCGGTCGCGCCCGCCTTGAGCCGGTCCGCCACGAAGGTCGACGCGACACCCCGGCGCACGCGCCCATGGGCTTCATAGCGGACGGCCGCGATCAGAAGGTGCGCCTCGTCGCCGACTTCCCGGCGCGAGGACGCGATGGAATAGGCCCGTGGCGGGAGAGGCCGGGTGAGCGCCGTGAGCTGCTGCCCGGTCAGCGTGGCGGGATAGGCCTCGACGAGGTCGATGAACTGGCGTCCCTCGATCCAGGCGCGGGCCTGTCCCTCGTCCAGGAGCTTGCGAAGCTCCGCATGTCCCGTCTCGGCGGCGAATGCTTCGAGGGTCTTGACCGAGAGGGTCGTGATGTCGCGCTCGGTCGTCAACGTGGCGCGCAAGCTGTCGTCGGCAGGCACTCCTGTCGCCGCGAGAACGGCGTCCACGAGGGCCGGGTCGTTCTCGGGAAACAGCTCGAGTGCGTCGCCAGGCTCGTAAGCAGGCGCGCCGCCGTCGAAACCGAGCGCCAGGTGAATCGTCTCCTTGTCGGAGCGCGAGGAACTCAGGTTGACATGCTCGACGACCTCGCCGATCACCGGGTCCCGGCTCGGCTCGACGCTGACGCGGGGACCGAAATCGACCGACACCACGTTGCCTGAGCTCTCCGGGGCCGGAGCGAAGGCTTCAAGCGCCTTCTTGATCCAGGCGGCGGCAGGCGCCTCGAAATCCAGATCGCAATCGACCCTGTCGGCCGCGCGCGCGGCACCGAGTTCGGCAAACCGCGCATCGAGGGCTTTTCCGACGCCGCAGAACTCCGCATAGGCGGTGTCGCCCAGCGCCAGGACGGCGAAGCTCGTCCCGTCGAGACGAGGCGCCGATGGTCCCATCAGATCCGCGTAGGCCCGGGCAGCCCGCCCCGGCGGCTCGCCTTCGCCCCAGGTGGCGGCGATCACTGCCAGTTTTCCGTGCTGCGGCAGGTCGGCCACGTCGAGATCGGCGAAATCGACGATCTTTGGCTTGAAGCCGCTCTTGCGGGCGAGCTTCGCCACGTCCTGGGCCAGCCGCTCCGCGTTGCCCGACTCGCTGGCGAAGAGGATCGTGAGCGGCTCCGCTGCCCGGGCCGGTGCGTCCACCCGGGGGAGGGGCGCCTGACCCGCATCGATCCCGGCCAGGAAGCCGGCGAGCCACGCGCGCTGGATGGGAGACGCCGCGCTCAGGACGCGATCGAGGCTGAGCCGGTCGTCGTCTCCGAAGGGCGCTGTTTGAGGCAGGAGGGCGAATGCTGACATGACATGAGTGTCGCGCGGGGTTGCATCACAAGTCAATGAAACGTTCTTTTTAAAGAACCTGTGCCGGTAGAAAATTCTTTTGTCTCACCCGCCCCGGAGAGAAAAGAATTTCGCGGCGCCAGAGCGTCGGCGGTGGATGGAGGGGGGTGGGTGGAGGTCGGTGGGTGGAGGACTCCTTGGCCCTCCGGCACCTCTCAAGCATCGGACATGTCATCGAACTCACGCCCGATGCTTCAAGCTTTTGGTGTGAAGCAACTTTTCACGCAAAGCCGGTTTCCGCTTCTGCGTCCGATGCTTCAAGCTTTTGTTTTTGGAACATCTTTTCACGCAAAACCGGTTCCCACTTTTGCGTCCGATGTTCTAGGCGGTGATCTCGATCGGCAGGGCCGTGGTGGATTTCACGCGCTCGACGCTGAAGCGCGAGCTGACGTTCTTCAAGGGGACGATGCCGATCAGGCGCTTGTAGAACATGTCGTAAGCCTTGACGTCCGGGACGACCACCCGCAGCAGGTAATCCACATCCCCGGCCATGCGGTGGAACTCGACCACCTCGCTCATGGTCGAGATCGTCGTTGCGAAGCGCTCCAGGGATTCCTGCGTGTGGTCGCCGGCCTCCACGCAGACGAAAACCGTCAGGCCGAGCCCGAGCTTCTCCGGGTCCAGAAGGGCGACCCGGCGCTGAATCACCCCCTGGGCCTCGAGGCGCTGGATGCGTTTCCAGCACGGCGTCTGGGAGAGGCCGACCCTTTGGCCGATATCCGCGACAGAAAGCGTGCCATCTTGCTGAAGAAGATCTAAAATTTTTCGGTCGATGCGGTCCATCTCTGCATCCCGTGCTTCGGCGAATATTGCTCCCCTGGCTCTTCACGTTTGGGGGAAAAATATTCTCTTCTTGCGACGTCCTTGTCGAGACGGCGAGCGGTTCGCGCCCCGGTTCGGTACAGCCTGACCTTGACACCGTTCGTTATTAAGAACAAGTTCGATTTTGCACTTTGGAGATGTCGACGATGGATATGGGCTCAGGAGGCGTGCAGGCCGACGCTTTGGCCCGCGCCATGAAGGAAGGGGGCCTGGCGGAAAGGCTCGCTCTCGCATCGCGTGCGATCGACGGACGCCTGGTCTTCACGACCAGCTTCGGTCTCGAAGATCAGGCGATCACCCATGCAATCTTCCGGGCCGGCCTCGACATTCACATCGAGCTCGTGACCCTCGACACCGGGCGGCTGTTTCCCGAGACCTATGACCTCTGGGCGCAGACGGAGGAGCGCTACGGGCGCCGGATCAACGCGGTCAGTCCCGATCGCGTCCAGCTGGAGGCCTTGATCGCCCGTCAGGGCATCAACGGTTTCCGTCACTCGGTCGAGGCCCGGAAAGCCTGCTGCGATATCCGCAAGGTCGAGCCCCTGGGCCGGGCTCTGGCCGGGGCGGCCGGATGGATCACGGGTCTTCGCGCCGAACAATCCGCCTTTCGCGCGGCTGTGCCGCTGGCCTTGCAGGACGACGGCTATCGCCTGATCAAGCTCAATCCCCTGGCGGATTGGAGCCGGCAGGACCTCGTCCGCTATGTCACCGACAACGCCGTTCCCTACAACCCGCTGCACGACCAGGGGTACCCATCCATCGGCTGCGCGCCCTGCACCCGGGCGGTTCGGCTCGGCGAGCCCGAGCGTGCGGGCCGCTGGTGGTGGGAGCAGGAGGCCAAGAAGGAATGTGGCCTGCATCTCGTGCCCACCCAGAGAATTCAGGAGCATTCCCATGATCGGCGGGCGTGACGTGGGAGAGGCCCACTCCCGGAAGCGGACCGAGCCTCAAGGGTTTCCGACCGGCGGCATGGAGCTCCGGTCGGGCTTGACCCATCTCGACCGCCTTGAAGCGGAAAGCATCTACATCATGCGCGAGGCCGTCGCCGAAAGCGACAATCCCGTCATGCTCTATTCCATCGGCAAGGATTCCTCGGTCCTGCTGCACCTGGCTCTCAAGGCGTTCTATCCGGCAAGGCTGCCATTCCCCCTTCTGCATGTGGACACGACCTGGAAGTTCCGCGAGATGATCGCCTTCCGGGATCGCCGGGCGCGCGAACTCGGGATCGATCTTCTGGTGCACACCAATCAGGAGGGGCTTGCCCGCAACATCGGTCCGATCAGCCATGGCTCGGAAGTGCATACCGACGTCATGAAGACCCAGGCGCTCAAGCAGGCGCTCGAGCAGTACGGGTTCGATGCCGCGTTCGGCGGCGCCCGGCGCGACGAGGAGAAGTCGCGGGCCAAGGAACGGGTGTTCTCGCTGCGCAACGCCCATCACCGGTGGGATCCCAAGCGCCAGCGGCCCGAGCCCTGGCAGCTCTACAACGGACGCAAGCGCCGAGGCGAGAGCCTGCGTGTCTTCCCCCTGTCCAATTGGACCGAGCTCGACATCTGGCTCTACATCCACCGGGAGAACATCCCCATCGTGCCGCTCTATTTCGCCGCCGAGCGTCCGGTGGTGGAGCGGGACGGCATGCTCATCCTTGTGGATGACGAGAGATTGCCGCTCCATCCGGGCGAGCGGCCGCAGCTGCGGTCCGTGCGGTTCAGGACGCTCGGCTGCTATCCCCTGACCGGGGCCGTCGAGAGCACGGCGTCCACGCTCCCCGACATCATTCGCGAGACGCTGGAAGCGCGCACATCCGAACGCCATGGACGCGCTATCGACAAGGACACGGCGGCGTCCATGGAACGCAAGAAGCAAGAGGGCTACTTCTGATGTCGGTTCATCTCGAACCCGAGAGTTTCAAGCTGGAGGATTATCTCGCGGCGCATGAGCGCAAGAGCCTGTTGCGGTTCATCACCTGCGGCTCCGTCGACGACGGCAAGTCCACGCTGATCGGACGCCTGCTGTACGAGTCCAAGCGTCTGTTCGACGACCAGCTCGCAACGCTCGAGCGCGACTCGCGCAGGCACGGAACGCAGGACGGCGGCATCGACTTCGCCCTTCTGGTCGATGGACTGGCCAGCGAACGCGAGCAGGGCATCACCATCGATGTCGCCTATCGCTTCTTCTCGACAGACCAGCGGAGCTTCATCGTGGCCGACACTCCCGGACACGAGCAATACACCCGCAACATGGCAACCGGCGCGTCGACGGCCGATGTGGCCATCCTGCTCATCGATGCGCGCAAGGGCATCACGCGCCAGACGCGCCGCCACGCCCTTCTCGTGTCGATGCTCGGGATCCGTCACGTGGCCCTGGCGATCAACAAGATGGATCTCGTCGCGTGGTCCAGGGAGAGATTCGAGCAGATCGGAGCGGAGTTCCGGGCGTTTGCGGTCAATCTGGGCTTCGACCGGATCGACGCCATCCCGGTGTCGGCTCTCAACGGCGACAACGTAGTCGAGCCGTCGTCGCAGGCGGGCTGGTACGAGGGGCCGACGCTGCTCGCCTATCTCGAGACCATCCAGGTCGAGCAGAAGGCCGATGCGGCGCCGTTCCGCATGCCGGTCCAGTGGGTCAACCGGCCGAGTCCGGATTTCCGAGGGTTCGCCGGCATCGTCACGAGCGGGCGGATCCGGCCGGGATCGCGGGTGCGCGTCCTGCCCTCCGGGCTGGAGACATCCGTCGACCGGATCGTGACGATGGATGGCGACCTGGCCGAGGCCGTTACCGGTCAGTCCGTCACGCTCACCCTGTCCGACGAGGTGGATATCTCCCGAGGCGACGTCATCGCTTCGATGGAGCGGCAGGCGCAGGTCTCCGACAGGATCGAGGCTCGCCTGTTCTGGATGGCCACCGAGCATCTGAAGGAAGGCGATCAGTTTCTTCTGAAGCTTGGGGCGGCGGCCGTGCCCGCGCGGGTCGTGCGCGTGCGGCAGCGGATCGATCTGGCGTCGCTCGCCGCCGTGGCCGTGTCGTCCCTCGGGGCCAACGATGTCGGCCACGTGGTCTTCGCCCTGGATCAGCCTGTCGCCTTCGACCCCTACGCTGAGAGCCGTCGCACCGGCGGCTTCATCCTCATCGACCGGGAGAGCTTCGACACGGTGGCGATCGGCCTCGTCGACGGCGCCGCTGCGGAACTGCCGGTCAACCTCGAAGGGGTCCGGACCAATGCCCCGCTGGCCTGGATCAAGTGGTCCGGGGAACAGAAGCGGCGAAGCGCTCTCAAGGCCATGTCGTGGCGGGTCATCGGATCCGTTGCGACCGTCGGCGCCGCGGTCGTCCTGACCCAGGACATTCGCCTGGCGGCGGCGATCGGCGCGACCGAGGTCGTGACCAAGCTCGTGCTGTATTACGGTCACGAGCGCCTGTGGGCCCGGATCCGTTACGGATTGTCCGTCGCCACCGGGAAGCATGGCGGCGGGCCGCAGAGCTCGGGCGTCAACTAGCGCATCGTGCGGCCCTCCGGGTCCGCCCCGAACGATGCGCCGCTTCGGTCAGTGAGCATCGGATCGATCCCAAAAGTGGATCCAACTTCGGGCCCGAGGCTCTAGAGGCGCGATCCTCTTGCCGGACGTCCCATCATCATGTGGAACGCCCAGAGCCGTCCCGACGCCGCGGCCGGGCGAGATTGAAGGAAAACCCATGAGCGAACGCTCCCCGCGAAACCCTTCCCTGCATGCGCAGACCCGTCTTGTCCACGACGGAACGCTGCGCTCGGATTTCGGCGAGACCTCCGAGGCGCTCTTCCTCACGCAGGGCCATGTCTATGAAAGCGCCGAGGAATGCGAGGCGCGGTTCACGGGCGAGAGCCCGGGCTTTCTCTACGCCCGCTTCTCGAACCCGACCGTGACGATGTTCGAGCAGCGGATGGCCTCCTTCGAAGGCGCCGAGGCCGCGCGTGCGACTGCGACCGGCATGGCTGCCGTAACGGCTGCCCTGATGGGATTGCTTCAGGCGGGCGACCACATCGTCGCGGCCCGAGCCCTCTTCGGCTCCTGCCGCTATGTGGTGGCCGAACTCCTGCCGCGGTTCGGCGTGGCCGCCACCCTGGTCGACGGAACGGATCTCGATGCATGGCGCAAAGCCGTTCGGCCGAACACGAAGGTTTTCTTCCTGGAAAGCCCGGCCAATCCTACGCTCGAGGTCATCGACATCGAAGCCGTCGCCGGCATCGCCCGCCAGGCCGGAGCGAAGCTCGTGGTCGACAACGTGTTCTCCTCGCCGATCTGGCAGAAGCCGCTGCAGCTCGGAGCCGATTGCGTGGTGTATTCGGCCACCAAGCACATCGACGGGCAGGGGCGCTGCCTCGGCGGCGTGATCCTGGCCTCCGAGGACTTCATCCAGACCCATGTTCACACCCTGCTTCGCCAGACCGGTCCGTCGATGTCGCCGTTCAACGCCTGGGTGCTGCTGAAGAGCCTGGAGACCCTGCCCCTGCGCGTCGAGCGCCAGACCCGGACGGCCGCCGCCGTCGCGGACGCCCTGGCGGGCCATTCCAAGATCCGCCGCCTGATCTATCCGGGCCGGACCGATCATCCACAGGCGGAGATCATCGCCCGGCAGATGACGGGCGGCTCGACTCTGATCGCCCTCGAGATCGAAGGAGGCAAGGCTGGAGCCTTCCGCTTCCTGAACGCCCTCGAACTCATCCGGATCTCCAACAATCTCGGGGATGCCAAGAGCCTGATCACCCATCCGGCCACGACGACGCATCAGCGCTTCACCCCGGAGGAGAGGGCGGAGATGGGGGTCTCCGAAGGGCTGGTCAGGCTGTCGGTCGGCCTCGAGCACGAGGATGATCTGATCGGCGACCTGCTGCAGGCTCTCGAGCCGGTCTGACGGCTATCGGCGGAGGTCCGGATCCGTCGCGACGGGCCTGCCGGATTCCTGCGTCCATTCCGACATCGAGCCGTCGTAGAGCCTGACGTCGGGGCGCCCGAGCAACGCCGAGAGGACGAACCAGTTGGTCGAGGCGAGGTGACCGGTGTTGCAGTAGCTGATCACCGGTCCGGGCGGGATGTCGCCGAAGAGCCGTTCGAGTTCGGCGATGGGGCGCAGCCGTCCCGTGCCCGGGTGGAAGGCTTCCACCTGATCCCGATGGATGGCGCCCGGCAGGCGCCCGGCGCGGGCGACTTGCGGACTTTTCTCCCGCCCATTGAACTGCGCCTGCGAGCGCCCGTCGAGCAGTGTCGCGGCACTGCGCGCAAGGGCCGTCTCGACGGCATCGATTCTGGCTCTCGAGCCTTCGTCGAGCCGGACCGGGTAAGGGGCGCTCGCCGTTGCCGAATGAGCGCCCTTTTCGATGGCCTTGCGGCTGTCGTGCCAGGCCCTGTAGCCGCCATCGAGGATCGAGACCCGTTCATGGCCCGCGGCCTTCAAGGTCCAGAAGACCCGGGCCGCCGCGCTGAAGTCGGACGGAGCCTCCCCGGCCGAGACGATGATCGCGTGACGCGCGGGTGCGAGGCCGATGCGGCTCAGCAGGCCGGACAAGTGCGCGGCATCAGGCAGAAGGCCGCCGGCGCCTCCTGCAGCGATACGCCAGCCGTCGGCCGCGTAATCGCTGTGAACGGCGCCGGGGATATGCCCCGCCTCGAAGGATGCCCGGCCGCCGCTCTCCGTCGACCGGATATCCACGATCAGAATCGATGGGTCATCGAGACGGCCGGCGAGCCATTCGACGGAGACGAGCGGTGACATGGTCATGGTCAACGGAGGCCGAGCGGGGGGACGGGGATCAGTTCGCCTTGGGCTGCGGCACGATGCGCAGATAGGGCTTGGGCGCCTTCCAGCCGCCCGGATAGAGGCTCTTGGCCTCTTCGTCCGAGACCGAGCCCGCGATGATGACGTCCTCGCCCTGCTTCCAGTTCGCCGGCGTCGCCACCCGATGCTTTGCCGTGAGCTGGAGGGAATCGATGACCCGCAGCACCTCGTCGAAGTTGCGGCCCGTGGTCATGGGATAGACCAGGACGAGCTTGATCTTCTTGTCCGGGCCGATGATGAAGACGTTGCGAACCGTCTGGTTGTCGGCGGCCGTCCGCCCCTCCGCCGTGTCGCCCGCCTGAGCCGGCAGCATACCATAGAGCTTGGAGATCGTGAGGTCCTGGTCGCCGATGATCGGGTAATTGACGGCGGCCCCTTGCGTCTCCTCGATGTCGCGCGCCCAAGCCGCGTGCTTCGCGACCGGGTCGACGGAAAAGCCGATCACCTTCACGCCGCGGCGGTCGAACTCGGGCTTGAGGCGGGCGACCTCGCCGAGTTCCGTGGTGCAGACCGGCGTGAAATTCTTCGGATGCGAGAACAGCACCGCCCAGGAATCGCCAATCCACTCATGGAAGCGAATGGGGCCATCTGTGGTGACCGTTTCGAAGTCCGGGGCGGTCTGTCCGATTTGAAGTGTCATCGCGGGATTCCTTCTGCGCTATGCATCTGTTGGCTGATCGTCAAGTCTACAAAGCAGGGTGCAGTCTCAGTCTTCCGATCCCGTGCGCGCTGCCGATTCGCGGTCGTTCCCAAGAAGCATCTTACAAACCCTCCTGGATCCGGCATGAGGGTCGAAACGACCTCAGTGCCTGACGAGACGGTGGCGGACCGGCCGGCGCGAGGACACGCACCGGCCGGCACGAAGGAAGTGTTGTTCCGGCGAGGGCAGGAGTCAATCAAAATGTTCTTTTTAAAGAACAGCCCTTAAGGGTAATATTCATCTCCGGCAGGCGGGCTTCTTAGCAGAACGTTCTCAGAGAGCATAGTTCCGGCCCACGACAGACAAGAAAATGCCTGCTTCGGCGAAGGCGAATAAAATAAGAATGATCCTGCGGCCCATAGGCGCAAGTCAGAATGATTTTCCTTCGAAAGACTTGTCAGGTCGAAATAGAATTCCCCGGCCGTCCGGATCCGAAGCGCATCAGAGGTCTCATTGCGCTCGCGATTGCGCAAACGGCGCCGCGCTCCATTTGACAATCGTTCTTTTTAACGGATAGTTCTTTGCTTCGTTCCAGACGGGGCGTCGGTCCGACGTGTCACAGGTCGTGCTGCCGCGGTCAAAGCCCAGGAGGGTCACGTGCAAAGCAGATTCTTGCAAGGCAGGTTCTTGGATGTCGCCGGTGAGAGCAGGCTCTCGCCGCTGCGATCCGTCGTTGCGGCGCTGGTGATCGGCGCCAGCCTTCTGACCCTGTCCGGCGCGGCGTCGGCGCAGACGCAGCTGCTGAACGTGTCGTACGATCCGACCCGCGAACTCTACCGCGAGATCAACCAGGCCTTCGCGGACGAGTGGAAGGCGCAGACCGGCGAGGCGGTGAACGTCCGCGCGTCGCACGGCGGATCGGGCGCGCAGGCCCGCACGGTGATCGACGGAATCGACGCCGACGTGGTGACCCTCGGCATTCCCTCCGACATCGACGCGATCGCCAAGGCCACCAAGAAAATTCCGGCGGACTGGCGCAGCAGGCTGCCCAACAGTTCACTGCCGTACACATCGACCGTCGTGTTCCTGGTCCGCAAGGGGAATCCGAAAGGCATCAAAGACTGGGACGATCTGGTGAAGCCGGGCATCCAGGTCATCACGCCGAATCCGAAGACATCTGCCGGCGGACGTTGGAACTTCCTTGCCGCCTGGGGCTATTCCCACGCGAAGGACGGGAGCGCCGACAAGGCCAAGGACTTCGTCACCGCGCTCTACAGGAACGTGCCCGTGCTCGATACCGGCGCCCGCGGATCGACCGTCACCTTCGCCCAGCGCGGCCTCGGCGACGTGCTGCCGGCCTGGGAGAACGAGGCCTTCCTGGTGCTCGACGAGTTCGGTCGCGACAAGTTCGAGATCGTGGTCCCGACCCTGTCGATTCTCGCGGAGCCGCCGGTGGCGCTCGTCGATGCGAACGTGGACGCCAAAGGCACGCGCAAAGTCGCGGAGGGCTACCTCAAGTTCCTGTATTCCGACAAGGCGCAGGCGATCTTCGCCAAGCACCATTACCGTCCGAGCAAGGCCGAGGCGGCCAAGCCGGAGGACCTCGCGGCCCTGCCGAACCTGAAGCTGTTCACCATCGAGTCCCTGCAGGGCAATTGGGACGACATCCAGAAGAACAATTTCGACTCGGGCGGGCTCTTCGATCAGATCAGCAAGCGTTGATCCATGCGGTCCGGCACCCTCCTGCCACTGAAACGAGCGAGCGTGATGCCGGGCTTCGGCATCACGCTCGGCTACACTCTGCTCTATCTCGGGCTCCTCGTGCTGCTTCCGCTCGGCGCGCTCATCGCCAAGGCGTCGGGGATCGGCCTGTCCGGCATCATCGCGGTCGCCGTCGAGCCCCGGGTGGCGGCCGCGCTCTGGACGAGCTTCAGCATCTCGCTCGTCGCAGCCGCCGTGGCGTCCCTGTTCGGGCTCCTGGTCGCCTGGGCCCTCACCCGGTACGACTTTCCCGGCCGCAGGATCGTCGATGCGATCGTCGATCTGCCCTTCGCCCTTCCAACCGCGGTGGCCGGCATCGCGCTGGCGGCCCTCTATGCGCCGAACGGGTGGGTGGGCTCCTTCCTCGAGCCTCTCGGCCTCAAGGTAGCCTATACGCCCCTCGGCATCTTCGTCGCCCTGGTGTTCATCGGGCTGCCCTTCGCGGTCCGGACGGTCCAGCCTCTCATCGCCGACATCGAGCGCGAGCTGGAGGAGGCTTCGGCACTCCTCGGGGCATCCCGGTGGCGGACCGTGTGGAGCATTCTGCTGCCGCCGCTCCTGCCTGGGGTCCTGACCGGATTCGCGCTCGCCTTCGCCCGCGCGGTGGGCGAATACGGCTCGGTGATCTTCATCGCGGGGAACCTGCCCTACGTGTCGGAGATCGCCCCGCTGCTGATCGTCATCAAGCTGTCCGAATACGATTATACCGGCGCGACGGTGATCGCGACGATCATGCTGGCGATCTCGTTTACGGCGCTTCTGGTGATCAACCTGCTTCAAGCCTGGAGCCGGAAGAGGTTCGGATATGTCTGACGCGATCGCCGTTCATCTCGCGCCGCCTTCCCCGTCCGTCCCGGTCGTGACGGAGCGACGCTGGGTGCGGCGGCTGACCATCGCGGTCGCGCTCGCCTTCCTGTTCCTGTTCGTGATCCTTCCGCTCGCCGTCGTGTTCGTGGAAGCGTTCCGTCGTGGATGGGGCGGCTACCTCGCGGCCCTTCAGGAGGCTGACGCGCAAGCGGCGATCAGGCTCACCCTGACGGTCGCGGCGATCTCCGTTCCGGCGAACGTCATCTTCGGCCTCGCGGCCTCCTGGGCCATTGCCAAGTTCGAGTTCAAGGGCAAGAGCCTGCTGATCACCCTGATCGACCTGCCGTTCTCCGTCTCGCCGGTCGTCTCCGGCCTCATCTACCTGCTCCTCTTCGGCGCTCAGGGGCTGTGGGGATCCTGGCTCATGGCGCATGGCGTCAAGGTCGCCTTCGCGCTGCCGGGCATCGTGCTGGCCACCATCTTCGTGACGTTTCCCTTCGTGGCGCGGCAGCTCATCCCGCTCATGCAGGAGCAGGGCACCGCGGAAGAGGAGGCCGCCCTGACTCTGGGCGCGAGCGGCTGGCGCACCTTCCTCACCGTGACGCTGCCCAACATCAGATGGGGACTGCTCTATGGCGTCCTGCTCTGCAATGCCCGCGCCATGGGCGAGTTCGGCGCCGTGTCCGTCGTCTCGGGACATATCCGCGGCCTGACCAACACCATCCCGCTCCATGTGGAGATTCTCTACAATGAGTACAACTTCGTTGCGGCCTTTGCCGTCGCCTCGCTCCTCGCATGTCTCGCCCTCCTCACATTGGCGCTCAAGTCTGTCCTCGAGTGGCGTCACGGAGCCGATCTCGCCGGCGGCGCGCACCGCTGATCAGGGGCAGGCCGTGGGCATCCGGGTCGCCGGCGTGACGAAGGCGTTCGCAGGCGCGGCCGCGCTCCACGACATCGACCTCGCCGTCCGGCCTGGAGAACTCCTGGCGCTGCTCGGGCCGTCGGGCTCCGGAAAGACCACGCTCCTGCGCATCATCGCGGGATTGGTGGAGGCGGATCGCGGGCAGGTCTTCTTCGGCGGCCTGGATGCCACCACGCTGCCGGTGCAGAAGCGTCAGGTCGGTTTCGTCTTCCAGCATTATGCTCTGTTCAAGCACATGAGCGTCGCCGACAACATCGCCTACGGGCTGCGTGTGCGCACGCGGGCGAGTCGCCCGTCCAGGGCCGAGATCCGCCGCCGCACCTCGGAACTGCTCGATCTGGTCCAGCTGTCGGGCTATGAGAGCCGGTTCCCGTCGCAGCTCTCCGGCGGTCAGCGCCAGCGGGTCGCCCTGGCCCGCGCGCTGGCCGTCGAGCCGCGCGTCCTGCTGCTCGACGAGCCGTTCGGCGCCCTCGACGCCAAGGTCCGCAAGGACCTCCGTGCGTGGCTGCGCGACATCCACGAGCGCACTGGAAAGACCACGGTCTTCGTCACGCACGATCAGGACGAGGCCCTCGAGCTGGCGGACCGGGTTGCAGTCCTCAATCAGGGGCGGCTGGAGCAGGTCGGCAGTCCCGACGACGTGCAGGATCATCCCGCGACACCGTTTGTCATGACGTTTCTCGGCCAGGCCGCCCGGTTCCCGGCGGACATCCGCGACGGACGGGTGCTGGTCCGTGGAAAGCCCGTGCCGGTCGCCGCTTCGAGATCCCAAGGCAGCCCGTTCCAGCTCTATTGCCGCCCCTGGCATCTGAAGCCGACGGCTCCCGGCCAGGGGCACCAGACGGGCACCATCAGCGGGGTTCGACGGCTCGGGTCCATGCGGCGGATCGAGGTCCTGCGCGCCGATGGGGCGAAGCTCGAGGTCGAGGTTCCTCTGGCGACGAGCCTCCGTCAGGGTGAGGAGATCGGTCTCGAGATCGTGGACGGCGTGCTCTTCCCCGAATCATGACGCTCGCGACGGATGCGCCAGAGCGCTGATATCCGCCGCGTCGCACGGTCGGCGCGCTCACCAGGAACCCGAGCAGATTTGAATCGTTGAAAGGTGGCTGCGGACGGCCGTCGTCCCTGCGGCCGCTATCGCCTCAGCCCGATCCGTCCTGGCCTGAACGATCGCTTTTCATTTCGAAGGAGGCCCAGGGTGAGCGCAAGCCAGTCAAGCGCGCCTCTGCCGGAGGCGATGTCCGTCACCCTGACAATCAACGGCGAAACCCGGCAGCTGGACGTGCTGCCCTGGACGGTTCTGCTCGACCTGCTCCGGGATCATCTCGGCCTGACCGGCACCAAGAAGGGCTGCGATCACGGACAATGCGGCGCCTGCACGGTGATCGTCGACGGCCGGCGGATCAACTCCTGCATGGCCTTCGCGGTCATGAAGGACGGGGCACGCATCACCACGATCGAGGGCTTGGCGCAGGGTGGGGACCTGCATCCCCTGCAGCAGGCCTTCATCGATCACGATGCCTTTCAATGCGGCTACTGCACGCCCGGGCAGATCTGCTCGGGCGTCGCCCTCATCGAGGAGGGACGGGCACGCACCCGCGACGAGATCCGCGAACTCATGAGCGGCAACATCTGCCGCTGCGGAGCCTACACGAACATCGTCGACGCCATCGAGCAGGTGATCGGGGCTGACGGGGAGGCCGGGCGATGAACCGATTTTCCTACCTGCGGGCCTCAAGTGTCGATGAAGCCGTCCGGGAGGCCGCGGCCGATCCGACGGTCCGCTTCATCGCCGGCGGCACCAATCTCATCGATCTGATGAAGTACAACGTGGAGCGGCCGGAACGGCTGATCGACATCACACGGCTTCCGCTCGATCGGATCGCCGAGACAGACGGCGGCGGCCTGCGGATCGGCGCCCTGGTGACCAACGACGCCGCCGCCTACGATCCGCGCATCAAGGACCGCTACCCGCTTCTCTCCAGCGCCATCCTGGCCGGAGCCTCGCCGCAGCTCCGCAACGCCGCGACGACCGGTGGCAATCTCCTGCAGCGGACCCGCTGCTACTATTTCTACGACCCCGGCACGCCCTGCAACAAGCGCGAGCCGGGCACGGGCTGCCCGGCGATCACCGGCCGCAACCGCATCCACGCGATTCTGGGCACCAGCGAGCACTGCATCGCCACGCATCCGTCCGACATGGCGGTCGCGCTGGCGGCCCTGGAGGCCATGGTCCACGTGGCGGGGCCCGATGGCGAGCGGGCGATTCCGATATCCGATTTCCACCGCCTGCCGGGCGACCGGCCCGAGATCGACACCAACCTGCGGCACGGGGAGATCATCACGGCCGTCGAGCTCCCGCCGGCGGATTTCAGCCGCCACTACACCTATCTCAAGCTGCGCGACCGCCTTTCCTATGCCTTCGCGCTCGTGTCCGTCGCCGTCGCCCTCCGCATGGAGGGAGACGCTGTCGCCGAGGCGAGGCTTGCCCTCGGCGGGGTCGCACACAAGCCCTGGCGCGATCCCGAGGCGGAAGCCCTCCTGCACGGACGGCCGGCCACCCGCGACCGCTTCATTGCGGTTGCCGACCACATCCTGAAGGATGCCAAGGGCCACGAGGACAACGCGTTCAAGATCGATCTCGCCAGACGCGCGATCGTTCGCGCCCTCTCGCAGGCTGCGGCCGGAACACCCCAGTCTCAAACCGACAAGCGGATCAAGTGAGGGCAGGGCCATGCAGCAGGCGAACGCTTACATCGGCACCCCTCAGAACCGTGTGGACGGACGCGCCAAGGTCACAGGCGAGGCGAAATACGCGGCGGAATTCGACGCGCCGGATCTCGCCTATGGGATCGTGGTCTCGGGCGCCATCGCCAAGGGGCGGATCGCGTCGATCGACCCGTCGGAGGCGCTCGCCGTGCCGGGCGTGCTGCAGGTCTTCACGCACGAGAACCGGCCCCGGACGGCCTGGTTCGACCATAAGTTCCGGGACGAGACGGCCCCACCCGGATCGCCCTTCCGGCCGCTTTATGACGACAAGGTGATCTATAGCGGCCAGCCGGTCGCCCTGGTGGTCGCCGAGTCGTTCGAGCTTGCCGCCCATGCGGCTTCTCTCGTGCGGGTCGCGTACGAAACCGACGCCCACATGACCGATCTCGATCTCAGGCGGAGCGAGGCCTATGTGCCGCCGAAGAAGCGCTCGGGCGTCAAGGCGCCGCCAAGCCCGCGGGGCGATGCCGAGGGAGCCTTTGCGCAGGCCCCGGTGAAGGTCCATGGGGAATACCGGGTCGCCATCGAGCACCACAATCCGATGGAGCCCCATGCCTCGACGGTCGTTTACGGGGAGGACGGCTCGCTCACCATCCACGACAAGACGCAAGGAGCCCAGAACAGCCAGAGCTACGTGTCGAGTGTCTTCGGCCTCTCCAGTGGCCAAGTTCACGTGGTGTCGCCCTTCATCGGCGGAGCCTTCGGATCCGGCCTGCGTCCACAATACCAGCTGTTCCTGGCCGTCATGGCGGCGCTCGAGCTCAAGCGCTCGGTCCGCGTGGTCCTGACCCGCGACCAGATGTTCACCTTCGGCTACCGGCCCCTGACGATCCAGACGATCTCGCTCGGAGCGAACCCGGATGGGACACTCGTATCCATCATGCACGATGCCATCCAGACCACCTCCCCCTTCGAGGATTATCAGGAGGTCGTCGTGAACTGGGCGAACCTCCTCTACCATTGCGACAACGTCAAGCTGACTTACAAGCTGGCGCAGGTCGACACCTACACCCCCATCGACATGCGTGCGCCAGGGGCGGCCATCGGGGTCGCGGCCATCGAAACCGCCATGGACGAACTGGCCTATGCCACCGGCGTCGATCCCATCGAGCTGCGCCTGCGGAACTATGCCGAGGTGGACGAGGCCGACAAGAAGACCTTCACGAGCAAGGAGCTCAGGGCCTGCTACCAGGTGGGGGCCGAGCGTTTCGGCTGGGCCAAGCGCAACCCCGAGCCGCGCTCCATGCGCGAGGGACGCGAACTCGTCGGCTGGGGCATGGCGACAGGGGTATGGGAAGCCATCATGCAGAAGACCGCCGCGCGCGCGGTCCTGACCCGCGACGGCAAGCTCGAAGTCGCCACCGCGACCACCGATATCGGCACCGGCACCTACACGATCCTGACTCAGATCGCGGCGGAGACCCTGGGTCTCCCGATGGCGGCGGTGACCGCAAGGATCGGGGATTCCAGCCTGCCGAAATCGCCTGTCCAGGGCGGATCATGGACAGCCGCCTCGTCGGGGTCCGCCGTGCAGAAGGCCTGCCAGTCGGTCCGGGAACAGCTTTTCAAGCATGCCCGCCAGATGGACGATTCGCCGCTGGCCAATGCCAGCATCGAGCAGGTGATGTTCGCTGACGGGCGAATCCGGCTGATGAGCGATCCCGGCGCCTCCGTCACCTTTGCGCAGGCCATGCAGGCCGGCGGAGTCGACAGGATCGAGGCGGAGGAAAAGGCCAGTCCCGGCATGCTGACGAACATGCGCTATTCCGGCTACTCGCATTCCGCGATCTTCGCGGAGGTCAGGGTCGACGAGGAACTGGGCATCATCCGGGTGACCAGGATCGTCAATGCGGTCGCGGCCGGGACGATCCTGAACCCCAAGACGGCGCGCAGCCAGATCATTGGCGGCGTCGTGTTCGGAATCGGCATGGCGCTGGAAGAGGAATCCATGCTCGACCACGACCTCGGGCGCTTCATGAACCACAACCTCGCCGAGTACCACGTCCCGGTGAACGCGGACATCCACCACATCGAGGTGATCTTCGTGTCCGAGCACGAGGAGAAGCTGAACCCTCTCGGCATCAAGGGCGTGGGCGAGATCGGCGTCGTCGGAACCGCCGCGGCGATCGGAAACGCGATCTTTCACGCCACGGGAAAGCGCGTCCGGGAATACCCGATCACCATCGACAAGCTGCTCGGATAGGTCGTGTCGATCGGGATGGACCGAGGAGAGCGCCGCCCGTCGTGCGGCTGTCCTGATCACGGAGGTCGACACCAGACGCCAGCGCCTCGTCCGTGAGACGGACATCGCGGACGATCCCGTGCGCCGGCGCCTCGAGGAGCACCTCGACCTTCGCAAGAGCGGTCTCGTCGAGCAGGAAGGACGACAGTTCTTTGCGAACGTGCAGATTCCGCCCATCAAGCTCCTCGTCGTCGGGGCGGTTCATGTGAGCCAGGCACTCGCCCCCATGGCGGCAGGGCTCGGCCTTGCCGTCACGATCATTGATCCTTGCAGGGGCGCATCCGGGAGCTGTCAGGCGATGCTGGAGCGGGCCGGAACCTGCGCGACCGTCCGGGAGTGGTGGAATGGCCCGTGAAGAGCCCATCCATTCTCCGGGATGTCGGCACGGCGACCGAGCTGCATGCTCTGCAAATCTAGAGGATCGGCTTGCCGCCGGTCACTGCAATGGTGGCCCCCGAGACATAGCTCGAATCCGGATCCGCCAGCATGACATAGGCGGAAGCCAGCTCTCTCGGCTGCCCGGGACGCTTCATCGGCACCTGCGAGCCGAATTCCTTCACCTTCTCCGACGGCATGGTGGACGGGATGAGAGGGGTCCATATGGGACCTGGAGCCACGCAGTTCACGCGGATGTTCTTCTCGGCGAGCAGCTGCGCCAGGCCGCCTGTGAAGTTCTGGATGGCTCCCTTGGTGGTGGCATAGGCCAGGAGCTGCGGGCTCGGCGTGTCGGCGTTGACCGAGGTGGTGTTGATGATCGCGCTGCCTTCCGGCATGTGCGGCACTGCGGCCTTGCAGAGATAGAACATCGCATGGATGTTGGTGCGGAAGGTAACGTCCCATTCCTCGTCGCTGATCTCCTCGATGGAGGTGAACGAGGCCTGATGGGCCGCGTTGTTGACCAGGATATCGATGCGGCCGAACTCCCTCACCGCGCGGTCGACAATGGCGCGGCAATGGGCCGGATCCTTGATGTCGCCGGGCATGAGCACGGCCTTGCGACCGGCCGACTCCACAAGGCGCTGAGCCTCGCGGGCATCCTCCTCCTCGTTGTAATAGCTGATCAGCACGTCAGCGCCCTCGCGGGCATAGGCGAGAGCGACGGCACGCCCGATACCGCTGTCGCCCCCGGTGATGATCGCCTTCTTGTCGGCCAGCCGTCCGGAGCCCTTGTAGCTGTCCTCGCCATAGTCGGGCTGCGGATCCATGGCGCCGCTGGAGCCGGGCGTGGGCTGCTTCTGATCGGGGAAGGGTGGTTTGGGAAAATCCTGAGCCATCGTCGTGGTCCTTGCGAAACGGGCGCTACTGCTGCGGCTGCGCCGGAGAGGTGAGGGAACCAGTCGCTTCGGCGCTGTCGAGCTTCATGCGCCAGAGCTGGGTCGGCAGGCTTTTGGGGGCATCGGGCTTGTAGGTGGCCGAGTCCTGGATGCGCGAGGTCGTGAAGTAGAGCGTGCCGTCCGGCCCTTCGGCGAGGCTGTCCGGCCAGCGGAGCTGCTTGTCCTGGACCAGGATCGTCGGGCGGCTGCCCTGAGCGCCGCTCAGAACCCGCACCTTCAGGGCATCGTCTTCCGGTGCCGTGACGATCATCCGGTCCCCGCGGCGCGTGATGAGCAGGCCGTCCGCGACACCATTCTCGCCTATGGTCTCGACCTTGGCGGCAACATCGCGGTCGGAGGCTTGGGCATTCTCCAGAGTGTCGGTCGCAATGCGGTAGAGCGTCTTGCCCTTGATCGCCTGCCAGTAAAGATGCCGCCCGTCCGGGGTCAGGGCGATGCCATCGGCGGCGAACTCGACGCCACGCCCATCGGGACGGCGCAGCACTTGACCATCCGCCTTCACCTGCACGTCCTTCTCGACCTGAGTGCTGGGATGGCCGTCGAGCACGCGACGGGCCTTGCCGCTCTGCAGATCGACAACGATGAGAGCGCCCTTCACACCGGAATCCGTGAGATAGGCGTGACGCCCGTCGGGAGAGAAGCGCACGTCGTTGAGATAGGATCCTTGCGGCGCGACCTCCTCGGTGAACGAGATGGTCTGACTCGGCTGGTTCGTCTTCAGGTCGATCTTCACGAGCTTCGGACCCCCCGCGACCACCTTGTCCTGCGCCGGGGCGGCCGGATCGAGCACCCAAAGGTTGCCCTGACTGTCGGCCACCACGCTCTGCACGCAGACCCAATGGTCCTGCGGCGCCATCTCGTCCTTCCTGGCATTGCGCCATTCGTTCCAGGCTTGATCCGGATACGGCTTGAGAGAACCGTCCTTCATCACCTCGGCCACCGAGACAGGAGAATCCTCGGTCCAGCGCGGAAAATTCACGAAGATCCGGCCGTCCTGCGAAACGGCCACGCCCGTGACCTGATGGTCGAAGGTCGCAACCTGTTCGAAGGGCTGCTGCGCTGGCGATTGCTGAGCCATCGCGGAGCCGAGACTCGTCGATGATGCGAGAGCGATTGCGAGCAGAAGCGTCGCGGGGTGTGGAGCGTAGCGCATGAGACCTCCTGTGCACTGTCGTGGAGGGGAGGTGCCGCGCACATCTCCCATGGCCCGTCAACTGGGCGGGGCTCTCGTCGTTCCACATCAAGCCGCGCGTCCTATGCCGTGCGGCGAGTTCAGCCTCGCAGCATCGTGCGAGCCGGTTCTTCCTCCAGGGCCCGCTTGATTTCATCGCGGCCCGGCGTTCCGCTCTGCAGAGCCTTGTCCAGGTTCTTTGCATATTTCTCCATGCGCTTGGGCGGCAGGAGCGGATCATTGGGATCGACGACCGCCTCCACCAGCGCCGGAGCGCGCTCGGCGAGCGCCTGATCGAGAATTGAGCCCGACTGCGCCGGATCCTCGATGCGGAAGCTGCGAATGCCGAAGCCCTCGGCGACCTTCACGAAGTCGATCGGTGTGAGGTCGCATTCGTATTCGGGATTCCCGAGGAACATCATCTGCTCCCATTTGATCTGGCCGAGAGTGTTGTTCTTCACCACCACGATCTTGATCGGAAGTCCGTAGCGGACCACGGTCGCGAGCTCGCCGAGCAGCATGCTCAAGCCGCCATCGCCCACGAAAGCCACCACCTGTCGGCCCGGAAACGCCAGCGCGGCCGCGACCGCGTAGGGAATCCCGCAGCCCATGGAGGCCAGGAGACCGGAGCCTATGAACATCTGGTCGGCGCGCGCCTCGACGTAGCGGGCGAGAAGACCGGTGTTGTGGCCCGAATCCCACGTGACGATGGCGTCGTCGGCGAGACGTTCGTTCAGGTCGCGGGCGACGCGGCCGGGCTTCATCGGCGGCTCGTTCTTCTCGACCGCATCGTGAAGGAGACGTCGCCACTCGGCCATGCCCTCCTGGGCCTGTTCCAGGAAGCTGCGATCATCCTTGCGGGCGAGCTTCGCATTGAGCATCTCGAGAGTGGCGCGCGCGTCGCCGACGAGCCCGACCTCGACCGGAAAACGAAGGCCGATGCGGGTCGGGTCCCGGTCGACCTGTACGCCGCGGGCCTGCTCAGGCTTGGGGTAGTATTCCATGTAGGGAAAGGTCGAACCGACGATGAGGAGCGTGTCGCACTGCTCGAAGGCCTCCTGAGACGGCCTCGTGCCCAGAAGTCCGATGCCGCCCGTCGTCAGCGGATGATCGTCGGGCACCACGGCCTTGCCGAGCAGCGCCTTGACGATGGGAGCACCGAGGAGCTCCGCCGTGCGGACCAGTTCGTCCCGCGCGTGATAAGCTCCTTGTCCCGCCAGGATCGCGATCCTTCGCCCCGCGTTCAGAATCTCCGCCGCACGGGCGACGGCGTCCGGTGCGGGAATTCCGATCGATTGCGTCTGCGCGAAGGACGCATGGTGCGGAACGTTGCGATCCGAGGGCTTCGTCTCGGCCTCCGGCTCCTCCTGCACGTCCACGGGAATCGCCACATGCGCCACACCCCGGTGAGCAAGCGCCATGCGGCAGGCGAGCTCGACCGTGCTCTCCACCTGCATGGGGCTCATGATCCGGGCCGTGTAGAGAGCGACATCCTGAAACAGCTTCGTATGATCGACATCCTGCTGCGTGAAGGTGTCGATGAGATCGTGATAGGGCAATCCCGTGATCGCCAGGACGGGCGCCCGGTCGAACTTGGCATCGTAGAGGCCGTTGAGCAGGTGAATGCCGCCAGGGCCCGTCGTGGCGAGGCAGCAGCCGAGCTTGCCTGTTAACTTGGCATAGGCACAGGCCATGAAGGCGGCGGATTCCTCATGCCTGACCTGAATGAAGCGGATGCGATCGGACCGGGTCCGGATCGATTCCATCACCCCGTTGATGCCGTCTCCCGGCATCCCGAACACCACGTTGACGCCCCAGGCAATCAAGCTCTCGACCAGAACATCGGCTCCGTTGCGGGACATGGTCAACTCCGTGCTGAACGTGGCGTGTCGGCTTGTTCGTGAAGGGCGACGTGGAAGGGTCGTCTGCCAGGATGCGCCACGTCAGCTGAACTCATGGGCGCCTGCGTTGTTCCGGCTCTTGAACACTGGGGGCACCCTGCCGGAACAGAGGCGCTCGACAATGTTCATCACGCCTCGCCAAGGGCCGTTCTGATCCGCTGCTCTTCCAGATCGAGCTCCGCAACGAATGTGCTCACGGCGTCCGTGTCGAGGTCGTGCGTGTGATCGGCGAGAAGCTTGGCGCGGGCCGCTTCGACCGCGATCAGCCGCAGGCGCAGCTGGGTCTCGAGCCGTTGTGACCCGGTCTCCATGTCCGCCTGCATGCGATCGGCCTGGTCCGCCCGTTGCTTCAAGCTGCGCAGCAGGTCGCTGGCCACCGCGGCTTCCTCTCCATGCGTGTCCTCGGCCTCCTCCTTCACGGCCGTGTGTCGTCACGAGCATCTCCGTGAGAGAGCCGTCATCGCTCTATCTGAACGGCAGGGCTCCGAACCGCCGGGAGGATATGCGTGTGGGATGAAAGGCTCTCTGCCGGACCATGGCCCGGCGGCTCTCCCTAGGTCCCGCTCGTCGTGGAACCGCTCTGATAGCTTGACGTTCCGAACCTCAGTGATAGATCCTGAGATGACCCATGCGATCCAGACCGAGCCCTCCCCAGGAAATCGAGTTGAAGCTGGAGGTTGCGCCTTCTGAGCTCGAGACGGTGCTGGCTCATCCGCTCCTCGCCGAAAGGTCTCACGGCGCCAGATCGCAGACCCTCCACTCGACCTATTTCGATACGCCGGATCATGCTCTGAGGCAGGCTGGGATCTCGCTCAGGGTCAGACGCGATGGAGAGCAGCGCATCCAGACCATCAAGGCCGCTCGGCGGCCGAGCAGCGTCGCCGTGGCTCGGAGCGAGTGGGAACACGACGTCGAGAGCGACAGCCCCGACTACGCCCTCGCGAAAGGCACTGCCCTCGAACCGTTCCTTGAGCACAGCGACAGGATCGCACCGGTCTTCCATGTGACCACGGAACGGAAGCTCCGCGACATTGCGTATGCGGATAGCGTGATTGAGGTTGCTGCCGACAGCAGCACGATACAGGGAAGCGAACGGACGACGTCCTTCGGGGAACTGGAGCTTGAACTCAAGGATGGGACAGCGGCCGAGCTGTTCCAGCTCGCTCTGTCGCTCTCGACGGCGGCGCCTCTGCGCTTGAGCTTCAAGACCAAGGCCGAGCGTGGCTACGAGGCGGCCTCGGGCGAGCAGCCGACACGGATCAAGGCGGCCCCTGTGGTCCTCAAGCGCAAGATGACGAGCGCCGCGGCCTTCCAAGTCATCGCTGTGTCCTGCCTCCAGCACCTGATGGCCAACGAGGCGATCGTCCGGCGTGTGCCGGAGGCCGACGCCGTCCATCAGATGCGGGTCGCATTGCGGCGGCTCCGGGCCGCCATGACCCTGTTCAAGGCCGTCGTCGAGGATGTGCGGCGGGATCCGATCCGGGCCGAGCTCAAATGGATGGCCAATGTACTGGGTGAAGCGCGCGACCTCGACGTCTACATCGCCACGGTCCTCGAGCCCGCACGGGATCGGTACGGCACGGACCTGAGCTACCAGAGCCTTCTCGCTGAGTACCAGAAGCGGCGTGACCGCGCCTACGAGGTCGCCCAGGAGGCGGTCTCATCGCCTCGCTTCATCACAGGTGTCCTGAAGACGGCCGCCTGGATCGAGGCCGGGGAATGGCGCGAGGGCAGTGGCAAGGCCGCCCGCAAGCTTCGAGACCAGCCTGTCGCGATGCTGGCCGACGAGGAACTCGGACGACGGTGGAAAAAGATCATCAAGCGCGGCAGGCACCTGGTCGAACTGGACCCCGACGAGCGCCATCAGGTGCGAATCGAAATCAAGAAGCTTCGGTATGCAACCGAGTTCTTCGACAGCCTGTTCAAAGGCGGCGGCGCGAAGAAGAGGAAGCGGAAGGCCTTGAGCGCCCTCGAGGCGCTCCAGGAGACATTGGGAGAGCTCAACGATATCGCCGTGGGGGGCCATATGGACGCGTCTCCCATAGCCGACGTCATCCATTGGGAGCAGATGACTCGGGTGGACAGCCTCCTGACCGATGCGACGGAACATTATCAGAAGCTCGCGTCGCTCGAACCCTACTGGCGATCCTGACAATCCTTCGACGGACCGATCGGTTGCGACACCTGTCACGCTCGTCCGGCACAGGGGCCTATCGAGTCCCCGTTCCCCGCGGCAGCGTCCGGTTCATGGATGGCGGCTATCACGGCCGTGATCACGGCCTCGGCGGCCTGATCGGCCTCATGGATGAGACCCGTCACCTGCGGCTGCCCATCACGGACGGTGATCAGGAGTGCGCCCGTTGGCTCTCCTTGTTCGCGGAGGTGGCGCAGAAGGGCTTTCTGAACGGGCTTGTGCACGATCCGATCCCCCGAAAGCGAGCGGCATCTATCCATAAGCCTATGACATCCCGGTAACCCGTCGGTCCCCGGCACCAGATTCCCGGCCGTTCATCGTGGAGAGGTGTACCAGGTCGCGGCGCAGGGGCTTTCGCGAGGGCTCTTCAACCGCCCTGTCATCTGGCTGACATGTGATCGCCTTATGCCGCGAAGCGACGCCGCTGCCCTTTGGCAAGGTGAGATGCAGCAGCGTGAAGCAATTGTTTCCATCTTCCGCAATCAGGCGCGAGGGCTCCCGATGAAGCACACATTATTGGCATTGCTGGCTGCCGTGGCCGTTCCGGGCATCGCCCACGCCCAGGCCGTGTACCCGATCGACCGGGCGACGATCCTCTCCGGTGCGAAGTTCGACTTCAAGGTCGAACTCCCGAAGGTCGTGCCTCAGAAGGACATCAAGGTCACGATCAACGGCGAGGATGCCGAGAAAATGCTCGGCTCGTCCTTCACCTACATCGAGAAGGAGGATGGCGCCGACGTCTCGTCGCTGATCATCCGCGACGCTGCCGTCGCCAAGCCGGGCGATTATGTCGTCGAGGTCTCCGCCGGGGACGTGAGCAAGAAGGTCAATTGGTCCATCTTCGGGACACCCGCCGAGAGGCGCGCGAAGAACGTCATCTTCCTGCTGGGCGACGGCCTCTCCGTGGCCCACCGCACCGGCGCCCGCATCATGTCCAAGGGCAACACCGAAGGCAAGGCCAACGGCCGTCTTGCCATGGATGACCTGCCGGCGATGGCCTTCATCGGCACCTCGTCGACGGACTCGATCGCGGCCGACAGCGCCAACACCATGAGCTCCTACATGACGGGCCATAAGTCCGCGGTGAACGCGCTCGGCGTGTATGCGAGCCGCGCGAAGAGCTCGCTCGAGCATCCCAAGCAGGAGACGATTGCGGAAATCATCCGGCGCAACACCACAATGTCCGTGGGCATCGTGTCGGGCGCCGAGCTGCAGGATGCAACCCCCGCTGCCGTGGTTGGCCATACCCGCCGCCGCGCCGACAAGGCCGAGTTGATGGCCGATCTCTTCAATGTGAAGCCCGAGTTCATCCTCGGGGGCGGGTCGGCCTACTTCCTGCCGAAGTCCACCCCTGGCTCCAAGCGCAAGGATGACATCGACTACGTCGCGAAGTTCAGGGACGCCGGCTATGCCGTGGCCACGACCGAGGAGGAAATGACCAAGGCAGCCCGCGAGTCCAACGCCGGCAAGCTCCTTGGGCTCTTCCATCCCGGCAACATGGACGTGACCCTGGATCGCAAGTTCCTCAAGAAGGGCACGGTGGGCAAGTTCCCGAACCAGCCCGGCACGGTCGAGATGATGCAGGCCGCTCTGTCGGTTCTCTCGAAGAACCCGGAGGGCTTCTTCCTGATGGTCGAAGGAGCACCGATCGACAAGATGTCCCACCCGCTCGATTGGGAGCGCGCGCTCGTCGACACGATCGAGTTCGACAAGGCAGTCGCGGTTGCGCAGGCGTTCGCCAAGTCGAATCCCGACACCCTCATCATCGTGACGGGCGACCACACCCACGGCACCTCGATCATCGGCACGATCAACGACGACAAGCCCGGCGACGAGATGCGCGAGAAAGTCGGCACCTATGCCGAGGCCGGCTTCCCGAACTACACCGATGCCGACAAGGACGGCTATCCGGACCGTGTGGACGTCTCCCGTCGGTTGGCGATGTTCGCCAACAATTTCCCGGACTATTACGAGACGTTCCGCCCGAAGCTGGACGACCCGTTCGTGCCGGCCGTTCAGAACGAGAAGAAGCAGTACGTGGCGAACGAGGCCTACAAGAACGTGCCGGGAGCCGTGCTCCGTGTCGGAAATCTGCCCAAGGACGCGGATACGGGCGTTCACGCGGTCGACGACGTCGTCCTTCAGGCACAGGGACCCGGCGCGGAGATGCTCCACGGCTACATGGAGAACACGGACGTGTTTCGCGTGATGGCCGATGCGCTCGCCCTGGGCCGGACGCCGGTCCAGCAAAAGGCGCAGAAGTGAGAGTCCGGATCGGGGCGGCGATCCTGCCGCCCCGATCCCGCTCGGTTGTTGATCCTGCTGATTTGGACATGCCATGATGACACGCCGTTTTCTCACGATCGGGATAGGGGCCGCTCTCCTGTCGCCGGGAGCGAAGGCCGGGTCGCCGGAACTGACATTCGAACAACTTTACGGTTCGGTCGGCGTCCTGGGCATGACCGTCTCCGACCGGGTCAAGCAACTGAGCGGCAGGCGCGTGCTCATGAAGGGGTTCATGGCGCCACCTCTAAAGGCGGAAGCCGCCTTCTTCGTCCTGACGAAGATGCCGATGGCGCTGTGTCCCTTCTGTTCGTCCGATGCCGACTGGCCGAGCGACATCGTGGTCGTCTATCTCGACGAGAAGCAGACCTTCGTTCAGTCGAACGCGACGATCACGGTCGATGGCCTCCTCGAGCATGGCTCGTGGACGGACCCGGAGACCGGGTTCGTCAGCCTGCTGCGGCTGACCCATGCTCACTTTCAGACAGTGTGACCGCAGTGAGTGCCCTTCTTCGTGATGTGTCTGTCCGCGTCCGGGGCTTGCCCGAACCCGTGATCGATGTGCCGGACCTTGCTATCGCGACCGGCGAGCACTTGGCCGTCACGGGGCCATCGGGCGCGGGCAAGACGACCTTGCTCAACATCCTGACCGGACTTGAGCGGCCCGTCTCCGGGGCGGTTCTCTGGGACGGCATCGATATCGCGCGCCTGTCCGAGGCCAAGCGCGACACGTGGCGGGCGAAGCAGGTGGGCATCATCATGCAGGACTTCAATCTGTTTCCGGGCCTCAGCGCTCTGGACAACGTGCTCCTGCCGCGGCAATTGCGGGTTCCGCGCCTCGGGAACGATGCGCGCGAGCGCGCCCGTCACCTGCTCGAGCAGGTCGGCTTGAACCGGCACGACCAGAGGGTCGAGACCATGTCCCGTGGCGAGATGCAGCGCGTGGCCGTTGCGCGGGCGTTGCAGGCGCAGCCCGCCATCATCGTCGCTGACGAGCCCACGGCGAGCCTCGATGACACGAGTGCCAAGCGCATTACGGATTTGCTGATCGGGCTCTCGACCTCGTCCGCCGCGACGCTGATCGTCGTGACCCATGATCAGACCCTGGCCCGGGCGATGCATCGGGTCGTGAGCCTCCAGCGCGGACGGATCGTCGGTTCCAGGACGGCGCCGACATGATCCCGCTGAAATTCGTTCTCGTGGACCTGCGTCGGCACTGGGTCGGGTCCCTGGTGATCATCCTGCTGATCGCCGGGGCGACGGCGCTGGGCGTCGCGGTCAACCTCCAGGAGCGCGCCCTGCGGCTCGGCAGCGCGCGGGCGGCGGAACGCTTCGATCTCGTGGTCGGGGCGGCCGGCAGCGAGACGCAGCTTGTCCTGTCGTCCGTGTTCCTGCAGCCGTCACCCTTGACGCTGCTGCCCGGATCCGCGCTCGCGAAGCTTGCGGACGATCCGCGCGTGGCAATGGCTGCTCCCGTCGGCTTCGGGGATTCGTTCAACGGCCTGCCCGTGGTCGGCACCATCGCGGCGTTCGTCACGGATGATGGCCGGGTGGGATTGTCGGAGGGACGCGTCTTCGAAACCGTCGCCGAGGCGGTCATCGGCGCGAAGGTGGATCTGGCTCTCGGCGACGAGGTGAAGCCGCTGCACGGAACGGCCGGGGAGGGCGGGCATACGCATACCGAACTGAAATATCAGGTCGTCGGACGGATGGGCGAGACGGGGACGCCCTGGGATCGCGCCATCCTGGTACCGATCGAGGGTGTCTGGCGCATCCACCACATGGGCGACGGGCACGACGCCGACGAGCACGGCCATGCGGCTCACGACCGCACCGGGGAGGCCTCTGAGGCAGAGCGCGGGCCTGCCGAGATGATGGAGAGGATCGGGCCGCCTTGGACCAATCCGCAGGGCGTGCCCGCCATCATCGTGAAGGCGAGGACCATCGCTGATGCCTATCGCCTTCGGAACGAGTACCGAAGGGACCAGACCCTCGGCGTCTTCCCCGCGGAGGTTCTGACCCGATTGTTCTCGACGCTCGGGGACGTCCGGACGGTCCTCGCGGCAATCGCCTTTGCGACTCAGGGCCTCGTGGCTGCCGCCGTGATCCTGGTCTCCGTGGTTCATCTGGCGCAGCGGCGCCGCCAACTCGCCGTACTCCGGGCTCTGGGAGCCCCCCGGGCAGCCCTCTTCGGGCTGGTATGGTTCGAGATCCTGGCGCTGGTGGTGAGCGGTGTCGCGATCGGCGTCGTCCTGGGGTGGGGTGGGGCGAAAATCTTCGCTTCATGGGTGTCCGACGCCAGCGGGATCGTCAGCCCCGTGGTGCTGACCTGGGAGGACGGCAGGCTCGCCCTTGGCCTTCTGGCCGTCGCGGCGATCATTGCTGTCGTTCCGGCGATGATGGCCTATCGCCAACCTACGGCGATCGCGCTCCGGTCGTGACCCGGGGCGCTCCTGCTTGGCCGCCGCCACCTGTCGGCGAGTGCGAACGGGCGAATGGTCACTGATCGAAGCTGAGCCGGCGAGCCGGCCGAGTCCGAGAGACCAGCCGCCACGTGCGCCGACCGGGAAACATGCTCCGCAACAAAAGCCTAAAGCATCGGTCGTGAGTTCGAGGACACGTCCGATGCTTTAGCGTGCCGCGGCTCTCCTGGGCATGCCGAGGCGCGTGTCCATGACCTCGGTGAATGACGGAATCAGAAGCTGATTGCCCATGCCGCTGATATGGTCGCCGTCGAGAAACAGGGGCCGACCATCGCGCCAAGCGTGGCACTCGTCATCCGGACAAAGTATCGGATACGGATCCCAGACGCTGACACCGGGAACCTGCTCGCCAATACTCGTCAGCGACTGGAGCACCGGTCGGCGGAAAGCGTCGAGGAGGCTTCGCGGCACGGAAAATCCGGGGGCGCAGATCGGATTGCCGCGGTTGAACCAGTCAGCGCAGCGGAATGGTGGCGCTTTGAATATCGGCTTAGGCCCTTCAAAGACGATGTGAACACCGCGTTGGGCAATGTCTCGCAGAGTTGCGACAGCAAATGCGACGCTGCGCTGGCGTCCTGCGTCGGCACGTGAGCCAAACATTTGTCTCTCCGCCTGCTCCTCCCCGAAATAGATCCACTGGTCGGAGAAACGCGGCAGCCGCAGGGACGGCAGGAACAGGACGTCTCCGGGCTTCAGGCGGGCGCGCAGGTCGCCGAGCGCCGCGTCCGTGTAGTGTCGGCACCGCGCGTCGTCGAGGTCGCGCCAAGGCTGCAGGCTGATGAATGGGCAGCCGCCATTGGTGTAGGCGTAGATCCGTGTCGCCCTGTGAACGGCGTATTGTTTCAGCAGCCCTTCATAAGCCATGGCGTGGGAGTCGCCGATAACGTAGATGCTGGATGGACTGACCGGTCCCGATCGAACGCAGCCCTTCGGATTGTAAACGAACATCCGGCCGCCCGCGACCGTGTGGCGTTCGGGTTCAGCATTGCAGCCGGGATCCTCCGCGTCGGCGGGAGCGACGTTCGGGTACCAGACGTCCGGGTTCCGGCTGACGGTGCTGAGTGAGAGCCGATGCTGATTGTCGGCGATGACGTCCGCCCCCCAGCCCGCAAGGGCGACGAGCAACAGGCTGCCGGCGATCACCGCACGGTGTGGCAGGCGAGCGAGGTGAGTTCCATAGCGGACGGGGTTCTCCACGAAGCGCCAGGAGGCCAGGGCGAGGGCGAACGCGAGCACAACCGCCGCGGCGCGCGTCGGCAGATCGTCCAGCCCGCACGTCCATCGGAAAAGGACGAACACCGGCCAGTGCCAGAGATACAGCGAGTAGGAAATCTTGCCGATGAAAACCAGGGGGCGGCTGCCGAGCAGCCTGTGCAGGCCTTTCAATTCAGGATGATGGTGAAGGCTCCAGATGACACCAAGGGTACCGATGACTGCCGGCAATACGCCAGGAACGGGGAAGCGAGCGGGAACCGCCATGGCGAAGGCGGCGAGGACCGCGAACAGCGAGGATGCGCCGATTGCACCTCGCACGAAGCGAACAGGTCCGGACCATGCTGTCGGCTCCGGAAGCCGGCTCAGGCCTTGGTAGAGCAGGACCCCGGCGGCCAATTCCCAGAAGCGGCTCGGCGTGAGGAAATAGGCCTCGAGGGGGTTGGTCCGGCTCTGCCACCAGCCCCAGCCGAGTGACGCTATCAAGGCACCGGCGACGAGGGCGGTGGACCAAGTCCGGCCGCGCCCACCCCTTGTCCAGGCCAGAAACAGGAGCGGAAAGAGCAGATAGAATTGCTCTTCCACGGCCAGCGACCAGGTGTGGGTGTAGGGATTGAAGTCGGTTGTCGGTGCAAAGTAATCGCGGCCGCTCGCGGCGAGAACGAAGTTGCTGAGTCCGAAGAAGGCGTACAGGCCTGTCTTCTGATTTTCGGCGCTGAGCCAAGAGGATGGGATCAACAGTGCTGTCAGAATTGCGGTGACCAGCAGACAAACGATGAGCGCAGGTGCGATGCGTCTCAAGCGCCGGGCATAGAAGAAGGCGAGAAATTGCCAGATCCCCTGTCCCTTGAAGCTGGCGATGGACGCGCTGACAACGAAGCCGGAGATGACGAAGAACACATCGACCCCGACGAACCCTCCGGGAAGCCAGGGTCCATGGAGGTGGTAGATGAGCACCGACAGCACGGCCAACGCCCGCAAGCCGTCGATATAAGGATAGTATTGAGCGCGCGGGGCAACGTGTGAAGACAAGAGCATACCCGGATTCGGTGGGTAGGGTTCCGTTAGGTGATGTTTGTCATATCCGTGGTCTCGCGCTTTGCCTATAGCCCGCTGAGGTGCCCTCGCGGCCAGCACCATGCTGGCGATGACAATGTTGCGTTTCCCGGTCGCAGAGCCTGAAGTTCTGAAACGTTGCGCAATGGGGCCGAACGGAAGGCGGGCCCCGTCAACGGCGCGAGAGCCCACGGCCCTCGGGAGCCGACGCAGCGGTTCGTTCGCCGAGATGGCCGCAGAAGTGAGAATTGCGATCGGGTAGGTTCGCGGTGACTTCGCGTTCACCGTGTCGCTTCAGCGACTTATACGGAGAGAGTGGCGGAGGGAGCGGGATTCGAACCCGCGATACGGTTTCCCGTATACACACTTTCCAGGCGTGCGCCTTCAACCACTCGGCCACCCCTCCAGCATGAGCCTTGGACGGCTCCAAGAACCGTCGAGCGATCCGCGATGCGGGCCGGCCGGTTCTCCGCTTCTCTCTGCGGAGCGCCCGTGTATCGCCAAATCATGGCAAAAGGCAAGTCCGAACTTGTCACAAATCAGCCGGAATCGCCTTTGCCATTGCGACAAAACGCACTAGATAATTCCCCCTCTGTTCATAGAGGTATCTTCCCTTGAAGTTCCTAGCGCGTAGCCTTGGCCTCCTGCTGATCGCAGCGGGATTTATTGGGTTGGTGATCGACGGAACGCGATCGATCGTCAACAATGCTGTATCATTCGCTTCGATCGGAAAGGTCGGGGGAACTCTTTTCCCGAGCGGGATGGCTTCGCTTGAGGGCAGCATCGCCCAGCGCGGTTACCCCTGGCTGTGGGATCCGATCGCCACCTACGTCCTGCAGATGCCGGCCTCTGTGACGGGCTTCCTGGTCGGCGCGCTGCTCATGTGGCTCGGGCAGAAGCCCCTGGAGCCGATCGGATATCTTGCAGGCCGCTAGAGCATCGGACGTGAAAAGCGGGAACCGGTTTTGTCTGAAAAGATGCGCCCAAACAAAAGCTTAGAGCATCGGGCGTGAGTTCGATGACACGTCCGGCGCTTGAGAGCGCCGCGCCCCAGGAGCAGGTCCCATCCGTGGGATCGAACCCGGTGATCCTTGCCCCAGGAACCGGCCTCCCGGCGCAGGAAGAGGGGTCCCCTTTCACGGGAAGGTGAGGGAACCACCCCTCCCGCGGGCGGCCGGCAATGCTTACATGAGCGAGGTCACGCGAGGACCTCCCATGTTCAGCTTCCGCAAACGACTCGACCTGCCGAACGCCGCCGAGGCTCTGCCCGGCCGGACCAGCCCGATTCCGACGGCTGAGCGGCACTTCATCAACGACCGCCCGCTTCAGCCGCCCTATCCCGCCGGGATGGAGAAGGCCCTGTTCGGCCTCGGCTGCTTCTGGGGCGCGGAGCGCAAGTTCTGGCAGCTGGGGGACGGCATCTGGATCACCGCCGCGGGCTATGCGGCCGGCACCACGCCGAACCCGACCTATGAGGAAGTGTGCTCGGGCCTCACCGGGCACAACGAGGTCGTCCTGGTGGTCTACGATCCGAAGGTGATCTCCTATGAGACCCTGCTGAAGACCTTCTGGGAAAACCACGATCCGACCCAGGGCATGCGCCAGGGCAACGACGTGGGCACCCAGTACCGCTCCGGGATCTATGTGTTCGACGAGGCCCAGAGGCAGGCCGCAGAGGCGTCCAAGGCGGCTTACGGCCAGGCGCTCGCGGCCAAGGGCTATGGGCCGATCACGACCGAGATCGTCGATGCAGGGCCGTTCTACTTCGCCGAGGATTACCACCAGCAATACTTGGCCAAGAACCCGAACGGCTATTGCGGCCTGGGTGGCACCGGCGTGTCCTGCCAGATCGGCGTCGGCGTGGCAGCGGAGTAGACCCGGCTGCCCCTTCTCGAGAACCGACTGGAATGGCCCGCATCCCGAAAGGATGCGGGCCTTTCTGCTTCAGGGCCGTATCAGGGCGCGTCGAGAACGGCACGGCACTCGTTCGGCAGCTGCGCCATGGTGAGGGGCGGACGGGGCTTGCCGGGCTTGGGATGCAGCATCTGGGGCGTGAACCAGGCGGTCAGCTCCGCCCCGCAGCCGTCGCCGCCGGGAGGCGGATCCTGATCGGAGCATCCTGCTTCGCCGGCCGGGCAGGCGAGGCGGATGTGGAAATGGTAGTTGTGGCCCCAGATCGGCCGCACCTTGCTCAGCCAGGCGCGGTCCGCCCCCGCCTCCCGGCAGAGCGCCCTCTTGATGGCCGGATTCACGAAGACCCGGGCGACGCTTCTCTCCTGCGCGGCGGCGCGGATGAGGGCCGTGTGCTGCGGCGTCCATCGGGCCGGATCGATGTCGAGAAGATCGTCGCGCACCACGTTCGTCGCCGACATCTCCTCCCGCTCCGCCCGCGAGAGGCGGCGGTTGGGCATGGGCGTGAGCCAGATGTCGGCATCGAGGCCGATCTGGTGTGAGGCATGACCCGTGATCATCGGGCCGCCGCGCGGCTGCGAGATGTCGCCGACGAGAAGGCCCGGCCATCCGTTCACGCTTGGAAGCCGGGCGGCGAACCGCTGCAGGAAGCCGATCATCTGCGGATGGCCCCAGTTGCGGTTTCGGGAGAGGCGCATGACCTGCCAGTTGTCGCCGTCGACCGGGATCGCCGCCGCACCGGCCACGCAGCCTCGCGCATAGCTGCCGATCGATCGCGAGCGAAGATCGGCCGGCGTGGCGCGCCGCCCGAAGAGCTCCTTCGCGGCGAGCTTCGGATCGCCGGGATCGGCGAGCGGCGGCAGCGGCTTCGGGTCGAGGGTGCCCTTGTCCTGCGCGGCGGCGGAGCCGCCGACCAGAAGAGCGAGCGCGATGGCGAGAGAGCGAATCGGAATCATGGGGCAAGGCTAGCCTGCAACCATCGGGTTCGGAATGTGCGGAAAGCGGCCATCTTGTCGCTCTCGAATGAATGGGCCGGATCCCCGATCCGGCCCGCACGCATCGTCAGTGCCGCGGCTGCGGGCGGCCCTCGTAGGGACCGCGCTGGGTCATGTGCCCTGGTCCGTAGGTGTGCTTGTCATGACCGTTGCCGGTGCGGCGCATGGTCGGCTGGTAGCGTGGTGCCGGCGGCTTGGCGCGTTTCGGACGCCGGCTCGCCGCCAGGGAAGGCAGGAACAGGGCCGCGATGCCGGCCGCGACCCCGGCCAGCACGGCTGCCGTCACGAACGGGTGGATCTGCGCTTCCAGGAGCAGGCTCGTCTTGCGCGGCTCGCCGGGAAGCGACGAGTACATGTCGCCGTCCTCACGGGCCTGATAGAGATTGTCGCGCATGGCCGGCCGTTCGGGGTGATCGGTCGTCTGCGACCCGTAGCCCGTCCATTCCATCGCCTTGTCGACGAGGTGAGGCGCGACCTTGCCCATGGCGCCGATGATCCAGCCGCCGAACCCGATGGTGATCTCGCGCCGGTGGTGCTCGGCCGCATACACGATCGCCTTGGCGACGAGATGCGGATCGTAGGCCGGCGGCGGGATAGCGTTGTCCCGGTCGAGATAGTTGCGCGCATGTTCCACATAGGGCGTATCGATCGAGGAGGGCTTGATCAGGGTGACCGCGACCGGCGCCCCCTGGTTCGCCAATTCCATCCTCAGGCCATCCGTGAAAGCCTTCACCGCATGCTTGGAGGCCGAGTACTGGGTCTGGAGGATCATGGCCCGCTCGGACAGGACGCTGCCCACGTTGATGATGGTGCCGCCCTGATGGCGCAGATGGTCGGCGGCGATCATCGAGCCGTTGACCACGCCCCAGTAATTCACGTCGAAGAGCTGGCGCTGGTCTTCCATGGGGATGTCGGTGACGTTGCCGTAGAGGGCCACGGCCGCGTCGTTCACCCAGGTGTCGAACCGGCCGAAGGTTTCGGTCGCCGTGCGCGCCACCCGGTCCAGATCCTCGCGCTTGCTGACGTCCGCCGCCACGGCAATGGCCCGTGTCGGCCCATGGCTGAGCTCATCGGCAATCTTGCGCAGCGCGTCCTCGTTGCGGGCGACCAGGACGAGGCCCTTCGCGCCGCGCTCGGCGAACAGGTGGGCCGTCGCGAGACCGATGCCGCTCGACGCGCCGGTGATGACAACGACCTGGTCCCCGACCGGCTTCTGGCGAACCGCCATGGCACTCTCCTTCCTATCCTCAAGTTTCGTAAACGTGTGTCAACGTGAGGTCGGGAAGCGGGTTCCTACGGCAGCGCTTGGTGCGAGGATCGTTCAAACGCCTTGAAATCCTTGGGGTCCCGGCCCGAACCGGAACCTGCATTTCAACCCGAGCGTTGCCCTAGCGCATCGTGCGGAAAAGTGGCCCCGGCTTTCCGCGCCCAGCGATGCGCCCGTTTAAAGATGAAGCATCGGACGGATCCCAAAAGCGGGTCCACTTTTGGGTTCGATGCCTTGGATCTCACACATGAAGGGAGCGCAATGATGCAGACGACGGCACAAAGCGGCGACGTTCGCGAAACCCACAGCCTGATTGCCAGCGACAAGGTCGAAGGAACGCCGGTGCGCCGCACGGACGGCGAGAAGATCGGAACGATCGAGCGCGTGATGATCGAGAAGCGATCCGGCAAGGTCGCCTATGCGGTAATGAGCTTCGGCGGATTCATGGGGTTGGGCGAGGAGTATTACACGCTCCCCTGGAGCGTCCTGAAGTACAACACCGAACTCGATGCCTATGAGCTGAACCTCTCCGAGGACCAGCTCCGCGGCGCGCCCCGGCGCAGCGCGGAAGGTCACGACGCCTCCTACGACCGGGAATGGGAAGAGCACGTCCACCGCTACTACAACGCCACGCCCTATTGGGGCGCCAGCGATCCGATGAGCACCGGCCGGTAAGCGGCCGGCCCTTCTCCCAAAACAAAATCGCCCGGCTTTCGCCGGGCGATTTTCTATGCGCAGGCGCCGGGCGACGGGGATAAGCCCGTCCCGGCGCTTGCCGCATGGCGGCCTCAGCGCTTCCGCGACTTCGAGGGGCTCTTGCGAGCGCTCGACGAGCGGGAGCCGGAGGACCGCTTGGCAACCGTGCCGGACTTCTTCGTGGCAGAGGTCCGGCTCGAAGCGGCGGCTGCGCGCTTCGGGGTCGACTTGGACGCGCTGCGGGCCTTCGAAGTCGACTTCACCGCGCTGCGGCTGGAGCTGCGCGAGGGGGACTTGCGGGCCGTCGCCGAACGGGCCGAGGACGAGCGAGAAGCGGACTTCTTGGCGGCCGACTTGGCCGAGGTCTTCTTCGCGGTCGTCTTCTTGGCGGTGGTCTTCTTGGCAGCCGTCTTAGCGGTGGTCTTGGCGGTGGTCTTCTTCGCTGCCGACTTGGCCGACGAACGGGCCGGAGTCTTCGTGGCAGAGGACTTCGCCGCGCTCTTCTTGGCCGTGGTCTTCTTCGCGCCGGACGTGGTCTTCTTCGCGCCGGACTTGGCCGACGATTTCGATGCCGACCGGGAGGTCGACTTCGCGGCCGTCTTCTTGGCAGCGGTCTTCTTCGTTCCAGCCTTCTTGGCGGTGCTGGTCGAGCTGCGGCGTGCGCTGCTGCTCTTCTTCGCGGTCTTCTTGGTGCTGGTCGCACCGGTGTCTCCCGTGAACAGCATCGTCAGCGGGTTTGACTTAGTGTCTGTCGGCATTGCCGCCTCCTTCAAGGGCCTTCGCGTGCAACCGTCACGCTTGCAAGGCAACGTCGTTATACCAAGCGGGTTCCGATTATCGAAAAGTGTTGACAGTAGAACGTGCACTTTTTCTGTGGATATTTTGCTCGGCGCGGCTCTCTGCACTTGCAGATCTAAGACTCAATATCGGGTTCAAGATGAGACAGTTAGAGCTGCTTCCTCGGGCGCGCAGACGCAGTTGGGCCGTCGGGGGCGCGATGTCGTGAGAGGAAAATTCGCCTCTGCGATCAATAGCTTAATGGGGTAGAAAAGATGACGGTCTCGCGTCTCAGAGTATTCGGGCGCCTTAACGGATGTTAAACAACACGCCGCGAATCCTATCCACTTGGAGAGGGTCGAAGGAGCCATTTCGGCAGCCTCGAGTCCCCCTCGCGCGTGACGTAAAAATTTTCGCGCGAGCGGCGTGAAAATCGGCCGGAGAGTCGTCAGCCGCGTCGAGAATCACACATCGGCATCCTCCGCGGGATCGTCGCTGCGAGGGTTTGCCCTCGGTTTGCTTCAGCTCGCCTCGCCTCATGCGCGTGTTGGTCGCTTGCTCGAATGACCATGGAGGCTTCACGCGGTCGCGGAGGCAGGCTAAGCGAGTGGATCCTCACACCGGTTGGACCGCCGTGCCCCATCGCAGCATCCTCGCCGTCGTTCTTTGGATGAGCGGCGCACTCCTCTCCTTCTCCGCAACGGCCGTTGCGGTGCGTGCGCTCGCCCCCGCGTTCTCGATCTTCGAGATGCTCGCCGTGCGCAATGGCGCCGGAGTCCTCATCCTGCTCCTGCTCGCGATGGTCCGGCCGGAACTGCGGCCCGGGCTGAAGCCGCGCCGTTTTCCCCTGCATCTGGCTCGCAACGTCCTGCATTTCCTCGGCACCGACGGATGGGCGTTCGGCCTTACGCTCCTGCCGCTCGCGACCGTCTTCGCCCTCGAGTTCACGACGCCCGCCTGGGTCGCCTTGCTGGCGGTCCCGCTGCTCAAGGAGAAGATGACGGGCGGACGCCTCGTCGCCATCGTGCTCGGTTTCATCGGCATTCTCGTGATCCTCCGCCCCGGGCTGGAAACCTTGCAGCCGGCCGGTTTTCTCATGCTCGGCGTGGCGTTCTGCTTCGCCCTCGTGGCGATCATGACCAAGCGGCTGACCATGACGGAAAGCACCTTCTCGATCCTGTTCTTCATGAACCTGCTGCAGCTCCCGATGAACCTCGCGGGCGTGAGACGGGCCTTCTGGCTTCAGGTCCAGCCCTCGCACGCGCTGGCCCTGGTGGGCATCTGCGTCGGCGGTCTCCTGGCGCATTACTGCCTCACCAACGCCTACCGGCGCGGCGATGCCACCATGGTGGTCCCGCTGGATTTCATGCGCATCCCGCTGATCGCCTTCGTCGGCTGGCAGTTCTACGGCGAGGCGCTCGATCCGTACGTCTTCCTCGGGAGCGGCATCATCATCGTCGGTCTTCTCTATTCTCTCCATCGCGAGGCGAAATCCGCATGACCTGGTCGCCGCAACAGGATGCCGCCCTGAAAGCCGTCGCCGCCTGGCTGCGCCGCGGCGACCGTCCGGTGTTCCGTCTCTTCGGCTATGCCGGCACGGGCAAGACCACGCTCGCCAAGCACATCGCCGAGAACGTGGACGGCGAGGTGGCCTTCGGCGCCTATACGGGCAAAGCGGCTCTGGTGCTGCGCACCAAGGGCTGCGCCGACGCCTCGACGATCCATTCGATGATCTACCGCTCGCGGGAGTCGGACGAGAACGGTCCCCAATTCGTCCTCAACCGTCAGAGCCCGGCCTCCAAGGCCGACCTCATCATCATCGACGAATGTTCCATGGTGGACGAGGAGCTCGGGCGCGATCTCCTGTCCTTCGGGCAGCCCGTTCTCGTGCTGGGCGACCCGGCGCAGTTGCCGCCGGTGAAGGGTGGGGGCTTCTTCACGGACGGAGAGCCCGACGTGATGCTCACGGAGGTGCACCGGCAGGCCAAGGACAATCCCATCATTCACCTGTCGATGACAGTCCGGGAAGGCGGACGCTTGGAGCCCGGGACCTACGGCGAAAGTCGCATCATCCGCCGCCGCGAGATCGACGCCGCCGCCGTCATGGCGGCCGATCAGGTTCTCGTCGGCCTCAACAAGACCCGGCGCCTCTACAACACGCGCCTGCGCGAATTGAACGGCTACCGCGATCCCATGCCGGCGGCGGGCGAGAAGCTCGTGTGCCTGCGCAACGACAAGACCAAGGGGCTGCTCAACGGCGGCACCTGGACCATCCAGGCCCTGCGCGGCATCCGCAACGACTTCATCCGCATGGACGTGCTGCCCGACGACGACGCCCGCCGCCGCTCCGTGGAGGTCGCCGTGCACAAGGCCTTCTTCGAGGGGACCGAGGAGGAGGTGCCGTTCGTCCTGCGCAAGGAATCCGACGAGTTCACCTACGGCTATGCGCTGACCGTTCACAAGGCGCAGGGGTCGCAATGGGACGACCTGGTGCTCTTCGACGAATCCTACGCCTTCCGCGAGCATCGCAGCCGCTGGCTCTACACGGCCCTGACCCGTGCGGCCGAGAAGGTCACCGTGGTGATCTGAGCCCGATGACCGGAACCGGATCAAGCTTGGGCGCTTAATCCCTGTAGCTCGGCCATAAGCGACAAGGACATGCACATGCTGAAATGGGCTCTGATCTTTCTGGTGATTTCCCTCGTGGCGGGCGCCCTGGGATTCACAGGCGTCGCCTCCGGGGCCAAGACCATCGCCAAGGTCCTGTTCGGCCTTTTCCTCCTCGCCTTCGTCCTCCTGATCCTTCTCGCTTGGGGCGCGGGCGAGCTGATCTTCTGACGGGTTTTTCCCCGACACCGGAGGGGCGGAACGGCCGGCTGCGCGCTTCGCCCCAGGGCCGGTTCACGCATGCGCTGGATGCATGAAGTCCCTGCTTCGAAGCCCCTCCCATCTTCCGCCCGGCCCGCTATAGGGGCGTCTCAACTATTCGTTTGAGTGCGTCGCGTTGAAACTTTCTTCTCAGGCGCGCCTTCAATCGGAAACGAATGAAAGGGACGCCCATGAAACGTCGTGCATTCCTCCAGGCAGCCACCGTCGGCGCCGCCGCCGGAGCCATTGCCAAGCCGGCCATCGCCCAGTCGAACCCCGAGATTCGCTGGCGTCTGACCTCGGCCTTTCCGAAATCCCTCGACACCCTGTTCGGCGGCGGCGAGACCTTCGCCAGGCTCGTGGCTGAGGCCACCGACGGCAAGTTCCAGATCCAGACCTTCGCACCCGGCGAGATCGTCGGTGCGCCTCAGGCGCTCGACGCGATCGGCGGGGGAACCGTCGAGATGGGCCATACCTGCTCGTACTATTACGTGGGCAAGGATCCGACCTTCGCCATCGGCACCACGCTGCCCTTCGGCCTCAACTCCCGCCAGATGAACGCCTGGCTCTACCAGGGCAACGGCAACGCCCTGCTCAACGAGTTCTATGCCAAGCACAACGTCTACGCTCTGCCGGGAGGCAATACCGGCGTGCAGATGGGCGGCTGGTTCCGCAAGGAGATCAAAACCGTCCAGGATCTGCAGGGCCTCAAGATGCGCATCGCCGGCCTGGCCGGCCAGATCATGGGCAAGCTCGGGGTGGTGCCGCAGCAGATCGCCGGCGGCGATCTCTACCCGTCGCTGGAGCGCGGCACCATCGACGCCGCCGAATGGGTGGCGCCCTACGACGACGAGAAGCTCGGCCTCAACAAGGTCGCGCCGTTCTACTACTATCCGGGCTTCTGGGAGGGCGGTCCCGCCATCCACTTCTATGTCAACCTGCAGAAATGGAACGAGCTGCCCAAGCCCTACCAGGCGGCCATCCAGGCCGCCGCAGGCTATGTGAACGTCGACACGCAGGCCAAGTACGATGCCCGCAACCCGGCTGCCCTGCGCAGCCTGGTCGGCAACGGCGCGCAGCTGCGCCCGTTCTCGCAGGAGATCATGGACGCGGCCTACAAGGCGGCCAACGAGGTCTATGACGAGATCTCGGCCAAGAACGCCGATTTCAAGAAGATCTACGACAGCTACAAGGCTTTTCGCGGCGAGGAATATCTTTGGTTCCAGGTGGCGGAATACGCCTACGACACCTTCATGATCCGTGCCCGCGCCCGCGGCTGATCACGGACGAGGAGGGCGGGCTCCGGCCCGCCTTTCTCGTGTTGCCCGGTTCCGCGCTCCTTCTCTCCCGCCCATGAGAGCCCGGGGGCATGCCTCTGGACACGCAACCGTCGCGCTTTCGACGCGTTGCCATGGATAAACAAGGATCCGCTACCGCTGGAGGCCAAGGTGCATTGCGTCGACGATTGGGGAGCATGGGCCCGCAGGGCAGTCGTTCTGGCAGGCCTTGCCGTGGCCCCAGCCGTGCAGGCCGCCAATGCCCCCCTGGCGACGGCGCCGGTGAACGGGTCCGTTCGGACACGCTTCGATCCGGCCACCGGCCAGACCTGGGTGACGGGCCGGGCCGCTCCGGAACTCTGCTTCTCGCTCTCCCTCCCGGATGAGTGGCGGTCAACCGGCAGCGGGATCGAGGCTGCGTCCTCCGACGAGGAGCTCGCCGTAGGGCTCCGCTCGGCTCAAGACCTGCGCGGCATGCCGCAACCCGATCTGGCGAGCCGCGACGCCGCCGCCCTGCAGCAGGATTACGAGGCGCTTCTCGGACGCCCGGCGCAGTCGGTCTCCCTGTCGTCGGATGCCGGAGCGACGCGCTGGTCCGCCACCTGGGTGGATGCCAATCTGCCGACGGCCCCTCACGGCATGACCGTGGAAACCCTGATCGTGCCGCTCTCCGACGAATGGGTGCTCGAACTGTCCCTGTCCGGCGTCGAGACGCGCGGGGCCCACGATGCGCTTTCGCAGCGCCTGCTGTCGCGATTGAAGGTGCAGAGCAGGGCGGCCTGCCAGGGCTGACCCTTCGCGTCGGCACCCGCGGCTGGCCATCCCTCATGCACCGTGGCAAGCATGACGTCCTTCCTCGATCGTCAGGACAAGCCATGGACGTGATCATCTACCACAATCCCCAATGCGGGACCTCCCGCAACACCCTTGGGCTGATCCGGAACGCCGGGATCGAGCCGCACGTCATCGAGTATGTGAAGACGCCCCCGACCCGTCTGCTCCTTCGTCAGCTGGTCGAGCGCATGGGTGTCAGCATCCGCGACGTGATGCGCCGGAAGGGCACCCCCTACGAGGAACTCGGCCTTGCCGATCCGTCCTTGAGCGACGATGATCTGCTCGACGCCATGATGGCGCACCCGATCCTGATCGAACGCCCGATTGTCGTCACGCCCATGGGCGTCAGGCTCTGCCGCCCGTCCGAGACCGTGCTCGACATCTTGCCACCGCAACAGGGCGAATTCGTCAAGGAAGACGGCGAGCCGGTGGTCGACGCCTCCGGGCGCCGCGTCGGCCTGGCTTGAGGCGCCGAGGGAACAAGCCGCGGCTTCCTCCGGTTCAGGGACAGGTCCGTTCGGAGGAAAGGCAGCACCATGGAACTTCAAGGCAAGGTCGCGCTCGTGACGGGCGCAGGGTCGGGCATCGGCAAGGCGGCGGCCCTGCGCTTCGCGCGCGAGGGCGCCATGGTGGGCGTTTTGAGCCACACGGACGGCGAAATCCGCAAGGTCGCCCAGGAGATCGAGCACGCGGGCGGCAGGGCCGTCGCGCTCGTCGCCGACGTTGCAGATGACGGTCAGATGCGCAAGGCCGTAGCCGATCTGGTCGAGGCCTTCGGCCGCCTCGATATCGTGTTCGCCAATGCGGGCATCAACGGCGTTTGGGCTCCCATCGATGAGCTGCAGCCCGAGGAATGGGACCGCACGATCAACACCAACCTGCGCGGCACCTACCTGACGCTCCATCATGCGGTGCCGCATCTGAAGAGGGACGGGGGCGCCATCGTCATCACGGCGTCGATCAACGGTTCGCGAACCTTCACCAGCGCGGGCGCGACCGCCTATTCGGCCACCAAGGCCGCCCAGGTGGCGATGGCGCAGATGCTGGCGGTCGAACTCGCCAAGCACAGGATCCGCGTGAACGTGGTCTGCCCCGGCAAGATCGACACGGAGATTTCCGACAACACCACGAAGCGGCACACGGAAGAGGCGGAGGTTCCCGCCGAATATCCGGCCGGCTCCATCCCGCTCACCGGCCAGGAGCCGGGCACGAGCGAGGAGGTGGCCGAGCTGGTGCTGTTCCTCGCCTCCGACCGCGCACGGCACATCACCGGCACGCCGGTCTGGATCGACGGGGCGCAGTCGCTGCTGATGTAGAGACCGGCCAGCCGGAGGCGCTCAGGACGCCTCCAGCTGCGTGCCGACCGGGATGGAGGGTTCGGGAACGAAGGTTTCCTTTTTCTCCGAGGACGGTGCGGCGCGCCGCAGGCTGCGATAGGCGCCCCAGATCGCCATCAGGGTCTGAGCGATGATCACGACATAGAGAAGCCCCAGCCGTCCGAACTCCGTCATGGCCACGCCGGCGATGATCGGGCCGACCGTGGCGCCCACACCCTGCAGGATCAGAAGGCCGCCCGCCGCCGCGACGAACTCGCCTGGCTTCACCATGTCGTTCACATGCGCGGTGACGATGCTGTAGGTGGGAATCACGCTGCCGCCGAAGACGGCCACATAGAGGAAGATCAGCCAGACCGGCACGGTGAGCGGCACGAAATGAATGAGCGCGAGCAGGATCGCGGCCGCCATCGCCGAGGCCCCGATGATCACGTGGCGCCGGTCCATGCGGTCCGAGAGCCAGCCGAGAGGGTAGGTGGTGGCAAAGCCGCCGAGCGTGCCGCAGGCCATGAAGATCGCGATCTCGGCGGTGTCCAGTCCGCGCTCCTGCGCCCAGATCGGCCCGAGCGCGAAGAACGAGCTGGTGGTGACGCCGCAGAGAACGGCCGCCACCACGCCGAAGGGCGATTGGCGGTAGAGCTGCATCAGGTTGATCTTCGTGTCGCTGACCGCGTGAGCCGGTGCGGTGGCGCGCGACAGGGCGGTCGGGACGAGAGCCAGGCAGATGAGGATGGCGACGAAGCAGAACAGCCGGTAGCCGTAGGGATCCCCCGCCGGCAGGAGCATCTGTCCGCCGATGCCGGCGATGAGCCCGGTCATGCCGTAGACGGAGAGAACCTGTCCGCGGGTCTGGGCGGTCACCGAGGCGTTGAGCCAGCTTTCGACCACGATGAAAAGGCCTGCGAAGCAGAACCCGGTCAGGGCCCGTGCGGCGATCCAGACGGCAGGGCTGATCACCAGGAGGTGGAACAGCGCGGTCGACGCGGCAACCGCCGCCAGGGCCGCGAAGGTGCGGGTATGGCCCACCTGCTGAATGACGCGCCCGGCATAAAGCGAGCCGATCACGATCCCGCCCCAGAAGGCGGAGCCCACGGCGCCGATCTCCGTCGGGGTGAACTGCTCGATGCTCCCGCGCACGCTGAGCAGGGTGCCCTGCAAGGTATTGCCGACCTGCATGAGAGCATAGCCGAGAAGGAGGGCGAAAAGCGTCGGCAACGTGGCCCGCAGGGACGAAGTCATGGGTTCTCCTTCGAACGAGATCCTGTGGCTCGGATGTGCAGCGTGCGGAAAGATGCGGCCCCTTGCACCCATGGACGTGCCGAAGCCCGGCGTCGGAAGACCCCGTTCTTCATCCATCGATCATTGAAAGAGACCAGAGCCCCGCGCTGAGTTGAACTCTGGGGCGGAGGGCAGGTTCCAGCCTTTGCTGCTGCAGTGCAGCGACAAAATGAAAGGCCCGGCTTGGTTGCAAGCCGGGCCTGAACATTGTGCGGAAGAAGCCTCGACGGCTGTTCCTTCTAAAGCATCGGACGTGAAAAGTGGACTTGCACTTTTGGGATCCGTCCGATGCTCTAGGTGTCCATCTTCAGGGCAGCGATGAAGGCTTCCTGCGGGATGTCGACCTTGCCGAACTGGCGCATCCTCTTCTTGCCTTCCTTCTGCTTGTCGAGCAGCTTGCGTTTGCGGCTTGCGTCGCCGCCGTAGCACTTGGCCGTCACGTCCTTGCGCAGAGCCCGAATGGTCTCGCGGGCGATGATCTTGCCCCCGATCGCGGCCTGCACGGGGATCTGGAACATGTGCGGCGGGATGAGTTCCTTGAGCTTCTCGCACATGGCGCGGCCGCGACCCTCGGCCCGGTCGCGGTGGACCAGCATGGAGAGGGCATCGACAGGCTCGCCGTTGACGAGCACCGACATCTTCACCAGGTCGCCTTCGCGATAGTCGGAGATGTGGTAGTCGAAGGAGGCGTAGCCCTTCGAAATCGACTTCAGGCGGTCGTAGAAATCGAACACGACCTCGTTGAGCGGCAGGTCGTAGACCACCATGGCGCGCTTGCCGACATAGTTGAGGTCGATCTGGATGCCGCGCCGCTCCTGGCAGAGCTTGAGGACGGACCCGAGATAATCGTCCGGCGTGAGGATGGTGGCGCGGATCCACGGCTCCTCGATGCTCTCGATCTTCATCACGTCCGGCATGTCGGCCGGGTTGTGCAGCTCGATGGTCGAACCGTCGCGCAGCTTGAGATGATAGACCACGGACGGAGCCGTCGAGATGAGGTCGAGGTTGAACTCGCGCTCCAGGCGCTCCTGGATGATCTCGAGATGCAGCAGGCCGAGGAAGCCGCAGCGGAATCCGAAGCCAAGGGCCGCGGAGGTTTCCATCTCGTAGGAGAAGCTGGCGTCGTTGAGGCGCAGCTTGCCCATGGCGGCGCGCAGGTTCTCGAACTCGGCGGCGTCGACCGGGAAGAGGCCGCAGAACACCACCGGCTGCACGGGCTTGAAGCCGGGCAGCGCCTCGGCGGTGGGCTTGCGGTCGTCCGTGATGGTGTCGCCGACGCGGGTGTCGGCCACTTCCTTGATGGAGGCGGTGAAGAAGCCGACCTCGCCGGGGCCGAGCTGGGCCAGTTCGGTCATCTTCGGCGAGAATACGCCGACGCGGTCGAGGGAATAGGCGGCGCCGGTGCCCATCATCTTGATGGTCTGGCCCTTCTTCATCGTGCCGTCGACAATGCGCACCAGCACCACCACGCCGAGATAGGCGTCGTACCAGGAATCGACCAGGAGGGCCTTGAGCGGCGCATCCGGGTCGCCCTTCGGGGGCGGCAGCTTCTGGACGATGGCCTCCAGGACGCCCTCGATGTTGAGGCCGGTCTTGGCCGAGATCGGCACCGCGTCCGAGGCGTCGATGCCGATCACCTCCTCGATCTGCTCCTTGATCCGGTCGGGATCGGCGGCGGGCAGGTCGATCTTGTTGAGGACCGGCACGATCTCGTGGTTGGCGTCGATGGCCTGGTAGACGTTGGCGAGCGTCTGGGCCTCTACGCCCTGCGAGGCGTCGACCACCAGCAGGGAGCCCTCGCAGGCGGCGAGCGAACGCGAGACCTCGTAGGCGAAGTCCACATGCCCGGGGGTGTCCATGAGGTTCAGGATGTAGGTCTTGCCGTCCTGCGCCTTGTAGTCGAGGCGCACGGTCTGGGCCTTGATCGTGATGCCGCGCTCACGCTCGATGTCCATGTTGTCGAGCACCTGCTCCGTCATCTCACGGGCGGAGAGCGCCCCCGTGGTCTGGATCAGGCGGTCGGCGAGCGTCGACTTGCCGTGGTCGATATGGGCCACGATGGAGAAGTTGCGGATGTTGTCGAAGGTGCGAGCGGTCATAATTCTGCTGATATAGGAAGGTTCAGGCCGCAATAGCAGGGTGGCCCCCCAAAGCCAAGGGAGGCTGGTGTCGCGTGCCGGCAGAGGACCGTCCCATGGTCGGCCCTCGGGCGCGGCAAAACGGGCGTGTCTCCGGCCCGGGGCTCCCGGATCGGGCCGCCCGGACGAGGCTCTACGGGCCTGGCAGGAGGCTTGAATGGGATGGTTTCGGTCTGATCGGCCGACCGGCGGGGAGCATTCCCGCCATCGTGTCCCGGTCGGAGCGGGCCTCGCACTCAGCGAGGAACGGGGGCAGGCGCGGAACAGGCCGTCCGCGCCTGTCGACGCATGGGACGCTTACCGGGCGCACTCGACGGGAACGCGCTGGTCGGTGCCCTGGACCAGGACGGTGCGGCAAGGCACACCGTTGATGACCCGGATCTCGTGGGGGGCGGCCGTCGGGAAGGCGGAGGCCGGCGTGCCGGAGACCGGAGCCCCGGCGGCCCTCGGGGCGACGAGAACGCTGCCGGTGGTCGTCGGGTCCATGCCGATCATGCCGGCCTGGCTGGCGCACTGGACCGGGACGCGCGTGTTGCTCTCGCGGTCGAGAATGGTCCGGCAGGGCACGCCGTTGATCATCTGGACTTCGTGCGGGGCGGCGTTCGGGAAGGGCGAACCGGGGGTGCCGCTGGTCTGGGCCTGGGCTACGGTGCCGAGCATCATGAGGCCGACGCCGGCGATGATCGCTGCTGTCTTCAAGGAAACCTCCTCCATTGGTAGGAACATTGGCCGCATGTGCGGACAGGAGGGTTAACGCGTCAGACGGGGATGGTTCCCTGGCAACGTGGCGGACCGAGCATGAGGGCGGAGCGGCGGTCGCGCTTTACCGGCCACGCTCCAGGATGCGGGTGATCACCTTGGCGGTGTAATCGACCATCGGGACAATGCGGGCGTAGTTGAGCCGGGTCGGGCCGATGACGCCCAGAACTCCGACGATCTTCTGGCTGCCGTCCCGGAAGGGAGCGGCGATCATCGACGAGCCGGAGAGCGAAAACAGCTTGTTCTCCGAGCCGATGAAGATGCGCACCCCTTCGCCGCCTTCGGCCCGGCTCAGGAGGTCGATCACGTCGGTCTGGGTCTCCAGGTCCGAGAAGAGCAGGCGGATGCGCTCCAGATCCTCGGCGGCCTTCAGGTCGTCGAGGAGGTTGGCCTGGCCGCGCACGATGAGCTGGCGGGAATCCGCCGGCCCGGCCGTGGTGGCGAGCCCCGCCTCCACGAGCCTGGCGGTCAGCGCATCGAGCTCGCGCTCCATCTCCTCGCGGCGGGTCTGGATCTCGCGCTTCACGTCGCCGAGGGTCTTGCCCTGGATGCGGGCATTGAGAAAGTTCCCGGCCTCGACCAGGGCGCCCGCCGGCAGGCCCGCCGGCAGGTCGAGGAGGCGGTTTTCCACCGAGCCGTCCTCGGAGACGAGGACCACCAGGGCCCGGCTCGGGTCGAGACGCACGAATTCGATGTGCTTGAGGCGTGCATTGGACTTGGACGTCACCACGACGCCGGCGCCGCGCGAGACGCCAGACAGGAGCGTGGAGGCCTCGGCCAGGGCCGTTTCCAGGGTATGGCCGGAAGCAGCCGCCCGCATCTGCGCCTCGATGCTCGAGCGCTCCTCGGAGGTGACGTCGCCGATCTCCATCATGGCGTCGACGAAGAAACGCAGGCCTGTCTCGGTCGGCAGCCGTCCGGCGCTCGTGTGGGGCGCGAAGATCAGGCCGGCCGCCTCGAGGTCCGCCATCACGTTGCGGATCGATGCGGGGGAGAGCGTCATCGGCAGAATGCGCGAGAGATGGCGCGAGCCCACCGGCTCGCCGGTGACGAGGTAGCTCTCGACGATCTGCCGGAAGATTTCGCGGGAACGGTCGTTCAGCTCCGCGATGGCGCGGGTTTCCGGCAGATGGGAAAAGGGACCGGTAGGATGCATCCGAAGGGTTCTACGCTCTCACAGTTCCACCCTGCAAGTCAGTATTATGTGCGGATCCGACGCCCTTTAAGCAACCCTTGCGCTTGCCTAAACCGTCCTGCGGCTCCAAACAGGCGGGGAATCGCACGAGCTTTCAGGAGAAACCCGCCATGCGTCCGTCCAAACGCGCCCCCGACGAACTGCGTCCCGTCACCCTGGAGCGGGGTGTGGCGCGCTATGCGGAAGGCTCCTGCCTGGTCTCCTTCGGCAACACCAAGGTGATCTGCACGGCCTCTCTCGAGGAAAAGGGGCCGCCGTGGCTGCGCGGCACCGGCCGGGGCTGGGTGACGGCGGAATATTCCATGCTGCCCCGCGCCACGCACGAGCGCACCCGCCGCGAGGTCAATTCCGGCAAGCCGTCCGGGCGCACCCAGGAGATCCAGCGCCTGATCGGCCGCTCGCTCCGGGCCGTCGTCAACCTGCCGGCCATCGGCGAGAAGCAGATCGTGGTCGATTGCGACGTGATCCAGGCCGATGGCGGCACCCGCACCGCCTCGATCACGGGCGCCTGGGTGGCCCTGCACGAATGCTTCACCTGGATGCAGAACCGCTCGATCATCTCGATCAACCCCCTGCGGGAGCCGGTCGCTGCCATCTCCTGCGGGATCTATCAGGGCCAGCCGGTGCTCGATCTCGACTATGCGGAGGACTCGGCCGCCGAGACGGACGCCAATTTCGTGATCACGGGCTCGGGCGGCATTGTCGAGGTTCAGGGCACGGCCGAGGGCAAGCCGTTCTCCGAGGAGGAGTTCCTGGGGCTCCTGCGGCTCGCCAAGGCCGGCGTGGCGCAGCTGGTCGACCTGCAGAAGAAGGCGGTGGCATGAACATCCATCGGTCCCTGACCGGCAAGGTCGTCATCGCGACCCACAACGCGGGCAAGCTCAGCGAGATGCGGGAGCTGCTCGCTCCCTTCGGCGTCGAGGCCGTGTCGGCCGGCGAGCTCGGACTGCCGGTCCCCGACGAGACCGGCCACATGTTCGCCGAGAACGCCGCCATCAAGGCCCATGCGGCGGCGATCGCCACGGGCCTGCCGGCGCTCTCCGACGATTCGGGCCTGTGCGTCCATGCGCTCGACGGCGCGCCGGGCCTGTTCACGGCCGACTGGGCCGGGCCGAAGCGGGATTTCAACGCCGCCATGGAGCGGGTGGAGCGCGAGCTGCTGAAGCGCGAGGCGACGGACCGGAAGGCTCATTTCGTCTCCGCCCTCGTCATTGCCTGGCCCGACGGGCACGAGGAGCTGTTCGAGGGGCGGGTCTTCGGCCAGGTCGTCTGGCCGCCGCGGGGCGACAAGGGCTTCGGCTACGATCCCATGTTCCAGCCGGACGGGTTCACCGAGACGTTCGGGGAGATCTCCTCGGAGGAGAAGCACGGCATCGACTGGTCGAAGCCGGAGCCGGAGGGCCTGTCCCACCGGGCCCGCGCCTTCGTGAAGCTCGCGGCCGGCTGCCTGCACCGGGTGTGATGCCGTCGACGTCCTCACCGACTCCGTGCCGGTGATCCCGATCTCTTGAAGCGCAGCCTTCTTCCCGTCGAGATGGCCGTGACAAGCCCGGCCATGACGCAAATAGGTGACCATAAAGAAGGAGCGCCCCGAAGGGCGCTCCACCGACTTGGATCGTCGATTTAGACGTTCGTGGTGCCGTTGCCCCGGCGCCTGGCCATATAGGCGTCGAACTCCTCGCGGTCCTTGGCCCGCTTCAGCTCCTCGACGAAGTTCCTGAACTCGCGGGCCTCCTCGTCGAGCTTGCGGCGCTCCTGCTCGAGGCGCTCGAGCTCGCTGCGGCGATACTCGTCGAAGGCCGCATTGCCCGTGCTGGCGAAGCCGCCGAAGCCGGCCGGTCCGCGCGAGGCGAAGAAATCATCCTTGGCCCGGCCGAAGGTGTCGCGGAAGAAGGCTCGCGCCTCGTCGTATTTCGGATATCCACACATTTTCCACACCAGATAGGCCAGCGCGAGCGGCCAGACGAAGATGAAGCCCAGAATGATGCCGACGATTTCCAGACCGCGTCCGGGCTTGCGCCCGCAGCGGCGGTGAGCGCCGTTGTTCCAGGGGCCCGCATGTGGGCCCGCGTTCCAGGCGGCGGAGGCAGAGTCAGACATTGGAGGTCCCTATGTTAATGCTAACAACATTAACATGCGGATGGATTTTAGCGCTTTCAAGGGAGTGTGTTCCGATTATTTCGCGGAAGCGTCGGACCGGCCCTTCATGGCCCCATGGACGAGCGCGAGCACGCCGGCCCGCAAAAGCTCGTACTTGTCCGGCAGGCCGGGGCCCTTCGGCAGCTGGCCCGCGGCGTCGAGGGTCGCGATGCCGTGGGACAGGGCCCAGACCTCGATGGCGATGAACCGGACATCGACGCTCTGGAAGCCCTCCGGGAAGGTCTGGGACAGAGCCTGGACCAGGAAATCGAAGGCGTTGCCCACCGGCTTGCCCCCGCTCTGGATGCTCTTGGCCCAGAACGGCCCGCAGGACGCGTCGCTCTCGGCCGGCTTGGCGGAGAACATGGCGGTGTAGAAGCCCGGCTCCTGCTCGGCGAAGGCCAGATAGGCCTCGCCCATGCGGGTGAAGCGCTCCAGCGCCGTGCCCTCGCTCTGCAGGGCCCGGCCGAGCCGCTTCGCCAGCTCGTCGTAGCCGCGGAAGGCGACCTCGGCCACGAGCGCGTCCCGGCCGCGGAAATGGCGATAGAGCGCCGCCGGCGTGACCCCGACCAGCTTGGCGGCGTCCGCCAGGGTGAATCCGCCGATTCCCCGCTCGGCAATGAAGCGCTGCGCCGCCTCGATCAGCGCCTCCTTGAGGTTGCCGTGGTGATAGCCCTGCCGGTCGAACGGGCCGCGCCAATGCCGCATGCTGGGTTCCTAACTCTCTGCCGCCCGATCTTAGGGCTCCGCGCCGGCGGAGACCAGAACGGAAGGCGATCTGGGAGTGAACAACCGTGTGAGTGATCGGGTTCAGAAAAGTTTCATGGCCGGAGACCGCGTCTGTTCACCGACGGACCGAGCTGGCGCTTCAGCCTCGTCCCTCGCACGCCGTCACCGGCCTTGCCGGCGATCCCGACGGCTTGAGTCGCGACGTTCGTCCGATCCCTATGGCCGGCACACGGCCGGCCATGACAGGGTAATGTCCCGCGACCCCGATTCGCATCGCGCCCTCACCGCACACCCGACGCTGTCGCGCGACAACGCCACCCGTGACGTTCGGGCTTCGACCTGCCATATACGGCCCATGATCGATCATCCGACGCGCGATGTGGGCTTTGGCATCTATGTCCATTGGCCCTTCTGCGCCTCCAAGTGCCCCTATTGCGACTTCAACAGCCATGTCCGCCACCAGCCGGTGGATCAGGAGCGGTTCCTGGCGGCCTTCCGGAGCGAGATCGCCCATACGGCTTCGCGCATCCCGGGGCGCACGGTCACGAGCATCTTCTTCGGCGGCGGAACGCCCTCGCTCATGCGGCCCGAGACCGTGGGGGCGATCCTCGACGCCATCGGCGGGGCCTGGGGAATCGACCCGCGGGCCGAGGTGACGCTCGAGGCCAATCCCACCAGCGTCGAGGCGGAGCGCTTCCGCGGCTACCGGGCCGCCGGCATCAACCGGGTCTCGCTCGGCGTCCAGGCGCTCAACGATCCCGATCTCAAGCGGCTCGGGCGCATGCATTCCGTCGAGGAGGCTCTGGGAGCGGTGAAGATCGCCGCCGCCATCTTCGAGCGCTACTCTTTCGACCTCATCTACGCCCGTCCGGGCCAGACTCGGCAGGCCTGGGGGGCGGAACTCGAGCAGGCGATCGCCCACGCGGTCGAGCATCTCTCGCTCTACCAGCTCACCATCGAGCCCGGCACCTGGTTCCAGCGCCTCTACGATGCGGGCAAGATCACGGTGCCGGACGAGGAGACGGGCCGCGCCCTCTACGACATCACGCAGGAGGTCTGCGCGAAGCACGGGCTGCCGGCCTACGAGATCTCGAATCATGCCAGGCCCGGGGCGGAATCGCGCCATAACCTGCTCTACTGGCGCTACGGCGAATATGCGGGCATCGGCCCGGGCGCCCATGGGCGTCTCGTGACCGGCAACGCGCGGCTCGCCACCGCGACCGAGAAGCATCCCGAGACGTGGCTGGAGCTGGTGGAGCGCGAGGGCCACGGCGTCGTCGACGAGGAGGTGTTGACCTCCGAGGCCGAGGGCGACGAGTTCCTGCTCATGGGGTTGCGACTCAAGGAAGGCGTCGACCCGCGCCGCTTCGAGGCCTTCACGGGCAGGACGATCAACCCGAGGCGCCTGCGGATCCTCGAAGAGGAGGGGCTCGTCCGCCATGACGGGGCACGCCTCGCCGTGACCCCGAAGGGCTTCCCGGTGCTCAATGCGGTGATCGCGGAACTGGCCGCATAGGGGAACCCCTATGTCATCACCGGCTCTGTCCCGGCGGTTCGAGGCGCGGCGCTTCATGGGATCGGGATGGCCGGGACAGGCCCGGCCATGACGGGTGAGCGGAGAGCCTAGAGCCTCGGGAGAATACCAAAAATGGACAGCACATTTGGGGTTCAGACCGGGCACCCCCGC
>NZ_JAMXFJ010000005.1:0-43540 GCF_025460805.1 Microvirga sesbaniae | reverse complement strand
ATCGTCCCAACAATTTTCTTTTCACGTCCGAGGCTCCCTCTCTTGATTGGCGCATCGGATGAGGCGGACCCAGCGGGCCGCGCAAGCGAAAACCGGTTCCACTTTTCGCTGACGCGGCCCGCTGGGTCCGTCCGATGCGCTAGCGGCCCACCTTGCCCTCGATCACGTCCCAGACCCTCACGGCGAGATCGGGCCCGCCGAGGCGCTTGATCGCCCGGATGCCCGTGGGGGCCGTCACGTTGATCTCCGTGAGGTTGCCGTCGATCACGTCGATGCCCACCAGGATCAGGCCCATGCGCTTGAGATCGGGGCCGATCGTCTCGCAGATCTCGCGCTCGCGCGGCGTCAGGTCGGTCGGCTTCGCCGCGCCGCCGCGCACCATGTTGGAGCGGATGTCGTTGGCCGCCGGCACCCGGTTGATCGCGCCCGCCGCCTCGCCGTCGATGAGGATGATGCGCTTGTCGCCCTCGGTGATCTTGGGCAGGAAGCGCTGGATCACCCAGGGCTCGCGGAACAGGTTGGCGAAGAGGTCGTAGAGCGAGCCGAAATTCGGGTCCTCGCGGCCGACCTTGAACACGCTCGCGCCGCCGTGGCCGTAGAGCGGCTTCATCACCACGTCGCCGTGCTCGCGCCGGAACTCGTCGATCTCCTGCCTGTCGCGGGAGATCAGGGTCGGGGGCATCAGGTGCGGGAAATGGGTGACGAAGATCTTTTCCGGCGCGTTGCGCACATGGGTCGGATCGTTGACCACCAGGGTCTTGGGATGGATGCGCTCGAGGAAATGGGTGGCCGTGATGTAGGCCAGATCGAAGGGCGGGTCCTGGCGCATGAGCACCGCATCGACACCTGACAGGTCGATCCGCTCGGGCGTTCCGAGGGTGAAATGATCGCCTTCCACGTCGCGCGCCTCGATGGTCTCCGCCATGGCGACCACCGCGCCGTCGCGCAGGGAAAGCCGGTCGGGCGTATAATGCAGGACCCGGTGTCCGCGCCGCTGGGCTTCGAGCAGCAGCGCGAAGCCCGTATCGCCCGCGATCTTGATGCTGCGGATGTGATCCATCTGGAACGCAACGGTGAGGGTCATGCGTCAGGTCTCCTTGGGAAGCAGGGTTATTGGCCTTAAAAAGCGGGATGGCAACTCTTCATCGCGGGCCGCGTGAACGAAAAGCCGGGAGGCGGGTTATCCCACGGCCCCGCTTCGACGATGCCCCTTGCGGATCCCCTCAAGCTTTTCCATGTAGTCGAGCATGCCACGCCGCGCCCTTCTGATCGTCAATGCCAAGAGCCGCAGCGGCGCCGCCCAGTGCGAGATCGCCATCGAGCGCCTGAAGGATCATGGCATCGAGCCCGTTCATCTGGAATGCAGCCGACGGGAAGACCTGTCGCCGCTCATCGTCAAGTATGCGAAAGATGTGGACTGCGCCGTCGTGGGCGGCGGCGACGGCACCTTGAACGCGGCGGCCTTCGGCGTGATCGAGGCGCGATTGCCCCTGGGAATTCTGCCCCTGGGCACGGCCAACGATCTCGCCCGCACGCTGGGCATTCCCTTCGATCTCGACGGGGCCGCCCAGGTCATCGCGGACGGCCTGACGCGCAAGATCGATCTCGGCATCGTCAACGGCGAGCCCTTCTTCAACGTGGCGAGCCTCGGGTTGTCGGCGGAGCTGGCGCAGAAGCTGACGCGGGACATCAAGCGCCGCTGGGGACGCCTCGGCTATGCCCTGGTGGCCCTGAAGGTTCTGGCCCGGGCGAAGCCCTTCCGGGCCACCATCACCAGCGAGAACGAATCCGTTCGCGTGCGGACGCTGCAGATTGCGGTCGGCAACGGGCGCTTCTATGGGGGCGGGAACGCGGTGGAGAAGGATGCCGCCATCGACGACCAGCATCTCGATCTCTACAGCCTCGAACTGGAGCGCGCCTGGAAGCTCGCCCTCATGGCACGCTCATTCCGCCATGGGCAGCATGGCGCCTGGAACGAGGTCCGGGCGGTCCGGGCTCAGGAGTTCGACATCCGCACGCGCAAGCCGAGGCCGATCAATGCGGATGGCGAGATCGTGACCCGGACGCCCGCCCATTTCTCGATCCGGCCGGCGGCCGTGACCGTGTTCGCTCCGAAATCCGGAGATTAATGTCGGCCGCACCGGACCACGTCCTCGACGTTGCCGGGGGTGAGGCCGATGTCGTGCATCGCGGCGTCGTCCAGGGCGCTGACCTCGCGCAGGGCGCGGCGGATCTCGATCTCGTGCATGAGCGAGGCAAAGAGGCTGCGGATGCGCGACGGCTTGCCGGACGATGGGTGAGAGGTCCGAAGAAGGGTGACCGGATGGGTTGTCATGGCTGTCTCCTCAAGTTCGATGAGACCAGGATGCGCCTACCCCTTGCATAACGGAAACGAATGTTCATTATGTTGATGATAATGATCCGTTATTGAGGCCGATCATGGCGCGCAATCTCGATGTCAGCCTTCTGAGAGCCTTCGTGGCCGTGGTGGATGCCGGCGGCATGACGGCCGCCACGGGGGTTCTCAACCTCACCCAGGCGGCCGTGAGCCAGCAGATCAAGCGGCTCGAGGAGACGCTGGGCGAAGAGCTCATCGTCCGCGACCGGCGCGGCGTCACCCTGACCACGGCCGGCGAGCGCCTGTTCGGGCGGGCCAAGCGGATGCTGGCCCTCAACGACGAGATCTGGACCGAGATGACCACGCCCGAATTCGAGGGCGAGGTGAGGCTCGGCATCCCGAGCGACATCATCACCACCTACCTGCCGACCTTCCTGAAGGATTTCGCCCGCCTTTATCCGCGGGTGCAGATCTCGCTCAACAGCGGCTCCAGCGCGTCGCTGCGCGCGAAGCTCTACGACGGCAAGGTCGACGTGGTGCTGGCCACCGAGATGGCCTGCGATTCCGACGGCGAGAATCTCGTGATGGACCGGCTCGTGTGGGTCGGAGCCCGAGGCGGCGATGCAGCGCGCCAGCGGCCTCTGCCCGTCTCCGTCGGCTGTTCCGACTGCGCGTTCCGGGCTCCGATCCGCGAGGCCCTGCAGAAGGCGGGGATCGAATGGCGTTCGGTCTCCGAAGTGACGAACACCTCGGCCCAGGTGGCGACGGTCGCGGCCGACATCGCCGTGATGGCCTGGATGGCCTCGACCGTGCCGGGCGGGTTCGACGTGCTGGGAGCGGATTCGGGCCTGCCGGCCCTGCCGCCCTTCATGGTCAATCTCTACCTGCCGCGCGACGGCGGCAATCACGTGGTGCAGGAGCTGGCCCGGCACATCCGCGAAGCCGTCGCGGATCGGCACCGGATGGCTGCCTAGAGCATCTCCAGCTCGAAGGCCGACACGATGTGCCGCGGCCATCGTCGGGGCGCCAGGAACACCGCATCGGCCCGCCAGGTCCTGCCCGCCGCCCACGGATTGCGGGAGAGCCACGCGCGCGCCGCCCGCGAGAACCGTTGGCGCTTCCTGGCCGTGATGGCCGAGAGCGCATCGTCCATCAGGCCCCGAGCCTTCACCTCGACGAACGCGACGGTGTCGCCGCGCATGACGATCAGGTCGATCTCGCCGCCCGCGGCCGCGTAGCGGCGGGCGAGGGGGCGATAGCCTTTGGCCAGGAGGACCAGCAGGGCGATCCATTCGGCGCGATGACCGCGCAGAAAAGTCGCCTGCCGACGCTCCAGGGCGCTCTTCATGGGTCCTTCTTCGCAAGCGCCAGCGCGCGGGCATAGACCTCGCGCTTGGGCAGGTCGAGGTCCGCTGCGACGAGGGCCGCCGCGTCCTTGATCGAATGGTTCTTCAGGGCCGCTTCGAGCCGGCCGTCGAGCGCCGCATCGGCCTCGGCCGCGTGCATCTCTTTCGTCGACTCGCCGATCAGCACCACGATCTCGCCCTTGGGCGGGCCCTCCTGGGCGAATTGCTGGGCCAGCTCGGGCAGGGTGCCGCGCCGGATCGTCTCGAACATCTTGGTGAGTTCGCGCGCCACCACGGCCTGGCGCTCGCCGAGAACCTCCGCGGCATCGGCCAGCATCTCGGGCAGGCGATGCGGTCCCTCGAACAGCATCAGCGTGCCGGGGATCGCGCCGATCTCGGCAAGCCTCGCGCGGCGCGCGCCGCTCTTCGAGGGCAGGAAGCCCTCGAAGAAGAAGCGATCCGTCGGCAGGCCCGAGGCGACGAGGGCAGTCAGCACCGCGGAGGGGCCGGGAATCGGGGTGACCGGCAGGCCTTCCTCGATCGCCGCCTGAACGAGCTTGTAGCCCGGATCCGACACCAGCGGCGTGCCGGCATCCGACACGAGGGCCAGCGCCTGGCCTTCGCGGATCCGGTGGATCATGCGCTCGCGCACGGCGTCGTTGGAATGCTCGTGATAGGACACGAGCGGGGTGGTGATGCCGTAATGGGCCAGGAGGGTCTTCGTCACCCGCGTATCCTCGGCCAGAACCGCGTCCGCGGCGGCCAGCACGTTGAGCGCCCGGAAGGACACGTCCTGCAGGTTGCCGATGGGGGTCGCGACCACGTAGAGGCCGGCCGACAGGGGCTTGGCCTCGGCCGCGAGGCCGAAGGCCGTGAAGGTGGCGATCCGGTCGGTCGGCTCGCGCCGCTTGGTTCTGTTGTCGATTCTCTGGCTCATCGTCGGTCACTGTCGCATGAGGGGCGTCGGCGCGGAAGCTGGGACGTCGGGGCCTCGGCCCCGCATTGGAAACAATGTTTACCTTTTGCTGTCACGCTTCCCTCCATTGCCAGGGCTGTTTCCAAAGGGGGGTGGAGATGGCGCGCTTCATCGATCGACCAGGCGGCGGTTCCGGCCGCGCGGCCTGGATCGCCGCTGTGTCCGCGGCGCTGTTTGTGCCCGCAGGCTTCCGTTCCGCCAGCCGCGGGCCGGCCCGCAAGCCGAGCCGGCCCGCCGCGACCGCACCGGCCGAGCCGCTCTATGCGGCCGATATCCCGCCGTCCGGCGCTCCGCTGCCGGGCGCTCCGCTGCCGGACGCTCCGCCCGTCCGGGCGATGCCGGGCACCACCATCGGCAGCGGCCCCGTCAAGGTCGCGTTGGTCCTGCCCATGACCGGGGCCGGGCAGGGCGCCGTGGCGGCGCAGAGCCTGCGCAACGCCGCCGAACTGGCGCTCAGCGAATTCCAGGGCTCGGACCTCACGCTTCTCGTCAAGGATGACGGCGGCACACCGGAGGGCGCGCAGGCGGCCGCGCAGCAGGCCTTCGCCGAGGGAGCCGAGCTCATCGTCGGGCCGCTCTTCGCCGGCTCCGTCCAGGCCGTCGGCCAGGTGGCGCGTCAACGGGGCAAACCGGTCATCGGCTTCTCGACGGATGCGAGCGTCGCCACCCAGGGCGTCTATCTCCTGAGCTTCCTCGTGCAGGAGGAGGTGGACCGCATCGTGTCCTTCGCGGCCAGTCAGGGGCGTCGCTCCATCGCGGCCCTGATCCCCGAGACCCAATACGGCCGGGTGGCCGGAGCGCGGCTGCAGCAGGCGGCCGCCCGGCAGGGAATCCGCATCGCGGCGCTCGAATCCTATCCGCCGGGGCAGCCTCAGGATGCCGTGCGGCGCTTGACCGGCGTGATCGGCGGCCCCGCGCCGCAGGCCGACGCCCTGTTCATGCCCGACAACGGCGACGGGCTGCCCGCCGTTGCTCAGGCGCTGCAGATGGCGGGCTTCGATCCGCTGCGCGTCAAGCCGCTCGGGACCGGCCTGTGGGACGAGCCGCGGGTGACGGCTCTGCCCGTTCTGCAGGGCGGCTGGTTCGCGGCTCCCGACAAGCGCGGCTTCACGGCTTTCGCCGAGCGCTACCGCGCGCGCTTCAACGTCGATCCGATCCGGCTCGCGACCCTGTCCTACGACGCCGTGACCCTGGCGGCGGCGCTCGCCCGGATACAGGGGGCGCAGGCCTTCACCGACGGGATGCTCACGAACCCCGCAGGCTTCGCCGGGGCCGACGGGGTGTTCCGGTTCAATCCCGACGGCACCAACCAGCGCGCTCTGACCGTGCAGGAGATCCGCGGCGGTACCGCCGTTGCGATCAGCGGCGCGCCGCGGACCCTGGTGGCTGGGAACTGAGGCCATGGCAACGTCCTGGAGCATTTTTCGGCGAAGTGGATCCGGTTCGCGGTCAAAAATGCGGCGAGGCAAGGAAGAGAGGTGATTCCACGCCAGTGGAAGCAGCTCTCGCCCTTGCTCGACCGTTCTCCTCGTCATCACGGGCCTCGTGCCGGTGATCCCGGTGGATCGAAGCGCTGCGCTCCACCCCATCGGGATGGCCGGGACAGGCCCGGCCACGACGTCAGAACCTCACACGGGCGAGCGAACAGACCGCCTTACTTGCGCGTCAGCGTGGCGCTCAGCTCGGGCTTGTTGTTGAGACTCTGGAAGACCACGCAGTAGCGCTCGGTGAGCTTGAGCAGCTGGTCGACCTTCTCCTGCGGGGCGTCCGTGTCGACCTCGAAGGAGAGGCGGATGTTCCGGAAGCCCACGGGCGCGGTCTTGTCGACCCCGAGGGTGCCGCGGAAATCGAGGTCGCCTTCCGCCTTCACGGCGCCGTGGCGCAGGTCGATCTCGAGGGCGGTCGCGACCGCCTTCAGGGTCACGCCCGCGCAGGCGACGAGCGCTTCGAGCAGCATGTCGCCCGAGCACAGCTCCGCGCCGGAGCCCCCGGTGGCCGGATGGAGGCCCGCGACGGCGAGCGCGCGGCCGGTCTCGACCTTGCAGGCGATGTGCTGGTCGTCGAGCGTGCCCTGAGCCTTCAGGGTGATCACGGCGGAGTTCGGGTCGCTGCGGTATTGATCCTTCAGCGGCGCCTGGAGGGCGCGAAGCGCAGTCGCATCCATGATGATGTCCTTGAGAGAGTTACCACCACAACGCGGCGGCCTGGCGGTCGCGCTCGCGTTGCGGCTGCTGCTGGGGAGCTTTGAGGGAATGGTCCAGGGCCGTCAAGACGCGGCGCACGGAGGTCTCGAAGGGCAGGCCCGTCCGGTCGCGCGGGCGCGACAGCGTCAGCGGCAGTTCGTCGAAGATGCGGCCGGGCTTCGGCTGCATGACGACGGCCCGGTCGGCCAGCGTCACCGCCTCCTGCACGTCGTGGGTGACGAGAACGACGGTGGGGCGCGTCTCCTCCCACAGGCCGAGCAGATGCTCGTGCAGGCTGGCGCGGGTGAAGGCGTCGAGCGCCGAGAACGGCTCGTCGAGAAGCAGCACCTTCGGGTTGGTCACGAAGGCGCGCGCAATGGAGACGCGCTGCTGCTGGCCGCCCGACAGGTCGCGGGGCCAGCGGTTCGCGTGCTCGGACAGGCCGATCTTGTCGAGCGCATGGGCGACCCGCGCCTTCCTCTCGGCGGCGACGACGCCGTCGAGACCGAAGGCGATGTTGTCGGCAACGGACAGCCAAGGCAGCAGGCGCGGCTCCTGGAACACGATGCCCACGGAGGGGTGAGGGCCCGACAGCACCTCGTCGTCGAGGCGGATCCGGCCCGCGCTCGCCCGGTCGAGCCCGGCGATCAGGCGCAGCAGGGTGGTCTTGCCGCAGCCCGAGCCGCCGATCAGCGAGACGATCTCGCCTTCCTGCACGGTCAGGTTGATGTCGGAGAGCGCGCGGGTGCCGTCGGCATAGGTTTTCGAGAGGTGCTCCAGGTTCAGCATCACAACCGCTCCCGCACGGTGTCCTGCCAGCGCACGAGCGGCTTCGTGCCCGCGACCAGGAGGCTGTCGGCGATCTTGCCGAGAAGCGCGAAGGCGATGATCGCCGCGAGGATCTGATCGGGCTTGCCCATCTGCTGCCCGTCCACGAGCAGGTAGCCGAGGCCCTCCGAGGCGCCCATGAACTCGGCCGCGACCACGAACATGAAGCCGAGACCGAGGCCCGAGCGCAGGGCAATGACGGCCTCGGGCAGGACCGCCGGCAGCAGGATGCGGCGGGCGAGCTGAACGCGCGAGAGACGGAACACGTGGCCCACCTCCACGAGCTTGCGGTCGACGGACAGGATCGCGCCCGCGATCCCGAGATAGACCGGGAAGAACACGCCCACGGCGATCAGCGCCACCTTCGAGGCCTCGAAGATGCCGAGCCACAGGATGAAGAGCGGCACCCAGGCGATCGAGGGAATTGCCCGCAGGGCCTGGAGGGTCGGGTCGAGAAGGTGCCGGATGGTCTTGCTGGAGCCGGACAGCGCTCCCAGCACGATGCCGGCGACGGCCCCGATCACGAAGCCGACGAGGACGCGCCAGAGCGTCATCCAGGCATGGGTCCACAACTCGCCGGTCTGCGCCAGCCCCCAGAGCGTCGCGACGATGCGGCTCGGCGGCGGAACGAGGCGGCCCTGCGCGAGGCCGAGACGAACGGCGGCCTCCCAGAGAAGCGCCACACCGATAGGCAATAAAAAGCCGAGAAGGAGGCGCCAGTCGAAGGCGCGTCGCTTCTCGGTCGAGGCAGGGGCCGCGAGAGCGGCGGCACCCTCATGGGAGGACCAGGCTTGGCCGGCGTGTCGTGCGGAAAAGTGGTTCGGGTTTTCCGCACTCGATGACACGCCCTTCGAGAAAGCAGGCATCGGATCGATCCCAAAAGTGGGGACCACTTTTGGGTCCGATGCCGTGGCTTGGCCTGTCACGGCGCTCTCCCGTGATGAAGTCATCAGCGCGATGCGGTGGCGAAGCGGCGGTCGATGAGGGAATCGACGGCGGTGCGCACATTGGTGTCAGGGGTGATGACGCCGGCCTGCTGCAGGGCCAGGCCCGCGGCGAGGATCGTGTCGACCTGGGGCTGACCGATATTGGAATGGGTCAGCTCCGTACGCTCGAGCTGGCGCTCGATCACCGCGTCGGACAGCTTGGTGTAGGCGACCAGGGTCTTCTTCAGCTCGTCCTTGTTGGTGAGCGCATATTTGCGGGCTTCCTCATAGGCCTTGAGCACGCGCTGCACGAGGGCCGGATTGTCCTTGGCGAAGGATTCCGAGACGTTGAGCACGCCCCAGGTGTTGGCTCCCGCATTGCGGTAGAAGAGCTGGGCGCCGCTTTCCACTTCCGCGGCTGCCATCAGCGGGTCGAGGCCGGCCCAGGCGTCCACGTCGCCGCGCTCGAGAGCGGTGCGGCCGTCCGGGTGCTGGAGAAGAACGAGCTTCACGTCCTTCTCGGTGAGCTTGGCCTCCTGCAGGGCGCGCACCAGGAAGATGTGCGGATCGGTGCCGCGGGTCACGGCGACGCGCTTGCCCTTCAGGTCCTCGACCTTCGTGATGCCCGTGTCCTTGCGGGTGACCAGCGCCGTCCATTCGGGCCGGGAATAGACGTAGATCGACTTGATCGGGTTGCCGTTGATCTTGCCGATCAGGGCGGCGGCGCCGGCCGTGGAGCCGAAGTCGATCGAGCCGGCATTGAGGAATTCGAGCGCCTTGTTGGAGCCCAGCGACTGCACCCAGCGCACGCTGATGCCGTCCTTCTCCAGTTCCTTCTCGAGGAAGCCCTTGTCCTTGAGGACGAGGCTGACCGGATTGTAGGTCGCATAGTCGATGCGGATTTCCTTCACCTGCGCGGAGGCGGCGGTTGCGAAGGAGGCGAGTCCCGTGGCCAGGGAAGCGGCGATCAGGAGGCGGCGGGTCAGGCTCATCGTGTTCGGTCCCATGTTCCGCGCATGGGAGCCTGGACCGTTATGGCCTTCACGCACCCGGCGCTTTAGCTGCACTTGTTTCGCGCCCGCAATCTGCATGCTCAAATCGGCGCGTGTCCGGTTTATAGAACCGGTTGTTTTTTATGTCAAACACTATCTCTTATAAAGAACAGGCTATCCGGATCGGCGGACCCTGTCACTCCGCCCTTGGGCGGAACCCTCATCCGGTGGTAAGTCAAACGGTTCCTCGTGCGCGGTTGTTCCATGACCCTTCCCAGTCCCAAGAGCGTCCTCAAGAACCTCGGCAGCCAACCGATCGGCGATGCGGCGGAGTTGCGCGCGAGGCTCGTCCCGGAGCTGAAGGTGCTGCTCGACCGGGGCCATGAGGAAGCTCAGGAGAAGCTCCTGGAGAACCAGAACGGTCTCGTCTGCGCCCGCTATCTCTGCGACCGCATGGACGACGTGGTGCGCATCGTCCACGACGCCGTGGTGCACCATCTCTATCCGGCGGCCAATCCCTCGGCCGGCGAGCGGCTCGCGGTGGCGGCGACGGGCGGCTACGGGCGCGGGACCCTGGCGCCGGGCTCCGACGTCGACCTCCTGTTCCTGCTGCCCTACAAGCAGACGGCCTGGAGCGAGAGCGTCGTCGAGGCGATGCTCTACGTGCTGTGGGACCTCAAGCTGAAGGTCGGTCACGCGACCCGCTCGGTGGAGGAATGCCTGCGCGAGGCCCATGCGGACATGACGATCCGCACCTCCCTGCTCGAGGCCCGGTTCCTGTTCGGCGACCGGGAGCTCTTCGACAATCTGGAGAAGCGCTTCGACCAGGAGATCGTCGCCACCACGGCGGCGGCCTTCGTGGACGCCAAGCTGAAGGAGCGCGATGCCCGCGTCGCCAAGGCGGGCGCGTCGCGCTACCTGGTCGAGCCGAACGTAAAGGACGGCAAGGGCGGCCTGCGCGATCTCAATACGCTGTTCTGGATCGCCAAATACGTCTACCGGGTCAAGGAGCCCAAGGAGCTGGTGAAGGCCGGGCTCTTCACTCAAGGAGAGTTCAACCTGTTCTCGCGCTGCGAGGAGTTTCTGTGGCGCGTGCGCTGCCACATGCACTTCGCCACCGGCCGCGCCGAGGAGCGCCTGACCTTCGACCTTCAGCGCACCATCGCGGAGCGCATCGGCTTCGCGCCGCGCGGCGGCCTGTCGGCGGTCGAGCGCTTCATGAAGGCGTACTTCCTGATCGCCAAGGATGTGGGGGACTTGACCGCCATCGTGTGCGCCGAGCTCGAGGCCCGGCAGACCAAGCGGCGCCCCATGCTCGACCGGATGTTCGGCCGCTTCCGCCGCCGCAGCGGCGGCGCGCAGGTGAGCGAGGGCTTCATCATCGACAACAACCGCCTGAACGTGGAGAACGAGGAGACCTTCGCGCGCGATCCGGTCAACCTGATCCGCCTGTTCTGGCTCGCCGACCGGCGCAATCTCGCCATCCATCCCGATGCGACCCGCCTGGCGACGCGATCGCTCCGCCTCATCGGCCACACCCTGCGCAACGATCCGGAGGCGAACAAGCTGTTCCTGGAGATCATCACGTCCAAGAACGCCCCCGAGGTGGTGCTGCGGCGCATGAACGAGACAGGGGTGCTCGGCCGCCTGGTTCCGGATTTCGGCCGCATCGTCGCGATGATGCAGTTCAACATGTACCATCACTACACGGTGGACGAGCATCTCATCCGCGCGGTCGGCGTGCTGACCGAGATCGAGGCCGGCCAGCTCGGCGGCGAGCATCCGCTGGCCAACCAGATCTTCCCCACCATCCGCAACCGCCGGGCGCTCTACGTGGCGGTGTTCCTGCACGACATCGCCAAGGGCCGGCCCGAGGACCATTCGGAGGCCGGCGCGGCGATCGCCCGCAAGCTCGGGCCGCGCTTCGGCCTGACGGACGCGGAGACCGAGACGGTGGCGTGGCTGGTCGAGCATCACCTGCTCATGTCGAACACGGCCCAGAGCCGCGATCTGTCCGATCCGGCCACCATCAAGAGCTTCGCCGAGGTGGTGCAGACCATGGAGCGTCTGAAGCTCCTGCTCGTGCTCACCATCGCGGACATCAAGGCGGTCGGGCCCGGCACCTGGACCGGCTGGAAGGGCCAGCTCCTGCGCAACCTCTACCAGGAGACGGAGGTGATCCTCGGCGGCGGCGCGGTCGATCTCGCCCGCTCCGAGCGGGTGCGCCTGGCGCAGGAGCGGCTGCGCCAGGAACTGCCGGACTGGTCCGATGCGGAGTTCGAGGCCTTCGCGTCGCGCCATACGCCGGGCTACTGGCTGAAGACGGACGAGACCCGGCGGGCCAAGCAGGCGAGGCTCCTCCGGGAGGCCGAGAAGGGCGGGCGCACGGTCACCACGACCTACGAGACGGACCAGTTCCGCGGTGTCACGGAGCTCACCATCCTGTCGCCGGACCATCCACGCCTGCTCGCCATCGTGACGGGCGCCTGCGCGGCGGCGGGCGGCAACATCGTCGATGCGCAGATCTTCACCACCACGGACGGCATGGCGCTGGACACCATCGTGCTCTCCCGCGCCTTCGACCGGGACGAGGACGAGCTGCGCCGGGCCGAACGGGTCGCCAAGGCCATCGAGCGGGCCCTGAAAGGCGAGGTGAGGATCGCCGATCTCGTGGACGGCAAGCGCCCGGCCAAGGAGCGCTCCAAGGCCTTCCACGTGCCCCCGGAGGTGAACATCGACAATTCCCTGTCGAACCGCCAGACCGTGATCGAGATCTCGGGCCTCGACCGGCCCGGCCTGCTCTACGATCTCACCACGGCCCTGGGGAAGCTCAACCTCAACATCGCCTCGGCCCACATCGTGACCTTCGGCGAAAAGGCCGTGGACGTGTTCTACGTGACCGATCTGACGGGCACGAAGATCACCCATGCGGGCCGCCAGGCCACCATCACCCGCACCCTGCTGGAGGTGTTCAAGACCGAGGAAACCGAGCCGCTCCAGCGGCGAAGCGCTTGATTTGTTGGGCCAGGGACCTGATATGTGCCCCGAACCTTTCGTTTCCCACCTTTAGTTGATCGACCATGAATCCGAACGACACGGAAAACCAGAACGCGGCCCCGCAGGCCGAGCCCGCCAACGACGTGGCCCCCGAGGCCGACTCCGCGGCCGATCCGATTGCCGTTCTCGAGGCCGAGAAGTCGGACCTGAAGGACAAGCTCCTGCGCCTGATGGCCGACATGGAGAACCTGCGCCGCCGCACCGAGCGTGAGATGGCGGATGCCCGCACCTATGCGGTGGCGAACTTCGCCCGCGATATGCTGAATGTGGCCGACAACGTGCGCCGCGCCATCGAGAGCGTGCCGGACGAGGCCCGCAGCACCGCCGAGGGGGCCTTCAAGGGCCTGATCGAGGGCATCGACCTCACCGAGCGCGACCTGCTCAAGACCCTCGAGCGGCATGGCGTGAAGAAGCTCGACCCGCAGGGCCAGAAGTTCGACCCGAACGTGCATCAGGCCATGTTCGAGATCCCCAACGCGGAGGTGCCGAATGGCACCGTCCTGCAGGTGGTCCAGTCCGGCTACGTCATCGGCGAGCGCGTCCTGCGCCCGGCCCTGGTCGGCGTCTCCAGGGGCGGCCCGAAGGCGCCCGCCAACGGCAACGGCGCCGAGGCCGCGGACAATTCCTCCACGGCTTCCTGAAGAAGCCCCGACGGGACAGCCTGAGGGCTTCCATCCCGAGCATCGCGCCCGTCCGTGACACCGCCCCGTCACGGCCGAGCTTGTCCCAGCCATCCCGACTGGAAAATCCCGGCGCTCGTCCCATCGGGGTCGCCGTCTTCGCTCTCGGGCGCCCTCATGGCGGCCCGCAAGGGCATGGACCCGTTCGCCTTCGCCCTGCTCGCCACCCTCACGGGCACCGGCAAGGCGCTTGCCGCGGGCGTCCCGGCCCTCCCAGCGGTTGCGCTCGGCACCACCACGGCCACCTTCGGGGCATCATCCGCGACATCTTCGCCGGAACCACCCCTCTGGTGCTGCGTCAGGAGATCTCTGTCACGAGGAGATCTATGTCACGGCCGCGACGCTCGGCGCCTCCGTCATGGTCGCCCTGCAGGCGGCGGGCATGGAGCCGTTCCTGAGCGGCGCGGCGGGCTTTGCCGCGGCCTTCACCCTGCGGGCCCTCCCCCTGCTGCGCGGCTGGTCCCTGCCGGCCTTCCCGCGGCGCGTTTAGGGGTTCATGTCGATGCCGTCGATCATCGTGCGGAAGCGGGGCAGGTTCTGGTCGCGCTGCTCGACCCGGGTGAGGCCGACCATGCGCACGTAGCGGTCGGTCTCGAAGCGGATGGTCTGCATCACGATGACCGGCTGGCCCGACGCCGCCTCCACGGCCTTGGCGACGATCTCGTGCCAGTCCTGTCCCTTGAACCGGAAGGACTCGGACCGTTCGACCTTGATGTCCTTCAGGATCTGGTTGGAGTTCAGGGCCGCGTGGGCGAACTGGCTGCGCCGCTCGGCCGGCGGCACGGGAACGTTGAGGGTGGCCGCCAGGATGACCATCGGCTGTTCCACCGCCTTGATCGCGTCCTGAGGGCCGTCGGTCAGCAGGACCGAGTTGCCCGACATCACCCGCACCGGACGGAATCCGGCCTTGTCGCCGAGCCGGAAGGGCAGGGCGGAGACCTGCTCGTCGATGGACACGGGGCCGCGCAGGGCGATGCTCTTCAGGGCGTTCTGCATCTGGGCGTCGCTGTATCCGTCCTGGCCGCCGCGCACCTGCGCGATCACGAGGGCGGTGAGGTCCTCGTCCTTGACCGCCATCACCCATTTGCGGCCCTGAACGGCCCCGCCCATGGTGCCGCCGACCAGAACGCCCGTCCTGGAGCCGAGCTTCAGGGTCTCGCGCGACGTCTCGCTCATGCCCTGGCGCTTCAGGGCGTCCCTGGTGAGGCCGCCGACCAGCTGCCCGTAGGCCGCGGCGGGCATTTCCACGAAGGTGATGGCCGCGGCCTTCTCCTCGCTCTCGAACCCGCTGAAGCGCTTCGAGACGATCATGTCCTCGGGTGGGACGATGCCGATGCGGGACGCCGGCGGAAAAACGGGATCGGCCGCAAAGGCGGCCTGGACCGACAGGAGGATGCCGAGAGCGGCGGCTGCGAAGGCTTTCATGGATGCCCCTCCAGGAAATGTGCGAGGTTCGTACGCAGAAGGCTAGAGCGGCTTCTCGACCCTACGCAAGGTGAGATTGAGACGCCCGCCTTGCGGCAGCAGGTCCGCGCTTCCCGGCACCAACCGGTCGATGCCATGATAGATCAGCCGCGCGGGACCGCCGAACACGATCGCGTCACCGGAGCGGAGCTTGACGGAGCGGGTCGGGTCCCTGCGCTCGAGGCCGCCATAGCGGAACAGGGCCGTGTCGCCGAGGGACAGGGACACGACGGGAGCGTCGAACTCCTCCTCGTCCCGGTCCTGGTGCAGGCCCATGCGGGCGGCCGGCTCGTAGAAATTGATCAGGCAGGCGTCGGGCGGGTGCGGATAGCCGCTCAGCTCTTCCCAGGCGCGCAGCACCTGCTCGGGCATGGCCGGCCAGGGCCGGCCGGTCTCGGGATGGGTCGGCTGGTAGCGGTAGCCGTTCACGTCCGAGACCCATCCGAGCCGGCCGGCATTGGTCATGCGCACCGAGAAGGGTTTTCCCGTGCGTGGCATGCGCGGACTGTAGAGCGGCGCCTGGCGGGTGATCCCGCGCAGAGATTCCAGCAGCCGCTCCTGGGCCGCACGGTCGAGATAGTCGGGGTAATAAGTCAGGCCGGGCGCGAGGGGGAGGGAGGACATCGTCTATCCTGATCCATGCCATCTGTGGTCATCATCGGCCTTGTGCCGGTGATCCCGACGCGGTGGAGCACAGCGCCGCAAGCGATCGGGATGGCCGGGACGGGCCCGGCCATGACGTGACAGGGGGCAGCACGATCGAAGCGTCCCTTACCCCTCCAGCACCTGCTTGCCGGCGACGGTGGTGTCCTCGTTGAGGGTGTAGACCAGCGGGATGCCCGTCGCGAGCTCGAGGCTCGGGATCGTCTCGGAGGTCAGGCCGTCGAGCACCATCACGAGGGCGCGCAGGGAATTGCCGTGGGCGGCGACCAGGACGCGTTCCCCACGCATGACCCGGGGCAGGATCTCGCGGATGTAATAGGGCAGCACGCGGGCCACCGTGTCCTTCAGACTCTCGCCGCCGGGCGGCGGCACGTCGTAGGAGCGGCGCCAGACATGGACCTGCTCCTCGCCCCAACGGGCGCGGGCGTCGTCCTTGTTGAGGCCCGAGAGGTCGCCGTAATCGCGCTCGTTCAGGGCCTGGTTCGCGATGGTCTTCAGGTCAGGCTGGCCGATCTCCTCGAGGATCAGCTTGCAGGTCGCCTGGGCGCGGGAGAGGTCGGACGTGAAGGCCACGTCGAACTGGACGCCCATCTCCTTGAGCCGGCGGCCGGCGTTGCGCGCCTCCTCGATGCCGAGGGCGGTTAGCCCCGGATCCTTCCAGCCGGTGAACAGGTTCTTGAGGTTCCATTCGCTCTGGCCGTGGCGTGCAAGGACGAGAAGGCGGTTCATGTCGCGGCGTCTCCGAAAAAGTAGGGTGGGGCGTGATTTAGAGCCGATCGAGGCCAAGGACATTGGCCATGGTGTAATAGCCGGGCTTCTTGTCGAAGCCCCAAAGCGCGGCCCTGACGGCCCCGCGGGCGAAGATGCTCCGGTCCTCGGCCCGGTGCGCCAGCTCCAGGCGCTCGCCCTGGCCGGCGAAGATCACCGAATGCTCGCCGACCACAGACCCCCCGCGAAGCGTCGCAAAACCGATATCGCCGGGCGTGCGGGCGCCGGTATGCCCGTCGCGGCTGCGCACGGAACGCTCCTTCAGGGAAATCTGTCGCCCCTCGGCGGCGGCTTCGCCCAGGAGCAGCGCGGTGCCCGAGGGCGCATCCACCTTCATGCGGTGGTGCATCTCCAGAATCTCGATGTCGAAATCCTCGCCCAGCGTCGCGGCCACTTTGCGCACGAGGCCGGCGAGCAGGTTCACGCCGAGCGACATGTTGCCGGACTGGACGATGCGCGCATGGCGCGCGGCCGCCTCCAGCCTGACGAAATCGGCCTCCTGCAGGCCGGTGGTGCCGATCACGTGGACGATGCGCGCCTGTGCGGCGAGGGCCGCGAAGGCCGTCGTGGCGGCGGGCGCGGTGAAGTCGAGGACGCCGTCGGCCTGGGCGAAGACGGCGAGCGGATCGTCGGTCACGTCCACGTCGAGCAGCCCGATGCCGGCGAGCAGACCGGCGTCGTGCCCGAGCGCCGGGGAGCCCTCCCGCTCGATGGCGCCGACGAGGGTGCAGCCCTCGGTCTCGGCCACGGTCTTGATGAGCATGCGCCCCATGCGTCCGGCTGCGCCCACCACGACGAGTCGCATCTCGCTCATGCCGCTCTCCTGCTGTTACGGGCTCCGGGTATAGCCGCTTCGGGTGGGGCTGAGAAGCGTCGAGGTTGTTCTCCCGACCTCGCCCCGCGACCGGCAAGTCCGGGGCGACGAATGCAGCCCCGTCACGTCATCACCGGCCTCGTGCCGGTGATCCCGGTCCGGAAAGCTCGGCGCTTCGGACGAGCGGGATGGCCGGGACAGGCCCGGCCATGACGGGCACTAACCCGGCTGCGGGCCCTCATAGGCCTCGATGATGATGATGTCGGCCACCGCATGGCCGTCGCGCTCGGCCTTTGCCGCCTGATATTCGGGCGAGTCCCAGCATTCCAGGGCCGCCTCGTAGGTCGGAAACTCGATCACCACGTTGCGGGCGCGGGCCGCGCCCTCGGCGACCCGATAGGCGCCGCCGCGCACCAGGAAGCGGGCGCCGTATTTGGCGAACGGGACCGCATTGGCCCTCACGTAGTTCTGGTAGGCGTCGGGATTCGAGACATCGACGCGGCCGATCCAATAGCCCTTCATCGCTTCAGGCTCCTTCCACGAGAACGAATTCCGCCACGCAGGCGCCTTCGCGCTTGGCCTTGGCCACCTGGTATTCCGGCGAGTGGTAATAGGTCCGGGCCTGCTCCACCGAGTCGAACTCGATCACCACGTTGCGGGCGCGCGCCTCGCCCTCGAGCGCCTCGTAGGCGCCGCCGCGCACCAGCGGCCGCCCGCCATACTGGCGGATCGCCTCCGTGGCGCCCTTGGCGTATTCCGCGTAGGCTTCGGGGTTCGTGACGGTCACGCGGGCAATGACATAGCCTTTGGGCATGGGCGCTCCTCTCGATTGACGGGACGCGCAGCGAACGCCAGAGGCGTCCGAGCGTCAAGCCTTCACGCCGGCGATTTCCCGGACAATCGCTTCCGCGGCGGCACGCGGATTGGCCGCTTTGACGATGGGACGAGCCACCACCAGGTGGTCGGCGCCGAGCCGGATCCCCTCGGCGGGCGTCACGACGCGCTTCTGATCGCCCGCGTCCGCGCCCGCGGGCCGAATGCCCGGCGTGACGATGAGCCGGTCGGGCCCGACGACCGTGCGCACGCGCTCGGCTTCCGTCGCCGCGCAGACGATGCCGTCGATGCCGAGATCGCGCGCCTGTCCGGCCCGGCGGGCGACGAGGTCGGCGGCCGGCCCGGGAGCATAGCCCGCCTCGGCGAGATCGTTGTCGTCGTAGGACGTGAGCACGGTCACGGCGAGGATCCTGAGGGAGGAGCCGGCCTTCCCGGCCACCGCCGCCCGCATGGTCTGGGGATAGGCGTGGACGGTCAGGAACGTGACGCCGAGGCGCGCCACCGAGCGGACGCCTTCCTCCACGGTGTTGCCGATGTCGTGGAGCTTGAGGTCGAGGAAGACCTTCTTGCCCTGGCCGATCAGCTCGCGGGCGAATTCGAAGCCGCCCGCATAGGCGAGCTGGTAGCCGATCTTGTAGAAGGTGCCGGCCTCGCCGATGCGCTCGACGACGGCGCGGGCCTCTTCCACGGACGGGAGGTCGAGGCCGATGATGAGCTTGTCGCGAATGTCTCCTGCGGGAACGGGATTCGTCGGAAGAGACATCGCGGCGCTCATGGATGGTTGACCTTGTTGTAGACCCAGACCCGGGCCGGGGGCAGGTTGCGCCAGATCCGGTTGGAGGCTTTGGACCGGTAATGCGGCGACCGCGCCGGGATCGGCGGCACCACCGCGTAGGTGAACTGGATGAAAGGCGCGCTCGGATGCATCAGGCCCTGGGCGGTCTCCAGGAGCTCCAGGCGCTGGTCCATGGGCTTGGTGAAGAGCGGCAGGCTCGACACGGTGGCGGCCGCCGGCTCCTTCAGGATGTCGCCGAGGGTTTCCTTGAGGTCGTAGGCATCGCCCTGGATGATCGTCGCCTTCGGGAAGCGGCGCTTCAGGAGCTGGCAGAACTCGGGATTGTACTCGATGAGGACGAGCCGCTCCTGAGCCACCCCGCGCCGGATCAGGGCATCGGTCACCGGGCCGGTGCCCGGGCCGAGCTCGATGACGGGGCCGGGGATGCGAGGATCGACGAAGGACGCCATGGTCCGCGCCAGGATCTTGCCGGAGGGCGTGACCGCTCCCACGACGAGCGGCCGCTCGAGCCAGGATCTCAGGAAGCGGGCTTCGTCAGCGAAGCGATCCTTCTTGAGGGGAATTTTCCGGGCGGTGGGCCGTTGGAACGACTGGTGCACTGAGAAGACCCCTTGCGCGGCGCATCACGCTGGCTGTTTAGAACCCCGAAGCCTCGGACCCGGACGTGGAAGCCACGTCCGGGTCCGATGCTTCTCATTTAACGTGCGCATCGTCTAGAGCGGAAAAACCGGATCCGCCTTTTCCGCACGATGCGTTGAGGAAAACGACCGTCCAGTTAAGTTGATCCGCCCAAGCCATCGATAAACTCCCGGAAGCGCGAGAAAAATCCCGAACTTTCAGGATGGTTTTCCTTGGAGCACTCCTGATCGAACTCCATCAGGAGCTCGCGCTGGCGCTTGGTGAGCTTCTGCGGGGTTTCCACAACGACCTGGATGTAGAGGTCGCCCACGTCCCGCGAGCGCAGCACCGGCATGCCCTTGCCCTTCAGGCGGAACTGCTTGCCGGTCTGGGTCCCCTCGGGCACCTTCACGAGGGCGTCGGCGCCGCTCAGGGTCGGCACACTGAACTCGCCGCCCAGCGCCGCCGTCACCATGGAGATCGGCACCCGGCAGAACAGGTCCGCCCCGTCGCGCTGGTAGAACGGATGGGGCTTCAGGGACAGGAAGATGTAGAGATCGCCCGCGGGCCCGCCGCGCAGGCCGGCCTCGCCTTCGCCGGCGAGCCGGATGCGCGTGCCGTCCTCGACACCCGCCGGGATGTTGACCGAGAGCGTGCGCTCCCGGGTGACCCGGCCCGCGCCGCCGCACTGGGCGCAGGGATCGTCGATGACCTCGCCGCGTCCGTGGCAGTTGGGGCAGGTGCGCTCGATGGAGAAGAACCCCTGCGTCGCCCGGACCCGGCCGGCGCCCCCGCAGGTCGGGCAGGCCTTGGGCTTGGAGCCCGGCTTCGCGCCGGAGCCCGAGCAGGACTCGCAGGTGATCGAGGTCGGGATCTTCAGTTCGGCGGTCTTGCCGTTGAAGGCCTCGTCCAGGGAGATCTCGAGGTTGTAGCGCATGTCGGCGCCGCGCTCGCGCCCGCCGGTGCCGCGCCCGCGCCCGCCGCGCCCGGCCTCGCCGAAGAAATTCTCGAAGATGTCCGACATGAAGTCGGAGAAGTCGCCGCCGAAGCCCGGGCCGCCGGGCCCGCTGCCATTGGCGAAGGCCGCATGGCCGAAGCGGTCGTAGGCCGCGCGCTTCTGGCCGTCGGACAGGGTCTGATAGGCCTCGTTCAGCTCCTTGAACTTGACCTCGGCCTCGTGATCGCCCGGGTTGCGGTCCGGGTGATACTGCATCGCGAGCTTGCGGAAGGCGGATTTCATCTCCGCTTCCGTGGCGGTCCGCGAGACGCCGAGAACCTCGTAATAATCGCGCTTGGACATGTCAGGCGCCCCTCGGAGCGGTGGGCCGCTCCGTCATTCTGCCGGATCGTTTCGCCTGCGCTGCACGGGAAAAGGCTCCGGAAGCCTTTGCCAGCGCATCGTACGGAAAAGTGGGTCCGGTTTTCCGTGAGGAACGATGCGCCGGCCAGGAGCTGGAGCATCGGGTCGATCCCAAAAGTGGTGTCCACTTTTGGGTCCGATGCTCAAGCGCATCGTGCGAAGAAGCGGTCGTTCGATCGGTCATGGATGTTTTGAAGCTCGTTTCATGAAAACGGCACCCGGTCATGAAACCGGGTGCCGGATTCGTCAGAGAAGGGCCATCGTCTTAGGCGCGCTTCTTCTTGTCGCCTTCGTCGACTTCCTGGAAGTCGGCGTCGATGACGTCGTCCTTGCTCGCGGCTTCGCCCTCGGGCTGCTCGCCGCCTTCGCCGGCACCCGCCTGGGCGGCGTACATGGCCTCGCCGAGCTTCATGGAGGCCTGCATCAGGTCCGTGGTCCGGGCCTTGATCACCTCGGCGTCGTCGCCGGCCAGGGCCTGGCGCAGCGCGTCGATGGCGGTCGTGATGCCCTGCCGGTCGGCCTCGCCGACCTTGTCACCGTATTCCGTCATGGACTTCTCGGTGGCATGGATCAGGCTCTCGCCCTGGTTCTTGGCCTCGACGACCTCGCGGCGCTTCTTGTCTTCCTCGGCGTGAGCCTCGGCGTCCTTCACCATCTTCTCGATGTCGGTGTCGGACAGGCCGCCGGAGGCCTGGATGCGGATCTGGTGCTCCTTGCCGGTCGCCTTGTCCTTCGCCGTGACGTTCACGATGCCGTTCGCGTCGATGTCGAAGGTCACCTCGATCTGCGGCACGCCGCGGGGGGCCGGCGGAATGCCCACGAGGTCGAACTGGCCGAGCAGCTTGTTGTCTGCGGCCATCTCGCGTTCGCCCTGGAAGACCCGGATGGTCACCGCGTTCTGGTTGTCTTCCGCGGTCGAGAACACCTGGCTCTTCTTGGTCGGGATCGTCGTGTTGCGGTCGATCAGGCGGGTGAACACGCCGCCGAGCGTCTCGATGCCGAGCGACAGCGGGGTCACGTCGAGGAGCAGCACGTCCTTCACGTCGCCCTGGAGCACGCCGGCCTGGATCGCCGCCCCGATGGCCACGACCTCGTCCGGGTTCACGCCCTTGTGGGGCTCCTTGCCGAAGAAGGTCTTCACGACCTCCTGGATCTTCGGCATGCGGGTCATGCCGCCCACGAGGACCACCTCGTCGATGTCGCCCGCCGAGATGCCGGCATCCTTGAGGGCCTTGCGGCAGGGCTCGATGGTCTTCTGCACGAGATCGTCCACGAGCTGCTCGAACTTGGCGCGCGAGAGCTTGAGGGCCAGGTGCTTCGGACCGGAGGCGTCAGCCGTGATGTAGGGCAGGTTGATCTCGGTCTGCGACGCGGAGGAGAGCTCGATCTTGGCCTTCTCGGCGGCTTCCTTCAGGCGCTGCAGGGCGAGCTTGTCCTTGGTCAGGTCGATGCCCTGCTCCTTCTTGAACTCGGCCGCCAGGTACTCGACCAGGCGCATGTCGAAGTCCTCGCCGCCCAGGAAGGTGTCGCCGTTCGTGGACTTCACCTCGAACACGCCGTCGCCGATCTCGAGGACCGACACGTCGAAGGTGCCGCCGCCGAGGTCGTAGACCGCGATCATGCCGGTCTGCTTCTTGTCCAGGCCGTAGGCCAGGGCGGCCGCGGTCGGCTCGTTGATGATGCGCAGGACCTCGAGGCCGGCGATCTTGCCGGCGTCCTTGGTGGCCTGACGCTGGGCGTCGTTGAAGTAGGCCGGAACCGTGATCACCGCCTGGGTGACCGGCTGCCCGAGATAGGACTCGGCGGTCTCCTTCATCTTCTGCAGGGTGAAGGCGGAGATCTGCGAGGGCGAATACTGCTTGCCGTCGGCCTCGACCCAGGCGTCGCCGTTGGGACCCTTGATGATGTGATACGGGACGAGGCCCATGTCCTTCTTGGTCATGGGATCGTCGAAGGTGCGCCCGATCAGGCGCTTGATGGCGAAGAAGGTGCGCGACGGGTTTGTGACCGCCTGGCGCTTGGCCGGCTGGCCGACGAGGCGCTCGCCTTCGTCCGTGAAGGCCACGATGGACGGGGTCGTCCGGGCGCCTTCCGCGTTTTCGATGACTTTGGGCGTCGTGCCTTCCATGACAGCGACGCAGGAATTGGTGGTGCCGAGGTCGATACCGATGACCTTACCCATGGCGGGATCCCTCACTTTCAAGCAGACCGCCGAGCCCTGAAAGCAGCTCGGCCCATGGCTTACATGTTGATGACTGACTTGCCGGGGGCGGCCCAACCCGAGCCGTTCCCCATGCTGGCGCTGATATAAGAAGGGGTTTTCGACGCTGCAAGACAATCCTCGCAGCCAGATTGCCTCATTTCGTCGGAGTCCGCCCCTGTTGCATGGCTGCCATGGCGGAGCTTGCCGGCCCGACGCCAGCCGAACTATGAGACGGCTCAGGATATGTCGTTACGGCAGGAGGGCGACGGCGGGATCGTCCGCGCTATCTCTGCCTGACGGCGAGGAGAGGAACGATCATGGAAGCCTATTCCCTCAAGGGCGGCTGCCAGTGCGGCCAGGTGCGGTACGAGCTGACCGGCGAGCCGCGCGAGATCTATGTCTGCCACTGCCGGGAGTGCCAGAAGCAGTCGGCCTCGGCCTTCGGGGTCTCGGTCGCGGCCCGCAGCGCCGAGGTCAGGCTCCTGTCCGGCGGGCTCGGCCATTGGACCCGGGCGACCGACAGCGGCGGAACCCTGACCTGCTTCTTCTGCCCGGATTGCGGGTCGCGGGTCTGGCATGGGGACCGGGAGCGGGAGGACGAGATCAGCATCAAGGGCGGGTCCCTCGACGAGCCGGTCGACCTGACCGGCGCCGTCCACATCTGGACCTCGCGCAAGCTCAAGGGCGTGGTCATCCCCGAGGGCAGCCGGCAATTCCCGAGGGAGCCCGAGGAGAGCCCGCCTGTTTCCCGGTGAGGACGCCATAGACCTGCAGCCAGAACCGCACGGAGGCGGGGTTCCCGTCCTGCCGATGGACCTCCCACGTCATAGCCGGGCCCGTCCCGGTGATGACCGGAGGGGCTCACCCCTGGTGTCCGGGTCCGCTCCTGCGCTAAGATGAGCCTCCGTGGCGTTCGCTCGGCGCCCTGGCGAGCGCCGTCCCCCTGCCTTCATGGAAGCGGCCCATGTCGACCAGGCTTTCCCTTTCCGCGATCCTTCTCCTGTTGGCCGGGAGCCTTCCGGCCTGGTCCCACGACATCTACTCGCATCTGACCGATTCATGGGGCAACAGCTGCTGCAACGACCAGGATTGCCGGCCGGCGCCCTACCGGGTGACCCCGACGGGCGTCGAGATGCTGGTCGACGGCGAATGGGTCGAGGTGCCGGGCTACACGATCCAGTACCGGGCCCTGCTCGGCGACACCGGCCAGACCGGCGGGGGGCATTGGTGCGGGCGCGCCTACCAGAAGGTCGACAACAGCGTGTTCCACGTCACCCAATGCGCGGTGCTGCCGCCGAGCACCGCGGCCCTGTCGCGGCGCGAGTCCGGCGCCATGAGTCTCCGGGGCAGCCCCTGAGGCGGCGTGCGGCGCGGCCGAGGACGGATGTCCCGGGTCCGTCTAATGCTTCAAGCCGCCGTGCCGAAGGCCTGCCCGGCCTCCCAGCCCAGGATCGCCTGCTTGCGGGTCAGGCCCCAATGATAGCCGGTCAGGGCTCCGGAGCGGCCGAGCACCCGGTGGCAGGGGACCACGAAGGAGACCGGGTTCTTGCCCACCGCCGCGCCGACAGCCCGGCATGCGGAGGGCCGGCCGATATGGCGGGCGATGTCGGAATAGGTGGTGGCCCGGTCGCGGGGGATGCGCAGGAGGGTCTGCCAGACCCGCACCTCGAAATCCGTGCCGATCAGCACCACCCGCAGGGGCTGCTCCGCCTGCCATTGCGACGGGTTGAAGATGCGCCGGGCGAGCGGCGCGGTGGCGGCCTCGTCCTCCAGGTAGGTGGCCCTGGGCCAGCGGCGGGTCAGGTCCGCGAGCGCCGCCGTCCGATCGCCGTCATCGACGAAGCCGAGGCCCGCCAGCCCCCGGTCGGTGGCGATCAGCACCGCCTCGCCGAAGGGGGAGGGGTGGAAGCCGTACCGCATGGTCAGCCCCTGTCCGCCCGCCTTGTAGTCCCCCGGCGTCATGGCCTCATGGGTGACGAACAGGTCGTGCAGCCGGGCCGGTCCCGACAGGCCGACCTCGTAGGTGGCGTCGAGCACGCTGGCGGAATCGGCCAGCAGCGCCTTGGCGTTGTCGAGGGTCAGGGCCTGCAGGAAGGCCTTCGGGCTCAGGCCCGCCCAGCGACGGAAGAGATGGTGCACATGGGTGGTGGAGAGCCCCACATGGTCGGCGATGGCTTCCAGAGAGGGCTGGTCGCGCCAGCGCTGCGAGATGAACGCGATGATCCGGCGCACCCGCTCGTAGTCGGAATGGGGCTCGTCCGGCACGGTGATCGCGCCCGGTTCGATGGTGATGTCGCGCAAGGTATCGAGCATGGCTGTCATCCTGATTGACGCTCATCCTAGCGGGCCGGGCAGGGGGGTGACACCCGATTTCTGTGACGCTCGCGCGCCTTTCCACGGGGCCCTTTGAACCCCGGATCGGACGCCGCCGACAGCCGCCCGGCCGCCATCCCGCGGCCGCTCCGTCGTCCTCCGCCCGTTGGGCCAAGTCCGCGCGTCATGGCACCTTCCGCCCGGTCTGTCCCCCTCCACGTCATCACCGGCCTTGTGCCGGTGATCCCGATCGGAAGGGCGCGGCGCTTCGGACCATCGGGATGGCCGGGACAGGCCCGGCCATGACGTGGGGAGGGTGGCAGGAAGGGCGGAGGTTGCCATGACCTGGGAGGGTGTTGTCACCGGCCCAGACCACCTCTCCCCGTCATCACCGGCCTTGTGCCGGTGATCCCGATGCGAGAGGCGCCACGCCCTTCCGATCGGGATGGCCGGGACAAGCCCGGCCATGACGGGGAGGGTGGGGTGCGTGCGAGAGGGGCCGTCCGGCTCGTCCGTCTCCCACCCACAGGCATCGAGGCGGCCCGCCCCTCTCGCCACCCTCGATCCCGCTTCAGGCTCGCAGCCAAACGGCTGCGGGCCTCCAGGTGCTGGAGTTGTCTCAATGACCCCGTTTCACGTCCGCCAGGGCCCGGCCGAGGGCCTCCGCCAGGGTCTCGCGTTCGGGCGGGGACAGGTCACGGGCGATCTCGACCTGCCTGTTGCGGGACGTCAGGGAGAGGTGCTGCATGCCGTATTCGTCGTCGATCTGGCGGTCGAGCCGGGTCCAGAGCGGGTTGAACTGCCAGTCCCTTACCTCGCCGCGGGGACTGACCTTGCGGAACAGGAGGCGGATCGGGGTCAGCTCCAGGAGTTCGAAGGCCTCCCCCTGGCGGTAGCTGACCCGGAAGGCGATGTAGAGGCCGAGGAAATCGAGGCCGAAGAAGCCGGCGACCGGCCAGAAGCCCATGATCACGAAGGGCAGGCTCGCCACCACCGAGACGAGGCAGACCAGCACCATGACAATCCTGAACCCCTGCGGGCTCAGGGACCGGTGCGGGCGGATCACGGCCGAAAACACCGGCTGCTCGAACCGGTCGATCCCGCCATCTGTTGCCTTGCCGCTGGTCATACCTCAAGTATAACGCAGAAATGTCCGATCTGAAGCCTGCCCGCCGCCGCGATTCCAAGCCCAGAGCCAAGCCCAGGACCAAGCCCGCCGTCCCGGCGAAGGCGGTCGGCCGGGCCCTGAAGGCGCGCACCCCGAAGCCCGTCGACCGGGCCACGATGGTCGAGATCTTCCGGCGCCTGCACGCAGCCAATCCGGAGCCCCGGGGCGAGCTCGACTACACGAACCCCTATACGCTGCTGGTCGCCGTGGCGCTCTCCGCGCAGGCGACAGACGTGGGCGTCAACAAGGCGACGAAGGCGCTGTTCCCCGTCGCCGATACGCCGCAGAGGATGCTCGACCTCGGCGAGGAGGGACTGCGCGAGCATATCCGGACGCTGAACTTCTTCAACACCAAGGCGAAGAACGTGATCGCGGCGGCCCGGCGCCTCGTGGAGGAGTTCGGCGGCGAGGTCCCCAATTCCGTCGAGATCCTGGAGACCCTGCCGGGGGTCGGGCGCAAGACCGCGAGCGTCGTGGTCAACATCGCCTTCGGGGATCCGCGCGTGGCGGTCGACACGCACATCTTCCGGGTCACCAACCGGCTGCCGCTGGCGATCACCCGGACGCCCCTGGAGACGCAGGAGGCGCTCGAGGCTCTGATCCCGGACGAGTTCCGGCTCCACGCCCATCACTGGCTGATCCTGCACGGCCGCTACATCTGCAAGGCCCGCCGGCCCGAATGCTGGCGCTGCCCGGTCAACGACCTGTGCCGCTACCCGGACAAGACGATCCCGTAGGGTGTCTTGATGATCCCGTAGGGTGTCCTGCCTGGTGGCGCTCGACGTCATCGCCGGGACACGCTCGGTCATGACGTAGCGGGGTGAAGCGGCGGGGTCAGAAGCGGCCGGTCGATTCGCCGAAATCCGCTACCGCCGCAGGCAGCGCGGCGCGCCCCGCGTGCAGGCGATCCCCGGCGTCGAGCAGGCGAGGCCGCCCGGCGCCCGGGAGCAGACCACGCAGCTGTCGGTCCATTCGACACAGGCGGGATCGGGCGGCCCGGCCTCGGCCGTCGGCGCCGGCCCGGCGCTCGCCCCCGCGACGACCGCGAGGACCACCATCAGCAGGGCAACCGCGATGGAGAGGGTGACCGCCAGGGCCTCGTCGCGCGTGGGCATCGCTCAGCCGTAGACGATCAGGCCGGCAAGGCCGGCCGCGCCCACGAGGATTCGCCAATAGGCGAAGGGCGTGAAGCCGTGGCGAGACACGTAGTCCAGGAGCAGCTTCACCACCAGGAGCGCCGCGACGAAGGCGGAGAGGAAGCCCGCCCCGATGATCGCCGCATCGTTGGCGGAGAGGAACTTGTAGTTCTTCAGGAGGTCGTACGCGAAGGCCCCGGCCATGGTCGGCATGGCGAGGAAGAACGAGAACTCGGCCGCCGCGCGCTTCGAGGCGCCCATCAGCATGGCGCCCACGATGGTCGCGCCGGACCGCGAGACGCCGGGAACCATGGCGGCGCACTGGATGAGGCCGATCTTGAAGTACATCGAGAGCGGAAAGCGGGTCGCGTCGGTCTTGGTCGCTTCGAGCGGCAGGCGGTCGATGGCGAGAAGCACGAAGCCGCCGACGATCAGGGTCGTGCACACGATCCAGGGATCGAAGAGCACCTCCTTGATGAAGCCGTGCAGCGCCGCGCCGATCACGGCCGCCGGCAAAAAGGCGATGAGGACGCCGACGACGAAGTGGCGCGCCATCGGATCGTGCGGCAGGGCCCGGGCGATGGACCAGAGCTTGTTGAAGTACACGGACAGGATCGCCAGGATCGCGCCGAGCTGGATCAGGACTTCGAAGGTCTTGCCCGTCGACTCGAAGCCGAGAAAGTGGCCGACGAGGAGCAGATGGCCCGTGGAGGAGACCGGAAGAAATTCCGTCAAGCCTTCGATGAGGCCGAGAAAGAGCGCCTCGATGATTTGCGACATCGTTGAAAATCCTGAAAACGGCGCCAGATGCGGGAGCAGGCCGTGTCTGTCAAGCAAGGTTTGCGCTGTCAGCGTGACCCTTGTGCATCACGGACATGAGATTCACCAATATTCCTTACCAACCCTTAACGAAGCACGGCCTTATTCTCGCCGCCTGTTTCGCATCACTCATAGATTCATGGCCATCCTGCATTCTTACCCGTTCTGTCCGCAGTCGCGGTTCGCGCGCCTCGTCTTCGCGGAGCTCGGCCTCGAGCCGGATGTGATCGAGGAGAAGCCGTGGGACCGGCGCATTGCCTATCTCGAGATCAACCCGGCCGGAAACCTGCCGCTCTTCGTCGACGATAGCGGGATCGCCGTCGCAGGGCCCATGGGTCTTGCGGAGTACATCGACGAGACGCGGGGCGAGGATCTGCGGGACCGGCGCTTCCTGCCGCGGGATCTCCTGCCGCGGGTCGAGGTCCGCCGCCTGCTCGACTGGTTCCTGGTGAAGTTCCACGGCGAGGTCTCGGACTATCTCGCCACGGAAAAGATCTATAAGCGGTTCATGCCCATCGAGCTGGGCGGCGGCCCGCCCGACATGGGGGCGATTCGCGCCGCCCAGACCAATGTGCGATACCATCTCAAATATATCGGTTTTCTGATTTCCCAGCGGAATTGGTTGGCCGGCGACCAGATGACCTATGCGGATCTGGCGGCGGCCGCCCATCTGTCGGTGGTGGATTATCTCGGCGACGTGCCATGGGACGAGGACGAAACAGCGAAGCATTGGTACGCCAGGATCAAGTCCCGGCCGTCCTTCCGCGCGCTCCTCGCGGACCGGGTGCCGGGGATGGCGCCGGCGGAGCATTACGACAACCTGGATTTCTAGACGGCGCGGCTCTCAAGCAGGCGTTCATCGCGCGTGCGACGGCGCTCGGCTTCGAGGCGGTCCGCATCGCCAGGCCCGACGCGATCCCGCTGGCGCCCGAGCGGCTCAACGCCTGGCTCGCGGCCGGCCATCACGGGTCGATGGACTGGATGGCCGAGACGGCGGAGCGCCGCGCCGACCCGCGGGCCCTGTGGCCCGAGGTGCGCAGCATCATCCTGCTCGGGCTGAACTACGGCCCCGACAGGGACCCGCTGGCCGAACTGGCCGACAGAGATCGCGGCTACATCTCGGTCTATGCCCGCAACCGCGACTACCACGACGTGATCAAGGGCAAGCTCAAGGAGGCGGCGGGCTTTCTCGCCGCGAAGGCCTCGTCCGACGTGAAGGTCTTCGTCGACACGGCGCCCGTGATGGAAAAGCCGCTCGCGGAGGCGGCCGGCCTCGGCTGGCAGGGCAAGCACACGGTCGTGGTCTCGCGGGAGTTCGGCGACTGGCTGTTCCTGGGCGCCATCTTCACCACGGCGGAGCTGCCGGCGGACGAGCCCGAGCGCGACCGCTGCGGCTCGTGCCGGCGCTGCCTCGACGTCTGCCCGACCAAGGCCTTTCCCGCGCCTTATCAGCTCGATGCGCGCCGCTGCATCTCGTATCTCACCATCGAGCACAAGGGGCATATTCCGGAGGAGCTGCGGCCGGGCATCGGCAACCGCATCTTCGGCTGCGACGATTGCCTCGCGGTCTGCCCGTGGAACAAATTCGCCCAGGCGGGACGGGAGGCGCGGCTCGTTCAGAGGGAGGATCTGGCCTCGCTCCCGCTCAAGGAGTTGGCGCGGCTCGACGACCCGGCCTTCCGCACCCGCTTCGCCGGCACCCCGATCAAGCGCACCGGCCGCGACCGCTTCATCCGCAACGTGCTCGTCGCCATCGGCAACTCGGGCGAGGCGGACCTGGCCGACGAGGCCCTGCGCCTCCTCGACGATGCCTCGCCCCTGGTGCGCGCCATGGCCGTCTGGGCCATCGGCCGGCTGCTCCCGCCGGAAACGGCCGCCCGCCATGCGGCCGGGCGCCTGGAGCGAGAAGAGGACCCGGACGTGCGTGAGGAGTGGCGCCGCGCCGTCGCGGCGTGAGCCTTCAGGCCGCGTGGCGGTTCGCCGTCGGGCCGAAATGGTCGATGTAGCGCGGGTTGATCGCCGCGACCGGCAGGACGACGAGCACGTCCGTGGTGCCGAACTGCCGGTCGATCACCGCGCCCGTGCCGAACGTGGCGCCGAGGCGCAGATAGCCCTTGATCAGAGGCGGCAGCGCGTGAAGCGCGGCCTTCGGATCGACGGCGTCCTTGGGCAGGATGTCCATCGCGGTGAAGCGCTCCGGCAGCGCGCGGGCCTGCCACTCGGCCGGGGCGGCCGCGTAATGGTGCAGGAAGCTCAGGGGCAGGGCCAGATCCCGCGGCTCGGTGCCCTCGAGGCTCGCGCAGCCCAGCATCACGTCGATCTTGTGGTGGAGGACATAGGCCCAGATGCCGTGCCAGAGCAGCTCGACGGTGCGCCTGGTGCGGTAGGCCTCGAGCACGCAGGAGCGCCCGAGCTCCAGGAAACGCAGACCGGGATGCGCCTTGAGCAGGGGTGCGATGTCGTATTCCCCGCGGGTGTAGAAGCCGCCATGCCGGGTCGCCACGTCCTGGCGCAGCAGCCGGTAGGTCCCGATCACCTTCGGTTTGGCCGGGCGGAAGGCCTTGGGCTTCACATCGTGGTCGAGCACGAGAAGGTGGTCGCAGATGAAATCGTACGCATCCACGTCCCGGCGCGAGATCAGGGCTGCGCCGCCGGGGGAGGCCGACATCTCCTCGTAGAAGACCTTGAAGCGCAGGCGCTGGGCCCTCCTGATCTCCCTGGCGGTGGTCGCAAGGCGCACTTCCAGCGAGCCGATCCGGCCGAGCACGGGATCGAGGTTGCCGTAATCGCGCACGACCCGGTCCTTGCCGGGAATGAGCTGGGTCAGGCCCTGCGGGCGCATGCCCGGCCCAACGGGACGATCGGCCGCCTCGTTCAACGGAGATAGGTTCATCGCTGCCTCACAGGGTCGTGCCTCCGGGAAGGACTCAGCCGTGGCGCCGTCCCGCTTCAACCCTGACATAAAACCCATTCCAAACTGTTTTGTGACAGAAAACATAAGCGTCCCGGTGGAAAATATCGAGATCGGCACCGGCGCCCGCAAGGCGGCGCGCGGCGCCCACGAGATCCTCTAGGCAGCCGCGGGGCGCCGGTCCGCATGGGCGCGGTAGGACAGGGCTTCGGCCACGTGGATGCGCCGGACGCGATCCTCCCCGTCGAGGTCGGCGAGGGTGCGCCCCACCTTGAGCACGCGGTGGAAGCCGCGGGCCGACAGGCGCATGGCGTTGGCGGCGTCGCGGATGAGGGACAGGCCTTCCGGGTCGGGCCGCGCCACCTCCTCCAGGAGAGCCGGCGGGCAGGCCGCATTGGTCGCGACCCCTGCGAGGTTCAGGCCCGCATAGCGCTTCGCCTGCCGCTCCCGGGCCCGGGCGACCCGGGCCGCCGCCTCGGCCGAGCCCTCCACGGGCGGCGGCAGGATCAGGTCGGCCGCCGTAACGGCCGGGACATCGATGGCGAGATCGATGCGGTCGAGGAGCGGGCCCGACAGGCGCGCCTGGTACTGCGCGACGCAGCGCTCGTTCGGCTGGCGCCGGCACACATGGCCCGGCTCGGTCGCCTGCCCGCACCGGCAGGGATTCATCGCCGCCACGAGCTGGAAGCGCGCCGGGTAGGTGACGCGATGACTGGCCCGGGCGATCAGGATCTCGCCGGCCTCCAGCGGCTGGCGCAGGGAATCGAGGACCTGCGGCTGGAACTCCGGCAACTCGTCGAGGAAGAGCACCCCGTGATGCGCCAGGGAGGCCTCGCCGGGACGGGCATTGGGCCCGCCGCCCACGAGCGCCGCCATGGAGGCCGAGTGGTGCGGAGCCCGGAACGGGCGGCGGTCCGAGAGAGCGCCGTCCGCGAGAAGACCCGCCACCGACTGGATCATCGACACCTCCAGCAGTTCCCGCGGCGACAGCGGCGGCAGAATGGACGGCAGGCGCTGGGCGAGCATGGACTTGCCGGCGCCGGGAGGGCCGTTCATGAGCAGGTTGTGGGCGCCGGCCGCGGCGATCTCGAGGGTGCGCTTCGCACTCTCCTGGCCCTTGATGTCGCGCAGGTCCGGCAGGGAGCCGGTGGCCGGCAGGATGGCCGGTTCCGGCCGCGCCATCACCTGGGTGCCCTTGAAATGGTTGGCGAGCTGGATCAGGGAGCGCGGCGCCAGGATCTCGATGTCGCTGCCGGCCCAGGCGGCTTCGGACCCGCAGGCCTCGGGACAGATCAGGCCATGCTCGCGCTCATAGGCCGCCATGGCGGCAGGCAGGACGCCCGCCACCGCGGTGATCGTTCCGTCGAGCGCGAGTTCGCTCAGGACCGTGAAGCCGTTCAGCGCGTCCGCCGGGACGGCCCCGATGGCCGCCATGACCGCGAGGGCGATGGGCAGGTCGTAATGGCTGCCTTCCTTCGGCAGATCGGCGGGGGCCAGATTGACCGTGATGCGCTTCGCCGGCAGGGCGAGGCCGGAGGCGATCAGGGCGGAGCGGACCCGCTCGCGGGATTCCGCCACCGCCTTGTCGGGGAGGCCGACGATCATGAAGGTCACCGATCCGGGGGTGACCTGGACCTGCACATCGACTGCGCGCGCCTCGATTCCTTCGAACGCAACGGTGGAAACGCGCGTCACCATTCGGCTTCATCTCCTTGCCGGCCCCGATGTTAGCGCAGTTGCCCGAAACGCGATAGTGTTGCGCTTTGGGATCTGCCAGGCAGGGGAGCCGGTCGACCGGGAGCGGAACCCCGCGGCCGTCGTCGCGTTGAGTCCTACTGCGTTGCGAGCCGAGCCTCGGAAAAATCGCGCAGGCGCAAGGGTTCTACCATCGATGGGGCAGATAGACTTCTCAGGCGGGAAAGCGCGGTTCGTCCAAAAGATCTCGATCGGCGTCCAGAGATCGTGATGCTGGCCGAATCCCCCGTCGCACCGTGGGACTCCCAGGAGGCCTCCTTCAGGGCCGCCTTCCATTCCCTGCGGGTGCCCGTCCTGATGATCGATCCCAGCCGGACGCCTGCTCCCATCGTCTTCGCCAACCCGGCCTTCTTCGATCTGACCGGCCATTCTCCCGGCGAGGTGCTCGGCCGCGGCTGGCACCTGCTCCAGGCTCCCGATGCGGGTCCGGCCTCCGTCGGCGCGATCGATGCCGCGCTGCATCGCGGAGAGCCGCTCGAAACCCCATTCCGTGGGCGCCGGACGGATGGATCCCCGTTCTGGAGCACCCTGTCCCTGTCGCCGGTCCATGACGCCACCGGCCAACTGCGCTCGGTGACCATGCTGCTGAACGGCGCCGGCGCGACGCCGCAATCCGACCGGGATCGTCTCGAAGCGGGCGCGTTCATGGAGGAGAAGGTCGAGCGCCGGACCCAGGATCTGCGCCTCGCGCTCGAGCAGAAGACGGCGCTGCTCCACGAAGTCGAGCATCGGGCCAAGAATTCCCTCCAGATGATCGCCTCCCTGGTCCTCCTGAAGGCGCGACGCCTTCAGGACCCGGAGGCGCGAAAGGTCCTCCAGGACCTTGCCGAGCGGGTCGGCGCGCTCGCGGCGGCGCACCGGCTCCTCCATGGCGCCGGGGACACGACCCGGTTCAACCTGAAGGAGTTCGCCACGGAACTCGCCGGCGACCTGACCGCGACCCTGCCGAACGGACAGGTCGATCTCAACCTCCAGGTGGAGCCCCTCGGCGTCCCGGCCGCCAAGGCGGCCGCTCTGGCTCTTCTGCTGAACGAGGTCGTGGGCAATGCCGTTAAGCATGCTTTTCCGGACGGGCGCCGGGGCCAATTGACAATCGCGATCGAGCGGGTCGAAAACGGCGTGCAGATCGCCGTCGAGGACGATGGCGTCGGCCTTGATCATTCGCCTCCGCCCGAGGGAAGTTTTGGAAGAACCTTGATCACGATGTTGGTCCATCAGTTGAAGGGGCGGTTGACTTGGCACGACAGGGAGCCAGGTACACGCGCTGAGATCGTGATACCCGTCGACGCGGAGGAGACCCGGTTTGAGTAGCGAGCAGCCGTTGCGTATCCTCGTCGTCGAGGATGAGATCCTGATCGCGCTCGAGCTCGAAAGCCTGCTGCAGGATCTGGGCCACGATGTCGTGGCGATCGCGGCATCCTCCGGGGATGCCCTCGCACGCGGCCGCGAACTCAAGCCCGACCTGGCCTTCGTCGACATCCATCTGTCCGATGGTCCGACCGGGGTCGACGTGGCGCGCCGCCTGGCGGGCGAGCTCCAGGTGACCGTGCTGTTCATGACGGCGAACACCAAGCGCATTCCCGAGGATTTCGCCGGGGCCTGGGGGGTCATCGCCAAGCCCTACACGGAACGCGGCGTCCGTGAGGCCCTGGGCTATGTCACGGCCGGGCAGCTGCGTGAGCCCGACGAAGCGCGGACGGTGACCTTCGTCCCTTTCGGCGCAGCCCCACGCGAGCGTAGCCCGCAGGTCTCCTGACCGGCCTTTCCCGATGCCGCCGGCTATCTCTGCGCCTTGAGGCGGTAGAGCGCATCGAGCGCCTCGCGCGGCGTCATCGCATCGGGATCCAGGGCATCGAGCGCCTCCCGCAGGACGTCCTGCTTCGGAGGCGGCGCCGGCTCGGCGCGGACGGGAGCCGCAAACAGGGGCAGGTCGTCGACAAGGGCCCGCTTGGGCGCCTCGCGGTCCGATTTCTCCAACTCGCTCAGGATCGTCTTCGCCCGTTCGACGACGGGAGCGGGCAGGCCGGCCAGACGCGCCACCTGCAGCCCGTAGGAGCGGTCGGCGGCGCCCGGCACCACCTCGTGCAGGAACACCACCTCGCCGTTCCATTCGGTCACCTTCAGGGTCGCGTTGGAAATGCGCGGCATCCGTTCGGCGAGGGCGGTCAGCTCATGGAAATGGGTGGCGAACAGGGCCCGGCAGCGATTGGCCTCGTGCAGGTGCTCGATGGCCGCCCAGGCAATGGAGAGGCCGTCGAAGGTGGCGGTGCCGCGGCCGATCTCGTCGAGGATGACGAGCGAATGCGCGGTCGCCTGGTTGAGGATGGCGGCGGTCTCCACCATCTCGACCATGAAGGTCGAGCGGCCCCGCGCCAGGTCGTCGGCGGCGCCCACGCGGGAGAAGAGCCGGTCGACGATGCCGATATGGGCCTCCCTGGCCGGCACGTAGGATCCCATCTGGGCCAGCACCACGATCAGGGCGTTCTGGCGCAGATAGGTGGACTTGCCGCCCATGTTGGGACCGGTGATCAGCAGGATGTGGCCGGCGCTTTTCCCCGAGAGGTCCGAATCGTTGGCGATGAAGGGCGTGCCCTCGCGCTTGAGGGCGGCCTCGACGACCGGGTGGCGGCCGCCCTTGACGGCGAAGGCGAGGCTGGTGTCGACGACGGGCCGCGTCCAGTCCAGTCGCATGGCGAGGTCGGCGAGAGCCGCCGTCACGTCGATGACCGCGATGGCCTCGGCCGCCGCCGCCACGTCGCCCGCCAGGTCCAGCAGGGCCTGGACCATCTCGTCGAAGAGGGCGAGTTCGATCTTCAGCGCCCGGTCGGCCGCAGACGCGATCTTCGCTTCGAGCTCGCCGAGCTCCAGGGTCGAGAAGCGCATGGCGCCCGCCATGGTCTGGCGGTGGACGAAGATATCCTTGAACGGTTCCTTCAGCAGGTCCTCGCCCACATTCTGCGGCACCTCCACGAAGTAGCCGATCATGTGATTGTGCTTGACGCGCAGGGAGCGGCAGCCGGTCTCGGTGGCGTAGCGCGCCTGAAGGGCCGCGATGAAGCGGCGGGAATCCTGCTGCAGCTCGCGCAGCTCGTCGAGAGCGGGGTCGAAGCCGGCCCGGATGAAGCCGCCATCGCGCCTGAGCAGGGGCAGGTCGTCGGCAAGGGCTGCCGCAAGCCGGTCGGCCACGTCCGTGCGGAGACCCTGGAGCACCTGCGCGGCCGCCGCCAGCTCCGCCGGCAGATTGGGGGCGATCGCCAGTTCGAGACCCAACTCGCGGGCAGCGAACAGGCCGTCGCGCACGCAGGCCAGGTCGCGCGGTCCACCGCGCCCGAGACTCAGCCGGGACAGGGCGCGGGCCAGATCGGGCGAGCGCTTGAGGATGCGCCGCAGGCGGTCGCGCAGGTCGTTGGTCTCGACGAGGGCCGTGACCGAATCCTGCCGGTCGCGGATCTGGCCCGGATGGGTGAGGGGGCCGGCGAGCCGCTCGGCGAGAAGCCGGGCGCCGCCCGGCGTCACCGTGCAGTCGATGGTGGCGAGCAGGCTGCCGGCCCGTTCGCCGGAGAGGGTGCGGGTCAGCTCCAGATTGGCCCGGGTCGCGGCGTCGATCGCAAGCGCCGCCCCGGAGGCGTCCCGGGCGGGCGGGTTCAGCGCTGGGCGGCTGTCGATCTGCGTCTTCTCGACGTAGAAGAGCACGCTGCCGGCCGCGGTGATCTCGGCCGGGCTGAAGGCCCCGAACGCATCGAGCGTCGCGACCCCGAAATAATCCTTGAGCCGCCGCTCGGCGGAGGCCGGATCGAGGCCCTCGCGGGACAGCGGCGTGATGGACGCGCGGGTCTCCTGCCAGAAGCCCCTGAGGTCGGGATCGTCGTGGATGACGTCGGGCACCAGGATCTCGCGCGGCTCGAAGCGGGCGATCTCGGCGGACAGGCCCGTGCCGTCGGTTTCGCTCAGCACGAAATGGCCTGTGGATATGTCGACGGCGGCCAGGCCGTAGCACCATTGCGTATCGGAGGCGCGGCGGCGGGCGATGGCCAGCAGGTAATTGGCCCGTCCCGGCTCCAGCAGGCGCTCCTCGGTGATCGTCCCGGGGGTGACGAGGCGGACCACGTCGCGGCGCACGACGGATTTCGAGCCGCGCTTCTTGGCCTCGGCCGGATCCTCGGTCTGCTCGCAGACCGCGACCCGGTGGCCGAGGCCGATGAGCCGCTGCAGGTAGTCGTCCGCCCGCTCCACGGGCACGCCGCACATGGGGATGTCCTGCCCCTGGTGCTTGCCCCGCTTGGTCAGCACGATCCCGAGCGCCTGGCTGGCGATCTCGGCATCCTCGAAGAACAATTCGTAGAAGTCGCCCATCCGGTAGAAGAGCAGGCTGTCCGGATTGGCCGCCTTGATCTCGATATATTGCGCCATCATGGGCGTGACGCGGCTGTCCTGCGCGGCGGAGGAGGCCGGCGCGGGGTTCGGCGGTGGGGTCTCGGGGGATTTGTAGGCGGCTTGGGACGACATCCGTCCTGTTTAGCAAAGCCTGCCCGCCCTTTCATCCGCGTCATGGGGTCCGAAGGGCGGATGTGGACAAGTCTTGAGGAAGGCGCCCCCTATGCCTTAAGGTCGCATCCCCCTTTGGAAACGCCCCGCAACAAAAGAAACCATATCTCATGACCGACGATCAGCGCCCGATCCGCCGCAAGCGTCCCACCTTCACCGATCAGGAGGCGCTGCAGTTCCACGCCCAGGGACGACCCGGAAAGCTTGAAGTCGTCCCGACGAAGCCCATGGCGACCCAGCGCGATCTGTCGCTCGCCTACTCGCCGGGCGTCGCGGTGCCGGTGCTGGCCATCGCGGAAAACCCGTCCCTGGCCTTCGACTACACCACCCGGTCCAACATGGTGGCGGTGATCTCGAACGGAACCGCGATCCTGGGCCTCGGCAATCTCGGGGCGCTCGCCTCGAAGCCGGTCATGGAGGGCAAGTCGGTCCTCTTCAAGCGGTTCGCCGACGTGGACTCGATCGACCTCGAGGTCGACACGGAGGATGCGGACGCCTTCATCAACTGCGTGCGCTATCTCGGCCCGTCCTTCGGGGGCATCAACCTCGAGGACATCAAGGCGCCGGAATGCTTCATCATCGAGGAGCGCCTGCGGGAGCTGATGGACATTCCCGTCTTCCATGACGACCAGCACGGCACGGCCATCATCGCGGCCGCGGGCCTCATCAACGCGCTCCATCTGACCGACCGCGACATGGCGAAGACCAAGCTCGTGGTGAACGGCGCGGGCGCCGCCGGCATCGCGTGCACCGAGCTCCTGAAAGCCATGGGCTTTGCGCCCAACAACGTCATCCTCTGCGACACCAAGGGCGTGATCTACCAGGGCCGCACCGAGGGGATGAACCAGTGGAAATCCGCTCATGCGGCCGATACGAGCGCGCGCACTCTCGCGGATGCGCTGAACGGCGCCGACGCGGTGTTCGGCCTCTCGGCCAAGGGAGCGTTCACGGACGACATGATCCGCTCCATGGCGCCCAACCCGATCATCTTCGCCATGGCCAATCCGGACCCGGAGATCACCCCGGAGGAGGTGGCGCGCATCCGCGACGACGTGATCATCGCGACGGGCCGCTCCGACTATCCGAACCAGGTCAACAACGTCCTGGGCTTTCCCTACATCTTCCGCGGCGCGCTCGACGTTCAGGCCACGACCATCAACATGGAGATGAAGATCGCCGCCGCCCAGGCGCTGGCGGAGCTCGCCCGCGAGGACGTGCCGGACGAGGTGGCGGCCGCCTATCAGGGCTCCCGTCCGCGCTTCGGGCGCGAATACATCATTCCCGTGCCGTTCGATCCGCGTCTGATCCACACGATTCCCATGGCAGTGGCGCGGGCCGCCATGGACACGGGGGTCGCGCGTCGTCCGATCGTCGACATGCGATCCTACAAGGCGCAGCTCTCCGCGCGGCGCGATCCGGTGGCCGGCACGCTCAACCGCATCTTCGAGCGCGTGCGCAAGTTCCCGAAGCGCGTCGTGTTCGCGGAGGGCGAGGAGGAGCAGGTCATCCGCGCGGCCCTGTCCTTCGTCAACCAGGGGCTCGGCAAGGCCATCCTGGTCGGGCGCGAGGATCGCATCCAGGAAACGGCCAACCAGGCGGGGATCGAGCTCGAAGGCCGCGAGGGCATCGAGATCCACAACGCGCGCCTGTCCCAGCGCAACGCGACCTACGCGCAGTTCCTGTACGAGCGCCTGCAGCGCAAGGGCTATCTGTTCCGCGACTGCCAGCGCATGATCAACCAGGACCGCAACCACTTTGCCGCCTCCATGGTGGCCCTGGGGGATGCGGACGCCATGGTGACGGGCGCGACCCGCAACTACTCGACGGCGCTCGCCGACGTGCGCCACGTGATCGATGCCAAGCCCGGACACCGCGTGATCGGCGTGTCCCTGTGCCTTGCGCGCGGGCGCACGGTTCTCGTGGCCGATACGGCCATCCACGAGATGCCGAGCGCGCAGGAGCTCGCGGAGATCGCCATCGAGTCCGCTGGCGTCGCCCGCCGTCTCGGCTACGAGCCGCGGGTGGCGCTGCTCTCGTTCTCGACCTTCGGCCATCCGAGGGCGGAGCGCGCGGAGAAGATCCAGGAAGCCGTCGAGATCCTCAACGACATGCGGGTCGATTTCGAATACGACGGCGAGATGTCGGCCGACGTGGCGCTCAACCGGGACGTGATGGCGCAATACCCGTTCTGCCGCCTCACGGGACCGGCGAACGTGCTCGTCATGCCGGCGTTCCATTCGGCGTCCATCTCGACCAAGCTGCTGCAGGAGCTCGGCGGCGCGATGGTGCTGGGCCCGCTCGTGGTCGGCCTCGACAAGCCGGTGCAGATCGTCTCCCTCGGGGCGACCGACAGCGACATCGTCAACATGGCGGCGCTCGCGGCCTACAACATCGGCGGCTGATCGTCGCTCTCCGGCTCCCTCGACGCCGAGGGAGCCGGCTTGACAGCCCCTCGGCTTTCGAGGGCGACCTGCCCGTTCGGGGGGTGGTGCGGGTGCCGCCGCACGACTAAACCGGTGCGGACGAAATCGAAGGAAGCACTTTGACCATGGGGCAGCCCACGACCGTCGTGTTCGACATCGGCAACGTCCTGCTGCGCTGGGACCCGCGCAACCTCTACTGCCGGATCTTCGACGACGAGGCGCAGATGGAGTGGTTCCTCGCCCATGTCTGCACCCCGGACTGGAACGTGGAGCAGGACCGGGGCCGCGACTGGGACGAGGCCGTGGCTCTGCTGGTCAAGGATCATCCGAGGCACGAGCCCCAGATCCGGGCGTTCCACGAGCGCTGGGACGAGACCGTGTCCGGGGTCTTCGAGGAACACGTGGCCCTGCTGCTGCGCCTGCGGGACGCCGGCGTGCCCAATTACTGCATCACGAACTTCTCCGGGCCCAAATTCATCCAGTCCCAGAGACGCTTCCCGTTCCTGTCGGGCTTCGACGGCATCGTCGTGTCGGGCGACGAGCGCCTCCTCAAGCCCGATCCCGCCATCTACCGTCTCCTGCTCGACCGCTATGGGCTGAAGGCGGAGGACTGCGTATTCATCGACGATTCCCAGGCCAACGCGGAGGCCGCCCGCGCCATCGGCATGCGGGCGATCCACTGCGTCGAGGGGATCGATCTGGCGGCGGAGCTGCGGGGATACGGCTTTCCGGTGTGACGTCGCACCCAGGTCGTCACCGGCCCTGTGCCGGTGACGCCGATTGTTTGAAGCGCCGCGCTCTTCCGCATCGGGATGGCCGGGCCTGTTCCGGCCATGACGAGGCGGGCCTTGCCCCGCCGGCCACAGGCCGGCAATGACAAGCGAGCACCCTTGCTCTCCCGGCCCGCTTGCGTCATCAGGCGGCATGCGGGTTTTCGACACCTCCCTTCCCATCGACGATGTCCTCGCGGACCTGACGGCGCGCCTGCGCACGGGTCCCAACGCCGTGCTCGTCGCCCCTCCGGGTGCCGGCAAGACTACCCGGGTGCCGCTGGTGCTTCTCGACGAGCCGTGGATGAACGGGGGAAGGATCATCGTGCTCGAGCCCCGGCGCCTGGCCGCACGGGCCGCGGCCGCCCGCATGGCGCAGACTCTCGGAGAGGCGGTCGGAGAGACCGTGGGCCTGCGCGTCCGCCTGGGCTCCAAGATCAGCCGCAGGACCCGCATCGAGGTCGTCACCGAGGGCGTTTTTGCCCGCATGATCTTGGACGATCCGTCCCTCGACGGCGTCGCGGCCGTGCTCTTCGACGAGTTCCACGAGCGCTCCCTCGATGCGGATCTCGGCCTCGCGCTCGCGCTCGATGCGCAGGGCGGTCTCAGGGAGGACCTTCGCCTCCTCGTCATGTCGGCGACCCTGGACGGGGCCCGGGTGGCCCGTCTCCTCGGCGAGGCGCCCGTCGTGGAGTCGGAAGGCCGCGCCTATCCGGTCGAGACCCGCTACCTGGGGCGTGATCCCAACCGGCGCATCGACGAGCAGGTGGCGGATGCGGTCACGCGCGGCTTGCGGGCCGAAGGCGGCTCCATCCTGGTCTTCCTGCCAGGTCAGGGGGAGATCCGACGGGTCGAGACCCTGCTGCGCGAGCGCATCTCCGATTCCGCGGTCGACCTCGCGCCCCTTTACGGCGCCCTCGAACGGGGCGAGCAGGATCTCGCCGTCAGTCCGGCCAAGCCCGGACGGCGCAAGGTGGTGCTCGCCACCGCCATCGCCGAGACCTCGCTGACCATCGAGGGCGTGCGGGTCGTGATCGATTCGGGGCTGGCCCGCGTGCCGGTCTACGAGCCGAATATCGGGCTCACGCGCCTGGAGACGGTGCGGGTCTCCCGCGCCGCCGCCGATCAGCGCCGGGGCCGCGCCGGCCGCACCGAACCGGGCGTGTGCTACCGGCTCTGGGAGGAGGCCGCCACCGGCGCGCTCGAACCCTTCGCCCGGCCGGAGATCCTCTCCGCCGATCTCGCACCCCTGCTCCTCGACTGCGCCGCCTGGGGCGTCGCCGATCCCACGACGCTCGCCTTCCTCGACCCGCCGCCGGCCCCGGCCCTGAAGGAAGCCCGCACGCTGCTCCAGCAGCTCGGCGCTCTCGATCCGGACGGGCGCATCACCGACACGGGCCGCCGCCTGCGCGACCTGCCCCTGCCGCCGCGACTGGCGCGCATGGTTCTTGCGGCGGGCGAGAGCCGGCAGGCGCGCGACGCGGCGGATCTCGCGGCCGTTCTCGTCGAGCGCGGCCTGGGCGGCGACGGGGTCGACCTCGCCGACCGGGTCGAGCGCTTCCGACGCGACCGGTCGGGCCGGGCGCAGGACATGCGGCGCATGGCGGAGGGCTGGTCCCGGGCGGCGGACCCGAAAGGGGACCCGGCTTTCGGGAACAATTCGAAGCCGAGCAAACCGAGCGGCGTGGCACGGCCCTCGGGCGAGCCGCATTCTCTCGGCGCCCTGCTGACGCTGGCTTTTCCCGACCGGATCGCGAAGGCGCGGGGCAAGCCGGGCGAGTACCTCATGGCCAATGGGCGCGGCGCCGCGCTCGAGGCGCATGAGCGGCTGGCCCGGGAGCCTTATCTCGCCGTTGCCGAAATCGCCGGCGGCGCCGCGTCGGCGCGCATTCTGGCGGCCGCCGCCCTGTCGCCCGAAGAGATCGAGAGCCTGTTCGGCGAGACGATCGAGCAGCGCGACGAGGTCGCCTTCGACCGGCAGGCCAGGGCCCTGCGAGCGCGCGGCGTCCGCCGTCTCGGGGCCCTGCTCCTGAACGAACGGCCTCTGAAAGTACCGGCGACCGACGAGGCGGCACGGGCCCTGGCCGAAGGTCTCGCGTCCCTGGGGCTCGATGCCCTGCCGTGGTCGAAGGCGCTCGCGCAGTGGCGCGAACGCGTGATGTTCCTCCGGAAGGCCGAGGGCGAGGAATGGCCCGATCTGTCCGACGAAGCCCTGATCCGGACGGCCGAGGAGTGGCTGGCTCCCCATCTCGTCGGCAGAACCGGCTTGAACGACATCGGTCCCGATCTCCTGAGCGAGGCCCTGCGCGCGCTCCTGCCCTGGAACCTGCAGCGGCGTCTCGACACGGAGGCCCCGACCCATGTGGAAGTGCCGACCGGATCGCAGATCCCGATCGATTACGGAGCCGAGGAAGGGCCCGTTCTGGCCGTGCGCGTACAGGAGCTGTTCGGCCTCGACAAGCATCCGACCATCGCGGCCGGGCGGGCGCCGCTCATCCTGCACCTACTGTCGCCGGCCCAACGCCCGATTCAGATCACCCGTGACCTGCCGGGCTTCTGGCGCGGCTCCTGGGCGGCCGTGCGCGCGGACATGCGCGGGCAGTATCCCAAGCATCCCTGGCCCGAGGATCCGCTGACGGCTCCGCCGACGCGGCGCGCCAAGCCGCGCGGGACCTAAAGCATCGGACGTGAAAAGTGGACTTGCACTTTTGGGATCCATCGGATGCTCTAGGTCCAATCGACATTCAGGATTCACTTTGAGGGTGATTTGTGATTCCTGGGGCCCTGGATTTGCTGATCTGGTGCCTGACCCATGGCCAAGCCGAAGCGTTATGAGCTGACAGCCGTCCAGTGG
>NZ_JAMXFJ010000049.1 GCF_025460805.1 Microvirga sesbaniae | reverse complement strand
CATGATGCGCAAGCAGCAGGCGAAGTACGCCCGGAATCCCGTGCCATCACTTGCCGAGCAATTCGAGATGCTCGCTGCCTGAGCCTATGGCGGGTTCTTGGCCATCCTCTCGTCCCCGCTCCAAATTTGCGACGCATCCCTTTGACGACGAGCCGTTCCTGGCGCCCCGTACCTATGATCTGCCGGAGCTGCCGTGGGAGAGCATCGCCGGACGGCTCGAGGCGAGCACCATCCGCATGCTCCGGTTCGACGCCCGGCTGGAAGCTTCCGGGCTTGCCGCTGGCTGGCAATCGCGCTGCGATATGAGCGAAGCTGTCCGGGCCCTGCTGCTGGATGGCCATCTCGTGGATGTTGGTGATCTGGTGCTGCACGATGCCGGCATGGACGTGCGCCATCCCACCCACGAGCTCACCAGGGCCGCCGCTGCCCTGCGCGCCCAGCGCACCGCCCTGGCCCGCAAAGCGCCTTGGCCGCTCTCCATCGACGGGCTGGCTGCCTTGCGCGGCATCGGCCCCGGGGCTGACGAGCCGTCCGTCCGGGCCAAGAGCAAGAGGCCCGATCCGGAGGATGACGAAGCGTATCCGCCCTATGCCAACGATGCCGATCCGTGGAAGGCGCATTTGGCCGAGATCGATGCCCTGCTCGACCGCACCAGCAAGGTGCTCGCCGGCGAGACCCCACTGCGCAAGAGCCGCTCGCATCTGGTCTACGATCCCGATCAGGACGAGGCCGAGGCCGAGGACCTATGGCTCGACGTGGTCCAGCGCACCAGTTCTTGGCCGGCGATTGCGGCGGCAGCGGTGGCCTGGAACGCGTGGCTGGATCTCAGCCTCTACACGCGCCTGCCCTGGCTCGGGCTGATCATGGCCGCCGCCATCCTGCGAGCGAGAGGGCTCACCGCCCGCTTGCTGCCCTTGGCTACCGGCTTCAAGCAATCGAAGTTCCGGCCGCAGGGTAGGGAAGGGGCTCTGGAAAAGCTTGAAGGCTTCTGTCAGGTGCTGGAGGAGGCGCTGAGCATCGCCCACAAGGATCTCGACCGGCTCATCCTCGCCCGCGAGCTGATGAGCCGGGTCACCAAAGAGTGCTGCTCCAACTCGAAGCTGCCGGGGCTGGTCGACCTGTTCCTGTCGCGGCCGCTGGTCACCGTGCCGCTCGGGGCAAAGCTCCTGAAGGTTACGCCCAAGGCTGTGGACCTCATGATGGCGCAGCTCGGCGGCGCCCTGCCCCGCGAGCTCACCGGCCGCACCCCCTACCGTGCCTGGGGCATCGTGTAAGACATCGATCCTCCCTGCATCCTCAGGCCGTGAGAGACACTCCATGAGAGTGAAATCTCACCTCACCTCCATCGGCAGCTCGCATCCTATGGGGGAACTCGAGGATCATTCATTGAGGTCAGCCCCGGGCGTCCCCATGTCTGGCGATGATGAACGACATTGCCATCGAGCCTGAAGCGCTCAGCTCTCCCCCTCTGATTGCAGCCAGCGGCTCGCTCCGGTGCGTCGGCGTCGAGATCGAGTTCCTGGGCCCGAGCGCTCAGGCTGCGGCCGAGGTCCTTGCGCATGATCTCGGAGGATCTTGTGTGACGGTCGATCCGCATGCCTTTCAGGTCACCGGCACCCGTCTTGGCAGCCTGTTGGTCGAAACCGACCTGCGGCACGTTCATCCCAACCGGCATCCGGAGCTCGGCCTGAGGCTGGGTCCTCGGGTAGCCGCCTGGCTCGGCACATTGGCCTCGCCCTTCGTCCCGCGGGAACTGATCACCGCCCCGATTTCCATCACCCGGCTGCCGGAGGTGGATACTGTCGTCCACAGCTTGCGGGCTGCAGGCGCCTACGGCCGCGGAGCCGTACTCTGGGACTCGCTGGGGCTCCACTTCAATATCGACCCGCCGCGTCTTGATGCGGCAACGGTGACAGCCTTTCTCAAGGCCTTTCTCCTCGTCAGCGACAGGCTCCGGCAGGAGACTGCCCATGGAAGCTATCGTCGTGCTCTCGTTCTTCCGCCGGATTACCCGCAGGCCTACAAGCGGCAGGTGCTCGATCCGGACTACTGGCCGGACCTGCCGAACCTGACGGACGACTACCTGGCCGCAAACCCGACCCGGAGACGGGCGCTCGATCTGCTGCCGCTGCTGACCCACTTCGATCAGGAGCGGGTGCGCTCGGTTCTGCCCCATGAGAAGATTGGGCCCCGGCCGGTGTTCCACTACCGGCTGCCGCAGGCCCATCTGAGCGACCCTGCCTGGAGCATCCTGCCGGACTGGGAGCGCTGGATGAGCGTGGAGCGGCTGGCGATGAGGCAGACCGCTCCAAGCCGACATCTGGTATAATCGTCATCAGCTTCTGTCCTGGACCACTGACGCTTGGAGCGACAGCCGTCAGGCACGCGCTCACGAACGGTGCGCCTTCCTAGATCGTCTGCCCGCGCTGATCCTCGATGATCATCGTGTCGACAAAGGCCTGAAATCGCTCTCAAGGAGTTCGAGCTTGAGTTCGATTGAGATCACTCGGCGCCGGTTCCGGTGTTGTCGATGATGACGGGCGTCTCGAAATACTCGATCTGGGGGGCTGCTCCGAAGCGGTTGGCAATCTGCTGGCGCCAGGCCTCGGAGTACATCATCTCGGCAGCCTCCCGGCTTTCCCAGAGATACACACCTCCTCCCGTCTGGTCCGCGCCGTGCAGGTAGTATTTTCGAATGAGCCCTGCTGCCCCCCGAAACTGTGGCACGGAATGCTCATAGATTGCCTTCACGTCGTCAGACGAGAGACCCTGGGGCAGCGGAAAGCGCACGATGGCCGTGATCATGATCAACTCCTTGGCTCACTGAAAGCAGAAATGCCCCAGTTGGACGAGGGTCGGAGTATCGATGGGAATTCTGCTGTTCGACGTGCGAGAACACACCCAAGCATCGATCCAGATCGCTGCTGCCGCCTTTGAGCCCTGCTGGCATGCCATCCCTCATCTCGTGTTGACGCCCAGGCGGTGGCGCGTGACATGCCGCACGGCGCCGAGCATGCCGCGAAGGCATGCTGGATCCAGATACCGGTCACACCACGAGGATCGCGATGCCTCTTTCTCCCGCCCGCGGGACGGCGCGCCTGCCAACCGGGCCAATCCTGCCTTACCTCGACCAAGGTGCGCCCGATGCTCTGCCGGTGGTGCTCCTGCATGGGATCACAGATTCCTGCCGCTCGTTCGAGCCCGTCATGGCCCACCTGCCCGGGGCGCTTCGTGTTCTTGCCCCCTCGCAGCGGGGACATGGCGATGCGAGTACTCCCGACAGCTATCGCCCGAGCGATTTTGCGACCGATCTCGAGGGATTTCTGGACGTGCTCCGCCTGCAGCAGGTGGTTCTGGTCGGGCATTCCATGGGGGCGGCAATCGCCCAGCGGTTCGCCATCGATCACCCGGAGCGCGTCTCTGCCCTCATCCTGATCGGCGCCTTCGCGGCGCTGGGGCGGAATCCAGCGTGCATCGAATTCGGCGCAGTCACACTGGCGACGCTCACCGATCCGCTGGACCCTGCCTTCGTACGTAGGTTCCAGGAGAGTACCCTAGCCCGAACCTTGCCGGAGCCGGTGCTGGATGGGGTCGTGGCGGAAAGCCTCAAGGTGCCGGCGCGGGTCTGGAAGGCGGCGTGGGCCGGGCTGCTCGCGGCGGACCTCACGTCGGAGTTGCCTCGGATCTCGGCCCCGACCCTGCTGGTCTGGGGTGACCGGGACGAGATAGCGCTTTGGACCGAGCAGGACGTCCTTCAGCGGTCAATCCCGCGCGTTCACCTTGATATCTTCGAGGGAGCCGGCCACGCGCCGCATTGGGAGGAGCCGGAGCGCTTCGCCGCACTTGTGAGCAACTCCGTAGCCTCTATCAAATGGCAGGCAGGATTGAGGACCGAGGCATGCGCCCGGCGGATGCGAGTGATTGAACGAGAATTGCCCCTTAAGCCGGCGATCGACTTGGGTTTGACCGAGCGAAGGTCGGCACCTGGAAACGCCGGCGGTAGGTGCCCGGCGTCATCCCGGTCACGCGCTTGAACAGGCGGCGGAAGAAGGCAGGATCCTCATACCCGACCCTCCAGCTGATCTCATCGACGGGCTCATCCGTCCGCTCGAGCCGGCGCTTGGCGTCTTCGATCCTGAGGCGCTGAACGTAGTCGATCGGCGCGAAACCCGTCGCGTCCGTAAAGCGCCGCTTGAAGGTCCGCTCGGCGAGGCCGGAGTGATGGATCATCTCCTCGACGGGGCTCGCGATGGAAAAATGGGTCGCAAGCCAGGCCTGCGCCTCGGCAATGGCGGCATCGCCGTGATCCCGGCGGCCTTGGAAGACGATGTAGGGGGCGAGCCCGTCATGGTGCCATTGCAACGCAAAGTAGCGCGCCACGGTCTGTGCTGCCGTCGCGCCAACATGCCGGGCGATCAGATAGAGCACGAGATCGTGCCAGGTCATCGAGGCCCCGGAGGTGATGAATTCCTCACGCTCGCCCGAGACCACCAGAACGCGCTCGGGGCTTAACGGCACGCCCGGGAACACCTTTGCGAATGCCTCGGCATAGCCCCAGTGCACGGTCGCCTCCCGGCCGTCGAAGAGCCCGGTCTCGGCGAGCAGGAACACGCCCGAGCAGGCCGAGCAGAGCAGGGCGCCCTCAACATGCATGCGCCGGGCCCAGTCGACGAGTTCCGGATAACGGCCGGTCCTCCAGCCTTCAGGCCCGAGCAGGACCGACGGAACGATGATGATGTCGGTTGCAGCGATCTCCGAGACGGCGCGGTGGGCGTCTACCGGGACGCCGCTGGCCAGCGCCACGTGGCCCCGCTCGGTGGCCACGATCTCGACCGTGAACGGCGGCGATTCCGGAATCGAGGGCTCCAGGCGGCCGAGCATACGGAACGAGCCCAGCACGTCGTAGATCCCGGTCAGGGTCGAGATGACCGCATCAGGGATGGCGACAAGGCTGACGTGCAGTGGGCGCGAGGTTCCCGGCATCGCAGGGCCTCCTGGCACAAATGGACCGTTCCTGGCCAGTCTCGCACTCCCGGTCTCAGGGGCCAACCGGCATCCTGCCTTGGACCTCGGCGCAATGAGCGCGGAGGCGTAAGGATGGAGCAACCGATGACGATCAATCAGCAGACGCTCGACACATTGGTCGGCCGGCTTCTCGGGGAGCTTTCAGCCGGCTACGGCGGCGTCATGGTGAGCCTTGGCGACAAGCTGGGCCTTTACCGTGCCATGGCCGGCCAAGGCCCGCTGAGCTCACATGAGATCGCCAGGCGCAGCGGCTGCAGCGAGCGCTATGTCCGGGAGTGGCTCAACTCTCAGGTGGCCGGCGGCTACATCGGCTACCATTCGGCGTCTGCCACCTACGAGCTGACGCCGGAGCAGGCCGCCGTCTTGGCCGACGACACCAGTCCGGTGTTCCTGCCGCATGCCTGGCAGGTGGTCGCCTCGATGTGGGCGGACGAGAACAAGACACTCAACGCCTTCAGGTCAGGAGAGGGCGTGAGCTGGGGCGAGCACAGCGATCGCCTCTTCTGCGGCGTGGCCGCATTCTACCGCAACTGCTACAGCGCGAGCCTCGTTCAGGAGTGGCTGCCGACCCTCTCAGGCGTCACGGCCAAGCTCGAGAAGGGCGCCAAGGTTGCCGACATCGGCTGCGGGCACGGTCACTCGACGGTGTTGATGGCCAAAGCCTACCCGGAGAGCCACTTCTGGGGGTTCGACGGCCATGAGGGATCGATCGAGATCGCCCGAAGGGTTGCCCAGGAGGCGGGTGTCGCGGAGCGTGTCCGCTTCGAAGTGGCCAAGGCTGACGAATACGCCAGGCACGCGTACGACCTCGTGTGCTTCTTCGACTGCCTGCATGACATGGGCCGACCGGTCGATGCGATGCGCTATGCCAGGGCTGCGATGGCCGGGGACGGGACGGTCATGCTGATCGAGCCGTATGCGGGGGATCGGGTCGAGGACAACATCAACCCGGTCGGCCGGCTCTATTATGCAGCCTCGACGACCCTGTGCTGCGCCCATGCGATCTCGGAGAAGGGAACGCATGTTCTCGGTGCCCAGGCCGGTCCAAGCCGGCTCGGAGACGTGCTGAGATCGGCTGGGTTCGGGACGGTTCGTCAGGCCGCCCAGACCCCGTTCAATCTGATCATCGAGGCCCGCCCGTGATCTGATCGCTGGAGGCCGAGGGGCCTTGCTCGCAATCCTTTTTATCTCTGAGGCAGGAGCGTCCAATGAACCATGGTGGTGATATCTGCGCGGGGCCGATCGGTGGCCTCTACCTGCCTCGCATGGCCTGGGACCTGCTGCGGCGAGAGAAGATCCAGACCCTTGACCAGCTCAAGGCCAATGTTCACCGGCTCGAGCAGGTCGACGGCATCGAGCCCAGGGTGGCGCAAGTGATCCGGCAGGCGATCGCCTCTACGGCACTGTCGGTCGCGTGGACGTCAGGTGAAGCGCCGCTGAGCCCCTGGTGCGCATGGATAAGGGGCATGTACGGAGCAGGAGGGATACGATTGCATCAGATGTTGTGGGACAACGCGGAGCGTTTGCGAGGATCCATCATTCACGAGCAGGCAAGCGCCTTGAGATGGCGAGCTTCACGAACTGGCTCACAGTCGGATTTTCACCAATGCAGGTATTCCATGTCCAGCCTCTCTGACTTTCAATCAGAGGGCCCTGGGTTCGAGTCCCAGCGCGCTCACCAATCTTCTCAATGACTTACCGGCGCATTGAGATCAGCTTCGATGAGCCCAGCAACCGTATAGCTACCATCGGAGTGCGGCAGAGCTTCGGCGATAAGGGTATCTGGCCTCGACTCGAGTAGCGGGTGGGGAGGGAGGTATATCTCCTCCGGTTCAACTGCAACCGTGCAACAGTTGCCCAAGCCAGGGCACCGAGCTTCCACCCACGGCGGTGATCGGATCTGTGGGATGGTCAGCCCCGCTGCCCCGAAAGTGTCCGGTTGCGCCGGACATAAAAAAGTACTGGAGGTTGACCTTAGGCCTCCCTTGGCCGTGACGTGATCTTGTAGTTTGGCGCCGCCAAACCCAGAGGCGTGTAAAGATAGCTGATCACAAGGGCCGGGATCCCTCGGCTGGCGATCTCCAGCAGTCTTGCGTGTGCCGGATGGGCGGCCAAGTCCGAGCTGATATGCGCCAGACCTTTGTTGGTGATGTGAAAAACCGTCAGCAGGGCCTTCTCAGCCTCTTCCTTATCGCCCTCGTACCGACTCAAGGCCATTTCGGGATCAACCATTTTCAGTGGCCCAGCCGCGTTCTTGAACTGCTCAATCCCGATGTCACTTGGCTGTCGTTTCTTTCTGTTGCTGAGGCTTCCGCCCTTCTCACACAGCCCAAAAAACTCGAGCAGCGCACGGCAATGCACCAGACCAGCCTCGATTGCTGGGTTGGTGAATGCGTTCAGGTTGCCCTCCATGACCTGCTTGCCGTCGACATGGATTGTCATCGATGGTGCGTTGGACCAGCTCGACCGCAGGCGTAGGGCGTAGTTCAGCGTATCGACTGCCTGCATCCGGTACGGGATGAGTTGCTGGAGTAGCTCAGTCTCGTTCATTGACAGTCAGCCCCAGTTAAGAGTCGAGATAGCCTGCTTCAGCGCCTACAATCCACACAGAAATGTACATCCTAAAAGGCACATCGAAATTCGCGCAACCAGCGCATTATCGGCTGCTGCGATCAGGTGCGGACTAGTTCCAGTCACAGCGACTTTCATGAGCAGGTTGATGAGGTCGAACTTCTGCTTATCGCGCCCAAGCTGACCTTCACACAGCCATGCCGATGGAGCGGTTTTGACCCATAGGAGACCTCGAACTATGTCGCCGAGTACAGGATCAATTCGTTACAACGAATGTGGCACGACTTCTATTGGACCGACCCAGCCACCACAGGCACTGCTAAGGTAATGGCGGTACCTGGTGACTGGCCCTTGATCTCAAGCTCGCCCCCAAGTTGCCCGATCAAGGATCGGATCAGCCGTGAGCCCAAGCCACTCTTCGGCGTCGTGTCCCTTAGCATTCCGACACCATGGTCCTGTACCGTCACCCGCAAGCTTCCCTGACCGTCCTCCCTGACAATGACGTCGATCGGACCAGGTGACCCCTCATAGGCGTACTTTACGGCGTTGGTCAGTAGCTCCGTGACCACCAGCGCCAGGACAACGGCCCTGTCAGTCGCAACCAGCACGGATCCCGCATGCACCTTGATGTGCTCAGCCCAGGCTTCGCCCCACGCTTCCAGCAGCCCCTCCCTGAGCTCCTCCAAGTAAGACCCGAAGTCGATGCTCTCAATATGATCCGAGCGCCACAGGCGCTGGTGCACCGTACTTACCGCCATGATGCGTCGGGTGGCTTCTTCGAACTGCGCTTTCACCTCCGCGTCGGGACTCTGCCGGGCCTGGAGCTGAAGCATCGAGTTGACAAGCTGAAGGCTGTTCTGAACGCGGTGGTTGACCTCGCGCATCAGCAGGTCCTTCTGCGCAAGCAGTACATCCTGATCGGCGAGGGTGCGGCGGAGCTGGGTATTCAGCTCCCTCAAGGTAGTCTGCTGGCGTAGCTCCAGCACAGCTCGGCGCAGGCGGCGCACCGCTTCGGTTTCAGCTAACGACCAAACCCGTGAGTGGTGCCGTACCGTCTCTTTCCAGGTCTCGAACGATGCACGCGGCGAGAGCTGATTCATGCCCTCGCCCGGCTCTGCAGGCTTGTGGGGATTCCCCGCCCAGTTGATGGTCTCAAGGTGTTCGGCACGGAACCACAGCAGGACTATGGGCTCCTCAGGTGACACGACCGTAGCCAGTAATCCGCTGGCTTCTGTGGCGAAGGCTTCCACTGCGCTGTGGTGCTGAACCAGGCTGTGGGTCACAAAGGTGTCTGCTGGAGCGGACCTCAGCAACCAGTCTGCCAATGCTCGGGTCTGAGTCTCCGATGGAGTATGGCCTGCCAAGCTTACTCGGCTGCGGAACAGAACCGCGACCCCATCGCAGGGCACAAGCTTCTTCAGTTCCGCCGAGGCACTCAGCAGACCTTGCTCGATGGAAGTCGCACGTGTGAGACCTTCAAGGAAAGCATCACGTGCGGCGCTCAGACGCGCCGTTTGGCGATGCAGCTCGGCATCCTCCCGCGCCTTGATCTGCTGGCTCAGGATCTGCCCAACATGCTTGCAACTCTCGCGCAGCTCGTAGGGCACCAGCTTTGGAGAGCTGTGGTGGCAGGCGATGAGGCCCCATAAGACTCCATCCACCACCAGCGAAACCGACATGGAGGCTGCTACCCCCATGTTCTTGAGGTACTGCACGTGAATGGGCGAGACGCTACGCAATGAGCAGTCGCTCATGTCGAGGGGTTTGCCAGAAGCCGGATTCACAGAAGGAGTGACGGGAGCCGGCCTGTAGTCAACATCTGGAATGACCCGGATGAGGTTCTGGAGGTAGAGGGCTCGCGCCTGCTTCGGAATGTCGGAGGCTGGAAAATGATGGTTGAGAAACGGATCGAGAGTGTCGCTCTTGGCTTCTGCCACCACGGAGCCGGTGCCATTGTCCAGGAAGCGATAGATCATCACGCGGTCAAAGCCGGTGAGCCGCCGGAACTCGCGGCTTGCATACTGAAGGAGTCGGCTGAGGTCGGGGGCAGCATCAAGTTCAGCACTAATCCGGCGCACCCCTGCCAGCATCTGGGCGGCTGTGGCGGGGTCAGGGGTACTGGGTTCGATCTCCAGGATGAGAACCCCGTCGCGCCTATGAGCAGTCAGATCCAATTGTCGGGTAGGGTCAGTAGGAGCTGGAAAGGAGCCGAGATAGAGCGGCTCGGTCAGCTTCAGGTCCGGCGAGTGGAGCAGGGCTGCGGCGGCAGGTCCGAGAGCAGCTTCGACATCCTCGGCGATGAAGTCCTCGACTGCCCGCCCCATTGTGCGTTGCGGCTCACCGGCGGCTTGCCAAATAGCCAGTGTTTCGGGATCGAGCGTGAGGAGGATGCCATGTGGCTGGATGGAGCCAGGCACATGGATCGGCTCTCGATCACAACTGGTGAGATCGAGAGGTTGAGCAGATTGTGTCATGCAGAAACTTAACCGGAACTGGGTCTATCGGTTCCGAATGGAACGGGTAGACCGACGCTGTCAAGGCCCGTCGGAAGGGCCGCTTGTGGCACGTTCCGGACGGGAGACGAACGTCCGCCTCGGACAGGAACATCGGACGTTCCTGTCAGTGAACGAATTTCACTGCATGGCCTCTTCCGGAAATTCGGCAATTGCCAAATGTGGAAGTCAGGAGCGGCAGATCTTGCCCTGATCCGTTGTCAGATCGCCGTATAGCCACCATCAACCGCCAGAACGGCGCCAGTGACATAGCTGGCCTCCTTCGAGGCGAGGAACACAAACCGGGCGGCAATCTCGTCGAACGTGGCCTGCGGCCCCAGTGGTGTGAACCGCCGGATGCGCTCCTCGGACGCTGGGTCAGCGTGGACCGTCACGCCTGCCAAGATGTTCTGGACATAGCCCGCCGCGACGGCATTAACCCGGATCCAATGCTCCGCCCATTCGACGGCCAGGGTGCGGACAAGCTGGTTGATGCCGCCCTTGCTCGCGACATAGGGAGCGAGCGTCGGCGCGCCGACGCTGCCGGCAATGGACGACGTGAAGCTGATCGCACCGCCGCGCTGCCCCTGTTCGATCCACCGCTGCGCGGCCCTCTGGGCGACCAGGAACACCGCCGCTGGCGAGAAAGCTCTCGCGGCCGCGGGCACAGCCCATCCGGTGTTATCGCCAATGCGAACCACCACTGGTATCATGGTCAAGACTGTTGAAACGTCCCGCGCGTTGAGGGATCGGCCGCGGACGCAGCAGGAGCCTACCCGGCGCATCTCTCCAGGGAGAGACGGCTATGGCAACAGCATGGGTCGAGCGGCGGCTTGCGGCGATCCTGGCGGCAGATGTTGTCGGCTACTCCCACCTCGTCGAGCAGGATGAGGCTAGCACCCTGTCAGCCTTGAAGGCCCTGCGACGCGAGGTCATCGAGCCGCTGCTGGCGGCGCACCACGGCCGGATTGTCAAGTTGATGGGTGATGGGGCCATTGCCGAGTTCGGCTCAGTGGTCGACGCTGTGGCCTGTGCGGTCGGCGTGCAGAAGGGCGCAGCCGAGCGGCAGGCCGATGTGCCGGCTGAGCACCGGATCGTGTTTCGCATCGGCATCAATCTTGGCGACGTCGTGGTCGAGGGTGAGGATCTGCTCGGCGACGGCGTCAACGTGGCAGCCCGGCTGGAGCAATTGTGCGAACCAGGCGGGGTTCTGGTCTCCGGCGCGGCTTATGACCAGCTTCAGGGCAAGCTTGACCTGACCCTGGACTTCGTCGGTGAGCAGCGGGTGAAGAACATCAGCCGGCCGGTGCGGACCTACCGTGTCCGACTGCACGGCTTGCGGCCGAGCTTGCGCCTCCACGCGCGGCGCTTTCGCCGATGGATCGCCGCTGGGGCGGCCGCACTGATCTTATTGGTTATTGGACCCATCCTCTGGTGGCGTCCATGGGAACCGCGGCTGGAACCCGCATCCGTCGAGCGGATGGCACTGCCGCTGCCCAATAAGCCGTCGATCGCCGTCCTGCCGTTCGCCAACCTAAGCGGCGATCCGGAGCAGGAGTACTTCGTCGACGGCATGACCGAGGATCTCATCACCGACCTGTCGAAGGTCGCGGGGCTGTTCGTTGTCGCCCGCAACTCGGTCTTCCCCTTCAAGGGCCGAGCCGTGACTGCGCGTGAGGTAGCGGAGAGGTTGGGCGTGCGCTACGTGCTGGAAGGCAGCGTCCGCCGGGCTGGTGACCAGGTGCGTGTCAACGCGCAGCTCATCGACGCGACCACGGGCGGGCACCTGTGGGCCGAGCGTCACGACGGCAGCGCCAAGGACATATTCGCCGTTCAGGACAAGTTCGTCCAGATCATCGTTCAGGCTTTGTCGCTCAACCTCTCCAAGGACGAGCGGGAGGAAATCGGCCGCGGGCAGACGAAGAACATCGCCGCACGTGAGGCCTTCCAGCGCGGCTGGGAACGCCATCTCCGCTTCACGCCTGCGGAGAACGCACAGGCGGTGAGCGAGTTGAAAGCCGCAATCGCACTCGATCCAAACTACGGGAGGGCCTATGCCGCCCTGGCGCTGGTTTATATCTGGGGCTGTGCGTGGGAGTGGAACGAATCCTTGGGCATGAGCGCCATTCAAGCCTCCGAGACGGCAGACCTCTACCTTCGTGAGGCGAAGTTGCGGCCGTCATCGCTTGCGAACGTCGCGGCGGCGCATCTCAACTTGTTTGCAGGGCGGCATGACGACGCCTTCGTCGAGGCAGCGCGAGCTCTCGCACTCGATCCCAATGATCCCGAAGCCCATCTCGGCATGGCCTGGGCCATGATCACCACGGGCAAGCCGCAAGCCGGCCTAGCATTCATTGAGACCGCCATGCGACTCAATCCCAATTACCCCAGCCACTACGCCCTGGCCCAGGGCATAGCCTTGTTTGCGAAAGGCGATCTCGATGGGGCCGCGCGCGCATTGGCAAGGCCGATCCAGGCCGACCCACACTCCATCGAACTGGTGCCTCCCCTTGCCGCGACGTACGCACACCTCGGGCGGCGGCAGGAGGCACGCGCACTGGTCTTGATGTTAAGGCCGGGAACGCGCCAATCGGAGTTGGAGTATTATCCCGTTGCCTATCATATTCCCTACAGGTGGTCTGCGGCGGCAGCCAGAACGGAAGAGCGGTTGATCGACGGCCTTACCGTTGCCGCGTTGCCGATGAAGGTGACGGTACCGAGTCTCATAACCGCTTTGGAAAACGGCACCGAGTTCGAGCGCACATGGGCGGCAAAAACGCTAGGGCAATTTGGGAGCCAAGCTGCGGAGGCGGTTCCGGCCCTTATCCGCGTGCTTGCGGATGGGAAACCTGCCGTGCGCTGGCAAGCCGTCATTGCCTTGAGGAAAATAGGCCCTGCGGCGCGGGCGGCCGTCCCGGCCCTTGCGGCCGTCCAAGATGATGACTTGCTTGGATCCGATGCAAGGGATGCCGTGAGAGAGATCGAGAACAGGTAACCTGCGGTGGGAAAGGCGTTCGGGCTGGGACAGAGAGGGCGGCTGGCTGCCCTCTCTTCCTCTTCAACTCTCCCGGTCCACACACCACCAGAGGACCCGGAGGTACCCGGAAAGCCACATCCGATCTGGCGGCATTCGGCACCCAATGCCGCTGAACAATGTAGTTCATATCCAGATCCTTAATCCTGATTAGGTGGTCTTTGCTGCCGAATGCCGGATTGAGCCCCCGAACTCTCGCATGGCGGGAACGTCAGGAAATGGCACGCATGAGACCAAAGCTCGAAGGCAGCAATCCTCATGAAACCGGACGTTGCGAAAGCGCAGGGAATCTCGGTTCCTGACCCGGAGCTGACACGCCGACGCGAGGGAACGCCAATGCAGAAACGTATTTGAACAAAGTAGCAAGCCGAGAGAGCTTCGCCGATAAATATATCACAGGAGCATCCAAGCTTACTCCTCCCTGAATATATGCCTTGACTGGGAATTCCGCAGGGGTAAGCCTCGCTTATCCACCAGAAAGCACTGCGCCCGGACTGCAAAGATCCGGGTCAGCACGCTCGACTTCCAGTTACGGTAAGCGGGGCAACCATGGCGACAGACATCTTCCAGGGCGGCGGCGCCGCGCAAATCGCGTTCGTCTTCGACAATGTCGCCGACTCCGAGGGGCTCGTGAGCGCCTTCCGGGCAGGTGTGGAGGTTCATGTCCTCGACGCGGCTCAGGATGGCCTTGCGCAGATCGCCGCCATCCTGGAAGGGCGCAGCAATGTCGAAGCGCTCCATGTGGTCGGACACGGCTCGCAGGGCTCGCTGGATCTCGGCACCCTCACACTCGATGCAGGCAATATAGGCACTTACAGTGACGTGCTCGGCCGGATCGGCAATGCGCTGGCGGAGGATGGGGATATCCTGCTGTACGGCTGCAATGTAGCGGACAGTGCGCTGGGCGCCCAGTTCGTCGGCCAGATCGCGCAGGTGACCGGCGCAGACATCGCCGCCTCGATCGACCTCACCGGCAGCGCCGCGCGCGGAGGCGACTGGACGCTGGAATACCGTCAGGGCAACGTGACGACCGACGGCGCGCTCAATGCCGAGGCGGTGTACAACCTGGATACGCTGCTCGATGTGACCAAGGACGTGACACCGACCATGAACACGCAACCGGGCAATTTCGTGCCCGGCTTCACGCTCTCCACCATCGAACCGGTCGCAGGAGACCCGGACAATGGCGTCAACGGCGGCATCTACCTCGATTCGCAAAAGACGTCGGCAAGTTTCACCGTCGCCGCCGATGGCTTCACGGTCGCCAGCTTCGACCTGACCGGCATGACCTTCCTGAAGCCGCTCAACCTGCAACCGGAATTCACGGTGACGATCGTCGGAAACAAGGCGGGCGGCGGCACCGCGACCGCCCAGCTCAGGTCCTCCGGCGGCACCTCGACCTTCGCTGTCACCGACATGTTCGACGACATGACGGGCTTGACCAGCTTCGATGTCACGATGGCGCTGACCAATGGCATGCAGGGCGCCTTTGCCTGGGACCTGACTTTCGACGCGTTCACGGTCAACAATATCTCTTTGCCGCCCCCAGGGGCTCCCAACCTGTCGGCAGGCAGCGACCTGGGCATTAGCAATACCGACAACATCACCAGCGCGGCCGCGCTCGCGTTCTCCGGCACCGGCCCGGCAGGTGACAGTACCAGCATGGCGCGGGTGTTCATCGACAAGAACAACAACGGCAGCTTCGACGCCGGCACGGACGTCAGCAACACTGCGACGCTCGTCAACGGCACCTGGGCCGTCGGTGGCCTGTCCACCGCAGGACTCTCGGACGGCACCTATAAGGCCTATGCCACGCTGACGCCGAGCGGCGGCGCGGCGAGCGCGCTCAGCCCCGCGCTGAACTTCACACTCGACCGCACAGCGCCCACGCTGGCGATCACCAGCAACCGCAGCACACTCAAGGCAGGCGAAACGGCCACCATCACCTTCACCTTCAGCGAAGACCCCGGGGCGACCTTCACCTGGAACGGCAGCACGGGTGACCTGCTCGTGAGCGGAGGCACGCTGGGCGCCATCTCCGGCAGCGGCCTGACCCGCACCGCCACGTTCACACCGACCGCGGGCACGAACGGCGGCACGGCCAGCATCAGTGTTGCCGCTGGCTCCTACACCGACGCAGCCGGCAACGCCGGCGGCTCCGGTTCGACACCTTCGCTCAGCTTCGACACCCTGGCCCCGCAGGTCATGTCGATCACCCGCGTCGGCCCCGAGACCAGCAATGCCACCAGCGTCCAGTACACGGTGGTCTTGGACAGCAACGTCAACGGCATCGATGCTAGCGACTTCCAGCTGACCGGCACCAACAGCACCACCGGCACCGTCGCCGGCGTCACCGGAAGCGGCACCACCTATACCGTCACCGCGACCGGCATCAGCGGCGACGGCACCCTGCGCCTGGATCTGAAGAGCAACGGCACCGGCATTGTCGATGCCGCCGGCAACGCGGCGCCCGGGTTTACGGGCGGCCAGACCTATACCATCGACCAGAGCGTGCCGCTGCTGGCCGCGCCGATCCAGATCGACGACACCGCGCTCAAGATCGGCGAGACGGCCACCGTCACCTTCAGCTTCACCGAAGCGGTCACCGGCTTCACGACCGCCGATGTCAGCGTGCCCAACGGCGCGCTGTCGAACCTCAGCTCGCCCGACGGCGGCATGACCTGGACCGCGACCCTGACCCCGGACGACGCGGTCACCGATGCCAGCAACGTGCTGACGCTGGACTATGCCGGCATCGCCGACTTGGCCGGCAACGTCGGCACCGGCACCGCCAACAGCGCCAACTACGCCGTCGACACCGTGCGCCCTGCGCTGGCATCGGGCATCACGATCTCGGACAGCAAGCTCGCAATCGGCCAGACCGCGACCGTCACCTTCACCTTCAACAAGGCCGTCATCGGCTTCGACATCGCGGACGTGACCGTCCCCAACGGCACGCTGTCGCAACTGGCAAGCAGCGATGGCGGAACGACCTGGACTGCGATCCTGACGCCGTCGGGCGCCACCAGCGACGCCACCAATACGCTGACGCTAAACTATGCCGGCATCAGCGACCTGGCCGGCAACGCCGGCTTCGGCATTGCCTCCAGCGGCAACTACGAAGTCGACACCGTGCGGCCGACGCTGGCCTCGAGCATCACGATCTCGGATACCCCGCTCACGAGCGGCGACACCGCGACCGTCGCCTTCACCTTCACCGAAGCGGTCACCGACTTCGACGCCGGCGACGTCAGCGTGCCCAACGGCGCGCTGTCGAACCTCAGTTCGTCCGACGGCGGCATGACCTGGACCGCGACCCTGACCCCGGACGACGCGGTCACCGATGCCAGCAATGTGCTGACGCTGGACTATGCCGGCATCGCCGACATGGCCGGCAATGCCGGCGTCGGCAGCGTCAGCAGCGGCAACTACGCCGTCAACACGACCGTCCCGGGCCTGGCCCAGCCGATCGCGATTTCCAACCCCACGCTGGCGATCGGCGCCAGCGCCACCGTCACCTTCGTTTTCAACGAAGCGGTGGTCGGCTTCACCGTCGAGGACGTCGCCGTACCGCATGGCACGCTGAGCGATCTGCGGACGGACGACAACATCACCTGGACCGCGACGCTGACCCCGGCTGCCAACGCCACCAGCACCGGCAACGTTCTGACGCTGGATTACACCGGCATCGCCAACACCGCCGGCAACGTCGGCGTCGGCAGCTCGGACAGCATCGGCTACGACGTCGACACCGTGCGCCCGACGCTGGCCTTGGACATCGCCATCTCGGACACCGCCTTGATCAGCGGCGAGACCGCCACCGTCTCCTTCACGTTCAATGAGGCGGTCACCGGCTTCGCCGTCGCCAACGTCGACGTACCGAGCGGTACGCTGTCGGGCCTGGGCAGCAGCGACGGCGGCAAGACCTGGAGCGCGGTGTTCATCCCGAGCGCCAATACGAGCGCCGCGACCAACATCATGACGGTCAGCCTGGCAGGGGTGACCGACGGTGCCGGCAATACGGGCGCAGGCAGCGCGACCTCGCCGTCCTACGCGGTGCAGACCAAGCCGCTGGCCACCACCACGATCGACGGCGTAATGGTCGATCGCGAGACCCTGCCGGTCGACCCGGCCACCGGCTTGGCGAGCACCGTGCTGACGGTGCCGCTGATTACCAGTAACCGCCCGGATAACCCGAGCACGCCGAACAGCGGCTTGGCCGACATCCCGCTCGGCCTGGGTTTGGGCAACGGACCGCGCACCGAATTGCTTGTCAGCCTGCCGGTTGGCACCGGCATGTGGGCCGAAGGTCCGTCGATGCTGCTCACCAATGAGCAGGCGCTGCTCGACCTGATCCGCCGCATCGAGAACCAGACCGCCAGCGGTTCCAGCGCCCAGCCGGGCATGACCGGCAATGGCTCCAGCTTTCTCGCCAGCCTGGCGCCGGATACCTTGCTGCACAGCCAGACGCTTGTCTTAAGCGCCGCGCCCGGCTTGAGCAGCCCGCCGACCATCTTCGTGAGCGGCAGCTCGACCACGCCGGTCGGCGGCGGCCACAACGCCACCGCGATCGGCCTGATCATCGACACCACCGGGCTACCGACCAGCAGCATCCTACAGCTCAATAACGTCGATTTCGCCGCCATCGTCGGCGCCGCCACCGTACGCGACGGTGATGGCCGCAACTTCGTGACCGGCGACGATGCGAGCCAGAACATTGTCCTAGGAGCCGACGACGACACCCTGCATGGCGGCGGCGGCGACGACTATGTCGGCTCTCTGGGCGGCAATGACTGGCTCTATGGCGATGACGGCAACGACACCGTCTCTGGCGGCGAGGGCAACGACTGGCTCTTCGGCGGCAACGGCCATGACCGTCTTCTCGGAGGAGCCAGGCACGACCGTCTTGATGGCGGTGCGGGCAACGACACCCTCAAGGGTGAGGCCGGCAACGACCGCATCACGGGCGGGCTCGGCCGGGACAAGATGTGGGGCGGCTCCGGCCGGGACGTGTTCGACTTCAACTCCGCCAAGGAGAGCAAAGTCGGCTCGCAGCGCGACATCGTCTACGACTTCAAGTCGGGTCAGGACCGGATCGATCTGCGTGACATCGATGCCAACACGCGGCTCAAGGGCAATCAGAAGTTCGCCTGGACCGGATCGGAGGCTCCGTTCCTGTCCCCAAAGGACGGCTCTGCTTTCCTCAAGGCGGGCTTCACCGGCGAGGCCGGAGAGCTGCGCTATGAGAACGGCATCCTGATGGGCGACGTCAATGGCGATGGTCGAGCCGACTTCCAGATCAAGATCGTGGGCAAGTTCGCCCACTCCGATGTGATCCTCTAAGTGCCAAAGCACAGAGCAGAAGGCTCTCCCGCCCCTTGCTTTGGCCTGTACAGTGCAAAGAGGGGATTGTGTAGCCTACGTGCCACTGCGCTGGTACCGGTCTTGCCCTATCCTCCACCCGAATTCTCGGAGATCCTGATGAAGCGCCTGTTTGTGTCCCTGTCTGCCCTGATCGCCGGCACTGCCGTGACTGCGGCCGCCGACCTGCCGGGCCAGGCGGCTCCCTTTCCTCCGGTGCTGGCAGTTCCCACACTCACATGGAGCGGGTTCTATGCCGGTGTGCACGGCGCTTGGATCAGCGACAACGGCGAGGCGGAGCGCTCCGGCGTGTCGGGCGTGAACCCGGATGCGCTGCCCACCCGCCTGGGGCTGAGCGACTCCGGCTTCGGGGGCGGTGCGCAGATCGGTTACCTGTGGCAGTTCGGCAGCGTTGTGGCGGGCCTGGAGGCGGATCTCACCGGGATGGACGTGGGCCGCTCGCGCAGCTTCGACGGGGTGGATGGCGCGTTTGGCCTGCGCACGGACTTGAGCTCGCAGATGAGCTGGTTCGGCACGGTGAAGGGCCGGATCGGGGTGACGATGCCGAGCCTGCTGCCGGTTGTTCAGCAGTCGCTTCTCTACGTCACTGGCGGTCTGGCCTATGCCCAGATCGAGCATCAGGGACAGGTCACGGTCACCCCGCCTGGCGTGGGCCCGCAGGCACGTAGCGAGGAGTGGACCACCGGCTTTGTGATCGGCGCCGGCACGGAGCACATGCTGACGCAGACCATCTCGATCCGGTCTGAGACGCTCTACTTCAACCTGGACGACGAGACGTTGACGCTCGCGCGGGCCGGGGATCAGGTGAGCTACCGCTTCAAGAATGATGGCTGGATCAGCCGGGTCGGCCTCAACGTGCGCTTCTGAACGATAGGGTTGCGTTTATCGAGTTCAGTGTTGTTGCATCTCATAACAGACATGGGTGCTTGAGCCACCGCAGGCGGTTCCCATGCTGAGCATCGAAACCTCAGAGATCTGTCAGCTTCTCCCACAGAGAGATAGTCAACGGGAGGGTCAGCCTCTGGCACCTCTCGGAAGTAGACCCGAAGTCTGCTCTCTCGAGGAACTCCGGACGTTCCTGGATGTCAGGGATCGGCAGAGGATGACCCTTTGCGGTCATTGCGGCAGTCATGCGGTAGACGCCTGTCTCAGGTCCCCCTGCCTGCGCGCACTCCCGGTTCTCAGCCTGTGCCGCGGGCTTGGCCGATGGTTCCTCACTGCGGACAGATCAAACACCCATGTACACCAGCTTCGTGAACAGCGTGGGGTTCACGGCGAACTGCCCCCACTCGGCATCATACCCCGCAGTCGGTCTGGCGGCGATCGCCTCGTCCAGCGAGCGTCCCTGCTTCTTGAGCGCCGCCACCTTTTCGCGGATGTCGACGAGCATGTCGCGAAACTGCTCGAGCTCTGCCTTGTTGCTGGCCGGCGGACCATGACCCGGAATCACAATGGTATTGTTGGTGACCGCTGCCAAATTCGTTTCGGCGGCCCGGATCATTCCGTCGATGCTGCCGCCAGTCGAATAGTCGATGAACGGATAGAACCCGTTCCAGTATGTGTCGCCCGCATGCAGGACATCAGGCTCTTGGAAAGTCACGGAGATGTCGCTGTCGGTGTGGGCCGGACCATAGTACTTCAGAGCCAGGGTCGTACCATTCGCCTGCAGTGTCTTGTCTTGGGCGAACACCTCGGACGGAAGGGCGCCCGACGGCGAGGGCGGGAAATTGAAATCCCAATCCTCGACCCGCGTGGTCATCGCAAGATGCTTGCGGGTGTTCTCATGGGCGAGAATGGAGGCCCCCTCCTTATGCAGCCACTCATTGCCGTCGGCATGATCGAAGTGCCAGTGCGTGTTGATCAGCTGCCGTATGGGACCATCGCCCAAATCAGAAAAAGCCTCAAGAATGCGCGGACGCGAGGCCGTGATGCCGGCATCGATCAGAACCTTGCCATCCGGCCCGGTGAGCACGGCAATGTTGCCTCCCAACCCTTCGAGAACGCTGATGTCGGTTCGCAGCTTATGGACCTTAATTGGCGCTTCGGCGACCGCGGTCCTGATGTTGTCGACGATGTTCTTGGACTGGGCGAAGACCTCGCTCGGCGTCAGCCAGCCTCCAGATGCGGCGAAAGTCGTAACGCCGAGACAGCACAGGCAGAAGCCGCGACGGGAAAGACGATGCTGGGAAATTTCGGGCATGGAATCCTCCTGTTCGGCCGCAACAGGCTGGTCTTGTCGCAATTTCTGGTAAGAGACACAGAGGTGCCGGAGTGAATGGTCGGCGCCTATGCGGCAAGCAGATTGAATTGCTCCGCGAGGGATGGCTGAGCCTTGCAGGCATACTTCGCCTGTCCTTCGCGCATCATGTGGATCATCTCAATGCCTCCAACAATCGCACGAGCGCTATTCACTGCCTTGAACCCGCGCATTGCACGAACCCGCCTTTTGACGGCGCGGTGATCCTGCTCGATACGATTATTCAAGTAGCGGCTTCGCTGAACGCGTATTGGCTCGAGCTTTCCCCTTGACCTGTCTGCCAGCCGGTCTGTCGTGTCGCAGGACATGATTGCCTCGCGGTTGGTCTGACTGCCGTGAATCACAATTCGCTCCGGACGGCCATGCCGCTTGGGAGCCTTGCGGAGAAAGCGGTTGGCTGCGGCGCGATTACGTCGCTCACTGAACCAGAACTCGACCGTGTCACTGTTACTGTCGATGGCCCAATACAGATATCGCCACTGGCCGCGGACCTTAATGTATGGCTCGTCGATGTGCCACTTGCCAGTGTCGGCCTTCCTGCGCTGGTTGAAACATTCCAACAGTTCGGGTGAGTAATGGATAACCCACCTGTGGATCGTGGCGTGGTCGACCGAGATGCCGCGCTCGGCCATCATCTCCTCAAGATCGCGCAGGCTGAGATTGTAGGCGAGATACCACCGGATGCAGAGCAGGATCACGGAACGATCAAAATGCCTGACCTTGAACACGCCACCCTCTATCCATGAGACTTGGCATGATATCGGAAACATTGAAACAGAAGGTTTGTGACGGATCCCCCGCAACGCGTCCAGCAGCGTCGTCCGGGAATCCAGAGTCAGAGCGTGGTTTGTGTCGTTGACCTTCAAGGCGATCCGTATGGCGTGGACCGCGTCTGCCGAAGACTCAGGAATAGCTGCCCTGGCTCTCGTTACGGGTGCTGCCGTGAGCACGACGGTGGTCAATGCGCCGGCTACGAACTCGCGGCGCGAGAGGTCCAGATCTGGCGTTTTCATCTGCGTTTCCGTTAGGGCGTGTGCGCGATGAAGATCGAGACGACCAGCTTCTGACGTCGCCCAGCCCAGCCAGCTTAATGACGGACAGGATCTGCAGCGAGTAAAAAATCGTAAAACGACGGGACTACGATTGGCTGTAGCACTGGCTTCGCACTAGAGTCCTACAGTGAACGGATCTGCTCACCGGGCATCTTGAGCGTCACTTTGGCAACATGCCGCTTGGTGTCCCAGGTCTGGGCCGACGGGTCTTCAACGATCGCCTGACGAGGACTGGATATGAGCGTAGCGGAAACGAGACGAGATCAGATCTTTCCGACTTTGACTGCAGCGCAGGTCGCAGTCGCGATTCGTTTCGCCAGCGGCGAACCGAGCCGGTTCGAACCGGGCGCTCTTCTCTACGATGTTGGGGACCGGGCAGCCCCGATTTGGCTGGTGATCGAAGGCCACATTGACGTCTCCCGCCAGGATGGCCTGGGGCGGACGACCCCGATCGTACGGGAAGGGCCTGGCCAATTTTCGGGTGAAGTCAGCCAACTCGGCGGACGAGCGTCTCTCGTGCTGGGGCGAGCCGGACCGGACGGCTGCACCGCCGTCCCTTTTGACGCGCCGCATCTGCGGGCGCTCCTGGTCGGATCGGCGGAGATCGGCGAGATCATGATGCGTGCGCTGATCCTGCGCCGCGTCGGCCTCCTCGAGAGCCAGAATGCCGGTGCCGTTCTGGTCGGGCGTTCAGCATCGGCTGATCTCTTGCGCCTCCAGGGCTTTCTGGCGCGCAATGCTCATCCCTTCTCGATCATCGACGTCGAACGCGACGATCAGGCGCAACACCTCGTGGCGAAGCTGGGGGTAATGGCGGACGACTGGCCGCTGCTTCTCTGCCCGGACGGAACGCTTCTCCGCAACCCATCGGATGCCGAAGCAGCTACCTGCCTCGGAATGCTGCCGGATCTCGACCCGGCCAAGGTTTACGATGTGGCGATCATCGGGGCCGGCCCAGCAGGGCTCGCCACCGCGGTCTACTCGTCGTCCGAGGGCCTCTCGACACTCGTCGTCGATTGTAGGTCCATGGGAGGGCAGGCGGGCGCTTCCGCCCGGATCGAGAACTACCTCGGCTTTCCAACGGGAATTTCCGGTCATGCCCTCGCTGGCCGCGCCTTTAGCCAGGCCCAGAAATTCGGCGCCGAACTGGCCATTCCCCTCGAAGCCCTATCGCTCGATTGCGGAGCCACTGAGCGTCCTTTCGGCATCGTGCTCTCGACTGGTACAACGGTGCAGGCCCGAGCGGTCGTCATCGCGTCTGGAGCGCGCTATCGGCGGCCGGCCATCGCCGATCTCGCGACGTTCGAGGGTGCCGGAATTTCGTACTGGGCCTCGTCCATCGAAGCCAAGCTGTGCGAAGGGCAGGAAATCGCCTTGGTCGGCGGCGGCAACTCGGCGGGTCAGGCGGTGGTCTTCCTGGCGCCGCGGGTTCGAAAGCTGCACCTGGTCGTGAGGGGGGCGGGGCTCGAGAGTTCGATGTCGCGCTATTTGATCGACCGCATCCGGGCCCTGCCGAACGTCGAATTGCACAGCCAGACCGAGATCATCGCCCTCGAGGGCGACCGCGAAATAGGCTTGGCAGGGGCTGTCTTCAGGGATCGCAAAACCGGTGTCGATCAACGCCGACCCCTTCGCCACGTCTTCCTGTTCGTTGGGGCCGATCCCAATACCGACTGGCTAAACGGCTGCGTCGCGCTGGACGGGACGGGGTTCATTCGAACCGGCGTGGAGCCCGGGTCCTTTCCTCTTGAGACCAGCCGGCGCGGCGTGTTCGCGGTGGGCGACGTCCGCGCTGGGTCTACCAAGAGAGTGGCGGCCGCGGTTGGAGAAGGAGCTGCAGTCGTCGCCCAGATCCACGCCGCCTTCGGTGGCAGGCGCGTGCAAGATCCCGCCGCTCACGCGTGACCCGCACGGTCCCGGCTCGACTTTCCGCCGCTTTTGCGCGGTTCAGCTCGACTCTCGTCACCACCAGAAGGGGACCGGCAAACGGTGGCGATGAGGGGGCGCCTCAGGCGCCCCGAGCGGAGCGCAATGAGGATTTCCGGCCAGGTCGCCGGGACGTCGCGCAACAAGGGTCGGCTGAGGTACCGCCCGTGGAGCCGCGCGCGACGGAGCGTCTCCTGGTGCTGATTCACCCATTGGGCGAAGATTTCAGGGGTGCACAGGTCTCGATCTTCCAATTCGCCGATCAAGGCGTCCAGCAAGCGAATACGGTGATAGAACTCGATGATCTCGATCGCCGTGCGCACCGAGAAGAGCCCGATGCGCCCTGAGCTGTTGGCATAGACGGATAGATCGTGACGCCACAAGGCGAGTTGATGACGCAGTCGACTTGAAAGTTCCGGCGATTCGGTGGAATACCGCTGGATACTGGCGCTATATCTTAGAAGGCCGCGCTGAATGGCCTTGATCTCGGCAAGGAGCACGAGGCCATACACGCGACGTGCAGTGCGTCGTTGGCGGTTCATGCTCAGCAGGGAGTTCGAGGTAGAGCCGAGCTTCTGCTTGCCTCCGATCGAGTGCTGCAAGGGTGTGAGCCCCACCCAAGCCGCAAAGTCTCTGCCTCGCTCAAACGTCTCGGCCGGTGGGGCAAGCGCCGCCAGGGCTACCGCTGTCACCGGAGCGACACCCGGAAACGTCATCAGCCGACGCGCTGTCTCATCTTCATTGGCTCTCTCGACGATCTCATTGTCCAGACGGGCGATCTGCTCGTCCGCCCCCGGAGGGTCTCGATCAGCATCTGGAGGATTGGCCGGGCGAGTTCTGGGATCGGCTCGACTGGATCCACAACAGCCTGCACGAGTCGCGGAACGCGAGCCGACCCTTTGGCTGCCATGATGCCGAACTCAGCCAGATGGCCGCGCAGCGCAGCGATGATCTGAGTTCGCTGCTGCACGAGAAGATCGCGCGCCCGGACCACGAGAGCGGCGGCTTGCGTCTGCTCGTCCTTGGGCACTACGAAGCGCATGGTCGGGCCCTGGGCCGCCTCGCAGATCGCCTCGGCATCCGCCGCACCGTTCTTCTGGCGCTTAACAAAAGGCTTTACGTAAGCCGGCGGGATCAGCCGGACGGCATGCCCAAGACGGCCAATCTCGCGCGCCCAGTGCTGCGCGCTGCCGCAGGCCTCCATCGCCACCGTGCGAGATGGCTGGGCCGCAAAGAAGGCGAGTACCTGGTGCCGCCACAGCTTCTTGCGGAACAGCACAGCTCCCAACGCATCAGCTCCGTGAACTTGGAACACGTTCTTGGCCAAGTCCAAGCCGATTGTGCTAACCTCTCCCATAGACGCCCCCCTTAATGGGTGCTCAACACCTCCAATGTCGCACACCAAGGCCGTTGGGGGTTGGCCACCCCATCAGAACCAAAATAGGTAATTCTGGCTCAGTTGCGAGACTGGCTCCCTGTGGAACCATACAAACAGCAAAGCAAGCCGCCGGTCTTATGGCGCCGAGGGAAAAACAAGGCTAGATTCGCCGACAGGCCAAAGCAAATCAGGCTGAGCCTGCATTATGTTCGGCGGGCACAACCCTGACCAGCACTGGGGGTCATTCGCGGGGACATGGAACGATCCGGCAAACCAGACGGCAAGATATATTGCTTTGGCGACTATCGCTTCATCCCAGATCGGCAACTGTTGATGATTGGCGACAAGCCGCTGCGGGTGGGAGCCCGGGCTCTCGATCTGCTTCACATACTCCTTATCCGCGCAGGTGAAGTCGTTAGCAAGGATGAACTGATCAGCTTCGTCTGGCCCGACACCTTCGTTCATGAAAGCAATCTGAAGGTCAACATTGCAGCCTTGCGCCGCGCACTTCCGCGGACAGCATCAGGACTGTCGTGCATCGCCACGGTCAGCGGCCGCGGCTACCGCTTCGTCGCACCCCTGCGCGTCTACGGAGGAGACGAGACACGGCTCCCTTCCGTTTCTGCTGACGTTCCTGTCCAGGAGCTGCCTGAACTCGCTGAGGTCATCGGCCGCGATGACGCCATCGCGGATCTCGCCTCTAGACTTCCTGAGCGCCGTTTCCTGACGGTTGTTGGACCGGCCGGGGTTGGCAAGACAACCGTTGCCATCGCCTTGGCAAAACGCGTCCGGGATCGCTATCGGGACGGCATTTGTTTGGTTGACCTGACTGTTATCGGCGACCCCCAGCTTGTGGAATCGACAATAGCGGCGTCCCTAGGCGTCGGCAGCAAATGGACGAATACGCTCGCGGGCATTGTCGAAGTGCTGCGCGGTCGCGAAATGCTGCTCGTGCTGGACAACTGCGAGCATGTCCTCAGCACCACGTCGGCGATTGGAGAACACTTGACCCTCGCGCTCCCGGGTCTTCACATCCTCGCGACGAGCCGAGAGCCGCTTCGATCACGGTCGGAACACGTCTACCGATTGTCTCCGCTGCCCTTTCCGGACGAGCAATGGGATGAGAGCCGGGCGGATGTCCTGACCTTTCCCGCCGTAGGTCTCTTCGTGAAACGGGCAGAGGCGTGCGGCTACCAACTGAATGACACGGACGCGCCCCTCGTGGCAGCCATATGCCGACGGCTTGACGGAATTGCTCTTGCCATCGAGCTCGCGGCATCACGGCTGCGGGCTTTGACACCGGCAAGTCTGCTGAACCGTCTTGAACAAAGCTTCGAGCCGCTCAGATCCAGTTCTGGAACGATCCCGCCGCGACACCAAACCCTGGATGCGACCCTGGACTGGAGCTACCAGCTCCTGTCGAAGGATGAGGCTCGGCTCCTGCGGTTGCTGTCGGTTTTTTCCGGAGGCTTTTCCCTTTCCGATGCCATCGGGGTCGCCGGCACGATCGGCCAAAGCGAGGAGATCGCGGCGTGCACCGAAAGCCTTGTCGCGAAATCGCTTCTGTCGGTCGCCTATGGGGCTGGCGGCCAGCGCTATCGCCTGCTCGACAGTACTCGCAGCTTCGCGGCCGAGCGATTGAACGGGAGTGGAGAAGCTCCCGACGCACAATCCAGCCATGCGCGCTATCTTCTCCGGTTGTTCGAGCAAGCGGAGGCGGAGTGGCATTGGCGACCGAGACACGAATGGATCGCCGCCTACGAACCCCGAACAAATGACCTGCGCAAGGCGATTGATTGGGCTTTCGGCGACGGCGCCGACCCTGAGGTCGGCGTGCGACTCACCAGTGCCGCAATCCCGCTCTGGGACGAATTGTCGACCGTCGCTGAAAGCCGCCGACGCGTCGAACGGGCGCTGCAAGCCGTCGAAGCCCTGTCGCGATGCGCTCCAGCGGTCAAAATGAAGCTCATCGCCTCTTACGCTTCAGGCCTCAATTTCTCCGACCATTTGGGCCCCAAAGCCGATGCGGCCTGGCTGGACGCTCATCGACTGGCGTGCGCGATCGGCAATGTCGATTACCAGCTCCGCACCCTATGGGGCCTCGGCATATTGCAAAGCTTCACCGGACGGCACCAGCAGGCGATCGCGACTCTCGGACAGTTCGCCCAATTGGCCGATCGGGACGGCGAACGGCCGGCGGCGGCGGGAGAGCGCGTCAGGCTAACGGCGATCTTCTATTGTGGTGACGTTCGGCGCGCGCACGATGACCTTACGAGGCTTGCGCGCGAGCATGCGGCCAAAGCGGCGCGGTCGGGCGTCGCCCGATTCCAGATGGACAGTTTCGTGTCCATCCGGGTGGCATTGGCGATGGTGGCCTGGGTCGCCGGCGATCATGGCGCGGCGAGGGCGGCGCTCCAGGATGCGCTTGACCAAAGCCTCGCGCTCGGCCATCTGGTCTCGCATTCCAACACCCTTGCCCAAGCCGCGCTGCCTCTGGCCCTGTGGGCTGGGGAGACCGACACGGCACGCCAACATGTTGCGACGCTAGCCCGCAACCTTGCCTTGCGCGAAATCGCAATTTGGAAACCGGTTTGTCATTTCTACGAGGGCGCCGTGGGTGCGATGGACGGCGACGCCGAGGGCGTCGACACGATGCGCATGGCGATAGACCAACTGGTTGCCAACAACTTCGTCGTCCGAGTTCCTTTCTATCTCGCCATGCTGGCGGAAGCCGCATTGAGTCACAAACGAACCGCGCTCGCCCGTGACAGCTTGAACGCTGCCTTCGATCATGCCGGCCGGCAGGGTGAGCACTGGTCCCAGCCGGAACTGCTGCGTGTGCGCGGGCTGCTGCAGTGGTTCGACGGCGATTTGTTCGGTGCCTCGGAGACACTCCTTCTAGCCGCGGAAACCGCACGGGAAAGCGGTGCGCATTTCTTCCGGCTCCGGGCCACAACGGCGCTGGCAGTGCTTTGGGCGCAACCCGATCGGCATGGCGCAGCAGCGGAACTTCTATTGCCTATCTGGGACGAGCTGCATGATAGCTCATCCTGCGCGAACGTAGCGACGGCACGTCACCTGCTGGAAAACCTTCGGAGCCGGGATACCGGCGCAACTTGAGCTGCCTTAGCCATTCTTGTTCGCAATCAATGCGGGCTCGAGGACAAAAGCGTTCCGTTCGGCCAGATCATGGATTTTCGAGAGGTAGTTCTTGAAATGCGGGGTCTCGCGGTGCGCCGCCACCGCCGCGTTGTCGACATAGAGTTCGTCCAGCGCATAGCGATCGGCCTTCGCCTGGTCTCTCCAAACGTCCCATCTCAGGTTTCCCGGCTCTGCCCTGCAGTGGGGTGCCATGCTGAAGAGCAATTCCTCGAGTTCTCCAACCTTGCCGGGCTTGGCCAGGAAAGTGGCTATGATCTTTACATGGGTCATGATTGATCCTCCAGGTATGCTATTTTGAACCATGGGCCGCTTCTATGAAGGCGGCGACCTCCTGCGGATGGGAGAGCATCACGGCGTGGCTGCTGTCGATCTCGACGGTTGCAGCGCCGGCCCGCTTCGCGAACGCCCGCTGAAAGGTCGGCGGGATCATCCGGTCTTTCGTGGTGACCATGAAATGCACGGGCTTGTCCTTCCACGCAACTTTGGTGACTGGAGTCTTCACGGCTTCCAATCCCCATGGCACTTGCGCCGCGGCCATGAACCGCGTGGTGGAAGCGTCGACATCGGCGGCGAAAGCGGTCGGGAATTTCGTCGGGTCGACGAGCAGGTAGCCGTTACGGGGAGGCAATAACGGTGCGACCGATTCTCCAGGCGGCACCGGCGTTTCTGCAATGGTTGACACCGACTCCCCTGAGTCGGGCGCATAGGCTGCTATGTACACCAGACCGCGTACCTTCGGATTGTCACCGGCTTCCGTGATAACCATGCCGCCATAGGAATGACCGACGAGGATCACCGGATGCCTTGCCGCCGCAATCACCTGCTCGGCAGCCGCGACATCGCCATTGAGGCTGATCGTCGGGTTCTGGACCATCAGCACCTCGTATCCTTTGCCCGTCAGGATATCGAACACGGCCTTCCAGCCGGAGCCGTCGACGAACGCGCCATGCACGAGAACGATCGACATGGGTTTTTCCTCCGATTGAGCCAGCGCTCCCGCAGGAGCAATCAACGACAAGAGTAGAAACAAGGCGATGCGCATCATGGAACCTGCTCCAATTTGATATCGAGAGCGTGACGGGCAAGGCGTTCCACCTCGCATGGTTCAACGCGCCTCATTGGCGCGATCGAGTGCTGCGATGAGCTCTGCCGCGATTGGACGGTCGGAGCGAGGATTCTGGCCGGTGATAAGTTCCCGATCGACGACCACATGAGGCTCAAAGTCCGGGCCAACCGTCGTCTTGGCACCAGCCAAATCCAACGTTTCGGGCATATGGAAATAGAGATTGCCGTGCAGGATGTTATCCTCGATGGGTTTTTCCTCGCTCCCTGAATAAACGGTCATTCTGTAGCCGGCATATTGCCATCCCTTGGCAAGTTCGGCTGCCTTGGCGCGGTCGCCCTGGATCAGCGCAGCGCGAAATTCCTTCGCCCGAGGCATCGCGGAGATCGAAGCGATCGGGCCGTGGCAGAGCAAGGCGGTAGGCTTTCCGCCCGCGTGGAAATGGCGAAGAATTTCTCCGGAATCAGGATCCTGCATCAGATCCACGACTGGCCCTTGACCTCCGGGCGCGAACACGGCGGCATAGTTGTCTAACCCTTCCTCGATCACAGATCGCAAAGTACGACCGGTGTTCGTCGAGGGATCGGAGGCGAAGAACTCCTTGCAGCGCCGATACGCGGATTCGTCACCGCCGAAATGCTGGACGGCATCCGATGCCGGGTCGATGTAAGGCTTGGCGCCCGTTGGGGTTGCAAGAAGAACATCATAACCGGCCTCGATAAGTGCCATCATGGGCACCACTGTCTCGTTGAGATATTGTCCCGTCGGCCCGGTGCCGCCTCCCTGAATTTCGATACGGGTGGCGTTCGAGCCCATCACCAGCACTTTGCCCTTGCTCATAAAGCCTCCTGATTCCGCAATAGGTGGTAGATCCAAGGCCACCATCCTGGCATCACAGGCACGGTATCTTGGCGACTGCGGGAGGGCTTGTTAAAAAAGGTAAAAACGGCGCAGACTGCGGTGACCAGGGTCGGTCGCGCGCGGTTAGTCAGATGCCCGTTTCTCCCGGATCGGGTAAGGCCCTAGAAGCAGAATCGTCCCCGCGCCGGCGACAAGGAGCAGTGCACACGTTTGAAGGATTCCCGAATAGGTGCCCACCCTATCAAACACGAAGCCGAACAGGCTGGGTCCGATGAAGGCGCCCACCACAAAGATGCCGTACAACGTGGCATAGGTCGTGGAATAGCTGCGCATCCCAAGATAGCGAGCGACCAGATAGGACATCAGGTCGAATTCCAGACCAGAAGTGAACCCAAGCAACAGGATTGCAATACAGGCTACCGGAAAGCTCACTTGACTAAGTGAAAGGATGAGGCAGGAGACCGCTCCCAACATCAATATTACTGTTCCGACTGCAGGCGCCCAGAAACGATCAACCAGAACGCCGCCAAGCAATCGGCCGGCCACAGCCGCTATTCCGACGAGCGAGGCGAGCTGAACAACTTCGTTGGGCGACAGTGTTAGCGAGCGAAGTATGTTCTCGATGTTGGGCAGTGGCGCGGCGATGGCGAGGGACATAGGAATGAAGACGATAGCCAGGAGCCAAAAATGGCGGGAGCGGAAAGCCTCGCGGGCGGCCATGCCTTCCAATGCTTTGCTCATCGTCGGCTCCGTGCCGGCAGGTCTACTTGGCAAACTGGCAAAGCCCCAGAGAACCATTGGGCATGCGATGACTATGGGCATTGTCCCAACGACCAGGATTGCGACACGCCATCCACCAGCTTCGATCAGCAGTTGAGCCAGCGGTTTCACCAAGAAGGCGAACAAGCCCGCACCAGAGAGCACTATTCCAAGGGCTAGACCGCGGCGTTCTCCGAACGCATTGTTGATCACTCTCGTAAAGACCACGGGCGTGGCGCCGAGCCCGAAGATCGCAATAGCCAGCCATGAGACATAATATTGTGTGACTGAACCGTTCGATGCCGCGAGCGTCATGTAGCTCAGGCTTAGGCACGGCAGTGAGGTCGATGCCACCATGCGCGCCCCGAACTTGTCGATCAGCGGTGCGAAAAATGGACCGACAATCAGGATTGCACCAGCCAGCAACGACAGACCGCCAAAAATGACCCCGAACGACCAGCCGAACTCTTTCGCGAAGATCGGCGCGAAAACGCCAATCGTGTAGAACGGAATGGCGGGCATGCCAAAAGCCGTTCCGTGCAAGCCAGCCAACACTAGCCGCCATCCGTGCTTAAATTCGGTGAAATCCATTCCTTTCAAAGGGCACGTCCCCTTATCGGAACCAACAGTTCGCTGATCGCAGCGCTGGGCAAGACACCATGCGCAATGTATTCCTGTTTACCAACCATGCAAGGATCGCGAGAATCCTGCGAATAAGGGGTGGGGTCAAGAACTGATAGTTTCTGCTGCTCGCGGAGCACTTTGCAAGCTTTTCTCAACAGCTCACCCGCTCGGGTGAATGAGTTGAGCCGAGAGAGCTCTGCGGGGAGTCCTGAAAGCCTCGGGTCAACTTCTGAGTGATGGGATGCTGGCAAAGACGAACTATGACCTCCACGCGTCACTCTCGTCAGGCCCACAGACACAACGATGCCAACTGTCCTCTTTTTTTCTAGGACGGCAAAGCTAACTGGCAGGCCTGCTGTTCGAGAGCCGCCAGGTAAGCGGCGGGATCATGCCGGAAACGGGTGCGCAGGGTTCGTGCGTGGCGGCCTCTCTCCAGACGTTGGCGCAAGCTC
>NZ_JAMXFJ010000048.1 GCF_025460805.1 Microvirga sesbaniae | reverse complement strand
GGCAGGGCGGGCGCGTGGTCCTGCATGGCGAGGGCTTCGACGAGGCGTATACCCACGCCCGTCAGCTTGAGGCCGAGAAGGGCCTCACCTTCATTCACCCTTACGATGATCCGGATGTCATTGCCGGCCAGGGCACCGTCGGCATGGAGATCCTGCGCCAGCACCCCGATCCGCTTGAGGCCGTGTTCGTACCAATTGGAGGCGGGGGGCTGGCGGCGGGGGTGGCCGTCTACACAAAGTTCCTGCGGCCCGAGGTGAAGGTGATCGGCGTCGAGCCGGAGGATGCCGCCAGCATGGCAGCTGCCCTTGCCGCAGGGGATAGAGTCATCCTGAACCAAGTGGGGCTGTTTGCCGATGGCGTGGCCGTGCGCCGGGCCGGTGAGGAGACCTTCCGGCTCTGTCGAGAGCTGCTCGATGAGGTGATCACCGTCAGCTCGGACGAGATCTGTGCGGCCGTGAAGGACATCTTCGAGGACACACGTGCAATCGCCGAGCCATCCGGAGCCGTGAGTCTTGCCGGCCTGAAGAAGTACGTGGAGCGGGAAGGATCACGACCACACGGACTGGTGGCGATCAACAGCGGCGCCAACATGAACTTCGACCGGCTCCGGCACATCGCCGAGCGGGCCGAGATCGGCGAGCACCGGGAAGCCCTGCTGGCAGTGACCATCCCGGAGCAACCGGGAAGTTATCGTCGCTTCATCCAGCTGATGGGCAAGCGCTCCATCACTGAGTTCAACTATCGCTACTCTGATCCACGGGAAGCTCAGATCTTCGTCGGCGTGCAACTCTCGGAAGGCGACCTGGAAAAGCGCCAGATCATCGCCATGCTGCGGGAGCAGGGCTATCCCGTGCTGGACATGAGCGACAATGAGATGGCCAAACTGCACGTACGCTACATGGTCGGCGGACAAGCGTCTGGCCTTCAGGATGAGCTGATCTTCCGCTTCCAGTTCCCGGAACGGCCCGGAGCCCTTCTGAAGTTTCTCAATGGGCTATCCGGCAGCTGGAACATCTCGCTGTTCCACTACCGCAACCATGGTGCCGATTACGGCCGGGTGCTGGCCGGTATCCAGGTTCCCACTGCGGAGCGAGCGCAGCTCAAGCGCAGTCTGGATGAGCTTGGATACCCATACTGGGACGAGAGCGACAATCCAGCGTATTGCTCCTTCCTGAACCGTGGCGCCGCGGGTGCAGCCACCCGGATCTAAGGCTCCACTGCCCCCGCGCTCCTTCTCGGCTCCGGGATCGAGCTGGAAAGCGCTGTTCGGAAAGTTTCGGCAATCGGTCAGGTCCTATGAGGTAGCGTCGCTCTGGATGAAGCAGCTTTGTTAGTCGTAAGGGTAATAACAACACGGCCGTCCTTTGAACGCTCCAAACTGACTGGTTGATCCTCGTCGTCGGGAAGGTCTCTTTCCCTAAGATTATCGATTGAGGTCAGCGTGCGAGGCTGGAGGCTGGCTTGATCTTCCGCGTCCGCTTGCCACTCCTGGACTGAGAACTCAGACACAAGGGGAGGGCGAGTTGCATCTTGCCTCGCACAGGGGCTTCCGCAAGCCCAGCCCGCGTGAGCCATTGCTGGAAATGAAGGTTTGCGGCCCGTTGAGCCCTGCTCTGCGTATCCTCGATGCCATGCAATTGAACTCCAGCTGAGGCCGGAACATCGTTGAGATACCAACGGAAGCGGCCTTGATCGCTTCCGTTCGAAACACGATACACCCGCGCAAACACATGAAGGTGCAGACTGCCCACCACATCATCAGGGCTGTTGTCGTCAGGAATGGTTGGCTTCCACCGCAGTGCCATCTCTCACCCTTCTCGGCGCCAGCTCTGACTACGCTGTAAGGGCTAAGAAGGTGTTATCGAGGTCGTAGACTCGTCTGCAGTCACAATAAAACTGGAACAGCCACCAGCAGGCTCAACGGCGTCGGCACTCTCAGACCAGCCGCAGGCGCTCTGCATTGGCTTGGACGCGCCGTCGATAGCCGTTCACCACTTTATGGGCCGATCCACCTGCCGCAACTGTCATGGTGGCCTCCATGAAGGCGAGCATCTTTTCTGACATCATCAGCTGCGCTTCAGCAGGGGTGCTCTGACCCATGGCGATCTGCGCCATACGCAGGCCTATGACGCTCTGGGCTTCCAAGCCGAGAAGAGTTGTATCGATGGTCAGCTTCATCCAAGCCTCTATCATCGCATTATCTCCCAACTAACGGCTTAGTGAGCCAGCCATGAGGCTGGGCAGGTGGAAGACGCTTGAACGCATCGGGACGGCTTGAACACCGCCACAAACGAAAAAGAACACCCAACGTGAGCCGGGTGTTCTGAACAAGCCGAAAGCGCCTGTCGTTACTTCGCGCGCGCTGTGGACTTCGCGGGAGCGAAGGTCGACTGCGCAGCGGAACGAAGGGCATTGAACGGCGCAAGGCTGTCCTGAGCCAGCTTCGCGTAGAGTTCACCGACCTTGGTCGATTGGGCAACGAAGCCCTCGTAGGCGCTCTTCACGTAGTCGGTCTGGATCTCGATTGCCTGATCGAGAGACCTGACACCCAGGAGCTTCTGGAAAGTGGCGGCGCTCTGCTCGAACGACTTCTTGGCGTAGTCGGTCGTCTCGACGGCGATTGCCTTCGTGCCGGTGGAGGCGACATCAAATGCCTTCACGGTGGCATCGAAATTGTCCTTGCCGAACTTCTGAACGGCATCGATCTGCTGGTTCATGGGAGTCTCCAAAGCTGGGCGCGTTCGGCACCCATCACGTTAGCCGCGTCACAGCCCGGCTATGTGCTTATTGTGCACTGCACAATGAAAGTCAAGAGGGAAATTGTGCGCTGCAAGATAGGCCAGCACGAGTTGAAACCCGTGCACTTGTGAGATCTGCGGCCAAGATGCCGCAACGTGTCCCTTGGATCCAATTCCACTGTTGCCCAGTTATGCTGCGGTGCGGTATGGATCTTGGTGCCTTACGGCTAAGGCTCAAGGCCTTTCAGCCACCCATCGGCACAAGTTCCGTGCGTCAGCCTATCTCGTTGCGTGCCTCCAAGAGAGGCTTTTTCACTCTAGGAATGCGGTCCTGGCTTATTGATCGGCGCAGCCAGCCTGCAGGCCGCCCATCATCTGGATCGCTCCGTCCATTTTTGCGAGGAATAATGACCGCCAACCGAACTATCGGCCAAACTCCGCCTGATCAGGCCAACGAACTCTTTGCCCAGATCCTCGACACCTCCCATGAGGCCATCGAACTTCGCAAACAGCTGCTTGCGGCGCTGAACCAGGAGCTGGAGCTTCTGGCGAACCTGCAGGAACAGCATCTCTTCCCGGTGCTGGAGCAGAACCCTGAGACGGTGGACCTGGTCCGTGGCGCCCGCGATGATCATCAGCAGACCAGGGCTCTCCTGAGCGAGCTCGGGACCACCCCGAAGGACAGCGATGCGTTTCTGGCCAAGGTGGCAGAGTTGCGGAAGGTGTTCCAGCAGCACATCCGCAATGACAAGAACGAGTTGCTACCTGTGGTGCTCAAGGTCCTGAGCGAGGAGGAGGTCGAGGCGGTCGTCGAGAAGGTTGAGGAGGAGGTCGCGGAAACCCGCCAAGCTGCCAGTGAACCGCGGCGGAGCCGCCGGGGGCGCAAGTCGGCCGAAACCGCCGACACAGGCCCAACCTTGCTTGCGGCTGTCGAGGCTGGCTCGAAGGGCGTCAGGGTCATCGAGCCGTCGGTGTCCGAGGTTGTTGAGACCAGTGCCCAGGCTGCATCCGAGCTGGGCGGCCGCTCGCTGGAACGCTTGAGCCAGGGGACGCAGATGCTGGCCGATCAGGTGCCGGACTATCTTCAGGCGGTGGCTCGATCCAACAGGATCCTGGCCAGCGGGGCCGGGACCATCACGCTGGAATGGTTCGGGCTCCGGCAGGAGCGCCTGCTGAAGAACCTGGAAGGGATCACGAATCTTATGGGCTGCCGGACGATCCCGGACTTCGTGAGCCTCCAGAGTTCTCTGGTTCGTGGCAATGTTGAGCGCATGCTCGAGAACAGCCAGCGCCTGGCGCAGCTCACCGCTCAGGTGGCTCAGGAGGCGACTCGGACCCTCACGGCACAGCCCGAGCCTGGCCGGCGTGCTCGCTAAGGATTTGTCCTGACGACGCTCCCGGCTCGCGAGCCGGGAGCACCACATCAGGGATCGGGCCACACCGCAGGGCTACCCCGTGCCTCCGCTGCCCTTCGATCGCGTGTGTATCCTGGCGTGAGACGCTCTTGTCACGAACTCTCCCAAGCGGGTGCGCATGCGACTGAAGCTTCCGATTGCTCACCTGCTGAAAACCCAGCGCCGCTGGGAGAAGGCCCTCGCCAAGGCTACGGCGACGTCGCGCAAGCTCATCATCAAGCCACGTAAGGTCCGCCCCAAGAAGGACAAACTGACGGAGGTCAGCTCCTTTGGGACCAATCCGGGCAATCTCCGGATGCTGACTTTCGTGCCGCCGCAGTTGCCCGGCAGCGCGCCTCTGGTCGTGGTGCTGCATGGCTGTCTGCAGACGGCTCGCGACTACGACGAGGGCAGCGGCTGGTCGATGCTGGCCAAGCGGCATGGCTTTGCGCTGGTCTACGCCGAGCAGACCCGCGCCAACAACCTCAACCGCTGCTTCAACTGGTTCCAGCCGCACGATGCGCGGCGGGGCTCGGGGGAGGCCTTGTCGATCCGACAGATGGTCACCCGCATGCGACGGACCCATAGCATCGACCCAGCCCGGGTGTTCATCACGGGCCTCTCGGCAGGCGGCGCCATGACGTCGGTGATGCTGGCGACTTACCCGGAGGTCTTTGCCGGCGGCGGCATCATTGCCGGTCTTCCCTATGGCGCGGCGGCCGGCATGCGCCACGTCATGACCGCCATGAAGAAGCCGCGGGCGCGCGCCGCCGAGCAATGGGGTGACCTCGTTCGCGCCGCCTCGTCCTATGCCGGCCCTCGCCCGACGGTGTCGATCTGGCATGGCACAGAGGACCGGACCGTTGCGGCCTCCAATGCAGCCGCGTTGCTCAGCCAATGGACCAATGTGCATGGTGTCAGCGAGGACGTGTTTACTCAAGCGATGCTCGCGGGCCACCGCCAACGCACCTGGTCGAACCGAAAGGGCGACACGGTCATCGAGCTGTACCTGATCGATGGCATGGGCCATGGCACGCCGGTGCGCCGGACGAAGGCTCAGGCCAAGGCAGGAGGAGCCAGGCCATTCATGCTTGATGTCGGCATCTCATCATCGCTGCATCTGGCGAAATCGTGGGGTCTTGTTCGCCGGAGGACAGCCTCCCGCCGGACCTGAGCGGCAGTCTAGTCCCCGAGCTATCAAGTGGTGCTCAAGGCTGGCTTTACCTTGGAAGGATCGTATCCGTAAGATGGCCATTAGCTCCCAAGCGCAGCACACCAGAGGCGGAGTAGCTCTGATCGTTTCAGCGCGAACTCAGCAGATGGCAATGGCAGAATGGACAGACAGGGTCTGCGATATCGTTTCGAGTGGCATTCACTCGGGCGGGCTCACCTTGGGCTTGTAGATAGGATGTCGGCTACCCCATAAGGCTCTGAGTTGTAAAAACAGTGACATCTGTCTTGTCACAACGCATGGAGGGTCTCGCTCACTCACTCCTTTGAGGGCGACTTCGCCTTTAGACTAATCATCCTTTGTGAAGAACCAGTATGTTAGAGAGCTCGCAACTGTCACGACGATTCTCATCGAGAAAAGTTAGAGAGTTAGCAGAATCCAAGGAATTATTAGATGATGTAAAAAATTGACAGATTTACAGGACATAGCTTGTAAAGGTTGACACTTGGACCTTAACTCGCCTTCACGGTCCTGAACACGTCCGCTATTTCCTCGTTCAACCTTCACAGAAACGAGGATACGACCGTGACGTACCAAGATCAGATCACGCAATCTCAGATGATTATCGAGGGCCAGAGCACCTGGAACGGCGTCGACCCAGAGTCCGTCGCTCGGATGCGGCTGCAGAACCAGTTCAGGACCGGCCTCGACATCGCGCGCTACACTGCCAGGATCGTGCGCGAGGACATGGCGGCCTATGATGCCGACCAGTCGCGCTATACTCAGTCGCTCGGCTGCTGGCACGGCTTCATCGGCCAACAGAAGATGATCTCGATCAAGAAGCATTTTGGCTCGACTAAAGGCCGTTACCTTTACCTCTCCGGCTGGATGGTGGCCGCCCTGCGCTCGGAGTTTGGCCCGCTGCCCGATCAGTCGATGCATGAGAAGACCAGCGTTCCGGCGCTCATTGAGGAACTCTACACCTTCCTGAGACAAGCCGATGCTCGTGAACTGGGACTTCTGTTCCGTGACCTTGATGCCGCCCGCAAAGCAGGCAACGGGCTCAAGGAGCGTGAGATCGTCAACGCCATCGACAATCACCAGACCCATGTCGTGCCGATCATCGCTGACATCGATGCAGGCTTCGGCAACGCCGAGGCAACGTATCTCCTTGCCAAGAAGATGATCGAGGCTGGCGCCTGCTGCCTCCAGATCGAGAACCAGGTTTCGGACGAGAAGCAGTGCGGTCACCAAGACGGCAAGGTCACCGTTCCGCACGAAGACTTCTTGGCCAAGATCCGCGCCATCCGCTATGCCTTCCTGGAACTCGGCGTCGATGACGGCCTGATTGTCGCCCGCACCGACTCTTTGGGCGCTGGCCTCACCAAGCAGATCGCCTTCAGCCGTGAGCCCGGCGACATCGGTGATCTCTACAACAGCTTCCTCGATTGCGAGGAGGTCACGCCGGAGAACTGCACCAACGGTGATGTGGTGATCAACCGCGATGGCAAGCTGATGCGCCCAAAGCGGCTGCCGAGCAACCTGTTCCAGTTCCGTCCTGGCACCGGCCAGGACCGCTGCGTGCTCGACTGCATCACAGCGTTGCAGAACGGTGCGGACCTGCTGTGGATCGAGACCGAGAAGCCGCATATCGAGCAAATTGCTGGCATGGTCGACCGCATCCGTGAGGTCATCCCGAACGCGAAGCTGGTCTATAACAACTCGCCGTCCTTCAACTGGACCATCAATTTCCGCCAACAGGTCTACGATGCTTGGGAGAGGGCGGGTAAGGACGTGTCGCAGTACGACCGCGCCAAGCTGATGAGCGTGGACTATGACAACACGGAACTGGCCGAGGAGGCGGACGAGCGCATCCGGACGTTCCAGGCGGACGGTGCCAAGCGCGCTGGAATCTTCCACCACCTGATCACGCTGCCCACCTACCATACGGCCGCGCTCTCCACCGACAATCTGGCCAAGGAGTACTTCGGCAGCGAGGGCATGCTCGGTTATGTGCGCAACGTCCAGCGTCAGGAGATCCGTCAGGGCATCGCCTGCGTGAAGCATCAGAACATGGCTGGCTCCGACATTGGCGACGATCACAAGGAGTACTTTGCGGGTGAGGCGGCCCTCAAGGCGGGCGGTGCTCACAACACCATGAACCAGTTCGCGGCCTAAAAGACCGGCGGACGGAGCTGCGATCGAAGCAGACACTCGCCCGTTGCACCTCGCACCCGCGTTTTACGAAAACTTGAAGACACAGAGACCGCAAACGTCCCGGTAGAGTGAAGACTTTCATAGGAGTGAAGCACATGACGATCTCAGAAAAGCCACAACTGAAGAGCCGCTTCGAAGACGCTGCTAGCTCGATGTCTCCTGATCAAGAGGGCGCTATCCGGATCCTTGCCAATGAACTCCATCGCGTCAACGAGGCAGTCATGAACTGCGTCAACCATGGTCTCTCGATCGAATTGCAGAGGGTTAAGCGCTGCCATTCTGAGGGGGGATACTGGGGCGATATGATCGTGCCGGTGATCGTCAAGCAAAGTGAGAAACAGAGTTAGGCGGATTGAAGAGCGGGTCGGGTAAGGCCGTCAGGTGGTGTTGTGAGGTCGAAGACTTCAGCTCGCGACCACCGCCCGGCGGCACTCGGACCTGATGATCGCAATTGGCCATGTGGCTGCTCTAGCCGGTGCCTGCGTGGATTGAGATGCAGTTTGCGTCTGGAATGAATCAGCACCTGCTCCACCCAGGTCCAATTCGCCTCTGGAACGTCTGAGTTCATCCCGAACAGGACTGTGACGAGACGTTGAGAGGACTGGCCATCCAGGCACCAAGACAACTCGGAGGGCAGAGTTGCCCTAGGGATCGGCTGCAGATCAAGGGACCTGCTCCCTTCAGCAGAGCCAATTTGACTTTCTGAACCTGGCAGAGCTCTGCACTTGGCTGATCGCCTTTAGGCGACATGGAAGGAGGAGCAAACTCGGAGGAGCGTGCCATGGCCCGCTATTATTTCGATGTCCTGAACGGGAAGCAATTCGAGCGGGATGGCGAGGGCTTCGAGTTTGACAACCTCGACGCGGCTGAGCAGGCGGCGGCACGCTTGGCGGCTGAGATTGGAACAGATCGGCTGGCTAGGAGTGATACAAGCCATGTTGTTATAGAGGTGAGAGACGAGCAGCATCAGCGGGTCTGTACCGTGACAGCGTCGATGATAATCGACCGGCATGACAAATTGCCTCGGACGTATCATCCCTGGAGCGCATAATCTGGACAAGTCCGCCGTTATCAAAGCGAACCTGGGAAGATGATCCCGGCTCTCTCGAAGGTAATCAGGAGCATCAACACGTCTGCCGATCAACACCCGGTATCATCGTCCCGGGCTTGGGGATTGGCTCAAACTCGTGCTGGCGCAATGTGTTCCTAGGCAAGCCAGCTCGCCGGAGATAAGCTTCGACAGGCGTGAGACGATGCAGGAGCAGCTGGGATGGTGTTGAAGAAGCAGGTCCTTGCGATCGAGGAAGTCTATGTGCCTGTGAAGCGCCGCCAAACCCTGGACCTGCAGAAGGTTGAGGCTTTGGCCGAGAGCATGATGGAGAAGGGGCAGGAAGCCCCTATTCTCGTGCGACCGGACGGCCAGAGGTTTGTTTTGGTAGAGGGATTGCATCGGCTGGAGGCGTGCAAGGCTCTCGGAGAGACAACCGTCCCAGCCTACTTTGTGCAGGCTCGTCGGCACTGAGGTGCAACGAGGAGCGGGCTGATCCCTTCTCTTAGCGTCGGCGTCGAAGGCAGTACCATGCCGCCCCAACTTGCCTTTTCTCAATAAGACAGAGGTCAGAAAGGCCATCACTTCATGACGAACAATCCGGGCAAGCAGGCTCCATCGACGAGGCACAGGCAGGAAGACTGGGACGAGGCATGCGACGCCTACCTGCTCGAACACGCCCCCGGCTTGAAAGATCACTATGCAGCCCAGCACCAAGCCTTCCTCCAGATTGAGGAGGACGCGCGCTTGCGCCATCCAGAGCTAACACCGGACGACATCGCGGCAGCTGAAGCGGCGGAGGCTGCTCTTCCATCCAGGAAGAGGACGGAGCTACAACTGCGTCGCAGCTTCGTGCCGCTGACGGCTTACCTTCCCAGCGAGGTCAAGCGCAGCAGGAAGCGCTTCATTCAGCGGCATCAGCGCGCCTGGAACCGCACCAACCCCTCCCCTCTGACCTGGGAGCTCGAGCGCACGCTCACGGCAGACTTCAGAAGAAGTTACGGGCAGTGACGGCCCATGGGGTAGGGGACGTGGAGGGCAACCGACAGGGGTCCGTTGCCGTTACATGCCTAGGCACAGCCCATAGGACGGTTCGTCCCAGAATTGATCAATGGGCGGATTGAACGTCCAACGGGATCACGTGGATGGCTCGGCCAGAGCCATCCACGATCTCCAGGCGCCATCCCCGCCACTCGTCGAAGCTTGTCAGCATCTGGGCACGAAGGTCCTCGACAGCTTCCAAGGCGGAGACCGCCGCCGCCTGGATGCTGGACGCGACGATGCCCTCGTCATCAGGAATCCGGTCATCACAACGTCCGTGAGGTTGAAGTAGTAGCGGACTGGAGCCGAAAGACCGGGCGTGGCTTCTTCCCAGGAACCCGCTGACGGTATGCCGGCGGCAAGACTCTCAATCGACATCGGCTTGCCTTTGATGATGGGTGCCACGTGTTGCCCCGCCTTATTGGATTACTGGGGATGAGACACTGTCGAGTTCCAGCCAGCCGGTAAAGGTCGGGAGTGCGGGAACGAGGTAGGCTCGGCCCCCTTCTATGGTCTCAACCCGGCACGGGTCGGTTCTCCGGTCGCCTGGAGGACGGTACAAGACGAGACTGCCAACGGCGAGATGATCCAATGAAGGCCCCTCAGAGCTGACGATGGCACCCGTATCGAGCGGCTCGCCGGCATTCGGCCCCGGGGCGATGTTTTGCTTGGCCGTCCGAACGCGCTCAAGCGCAGCAATGGCCAGACGGGCTCGGTCGCGATACCGGCTCATGACGAGTTTCAGAGGACCCTGCTCATTCCCTGCATGCCAGGACAGGCCGCCCGCTCTTGCGAGCTCGGCCGCAACTGCCTCAACTTCATCCTCTGCCATGTGCCCCCCGGCGCAATGAACCACTGCCGTTAAGCCTTGAGGCTCGGGTTCAGTTCCGGACGACAAAAGTCGCAGTCCGCGGCAGACCGTCCCCAGCCAGAGATGACTAACGCCGGTGAATGCCAGGTTCACGACCAATTCGCCCGAGGCTGCTGGCAGCATCAGGCCCGCAACGACGCTCGAGTTTTACTGGTCTATCGTTAGAGTTCTATCAATGAATGGAAGTTCGGTCTCGGTTCCACTGACGGGCAATAGCCTTTGGCGGCGTTCCCGCGGTGGCTGTAATCGGTAGCTCCGGTTTCCCGACCCTGCTTAATCGAGACCCACCGTCTTCGGCGTGCTGTCCTCAACCTCCAGGACGGTCGGTGGGAAAGTGGGCTGCTCAGCCTCGAGCTGCTGCAGGGCGAGCCCGCGCCAATACTTGATTTCCGCGGTGTCCTTGCCGGCCCGCTCCTCAGCAAGGATCTCCTCCCAGCCCGGGCCTTGTTCATCGGCGAGCTGCTGGGCTCGAGCGGTGATTTCCTCGTCCGAAAAGCGCTCTGTTGCCATGAAAGCTCTCCCTGCCACGCAGAGGGATGATGGCGGCGGAGTGTGACCGGAAGGTGATGAGCCGACGGACTTGCCAATGATGGCTATTCCGGGATTGAGCATGAATACGTTAACCACTGCTCAGGCAAGTTCAGTACCTTCCACGCTGGGGCAGGATGGAATGAACGTATGGACAACCACCAGAGGGTCTGGAACGCCATCGACGTCATAGCCCACCGCGCTGGACTGAGCACCTCTGGGCTGGCCAAAGCCGCCGGCATGGACCCAACCGCCTTCAACCGATCCAAGCGGGTCGACGGGCACGGGCGGCCACACTGGCCGAGTGTGGAGACGATCCAAAGGGTGCTCGATGCGACTGGCACCACGTGGTCCGAGTTCGCGCGTCTGGTCGAGGCAGGCCCAACCGCAGCCGAGAGCGAAGAAGCAACGACCCCGGTCTCATAAGGAATATCATTGCCTGATCGGGCTGGGAGCCGGCAGTCTGGCATAGACGAACCGCCGCTGCCACGAGCACAAGCTGGAGCCGAACCTACACCTCGCGCCGCACAGATGTGAAAAAAGGGACATGAGCATGGATGTTGTTGGGGATGACAATCCAATCGGGGAGGGAAGGTCGTCCTTAATCCGTCGTTAACCATACCACTCTCATCGTGGTTGATGGGCCGGGCGCACATGCGGAGGTGGGAAGGCATCATCTTAAGCGCAGCGAAGGATGCGGATTTACCGCCTTAGCTGCTCTGGAAACAAAGGTGCAAATCCGCCTGAAAATGCAGGCAGAACCAAGGCTACGATGATCGATCTGTTCGAAATGTTCCAACCAGCAATCAACGTTCTGTTGAAGCTGCAACCCCTCATCACAGCACCCGAGCTGCTTCCGTGGATCGGATCAGCCGTCGCGATGCTGCTCGTGACAGTCTTGGTGCCGGTGATCAGGTGGCGCAGACAAGCGGCTGCCATGGAGTGGCGCAGGACGTTGGCAGCCCGGGCAAGGGCCTGAGCCCAGCGTTCCGGGATCAAGCGGATGATGGGAAATGCACGGCCTCGATCATCCCGCCCGGATCGGCCGATCTCCAAAAATCCCATGCGCCTGTAAAGGGACCGCGCTGCCTCATTCTGCTCGTTGACGTTAACGGACAGGTTCGGCGCCATCTGGCCCGCATACGTGACCAGCGCGCGCCCCACTCCTTTGCGATGCTGCTCGGGCGCGACGAACAGCGCATCAATCTTGTCCTCTGTCATGCCCATGAAGCCGGCCACCTTTCTCAATGAGAACGCCCCAACTGAAGCCTCTTCCAAACTTCAGTCAGGGCGCATGCGATGCCGGTTGCAACACCACACAATCATCCCACTCTGCTCCCGATCAGCATCAACGATGATCGAAACAGAAGCACCGCGGCTGAAGGTCGATCACCAGACCTTCTACGGTGGCGCGATAGGTTTCGATATTGCACTGGGCTATGATTGCAGATCGTGACAACGGAGGCGTGCCCGAGCCTAGTGCTCTGGATTAGTTGCAGGCCTTTGGAGTGCCGCTTCTTCTTCTCGCTTGAAACTGTTGGTTAACCATGGAAGCGCATGCTCTTCCATGTGCTTCAAGGGCTGGGCGGGCTTCCTCTTACCTGGAGACGGTTGCTCATGGCGGAGAATCGGTTCACCGACACGATTGAAGAGAAGTTGGCCCTGATCTCGCCAACTGTGAAGGCCATCGAGTTCGGAGGAGAGCTGCCCTACCTCCGCGAATTGCAGACGCTCCTCAGACAGCACCTTGCAAGCCTTGTGGTCTTGTTCGAGCGAGATCCCGGCCTGGATGCCGCAACAATCGATTTGTATGCGGCAGCGGCTGCTGTCGTGAACGACACCACCAGAGCCTCTCAGCCCCTCGTCCGAAAACGCCGCCTGCTCAAGGAAGCCCAAGTCCGCTTCCAGGAGCGCATCGCGACCGCACGCCCGAATGGAAGAAGAGCCTGCGCGGATTGGCGACAGAGGGAGCTCTTTCGTGCCGCCTGATCCAGGCCCGGGTTCCGCCTCAGCCCTCAATGGGCCGGAACCCAATTGCCTGTGCTTCCCGCCGCAGAGGTTGCTCGTCCGTTGTGGCCGATTGCGCCATCAGTCACAGGATCCTGTGCTGCCCCAAGATCCTGTGAATTCGTTCTATCATGGTTATTGAGGCCGTGGCCTTCTGGTGATTGCAAACTTGGGTGGCAAACCCTTTGCCCATCGACTGACCAGTAGATTGCCCGCGCATCAGAAGGATCTCACCCATGGCGAAAGCTGCAACCAAGACGACGGCCAAGAAGGCGCCGGCCCGCAAAGCGGCCGCATCGAAAGCAGAACCAACTAAGATGGCCAAAACTGCCGACGCCGTTGCCAAGAGATCTGCGAAGGCCGCAGCACCGAAGGCGTCGGTCAAGGCAGTCCCTAAGGGCGCAAGGAAATCCACTGGCACCTCGGCTGGCGCGATCCTGAGCCTGCGCCATATTGCCGAGCAGCTGTCGGAAGTGCACGAGCTTCCCAAGCGCCAAGCCAATGAAATGCTGACTCAGGTCATCGAGATGATCGCCAAGAGCCTGAAGAAGGGCAACAAAATCCGCCTGAGCGGCCTCGGCATCCTGCAGGTGCGCAAGCGCGCCGCCCGCACCGGTCGCAACCCGCAGACCGGCGAGCCGATCAAGATCAAAGCCTCCAAGAAGATCGCCTTCCGACCCGCCAAGGAGCTCAAGGAGGCGGTCTAGCCGGGAGCCGTCACTGGATGACTGAAGCGACACCCACCCCGCCGACACGCTGGCGGGGTGCTCTTGGTGTTGTGTCCGCTCAGGAGAGATGCTGCGCGAAGTGCTTGTTCATCTCGAACATGCTCACCTTGTCCTTGCCTCCGAAGATGGCTCGGAGCTTGTCATCCGCCAGGATCTCGCGCTTGTTCGCAGGGTTCTGCAGATCGTTGGCCTTGATGTATTCCCAGACCTTGCTTACCACCTCTGTCCGCGGGAGCGGAGCGGATCCGACAACGGCCGCCAGTTCGGTCGACGGCTGCAGCGGCTTCGCCAGCGCGGGATTTGGCTTCTTGGCTGCTTTGGCTTCGGTCATTGTAAAACTCCTATACTACGCCTCACTGCCATCTTCAGGCACAAAGGGGCGGGACCATGGCCAGTAAGGACTGAACACTTCCTTAATCCCGCTTCGATCGAGCAAGTGTCGAAATCAATGTTTCAAATGGATGGTCCGGCCATCACCATCCACGTCGTTTGGCCTGTGGCTTTGCCATCATCTGCCGCATCGCTTCTTCTGCCCGAGCTCTCGCTTCTGCATCGTTGCTAAGGTTGCGGACTTCCGACGGCTCCTCTTGTTGGTCCAAGCCATGTTTGCGAGCCCGCCACTGCTTCGCCTGGGCGGCGGTGGCCGCCGCGTTGGCCAGCTTCTCCAATTGAGCCAGCTGGGGCGTATTGGCTTTTCCATTCGTGTCAGGTAGGTCGTCCTCTTGCTCCGGGCGCTGCGCCATCTCTTCACTTTCTTAGGCTATGCTGTTACGTACTTTGATTTCAGGAGGGAATGGTTAGATTCGTCTTAACTATAAAGGTCCGAGGTAAACCGACGCGAAAGATCCGTCATGGCTTTATCGCTATCGTCATCCTCGCGGGCCCTGCCAGTCGCATTCTGGCCCATGAGCAACTCACGCGGACACCGGCCCAGGAGGTGTTTGAATCATTCGACCCACCGCCGATCTTACGGAAAGCCTCCACACTGTGCGCTGAGGCCCCGAGGCAAAAGCGCTCGGCCCAGTGTGATGAATACGTGAGCTTCTTCGAAGAATGCACCGCTCGCAAGAACGAGTGTGGACCACGATCCATCTATGAGGTTCTCACCAGGGCGATACTCTCAGCACCACCGAAACGACCAGCGGCAGACAGGGTTACTTCCCCTGCTGACGTCTGAGCGTTGTTCCATTAGCAATCCTTCTCTCATTGAAGAGTGCGATCCCGGAACACATCGCACGCGCTCTGGTGAAAGGTCTGGTGCTCAGCCTCTCGCCAGAGCGCTTCGTCCTTATGCACAGGGGTCGGTTGCACTTCCAGCGTTCGTGGCGCATTGTAGCAGCGTGGTGTTGCAACCGGCATCACAAGAGCGCCCTGATAGTTTGCCCCGCATGGCTAACACTGTCAGGGCGTTGTCATTTGTATGTGCCCTGCTGCTATCGGTGGGAAGCCTATCTCGGAAGTGTCGTTTCTTTCCCTGCACCATTGGTATCTTCCCCACAGGCTAGTGCGGGTTGACTACATCTCACTCCGTGGCCGGCCGTTGAATGTGGAACTCGTCGAGCCTGCGCTGATCGACTCTTTCTTTGAAATCGGGCTTACCTGATCCGAGCGGCCGATCATCGAGAACTGGAGGGCTCAGTGCCGGCTGAGCGGAAACCATAATGTGGGGTTCAGGATTTCCCCCTCCGTCGCCCGCCATATATGAACTAAAGGCGTCTTGATCCCTTGCATTCACCGGGTTTCATGACCATTCGCCGCCGTTTTCTCCTCACCTCGTCCTTCACCCGCCTGATCCAGCGCGAGAGGGGCGGGCTGCACCACCTTGAGGGCTTCTTCCCCGAGCAGCGGGATCGGTTGTCCTGGGGTCCGCCTCGAAGAGGACAAAGGCCTGCTGATCCTCAGGTCGGTCGGCCCGGTCAGCGAGGTCGAGGATCAGACGGAAATCCCAGTATGCCATGCCCGCGCGCTACTCGAGGTCTGCGACGGCGAGGTCGACTACACCCGGACAGTCTTGCCGATCGGCAAGGGTCATGCCCTCATTGACGAGATTTCCCGGCCCCGTGTCTTGCATCTCGTTACCGTGGAGTTCGCTTCTGACGAGCAGGCGAGGGGTTTCCGACCGCTCAGGTGGTTTGGGCCCGAAGTGACGGCGGATCGGCGCTACACTAATCAATCCATCGCGCTGAGAGGGTTCGAGGAGGCTCCGGAGATCCCGCTGTCCGATGCGGCGCTCAACAGCCTGCTCGATACGCTGGACGGCAGCTTCCCGCTCAGGCGTAGATGGCTCCCAACCGACCCAAGACCAAGCAGGTGCCGGTGATCAGAGCTAAGGCCCAGACCAGCGGTGAAGCCGTCAAGGTCGATCTCGATGAAATTGAGGCTGCGACGAGGCGCGAGATGGAGAAGACGCTCCTGAAGCGCAATCCCAGGGAAGAGCGTTTCCAGGATGCCTGACGCTCGCTCACCGATACGGCACCATCTGGTGCTCTATCGGCGCAACCAGGAGCAGGGCAGGGCGAGCTTCTTCAGCCTGATGATCAAGCGTGATCTGTTCGGCACGATCCGGCTGGTCCGCAATTGGGGCTTCGTTGGCGCCAAGGGTCAGGAGAAGGTCGATATCTTACCCAATGAGGCCGAAGCGGCTCAGGCTTTGGAGACATGGGCGACAACCCAGCGGCATAAGGGCTATGCGGACCTGTGACGGGTCTACATAAGGCTCCAGCCGGTCCAGACGATCCGTCCCGCCGCCTCAACCCAACTATTCCGCGCGTTGGACGTCGCTAATAATCGTAAGTACAAGATCAACGAATCCGCAGCCGACTTGATCAGGAATGGCTCGCTGCGCTGGCCTAGGCAGCGTGTCAGCTCCTGGCTGACTCAGCGTCTGGACTGACGTTTCGCGGATTGCTCATGATGACCTCCTAGAGCATCGGACGTGAAAAGTGAACCCACTTTTGGGATCGGTTCCGATGCTCCACTCTTGGCTGGCGCATCGTTGAGTGCGGAAAGCCGGATCCACTTTTCGCTGACGCGGCCCTCTGGGTCCGCACGATGTGCTAGCGCCGAGCAGAGGCGGAATCGGGGATCGAGATGGTGACCTTCTGACCGGTGCGCGGATCAAGGATGGTGAGGGTCATAGAAACCTCCTGCGAGTGACCCCAGCATGGCTCGAAACGACCCGTCCTTCCGTGGCCGTCGTCACACAGGCTCTTTGTGACCTGGCGCACAGTGATTCATCGACGACACGGCTAGATTAAAGGGGTGACTTGTATTCCTCCCTGACCTCAGCGCCTCGGTTCACGACCGAGGCGTTCTTTTGGCCCGTTCCACCGTCTTATCGGAACTTCCCATCCCGACGCGCGAGCAGCTTTGCAGCTTTGGCGATCGTGAGCGGACGTGGAGGATGAACGACCGGAAGCCGGGGAGGTCGACGCAAGACGATCCCCTTCGCGCGAAGCGCCTCTTCGACCCTGGACTGTAACTCCCGGGCGACTTCATGAAGCTTGTGCGCCGGAACGTGGGGCTTGGGCCCAGTCTTGATGTAGCGTGCCTCTGTCGGCTTATCGAAGCCGCGGGCTGCATCGCACACGAGCCCGACCCGCTGTGCGATGACCAGCCCCCTCCGCTCCACTTCATCCGCGAGGTTCGTCAGGCTGTGACTGTAGGGCGGCCTGCCTAGTTCATTCTCCTCAATGCCTTGAAGCCTCAGATAAGCCTTCAGGAACAGTTCAATGGAGTGGAAGTACAGAAACCGCACTGGCTCCTCATAGAACCCGCCCGATGGCCTCGGAGCGGCTTTCAGGACGGCTGCATCGTGCAGATAGGCATGAGCCAGGTTGAACCATGCCAACGGTTTTTCGCTCACGCCTGCCCTCTTCCAACTACGTGCCCTTATAGCCATAGCGGCACTCCTAACGGCAGCGCCAAGTCGTACGGTAACCAGAAATTGCGATTTCAATGAGGAGCACTGAAATCTTGTACCTATGAAGGCTGCGCTTGGATCGTCAGCACTCCACCGGCCACAAAGTCCAGCCTGACATACTCCGTCCACTCAAGCACGACCAACAACATCCCCAGGCAAGGCGCACGGCACCCGGTGGTCATGAGACATCCTGCTGATTTCGGGTTGTTGTCGTTCGATGGCGTCGGCGTGATTGGCATCTTGCCGATCTGCCGCTTGCACATGGGAGCCCCTTTCCCTGTGATCCACTTAGCGCACCAACATTGTGCGAAGGTCGCTTTGACTATGGGATAATGATGGCAGGCTGTAAGGAACTCCGCCAGCGAGTTCGGGAGGGCGGGGCTCAAGCCACCTCGTTCTGGGCTGAAGCCTCTGCCACTTTCGTAAAGGCCACGTTAACCAACAGGATCTATCGTGTTCGGGTTGCGTTTAGACGGCAGTATCGGCGGCTGGTGATGAGACCACGCCACAATGAACCGAGCGTCGCGAGCGTTAAGCATCACCGAATGAGCCCTCTTGCACGGGGAAGGTGAGCATCCGATATGCGGGAACCGCACTGACAATATCGAGTTCTGGCCACCTATGCTCCACAAGCGAGCGTAGTGAGTGCGACATGTGCAACACAGATGAAGCATGGTCGGTGGCTCAAGGAGACCGTTTTCGAATGACGACGACAAACAATGCTCTGAGCTTCCAGGCCGGTGAAACGGTCGTGTATCCCGGCCATGGCCTCGGTGTGATCACGGGAATCGAGAAACAAGAGGTGGCCGGTTTCAAACTGGACCTCCTCGTGCTTTCACTCGACTCGGGAAAAGTCACGGTTCGCATTCCCGTCGCAAAAGCGAAAGGCAGCGGCTTGAGAAAGCTATCTGAACCGGCCGTCGTCAATCAGGCTCTCGAGATCCTGAGTGGGAAGGCTGGAGCCAAGCGTGGCATGTGGAATCGCCGAGCGGCGGATTTTCAGGAGCGCATCAGCACTGGGCAGCTTGTTGCCGTCGCTGAGGTTCTGCGGGATCTGAACCGCGGGCCGCAGCAGGAAGAGGCCTCCTACAGCGAACGGCAGATCTTCGAGGGTGCCCTGGATTTCATGATAAAAGAGATTGCAGCGGTGAGGCAGTTAACCGAGACTGAGGCGCGTAAGCTCATTGAGCAGGGCCTAGCTGCCGCTCCCCGTTCCAGCAAACCAACCGAAGATGAAGCAGCGGCATAACTGCAGCTGCACGCGGTCTCGATTGCTGCCGAACGTCTCTCGTCCGCTGTACTCCAGTCCATCCTGATCGTACATTCCGACGGTCAGCCCTTGTCATTGATCGCTCAGACGTCCCTCCAACCGCTACCATCGCCGATAAGGCGTGTCGGAGCATGCTGTCTGCAGCAAGCTCCTTCCAGCCCTCAGGAGCGGACGCCCGCGCTCTGGCAACCATATTCAGGATTGCTCGGCCGAGGGGAACCAAGCTCATCCTGCTGGTGCGGCGGATGGGTGATGCTCCGCAGGACCTCAAGTGTGCCCGGACCAACGCCAGGGGTTGCAAGCCAGTGCCGATCCGGGATCTGAGCGATCTCATGCACTGTGGGCCAGCGCTCCTGGTATTCACCCAGGATCACGCGTCTCACCCGGGGCGCAACAGCGTCGAGGGGCAACGGCTCATCCAGCTGCATATGCCATCCTCCAAGCACAAGATGTCTGGATAAAGCCAACGGGCAATCGAGGCTGACGCAGGGCAAAATGCCGACCTTCTAGAGCTTTTCTCCTCACCTATACCTTTGGGAGCTTTGCTCTTCTGCCGTTTTGTCCGAAGGTCCACAGGTTGATCACAAATACATTCGGTTTAGGGCCAGTAGCTCGCCGTCACTTAATAGGTCTATATTGAAAGTTGAAGGACAACATGCTTGTCCGGGAAACTCACTGGGATACCAGAAGCTTTGCGCTCTACGGGGCCCTGCTCGGCCTGGTTGGCGGCATGATGCTCACGTTCTTCGATGCCTTTTGGGGGCAGGTCCCGGATGACCATCAGGCCACGCATGTTGTCGTCGAAATGGTCATCTTTGTACTGGCCGGAGCAACAGTGCTCGCTGCCATCTCATCAATCCACAACTGGCTCCTGCGGTGCGGGTGAATTCACGAGATAGACAGTAGGAAAGTCTCTCAAGGTTGACATTGAGCTGGGAGCGCGCCGCAATATCCCTCGTCCCTATGCCCGAATGTGCGACCGTGGCCAACGCCGCAAACTCGGCGTCAAGGAGTGGCTGATCATGAACGTCAGGGTCATCGGCCTGCTGATCGCTCTCTGCCTCGCCGCACCGGCAGCTGCCGAACTCGATACTCCGTTGCATCTGTATGGTCAGTTGTTCGTGGATGTGCAGATGCAGCGTGTCTTCCCCGATGGCAAGACCTTCGTCGACGCGTTGCCGAACGATGCACCAACCGCGATCGTGCAACGCTATGAGGAGGAGCGCGGCAAGCCAGGCTTCGACTTATCCGCATTCGTTCACCAAAACTTCACCGTGCCGCCGCCCAAGCGCAGCGCCTATCACAGCGATCTCAGAGAGGATGTATGCCGACACATCGACGATCTGTGGCAGGTCCTCGAACGCAAGCCCGACAGCGTGCAGCTCAGTCCCTACTCGTCGCTCCTGCCGCTGCCACAGCCGTACGTGGTCCCAGGTGGACGTTTCGACGAGATCTACTATTGGGATTCCTATTTCACCATGCTGGGGCTCGAGGAGAGCGGCCGTCATGATCTTGCAGTCAGCATGGTCGAGAACTTTGTGAGCCTCGTCGACCGGTACGGACATATTCCCAATGGCAACCGGAGCTACTTCCTGAGCCGTTCGCAGCCTCCCTTCTTCGCATCCATGGTGGAACTTATTGCAGCCCGAAGCCGCGATCCTGCCACGACATATGCCGCGTTCCTGCCGGCCTTGAGCAAAGAATATGACTTCTGGATGGAAGGCGCCGACGCGCTTGAGCCTGGCCAGGCGCATCGCCGTGTCGTGCGCCTGGACGATGGCACGCTGCTGAACCGCTATTGGGATGACCGCGACAGCCCACGCGAGGAATCCTATCGGGAGGATGTCGAAACAGCCGGCGCATCGAACCGACCGGCGGCGGAAATCTACCGTGATCTCCGGGCTGCCGCCGAGAGCGGGTGGGACTTCAGCTCGCGATGGCTCGCCGATGGCAAGTCGCTTGCCACCATCAACACCACCACTCTGGTGCCGATTGATCTCAACAGCCTGCTATTTCATCTCGAGACGATCCTTGCCAAGGCCTATGCGGCATCCCGCAAGCCGGAAAAGGCCGCCGAACTCAGGGCACGCGCAGCGCTGCGCAAGGCGGCGGTTCAGCGTTATCTCTGGGACGCCCGCGAAGGCATGTTTACGGATTATCGATGGCGCGAGGGCAAGCTGACCGGGAAGGTGACGGCCGCCGGCTTGTCCCCGCTGTTCTTCGGGCTGGCCACCCAGGCGCAGGCGGATCGTGTGGCTCAGGTGGTGCAATCCCGCCTTCTGAAGTCCGGTGGCCTTGTGACCACCACGGTTCAATCGGGTCAGCAATGGGATGCCCCGAATGGCTGGGCGCCCTTGCAGTGGATCGCGATCGAGGGCCTGAGTGCCTACGGCAAGCGAGCCCTTGCTCGGATGATCGCGCGGCGCTGGATCAGCAGGGTCGTTACCACCTATCGCAACACCGGCAAGCTCATGGAGAAATACAACGTAGTGAACCCTTCGCTCACGGCTGGCGGTGGAGAGTATCCGGGCCAGGACGGTTTTGGCTGGACGAATGGCGTGGTGCGAAAATTACTCGTGATCGATGCGGGTTTAGTAACGGGCAGTCGTTGTGCGAATCCGGTCGCAAACGACAATCTACCTTCAGTCTTGCCGCAGTCCGGCAGGAGCCCGGATGCCGCCCGCTAGCATTGCATAAGGGCTCACAAACCAGTGCCACCGAGGGGCGCTGTGCACCAACGCCCTCAGGTGCACGTCCTATAAGGAGATCTGAAGGTCGACCCAACGCACTCTCCAGGTGAGTCGGACAAAGTCTGCAAGAACCCGCCGAGCATCCCAGGTAGTATGGTACTCAAGATACCCGCGATCGGAAGCAACCACCAGTGCAGGAATCCCTTGAAGTAGGGAAGAGGTCACTAGAGAGGTTTTCAGGGTAACCTCAAGGGATTGTTGAACTATCCTTTCGAGAATTCCTTTAAAATATGCCTCTATCCCTTTGAGTCGATTGCGAAAGAGTCATGAGCATCTACGCTTAGAAGTGGTCTCCAAGGGAGCCACAAGCGTGGAACGGGTGGTGGTAAAGCGTACAGGGGAAGGTGTCTGGTCAGTCTCCCACGAAGGCCAGGTGCGCTCAGTTCACTCCACGGAGGAGCAGGCCCTCTCTGCGGCGTTTGCCTTAGCCTCAGAGCGCAAGCGGCAGGGGTTTGAAGCTGTTGTCGTGATCGGACGGGAGAGATGAAGGCGATGACGCGCTCCTATTCATACGACCGCCGGTTGCCCCGTGTAAGATGTCCTCATCATGGCTGACGATGATGACAAGCTCTTGGTAGCTCGTACAAAATCCCCTGCCAACGACAGGCTGTCGCGTGTGCTCGAATGGTTCGGTTTGCTGGCTGCGCTAGGGGCAATTGCCTGGGCCCTCGTTTACACGCTCGGGTAGTCGCCGAGTTGCAGACGTCCAAGGCTGGCAGGCTCTCTGATGATGACGGCTACGGCGCCAGGGCAGGGGCTCGGTGCACCTCGTCGAGATCTGGCCGTAGCATCACGCTCTCCTGTTCATTCGGGTCAGTTCGCGAGAGAACGGCGACTGCCTCATCCGGACCAGGGTTATAGGGCAGATGCGGGACACCGGCGGGGATGTAAAGATAGTCGCCAGCCTGCACGGCCAAGTGGTACTCTAGTTGTTCGCCATACCACATTCCAGCCTGACCGCTGAGGACAAAGATTGCGGTCTCGTGGGCCTCGTGCAGGTGCGCCTTGGCCCGTGCTCCAGGCGGCATTCGCAGCAGATGCATGCAGATGCCACGCGATCCGACACCCTCCGCTGAGATCCCGGCGAAATAGGTGAGGCCCTGGCGTCCCTCGTAGCTGCCGTTGCCTCGCACGATGCGACACGTATCCTGGCCCGTCATCTTTTCGCTCCTCAATCCTTAAGGCGGGCCTCACGCTGGAGGGCAAACACCCATAGCAGCCGCCAGCGAACCCGCTCCGCCCACGATGCGATGGTGCTATCCTAAGGCTTCAATCTTTTCTTCTTGCAGAGCAAAGTCGGATGCGAGCGTCTGCTGTAGGACCATGTTACGGATCTTGCGCTTCAGGTTTCCGGTCTGACGCGCCATGGCATAGAGCCGATCCTGCAGGGCTGTCACATCCGCCATGATCCGGAACGGCGGCTCCGGCGGGAGCGGCTGTGCCAGGTGGACTGCCAGTTCATCTATCAGTTCGGCAATCGCCGTGGTGTCGTCGCGCAGCCGCTGCAGGTCTGTCTCGAGCATGTCTGATGTCTCCTGTGCTTCCCCAAGCCTGCTGGTTTTTGGTTGCTCTGCTCGAGGCGGCTACTGGGGCATGATCACCGTCAGGTAAGGGGCTGAGGGCTTCTCGTTGGCCCCGACCGAACCGGGCACCTGGTTCCTGACCGGCTTCAGACTCTTGAGATAGCCGGCCAGAGCGCGGGCATCGCCATCGGTGAGCTTGCCATAGGAGTGGTACGGCATGATCGGCACAAGCTGGCGACCGTCCGGCCTGACGCCGGTTCGCACTGCCTTGATGATGTCGGCCTCGCTCCATCGCCCGAGCCCGGTCTCGGGATCAGGGGTGAGGTTGGGTGGATAAAAGATGCCGAGACCGGGGATCTGGAAGCCAACCTCTGAGCCGGCCAAGGGCCGCTGCAGGTCGGGCTTGCCGAGGAAGGTGCCCGGCGTATGGCAGCCGGTGCAATCCATGATAGTCACCAGGTACTCGCCGCGCTGGGTCTGGCTCTGAGCGGAGGCCGGTAGAACCGACAGGAGGCTACCGGCTCCCAAAGCGGCGCAGATGAGGGGTCTCATGAAGCTTCTCTGGCTGAGGTTGAACACAGCTAAAGTGCCAGAGGCCACAGGAGAGTGAAGTGCGCAGAAGGCGTAGACGGAACCACCTGTGGCGGAAGCTTGCCACGCACAACCGGCCCCAAAACCCTCTGATTCTGGACTTGGAGGGCGACCTTTCCGTCCGAGAGCCGGACGAGGACACGCCTGGATGTGAACGCTCATCCTTGAGGAAATATTGATCCGGCTTGGGTGCAGTTGAAACGCCGGGGGGCATGAACAGGATTGAATAGCCCAGCCAGGCTCTGGCAGAATTCAAGATCACCCAAGCCGTCTCTATAAGTATTGATGAGCGATGTAACTCTGTGGCCGAGCGACTGATTCGCCTCAAGGTTCCCTGTCTCGAGGATCTGGAGCCTTACCTCGAAATCCTGATCGCAAATGAGAAGCGCGGGATCCTGCTCATTGCCATCGCTGATGGCTATCCAGGAACCAGCCCTCGTCCGGATTCGGGTCTTCTGGGTTGAGACCCACATTCAGACTCTCCACAAGGTACCGGGCGAGACGATCGTTGATCCGCGTGCCGTCATCTTCGCCAAAGATGAGCTGGGGCTCGCCTTGCGGATCCCGGATGGCGCTCTGCCGATCTCGTCCGGGTCGGGCGAGGAACAGAGTCCATTGTGACGACGGGCTCATGGGCTTCCCTTCCGTCATCGGACGGCCGGGCAGGTCTACGATCGGCGATGTCACTTTAACCGAAGCCGGACGCGTTGAGGCAGATTCGGCCATTTGAAAAATTCAGGCAGCGAGGCCGGCCGCGCCTTTCCGTTCCGCCATCGCGGTGAGGCGGTGAAGATGGGTTGCAAGGGCGGAGCGTCGAGTGCGGTGCGGAACGAACAGGTTGCGCACATCGGAGAACACGCTGATGTACTGCTGCAGGCCTCCCACAGACCGAAAGCCATGCATCATTCTCTCCCGCTTTCGAAACGGGACATGCGAACTCTCGGCCCGGTTATTCAGGCCCTTGTGGGCGCGGTGCTCGACTGAGGACATAATCTGACGCCGGGCCGACGCGTAGGAGCTCAACTTATCAATGATCAACCGCCAAGGCAGGCAGCCCTGCTTCTTCAACAGACGCTTCAGCAAGCGTTTGGCCGCTTTGGTATCGCGCCGCGTCTGGACGATTTCGTCGAGCACATAGCCATCCTGATCGACGGCCCGCCACAACCAGTGCTTTTGGCCGGCAATGGTGACCACAACCTCGTCGAGGTGCCTAACATCACGGCGGCTCGGCCTTTTACGCTTGAGGCAGCGGGCGTAGTCTGGCCCAAACTTCAGGGCCCACCGGCGAACAGTCTCATAAGAGACGAGGGTGCAGCGCTCGAGCAGCATCTCCTCGATCAGCCGCAGGCTCAGAGGAAATCTGAAATAGAGCCAAACCGCGTGGGCAATGATCTCGGGTGGAAAGCGATGACGTTTGTAGCTGACGGGCTTGGCCATGCCAGCCTATATACAAGGCTCGCTCTCACACCCGAGTTAACGTGACGAGCCCTGTCATGGACCGAGCGGGTGTGCGAACCAGCTTGGCAAGGGCCCGACAGAGCGCGAGTCGGCCCCAGCATCGACATCGAAACAAGTGAAGCAATTAGTCTCACGGAATCACTCGTGTCGGAATCATCGTACATTCCTCCTGCGGCAACCGGCGCATGCTAGCTCCACATGCCGCGCAACACGCTGCACCGGTTTACGGATGCCGGCCTCCCGCGCCAAGTGACGCGCGACGACGCAAAGTCATACTTCGACACCAACACGGTTAAGCATCATCAATACAGAAGCCCCGAACACTGAGGATGAATCTCGGGAACGGGGCGGCTGATGAGCACCTTGCCTGGTTCAGGACGTCAAGTCGCGGGCACGAAGCGGTAGGCGTTGTCCTTGCGCTCCGCATAGCCGACGCCGGGGTCCGACCAATGAAAGCCCAGCAACTTGATCTTATCATTCGCCGCTCGATCCAGAAGCGCCTTACGATTGGCGATCGCCACGTCGTGCTGCATGTCGAAGCCAAACTTCTGACCGGGATGCTCAAACGAGACGATGTGGTTCGTCACAGCATCTCCAGTAATGATCAGGCCTTCGCCGCCAGCCAGTTCGAGCGAGATATGCCCGGGCGTATGCCCTGCCGTATCGAGGACACGCATGCCGGTGACGATGTCCTCACCCGGCTTCACCAGCTTCACGCGGTCCTTGACGGCGGAAAGATCGCGCTGGGAGCCGCGGGCGAACTCATGCAGCACATCCGGCATGATCGTGCGGTAGTTTGGATCCATCCAGAACTGCCACTCCACCGCACTCACGAAATAGGTTGCATTTGGGAACGTCAGTCCCGCGCCCGGCACGAGAGTTCCCCCCATGTGATCGGGATGGGCATGCGTGCAGACGACCTTGGTCACGGAGGCTGGATCAATTCCGGCTACCGCAAGATTGGCCGTCAGCCGACCAGCCGTGGGTTGGAATTTGTCACCGGAGCCAGTGTCGACAAGGATCAGATCCTGCCCCGCACGAATGAGCGGAATATTGGCTCGGGGCTGGACGGTGTCAGCGCTCCCGCCGAGGCGGCGGATGATGTCCGCCTGTTCGTCCGGGGCGGCTTCGGGAGCTACGATGCTGATCGGCAGGGTCAGGAAACCGTCGCTGACAACGGTAATGTCGAAGTCGCCTTGCTTGAAGGTAGTGACAGGCGCCGCGAACGCATAGCCGGACAGGAGTGGCATCGCCGCAAGTGACGAGGTCCCGAGAATGATGTGGCGGCGGGTGAGGGTGGCCTTTGTCGGTTCGGATCTCCTCATCGAGCTTTCCTCCATTTGGCAAGATGACATTGCTGGACCGTTAAAAGGTTGATTGGGCGTTGCAGGTCGCGGCGGAAGCCGTTTAGGCCTGCTCCCGCCTGACGTAGATCGGTTCAAGCTGATAGTGCTTCGAGAGGTCGTTGGCCTGATCGACGGCTTCTTGCATCGACCCGAATGGACCACTCACGGCGATGGCCGTCCCATCGATGAGCACCGTCACCATGAACTCCATCGCGCGCTCGGGCTGAACCACCTCGGACAGAGTGATGTTGTTGCTCTGGTCATCGGGAACTTCGTCGGGCATCAAGATGTGGAGGCCGGGACCGGTCATTGGGGATCCTTTGGATTCAAGGGACCACGATAGACGACGAGCTTATGTTGGGGAGGGCTTCACAGGGAAGGCGCCCCTCAATCAACGGATACAGGCATCGCCGGTTTTCACGAGAGCTTGCCACTGGGTCGCTCCGGATGCAGGCCTAACTCTGAACGAATTCCGAAAGCGCAGCATAGCAGCTTCGGAGAGAATTCGCTCCAGCGTCGGGATAGCGCTCGTTGGACTCATAACCTGTCGGGTGAACTCGTCGGAACAGCGGAGAGAGATGAAACTGACCTTCGAGAAGCCTCCATAGTGATGTTGGAACGTGGCAAGTGACTTTGCCACTGGGCAAAACGATGCCCTAAACATGCATAAGCGCACTCCAACGCCGTTATGGACAGCCTGAAGGTATGGTGTCCACGACTGGCGGGCAAACGCCTTAAGGAGGCGCGTCGACGACATCGCGACAGAGAAAACACTAACCTGGAACCACGGCTTGAGACCGTTTTGACCGCACCCACAGGCGGAATCAGGTTCCATAAGATATGTTACCAGTCTTTTTGGTGTAACCGCAAAGTTAGAATGTTCTGATACTGCGAAGCAGAAACGTCACAGCCCTGGATACGCATCTTCCATCAGGCTCGGCTGCAGCGGGAAGTCCATGGCGAGTTGGTGCTAATCGGCAGTTCGGACCAACTCGTATTCAACGATCACGGCGCTTCATGCTCGCTGTTGTCGATGACGCAAAGGGCAACTGATGCAGTTGTGTTATGTGCGATTGGAAGGCGGGTGCAACTTTATTCGACAGCAATAGCTTTGAGAGCGCGCCTGACAGCGACACGGGCTGCCTCGATGTGACCGGCGGCCAGCAGTTCGTCGACAATTCTGAGCGCCATCACAGCATCGGGCCGCTGGGCCTCGTCCGAAGGAACTGCTGTCGCGCCGTGAGCCCCTGCGGCGCTCGCAAGATCGTCGCTCTGGCCCGTCAAGTACGCCGAGCTGCACTCTCACATGGCTCCCGCCGCGACAAGGATCGCTTCGATCTCCCTGTAGCCGCGACTGCGCACGTGCTGCAGCGGCTTCAAGCCGTCTCGATCCGCCAAGTTGATGTCGGCACCTGCCTTCACCAAAAGGTCGACGATCTGCTGATGACATTCGCCCCCGTCACCCAGAATGATGGCCTCCAGCAAAGCCGTCCACCCGAGATTGTTGACGTGGTCCACATCGACGCCCGCCTCGATCAAAGTGCGGACAGTGTCGACATGGCCACGCTCCGCGGCTGGGATGAGAGCAGTGCCGCCATAGCGGTTGGTGCTCTTGAGATCCGCGCCGTGCGCGAGTGTCATCTTCAGGATCTCGAGATAACCCCGCGCCGCGGCATAGAGATAGGGGCTGTCATTGATCCGATCCTTTGCATTGACATCGGCACCGGCCTCAATCAGCACCCTTGCAACCTCGATCCTGTTGCCGTGGGTTGCGATGAGCAACGCCGTGCGTCCGGCTTCATCTCTCGCATCGATGTCAGCATCGCGGGACAGAAGGGTTTGAATCTGTGCCGCATCGACATCGTTGTCTGTAACAGCGTCCAATACGTCTTTCCCGCTCGTTAATTGTCCACCGGCTGTCATCGAATGGCCCATTATGCCGAGTGCCGCAAGTATCGAGATGGCGAGACTTCTTCGCATAATCCGAACTCCTTGCAGGAGCAGTGAGCGTCTCGGCCGAAGGTCGTAACCTCAGGCACGCTCAACAGCACCGTAGACTAAACGTCCCTTGTGGAACGTTGCCCGCCGCGGAGAGCGCCGTGCGACGGCCTCGGCCGAACAGCTGGCATCAACCAGAACGAACTCAGCCGTGTCACCTGATTTCGGCCAAGCCACTTTGCCATCGTCGCTCAGCGGAAGCACATCGCCCGTGGCGATCGCGAGGGCACGCGACAGAAGGAACTCGTCGCTTCCACCGTAAAGCTGGGCGCACAGGTTAGCCTTCTCCAGCATGTCACCGCTACCGAACGGTGACCAATGATCGATCACGCTGTCCGTGCCGGTCATGACCTTGACACCCTTGGCACGCAGTTGCGGCAGCGGCATTGTCCTCTGTCCAATCGGCACTGTCGACACCACGGTTACGCCCTGTGTGGCCATGCGCCCGGCCATCTCGTTCAACTCCTCGGGACGCAGCGTGGAGAGAGCGAAGGCGTGGCTGAGCGTCAGCCTGTCACGCAGCGCCGGGGTCTTCTCGACGGTTGCGATCATGTAGTTAAGAGCCGCCACGCCAGCTGGGTTGGCTTCATGAATATGGATATCGACGCCTTTGTCGTGGTCGAGCGCGATCTGGAACATCGCATCCAGTGATGCTTCCATGGCACCGTCAACATTGGTGGGATCCAAGCCGCCAACGTAGTGCACGCCCATGCTCATCGCTTCACGCATCAGCCCATCCACCTTGGAATGCAACAGGCCGTGCTGCGGGAAGGCGACGATCTCGCATTCAAAGCTGTCACGATATTCCGCCAGCGCAAGCTGCAGATGCTCCAGGCTTTTCAATCCGCTCACTGGATCGATGTTGCAGTGACTGCGCGCTATCGAGCTGCCTTGCGAGAGGAGAAGGTCAATCAGCTTCTCCGCACGCGCCTGCGAGGTCGGCAGCAGCTTCGGAAGAAGCACTTCCTCCCGCGCAATCATGTCCATGATGGTCTTGCCTTGACGGGGAAGGGGAGCCTGCCACGGTCCGCCATAGAAGGTCTTGTCCAAGTGGATGTGCATGTCCCGGAACGCAGGCAGAAGCAGCTTACCCTGTGCCTTGTAGCGCGGCAGGGCTGCGTCCAGTGCGGCACCCGCGTCGTGCACCGCTTTGATGCGACCATCCTGGATTTCCAGCGTATGGATCCCGGTCCGGGTGCCGACAACCACCTCACCCTCGTGCTCGAAGCCTTCCTCGAGGCGCACGTCACTCAAATAGTAGTGACTGTCGGTAACAGCGGTGATGTGCTGACGGGACTGATCCATGCTGGCGACAGCCTCGGCGGCCCCGCTCTGTGTGCCGCTCAAGCCTAGTATTGCGGACGCAGTTGCCAGCCCACCGGAATGACTAAGGAAGGCTCTACGGCTTTGGTGATTTGCACTTTGCACGGGTCGCTCCTGTGTGCCTATCGCTGAGGTGTAATGGGCGGCACTTGGGCCTATGTCAGCTGCCGGTTTCGGCTTGGCCGTTATAAGGCTGTCGATCGTCGCACCGCCCACGAGGAGATCCGCTCACACCGCCAAGCACTCCATACTGCAATGTTGGGAGAATAGTGCCAGCTTGCTCCATCTGGAAATTAAATGTTCAGATAGAGATTATTCATTTATTGAATAGTTATTGCAGTGATCCAGCGAGTCGCTGATGCTCGACCCACGCCTGCTGCGGACCTTTATCGCAATCACCGAAGCCGGAGGCTTTACCCGGGCAGCTGAGCGCCTGCACATGACCCAGTCGACCTTAAGTCAGCAGCTCGCCCGGCTCGAGGAAGCCGTTGGGCAGACCTTGGTGGATCGGGACGCACGCCCCATTCGCCCCTCCGCCGCAGGTGAACGCCTCCTTGGGTATGCCCGTCGGATCATGGCGCTCCAGAGCGAGGCGACGGCGGCACTGGGCAATCCGGCTGGAACAACGCCCATTCATATCGGGCTTCCGGAAGATGTCTTCAGCCGTCCCATGGCCCGACTTTTCGGCGAGTTCTCCAAGCGCCACCAGGAGATCCGTCTCGACGTCAGCGCTGGGCTGAGCCGCGACTTGACCCGGCGCTACCGTGGCGGCGAGTTCGACATCGTTGTCGTCAAGGAGCCGGCACCCAGCAACGATTGCCGGGCAAGCTTCCCCGAAGCCACAGGCTGGTTCGAGAGCAAGGATGCTCCTGATGCTTGGCCGGACCCTGTACCCCTCGTAACCTTCCCTGTTGGTGGCCTGTACCGTGAGACCATGTTCGACCGCATCGAGCGTGAGCGCCGCCATTGGTACATCGCCTTTTCAGGCAGCAGCCTCAACAACGTGCTCGTCGCCGTCGAGGCTGGTCTTGGCATAACGCTCCTCCCGGTTGCCGCGACGCTCGGGCGTCATGTCAGGCCTTATGCGCAATTCGGCGCCGAAGCTCCGATCATGGTTTCCATCTATGCCTGGGAGAGCACCGGCTTCATCGCGGAATTGGTACAACAGATCGGCGCCGCCATGTCGGAACGCAGCCGCGGTCCCGGACGGTCGTGAGTGCTCCCCGTCAATCAAAACTGGAGGCGGGTCACCATCGTCTTCAAGCTGAACCAGCTTGAGCATTCAGGGGGTGGAGGTCGCGGACTATCTGGTGCAGGCGGGAGGTGTCGAGATGGGTGTAGATCTGGGTGGTCTCGATGCCGGCATGTCCCAGCAGCTCCTGTAAGACGCGCAGGCCGGTGCCGCCTGAGTGCATGTGGGTGGCAAATGCATGCCGCAGGACATGCGGCGACACCCGCTCCGGGCTCGCCAGCTCTGCGGCCGCGGCAGCTTCCTTGATCTCGAGCAGGATGGCCTGGCGCGTTAAAGCCTTGGTGCTGTTGCGCACCGAGTGAAACAGCCAGGTGGAGGACGCTCCCCCAGATACGCCCGGGCCAGCTTCTGCCATTGGCTGATGGCCTCGATCGCCCGCTCATGCAAGGGCACCAGCCGTTGCTTGTCACCCTTGCCGCGCACCAGCAACATACGGGTGCCAGGTGGCGCAGCGTCGGAGGGTAATGACAGAGCCTCGCTGATGCGCATACCTGAGGCATAGAGCCTCTCGAACAGGGCCGCCCGCCGGGCATAGCCGGCCTGACGGTAGAGCCCGACCGAGGGATCCGCCGCAAGGGCATGGGCGGTCTCGACCAGGGGCTCCGTCTCGGCTACTGCCGGCGCAGCATGTAGAGTCGTCTAACGCTAAAGACCGAGCGGTGACGGCGATTAAGACGAGCATATGAGACTGTAAATGTGGCCGCCTATGACGGCAAAAGCCCCTGCGGCTTTTGCCGTCAGGGGCTTTTGAGTTTTGGTTGCGGGGACAGGATTTGAACCTGTGACCTTCAGGTTATGAGCCTGACGAGCTACCGGGCTGCTCCACCCCGCGGCAATGTCGGGCCTTCGACGCCGGCGTCGAAGGGGA
>NZ_JAMXFJ010000047.1 GCF_025460805.1 Microvirga sesbaniae | reverse complement strand
GCCTCGCCGTAGAGGCGGTCCTTGCCGGCCTCTCCATAGAGCCAGTCGTCATCCGCCCCTCCATAGAGGTGATCATTCCCCTTCCACGCAAAAATCTTGTCGCTTCCGGCCATTCCGCTGATGACGTCATCGCCTGCGCCCACATGCGTGTTGATCCCCCGGCCTAAAGCAATCTCCTCACTCCGCTCGTCACCGGTCAGGTTGAGCCCCATCGGCCCAGCGATAGCTGCCTTCCCGAGAGCCGCTTTTTCATCCGACACAAGAATACTCAGGCCATCTTGGTCGCGCGCTTGGCTGCCGTACTCACCGAAATAGATGTAATGCTTTTCAGATCCGCCCTGGCCTGTGGTGAAGGAGCGGTTGAGCAGCAGAGTCGCCTGTCCGCCTTCGCCGAGAGACAAGGTTCCGGTGCTCGCATCGTTGCTGCCGTCGATGGTGCCCAGAGTGGCTTGCGCCGGGTCGAAAACATTGCCGGGGTTCGTGCCGAACAGATGGCTCGTGTTCCAAAGCGGCCTGTCACCGTCCGTCCACTGCGTCAGGAAGCCGGGACGATAGACGACCTCTGGATTCAATGCCTCTCCTGTCGGAACCAGCACGCTGTCGCTGTAGGTCGTTGAGATGCTCACGAAGTCGATGTCGGCCCCTGACGAGCCACCGCTTCCTCCGGAGCGTATCCCATCATCGATAAACGCGATCGACTGGATAGTGCTGAGCGGCACCTGGCTCAGATCAATGCGATAGATGCCTCGTCCCGCATGAAATCCTATGAACTCTGCACTAACGCCAACAGTGGTCATCTATAATCCTCCCTGATCTAGTTTTGAGTATAACGATTCAGGGCAGGAAAATTATGCTAACCATGATGGGTTAATCGCGAATGCTTCGTTTTTGTATCGTTGCCTCTACTAATTCCTATTGACGAAGACTTTCCAATCATAACGAGGGCAGACCATTGAGAATTTTGGGTCCTTTCGGAGGATAGCCGTAGCTTAGGATTAGCGGTGTAGAGGGCGCCCTGGTGAGAAGCATACCTAGATTTTCAGCCAGGGCGCCCGTGGCCTATTGGGGGATGGGCCACAGTGGAGAGGCTACGGCCTTCTGCGAGAGCCGCAATGGATCAAATGGGTCGAGCAGATATTCCTAAATGTTTAGCTCAGAAAGGGCATAGCTCTTTCCTATGACTGGCGGATCGAGGAGATGCGAGCCTTGCTTGACTCTTCTGCGGTGTCGAGCTCGGGATGGTTGCGGACCAGCCTCTCCCGCTCGATGGCCAGATTGTCCTAAGTCCGGGCCATTTCCAGAAACTGATTGCGCTGCTCCCCTTCAGGCACCTGCTTGGCGAGCACCCGACACTCTTCAGCATGTTTGCTGTATTCTGCTGCGGTTTTCATACGCTAATTGACGTCTCCATCCTGCTACGGTCGTCAGCACCACTGTCATACCGCCACGTACTTTCACCAGCACAAGTTACGATAACGGTCGGAGTCCCAGATCTATTCCCGCTATGGGGGTCATCATGCAGTGGTATTGGCGGCCGGGTCTCCTTTGGATAGAGACATAAGAACCTTACAGTACCGACACGAACATGCTCACAGGAAATCGGCATGTGGAACTGCGTAGCCTCAGCGTCGATACTCGCCCTCATCACAGGACTGCTGTCTGTTCTGATCCCTTTAAGCGTTCTGCATGTCCACTCCCGGCGGCAGGGCGCTGCCTTGGCTCTCGTGGGCTTCATCGGTTGCGGACTTGCAAGCGACGCGAACCCGCCAAGTGACGTGCTTGATCCTGTACTATCGGGGCGCGTCTTTGACGGTGACTCGTTGATGGCTGCTCCCCACCAAGAACTTGCGTCACAGCCCCAAAGCTCGGAAGAGGGGCTGAGCGTGCCGGCCGACCAGCAGAAATTTTTGGGAATCTGTCACAAAGCACGCGTGAAATATTCGCCAGGCGGGCGGGAGGACATGGTCAACGAGTTCGCCCGGTTCGATCGTGAGAAACTCCTTTGCGATGCATTTCCCAGCCCGGATGTGCAGAACTGGATCGGTCAGATTGCGGCTGTTTCAACCGACACTGCCGGGCGCCTTGCGCTTGCCGTTTCGCTTGACGCCAACACCACTCTCAGTGCTGAGCCCAACGGCTTCGTGAAGGTAACAAATGCTTCCAACCTTGGTGCGCCTGGTGCCCTGCTTGAAATCTCTCCACTCACAAAAGAGCAATGGGTCCGCTTCTCCGGGAGCTTCATTAAAGCCAAACGAGACTGCTTCTCTGAAAAGAGCATGACGCTGTCTGGCTCAATGCAAAAGCCGGAATTTGCCTTTCAGTTCTCCGATATCAGCCTGATCCCTTAGGGGTGATCAGGCACGGATTCCTTCCCTCACTCGCGAAGAAACGGCCGCCCCCCTTAATATGCCGATCCGAGCAGAAGTGCGGTGGCTCCCCGAAGAGGCGCCAATAGCGTATGCCGCCCCTGTGGCTTTGCATCCAGTACCCAACGGGCTGTAGGATCTCTGGGGGGGCGTCCTGGGACATCCAGAGATTTATGGGTGTGCCATCACGCGACGTACCACGTCAAAGTACTCAAGATCAATCATCGTCCCCTAAGCCCTGCCTTTTGGCGACAAGTCCTCTAACCCAACTTCCTCCAATGGCTCCAACAAGGAGCGAAGGAACTCAATCGCGTCGGCAGCCTCAATGAGGAGGGCCTCCATATCTTCGCGGGAGATTTCCTCACGACTTAAGGCGGCCCTGAGCCGGACGACGATATCGTGTTCACACATAGCTCTTCCCATCACCTCCGCAGGATAAGCCATTCACACTCAAGGGCCGCGAAGGCACTTCCAGCCGCTAATGAGTCAGGACATTCCAACCTGTGTCATCGATTATAGGCAGGATCCTTGCATGTATTGGCTTCCGAGAACACCGCCGGCTGTCGCTCAAGCCCCCACACCCACTCGCCCGCGCGCTCAGGCTGTTCCTGGAAATGAGCGTTGCGTTCAGCTAAGTACCGGTCGATTGCCGCCTGAGCCTCTTCCGCAGAGGAATAGTTGCTGTTGTGGATGATGGCGCGTGCCATGCCGCTGAAGACGGCTTCAATAACGTTCAGGAACGGGGCACAGGAGGGCAGCGGCACCACCTCGATCTGCGGACCATTACCGACCTGAGCGGCAGCATTGTGCTTGGCCAGCCAGTCCTTAAGCTGGTTCGAGGAGTGCCATGAAGCCGCGTCCCAAGACAGGTAGACCCGACGATAGGCTGCATACTTCGAGGCGAGGGTCTCGATCAGCCGGATCATCTCGGCCGTGTTTTTCTTCTCGCTGTAGACATGAGTGACTTGGTTCGTCGACAGTTCCAGGGCAGCCGTGAGGATCAGCGTGCCGCGGGCCCTCTGCCGCGCCGGGACGATCCGGATCGTCCCGGGAGGTGTCAGGGCTTTGCCGCTATGCAGCCTCACAATGAACGGCCCATACTCATCAATCGAGAAGAAAGCTTCGTCGGTGTGCAGCGAAGCAAGAGTCGAGCGCAGGGTCCGCACCTTCTCCGAATAATCCGGGTCCGTCGATGTGAGCACCTTGCGCGCTTTGAGCCAGCGCCAACCTGCCTGCTTGGTGATCTTGCGGATCGTATCCCGGCACGCAGAGTTCCCCTTCTCGGCGAGAGCCTGCTGCAACGTGCCCATAGTCCAGGCCGTCCGGTTGATGCCGTAGTTGAGCGGCGGCTCATGCAGGATCGCGAAGATTAGGCTCTTCAGGGGCTCGCTGTTGACCTTCTTGCGTGTTGAAGGACGCGCTGCGAACAGGGCTGAGGCTCCGCCACGTTCATAGGTCTGCCAGTAGCTGCGATAGGTCTTCTTCTCCATGCCGAGAAAGGCGCAAATCGCGGTTGAAGGCCAGCCGCGTAGGCTGCCGAGGACCACAAGCGACCGATTGCGCACGTGGCGGCCCCCGTGATGGAGCCTGTCCAGCAGCCGGTCGAGATCAGGTACCTCGCCGAGTTCGCCCCGCAGGTCGGCGGCTGGCATCCTTTGTTGCAGAAGCTGGCGTAGCCACGTGAAGGCAGCCTGCCTGGCGACTTCCTTGTGAGTTTTGCGCGCTCGGGAGGATGCAAGTCTCTGCCGTTCGTTCGCCTGGCACTGCCTCGCCACCCGCATCAGAAGGGTGACCGCCGACTTGCGGTCCAAGGTTTTGATGTCCTCGTATGCGGCTTCCCACAGCATCCGATCCGTTGGCTTGAGCGACCTGATATAATTGCCGACAGCGTCGTACGTTCCGGTATAGCCCTGCTCCCGAATGGACCTGTATATCTCGCGATAAGACAAGCTTGGCTGCCTTTCGCCCGACACCATCTGCTGGACTGTCTGCAAGTATGGCCCGAGCTTGGGAAAGACTTGCTGTCGCGGGCTGCGGGGCACCGGCTGTCTCGTCCGCAGCATCTTCCGGACCGTATTCGGACTGATCCCGGTCTCGCGGCCGACCTGTCTCCGGGTGGCTCCTTCGACCAGAACCCGGTATCGGATCCGCGCCCACTGCTCATGGTCGCTGTACATGAGCTCACCCCAGGTGCGCCAGCGCTCAGATGAAGAGATATTGTAACAGAATCCGAATAGGATGTGAACTGTGGTTCGGCCGGCAAGGCTTTCGGTTCTGGTCAGCCATTGCAACTGGGGTTGATAGACGGGTGGGTGCTAGTTCCAAGAGGGCCAACGAGCCGTTGAGATAGCCGCATGACGCACACAGTTCACCAACCCGCCTCTTTTAGGGCGAACGGTTCATGGACCTGTCTTAATGCGCTGAGGCGCTAGCCCTTTGCGCTCATCTGCATCGGCAAAGCCCTAGAATTTCTGGAGGGCGCTCGTAGCAGCCGATTGGGTAATTTATCTTCCCGTGCCGACATGGTGCCGACATAGCGGCCAAGGTGGGAAAAAGGCTCCAATGGATTGAGCTATTTTATTCAATAAAATCAATATGGTGCCCCTGGCCGGGATCGAACCAGCACTCCTTGCGGAACTCGATTTTGAGTCGAGCGCGTCTACCAATTCCGCCACAGGGGCAAGGACCCGCGACGTACCATGACCGGCGAAGTTTGGTCAATGCGCGAGATGTGAAGGCAAGCCGCACGGTTGGGCTCTCGCAATTCGCGGCACCTTGTGCTCAAAGGGGCCGGGGCGAAGGCCCCGATCCGGATTGAACCTGTCGGAACCCCATGCTGAGACGCCTCTACGACTGGACCCTGTCCCTCGCGGCCCGCCCTTCGGCCCCTTACGCGCTGGCACTCGTGTCCTTCTCCGAAAGCTCGTTCTTTCCGGTGCCGCCGGACGTGATGCTCGTGCCGATGATGCTGGCACGGCCCGACAAGGCCTGGGCCTATGCCCTGATCTGCACCGTCGCGTCCGTCCTGGGCGGCATCCTCGGATACTTCATCGGGCTCGGCCTCTACGATTCCATCGGAGCCTGGCTGTTCCATCTCTATGGCCTCACGGAAGGCGCCGAGACGTTCCGGCATGCCTATGCCGAGTACGGCCATTGGGTGATCCTGCTGAAGGGCCTGACCCCGATCCCCTACAAGCTCGTGACCATCACGTCGGGCTTCGCGGGCTATCATCTGGGCTGGTTCATCCTGCTGTCGATCCTGACCCGCGGCGCCCGCTTCTTCATCGTGGCCCTCCTGATGAGCCAGTTCGGACCGCGGATCAAATCGATCATCGACAACCATTTCAACCTGGTGGCGGCCCTGGCCATCGCGGCCTTCGTCGGGGGCTTCGTGGCCTTCCGCTATCTTTTCTAGAGGGGAGGGGCGATGCGGATCAGCCTCACGATGCGGCAGGCTGCGCTGGCCGTGGCCCTGGGCGCCGCTGCGACCGTCGGCGGAGCGCTCATCTTCGAGCATGTGTTCGGCTACGTGCCGTGCAAGCTCTGCCTGATGCAGCGCAATCCCTATTACATCGCGATTCCGGTGGGCCTCGCGGCCGCGCTCCTGCCGCCGCGCTATGCCCGCATCGGCCTCTGGTGCCTGGCCCTGATCTTCATCGTCAGCGCGGGGCTTGGCGCTTATCATTCAGGCGTGGAATGGGGCTTCTTCGCGGGCCCGAGCGATTGTGGCGGCGGCGCGGGCGCCGGCGCGGGCAATGTGGGCGATTTCCTGAACCAGTTGCAGAACACCCGCGTGGTGAGCTGCACGGAGGCGGCCTGGCGCTTCCTCGGCCTGTCCCTGGCCGGATGGAACGTGCTGATCTCGCTGGCGCTCGCCGCCTTCGCGGCCGCCGCGGCGGCGCGCAAGGGGATCTTCCCGGGCCGGTGACCTTGCGCCCATGGGCATCGCCCCGGTAGCCTTCGCTCGGACATGTGGGGGAGTGACATGAGACTTCAGGCTCTCAAGGACGAGGTCGCGCGGCAGTTCGGGACGCCCGCCGTGGTGGTCGATCTCGACGTGGTCGAGCGCAATATCGCCCGGGTGCAGGCCCTGTGCGATTCAGCCGGCATCGCCAACCGCCCTCACATCAAGACCCACAAGAGCCCGGCGATCGCCGCCATGCAGCGGGATGCCGGCGCCCGTGGCCTCACGTGCCAGAAGCTCGGCGAGGCCGAAATCATGGCGGAGAGCGGACATGACGACATCCTCATCGCCTACAATCTCCTGGGTGAGGAGAAGCTCGACCGCCTCGGCCGGCTCCTGACGCGCACGAAGGTCACCGTGGCGGCCGACAATCCGGTGGTCGTCGCGGGCCTGCCGCGGGCCGCGGCCATGGCCGGGCGCCCTCTCGACGTGGTGGTGGAATGCGATACCGGCCGCAGGCGCGCCGGGGTGGAGACGCCGGCGGAAGCCGTGGCGCTCGCCCGGGAGATCGGGTCACGCCCGGGGCTCTCGTTCGCAGGCTTCATGCTGTATCCGCCGGAGAATGCGGTGGCCGAGACGCAGGCCTTCCTCGATGCGGCCACGGCCGGCGTGCGGGAGCTCGGGCTCGAACCGCGCATCGTCTCGTCGGGCGGCACCCCCAACCTGGTTCATCTGGGCAAGATCAACGGCGTGACGGAGCACCGGGCCGGCACGTCTGTGTTCAACGACCGCATGATGCTGGCAGCGGGCGTCGCCGGGCTGGAGGACTGCGCGCTGACCGTCTATGCGACGGTGGTCAGCCGGGCCGGCCCCGAGCGGGGCATTCTCGATTCGGGCTCGAAGACCCTGACCTACGATACGGGCGGGCTCGACGGCCACGGCCTCATTCTCGAGCATCCGCAGGCCCGGATCGCCCGCTTCGCCGAGGAGCACGGGTTTCTCGACCTGTCCGCCTGCAACGATCGTCCCAGCGTGGGCGATGTGGTCCGCATCGTGCCGAATCACGTCTGCGTGGTGGTGAACATGGTGGACCGAATGGTGGCGGTGCGGGGAGGCACGATCGTCGGCGAGTTGCCCGTCGCAGCCCGGGGGCGTCTGACCTGACCGGCTTGCCCATGGGGAAATGACTGACCGGCAGGGGCCCGGATGGGCCCGCCGGATGGGCCCGGGGACGGATCTCAGGGCTCCAGCTCGCTGTCCCAGTAGAGATAATCCATCCAGCTGTCGTGGAGATAGTTCGGCGGGAAGAGGCGGCCGTTGGAGTGGAGGTCGTGGACGGTCGGGGCGAAGGGGCTCTGCCGGGGCCACATATCCACCTCGCGGGGCAGTTTGTCCCCCTTCCTGAGGTTGCAGGGCGCACAGGCGGCGACGACATTCTCCCAAGTGGTTTGCCCGCCCTTGGACCGGGGAATGACGTGATCGAAGGTCAGGTCCTCGCGGTCTCCGCAATATTGGCAGCTGAAGCGGTCGCGCAGGAAGACGTTGAAGCGGGTGAAGGCCGGGTGACGTGAGGGTTTGACGTAGGTTTTGAGCGAAATGACCGAGGGGAGGCGGATCTCGAAGGTCGGACTTCGCACGACCTTGTCGTATTCCGACACGATGTTGACCCTGTCCAGAAACACCGCCTTGATCGCATCCTGCCAACACCAGATGGACAAGGGGTAGTAGCTCAAAGGCCGGTAATCGGCATTGAGAACGAGGGCCGGGCAGGCCTCCGGTCGCACAACAGGCTGGACGTGTATCGTCACCTCACCTCCTCTTTAGGTTAAGAGAAGACTCGTATCCCGTCGGATTAGACTATAGGCAGCATGACACTGTTGTGAAGATGCACGGTCAGACGTTTGTGACGCACCCACAGGAAGTGTGTGTGGACGGATCGAGACCGGATTCCAGCGACTTGGGGCTTTTCATGAACCTTTTGCAGGAAGGCCTGGCCTGGATCGAGCCGGCCATCGCGGCCTATGGCGTGTGGGCTCTTCTGGTCGTGCTTTACCTCGAGTCCTTCGGGGCGCCCCTGCCCGGAGAAAGCGCCCTGATCGGGGCTTCGCTCCTGGCCACCCGTGGAGATCTCGCCATCGGCCACGTCTTTCTGGCCGCCTGGGCCGGGGCGGTCCTCGGCGACAGCACCGGCTACCTGATCGGCCGGTTCGGAGGGCGGCCGCTTCTGATGAGGTTCGGCTCCCTGGTGAAGCTCACCCCGGACCGCCTGTCCAAGCTGGAGCAGACGGTGAAGACCAAGGGGTTCTTCATGGTTCTCACGGCGCGCTTCGTCGTCGTGCTGCGCCAGCTCAACGGTCTCATCGCCGGTTCGACCGGGATGCCCTGGCCCCATTTCGTCGTGGCCAACGCCCTCGGCGCCATGCTCTGGGCCGGGCTGTGGAGCTTCGGGCCCTATTTCTTCACCGATGCGTTCAGGCGGCTGCTATGACGGCCACGCGGCCCGTCAGCGGGTCGGGACCGGCTTCTCGCCCCGGTAATCGTAGAAGCCGCGCTTCGTCTTCCGTCCGAGCCAGCCGGCTTCCACATACTTCACCAGGAGCGGGCAGGGGCGGTACTTGGAATCGGCCAGGCCCTCGTGCAGCACCTGCATGATGGACAGACAGGTATCCAGGCCGATGAAGTCGGCGAGCTGGAGCGGGCCCATGGGGTGGTTGGCGCCGAGCCGCATGGCCGTGTCGATGGCCTCCACGGAGCCGACGCCCTCGTAGAGGGTGTAGATCGCCTCGTTGATCATCGGCAGCAGGATCCGGTTGACGATGAAGGCCGGGAAGTCCTCGGAAACCGTGGAGGTCTTGCCGAGCTTGCCGATGAACTCCTTGGCAGATTCGTAGGTCGGGTCCTCGGTGGCGATGCCGCGGATCAACTCGACCAGCTGCATCACCGGCACCGGATTCATGAAGTGGATGCCGATGAAGCGTTCCGGCCGGTCGGTGGAGGCGGCAAGCCGCGTGATCGAGATCGACGAGGTGTTGGTGGCGAGCATCGCGTCGGGGCGCAGCGACGGGCTGAGATTGGTGAAGATCTTGCGCTTCACCTCCTCGTTCTCGGTCGCCGCCTCGATCACAAGGTCGCAGGTGGCGAGATCATCATAGGTGCGCGCCGGCTTGATCCGATCGAGCGCCGCCTGCCGGTCGGCGTCCGAGATGGCGCCCTTGGCGACCTGGCGGGCCATGTTGCCGTTGATCGTGGCCAACCCGGCATTGATCCGATCCTCGGAGAGATCGTTGAGCCGGACGGTGAAACCCGCCAGCGAGCAGACATGGGCGATTCCGCTTCCCATCTGCCCGGCGCCGACAACGCCAACCGTTTTGATCTCTATGCCCATCTGATCTGCTGCCTGCATTCAATGTCGAAAGCGGCCGGGCGGAGACCCCGCCCGGCCCGTCATTATTCCTGACCTTATTGACCGGCTTTGGTCAACTCCTCCTTCAGTTCCGGAAGGATCTGGAAGAGGTCGCCGACGAGGCCGTAATCCGCCACCTGGAAGATGGGGGCTTCCTCGTCCTTGTTGATCGCCACGATCACCTTGGAGTCCTTCATGCCGGCCAGATGCTGAATGGCCCCTGAAATGCCCACCGCGATGTAGAGATCGGGCGCCACCACCTTGCCGGTCTGGCCCACCTGCCAGTCGTTCGGCGCATAGCCCGCATCGACGGCCGCGCGCGACGCGCCCATGGCGGCCCCGAGCCTGTCGGCGATGGGCTCGATATACTGCTTGAAGGCATCGGCCGAACCGAGCGAGCGCCCGCCCGAGATGATGATCTTCGCCGAGGTCAGTTCGGGCCGGTCCGACTGCTGGATCTCCTCGCCCTTGAAGCTCGACACGCCCGGGTCCTCGGCGGCGTTGACCGTCTCGACGGCGGCCGAGCCGCCCTCGGCGGCGGCCGGGAAGGCGGCGGTGCGCACGGTGATCACCTTCGTGGCGTCGGTGGCCTGCACGGTCTGGATGGCGTTGCCGGCATAGATCGGCCGCTCGAAGGTGTCGGGCGCCACCACCTTGGTGATGTCGGAGACCTGCATCACATCGAGCAGCGCCGCCACCCGCGGCATGGTGTTCTTGCCCTTGCTGGTGGCGGGCGCCACCAGGGCATCGTAGGAACCGGCCAGCGACACGATGAGGGCCGCGGTCGGCTCGGCGAGCTGGTGCTCGTAGGCCGGGCTGTCGGCCAGCAGCACCTTCTCCACGCCCGCGAGCCTGGAGGCGGCTTCGGCCGCCGCGCGCGCGTTCGCGCCGGCCACCAGCACGTGCACGGGGGCGCCGAGCGCCTTCGCGGCGGAGAGCGCCTTGTGGGTGGCGTCCTTGAGATGAGCGTTGTCGTGCTCGGCGATCAGAAGAGTGGTCATGGTTGGTCTTCTCCCTTAGAGCACGCCGGCTTCGACTTTGAGCTTCTGGACGAGTTCGGCCACGGAGCCGACCTTCACGCCCGCCTTGCGGCCGCCGGGCTCGGCGGTCTTGATCACCTTCAGGCGCGGGGCCACGTCGACGCCGAGCGTCTCAGGAGAGGTCTCGTCGAGCGGCTTCTTCTTGGCCTTCATGATGTTGGGCAGAGACGCATAGCGCGGCTCGTTGAGGCGCAGGTCCGTGGTCACGATGGCCGGCAGCTTGAGTCCGACCGTCTGCAGGCCGCCGTCGACCTCGCGGGTCACGTCGATGGAGCCCTCGCCCACGTTCACCTTGAACGCGAAGGTGCCCTGCGGCCAGCCCATCAGGGCGGCGAGCATCTGGCCGGTCTGGTTGGAATCGTCGTCGATGGCCTGCTTGCCCATGATGACGAGGTCGGGCTTCTCCTGCTCGACCACCTTGGCCAGGATCTTGGCCACGGCGAGGGGCTCGACGGCGGCGTCGGTCTTGACCAGGATGCCCCGGTCGGCCCCCATGGCGAGCGCGGTGCGGATGGTTTCACCGGCTTGGCTCGGGCCGATGGAGACGGCGACGATCTCGGTGGCCTTGCCCTGCTCCTTGAGGCGCACGGCTTCCTCGACGGCGATCTCGTCGAAGGGGTTCATGGACATCTTGATGTTGGCCAGTTCCACGCCCGACCCGTCCGGCTTCACCCGGATCTTCACGTTGTAGTCCACCACCCGCTTCACACACACCAGAAGCTTCATTCGTCTGTCCTCACCAAAGATCGGATCCGGAAATGGCCGATGGCCGACCCTCCGGACATATAGGAAAAAGGCGGAAGGACCGTAATGGCCGATCCCTGATTGTCAACGCGGCGCTTGCAGTTCCTGCGCCTGGACGCGGGCGAGCACGGGATCGTAGCGGCGGCGCAGGAGAGGGGTGAGAATAGCGCCGACGACGAAGCCGCCAAGATGGGCGAACCAGCCCACGCTGTCGTCCCCGCCGAGGAAGGCCGCGGCGAACTGGAGGACGAACCAGAAGCCGATGGTCCAGTAGGCGGGCAGATGCAGCGGGATGCCCTTCAGGAACAGGCCCCAGATCTTCACGCGGGGATAGAGGATCAGATAGGCCGCCACCACACCCGACACGCCCCCCGAGGCTCCGATCAGCGGGCGGTGCGGCTCCGTCGTGATGAAGGCATGGGCCAGGCTGGCGGCCATCCCGCAGAGCAGGAAGAACAGGATGAAGCGGAGATGCCCCATGGCATCCTCCACATTGTCGCCGAACACCCAGAGGAACAGCATGTTGCCGATCAGGTGAAACAGCGAGCCGTGCAGGAAGATGTTGGTGGCCAGGGTCAGCTCGGCGGGGACGAACGGATAGCCCTCGGGCAGCACTTCCGTGCCGAACAGAACGGACGGGATGAAGCCGAGCCCGGCCACCACCGCGTCCTCGCCCAGAGGGCCATAGAAGGTGAGCAGATAGGCGATGACGCAGACGCCGATCAGACACCGCGTCGCGAGCGGCGTCTTCATGTTCTTGAGCGGAACGCCATCGTGAAGCGGGAGAAACATGATCCGCTCCTAAAGCATCGGACCTGAAAGGGGAATCCACTTTTGGGAGTATGCGCCGGGCCCGCCCCCGAGGCACCGGCCCTCGGATCGTGCGGAAAACCGGATCCACTTTTCACTGGCGTGGCCCTTCGGGTCGCTGACGCGGCCCTCTGGGTCCGCACGATGCGTTAGCGATTCTGACCGGGCGCCCAAAGCACGTCGAGCGCACCCTTGTCATTGACGTAGCGTGACGCGACAAAGAGAAAATCCGACAGGCGGTTCAGGTACTTCACCGATTCCGGAGAAACTTTCTCGTCCGGCCTCTCCATCAGTTCGACCACATGGCGCTCCGCCCGGCGGCAGACCGTGCGCGCGAGATGAAGCGCCGCCGCGGCCGGCGTGCCGCCCGGGAGGACGAAGGAGCGCAGGACGGACAGGTCGGCGTTGAGGCGGTCGATCTCCTGCTCGAGACGGTCGACCTGCGCCTGAGTGACGCGTAAGGGCTCATAGGGCAGGGGCTTGTCCGTCTCGACGGTCGCGAGATCCGCGCCCAGATCGAACAGATCGTTCTGGATGCGGCCGAGCATGGCGTCGATGTCGTGGCCGGCCGTATGAAGCCGCACGAGGCCGATGCACGCGTTGGTCTCGTCGACCGTGCCGTAGGCCTCGATGCGCAGATCGTATTTCGGACGGCGTCCGCCGGCGGCCAGCGCCGTGGTGCCCTCGTCGCCGGTGCGGGTATAGATGCGGTTGAGGACGACCATGGCGGACCCGACAATTGGGACTCAGTTAGAACGAATACCCAACCCGCGCGCCGACATTCGTCAAGCCTCTATTCTCGTCCGAACAGGTGCCGCCGTTCGAGAGATGCTCGACCGTGGCCACCACGCTCCAGTTGGCGGACAGGCGCACGCCCACGGAACCCGATTCGCGAAAGAGCGGGGAGCATCCGAGCCCCTGATGGTCCGCGATCGAGTGCTCCTTGCCGTTGTGAACGGCGCCGCCGAGGCTGCCCTCGACGAAGATGTCGGGCGTCACGTCGACGGTCCAGGACAGGCCGGCATAGGCGAAGCTCGTCCGGCCGTCGAAGTTCAGGCTGCCGCCCACATGCGGCCGGGGGATGAAATAGCTTGTGAAGAGGTCCGAGGCGGTAAACGGCTTCGCAAAAAGGATTTCGCCGGTGAGATTGGCCGAGCCATCGCGTCCTTCCGGGCCCCAGGGATCCTGAGCGGAGAGACCAAAACGGAACTCCGACAGGATGCTTGGTTGGGTCTGGGCCTGGGAGGAACTCGTTTGCCGCTTGAAGTCGGAGCCTAGCACACCCGTCGATCCTGCAACCAGGATCAGTAGGCTCATGCCGATGGCTGGACTGATGCGCATTAAGGGATCCGTAATTCAATAAGTATCAAGGCCATCAGGCTATGCCCTTATGGCTAACGTTGTCTTAATACAAAGCGTGGCGAAAAAGTGTCAATACGAAGGTGCGCGATCCACAATGTGGACAATGGCCGGGGTTTTCCACCTGTGTCCCAACGTCAGGCAGCCCGCCACCAGATCACGCCCATGATCACGATGATGGCGAGGAACTGCAGCAGCACGCGCAGCCTCATGAGATGCTGCGACCGATTGGGATTGCCGCCGCGCAGCATGTTGATCAGCCCCAGAAGCAGCACGAACGCGACGGCGACCACCGCGATCGGGACCAGCAAATCGGCAAAACTCGTCATCGTGATTCCATCGAAAGATCCGGGCGACCGTGGCCCCAACCCGGCGGAGAGGCAAGAGGCCCGGCGGCACTAGCGCATCGGACGGACCCAGAGGGTCGCGTCAGCGAAAAGTGGACCCGGTTTTCCGCCTTTTCCGATGCGCCGGTCAAGAGAGGGAGCCTCGGATGAATCCCAAAAGTGGTGTCCACTTTTGGGTCCGGGGCTCTAGAGCATTTTTCGGTGAAGTGGATTCGGTTCACCGTCAAAAAATGCGGCGAGGCAAAGAAGAGAGATGATTCCACGTGAGTGGAAGCAGCTCTAAGTCCGGCATGATGCGCCGCCAAGCGATCAATGCTCCAGAGTCAGTTCCGGCGCAGCAGCCGCTCGAAGTAGTCGAGCTCTTCCTGCGGCCGGCTCGGATCGCCCAGTTTGCGCCGCAATTCCTCCAGAATCCGCTGTGCGCGCTGGGCGGGCGACTGGCTGGCGCTGGGCACCTCGACACGGCCGTCGGAATAGTCCCGGTTGCGCATGGGCCGGCCGAGCGGATCGTTATCGCGCTGGCCCGTCTGCTGGTTGCCCTGGGGGTTGCCCTGGCCCGGCTGGTCGCCGGCCTGCTCGTTCCCCTGGCCGTCGCCCTGCTGCATCTGCTGCATCTGCTGGGCCATGCCCTGCATGCCGCGACGCAGGCTTTCGAGCGCTCGTCCCTGCGCGTCGACGGCAGGCCCGTCCTGGCCCTGGCCGAGAGCGCCTTCGGCATCGCGCATGGCCTGCTCGGCCTCGCCGAGACCCTGCTCGTTCTGCATGCCCATGCCCTGCATGCGCCGCTGCAATTCCTCCAGCCTCTGCCGCAGGGCTTCCTGCCTCTGCCTCAGGCCCAGGGGATCCTGGTCCTGACCGCCCTGGCCGTTCTCCGCCTGCTCCTGACCGTCACCCTGCTGACCCTGCTGGCCTTGCTGGCGCTGTCCCTGCTGGCGCTGCCCCTGACGCTGCCCCTGCTGGCGCTGCCCGTTGCGGTCGCCCTGCTGCATGCGCCGGTTCTGGCCGTCGCGGAAGGTCTCGTCGCGCAGATTCTGCTGCTCGCGCGCCATGTCCTCCAGGTCCTGCATCGCCTGGTTCATCTCGCGTCCGAGCGGATCGGTCATGCGGCCGTTGGGCTGAGCCGTCTGCAGGTTCTCGAGGATGTTGCGCAGCTGCTCGAGCAGGCGCTGGGCCTCGGCCACGTCGCCGCGGCGCATGGCGTCCTCCATCTGGCGCAGCATCCGGTTGAGGTCGTCCTGCGAGATCATCCGGTCGGGAGGCGTGCGCTGGTTCTGATCCTGCGACTGCTGGTTCTGCTGCATGCGCTGCGCGAATTCCCGCAGGAACTTGTCCATGGCCTGGCGCAGCTCGTCGGTCAGGCGCCGAATCTCGTCGTCCGTGGCGCCCCGGTCCATGGCCTCCTTCAGACGCTCCTGGGCGGCGCGCAGCTCGCGCTCCGCATCGGACAGGTTGCCGTCCTCGATCTGCAGCGCCATGGCCCAGAGCCAGTCGGCCACGTCGAGCAGATCCTGGTCGGACTTGGCGACCCGCAGGCGCTCCGCGCCGGTGCGCAGCCCCATGAACACGCCCCATTGCGGCGTGTACTCGTCCGGCGCGATGAGCAGCGCGTCGAGGGCCACCTGAACGCGCTTGCGGTCGTCCGGGGACAGAACGAGATTGCGCCGCTGCTCGACCAAGGCCTTGGCGAGCGGATTCGTGAAGGGACGCTGCGGCAGGGTGAAGGTGATCGCCTCGCTCAGGGCCTCCTGGCCGGCCTCGTCCTTGGCCTTCAGGCGGATCGTCACGGGCGCGCCCGCCCAGGCATGGTTCGTGAGATCGACCGGGGACTTGGTGTCCGGCGCGTTCTCCTCATGGCTCGGAAGGGCGAGGGTGAGCTGAGGGGCGGGCACGAGGGAGCGCCCCTTGCTGGCGTCGGCCTTCTCGACGATGCCGTCGAGGGACGCGATGCCGTAATCGTCGCGACCCTTGTAGCTCAAGGTGAAGGTGCCGCGGGCGTTGACCTCGGGGGGCGTCGTGAAGGCGATCTCGGGCAGCCGGTCGGGGATGGCCTCGATGGTCAGGGTCACGCTGTGCGCGAATCCGGTTTTGACCGTCAGCTCGCTCGAGCCGTCGAGGGTGTAGCGTTCCTCGCGCATGTCGGCGCGCTGGTTGGCCTTGGGCGGGAGCGGCGTCAGGCCCTTGCCCGGCGTGACCTCCGCACTTCCCTCGCCGGCGATCCGGATCACGACGGTCGAATGGATCGGCGCGCGCAGGCTCTGCCCCCGGGCCAGGTCGATCATCAGGGGCGGCGTGCGGGTATAGAGCGGCGGGTCGATCCATCCGTCGATGCGGAAGGACGGAGAGGCGGTCTCGACCTTGCGCCAGTCGAACGCCGCGGCGAGCCGGGAGCCGATCTCGGGCCCGGCGATGAAGGCGCTCGTCACCAGGGCGAGAAGCCCCGCGGCGCGCACGGCATAGCGGTCGCGCTTGGCCATGTCGGGCTGCGGCAGGCCGACGCGCATGCGGCTGACAGCATCCTCCGCCCGCTTGCGATGAAGCGCCCAGAGGGCCTTGGTGCCGGGATCCGCCGATCCGAGCGCCAGCGTATCGTCAAGGACGCGGGCCGGGCCGTGGGTGAGCCCTGTTTCCCGGTCGAGCCGGTCGAGCGCACGGGTCCGGCTGGGCATGCGCAGGCGCAGGAGCGGCCAGAGCGACAGAAGGAAGGCGGCTCCGAACAGCCCCAGGCCGACGCTACGCCACAGGGGCGAGGCGTCGAGCCAGAGGCCCAGCCAGGAGAGGGTCAGGAACAGCAGGACGATGGCGAAGGGCAGCCAGAGCCGGGGCCAGGCCTCTTCCCACCAGAGGGACCAGCGCGCATGAGTGACCAGGCGCCCGAACCGCTGGTTCAGGGGACTGCGCCCAGGCGTCGGGTTCGGGCCGTCGCTCATGCAAAATATCTCCCGCTGCACCGCCCGTGCAGATAACCCCCGCCTGAAAAGCTAGCACGCGGACCCCGGATGACCAGCGGTCAATTGGGCGCGGAGCTTCAAGAAGAGGTGACCGGCCGTCACGGCTCGGGCCGTTGCCGGTTGATGGTCAATCCTCCGAGCGGGGCATTGTTCGAGAGGGGTGGTCGATTCTGCACGGCAGGTGGCGGGCCGGCGGGCGGGCGCGTCAGCCCAGCCAGGCCGGGACCCGGTCGAGCCCGATCAACTCGTCATAGGTCGGGCGCGGGCGCACCACCGCGTGATCCTCGCCGCGGACCAGCACCTCGGGCACCAGAGGGCGCGTGTTGTAGGTGCTGGCCTGGACGGCCCCGTAGGCGCCGGCGGTCATGACGGCGATGAGGTCGCCCGCCTTCACGGCCGGCATGTCGCGGGACAGGGCGAGATAGTCGCCGGTCTCGCACACGGGGCCGACCACGTCGGCGACGACGCGCGGCGTGCCGGGAGAGGCGGCCAGGACCGGCTTGATATCGTGATGGGCCTCGTAGAGCGTCGGGCGGATGAGGTCGTTCATCGCCGCATCGACGATCACGAACGGCTTGTCGGCGCCCTGCTTCACGTAGATCACCCGGGCGACGAGCACGCCCGCATTGCCGGCGATCATGCGGCCCATCTCGAACACGAGCTTGAGGCCGAGATCCCGGGTGTGACGCTTGATGATCGCCGCGTAGGCCTGCGGATCGGGCGGGGGCTCGTTGTCCTCCCGATAGGGCACGCCGAGGCCGCCGCCGAGATCGATGTGGTGCAGCCGGTGGCCGTCCGCCATCAGGTCGCGGGCGAGTTCGGCGAGGAGCGCGGTCGCGTTGTCGTAAGGCGCCAGGTCCGTGATCTGGCTGCCGATATGCATGTCGACGCCGGTGACCTCGATGCCCTGGAGCGCCGCCGCCCGGGCATAGACCTCGCGGGCGCGGGCGATGGGGATGCCGAACTTGTTCTCGGACTTGCCGGTCGAGATCTTGGCGTGGGTCTTGGCGTCCACGTCCGGATTGATGCGCACCGACACGGGGGCGCGCATGCCCTTCGAGACCGCCACCTCGGAAAGGGCTTCGAGCTCCGGCTCCGATTCCACGTTGAAGCAGAGAATGCCGCTCTCGAGCGCGAAGGCCATCTCGGCTTTCGTCTTGCCGACCCCGGAGAAGACGATGCGCTCGCCCGGCACGCCGGCCGCGAGCGCGCGGCGCAGCTCGCCCTCGGACACGATGTCCATGCCGGCGCCCAGGCGGCCGAGCGTCCGGAGCACGGCCTGGTTCGAATTGGCCTTCATGGCATAGCAGACGAGGGCGTTCGTGTCGGCGAAGGCCTCGGCGAAGACCCGGTAGTGCCGCTCCAGAGTGGCCGAGGAATAGCAATAGAACGGGGTCCCGACCTCGTCCGCGAGGCGGCGCAGATCGACGCCCTCCGCATGGAGGACGCCGTCACGATAGGCGAAATGGTGCATCGAAAAGGCCTAGAGCAGCGGGTCGAGGATAAACGGCTTGTTGGGAATCGTGTAGCCCCGGTTCGCCTGGGAGCGGGGCGTGCCGACCGGGGAGGGCAGGGTGGCGTCGCTCGCCGGGGTCTGCGTCTGGGTCTCGGCCGCCTGAGCCGAGGCGTCCGGCGGCGGCTCGAGCGCGCCGCGACGGCCGCAGGCGGTCAGACCGAGGGCGAGAAGGCCGCAAACCAGAACGGCGCGAGGAAGGGTCAGGCTGGACGACATGAAGAGCTCCGAAACGTGGCCGCACCATAACGGCAAGCGGTGCCGGATGCGAGAGGCAAGGTGAGGATTGCAACAGACTGAACGCTCAACGCTTTCGTGATGGGACGGACGGCCGCGCTCTTCCTTTCGGGCTTGAGGCCCGGGCCGAAAAGCGCCACATCACAGGCCATGTCGAACCCACAGGCCATGTCGAACCCATCGAAATCCCGAACGGGCTGGATCCTCGGTCTCGCGGCCCTGGCGGCCGCCGGGGCCGGGGCGGCCTGGTACGGCCTCTCGCCCCGCGACCCGCTGGCGGCCGGGGTTGCCGAATGCCGCGCCTCCAAGCCGACCGCAGAGCGCCTGAAGCCGCTGGCCAAGGGCGAGGTGGCGGCCGTCGGCGTGAGCAACGCCCCGAAGCCGCCGCCGGTGATCGCCTTCACGGGGCCCGAGGGCCAGCGGATGAGCCTGTCGGATTTCAAGGGGCGGACGATCCTGGTCAATCTGTGGGCGACCTGGTGCGTGCCCTGCCGCGAGGAGATGCCGGCCCTCGACAGGATTCAGGCCGAGCTCGGCGGTCCCGATTTCCAGGTCGTGGCCATCAATGTGGACACCCGCAATCCCGAGAAGCCGAAGGCCTGGCTGCAGGAGAACGGCATCCGGAACCTGGCCTACCACGCCGATCCCGAGGGCAAGCTCCTGCAGGTGCTCCAGAAATCCGGCCACGTGGTGGGACTTCCGACCACCTTCGTGGTCGATGCGTCGGGCTGCGAGATCGCCCTGCTCAAGGGGCCGGCCCAATGGGCCTCGCCGGACGCCGTCACGTTCATGAAGACGGCTCTGGGCCGGTCCTAGCGCATCGTGCGGACCCAGAGGGCCGCGTCAGTAAAAAGTGGACCCGGTTTTCCGTCCGATGCGCTAGACCGGGAGCGCCCCGCCCCCGTCCGGGACGCCGACCGTGCCGGAAAAGGCCGGCTTCGAGAGCCGCCAGGGGCGGTCCATGGCCTGCCGCGCCTCGCTGCGTTGGAGCCGGCGCGGGGTGCCGTCGGCCAGGATCTCCTCGATCACCAGGAAGCCCAGCGCCTGCAGCATGACGGCCGCCATCTTGGTGGCCCGGTCGTCCGCCCGGATGGACAGGGAACCCGCCGCATAGATGCGCTCCATCAGGCTCTTGGGATGATGGGGCACGGCATTCCGCGGCTTGAAGGCAACGACATTCGTCTCCGGTTCGATCATGGAACAGCCCCTTCTCGCCGCTCCTTCTTATTCTGTGGTGCGCGGCGCTTCTGTTGCATTCAGCACAGTTCATTGTGCCGGAAACTGAGCCGTTTAAGGAATGCGACATAAGACGCCCCTGACCTGCGGAGGGCGCATGAAAAAGGCGGGGTCAACGCCCCGCCTCGGATCGCTCGAAAAGGAATGCCGGCCTCAGGTGCTCTGCTGGACCGGAATGCCCTTGTCGGCGAAGAGCTGCTGCAGCTCGCCGGCCTGGAACATCTCGCGGGTGATGTCGCAGCCGCCCACGAACTCGCCCTTCACGTAGAGCTGGGGGATGGTCGGCCAGTTGGAATAGTCCTTGATGCCCTGGCGGATGGTCTCGTCCTCGAGCACGTTGACGCCCTTGTAGGGCACGCCGAGGTAGTTGAGGATCTGGACCACCTGGCCCGAGAACCCGCACATGGGGAATTGCGGCGTGCCCTTCATGAACAGCACGACGTCGTTGGACTTCACTTCGTTGTCGATGATCTGGTTGGCGTCAGCCATGGAATGCTCCTTCGTCCCGACGGTCAAGGCGTCGGACTCGCGTCTCAATTGTCGGGTGCCACGGTCGTCAATGCAAGGGCATGAAGCACGCCTCCCATGCGTCCTTGCAGCGCTGCATAGACCATCTGGTGCTGCTGGACCCGGGACTTCCCCTTGAAGGCCGAGGAGGTGACGGTGGCGGCATAGTGGTCGCCGTCGCCGGCCAGATCCTTGATCTCGACCACCGCGTCCGGCAGGGCGGCTTTGATCATGCTCTCGATATCGTGGGCGTTCATGGGCATGGATCAAACTCCTCAGGACTTGCCGGTCATGTAGTCGGGCAGCCAGGCTTCGTGGGCTGCCTTCAACTGCTTCAGGGATATGGCCTGCCGGCCCGGCAGAATCAACGAATCGCCGCCGGTGATTCCCAGTGTCACGGCCGGAATGCCGACCGCGCCGGCCTCGTAGAGGATGTCGGCCGCCACGTCCTCGTCGACGGCGAGGAGGTAGCGGGCCTGGTCTTCGCCGAACAGGAAGGCATGGAGGGGGAAGCCCTCCGGATAGGCGGTGATCTCGGCCCCCACCTGGCCCGCCATGGCCATCTCGGCGAGCGCGAGCGCGATGCCGCCGTCCGAGACGTCGTGCACGGTGGTCACCTGGCCGGAGCGGATGAGCTGGCGCACGAAGTCGCCGTTACGCTTCTCCAGGGCCAGATCCACCGGCGGCGGCGCGCCCTCCTCGCGACCGCAGACGTCGCGCAGGTAGATCGACTGGCCGAGCCAGCCCCGGGTGGCCCCGATGAGGATGATCGCCTCGCCCTCGCGCCTGAACGCCATGGAGGCGTTCACCGTCACGTCGTCGAGGAGCCCGACCCCGCCGATGGCGGGCGTGGGCAGGATGCCCTGGCCGTTGGTCTCGTTGTAGAGCGAGACGTTGCCGGACACGACCGGGAAGTCGAGCGCCTTGCAGGCCTCGCCGATACCCCGGATGCAGCCGACGAACTGGCCCATGGATTCGGGCCGCTCGGGGCTGGCGAAGTTGAGGTTGTCGGTGATTGCCAGCGGCAGGCCGCCGACCGCCGTGATGTTGCGCCAGGCCTCCGCCACCGCCTGCTTGCCGCCCTCGAAGGGATCGGCCTCGCAGTAGCGGGGCGTGACGTCGGTGGTGAGCGCCAGACCCTTCAGGCCGTCCTCGACCCGCACGATGGCGGCGTCGCCCCCCGGGGTCTGGACCGTGTTGCCGAGGATCAGGTGGTCGTACTGCTCCCAGACCCAGCGCTTGGAGCACTGATCCGGCGAGCCGACGAGCTTGAGGAGCGCCTCGGCCTCGGACACGGGAGCCGTCACGCTCTCTGCCGCAATTGCGGGCTGCCGTGGGCTTTCCACCCAGGGGCGGTCATAGACGGGAGCCTCGTCGCCGAGCTCCTTGATCGGCAGGTCGGCCTTCACCTCGCCCTGGTGCTTGATCACGAAGCGCAGGGTGTCGGTGGTCCTGCCGATGACGGCGAAGTCCAGGCCCCACTTGTGGAAAATGGCCTCGGCCTCTTTCTCCATGCCGGGCTTGAGCACCATGAGCATGCGCTCCTGGCTCTCCGAGAGCATCATCTCGTAGGCGGTCATGCCCTCCTCGCGGCAGGGCACCTTGTCGAGGTCGAGCTCGATGCCGAGATTGCCCTTCGCGCCCATCTCGACGGCCGAGCTGGTCAGGCCCGCCGCCCCCATGTCCTGGATGGCGATGACGGCGCCGGATTTCATGAGCTCGAGGCAGGCCTCCAGCAGGAGCTTCTCGGCGAAGGGGTCGCCGACCTGCACGGTGGGGCGCTTCTCCTCCGAGGATTCGTCGAACTCGGCGGACGCCATCGTGGCGCCATGGATGCCGTCGCGGCCGGTCTTCGAGCCGAGATAGACGATCGGGTTCCCGACGCCGGTCGCCTTGGCGTAGAAGATCTCGTCGGTGCGCGCCAGGCCCACCGCCATGGCGTTGACCAGGATGTTGCCGTTGTAGCGCTTGTCGAAGCCCACGGAGCCGCCCACCGTCGGCACGCCGAAGGAATTGCCGTAGCCGCCGATGCCCGCCACCACGCCGGAGACGAGGTGAGGGGTCTTGGGATGGTCCGGCTCGCCAAAGCGCAGGAAGTTGAGCGACGCGATGGGGCGCGCCCCCATGGTGAACACGTCGCGCAGGATGCCGCCGACGCCCGTCGCCGCGCCCTGATAGGGCTCGATGAAGGACGGGTGGTTGTGGCTCTCCATCTTGAAGATGCAGGCCAGCCCATCGCCGATGTCGATCACGCCGGCGTTCTCGCCCGGACCCTGGATGACCCAGGGAGCGCTGGTGGGCAGGCCGCGCAGGTGAATGCGGGAGGACTTGTACGAGCAGTGCTCGTTCCACATGGCCGACACGATGCCGAGTTCCGTGATCGTCGGCTCGCGGCCGATCAGGTTCACGAAGCGCTCGTATTCGTCCGGCTTCAGCCCGTGCTCCTTGACCAGCTCCGGGGTGATGGCGACGTCGTTGCGGATCATCGGGGTCTCGTAATCTGGAGGGATCAGGCGGCGCGGGGGAAGGACGACACGAGGCTCTCGAACAGGCCCCGTCCGTCGGTGCCGCCCACGAGGTCTTCGATCAGGTTCTCCGGATGGGGCATCATGCCGAGCACGTTGAGCTTGTCGGAATAGATGCCCGCGATGGAGTTCATGGAGCCGTTGCGGTTGGCGTCCTGCGTGATGTGGCCCTGGGCGTCGGAGTAGCGGAACGCCACCAGGCCCTCGCCCTCGAGCCGCTTCAGGGTCTCCGCGTCGGCCGTGTAATTGCCCTCGCCGTGCGCCACGCACACGTCGATGGCCTGGCCCTTGGCGTAGGCCCGGGTGAAGGCGGTGTCGTTGCGCTCGACCTTGAGGAACTGCCGGTGGCAGATGAACCTGAGGTTCGCGTTGCGCATCAGGATGCCGGGAAGAAGCCCGGATTCGCACAGGATCTGGAACCCGTTGCAGATCCCGAGCACGAGCCCGCCCCGCGCCGCATGGGCGCGCACCGCATCCATCACGGTGGCACGGCCGGCGATCGCCCCGCAGCGCAGATAGTCGCCGTAGGAGAAGCCGCCCGGCAGGACCACGAGATCCGTGCCCTGCGGCAGCTCGGTCTCGGCATGCCAGACCTTCTCCACCCGGGATCCGGCCGATTGGAGCGCCCGCAGCACATCGCCTTCGCGATTGGAGCCGGGGAAGACGATGACGGCAGATTTCATGGGAGCCTCACGCGATCTCGACGCGGTAATTCTCGATGACGGTGTTGGCGAGGAGTTTCTCGCAGGCGGCCTTGAGGGCGGCTTCGGCCTTGGCCTTGTCGGTGGTGCCGAGCTCGATGTCGAAGACCTTGCCCTGGCGCACGCCGTCGATGCCCTCGACGCCGAGCGACTTGAGGGCTCCCTCGATGGCCTTGCCTTGGGGGTCGAGAACGCCGTTCTTGAGGGTCACGGTGACACGCGCTTTCATGGGGGCCTCGGGCTGTTGAGATTTGGCCAAGGCCATAAAGAATTTAGCCGCAGGAGACAACGGGCTCGACGCATGATCCGGTGAAGTGTCCGCCGGTTCACCGCAAGACCATGCGTCCGGCGTGGATTCAGGGGCCCAATTCGCGGGCAGCGACGGACTTGGCCGTCTCGCGCACCGCATCCGGCGCCTCGCCGATCACCAGAACGACGCCGAGATCGGTCCCGGAGCGCCGCCCGAGCGCCGCCCCGTAGGCCGGCGGCTTGCCGCCGTCGGCGGGCGCGAGATCGATCACGAAACCCGGATAGGGCGCATCCTCGAGGCGCGCCACGGTGATCCTGGTCCGGACGGGCCTGTCCCGGCCCGCGGGCGAGCGCAGGGCCCGAGCCAGACGCTCCGGATCCTTCAAGAGGGCATCCGTGAGGTCCGCATCCCGTCCGGTCAGCCGGATGACGCTCACCGCCAGGCCCGGACCGCATTCGGGCGGGGCGCAGAAGGCCAGGGCCACCGGCTCAGCCCGATCCTCGGCCAGCCATTTGCGCAGGGGCAGGGCATCCCAGGACCGGTCGGGCGGGAGACCGGCCACCTGACGGGGAATATAGCCGCAGCCCACGACGGACAGGGTGAGGGCCAGGATCGGAAGGCTGACACGCAACAGGCGGAAAGGCATGGCTTCATCTATGCGCGAAACGGATCGGCAGGTCGACGGCTTTCTGTCACGCCGGGCCTTCTCGGCACGGGCGGCGCCATCCCGGTCATCCACCCTCTCCGTCATGGCCGGTCGGTCATGACCTGCCTCTTGCCGGCCAACCCGATGCGGTGGGGCGCTGCGCTTCTCATATCGGGATCGCCGGTCCTAACGCTCCCGGTCCTGCCACCCTCCACGTCATGGCCGGGGCTGTCCCGGCCATCCCGGTCGGAAAGGCGCCGCGCCTCGACCGAGCGGGATCACCGGGACAAGCCCGGTGATGACGGATTGCGTGGCGCCCCCGCAGGTCCCGATCAGGCATGCGCAGCGCCTCTCCCTCGGGACCGGCGGAACGGACTCATGGCGTCGAAGAAGCGCCGGCCCCCCGGCGGCCAACAAAAAGCCCGGCGCGGCGGCCGGGCTTTGCAGGATGCGAGGAACGTGGGCTTTACTGCACGAGGCGCGGGCCGCCCGTGACCGGGTTCTCGTTCTCGGACAGGATGCCGAGCCGGCGGGCCACCTCCGTATAGGCCTCGACCAGCCCGCCCATGTCCCGGCGGAACCGGTCCTTGTCGAGCTTGTCCTTGGACTTGATGTCCCAGAGGCGGCACGAATCCGGCGAGATCTCGTCGGCCACGACGATGCGCATCATCTCGCCCTCCCAGAGACGGCCCGTCTCCAGCTTGAAGTCGACGAGGCGGATGCCGACCCCGAGGAAGAGGCCGGACAGGAAATCGTTGACCCGGATGGCCAGCGCCATGATGTCGTCGATCTCCTGGGGCGAGGCCCAGCCGAAGGCCGTGATGTGCTCCTCCGAGACCATCGGGTCGTTGAGGGCGTCGTTCTTGTAATAGAATTCGATGATCGAGCGGGGCAGCTGGGTGCCCTCCTCGATGCCGAGGCGGGTGGCCAGCGAGCCGGCGGCCACGTTCCGCACCACCACCTCGAGGGGGATGATCTCGACCTCGCGAATCAGCTGCTCGCGCATGTTGAGGCGGCGGATGAAGTGGGTCGGGATGCCGATGTCGTTCAGATGCTGGAACAGGTATTCCGAGATCCGGTTGTTGAGCACGCCCTTGCCGTCGATCACTTCATGCTTCTTGGCATTGAAGGCGGTCGCGTCATCCTTGAAGTGCTGGATGAGCGTTCCGGGTTCCGGGCCCTCATAGAGGACCTTCGCCTTGCCCTCATAGATGCGACGGCGACGATTCATAGGCGTGTACCGTGGTTTGAGAAAATCCATTTGCCGTGGCTCCTGGGGATGGTCATTTTTTTAGATCCGCGGCTGGCGTGACGCGCGGCTTTTCGCCGGCGGTCCGCTTGAAGGGCAACCTATCCGATCCCTCGGGCAAGCACAACGCGGGGAGACAGGCTGCAACCCTGCAACCTGGTGAAAGCACCGTTGGAGAGATGGGGAGCGTCTGGCGGCAGCGCGAGTGCGCCCTTATATCGCATAAGGAAAAGCCAGGGAGGACAAGGCCGATGACCACGTTCGACGACCGGGAGGAAGCCTTCGAGAAGCGGTTCGCCCTCGACGAGGAGCTCCGCTTCAAGGCGACCGCGCGCTGCAACAAGCTCCTGGGCCTCTGGGTGGCCGGGCGCATGGGCAAGACCGGCGCCGACGCGGAGGCCTATGCCAGGAGCATCGTCCTGGCCGATTTCCACGAACCCGGGGACGGCGACGTGATCCGCAAGGTGCATCAGGATCTGGGCGCCGCCGGCCAGCCGCTGGACGAGAGCGCGCTCAGGGCCAAGCTCGGCCAGCTGAGGGCTCAGGCGATCGAGGAGATCAAGGCGGGGCGTTAGCGCCTCCGGGCTGCGACCTTGTTGCGCCGAGGCGCCGTTGAAGCAAAGGGGCATCATGCCGACCCATTCATCGTTCCCCGAGCGGCTGAGAGCCGGCTCCCCCCTGCTGACGGCCTGGTGCGGCCTGCCGGATCCCTCCGTGGCCGGCATCCTGGCCCGCGAGGCGTTCGACGCGGTCGTCCTGGACATGCAGCACGGCGCCGTAGACTTCCCCGCCGCGCTCCAGGCCGTGCCCCTTATCGCCGCCGCCGGGAAGCCGGCCCTGGTCCGTCTCCCCGTGGGGGACTTCGCCACCGCGTCGCGGTTCCTCGATGCCGGCGGGACCGGCGCGATCGCCCCGATGATCAACACCGTCGAGGATGCACGGCGCTTCGCCGCCTTCATGAAGTACCCGCCGACGGGCGAGCGCAGCTGGGGCGCCTATGGGGCGCTCCCGCTGACCGGGATGGAGCCGGGCGACTACCTCCGGAAGGCCAACGACCTGACCGTATCCTTCGCCATGGTGGAGACCCGGGAGGCCCTGGCCATCGTCGACGACGTCCTGGCCGTGCCCGGAATCGATGGAGTCTTCGTCGGCCCCTCGGACCTGTCGATCGCGCTGGCTCGGGGAGCGGGCGTCAATCCCACCGGCGCGGAGGTCGAGAAGGCCCTGGATCACGTGCTCGCCCGGGCGAAGGCCGCCGGAAAGCTCGCGGCCGTTTACGCGCAGTCGGGAGATCGCGCGGCGGAGCTGTCCGCCAAGGGGTTCCACATGGTGTCCATCGGCAACGACATCGCCATGCTCCGGTCCGGCGCCCATGCGGCCCTCGTGGCCGCGCGGGCTTGAGCGGCGCACCGCTCGACGCGAAAAACCGCGTCCACTTTTTCGCACGGTGCGCTAGCGGCTTCCGGGGGAGGGGAGGCCAGGGCGGCCGGCGGTCCGGTCAGCCGGGGGCGCCCTCCCGGGACTTGATCACGCGGTAATAGGCCCAGAGCATCTTGGCCGCGACCCCCCGCCATGGGCGCCATCGTTCGGCCAAAGCGGTCAGGGTGCGGGCGTCCGGCCGCGCTTCGAGCCCGTAGGCGAGGCGGGCCGCCTCCTGCACGGCCAGATCCCCGCTCGGAAAAGCGTCCGGATGCCCGAGGCAGAAGAGCAGGTAGACGTCCGCCGTCCAGGGGCCGATCCCCTTTACCCGCGTGAGGAGGCCATGAGCCTCCTCGGCCGGGCGATTCCGCAGCTCGTCGAGGGAGAGGCGGCCTTCCACGATCTCCGTCGCCAGGGCGCGCAGGGTCCGGACCTTGCCGGCGGACAATCCGGCCGCCCGGAGATCCTCGTCGGACAGCCGGAGAAAGACGTCCGGCCGCGGCGGTTCGAGGTTCTGCCGGAGGCGATTCCAGATGGCTTCCGCGCTCGCGGTGGAAACTTGCTGTCCCACGACGATCCAGGCCAGGCCCTCGAAGCCGGGCGGCCGTTTGCGCAAGTGCGGCGTAACCCCGTCCGCCGCCAGCTTCGCCATGACGGGGTCCGCCAGCACCAGTTCGCCCAAGCCCCTCTTGAGAACCGCATCCGTTTCGAGGAGGGTGGTCATTCCTTGAGGTTCCTTCCTGTCCCGCAGGCTCCCGTGACGAAGCCCGTTTTCCGATTCGCTCCGAGCCCGAACGGGCGGCTTCACCTGGGCCATGCCTATTCGGCTCTTCTCAATGCCGATTTCGCCGGCCGATTCGGCGGGCGCTTCCTCCTGCGCATCGAGGATATCGATATCACACGATGCCGGCCGGACTTCGAGGCCGCCATCCATGAGGATCTCGCCTGGCTCGGCCTGCAGTGGGAGATCCCGGTGCGGCGCCAGTCCGAACATTTTGCGGATTACCGCGCTGCCTTCCTGAAGCTGAAGGGGAGGGGTGTCGTCTATCCCTGCTTCTGCACCCGCCGGGACATCGTGCAGGCCGTTGCCCGCCGGGAACAGGAGAGCGGCCGGGACTGGCCCCGCGATCCGGACGGCGCACCCCTCTACCCGGGGACCTGCCGGGAGGTGCCCGCCGCAGAGGCCGAGCGCCGGATTGCGGCCGGCGAGCCCCAGGCCTGGCGCCTGGACAGCGCGGCTGCGCAGAAACTCAGGCCGGGGCCGCATGCCTTCAGGCGGTTCGACCGAGACGGCCGCGAGGAGACGGTCGCGGCTGATCCCTGGCGCTGGGGCGACGCGGTGATCGTGCGCAAGGAAACCCCGTCGAGCTACCATCTCTCCGTGGTGGTGGATGACGCCCTCCAGGGCGTCACCCACGTGGTGCGCGGCCAGGATCTCGAAGCCGCGACCGACCTCCACGTGCTGCTGCAGGCGCTGCTGGACCTGCCGACGCCCCTCTATCACCACCACGGGCTCGTGCTGGACCCCACGGGCGACAAGCTGGCCAAGAGCCGGCAATCGCCAGCCCTGTCGGAGCTGCGCGCCGACGGCGTGACCCCGCAGGCCATCCGGCGGCGCCTCGGCTTCTAAAGCATCGGACCCAAAAGTGGACTTGCACTTTTGGGATCCATCCGATGCTTTCTTCTTGAATGAGAGTATCGGACGTGAAAAGCGGGAACCGGTTTTGTGCGTAAAAGATGCTCCAAAACATAAGCTTAAAGCCTCGGACGCGGCCCTCTGGGTCCGCCCTGAACGATGCGCCGGCCAAGAATGGAGCATCGGATGGCCCTCCGGGGCCGCACGACGGGCTCGCGCAGCCCCGCCTCAGCCTATGCCGAGCACGGAGAGCCAGACGAGCGTCGTGCCCAGGGCGAGGAACGTCGACAGGGTGATGGCGCTGGACGCGAGGGCAACGCCTTCCCCGTAGCGCTCGGCGAAGAGATAGGCATTGATCCCGGACGGGCACGAGGCGAAGAGCACCGCGACCCCGGCCCAGACCGGCGGCATGGCGAACACCTTTGTGGCCAGCACCAGCACGATCAGGGGATGGAGCACGAGCTTGAGGAAGGAGATCGCGGCCGGCAGTTTCCAGCCCGTCTGGAGGCCATAGCGGCGCAACGCGATGCCCATGGAGATGAGGGCGCAGGGCACCGCCGCGCTCGCCAGGAGATCCATGACCTGCCAGGCGGGAGCCGGCACGTGGGCGGCGAGCGGGCGGCAGGCGGATCCCGCCAGGATCCCGACGACGATGGGATGGGTCAGGAGGCGGCGCAGGACGACGACCGGCGAAGCCTGGCGCCCCTCGGCCAGGACCGTCGCCAGGGTCATCGTGACGGGGAGATGCACGGCGATCAGGAGGAAGAGCGGAACCGCGCCCTCGTCCCCATAGGCCTTGAGGATCATCGGAACGCCGACGAAGACGGTGTTCGCCTGTCCGGCCGAAAAGCCGGCGACGACTCCGGACACACCCTTGATCCCGAAGAAACGCCGCCCGATCACGGTGGCCAGGAGCCAGACGACGGCCACCCCGACGAAATAGGAGATCCAGTAGCCCCAGGGCTGGACGTCCGGGATCTCGGCGCGCACGAGGGTGCGGAAGATCAGGCACGGGAGGGCGAGCGTGAAGACGAATTCGGACAGGCCTTCGCCGGCCCGCTCGGAGATGAGTCCCGTCTGGCGCGCGACATAGCCGATGCCGATCAGGCCGAAGACCGGCAGGACGATCGCGAAAAGGTCGAGCATGGGGCTCTATCGCAGCTCGGCCCGCTGGGAGAGCGTGGCGGAGGCGACGCTGTGGGACATCAGTTCGTCGACCTGCTCACGCTGGCGCTTGAAATCCGCCAGCCCGCGACCCTCGAGCTCCCGTCCCCGCGGCAGGCGGATCTTGAGAGGATCGACGAAGCTGCCGTTGATGAGCACCTCGTAGTGGAGGTGAGGGCCGGTCGACAGGCCCGTGCTGCCCAAATAGCCAATGACCTGCCCCTGCCGGACCCTGGTGCCGGACGCCATGTTCTTGGCGAAGCCGGACATGTGGGAATAGGTCGTCACATAGCCGTTCGCGTGCTGGATCTCGATGTGACGCCCGTAGCCCGATTTCCAGTCGGCGAAGCGGATGGTGCCGTTGCCGGCGGCCAGGATCGGGGTGCCCACCTTGTTGGCCCAGTCGATGCCCGTATGGGGCCGCGAATAGCCCAGGATCGGATGGAAGCGCGATCCGAAGCCCGAACGAAGAATGCCGTCGGAGATGGGCTTGCGGATCAGGAACTTCTTGAGGGAGCGGCCGGATTCGTCGAAGAAGTCGACCGTGCCGTCCTCGCCCTGATAGCGATAGACGCGGCGGGCTTCCCCGGCCACCGTCAGGGCGGCATAGAGAACCTCGGGCGCGCCGTTGTCGTCATCGGAGCCGAAGAAGATCTCGAAGGAGTCACCCTGCGAGACCCGGCGCTGAAAATCCACGTCGTAGCCGAAGATCCGCACCAGTTCGTCGACCGTCTGGCGGGGCAGCTCGTTCTTGAGCGCCGTTTCGTAGAGGCTTTCGTAGAGCCGCACGCCGCGCCCGTCGTCGTCCTCGTCCTCCTCGTTCTCCGAGGCTTCGGCGACCTGGCGGTTCCTCTCGTCGGCCGGTGGCGTGACGGACACGAAGACGCCGCGATCGTTGGCGGCCGCGATTCCCTCGATCCCTCGTTCTCCCAGCGTGATCACCCGGACGATCTGCCGGGGGTCGCCGAGCCGGGGCCCTGGGGCAATGAGAATGCGCAGCCTCTGGCCTTCGGTCAGACCCTCGACCTTGATCCGGGCCGCCAGAGCCGTGGTGATCGCGGCGATCTGCCCGGGGGTGCCCCCGTAGCTGCGCAGGACCGTCTCGAGGGTCTCTCCCTTCTTGAGGACCACGTCGCGTTCCTCGACGAGGGGCGCCATGGTCTTCTGCTCGATCTTGGGCAGTTCGGTCACGTTCTCGGGCACGACGCGAACCTCGATCGTGCTGAAGGGGGCGTCCACGACGCGGGCGTATCCCAGGGCGTCTCCAAGCCCTTCCGGCTGCCGCAGGGTCCGGGACAGCATCTGCTGGGCCGGGATCGGCACCGGGGTCCGGCGCCCCGCATCGTTGAAGACCCGCCGTTCCTCCTCCAGGATCGCCAGCACGTCGCCGTCGGTCAGGGAGGGGGCGCTCGCCGCGATGGCTACCGAAGCGAGATCGCGCCTGAGGACCGATACGTCCGCGTCCGCGACCTCCGGGGTCGGCTCGACGCGTTGCTCGTCCATTCCCTCGGCAAACAGGCGCAGCGGATTGAAGGGCGGGATGTCGGCCGCGTAGGTGCCGGCGCTCAGGGAGAGGTTCGTGGCGATGCGGACGAAGTTGCGGACCTTGATCGCCTCGCGCTCTCCGATGCGGATCGTCATCGGGGCCTTGAAGCTCTGGCGCGCAGACGACGTCTGCTCCGTCATGTTGAGCCGGTCGGCCTTGCGGGCCAGGTTCGAGGTCCGCTCCTCGACGCTCGCCGACGGAGTCCGGCCATTGAGAGCGGCCCGCTCAGGCGGGAGGGCGGAGGTCGTCGCCCCTTCGAGGGCGATGTAGATGGAGGCTCCAATCAGGACGGCGCCCGTGACGCCGGTCAGGATGCTGGCGCCCAGCCAGCGCAGGTTCACTTCCCACTTGTCGACCTCAGGGGCCGCGTTGCCGCTGGTATTGAGGGGAGGTTCATGGCCGAGATCGATGCCGGACGACAGGCGCGAAGCTTCCTTTCGGGAACTCTTGGCATGGCTGTCATCGGGGGGAAGAGCGGTCATGATCTCTGTCTGGCATGAAGGACGTGGGTTGCTGTCACAGACACCAGAGGCCATCTAGCACAAGAGACGACAACCGCACAGACTAATAGACAAGCTTGCGCAGGGCGCGCCAACTCTCCGAGGATAGAGGGTGCGGAAATGGACGCCCGCCGCGGCTCTGCTTCGGGCCGCACTGTGTCGGCAGTGAGGCAGGGGTGAAAAAACCTGTGCGGGAGGCGCTCCGGAAAGCCCACAGGCGGCCTGTCAAAAAACTTTCACGAAGCACGTTGACAGGCCCGCGAGGTTCGGCCTATATACCCCCCATCGACGCCGCCGCTGACGCGAACGGCGCCCAGATCTTCCTCAGAAACCGGGCTGTTGGGCCCGACTTCGGTCGGGAACAAGCGCTGTTCTGCGGAGGTCTGTTTTTATCGGTCACATCGGAAGATGTGTTGCTCTTTGACATTGTTGAGAGGGAAGAGAAGCGTAGGCGGCGGTGTCCTTGCGCCGGCCCTTATGGGGCTGGATGGAATGAACATCGACCAGTCTTACGCTTTGGTGAGTACACCGCTTCAGGGAA
>NZ_JAMXFJ010000046.1 GCF_025460805.1 Microvirga sesbaniae | reverse complement strand
GTGCAATCCCACGCGAAAGGTCCTGATCCCTTATGACTGTGAGGCCTACAAGGCGCGCAACCTGATCGAGCGCTGCTTCAACAAACTCAAACATTGCCGCCGTATTGCCACCCGTTATGACCGAAGGGCCGCAAACTTCCTCAGCTTCATTCTGATCGCCGCGGCACTACAATGGATGCGCTGAATGTCGATTCAGCCTAGAGCATTTTTCGGTGAAGTGGATCCGGTTCACCGTCAGAAAATGCGGCTCGGCAAAGAAGAGAGATGATTCCACGTGAGTGGAAGCAGCTTTAGCCGCCGCTTCACCACGGCGTCGCCGGGACCGCCGCGGCGGTAATGCGCCTTCAGCGCCTCGACCGCGGCATGGTCGTCGTCGAAAGCATCGAGATAGGTGAAGACCACGTTGCCCTCGACGATGCCCGGGTCGGCGGCGCGCAGGTGGCCTGGATCCGTATACATGCGCCGGACCGCATCCCGGATCGCGTCGGGCGTGGCGGAGAGCGGAATCGCGTTGCCCTGCGACTTGCTCATCTTCGCCCTGCCGTCGATTCCGGGCAGGCGCCCGACCGACGGGATCAGGGCGCGCGCCTCGGGCAGAACGTCCCGGCCGATCTGCCGGTTGAGGCGGCGCACGATCTCGTTGGTCTGCTCGATCAGGGGCGCCTGGTCCTCGCCGACCGGCACGACGCTCGCCTTGAAAGCCGTGATGTCGGCCGCCTGGGCGGCCGGGTAGCAGAGGAAGCCCGCCGGGATGTCGCGCCCGAAGCCGCGGGCCTGGATCTCGTCCTTGATGGTCGGGTTGCGCTCGAGGCGCGCCACGGTGACGAAGTTGAGGTAGAGCAGGGTGAGCTCGGCCAGAGCCGGCAGGCCGGACTGCACGCAGATCGTCGTCTGCGCCGGATCGATGCCGACGGAGAGGTAATCGAGGGCGACCTCCAGGACGTTGCGGCGCACCTTGGACGGATCGGACGCGTTGTCGGTGAGCGCCTGGGTGTCCGCGAGCAGCAGATACTGCCTGTGGCTGTGCTGCAGGGCGACCCGGTTCCTCAAGGAGCCGGCATAATGGCCGAGATGGAGCGGGCCGGTCGTGCGGTCTCCGGTCAGGACGACAGGGCGTGGATCAAGATCTGTAGGCATGGGGCTTCTCCGGATGAGAGCCGCCATGACGAAGGGCCTGATCGGATCACGAACGCTGCCTGCCGCGCATGGCGGCTAGGGTCGTGGGGAAAACATGACGACGTGCCGCTCCTGTCAGGAGCGCCACCAAAGGGTTCCGGCCGGGTTCGCACGGTTGGTCATGCGCGCAGGAATGCCACGGGCGAGGTCTCCGCGCAAGACCGTCGGGCCGTCAGAGAACCACGATGCCGGCGTGCTTGGCCTTGTTGTCGGGCTCCACGTGGATCGTGATGAGCGCATCCTGCACGGCGGCCTTGAGCGCCCGCTCCAGGCGGTCGCAGATGTCATGGGCGTCGGTCACGCTCATGTGGCCGGGCACCACGAGATGGAAATCGATGAAGGTCATCCGGCCCGCGTGGCGCGTGCGCAGGTCGTGCGCCTCGATGGCGCCTTCCGCGTTGACCGCGATGACCTCGCGGACGCGGGCGAGCGTCGTCTCGGGCAGGGCCTCGTCCATGAGGCCGCCGATGCTTTCCTTCATCAGCCCCCAGCCGGACCAGAGGATGTTGATGGCCACCAGGGCCGCGAGGGCGGAGTCGAGCCAGTACCAGCCGGTGAAGGGAACCAGCAGAAGGCCGATCAGGACGCCCGCCGAGGTCATCACATCGGTCAGGAGATGGCGCCCGTCGGCCACCAGGGCCGGGGAGCGCATGCGCCGCCCGCGGCTGATCAGCAGCCAGGACCAGACGGCGTTGATGACGCCCGCGAAGGCGTTGACCGCCAAGCCCTCCATGGGGGCGTCGATCATCTTGGGCGACAGGAACCCGAAATAGGCCTCGCGCAGGATCGCCAGCGCCGCCACGATGATCAGAACGCCTTCGAGGACGGCGGAAAAATACTCCACCTTGTGGTGTCCGTAGGGATGGTTGGCGTCCGCCGGGGCGGCGCTCAGGCGCACCGCCAGAAAGGCCGCCACCGCCGTCACCACATTGATGATGCTTTCCAGCGCATCCGAATAAAGCGCAATGCTGCCCGTGATGTAATAGGCGGCATATTTCAGAGCGAAAACAACGGTTCCGACGAAAATGCTGCCCAGGGCAAGTTTTTGAATCTTGTCCATGGCGCGATGCTTGACGAGAGAGTGCTGCGGGAAACGAGGCGACCTTATAGAGGCTGTTTCTTCAAGCGCAAGGCTTTGTTTTACTTGCAATTCGGTCGCAAAGTCAGGTCGTCGGAAAGGCCTGCCGACCGCATGTCGGACCTAACCGTGCGGGACGAAGGTGCGATCCCGGGCGCCGGAAGCCGGTGGCGGGAGGGTCATTCCGGGAGCGCTGTCGCCTTGAGCAGAAGCTTGCCGTAATAGCGCGACAGGGAGGGGGCGAGCGTCTGGCAGTGCCGGACGAGCGCGAGGGCCTCCACCCGACGTCCGGCCCCGATGGTGTCGAGGACCGTGGGATGCAGCTCCATCAGCTCGGCGAGCGCCGGATCCTGCCGTTGGGTTGCGGGCGCCAGGATGGTGAAGATGGCCGTCTTCTCGGCGCGGCCTTTCACGGCGATCCGGTCGAGCTCGATCAGCACGAAGTGTTCCTGCAGGGCGTTCGCCGTCGCGGGCCCGAGCACGATGGAGACGCCGTATTCCTTCGACAGGCTCTCCAGGCGCGAGGCGAGGTTCACCGTATCGCCGAGGACCGAGTAATCGTAGCGCCAGCGCGAGCCCACGTTGCCGACCACGCAATCGCCGGTGTTGATGCCGACCCCGATGGCGAAGCGGGGCGCATCCTCGCCCTGCTCCCGGCTCAGCTCGGCGTTCAGGGTCTCGACCGCCTCCAGCATGCGCATGGCCGCCCGGGCGGCGCGCAGGGGATGGTTCGGGCTCGGCAGCGGCGCATTCCAGAACGCCATCACGCAATCGCCGATGTATTTGTCGATGGTGCCGCCTTCCGCGAGCACCGCTTCGGAGAGCGGATCGAGCAGACGGTTGATGAGCGTGGTCAGCCGCTCCGGCTCGTCCTTCAGCTTCTCCGACAGGGTCGTGAAGCCGCGCACGTCGCAGAACAGGATCGAGAGCTCGCGCCGTTCTCCGCCGAGCTTCAGGGCGCTCGGATCGCGCGCGAGCTGCGCCACGAGATCCGGCGAGAGATAGCGCGAGAAGGCCTCCGACACGGTGCGGCGCAGATGGCGTTCGCGGGCGTAATCGAGCCCGAACCGCGCCCCGAACACCGCCAGCGCCGCCGCGGCCGGCAGAGCCGGCGGGGCCCAGACGCGGCCGAGGCGCAGCACGGCCCAGGCGCCGACGAAGAAGAACGCGACCAGGAACGCCGCCGCGACCCCGGTCCGCCAGGACACGCCCCGGGTGGAGAAGGACGCGGCCAGAAGAGCCCCGGCGATCACCAGAAGCGCCATGACGAGCCGGGGCACGGGCAGCACGTAGAGATTGTGCCTGAGATTGTCGAGGATCGTGGCCTGGACCTCCACGCCGGCCGTGAGCGTGCCTTCCGTAAGGGTATAGGGGGTCGGGAAGGTATCGGGCGCGCCGATCTCGGCGGAGGTCGCCTGCTTCAGGCTCAGGCCCACCAGCACGACCTGGTCCTTGAAGAACCCGGGCGGCAGGAACTCGTCGGGCTTCAGGGCCTGGTAATAGGAAACGGTCGGATAGGAGCGGGCCGGCCCGAAATACTGGATCAGGGCCCCGTCCGGGGCGGGCCCCTGAGGTTCGCCCTTCAGGCGAAGCACTTCCGCCGCCAGGCTGTCTTTCAACGGCGGCATGCGGCGCAGATAGGCGTCGCCGTCGAGGTCGACCGACGCCACGCCGATGGCCGCACCGGCATCGAGGAAGGGATCGAGAGGCATGACCCGGGTGACCTGGATCCCCTGGGCCAGCGGCGTGGTCACGTCGTCGGCGGCCAGCACCACGTCCGGTCCGAGCGCCCCTGCGAAAGCCGTGTCGGCAACCTCCGTGGTCGGGTCGGCGAAGATGATGTCGAAGGCGATCACCTTCGCGCCGGCGGCCCGCAGGTTCTCGACCAGCCTGGCGTGAAGCTCGCGCGACCAGGGCCAGCGCTGACCGATTTCGCCGATGGACGGCTCGTCGATGGCCACCACCACGGCGCCCGCCTGCGCCGGCAGAGGCGGCGCAACGACCGAGAGAATGTCGTAGAGCCGTGCCTCGATCAGGCGAAAAGGCGGAAAGACGAGAACCGGGATCAGCAGAGCGGCGATCAGCCCGGCCATGGCGAAGTGACGCCAGAGGGGCTCTCCGGCCTGGTCTCTCGCGGTCGATCCTCCGCCGCTCACCTTAGAAGCGCGCCTTCACGCTGGCCGCGACGGTGCGGCCCGGAGCCGGGATGTCGAAGCCGAAATCATATCTCTGGTCCAACAGGTTCAGCGCCGTCACGCCGACCTGGAAGCGCCGGTCCGGCGTTTCCCAGGTCAGGGCGGCGTCGGTCGTCCAGTACGAATCGAGCCGGTCGTTCCCGTAGGATCCCGAGCGTTCGCCGATGAAGTTCTGGGTCAGGGTGAACCGCAGGCGGCTCGGGTGGACGAAGGTCATCCCGAAGCGGGCAAAGCGCTCCGGAATGTAGGGAACCGGCTCGCCGACCCCTGTGGGCTCGTCCGTCCGCGAGCTTTCCAGGATCTTCGACGTCGCCCCGCCCACGGTGCCGAAGACGCCGATGCCGTGACCGAGCCAGACGTTGATCGTGGCGGCGAGCCATTCGGCGCGGGCCTCCTCGATGTCCTCGAAGCTGCTCAGCGTGTTGATCCTGGGAACGTTGAGATCGTTCAGGGTCTGCCGCTGATATTCCACGGCCGTGAAGACCTGTGGCGTCCATTCCGCGTCCCAGCGCAGAACGAGGCTCTTGGTCGGCCCGCTGGCGGGCGCATCGTTGGGGATCAGACCGACCGTGGTGGTCGGCGCGAGCGTGTAGCTCAGGAACGTGTCGGCATTCTCCACATAGGCGGCGCGGAGCCATTGGCCTTCCAGCGGCGAGATGCCGAGGCCGAACCGGGGCGAGACCCAGACATCGGGCCTGTCGTATTTGACGTCGAGGAAGGTGCGATGAATCCCCGCCTCGGCCTCGAACCAGTCGTTCGGGCGCCACAGGACGTCCGCATAGGCGCGGCCGCCGCGGAACGGGCTCTCGGACACTTCATTCTGGCTCTCGCTCCTGATGCCGCTGAAATAATAGAAGTCGCTGTTTCTGACGCCCCTGTCGCGCAGCTGGCCGGCCTGCGCCTCCAGCCCGTAACGGAGGTTGAAGTCGCCGATCCCGATGGCATGGCTGACGGCCCCGACCAGACCGTCCACGCGCTGCTTCTGACTCCAGAGCGTGTGGATCGCATAGGGATAGTTGAATTGGGGGTAAGACCCGTAATCCCAGAGCTCACCGCGCTCGAGCGTGTCGTTCCGGGTCGCGAACACGGCGGCCGAGAGCACGTTCCGGTACCCGAAGGTGTGGCTCCAGCCGGCCATCCCGAACAGGTTGGTCGTGTCCTGCTCGACATGCTGCGTGAGATCGATCCGGTTGATGTCGGTCAGGCCCGGCTGTCCCTCGTTCGCCCAGCCCATGAACAGGAAACGGTCGGCGGCGCTGGGTGCGGTGCCGAGGCTGAAGGTGATGCCCCGTCCTCTCTCGTTGTCGGCGGTCAGATCGCCGCGGGCCTCGTTGGCGCTCGCGGAGAGGCTGAAGCTCGTGGGCAGCGGCTCGTTGACGAAGCCGTTGACCAGCACGCCCGATTGATAGCCGACCTGGCCGCCGCGCACGATCGCCCCGCCGCCGATCTCCGTATCGAGAAACGGCCGGCGGATCGGGTCGTAGCGCCCGATGCGCCCGGCGACGGCCAGGGGATCGAGCAGCAATCCCTGGATCGAGAGGTTCAGGGCGGCGCTGTTGAGGTCCGTGCCTTCCGCGGTGTCCAGGGTCGGCTCGGTCACGAAGAGACCCGGTCGGCTGACGATCGCCTGGTCGAAATACCCCTGGGCTTCGAAGGGGTCGAAGGTGCGGTCGGCGTAGAGGCGCGCCCAGTCGTGCAGGTTGATGAAGCGGTAGGCCTCGACCGGATAGGAGCCGGTCTGCTTGCTGACCGAGATCCCGGCATAATCGCCGCCCCGGTCCCGGTAGCGCTTCAGGGCCTCGCGCGCGGCGAGGATCGCCTCGTCGGCGAGATAGAGGTCGAGGGCGAAGGCCGTGCGCAGGATGGGGATGATGGGCGATCTGGGATCGAGCCGGTCGGCATTGTCGAGGGTCTGCCAGGCGAGCTCGTAATCGCCGTTCTGGAAATAGCCGTCGGCCAGGGTGACCTGGTCGTTGGCCAGGGCCGGATTGACCGCCGAGCCGGCCAGCATGAACTCGATCGCTTCCGCCATCCTGCCCTTCTGCAGCAGATAGCGTCCGCGGGCCGTGTAGGCGGTGGTCGGGTCGAGCGTCAGCGCCTTGTCGATAAGAGCGCCCGCCTCGTCCACCCGGCTCTGATCGAGGAGGAGAAGGGCCAGGTTGACATAGGGGATCGGGTTCTGCGGCTCCATGGCGAGCGCGCGCCGGAAGGCCGCCTCGGCCTCGACGAAGGCGCCGCGGCCCTGTTCGAGCAGGCCGATCTGGTTGAGGAGCGAGAAGTTCGGATCGGTTTTCACGACCGCGTAGAGGTCGGCCAGGGCGCCGTCGATGTCGCGGGCATAGTCCGCCTTGATCGTCGCCCCGAAGGCGACCACGTTCGGATCGGTCGGATCGGCGCCCTTGGCCCGTTCATACGCCGCGTACATGTCCTCGCGATGGTCGAGATCCTGGGCCAGGGACGCGGACAGGATGGCAAGGCCGGCATCGTTCGGAAACGCCTTTTCGGCCGCGGCGGCCTCGGCGGCGGCGGCTTTGAGGTCTTGCCGGAAACCGGTGAGATAGGCGCTGATCTCCGCCGTTCTGGGATCCTTGACCGGCACCTTCGGGACCGGCTGGACCCGCTTGGGATCCGCCATGGAGGCGGCAGCGTAGCGGCCATATTCGGCCCAGCCGCGGCGCCGGGAGTCGAGACCGGGCTTCGCGCGCTCGAAGAGCCCGACCGCGTCCTGCCAGCGGCGGTCCGCACCGGCCATGAGGGCCTCGAGATAATCGGCGCGGGCACGCTGCGCCCGGGTCGTCGGGCGGCTGCGGGCCTCTGCCAGGGGGGCTGCCGCCGCGCGCCTGTCGCCGGAATTCATGAGGCTTTCGGCCAGAATGAGCCAGTCCTCCGCGGTGCGGGCCTGGGCCGGCAGAGCCTGGATTCGAGCGCCTTCGGCCTTGAACGGCTTGGTGTCCAGGGTTGTGGTCGGCAGGTTGATGAACACCTCGCGCATCGTCATGTAGAAGAGCATCTGCTCGCGGTCGTTGGGGCTGACGAGGACGAACTTCGTCGGGGCCTGACCGACCGCCGCTACAGCGCCTTCGCCCTGACGCACCGTCACGGCGCCCTGCGGGTTCTTGAGCTCGACGACCCCCTCGAGCACCACCAGGGAGGTCTTGCCCGCGCCGTCCACCGACAGGGACCAGTCGGTGCCGCGGATGGCCGCGACCGCGGCAGGCGTCTTGACGTCCACGCCCGAGCCGCCGCGGGCGGCGCGGGCCCAGATGTTGCCGGCCTGGAGGCTGAGCTGGGTGTTCGCGTCGCCGCCGCCGGCCACGTCATTGACGGTCAGGGTCGAGTTGCGGCCGACGCGGATCTGGGTCTGGTCCTTGAACAGGATGGCCAGGTTGCCGATGGCGTTGGTGCGCAGGGTGTCGCCGCCCACGAGGCTCTGCTGGAGCTGGGCGGCGCGCCAGAGATCCTCGCGCACGAAGCGCATCTCCTCGCCGCCCTTGGCCGCCACGATGGCGCCGGCAGCGGGCGTTTGGCGCGGCACCGGTTCCTGCGCCTGAGCAGCGGCAAGAGACAGCGCCAGGACGCTTGCGGCGGCCAGAAACCTGAGGGAACGGAAAGACATGGAGGGTCGGCTCGATCGTGAGGTTACCTGCTCTAACGTTACTGGAACTTAGCAGGATGCGCTCAGGAACAAAGCCGATTCACATCTCGGACGATGTGTTTTGCAGCACAGGGTGAACGATTGCGGCATTCCCGCAACAGGTGGAGAGAGGAACGGCCGCCAGGATGCGATGTCAGGTCGCCGTGCCGCGCGCCATCAGCAGCTTCTGCTTCAGATCGTTCTGGGCGAAGGGCTTCTGCAGAACCGGACGGTCGCGGAAGGCGTCGCGGATGCCCGCGCTGCCATAGCCGGTCGAGAAGACGAACGGGATCGACCGCTGCGCCAGGGCCTCGGCGACCGGATAGATCGGCTCGCCGGCGACGTTCACGTCGAGGATCGCCAGATCGACCTGTTCGCGCGCCACAGCGTCAAGGGCGGCCGACAGGCGGGCGGCTGGGCCGATCACCTCGCAGCCGAAGTCGAGAAGCATGTCCTCCAGGAGCAGGGAGATCGCGGCTTCGTCCTCGACGACGAGAATGCGCAGGCCGTTGAGATCGCCGTCGCTGGTTACGCTGTCAGTCACGGGTTTACTTTCTTTCACGCTGGGGCGCCCGCCGATGGCTCGGCAGGGCACGGAAGCAAGATGCGCAGGATGGTCTGGACTTCAAGCCTGGAGAATCAGACGCTTCTATCATTTTTGCAGATCCAAGCAAAAACCGGGCAGAACCGCCATAACATATGATATTGTTACGGTGTGATCTTAGGGCGGTCTTCCGCCCCCGGCTAGAGCATCGGACGGAAAAGTGGATCCGGTTTTCCGTTCTGACCGATGCTCTCATCCAAGAAGAAAGCATCGGATGGATCCCAAAAGTGCAAGTCCACTTTTGGGTCCGATGCTTTAGAGCACCGATCCCAAAAGTGGGTCCGCGGCTCACCTTCTCAAGCAGCGCATCGTCCGGCGCGGCCATCCGGGCCCGCACGATGCGCGAGATCCCCGGCCGGACGCCTATCCGGATGAAGCATGGCTGATCGTCCTTTGAGGCTCTTGCGGGAAGGCTGCCCGGCTCGAATAATCGCCCCATGTCCTCGCGTGATTGCCGATATAGGCCCATGAATGCTCCCGGATCGGATCGTACCCATGCCTAGGCGGCGATCCAGGGCGCCCGTCCTCATCGTTCTGCATCAGGAGCATTCCACCCCCGGCCGGGTCGGGCGCCTGCTCGTGGAGCGCGGCTATCCCCTCGACATCCGCCGTCCCCGATTCGGTGACCCGCTGCCGGAGACCCTTGCCGAGCACACCGGAGCCGTGATCTTCGGCGGCCCGATGAGCGCCAACGATCCTGACGATTTCGTGAAGGCGGAGATCGACTGGATCCAGGTGCCGCTCAAGGAGAACAAGCCTTATCTGGGCCTCTGTCTCGGGGCCCAGATGATGGCCAGGCATCTCGGCGCCCGGGTCTGGGCCCATCCGGAAGGCCGGGCCGAGATCGGCTATTACCCCCTGCTGCCGACGCCGGCCGGAGAGGCCCTCAGCCGCGACTGGGGCGTCTCCTGGCCGAGCCACGTCTATCACTGGCACCGGGAGGGCTTCGACTGCCCGAGCGGGGCCGAGACCCTGGCGACGGGGGACGACTTTCCCACCCAGGCGATCCGGGTCGGGGAGCGGGCCTTCGGCCTCCAGTTCCACCCGGAGGTCACCCACGCGATGCTGTGCCGCTGGACCGTGCACGCCGAGGAGCGCCTGAAGATGCCCGGTGCGCAGGACCGGGTCCGGCAGCTCGCCGGGCGCTTCCAGCACGACCCCCATGTCTCCCGCTGGCTCGACCGGTTCCTGGATCACTGGCTCGACGATCCGTTACCGAAACGCCTGCGGGCGTAACATTCAGGTCGCGTCGAACTCGAAGGGCGAGATCCCGCGCTTCATCTCGTCGACGATGAGCGCATGCATCAGGGGCGGGGCGGCGCGCTGCGGGCAGGCGGCGCGCTCGCACAGGCGGCAGTTGACCCCGATCGGCGTCGCGTCCGCGGAAGCCGGGTCGAGGCCGCGGGCATAGACGAGGCGGTGGGCGTATTTCAGCTCGCAGCCGAGGCCCACGACGAATTGCGGATCGGGCGCCCCCCAGGGGTTGAAGGCGCGCCGGACCGTGCGGGCGATGGAGAACCAGCGCGAGGCATCCGGCAGCTCGACGACCTGGGTCGCCACCTGTCCCGGAATCCGGAAGGTGGAGTGCAGGTTCCAGAGCGGACAGGTGCCGCCGAACTGCGAGAACGGGAACCGGCCCGAGGAGAAGCGCTTCGACACGTTGCCGGCGGAATCCACCCGCACCAGGAAGAACGGGATCCCCCGGGCCCCCGGGCGGGCCAGCGTGGTGAGGCGGTGCGCCACCTGTTCGAAGCTCGCTCCGAAGCGGGCGCCCAGCACCTCCACGTCGTAGCCCAGCGCCTCCGCGGCCGCATGGAACCGGCCATAGGGCATCATGAGGGCGCCGGCGAAGTAATTGCCGAACGAGACCCGCAGCAGCCGCCGGGCGGGACCGTCCGCGGGCTCGAGGCGGGCGGCGAGCCCGTCGATGGTCTCGCGCATCTCGGCGAAGGCCAGCTGGTAGGCGGCCTGGAAGGTTCTGCCGGAAGGATCCACCAGTTCGGAGATCAGGAGCTGGCGCCGGTGATGGTCGTAGCGGCGCAGGCTGTCCGGCATCACGTCGACGGGCATGATGCGCACCCGGATGCCGTGCCGGGCGTGCAGGCGTTCGGCCACGGCGAAGAACGGCTCGTGGCCCGTCTGGGCGAGGTCGGACGCCAGAGCCTCGGCGGCCTCGTCCAGCTCGGCGAAATGGTTCTTCGCCTCGTGGATCAGCTCCCGCACCCGGTCGACCGGGTTGACCTGGGACGCGTCCTCGGCCCGGTCGCGGTCGCTGGGGCTCGGCATGACCGCCTCGCGGGCGCCGCGCAGGGCCTGATAGGCCCGGTAGAGACGGTTGACGGCGTCGACCAGGGAGGGGGCGCTCTCCACGGTCTCGCGCAGCTCGAGCCGCGCCACCGGGGTCGCGCGGAAGAGCGGATCGGCGAAGACCTCCTCGAGCTCCGACACGGTGCGCTCGTGATCGTCGTTGGCGAATTCGCGTGGATCCAGGGAATAGGCGTGCGCGAGGCGGATCAGCACCTGGGCGGTGATCGGGCGCTGGTTGCGCTCCATCAGGTTCAGGTAGCTCGGGGAGAGCCCGAGCTCCTCGGCCATGCGCGACTGGCTCATGTTGAGCTCGCGCCGCAGCCGCTTGAGGCGTGGACCCACGAAAAGCTTTCTGCTCTCATCCATGTTGTAAATCTTTTTACAAGTTTACACGACCTGTCGAGTCAAAGCTTTACAAGGCGACTTTTCTTTTGAAATTCCTCGTTGAAACAAACGCTTCTTCGCGGATTATTCCATCAAGACGTCCTGCTGCTCTGCAATAATTCTGGACTGCGGGATGGTTTTGTCAAGAAATGTAAAAGGACGGATCGCCATGACCCATCAGCCGAACCCGGGCTCCCTGCAGGACCTGATCTCCGCCGCTCCCGACGGGCGCTTCGACGGTATCCGCAGGCCCTATTCGGCCGAGGACGTGGCCCGGCTGCGCGGATCCTTTCCGATCGCCCACACGCTCGCCGAGCGCGGCGCGCAGCGCCTGTGGCGGCTGCTGCAGGAGCGTCCCTATGTCCATTCCCTCGGCGCCATGACGGGCAATCAGGCCATGCAGATGGCCCGGGCCGGCCTCGAGGCGATCTATCTCTCCGGCTGGCAGGTGGCGGCGGATTCGAACGTGGCGGGCGCCATGTATCCGGACCAGTCTCTCTATCCGGCCAATTCCGGCCCCGAACTGTGCCGTCGCATCAACCGCACCTTCCAGCGTGCCGACCAGATCGAGCATGCGGAGGGCGGCGCGAAGCGCGACTGGTTCCTGCCCATCGTGGCCGACGCGGAGGCCGGTTTCGGCGGGCCGCTCAACACCTTCGAGATCATGAAGGCCTATATCGAGGCCGGAGCCGCCGGCGTGCATTTCGAGGACCAGCTCGCCTCGGAGAAGAAGTGCGGGCATCTGGGCGGCAAGGTGCTCATCCCGACCTCGGCGCACGAGCGCAACCTGATCGCCGCGCGGCTCGCCGCCGACGTGATGGGCACCTCGACCCTGATCATGGCGCGGACGGACGCGGAATCGGCCAAGCTCATCACGTCGGACGTGGACGAGCGCGACCGGCCCTTCATCGAGCCCGACAGCCGCACCCCGGAAGGCTTCTACCGCCTGAAGGAGGGCACCGGCCTCGACCATTGCATCGCCCGCGGGCTCGCCTACGCGGAGCTCGCCGACCTCCTGTGGTGGGAGACCTCCCATCCGGATCTCGACGATGCGCGCCGGTTCGCGGAGGCGATCCACAAGCATCATCCGGGCAAGCTGCTCGCCTATAACTGCTCGCCCTCCTTCAACTGGAAGAAGAAGCTCGACGACGCCACCATCGCCAAGTTCCAGCGCGAGCTCGGCGCCATGGGCTACCGGTTCCAGTTCGTGACGCTGGCCGGCTTCCACCAGCTCAATTACGGCATGTTCGAACTGGCGAGCGGCTACCGCGACCGCGGCATGGGCGCCTATTCCGACCTGCAGGTGCGTGAGTTCGCCGCCGAGACCGACGGCTACACGGCCACCCGCCACCAGCGCGAGGTCGGCACCGGCTATTTCGACCAGGTCTCGGTGGTCATCACCGGGGGCAAGTCCTCCACCACGGCGATGGCGGAATCGACCGAGACCGCGCAGTTCCAGAACCCGGCCAAGCTTCAGGCGGCCGAGTGAGGCCGGCCAACCCTCAACCCATCCCTCTCACCTTTGTCACCAATGGAGATCGATCATGATGAAGTCCCGTTTCTGGGTCGTCGGCGGCGAGTACACCTCCTGCGACTGCGAAACCATCGTCCAGGGCACCGAGCGGGTGGTCGGCCCCTTCGAGAGCCGCATGGAGGCCGAGCGCACCTGGCGCACGCTGTCCGAGGATCACCGCCCCCAGGCGCAGGTGCGCTTCACCATCGCCCAGGAGCCTCCGTCGACCCTGAACGCCTGACGAGGCCCCGAGAGGCGCTCGCAGCGGTCGCCCCGCCGGAGGACGATGGTTCCTCCGGCGGGATCTTCTGCGGCGGGATCTTTTGCCCCCACACGAAGTTTTTAACATCCCGCATGATTCTTCGGGAGGCTCCCCCCTGCCTAAACGGCCCGACTGTCCTAGAAAGAGCAGGGCACTGTTTTCTAGGGGGTTCGCATGAAGACCGTCCTCAAGTCGCTGACATTGGCTGCTGCCTTGGCCCTGGCGGCTGCCGGGGCCGTCCGGGCCGACGTGGTCGTCTCGTCGAAGATCGACACGGAAGGCTCGGTGCTGGGCAACATCATCCTGCTCGCGCTCAACTCCAACGGCATCAAGACCCAGGACCGGATCCAGCTCGGCGCGACCCCGGTGGTGCGCAAGGCCATCACGGCGGGCGAGATCGACATCTACCCGGAATATACCGGCAATGCGGGCTTCTTCTTCAACAAGGCCGACGATCCGGTCTGGAAGGATGCGGCGAAGGGCTTCGAGACGGCCAAGAAGCTCGATTACGACGCCAACAAGATCGTCTGGCTCGATCCCGCGCCGGCCAACAACACCTGGGCCATCGCGCTGCGCAAGGACGTGGCCGATTCCAACAAGCTTAGGACCCTGTCCGATTTCGGCCAGTGGGTGACGAAGGGCGGCAAGGTGGTTCTCGCGGCCTCCGCCGAGTTCGTGAACTCGGACGCGGCCCTGCCGGCCTTCCAGAAGACCTATGACTTCAAGATGAAGCCGGAACAGCTCATCGTGCTGTCCGGCGGCGACACGGCGGCCACCATCAAGGCGGCGGCCGAGCAGACCAACGGGGCGAACGCCGCCATGGTCTACGGCACCGACGGCGGCATCGCCCCGTCGGGCCTCGTGGTGATGGAGGACAACAGGAACGTGCAGCCGGTCTATGCGCCGGCGCCGATCATCCGCGAGGCCGCCCTGAAGGAGAACCCGAAGATCGCCGAGATCCTGAAGCCCGTCTTCGCGTCCCTCGACCTCGCCACGCTCCAGGGGCTGAACGCCCGCGTCCAGGTGGGCGGCGAGCCGGCGAAGGCGGTGGCCACGGACTATTTGAAGTCCAAGGGATTTCTGAAATGATCTGACGTCCCGGCTCAAGGAACGACAGGCGGCGCGATAGGGGCCGGAAGCTTTGTGAACACGATCTCCTCCCGAACCACCGCGCCCGGCATGTCTTCCTTGCGTCCATCCCTGTCCCTCGCCCTGTCCCTCGATCGGCTCGGGAGCGTGGTCGCCGTGCTGATCGGCGTCGCGCTCTTCGCCTGTCCGTTCGTCATCTACCGGGCCAACCGCATCGTGGCGGGTGAGGGACGGATGCTGACGGACGCGCTGCCGCCTCCGGGCGTCCTGATCGTGCTGATCGCGGCGCTCGGCGTGGCGTCGTGCGCGGCGCTGGTCCGCAACCCGCTGATCCGCCTCGCGGCCGCATCCGTGGGGCTGGGCGTGATCTTTCCGGCGGTCGGATGGTCGGCCGGGTTCGTCACGCCGGCCGGCAACACGTTTGCGCGCGTGTCGCCGTCCCTCGGCTTCTGGCTCCTCGCCCTCTCCTTCGCGTTGCTGGCCGCCGACGCGCTGACGCGCCTGCGCCTGGGACCCTGGGCGCGGATCGCCGCCATGGCGGCGGCGGCGGGCGCGGTCGCCCTCCTGCTCGTCTCGGGCGCCTGGAACGATCTCTCCCTGCTCAAGGAATATGCGAACCGCCAGGACATCTTCTGGCGCGAGGCGGGCCAGCACCTGTGGCTCGCCCTGGGATCGATGACGGCCGCCTGCCTAGTCGGGCTGCCCCTCGGCATCCTGGCCCATCGCGTCCGGCCCCTGCGGACGGCGATCCTGCAGGTGCTCAACATCGTCCAGACGATCCCGAGCATCGCGCTCTTCGGGATCCTGATCGCGCCGCTGGGCTATCTGTCCGCGCACGTGCCACTGGCGGCCGCCCTGGGCATTCACGGCATCGGGGCCGCGCCGGCCTTCATCGCGCTCTTCCTCTATTCCCTGCTGCCCGTGGTGGCCAACACGGTCACCGGGCTGAACCAGGTGCCGGCCGCTGTCTCCGACGCGGCCCGCGGCATGGGATTGTCCGCGCGCCAGCGCCTGTGTCAGGTCGACCTGCCCCTGGCGCTTCCCGTCATCCTGGCCGGCATCCGCATCGTGCTGGTCCAGAATCTCGGCCTGGCCACCGTGGCGGCGCTGATCGGGGGAGGGGGCTTCGGCACCTTCGTGTTCCAGGGCATCGGCCAGACGGCGATCGACCTCGTGCTGCTCGGGGCCATTCCCACGGTGGCCCTGTCATTCGTCGCCGCCATCACCCTCGATGCCATCGTCGATCTGACCAGGCGGGGCTCCTAGATGATCGAGATCGAGCACCTTACCAAGCGCTATGGCGCGACCATTGTGGTCGAGGACGTATCCCTGCGGGTCGACGAGGGGACCATCGCGGTGATCGTCGGCACGTCGGGGGCAGGCAAGTCGACCCTGCTGCGCATGATCAACCGCCTCGTCGAGCCGAGCGCCGGCCGCGTGCTCATCGACGGCCAGGACACGATGGCGATCCCGGAGGACGAGCTGCGGCACCGGATCGGCTACGTGATCCAGGGCTACGGGCTGTTTCCCCATCGCACCGTCGCGGAGAACATCGCTACGGTGCCGCGCCTTCTCGGCTGGGACAAGCGGCGGATCGCCGCCCGGATCGAGGAGCTTCTCGATCTGTTCCAGCTCGAACCAGGAGAATTCGCCAAAAAATTCCCGCATGAACTGTCGGGCGGACAGCAGCAGCGCGTGGGCGTCGCCCGGGCGCTCGCGGCAAAGCCCGGGCTCCTGCTGATGGACGAGCCGTTCGGCGCGCTCGATCCGGTCATCCGCAGCAAGGCGCAGGACGATCTCGTGGCGATCCAGCGCCGCCTCGGCACCACCATCGTGCTCGTCACGCACGACATGAACGAGGCGTTCCAGCTCGGCGACCGCATCGCCGTGATGGATCAGGCGCGGCTCCTGCAATACGACACGCCCGCCCAGCTGCTGACCCATCCAGCGGAGGCGTTCGTCGAGCAGCTCGTGGGGACGGCCGAGCGGCCCTTCCGACTTCTCTCCCTGACGCGCGTGCAGGCGGCGCTCGAGCCCGGCGCCGCCGACGGCGACCCCATCCTCGTCTCCGAGTCCCTGCGCGATGCGCTCTCGCGCCTGATCTGGGTCGGGCGCGACGCCTTGCCGGTCGTCGATGCAACGGGCGCCGCCCTCGGACGCGTCAGCGTCCGGGGCATCCTGGCGCATGGGCGCTCCATCGCATGAGCGCGCGAGCCTTCGCCCTGCGCGCGGCGGCGCTGCTCCTGCTCGTGCTCTTCGTCACGGCCCCGGGGCTTTTCGCCTTCGCGTTCAGGCCCCTGACCGTGAACGGCGCGCCGGCGATCTACAACCAGGGCAGCCTTCTCGCCCTCACCCTGTCGCATCTGCGCATCGTGGTGCTGGCGACGCTCGCCAGCACGATCCTGGCCGTAGGGCTCGGCATCTTCGTCACGCGGCCGTCGGGCGCCGAGTTCCTGCCGCTGTCGCGCAGCCTCGTGAATATCGGCCAGACCTTCCCGCCGATCGCCGTCCTGGCCATCGCGGTGCCGCTCGTCGGCTTCGGCGAGAAGCCGACCTTCATCGCGCTCTTCCTCTACGGCCTCCTGCCGATCTTCGAGAACACGCTCACCGGCCTGATGGACGTCTCCCCCCAGACCCTCGAGGCCGCCAAGGGCATGGGCCTGAACCCGCGCCAGCGCCTGATGCAGGTGGAGCTGCCGCTCGCCCTTCCGGTGATTCTCGCCGGCATCCGGCTCTCGGTGATCATCAGCCTCGGCACCGCCACCATCGGGTCGACGGTGGCGGCCAAGGGATTGGGCGAGGTCATCATCGCGGGCCTCCAGTCCAACAACGTGGCTTTCGTGCTGCAGGGCGGGTTGGTGGTTGCGCTTCTCGCGGTTCTGATCCACGACGGGATGGGGCTGGCGGAACGGGCGGTCGCACGACGGCTGGGACGCCCTGTAGACGAGGTTGCATGACACTTCTCGAACGACTGAAGATCGAAACCCGCCCGGCGCACGACCGGATCGAGGCCGCCATCGATCTCGACCGCCGGACCGCGTCGCGGGAGGCCTACAGGGACCTGCTGATCCGCTTCTACGGGTTCCACGCGGCCTGGGAGAGGAAGGCCGCCGAGCGCGCCCCCGACCGGGCCTTCTTCGACGGGCGCCGCAAGGCGAGCCTGCTCGCCCGAGACCTCGAGGTTCTAGGATTGAAATCCGACGACATCATTGGTTTGCCACAATGCCGGCCTCTCATGCCTCTGCCGGCCCCGGCGGCGGTGCTCGGAAGCATGTACGTGGTCGAGGGCTCGACGCTCGGCGGCGCGATCATCGCGCGCCAGGTCGAGAATCGGCTGGGATTCACCGCGGAAACGGGCTGCGCCTATTTTCGCAGCTATGGGCGCCATGTCGGCGCCATGTGGAAGTCGTTCGGGGCGATGCTTCAGGAAGCGTCGTCGCCGGAAGCCGACGATCTCATCGTCGGGGCCGCGCAGGATACCTTTACCGTGATGCACGATTGGCTGTGCGAGGCCCCATGACCCAGCAGACGCAGGACCTCGATCTCACCGCCTGCGAGCGGGAGCCGATCCACATCCCCGGCAGCATCCAGCCGCACGGGATCCTTCTCGCGATCCGGCTGTCCGACCGGACCATCGCCTATGCCAGCGCCAACACGGCCGAGATCTTCGGGTTCGATCCGGCCGATGCCCTCGGCCGGCCCTTCGGCGAGGTGATGCCCGCCCTGAGCGCGGAATTCGCCGGGCAGCTCGACGATCCTCCGGCGGCAGGGAATACCCGGTTCGTCCGGACCATCCAGGTCCACACCGCCCAGCAGGAGCGGTTCTTCGAGACGGCCGTCTCCCGGTCCGGCGATTGCGCGATCCTCGAGCTGGAGGAGCCGCCTTATGGCGCGGTCTCCAGCATCGATGCGCTCTATCCCACCCTGCGCCGGTTCGTGGAGCAGCTGCAGGGCGCCTCCACGATCCAGACCCTGTGCCAGCTCGCCGCGCAGGACATCCGCCGCATGACCGGGTTCGACCGGGTCCTGATCTACCAGTTCGACGAGCAGTGGAACGGCACCGTCATCGCCGAGGACCGCAATGAGGTCCTGCCGTCCTATCTCGACCTGCGTTTTCCGGCCTCCGACATCCCGGCTCAGGCCAGGGAGCTCTACCGCCGCAACCGCCTGCGCATCATTCCCGACGCCACCTACACGGCGGTCCCCATCCAGTCGCGCGATCCCGCTCCGCTGGATCTGAGCGACTCGGTGCTGCGCAGCGTCTCGCCGGTCCATCTCGAATACATGCGCAACATGGGGACGCTCGCCTCCATGTCGATCTCGATCCTGCGCGACGGCCGGCTGTGGGGCCTGATCTCCTGCCACAACAAGGAGCCCAAGCGGGTCTCGCTCCAGGTGCGCAACGCGTGCGATTTCCTCACGCAGATCTTCTCCCTGCAGCTCGAGGCGCGGGAGAACACCACGCTGGCCGAGAACCGGGTGCGATTAGGCGCTGTGCAGACGAGGCTTCTCGCCCACATGGCCGCCGAGGAGCATTTCATCGCGGGCCTCGTGAACCATCCCGACGACCTGATGATGCTCTCCGGCGCGCAGGGCGCCGCCGTCCTGACGCGGGACCATTGCTGGTGCCTGGGCGAGACGCCCGCCAAGGATCGGGTCCGGGCGCTGTTCGAATGGCTGTCCGACAACCATCAGGAGGACGTGTTCGCCACCGATCACCTGTCGGCCGTCTATCCGGCGGCGCAGGACTTCGCCGACAAGGCGAGCGGCCTGCTCTCCATCTCGGTCTCGAAGGTGCATTCGAGCTACGTGCTCTGGTTCCGCCCCGAGGTCGTGCAGACCGTGAAGTGGGGCGGCAATCCGCAGAAGCCCGTTCAGGAGGAGGCGGGCTCCTTGAGGCTTCACCCCCGGCGCTCCTTCGAGACCTGGAAGGAGACGGTGCGCAGCCGCTCCCTGGCCTGGGACCGGAGCGAGATCGAGGCGGTCAAGGAGCTGCGCAACGCCATCGTGGGCATCGTCCTGCGCCGGGCCGAGGAGCTGGCCTCGCTGTCGGAGGAGCTGCGCCGCAGCAACAAGGAGCTGGAGGCCTTCTCCTATTCGGTGTCCCACGACCTGCGGGCCCCGTTCCGGCACATCGTGGGCTATTCCGAGCTGCTGAAGAAGGAGGCGGGCGACCTGTCCGAGAAGGGCCGGCGCTACGTGGACACCATCATCGAATCCGCCTACACGGCCGGAACCCTCGTCGACAACCTGCTGCGCTTCTCGCAGATGGGCCGCACGGCCCTGAAGCCCCGGACGGTGGATGTGGCCGGCCTGGTCGGCGAGATCAGGCACAAGCTGTCCGCCGAGCATGACGGCCGCCAGATCCAATGGGTCGTCGGGGATCTGTCTCCCGTGACGGCGGATCCGGTCCTGATCCGGCTGGTATTTGAAAACCTCCTCGACAATGCGGTAAAGTACACCCGCACCCGGGAGAAAGCGCGCATCGAGATCGGCTCCAGCCGAAAGGATGGGGAGACGGTCTATTTCGTGCGCGACAACGGCGTCGGGTTCGATATGAGGTACATCGACAAGTTGTTCGGCGTCTTCCAGCGCCTGCACCGGATGGAAGAGTTCGAAGGCACGGGAATCGGGCTCGCCAATGTTCGCCGAATCGTCGAGCGGCACGGCGGCCGGGCCTGGGCGGAAGGGGCGCTCGACAGGGGCGCGACCTTCTCGATTGCCCTGCCGGATCATGATGAAGGAGCGGCGTGAATGCCGGAATTGAAACCGATCCTGCTGGTTGAGGACAACCCGAGGGATCTCGAACTGACCCTGGCGGCCCTGGAGCAGAGCCAGCTCGCCAACGAGGTCGTGGTGGTGCGCGACGGCGAGGAGGCGCTCGATTTCCTCTATCGCCGCGGGCCCCATGAGAGCCGCAACACCAGCGACCCGGCCGTCGTCCTGCTCGATCTCAAGCTGCCGAAGATCGACGGGCTCGAGGTGCTGGAGAAGGTCAAGGCCGATCCGCACCTGCGCCAGACGCCGGTCGTCATGCTCACCTCGTCGCGGGAGGAGAGCGACCTGGTGCGCAGCTACGAGCTCGGCGTGAACGCCTTCGTGGTGAAGCCCGTGGGCTTCCGCGAATTCTTCGACGCGATCCAGGATCTCGGGGTGTTCTGGGCGATCCTCAACGAGCCGCCGCCGCGGCGCAACGGGGCTTGAGGAGCCACGATGGTTCGGGCGCCCGGGATCCCATCGGCTCAGGGGCCGCGCATCCTCCTGCTGGAGGACAGCGTCCTCGACGCTGAATTGATGACGGAAGCCCTGACCGATGCCGGCCTGTCCGCCGCGATCGAGCGCGTGGTGTCCGCCGACGAGTTCACGGCGGCGGTCCGGGACGGGGGATGGGACCTGATCCTGGCCGATTACCTTCTGCCCGCCTTCAACGGCCTGAACGCCCTCGAGATCGCCCGGGAGATCGCTCCCGCCACGCCTTTCGTCTTCGTGTCGGGCGCCCTCGGCGAAGAGGTCGCCGTCGAGGCCCTGAAACGCGGCGCGACGGACTACGTCCTGAAGGAGAAGCTGGACCGGCTGCCCGTCACGATCCTGCGCGCCCTGGCGGAGGCCGGCGAGCGTGCCGAGAAGAAGCGGGCGCAGGATGCCCTGCAGCAGATGCTCGACGAGCGCACGGCGCTTCTGCATGAACTCGACCACCGGGTGAAGAACAATCTCCAGCTGCTGCTCTCCCTGATCGGCATCGAGTTCCGCCAGGCGGAGGACGATCAGGCGCGCCAGGTGCTCGGGCGCATGAAGGAGCGCATGCAGGCGCTCGCCGCCGCGCATCGCGATCTCTATGACGGGCAGGGCTCGACGCGCTTCGACGCGTCGAGCTTCGCCAAGGGCTTGTGCCAGGAGCTGACATCGGCGCTCCCGGACGTGCGGATCACCCCGGAATTCGAGATCGAGAACGTGGAGGTCGAGGCCGGGAAGGCAGCCCCGATGGCCCTCCTGTTCAACGAGATCGTGGTGAACGCCCTGAGCCACGCCTACAAGGAACGGCAGGGCAAGCTGAAGCTCCGTCTCCAGCTGCGGAACGGAGCCCTGCTGTTCCAGCTCTCCGACGACGCCTTCAGCCCCGAGGAGAAGGAGGCCGCGCGGACGAGCGCCTCCGGCACCATCCTGAAGGCCCTGGCACGCCAGCTCGACGCCCAGGTCGACTGGCCCCGCGACGATCCAGCCACGCTCGTGCGCGTCCTGATGCCGGTTCAGGACAGCTAGCATGGCGGGCCGAAGATCCGCCGTCCAAGTTTGTGCCGGGCAAGCTGATCGGGGCCGTCCCGCAGGAGCCCGCACGTCGCTGCGGCAGGTGTTGTGGGGACTGGTCTTCGTCCTCGCCCTGCCGACCATCCTGGTGGCGGCCGCCGGCCTCTATTCGGGCTACCGGGCCGAGCAGCAGGCGATCGACCTGCGCATGCAGGAGACGGCCCGCGCCCTGAGCCTGCTGCTCGACCGCGAGATCGAGAAGTCGGTGGTGGCCCTGCAGGTGCTCGCCCAATCGTCCAGCCTCGCCCGGGGAGACCTCGCGGAATTCTACCAGCAGACCAAGAACACCGGCCTGGCCGACCCGTCCTGGATCGCGCTCTTCGAGCCCGGCGGCCGCGGTCTCTTCAACACCCGTGTGCCTTTCGGCGTGACCCTGCCGAACAGCAATCGTCCGGACGCGCTGCGGCTCGTTCAGGAAACCCGCAAGCCCCACGTGTCCGACCTCTATGTGGGGTCTCTGACCGGGCAGCGCCTGATCACCATCGACGTTCCGGTCATCCTCGACGAGCAGGTCGCCTATATCCTGTCGCTCGCGATCACGCCGGACGTCTTCCAGACCATCATCCGCGACCAGCGGATCGACAGCGGGTGGAACGCCGCTGTGCTCGACCGCAGCCGGACCATCGTGGCCCGCTCCCGCTCGCCGGAGCGGTTCGTCGGCCAATCCGCCAGCCCCTATGTTCAGGAGGCCCTCGCGGCCTCGCGGGAAGGGCTGCTCCAGAGCGTGACCCTCGAGGGCATCCCGGTGCGCACCTATTTCAGCCAGTCGCCGGCCTATGGCTGGTCCTTCGTGCTCAGCATCCCGGAAACGGAGCTCGCCCGGTCGGCCCAGCGCTCCCTCTTCTGGCTGGCGGTTCTCGGCGCCGTCATCCTGGTCGGCATTCTCCTGGCGGTCCTGCTTTCCCGCGCCATCGCCAAGCCGGTCGACCAGCTCGTGGCGGCGGCCCAGACCCTCGGGCGAGGCGGGGAGGTTTCGGATCCGACGACCACGCGGGTTCTGGAATTCGACACGATCAAGAAGGCGCTCGTGGAAGCCGCGAGCGGGATCCGCCGGCATCGACGGGAGCGGGAGGAGGTTCTCGCCCATATGGCCGAGAGCGAGGCGCGCCTGCGATTGGCTCTCACGGCGGGCCATCTCGGCTCCTGGGAGTTCGTTCCGTCCACGGGCGCCTTCACCACGTCGGCCCTGTGCCGGGCCAATTTCGGCCGCGACGCCGACGAGCCCTTCACCTATGCGGACCTGATCGCGTCGATCCATCCCGACGACCGGGCCACGCAGGCGGAAGCCCTGGCCAAGGCCCTCGCGACCCGCGCGGATCTGCACGTGGACTATCGCGTGATCTGGCCCGACGGCACCGAGCACTGGATCCGGATCAGCGGCCGGATGCGAACCGGCCCGGACGGGCAGGTGTCCATGGTCGGCGTGTCCCAGGACGTGACCGAGCGCCGGCTCGTCGAGGAGCGGCAGGCGCTTCTGCTCCATGAGCTCAACCACCGGGTCAAGAACACGCTGGCGACGGTTCAGTCCGTGGCCTCCCTGACGCGACGCTCCGCGGAGAGCAATGATCCCGCGGCGTGGAGCGCCTTCATGGACCGCCTGCACGGCATGGCCAAGACCCATGACCTTCTGACGGCGACCCAGTGGCAGGGCGCTCTCCTGGAGGACGTGCTCAGGAACGAGCTGGAGCCCTACCAGGACGGCATGCGCCAGCGCATCCGTCTGCGGGGTCCCAGGATCAATCTGCAACCGGGCGCCGTCCTGGCCCTGGGGTTGGCCGTGCATGAACTCGCGACGAACGCCGTCAAATACGGGTCCCTGTCGGTCCCGGACGGGAAGCTCCATGTGATGTGGGCCGTCACCGCAGGGTCGAACCATCCCGCGCTGCTCGTGGAATGGGTCGAGAGCGGCGGTCCGACGGTCAAGAAGCCCGAGCGCCAGGGCTTCGGATCGAAGCTGATCCAGCGCGGCCTAGCGCAGCAGCTCGGCGGGGAGATCAAGCTCGATTTCGCCCCGGCGGGAATCCGCTGCGTCATCACCTTCCCGCTGTCGACGATAACGACGGACCAAGGCGATGCGGGTGAGGCCCGCCAGCGCTACGCATCGTGATGGACGCCGTCTTTCGTCCGACGCTGACCCTCCCCGTCATGGCCGGGACAAGCCCGGTGCCATCCGTCATCGGGATCGCCGGCACGAGGCCGGTGATGACGCGGGAGGTGTCACTCCGCTCTTCCACATTGCTCCACGCTCTTGTCCATGCACCCGGTGCCCCATGACGACGATCAGAGACAAGCTCGAAACCATTCTGGCGCGCCTGGCCGGGCGTGCGGCCGACGAGCGGGTGTTCCTGCGCGTCTACGCGGACCAGGCGCGCGTCGCGGCCGATGCCGCCGATGCCCGCCGTCGCATCGGGCTCTCGCTCGGGCCGCTCGACGGGGCGATCGTGTCCATCAAGGACCTGTTCGACGTGGCGGGCGAGACCACGCTCGCGGGCTCGATCGCCCTGCGCGATGCGCCGCCCGCCGCCAGGGACGCCGCGATCGTTCGCCGGCTGCGCCAGGCCGGCACCGTCATCCTGGGCAGGACCAACATGGTGGAGTTCGCCTTCTCGGGCCTGGGCCTCAACCCGCATTACGGCACGCCGGGCAACGCGGCGGATCCCTTGCGGATTCCGGGCGGCTCGTCCTCGGGCGCCGGCGTCTCGGTGGCCGAGGGCACGAGCGAGATCGCCATCGGGACCGATACCGGCGGCTCCGTGCGCATTCCGGCAGCGCTCAACGGCGTCGTCGGCTTCAAGCCCACGGCGCACCGCGTGCCGCTGGACGGCACCCTCCCGCTCTCGCCCAGCCTCGATTCCATCGGGCCGCTCGCCCGCACCGTGCAGGACTGCGCCTTCGCGGATGCGGTCATGGCCGGCGAGGAGCCGCGCGTGCTGGCTCCGCATCCCTTGGCCGGGTTGCGGATCGGCGTTCCGCGGGGACGCCTGTTCTCGCAGTCCGAGCCGGCGGTGGACCAGGCGTTCGAGGCGTCGTTGGCGGTCCTGTCGCGGGCCGGCGCAAGGATCGCCGATCACGGCATCGAGGATCTGCTCGACGCCATGTCCGACACGACGGTGGCGGCCTCCATCGCGTCCATCGAGGCCTCCGAGGTTCATGCGGACTGGCTCGACGCGAAAGCGGCCGAAATGGACCCGCGGGTGCGCTGGTGGATCGCCCGCAGCGGGACCGTGCCGGCGCCGGTCTATATCCGCATGCTGCGCCGCCGGCGCGCCCTCGCGGCCGCCATGGACGCGCGGTTGTCTCCTGTCGACGTGCTGGCGCTGCCGGCCACCGCCATCGCGGCGCCGCTGACTGCGCCTCTGGAGGCCGACGACAAGCTCTACAACAGGACCGATGCGCTGATCCTGCGCAACACCATGTTCGGCAACCAGTTCGACCTGACCGCGATCTCCGTGCCGCTTCCCCGCACCGAGCGGCCTGTCGGCCTCATGCTGGTGGCACGCCACGGCCAGGACCAGCGGCTGCTCGACATCGCCGCGAGCGTCGAGGCGGCGCTGGCGCCAGGGTCCTGACCACGGCACAGGATCGTGGAATGAAGCGTTATGCCGGCTCCGGACCGTTGCTTGCGAGAAGCGGGATGATGCGTCGCCTCTACCTGTGCCTCGGCTAGCGCATCGGACGGAAAAGTGGATCCGGTTTTCCGTCTCATCCGATGCGCCGGTCAAGAGAATGAGCCTCGCGCTCGGGATCGCCGGCATCGTTCTGCCGGTCTTGCCGACCACACCTTTCGTGCTCCTGGCCGCCTGGTGTTTCACCCGGTCGAGCCCGGCCCTGGCCGCGAGACTCGACAATCATCCCCGCTTCGGTCCGCTGCTCACCGCATGGCGCGACCAGAGGGCGATCCCGCTCAAGGCCAAAATCTTCGCCCTGACGATGCTCGCCCTGTCCTATGGGGTGATTCTGCATCTCGCCGAAAGCCGCATCCTGCCGGTGATTCTCGGTGCCGTCATGGGAAGCGTCGCCCTCTACATCGCCACCCGTCCGAGACCTCGCGGCAGATCCGATGTCGCGGCGCCGGATGCCTGCGAGCGATAAGATCCACGTCCGTTCATCGCCACTCGGCGAGCCCATGGCGGGCGCGACTTTGCCGGCCGTCTCCCGTTTGGCCCCGGTTGTGCCATGTTACGGCCCAGGTTCCCGTTAGGCTGCGGGCATCATGATTGAAGGAGCCTTATCATGCGCAGCCTCAGCCTGTCGGTCTTCGTGCTGGCGTCAGCCGCGATGCTGGCCCCGCTTCTGATCGGATTGGCCTATGCGGTGAGCGTGCTGGCCTCGGCCCTGATGTTTCCCTGAAATCGTGTCGATCCTATCCACTTTTCATCGAGTCATCGACCAGCGTCGCAGGGACCTGTTTTGGGAACCCTCTCTGCAAGCGAACGTTGGACAGCGATTGTCGAACAGGACTTTTCCGATGCGAAAAATCATTCTTCTGTCCGCTCTTGCCATGGGCGCAAGCCTCTGGAGTGCTTCTCCTTCGCTCGCTCAGCCTCAGATCCAATTCGGCATCGGTCCGGACGGACGTCCGCAGGTCGGCGTGCGCGATCCCGAGCAGGAGCGGTACGAGCGCCGGGAACGCTGGCGCGAGCGCCGTGAGGAAGACCGCGCCCGCGCCTACGAGGCCGGCCGCCGGGATGCGATGCGCGACGAGCGCCGTTACGGGTACGAGAGCCGCTGCCGCAACATCATCATTCGCGAGGAGAACGAATGGGGCCGCACGATCGAGCGGCGGGTCCGTCGCTGCGATTGACGGCGCTCCGGCTTTCCGCCCGTTGATTCGACCCGCTTCTCAGGCTCGAGGGTTGGCGATTTCCGCCGTGAGCTTGGGAAGCTCCTTGGTCATCCATTCCACCATCTGATCGCGGGTTTTCAAATGGCCCGGCATCGGGATGAACGGGCCATGGGATTCATAGATGGCCATGGGATCCCGCGCGCCCAGGATCGGGTCGAGATCGTCCTCGATTTCAGGCGTGATGGTTCTGCCGCCGAACCACGTGAGAAGGAGCAGGAGCATCCCGACGGCGCCGGCCAGGACGACGAGCAAGGATATTGCCAAGTCTGCGACCACTTGTTCCGTCCCTGAACTCAGAAGGCTTGCCTTTCGGGAGCCTAGCACCGAAAGGCGCGCGGCCCAACGCTGCAAAGCGCATGGCGCCCCAAGGCATGCAGCGCACATTTTCGCAGGTGCGAGGAACCGCCCTCACGCGCTTGAGGTTGAACGTCCAATCACCTCGCGGAACGCGCATGGAGTCCGTCGGCGATCACGAGGGAAGGGGTGCGGGGCGATCGACCTGCTGCATGGGAGGCGCCCATGAGAACGTATTACGTGTTCCAGTCCGAGCGGACACCCGATCTGCGCGGCTTTACGGAGAGCGCCACGGGCGAGACGCTGCCCGCCGAGCATGGGCCCTGGGCTCTCGACAGGCGCATCGGTCCCGACGACGAGTGGGTTCTCAATGTCAGCCGGGCGGTGGTGGCCGCCGGAATCATCGAGAACGGGTTCTATCTCTGGGGACCGGTTGAACGGCCGACCGAATGGCACCCGGTGATCCAGAGCGATCGGGTGGAAGGCACGGCCGTCTACGGACCCGACGGAACGCAGATCGGCACCATCAAGCGCCTGCTGATCGAGAAGGTGAGCGGGCGGGTTCTCTACGTGGACGTGACCTTCGGCGGCTTCCTGGGACTGGGTGTGCACCATCATACGGTTCCGTGGGACAAGCTGGCCTACGACAGGGAGCTCGAGGGCTATCGCACGGATGTGACCGAGGCTCAGGTCCAGGCGGCTCCCGCCTTCTACGGCGACGAACGCATCTGGCCCGACCGCAAACGCGAGCAGGAGATGCGCGATTACTGGCACGACATCCCGAGAGGCCCGATCTGATCGCAGGGCCTGCCCGGCGGGACCCGCGCTCGACCTGGGCGAAGCCTCACGGTGAGCGCGCGGGCCTGCTATGATGGCCCGGTTCCCGGCTCCTGGAGGGCGCCATGATCGCACATGTGTTCAAAATCGGGCAGGTCGTGCGGCCCAGAGCCGACTGCCACAGCCTCCCGGACGATCTGTTCCGGGTTCTGCGCCTCCTGCCGTCCACCGCAGGAGGCGTGCCGCTCTACTGCATCAAGAGCCAGGCGGAGCTGATCGAGCGCGTCGTCGAGCAGAGCGAGATCGAGGCGGCGCGCTAGCCCCGGCCCTGTTGCGTATTCGCCCTGTGTCCCGATGGTTGTTCGTAGTTGTTTCCCGTCATCTCCTCGCGCAGCCGTGCTCTGCGATGGAAATGCATTTCGTCGTCTCATTCCATGAAACGTAAAGCGAAGTAACGCGTTGTCGACCAAACGGCAATACACGGCAATACGTGGAGATGGAATGATGAAGAAGTCAGCTTGGCTCCTGGCAGCCGCGTTAATCGGTTCGAGCGTCGTCGTTTCGACGCCTTCGTCCGCTCAGGTGCAGTTCGGCATCGGTCCCGATGGCCCGAGCGTCCGCGTCGGCCCGGACAATGACCGCTACGAACGCCGCTACGAGCGCCGTCGCGTCTATGACCGCGATGATCTGTCCACCGGAAGCATCGAGCGCTGCCGCACCGTGGTGATCCGTGAGGAAGAGCCGGACGGCGACATCGTGACCCGCCGCGTCCGCCGCTGCCGCTAAGGCTCGACCGCGACCTTTCTGGACAATGCCCGGGTGGCATGCCGCCTCCCGGGCATTGTCGCGTCCCTGGAGCCTCGGACGCAAAAGTGGAACCGGTTTTGCGTGAAAAGATGCTCCACAACAAAAGCTTGAAGCATCGGGCGCAAAAGTGGGAACCGGTTTTGCGCGAAAAGATGTTCCAAAACAAGAGCTTGAAGCATCGGGCGTGAGTTCGATCACACGTCCGATGCTTTAGAGCCTGCGATCAGCTCAGGCGGCCTCCGCCTGCCGCGACCGGGACACTTCCACCTCCACGGTGAGCGCGGGCGTCATCATGCGTCCCCGGTCGATCAGACCGGACACGGCGGAGGCCAGGGCCAGCGCGGCCCGATCCTTGCGCCCGAGCTGAAGGCCGTGCACGTAGAGCCGCATCAGTTCGACTGTCACATAGTGAAAGGCGACCTCGGACCCGCGCGCGAGCTTCATCCGCCGCGATGCCGTCGCCAGCTTGTCCAGGTAGAGGGATTGCTCGACCGGCGGTTCCGACAGGAAGCCGCTCAATCCCCCGAACAGATGCTCGAAATGATCCCACAGGAGCGCGAGGTTCTTGGCCGCCTTGTCCTGCTGGTCGGGCGCGAGCGCCTGGAACTCGGCGAGAAGCTCCCAGGCCGGATCGGACCCGATCGCTTCGTCCTCGGGGCTGGGCAGCGGCGCGAAGGGCAGGAGCGCCCGGGTCTGCGAGAGCAGGGCGGGACGCAGGACGTCCCAGCCGGCGAACACCCTCGGCATGACGATCAGCGCCGTGGCGAAAACGGTCCGGTCGACCAGGATGCCGGCACGCCCGAGCGCCGGGCGCGCCATCGCCCGGCAGGTCTCGATGAACTGCCAGCGCAGGAGGCACTGCCTCTGGAAGGCTTCGAGCTTTTCGATGAGTCCGCTTTGCGGTTGATGATCGACAGACCAGGGGAAGGTGAAGTCACTTCGGGGCTGAGGCGGGCTGCTCATAAGGCTGATGATCCGATCCGCAAATCACGTTCGACATGGGTCGGGTGATACAGGGTCAATCCAGGCAACTTTGAGGCCCGGCCACTCTATTGCGTAAGTACGTTTGGTCGCAGCGGAATATAATCTTGATGCCCGGGCGCACCACGACCCGCAGGGCTCGGGCCGATCCGGACGGCGCAGCGGTGGAAAGGCCCAGCCTTGAAGCCCGGCCGACCTGCTCCTACATCCCGAATGACCCCGATCCGGGCCCCTCTGACGCAAGCCGTGCCGGCTGTTGCGTGATGTCGGATCTCTTCCGATCCGACCGCCGGCACAGAGGTGAGAATGCTTCAAGATCTTTTGGCGGCCGTCGTTGGCGTGCTGATCGTCGATCCGCTTCAGGCGGAGATGAACGAACGCCTGGCCCAGGTCCGCGCGCCCCAGGCCGTCATCGCCGAGATGCGGACCTGCGCCGAATCCTCCCTGCCGAAGCTCGCCGACCGGGCCATGGCCGAGCCGCTCTGGGTCGTCACGGCGGCGCTCGATGTCTGGACCGGCCGCACCAGGCCCGAAGATATCCTCGGCGGCACGTCCAACCGGTGCGACGCCGCCGTCAAGGCGGCCAGGACCTATCTCGACAGCCGCGGGGCGTGACGCCCGGACCCGTCGCGCCGGGGCCGGCTCGCAAGGCTTGTTTCGAGATCGGCCAGGCCGACGACCGGAACGACTATCTGCTCTACAACAAGAAGACCGGCATTCTCTCCTGCGATGCCGACGGCTCCGGCAGCAAGGCGGCCGTCGAGCTCGCAAAGCTCAACACAAGCCTCAAGTCCACCTCCAAGGATTTTTTCGTGATTTGAAGCAAGGGCCGGAACTGAACGACAGCCCGCGGACGTTGGTAGGCGAGAAGCGCCATCGGAGACAAGCGTTATGGATGCGTTCCGCCCTAGCAAGGCGGCCGAGTATCGTCAGCAGGCCGAGAGGATCCGCGCTCTTGCCGAGCAGGTCTCGCTGCTCGAAGCCAAGTTTCATCTGTTTGAGGCGGCCGAGCACCTCGAGGAGCTGGCGGCGGACGAGGATCGCGGCTAGGCCGCGCCCCATGCCTGACGGGACGAAAGCGGTCCCGGTGGTCGAGCCGCAATCTGCTGATGCGCCCGGCCCGGCGGTCAGTGGACGACGGGATCCAGAGGAATGGATGCGAGAATCTGGCCGGATGGGGCGACGATGTCGAGCCGCCAGCCCTGCCACGACGCGCCGAGGTCCAGTGCCGCGCTCCTGATATCCTCGATGGCCTGCCGCGCCATCTCTTCCGCCTTGGCCAGGTCAGCGACCTCGATGCCGACTTCATCCGGGACGGTCTCGTCCTCGTTCACAAGATGAAAATAGCAGCGCATCGGACGCCTCTGGAGGCAAGGCAGCCGGCGGCTGCTCGGTGATGACCTTGACGGTGTCGTTCCTGCAAAGGTCTTGCTCTGGTATCTATACGTTGGAGGACTGGCTGCCAATACTGCCACCGGATGATCTCTCAGCGCGGAATAAATGCGGCAATCGAACCGTTAACGTAATTTGTACGAAGTGTTTTGCTCGGTTGGTATGAAAGTGGTATTAAAAGGGATGGATCTCCGGAGTGCCTTATCGCGATGACAGTCAGGATTGCCAAGAGGCAGGCTCCCACGGAGCCGTGGCGTGTTCCCGTGGCGGCCGTTTTGGGCTTCCTGACGGGCATAGGGCTCGCCGTTTTCCGCCATTTCAGCCACAGCCACCCGGGATATTCTCCCGACGCTCTCGTTGCGCATTTCGTCCCCCACCTGGCGGCCACCGTCACGGCCTGCACGGTTCTGTCTGTTCTGACCGCTCTCCTTCACAATCGGCTGGTGCCGGTTGTCGTTGTGGCAATGCACCGAGGCGCAAACACCCGGACCGTGGTCGGGCCGAGCGCCACATCATACCGCTCCTCGGGCACCGCACAGTGAAGGATCTGACCTCGGCGGATCTGCGGGCCTTAGCGCGCGACGTGATTGCCGGGGAGAGCGCCGCAGACGTCAAGACCAAGGCTCGTTGGCGCGCCATCGTCAAAGGCGGGAAAGACACCGCGACGCGAACCCTGGCGCTGCTGAGTACGCTCCTGACCTATGCGGTCGAGGAGGGGTATCGAGCGGATAATCCGGCGCGTGGGATCGTTCTGCCCTCCTGCAACAAGCGCAAGATCCACCTCGATGCAAGCGCATCGTGCGGAAAAGTGGACCCGGTATTCACTGACGCGGCCCTGCGGGTCACTGACGTGGCCCTTCGGGTCCGCACCGAACGAGGCGCCGCTTAAGGGGTTGAGCATCGGAACGATCCCAAAAGTGGGGCCACTTTTGGGTCCGAGGCTTTAGAATACCAAATCGAGGAGAGCCGCGTATGGAGCTGGCCAAGAGAACGAGCGTCTCGGCATGAATCCGGGGGGCGCTTAAGTGAGGGAGGGCCCAAGAGACCTCTCAGATTTAGCCGCTTCATTACCGAAGGGCTGTGACGCTAGATCACGAAGGGGCTAAAGGACAGACGGTTCTGCCCGGGTTTACCCAACGCTCCTCTAGCCTCGGACGTGAAAAGTGGACACCACTTTTGGGATTCATCCGAGGCCCCCCTCTCTTGACCGGCGCATCGGATGAGGCGGACCCGCTGGGTCGCTGACGCGGCCCTTTGGGTCCGTCCGATGCGCTAAAGCCATTGAGGCTGGAGTTCAAGGGGGCTCTGGCTAGAGCCTGAGCCTCCTTGATGTGAATCATCGTTAGATGACGAGGAAGTGTGCCGCCGTCATCTTCAAGCCGGCAGCCAGCGTCGCGAACTTGACAGCCGCGGCCGAACCGGTGCCGTCAGGATCGTACGAGAGAGCCCCGGTCGAGCTGTTGTAGATGATCCGGTCGCTTTGATCGTGCGCTGCCGTTCCGATCCAGAAAGCAGAATCCGCCAGCGGGCCCCACTCTAGGTCGGTGAACACCACATCATTCAGGTGGATGGTGTCGTCCGCCACGCTGAAATCGGTGATCTTGTCCACGTTGCCTGAATTGAGGGCGGTGTTGAAGATAAATGCATCTCGCCCTTTACCACCGGTCAGGATGTCGTTGCCCCCGTAACCGTTCACGCTGTCATTGCCGCCACTGCCACCAATGACGTCGTTTCTTCCCGATGTGCCGTTCAGAGTACCATCCTCATTTGAAGCGACGGTTGTAGGCGTTGATGTCTCTGTCGATGGCGAGGGCATTGATGTTGAGGGCGAATCAGTTGAGGTCGGGCTTGTTGCGGACCCGGGAGTGAAGTCCGAGAGATTGGCGCCGGTCTCCAGAGAGAGGTTCTTGACCTGCACGGCCAGGGTCTCGGGCGCCGTGCCGCGGTAGATGCCGGTCTTCCACAGATAGGCGGTCTGGTCGTAGTAGCCGACCTTGCCGTCGTAGTTGACCACCTGCTTGTCGT
>NZ_JAMXFJ010000045.1 GCF_025460805.1 Microvirga sesbaniae | reverse complement strand
GCACACCACCAAGTCCTCGGTGGCGGACGGCGCCTACGACAACGACGTCGAGGCGCTTCTGCAGGTGCGCCGCCTCATCGATTTCCTGCCCGCCAGCAACCAGGACGGCGTGCCGGAGATCCCGAGCTTCGATGATCCCAACCGCACCGACGACAGCCTCGACACCCTGATCCCGGACAACCCGAACAAGCCATACGACATGAAGGAACTGATCCTGAAGGTCGTGGACGAGGGCGACTTCTTCGAGATCCAGGAATCCTTTGCCCGGAACATGATCACGGGCTTCGGCCGCGTGGAAGGGCGCACCGTGGGCTTCGTGGCCAACCAGCCGATGGTGCTGGCGGGCGTGCTCGACTCCGATGCCTCGCGCAAGGCCGCGCGCTTCGTGCGCTTCTGCGACGCCTTCAACATCCCGATCGTGACCTTCGAGGACGTGCCGGGCTTCCTGCCGGGCACCGCGCAGGAATATGGCGGCCTCATCAAGCACGGCGCCAAGCTGCTCTTCGCCTATTCCGAGGCGACCGTGCCGCTCGTCACCGTGATCACGCGAAAAGCCTTCGGCGGCGCCTATGACGTGATGGCCTCGAAGCATATCGGCGGCGACATCAACTACGCCTGGCCGACCGCGCAGATCGCCGTGATGGGCGCCAAGGGAGCGGTGGAGATCATCTTCCGCCAGGATCTCGGCGACCAAGACAAGATCGCGGCCCGCACCAAGGAATACGAGGACCGCTTCATGTCGCCCTTCGTGGCGGCCGAACGGGGCTACATCGACGAGGTGATCATGCCCCATTCCACGCGCCGTCGGATCGCCCGGGCGCTGGCGATGCTCCGCCACAAGGAGAGCGAGCGCCCCTGGAAGAAGCACGACAATATTCCGTTGTGACGGCAGGTGAGGGCCACGACGACCCTCACAAGACGACGGGCGATCTCCATCCCCCATGACACATGCCCGCAGCGCGGCCTAGAGCATCGGACCCAAAAGTGGACCCACTTTTGGGATCCGTTCCGATGCTCATCCCTTACAATCGCGCATCGTTCCGTGCGAAAAACCGGGTCCACGTTTCCGCACGATGCGCGAGGCCACGCGCGCTGCTCTGTCACGCTTGCCTCGCCAAGCTTGAATTGGGATACGGACTCAAGGGCCGAATCCGTCTCGAAGAGTTGATGACGATCGTCGGACCCCGTTGCCGTCTTCCGGCATTCTGACGTCATCCGAAGAACCGCGAGGGTTGGGAATGCACGCCTCGAGAGGCCGCAATACCGTGATCGATTTCTGGCGTGGGCTCGTCCTCGTCATCATCTTCGTGAATCACGTTCCGGGCAATGTTCTCGAGCACCTGACCCCGCGCAATTACGGTTTCTCCGACGCGGCGGAAGCCTTCGTCTTCATTTCCGGCCTGTCCGTTGCCCTCGTGTATTATCCGAAACTGCCGCAGAGCGGGATTCTCGGCATGGCCCGGCGGTGCGTCCGACGCTCGTTCGAACTCTATCGCACGCACCTCGTCATGACCGGGATCGCCATCGCGCTGTTCTCCGTCGGCTATGTGCTCAGCGACGATGTCGGCTTGCTCGAGGCCCATGGCCGCGGCGCAGTGTTCGACGACACGGCACGCGGCGTCACGGGGGTTCTCCTGCTCGGCCACCAGCTCGGCTACTTCAACATCCTTCCGCTCTACATCGCCCTCATGCTCTGGGCGCCGGTGGCCATGGTCCTGATGCGCATTCACGTCGTCTTGGCCGCTGTCGTGTCCCTCAGCCTCTACGCGCTGGCGCGGGCCGACGTCCTCGCACTGCCGAGCTGGCCCGAGCCGGGGAGGTGGTTCTTCAATCCCTTCGCCTGGCAGCTCCTTTTCACCTTGGGGATTTTCACGGGAGCCTTGCTGTCGGAAAAGCGAGTGCCCTACTGGCGTCCGGCATTTCTGGCCTCGATCGCGATCCTGGTCGCCTCCCTGGTTACCATGACGAATGCGTTCGGATTGGCGCCGAACCTGCTCTGGAGCGCCATCGTCAATATCGACATCATCAAGAGTGATCTTGGTCTGGGCCGTCTGATCCACTTCCTCGCCCTGGCCTATGTGGTGACGCAGCTTCGCCTCGGTGAGGCGTTGCAAGGAACTGTCTTCGGCACCGAGTTGAGCCGTCTCGGACGCAACGCCCTGCCGGTCTTCGCCGTCGGGTCCATCCTGAGCGCCTTCGGGGAGGTCACGATGACGCTCGCGGCCGTGAAGTCGTCCGCTAGTCCGCCCATCGTCGGTATGGTATTCACCGTGTTCGGCATCCTCGGACTCCTCCTGCTGGCACGATATCTCGAATGGAAAAAGAAGGGCTCGCCCGCTTCCGGGCAGGAGCGGACCGGAGAAATCGGCCTCGTCCCGGCCTCGTCCGGACGGCCGCCGCGGTAGCGTTCTTTTTCCTCGCCGGCTGGGGCGGTCCTACCCTGGCCGGGAATCCCGGGTGTCAGGCTCACGGGCCGGTCGTCTCCGCTCCGGTGGACGTGGCCCGCATCGGCGCGAGGCTTCGGCGCCATGAGGCTGTCCGAATTCTCGCCATCGGGTCCTCCTCCACGCAGGGAATCGGGGCGTCCACGCCGGCATTCTCATATCCGGCTCAGCTCGAGTCGAATCTCGGCCGGTTGTGGAAGCACGCTGTTCATGTGGAGAATGCCGGGAGGGCGGGAGAGACGATTTCCGAGACGGTCGGACGCCTTGAAGCGTCTCTCGGGTCGGGTGCGCCCGATCTCGTCATCTGGCAGGTCGGGACCAACGATGCGGTCAACGGGGGCGATGAGGGCCAATTCTCCGCTCTCCTGAAGCGGGGGATCGACGCCGCACAGGCCCTGGGCATCGCGGTGCTTCTCGTCGACCAGCAATATTACCCTGCGATCGAGGATCTCGGGCAGTATGAGCGCTTCGTTAGCCTCGTTGGCGCGACGGCCTCGGCCGAGCAGGTGCCCGTCTTCTCGCGCTACAGGCTGATGAAGACTTGGAGCGAACAGGCGCCCGATCTTCTCGCCTCCATGTTGTCCGCCGACGGCTTCCATATGGGCGACCGCGGCTATGACTGCATGGCGCAGCTCCTCGCCGACGGCCTCGTCGCCATGGCGACGCCGGCAGGCGCTGCTTCACGCCCTGCGGTTACGGCCGCGGCGCACCCGTAGACGGGTCCTGGAGACCATTGCGTTTGGCTTCCAAGGTCGGATAATGCATCTCCTCGACCTGACCCGGCCGGATCCCGCCCGGGCACTTTCGGCGAGGCCCATCGAGACATGTTCCTGAAGACCGCATGCGACCGCACCTGGGTCTCCACCGCCATCCAGATCATCGAGGCGGATTTCAACCGCTCGTCCGACACGCACCTCCTGCGGGTGCCTCTGCCGGCCGTTCCGGGCGTGGAGCTCTACGTCAAGGATGAGTCGACCCATCCTTCGGGGAGCCTGAAGCACCGGCTGGCCCGGTCGCTGTTCCTGTATGGGCTGTGCAACGGCTGGATCGGACCGACGACCACCATCGTCGAGGCGTCGAGCGGGTCGACGGCCGTTTCGGAAGCCTATTTCGCCCGGATGCTGGGCCTGCGCTTCATCGCCGTGATGCCGCGATCGACCTCGGTCGAGAAGATCGCGCAGATCGCCTTCTACGGCGGGGAAAGCCATTTCGTGGACAGTCCGGCCGAGATGTACGCGGAAAGCGCGCGCCTCGCCGACGAGCTCGGCGGCCACTACATGGACCAATTTACCTATGCCGAGCGGGCGACGGACTGGCGCGGCAACAACAACATCGCCGAATCCATCTTCAGCCAGATGTCGCACGAAGACCACCCGATCCCGAGCTGGATCGTCGTGGGGGCGGGGACGGGCGGCACATCGGCGACGCTCGGCCGCTACATCCGCTACCGCCGCCTGCCGACGAAGCTCTGCCTCGCGGACCCGGAGGCTTCCGTGTTCCATCGCCACCTCGCGGACCGGGCCGTGTGCAGCGTGTCGGAGCCGCCCTCGGTGATCGAGGGCATCGGCCGTCCCCGGTGCGAGCCGTCCTTCGTGCCGGAGCTCATCGACCGCGCCTTCTCCGTGCCGGATTCCGCCAGCATTGCCGCCGCACGGGTTCTGTCGCGGCGCATCGGGCGCTCCTGCGGCGGCTCGACCGGGACCAACCTGTGGGCGGTCGCGCAGGTGATCGGCGAGATGGTGCGCAAGGGCGAGCGGGGCTCGGTCGTGACGCTGCTCTGCGATTCCGGCGAGCGCTACCGCAGCACGCATTTCGACGACGCCTGGCTCCAGGGCAGGGGTATCCACATCGCGCCGGCCGAAGAGGCCATGGAGCGGTTCTTCGAGACGGGTGTTCTCACGCCGGACGGATAGCAGGCGACGACCTCACCCTCGGGAGGTTGGTCGGGCACCTGCCTCCCGGGTCATGGCCGGGCTCGTCCCGGCCGTCCCGATGCGGTGGTGCTCCGGCGCTTTCCATGATCGGGATCACCGGCGCAAGGCCGGTGATGACGAGGATGGGGCGAGAATGGAGACGGTCCAACCGGGCGTCAGGTTGCGGGCCGCATGGAGCGAAGGCCTCAACGGCCCGCGTCGGCGAACCATCTCACCAGCAGCTGCAGGTCGGTCTGCGACAGGTTGTGGCCCGTGGGCAGCACCTGATGCTGAACGTCCGCGCCGGCTCCCGCCAGCGTCGCGGCAAGCCGCTTCGCATTGTCCGCCGGGATGATCGGGTCCATAGCGCCCGAGGTCATCAGCACGCGCTTGCCGGTCAGATCCGTCGGGGGCATCTCGGACAGGGGCGCCATGGATCGCAGCAATGCGGCGCCGGAGAGCGCCTCGGGGCGCAGCATCAGCATGGCGGCCGCGATGTTGGCCCCATTGGAGAAGCCCACCGCCACGGGCGCCTCGAGGCCGTAGGCCCGGCGGGCCTCGGCGACGAAGTCGGCGAGCTCGTTCGCGCGGAACTTCACGTCCTCCTCGTCGAACACGCCCTCCGCGAGACGGCGGAAGAAGCGCGGCATTCCGTTCTCCAGGATCTTGCCGCGCGGGGAGAGCAGAGCGGATCCGGGCGAGATCGTGCGGCCGAGGCCCAGGAGGTCGTTTTCGTCGCCGCCCGTGCCGTGGAGCAGGAGCAGCGGCGGACGGTTCGGGTCCGTGGCGGGTTCGTAGCGGTGGATGAACGACAGTTCGGTCATGGTTTCATTCCATCAAACGCGTGGTGCGTTGTCCCGCCCTGGCGGGGACGGGCAGGGGTGAGGTCGTCGATTGGAGACGTGCGCCTGACAGGATCGTCATGGCCGGGACAGGCCCGGCCATGAGGAAGGACGGCGCCCTTCAGGCCAGTTCAGGCAGGCGGGACTCGATCTCGCTGCGACGCGGCTCGAGGAAGGCCGGGAGCTTCAAGGTGGCGCCCAGGCTGTCCTGAGGCTCGTCGACGGCGAAGCCGGGCTCGTCGGTGGCGATCTCGAACAGGATCCCGCCGGGCTCCCGGAAATAGACGGACCGGAAGTAGTTGCGGTCCTTCTGCTCCGTCGTCTCCAGGCCGTGATTCTCGGCGAGCTTCCTCACCATCTCGGCCTCCTCGGCATCGTCCCGGGCCCGGAAGGCCACGTGGTGGACGGAGCCGCCCCCCGACCGGCCCGGCAGGAAGCCGCCGGCGCTGCGGATGTCGACCGTGCCGCCCATGAGGGCGTCGGTCTTGTAGCGCACCAGGGAGCCGTCGCGGGCCGTCTCGCGGAAGCCGAACACGTCGGTCAGGATCGCGCCGGTGCGCTCGCCGGCCTCCACGAGGAGCGTGACGCCGTCGAGGCCGCGGACCGCATGCTCAGCCGGGATGCCGTCGACCGTCCAGGCGGGCTCGCTCTCCGCATTCGGGGCGCCGACGAGCGCGAGGCTCGTGCCGTGCGGATCCTTGAAGGTGAGCACGCTCTGGCCGAAGCGCTTCTCCACGGTGCCATGCTCGACGCCCTGCTCGATGAAGCGATGCGCCCAGAAGCCCAAGGACGACTCGGGCACCCGGAACGAGGTCTCCTGGGTCGACCCGATCCCGCTGCGTCCCGGCGCGACATGCTCCCACGGGAAGAACGTGAGGATCGAGCCCGGCTGCCCGAGGCTGTCGCCGAAGTACAGATGATAGGTGCCCGGGTCGTCGAAGTTGACGGTCTTCTTGACGAGGCGGAGGCCGAGCACGCGGGTGTAGAAATCGAGATTGCGACGGGCCGGGCCGGCAATGGCCGTGACGTGATGGATACCGTGGTGCCGCATGGGACTGTTCCTTAACGGGCAAGCGCGGATCTGCGCTGCGTTGACGAGAACATAGGTATCATCGAGGGGCGCTGAAGTGTGGAAAGGGCGACCTTGCGGGATTGCAAAGCTCCTCCTTCCATTGCCGGCAAATCCGCGGAATCGCTTGAGAATTCAGCACGGCAAGATTCCGGCAACCAAAGTCGCTCAACAACGCTTAACCTCAACGGCGATTCAGCGTGTCGCATTAACGGTTTCCGCCGCCCATCCGTGGGAGAGTCCGCCTCGGACAAGCGATCAACCGGCTATCGGCCAAAGAATAGCCGGCGGGAGTCAGACGGATGATGAAGGATCAACTTCGCGATTTCATCGACAGGGTCTCCGAAATCAGGCACGTCACGGACGAGGACGTGACGATGCTTCAGGGCGAGATCCTGGAGGGCCGCATTGGCAGCCGTCTCGAGGTCGAGTCCCTGCTGGCGCTCGATCGCGTCGTGGATGCCGCGGAGAGCTGGGGCCCGGCCCTGACCAAGCTCGTGGTCGATTTCGTCGTCTGGCACCGGGCTCCGCACGGCGTGGTCAGCAACGACGATGCCTTCTGGCTCGCCACCCTGCTGGAGGTCAGCGGCCCCTCGCCGAACGCCATGAACATCGCCTATGCCATCCTGGACGAGGCCGGCTATGTGGATGTGGCGCTGCTCGATTTCATCATGCGCGGACGCCAGCAGGCGAGGCTCTCCCAGATCGCCGCCTGAGGGCAGCGCCCCATCTAACGCTAAATGCTGAATCGGCCCCGCTTCCCCAAGGCACGGATGTGCAGTAACGGAGGTGGGGCTAAGTTCTGTTTGGGTGGAGCGTTCGAGGGTTCATGTTCGACAAGATCCTGATTGCGAACCGGGGCGAGATCGCGTGCCGGGTCATCAAGACCGCCCGGCGCATGGGCATCAAGACCGTGGCGGTCTATTCCGATGCCGACCGGGATGCCCTCCACGTGGAAATGGCCGACGAGGCCGTGCCTATCGGACCGGCCGCGGCGGCCGAGTCCTATCTCGTGATCGAGAAGATCATCGAGGCCTGCCGGGCGACGGGCGCCCAGGCGGTCCATCCGGGCTACGGCTTCCTGTCCGAGCGCGAGGCGTTCCCGAAGGCCCTGGCCGAGGCCGGCATCGTGTTCATCGGCCCGAATCCCGGCGCCATCGCGGCCATGGGCGACAAGATCGAATCCAAGAAAGCCGCGGCCGCCGCCAAGGTGTCGACCGTGCCGGGCTATCTCGGGGTGATCGAAGGCCCCGAGCAGGCGGTCCAGATCGCCGGCGAGATCGGCTACCCGGTCATGATCAAAGCCTCGGCGGGCGGTGGCGGCAAGGGCATGCGCATCGCCCACTCGGCCGGCGAGGTCACCGAGGGCTTCGCCCGCGCCAAGTCGGAGGCGGCAAGCTCCTTCGGCGATGATCGGGTCTTCATCGAGAAGTTCATCACCGATCCGCGCCACATCGAAATCCAGGTGCTCGGCGACAAGCACGGCAACGTGATCTATCTCGGCGAGCGCGAGTGCTCGATCCAGCGCCGCAACCAGAAGGTCATCGAAGAGGCGCCGTCGCCGCTCCTCGACGAGGCCACCCGCCGCCTGATGGGCGAGCAGGCGGTCGCGCTCGCCAAGGCCGTTGCTTACGATTCCGCCGGCACGGTGGAGTTCGTGGCCGGCCAGGACAAGTCGTTCTACTTCCTCGAGATGAACACCCGCCTTCAGGTGGAGCATCCGGTGACCGAGATGATCACCGGCATCGACCTCGTGGAGGAAATGATCCGCGTGGCCGCCGGCGAGCCCTTGAGGCTGACCCAGGCGGACGTGAAGCTGAACGGCTGGGCGGTGGAGAGCCGAATCTACGCGGAAGACCCGGTCCGGAACTTCCTGCCTTCGACGGGCCGCCTCGTCACCTATCGCCCGCCGCGCGAGGGCGAGCACGGCGGCGTGACGGTGCGCAACGACACGGGCGTCTACGAGGGCGGCGAGATCTCGATCTACTACGATCCGATGATCGCCAAGCTCGTCACCCATGCCCCGACGCGCCTCCAGGCCATCGAGGCCCAGGCGGATGCCCTCGATGCCTTCGCCATCGAGGGCATCCGCCACAACATTCCGTTCCTGTCGGCCCTCATGCAGCATCCGCGCTGGCAATCGGGCCAGCTGTCCACCGGCTTCATCGCCGAGGAGTTCCCGCAGGGGTTCAAGGTGCCGGCCCCGGAGGGCGAGGTGGCCCTGCGCATGGCAGCCGTGGGCGCCGCCATCGATCACCTGCTCAACGAGCGCAAGCGGCACATCTCCGGCCAGATGCGGCAGGCTGCGAGCGTGCAGTTCGACCGCGAGCGGGTCGTGCTCCTGGGCAAGGAGCGGCATGAGGCCGTGATCGAGGACATCGAGGGCGGCTTCGCGGTGGTCATCGACGGCCAGGCCTGGCCGATCGTCTCGGGCTGGGTGCCCGGTCAGCCCGTCTGGAACGGGACGGTCGGCGGGGAGCCCGTCGCCTTCCAGGTGCGGCCGATCCTCAACGGGGTCGTCCTGTCCCATGCGGGCACCTCGGCCGACGTGCGGGTCTACACGAAGCGCGAGGCTGAACTGGCGGCCCTGATGCCGGAGCGGCTGGAGGCCGATACGGGCAAGCTCCTGCTCTGCCCGATGCCGGGGCTCGTGAAGGCGATCAGCGTGAGCCAGGGACAGGAGGTCAAGGCCGGCGAGCCCCTCTGCATCGTGGAGGCCATGAAGATGGAGAACGTCCTGCGCGCGGAGCGCGACGGCACGATCTCGAAGATCCACGCCAGGGAGGGCGACAGCCTGGCGGTCGACGCGGTGATCATGGAATTCGCATAAGGCGGACACATTCGCTCGTTACTTTGCCGCCCATTCCGTCCTCGGCCCGCCATGGCCGGGCTTGTCCCGGCCATCCCGATGGTTCGAAGCGCCGCGCCTTTTCGAGCGTCATCACCGGCACAAGGCCTGCGATGACCCGGCGGGGATCGTCGGCCGGTAACGAAGAAAGCGCTCGCGCCCATGCCCCTCTATTTCGCCTATGGCTCCAACATGGACCGGGCCGCCATGCTCCAGCGGTGCCCGGCCTCGAAGCCGGTCGGTCTCGCGCGGCTCATGCGGCACCGCTTCATCGTCTTCGACGAGGGCTATGCCACCGTGGTGCGCGATCCGCAGCGGACGGTCTGGGGGATGGTCTGGGATCTGGCCCTGGCGGACGTGCCCGCCCTGGACCGCTACGAGAGCCTGTCGACGGGCCTTTACACCAAGGTCGTCCAGCCGGTGGTGACCGAGCAGGGGCCGCGCCGGGCGATCGTCTATATCGGACGGAGCACCAAGCCGGGGACGCCGCTCCCGGGCTATATGGAGGGCGTGGTGGAGGCGGCCCGGCATGCCGGCCTGCCCGAGGACTACATCCGGAGCCTGGGCGTCTGGCTGCCGAAGGCCCAGGCTGGCGCACCCGTGCCGCAGCAACCCAAGATCCGCCCCCTCTGGAACGCACCATCGGGCACGATGCCCAAGCCTCGATGATGGGCCCGCACCTGAGAACCCGCCGCTTTCGGCCGCTTGCCGGGCCGTCCGCTGAGCTCGAACCGGACAAAATCCGGTTCGCGGTGGATCCGCCGAATGCAGTTCGTATTATCCAGACGGTGAATGAGGATCACGGTGGGTGACGCACGCTCGCCCACCCTGCGGAGCGCTGAGGGACGATGACCGAGAGCCGAACGTCGCATGTTCTGATCCGTGGGCACGTCCAGGGGGTGAGCTTCCGTGCCTGGACGCAACATCAGGCGGAGCTCCACGGGCTCAAGGGCTGGGTGCGCAACCGGCGCGACGGCACGGTCGAGGCCGTGTTCTCAGGGCCGGACGATCTCGTGGAGGTGATGCTGAAGGCCTGCCGCGAGGGGCCGGCGGGCTCGCGCGTGGAAAAGCTCGAGATCCTGGCTCCCGACGACCTCGAGTTCAACGCTTCCGGGCGCTTCGAGATTCGAGGGACGGTTTAACCCCGCGACGGCGCGCCGGTCTCGACGGGGCCGCCGGCCTTCTTCCAGGCCGTGAAGCCGCCCTCCACATGGGCCACCGGCTGCAAACCCATGTCCTGTGCGGCGGCGGCCGAGAGCGCCGAGCGCCAGCCCGCGGCGCAGAAGAACACGAAGGTCTTGTCCTGGGCGAAGACCGGCTTGTGGTAGGGGCTTTCCGGATCGATCCAGAACTCGAGCATGCCGCGAGGGCAATGCACGGCCCCCGGCACGCGGCCCTCCCGTTCGAGCTCCCGCGGGTCGCGCAGGTCCACGAAGACCACGTCCTCGCGGCCGTGCAGAGGCAGGGCCTCGGCGATGGAGAGCGTCCGGATCTTTGCATGGGCTTCGTTGAGCAATGTCTTGTAGCCGCGGGTGATGGTCTGAGGCATGAAGGGTCGATCCCCATTGAGGCTTCCCACAAACTGGGCAAGATGGCGGCGGAGTCAATCGGAGGAACGGGTGCTGGGTTTCACCAATCTCGATTACGGGGCGCTGGCCTTCTTCCTGATTGCCTGGATCGGCTACCACGCCGCGCTCGAGCTCACGCCGGCCGGGCAGAAGAGCCTGAACAAGCTGATGAACCAGTACCGCTATCGCTGGATGGAGCAGATGGTGGTGCGGGAGAACCGGATCGTCGACACCACGATCATGGCGTCCCTGATGAACGGGACGGCGTTCTTCGCCTCGACGTCGCTCATCGCCATCGGGGGCGTTCTGGCCCTGCTGCGCTCGGCCGATTCCGTTCTGCCGCTGTTCGCCGACCTCCCGTTCGGAGAGCCGCCGACAAGGCTGGCCTGGGACGTGAAGGTGATCGGGCTCGCGGTGATCTTCGTCTACGCCTTCTTCAAGTTCGCCTGGTCCTACCGGCTCTTCAACTACATGGCGATCATCGTCGGGGCGGTGCCCGTCCTGAAGGAGAGCAGCCGTGACGAGGCCCTGGCCGTCGCCCGTCAGGCGGCTGCGATGAACGCGGTGGCCGGCAAGCATTTCAACCGCGGACAGCGCGCCTTCTTCTTCTCGCTCGCCTATCTCGGCTGGTTCGTGAGCGCCCATCTCTTCATTGGGGCGACGGCCGGCGTCCTGCTCGTCATGTGGCGGCGCCAGTTCCTGTCCGATGCCCATGACGCAGCTTTGAGGTCCACAGATGTCTAAGCACGCAAATCCCGAGGAACTCGAGGCCGCCCTCCTGACGCTTCTCGAGGAGCGGGGCCCCGGACGGACGATCGGTCCCGCCGACGTGGCTCAGGCCATCGGGGGAAACCAGCCGGACGGATGGGGGCCCCTGATGCAGCCCGTCCGGAAGGTGGCGGTGCGCCTGATGAAGGAAGGCCGCATCGTCATTCTGCGCAAAGGGCGGCCCGTCGATCCGGACGATTTTCGCGGAACCTATCGGCTGGCGCTGCCGACCGGTCCGGAATCCTGAGCCCCGGGGAAAAGGCGCGATGTGCGCCCGGTCGCGTAATAGCCGATCAGCCCGGCCCATTCCTTGGTGCCCAGATCGAGCCGCCGCAGGCCTTCCGAGATGAAGCCGAAGGGGCGGTGATTGTTGCCTCCGCCCCCGGTGCGGAAATCGACCGGATAGGGGGTGATCGGGAAGTCGCTTTTTTCGAACACGCCGACGGCCCGCGGCATATGCCAGGCAGACGTCACAAGCAGCCAGCGCTCGCCCTCATGCGGCTTCGCCAGATCACGCGAGAAGAGCGCGTTCTCCGAGGTCGTGCGGGATCGATCCTCCACCAGGATGCGGGTCTCGTCGATGCCGATGCTCTTCAGATACGCCGCGATGATGGGAGCCTCGGCCGCGCCGTCGCCGAAGACCGTGCCGCCGCCGCCGGAGATCAGGATTCGGGCGTTCGGGTAGCGGTGCGCGAGTTGGATCGTGTCGAGGACGCGCTCCGCCGATTCGTTCGACACGATCATCCCGCGGGAGGCCGAATCCGCCGCCTCGACGGATCCGCCGAGCAGGATGATTCCCTCCACGGGCCTGCCATCGTCCCGGAAGGCCGGAAACCGCTCCTCGAGCGGCAGCAGGATGTAGTTGGCGATGGGCAGAAGCCCCAGGGCGATGGTCGTCAGGGTGAAGACGAGGCTCAGGCCGATGCCGAAGGAGCGCAGCCGCTGGAAGAGGGCCAGGACCAGCCCGAGCAGGACGAGGCTGATCAGGAGATTGGACGGCGTGGCGAAGAACCACGCGACTTTCGAGACGTAGTAGAACACCCGCTGTCCTCAGGTTCGATGCCTCGCCGGACGTTCGCTCCCCACGTCATCACCGGCCTTGTGCCGGTGATCCCGATGGCTTGGGGCGCGGCGCTTCACGCCATCGGGATGGCCGGGACAAGCCCGGCCATGACAGGAGAGAAGCGCTTGCATGCGCACCTTGAAGACCACAAGCCTCAAGCCTTGTTCAGCTCGGCCTCGTAGCGCGCCTTGGTCTCGGCGTTCGGCGGATACAGGCCGGGGAGGGGAACGCCCTTCTCGACCTCGCGCATGACCCAGAGCTCATAATGCTCCTGAGCGACGGCCGCCTTGGCCACCTCGTCCACCATGGCGGCCGGGATCACCACGACGCCGTCCCGGTCGGCGACGATCACGTCGTCCGGGAAAATGGCGACGCCGCCGCACCCGATCGGCTCCTGCCAGCCCACGAAGGTCAGGCCGGCCACGGAGGGGGGTGCCGCGACGCCCGAGCACCAGACCGGGAGATTCGTGCCCTCGACACCGACCGCGTCGCGCACCACGCCGTCCGTGATGAGGGCGGCGACGCCGCGCTTCTTCATCCGGGCGGTCAGGATGTCGCCGAAGATGCCCGCATCGGTGACGCCCATGGAATCGACCACCGCGATGCAACCCTCCGGCATGTCCTCGATGGCAGCCCGGGTGGAGCGCGGGGAGGCCCAGGATTCCGGCGTCGCCAGATCCTCGCGGGCCGGCACGAATCGCAGGGTGAAGGCGCGACCGACCATTTTCTCCGTGGCGTTGAAGGCCGGCATGGGCCCCTTCATCCAGCAGCGGCGGACGCCCTTCTTCAGCAGCACGGTGGTGATCGTGGCCGTGGAGGCGGCGCGCAGGGCATCGGCGATGGTCTTGTCGAGGGTCATGGCTGTTTCCTGACGTTGAGATAGGCTTTCATAGCGGGCCATGGCCCGGCACGCTACCGCGGCGGAGCACCGCCAAGCGCAACTCCGTCGTGCGTCAGTCGCGGTCCGGCGCCCCAAGCGGGAAGTACCCGCGATAGGGCCGTGCCTCGTCCACCGCACGGGCGAAGGATGGGCGGGCCAGCAGTCTTCTCCGATAGTCCCGGACGTGCGGGAAGGCCTCCCCGACGGGATGCGCCCAGTCGGCATAGAAGAGCGAGGGGGCCGCGGCGCAATCGGCCAGGCTGAACGTCTGCCCCGCCGCCCATTCGCGACCGGCGAGCGTCCGGTCGAGCCAGCTATAGGCCCGGTCGAGCATCGCCCGCGCCTCCTTCACGCCGTAAGAATCGCGATCCGGCTCCGGACGGATGCGGTCGAGGACGATCTTCTGCATGGGCGTTGCGACGTAATTGTCGAAGAAGCGATCCAGAAGCCGCAAGTCGAGAGCCTCCCGCGGGTCGTCCGGGATCAGCCGCACGGGTCCGGGCCGATGGAGGCAAAGATGCTCGATGATGATCGTGGCTTCCATGACGGTCCGGCTATCGTCCACGAGCACGGGGAACCGCTTGATCGGCCAGAGTGCCTCCAGCTCCGTGCCGTTCCTGGCATCCTCGAGCGTCCGGTACGCGAACGGAGTGCCGTTCTCGTAGAGCGCGATCAGGACCTTCTGACAGTAGGACGAGAAGGGATGGGCATACAGCGTCGGGGTCATCGGGGCCTCTCGGCTCTGCAAGAACTCCTCACTGTACCCGGTTCGGCCCGAATGAAAATCACCGCCGCGGCGGCATGCCGGGGCGCTTGCGAACAGTCCCGGCATGCCCTCCTGCGGGTGGTCTCACGCGGTCTTGGCGAACAATTCGCGGCCGATCAGCATGCGCCGGATCTCGCTGGTGCCGGCGCCGATCTCGTAGAGCTTCGCGTCGCGCAGCAGGCGGCCGGTCGGATAATCGTTGATGTAGCCGTTGCCGCCGAGGAGCTGGATCGCGTCGAGGGCCATTTTGGTGGCGTTCTCGGCCGCGTAGAGGATGGCGCCGGCGGCATCCTCGCGGGTGGTCTCGCCCCGGTCGCAGGCCTTCGCCACCGCATAGACGTAGGCCTTGGCGGCGTTCATGGTCACGTACATGTCGGCGACCTTGCCCTGGACGAGCTGGAACTCGCCGATGGCCTGACCGAACTGCTTGCGCTCGTGGATGTAGGGCAGCACCACGTCCATGCAGGCCTGCATGATGCCCGTGGAGCCGGCCGCCAGAACGGCGCGCTCGTAGTCGAGGCCCGACATCAGCACGTTGACGCCCCGGCCGACCTCGCCGAGCACGTTCTCCTCGGGCACCTCGCAATCCTCGAACACCAGCTCGCAGGTGTCCGAGCCGCGCATGCCGAGCTTGTCGAGCTTCTGGTGGGTGGAGAAGCCCTTGAAACCCTTCTCGATCAGGAAGGCCGTCATGCCGCGCGGGCCTGCCGCCGGGTCCGTCTTGGCGTAGACCACCAGGGTGTCGGCCGTGGGGCCGTTGGTGATCCACATCTTGTTGCCGTTGAGCACGTAGCGGTCGCCGCGCTTCTCGGCCCGGGTGCGCATGGAGACCACGTCGGAGCCCGAGCCGGGCTCGGACATGGCGAGCGCCCCGAGATGCTCGCCGGAGATCAGCTTCGGCAGGTAGCGCCGCTTCTGCTCTTCGTTGCCGTTGCGGCGGATCTGGTTCACGCAGAGGTTCGAATGCGCCCCGTATGACAGCCCGACCGACGCGGACGCCCGGGAGATCTCCTCCATGGCGATCACGTGCTCGAGATAGCCGAGCCCGGCCCCGCCGTATTCCTCCTCGACCGTGATCCCGTGCAGGCCGAGCTCGCCCATCTGAGGCCACAGATCGCGCGGGAACTGGTTCGACCGGTCGATCTCCTCCGCCCGCGGGGCGATCCTCTCCTGGGCGAAGTCGCGCACGGTCTCGCGGATGGCATCGGCGGTCTCGCCGAGATCGAAATTGAAGCCCTTGGCGGCGTTCGGCAGCATGATGTCCTCCCTGTTCCAATCGTCGACTCGCAAGAGTACGCGATGGATCGCTTTTCTCGCCGGCCATTTTGGTCAGCAATGCTGCCCTTATCAAGGCCGGTCCGGCGGGAAAAGTGAGGCGGCGCTGTCTTTGGGACCGACGACCAGCCTGAGCCGATCAAGAAAAGGCCCCCTCACGCGGGGCGAGGAAGCCTCGATGGCGATCGAGACGGTCGGTTACTCCCCGATGCTCGCCGTCTGCACCGCGTCCATGTCGCGGCAGACGCCCATGGGTCTCAGACGGCTGTGATCGCGGGGGTCGCAGGCGCTCTGAACGAACATGCGCCACTGGTTTTCCGTACCGTAGAAGGTGTTGCGGTCCACGTCCCCCTTGACGCCGGGCACCCGGCCCGTGGTCGTGAACTGCCAGAAGGTCCAGCGGCGGTTGTTGTAGCGCACCTGGGGCTCGGCCGCCGTGCTGCGGATCCAGTAGGGGTAGTCGTTGTACTCGCCCTCCAGGATCTCCTTGTGGAAGGTGATGTCGGTGTAGATGATCGGCCGCTTGCCGGTATGGGCTTCCATTTCGCGCAGCATCACGTCGATCATGGCCAGCGCCTGCTCGCGCGGAACCTTCTTGGGGCAGTTCACCGATTGCCCGTTCCACTCCACGTCCAGGACCGGCGGCAGGGCGTCCGGGTCCTGCGGCACGTTGCGCTTGAACCAGGCCGCCTGCTCGTGGGCCGGGCGGCACCAGTAGACGAAGTGGTAGGCGCCGCGCGGGACGCCGGCCTTCTTGGCCTCCCACCAGTTCTCCTGGAACTTGCTGTCGATGTGGTCGCCGCCCTCGGTCGCCTTGATGAAGGCGAACTGCGTGCCGGCCTGGCGCAGGGCCGCCCAGTCCACGTCGCCCTGCCACTTGGAGATGTCGACCCCGTGGATCGGAAGCCGGTGAGCGGTCGCGACTCCCTCGTGCGGGCGGGCGTCGCCCTTGGTCGGGTAGCGGCTCGACGAGGGCATGATCGCGCAGGAGGCGAGCGAAAGAGCGACGGCGGCGAGCGCGCTGAACCGAGCAGCCCGGACGAATGTCGTCAGGCCGGAACTCTTGAAGCGGCTGGGGGAGCGGCGGCGAGTCTTCATCGGTTCAACTGTATTGTACGCAACACGGGATCGCACCAGAGATGCCCGAAGAGCGTTAACAGGCCCTTACGAGCGCGGCGCGAAGCGGGACTACAGGTGAAACCAGGCCGTTGCGATGCCCAGGAAGGCGAAGAAGCCGACGATGTCCGTGATGCTGGTGACGAACGGGCCTGACGATACGGCAGGATCGACCCCGAGCCGGTTGAGCGTGAGCGGCACGAAGATCCCGCCGAGCGCCGCGAAGATCAGGACCGTGATGAGGGCGAGGCCGATCACGATGCCGAGCTGGGGCGACTGGAACCAGAGCCCCGCCACGACTCCCAGGATGAGGGCGAAGACCAGCCCGTTGAGCAGGCCCACCGTCGCCTCGCGGCGGATGATGCGCCAGGCATTCGCCCGCCCGAGTTCGCGGGTGGCAAGCGCCCGGACGGCCACCGTCATGGTCTGGGTGCCGGCATTGCCGCCCATGGAGGCCACGATGGGCATCAGGATGGCGAGCGCCACCATCCGCTCGAGCGAGCCCTCGAACAGCCTGATCACGCTCGCGGCCAGGAAGGCCGTGCACATGTTGGCGAAGAGCCACGGGAACCGGCTCCGCTGGATATAGAAGACCGTATCCGAGAGTTCCTCGTCCGATTTCACGCCGCCGAGCTGCTTGATGTCGGCGTCGGCCTCTTCCTCGAGCACGTCGACGATGTCGTCGACCAGGATCACGCCGACGAGCCGGCCGGCCTCGTCCACCACGGCGGCGGACACCAGGTTGTAGCGCTCGAACAGGCGCGCCACCTCCTCCTGGTGCTCGGTGGCCTCCACCCGGTCGGGCTCGGCGTTCATGATGTCCTGGATCGTGACCGGGCGCTTGGAGCGCAGGAGCCGGTCGAGGGGCACCGATCCGAGCAGGTGCGCGGCCGGGTCGATGACGAAGATCTCGTAGAAGGTCTCCGGCAGGTCCTCGGTCTCGCGCATGAAGTCGATGGTCTGCCCCACCGTCCAGAAGGGCGGCACGGCGATGAACTCGGTCTGCATGCGCCGTCCGGCGCTGTCTTCCGGATAGTCGAGGGAACGCTGCAGCGCGACGCGCTCGATGGCCGGCAGCTGATCGAGAACCTCGGCCTTTTCCTCCTCGGGCAGGCTCTCCAGGATGGTGATGGCATCGTCGGAATCGAGCTCGCGCACGCCCTCCGCGACGGTCGCGGTCTCGAGTTCCTCCAGGATCTCCTCGCGGACCGCCTCGTCGACCTCGGTCAATGCGGCGAAGTCGAAGGACGTGCCGAGAAGCTCGATGAGGCGAGGGCGCTGGTCCGGCTCGAGGGCTTCGAGAAGATCGCCCAGTTCGGATTCGTGGAAGTCCTCGACGAGCTTCTGCAGGCGCTCGACCTCCGACGCCTCGATGGCGTCGGCGGCGGCGGCCAGAAATTCCGGATTGAGCTCGCCTTCCTCATCCCTGAAGGACGGGGATTCGGGTTCAGGCCCATCGGGCTTCGGAAGCGGCGTCTTGTCTTCGACTTCCAGCATCAGCCGTCCTCTGAAGGTGGGTTGCCGCCTTTTAGGTGCGCGGGCGAGCCCACGCAATGCGCCTAAAAGACTTTCTCGAAGAATTGCTTGCGGGTGATCCCGTCGGCTTGTCTCAGGAGCGTATGACGGTGGTTCGACCGTCCGGGGCGCCGGGCCCCGCGGCCAACAAAAAAGGCCCCGGAAGGGGCCTTTTTCGTCTTCGGCACCGAAGTGCCGAAAGTTGGTGCGGTCAAGAGGACTCGAACCTCCACGGGTCTCCCCGCTACCACCTCAAGGTAGTGCGTCTACCAATTCCGCCATGACCGCGAACTCGGTTTCAGGAGTGGTTTTCCTGAAGAGGTGGCCGCTCTAGCAGATCGATCGGAACGCCGCAACCCCTTCCGTGGAGCTTGCGGCGATTGATCAATGCGAATGCCTCGCCTGCGAAGGGCGCTCTTCGAAGGGTGGAGCATCGGATCCGATCCCAAACCTGGGTCCACTTTTGGGTCCGATGCTCTAGGCGATAAGCGTCTGTCACGACTATATAGGCGCGAGTGTCACGAGGGACGCGGGACCGACGCGCGTTCCTTCAAGGGACCGGAGCGATCCTGCTCCGCGGCCCACTGGATTTTGGGTGAATCGGTGTCGAACCTGCGAGACAGCCTGACCGTTCAGTTCCACGCCGAAAGCGGCTCCGCTCCCGTGGAGTGGCTGATCACGGACGGCCCCGTCGGCTATGAGGAGGCCGTCGCCTTCATGGAGGCCCGCGCCGAGGCCATCGCGGCAGGCGAGGCCCGGGAACTGGTGTGGCTCGTGGAGCACCCGGCGCTCTATACGGCCGGGACCTCGGCCAAGGCGGCCGACCTCGTAGATCCGGATCGCTTCCCGGTGCATCAGACGGGCCGGGGAGGGCAATACACCTATCACGGGCCCGGACAGCGGGTCGCCTATGTGATGCTCGATCTCAAGCGCCGGGCGCCGGACCTGCGCCGCTACGTGACGGCCCTGGAAGCCTGGCTGATCGCCACGCTCGACGCCTTCAACATCCGCGGCGAGCGGCGGGAGGACCGGGTCGGCGTGTGGGTGCGGCGGCCGGACAAGGGCGAGACCGTCGAAGACAAGATCGCCGCCATCGGCATCCGTGTCCGCCGCTGGGCCACGTTCCACGGCATCAGCCTCAACGTGGAGCCGGACCTGTCGCATTTTTCCGGCATCGTTCCCTGCGGCGTGACCGAGCACGGGGTGACGAGCCTCGTCGACCTGGGCATTCCCGTCACCATGCCCGAGGTCGACGCGGTACTGCGCCGGACCTTCGAGGAGATCTTCGGGCCGACCGAGCGGGTCGAGACACCGTTGCTCTCGCGCCACGGCGTCTAGGATTTTCACGCAGGATACGGCAAGGCTTCTCCCCAAGGCCGCTTCATGCTCTAAGCTGGGGCAAACGGCTGATCATTGGCGGAACTTCCATGCAACGTGTCCTTCTCGCTTCCCTTGTCGCTCTGGCCGCCTCGGCCTGTGCCGTCAGGCCCGAACCCACGGAGCTCGTCAAGATCGTCGATTCGCCGGCCGACATACGGGTCTGCACCCGTCTCGGCGAGGTGAGCCCCGTCACGCCGACCGGTCCGGGAACCCACCGGCCGGTCAATATCGGCTTCGGCGTCACCCTCGGCCGGTCGACCTTCGGCTACGCGACCGAGGACATGCTCCAGGCGACCGTCGCGCTCGGCGGCACGCATCTCTACCTCCAGCAGGTCTCCCACGACTGGTCGCTCGTGCGCGGCATCGCGTACCGCTGCGGTCCCGGCGTCGTGCGCCAGGAGACGGTCATTCGTGCGAAAGGCTGACGCGGCGGCCCGCTGAAGCCAGTTGCGCGGACCTCCCTGTTATAGGTACTGACGTTTTCGCCCCAGCGCGCCGCCGCTGACGGGCCGAAAAACAAGACCGAGGGAGACCCGCCGTGCCCGTCATCGCCACTTCCGCCGACCTGACCTCGGACGCCGCGTGGGCGAACCGTGACGCCTGGGCAGAGCTCGCCCGGGACCTCCAGGCCAAGCGGCAGGCAGTGGCGGAAGGCGGCCCGGCCAGGGCCCGGGAGCGGCATCTGGCCCGCGGCAAGCTCCTGCCCCGCGAGCGGGTGATGCGCCTGCTCGACCCGGGCGCCCCGTTCCTGGAACTCGGCTCGCTGGCCGCTCACGGCATGTACGAGGACGCGATCCATGGGGCCGGCATCATTACCGGCATCGGGCGCGTGGAGGGCCGCGAGGTCATGATCGTCTGCAACGATTCGACGATCAAGGGCGGCACCTACTACCCGATGACGGTGAAGAAGCATCTGCGGGCCCAGGAAGTGGCGCGCGAGAACCGTCTGCCCTGCCTCTATCTCGTCGATTCCGGCGGCGCGAACCTGCCGCATCAGACGGAGGTGTTCCCGGACCGGGAGCATTTCGGCCGCATCTTCTACAACCAGGCGACCCTGTCTTCGCTCGGCATTCCGCAGATCGCCTGCGTCATGGGCTCATGCACGGCCGGCGGCGCCTATGTGCCGGCCATGTCGGACGAGACGATCATCGTGCGCCGGCAGGGCACGATCTTCCTCGGCGGGCCGCCCCTCGTGAAGGCGGCGACCGGCGAGGTCGTGTCGGCCGAGGATCTCGGCGGCGCGGACGTTCATGCCCGTCTCTCCGGCGTCGCGGATCATTACGCCACCGACGACGTGCATGCGCTCGCCATCGCGCGCCGCATCGTCGGAACGCTCAACACCCGCAAGAGCATCGATATCGACATCGTCGAGCCGGTGGAGCCCAAGTATTCCATCGACGATCTCGACGCGATCGTGCCCACCGACCTCAAGAAGCAGTACGACATCCGTGAGGTCATCGCGCGCCTCGTCGACGGCTCCGAGTTCGACGAGTTCAAGCGGCTCTACGGCACGACGCTCGTCACGGGGTTCGCGCGGATCTGGGGCATGCCCGTCGGGATCATCGCCAACAACGGCATCCTGTTCTCGGAGAGCGCCCAGAAGGGTGCGCACTTCATCGAGCTCTGCTGCCAGCGGCGGATCCCGCTGCTCTTCCTGCAGAACATCTCCGGCTTCATGGTCGGGCGCCAGTACGAGGCGGGCGGCATCGCCAAGGACGGGGCGAAGCTCGTCACGGCGGTGGCCTGCGCCCAGGTGCCCAAGGTCACCCTTCTGGTCGGCGGCTCGTTCGGAGCCGGCAATTACGGCATGTGCGGCCGCGCCTATTCCCCGCGCTTCCTGTTCACCTGGCCGAATTCGCGCATCTCGGTGATGGGCGGCGAGCAGGCGGCGAGCGTGCTGGCGACCGTGCGGCGCGACAACTTCGACGCCGAGGGCAAGGCCTGGAGCGCGGACGAGGAGGAGGCCTTCAAGGCCCCGATCCGCGACAAGTACGAGAAGGAGGGCTCGCCCTACTACGCGACGGCGCGCCTCTGGGACGACGGCATCATCCTGCCCTCGGAGACCCGCCGGGTGCTCGCCCTGGCCTTCTCGGCCGCCCTGAACGCGCCCGTCCCAGAGACGAAGTTCGGCGTCTTCAGGATGTAGCGGATCAGGGCCTTCGAGCCGTGGAACCGGAGCGGCCCGAAACGGATTTTCCGGGCATGCCCCAGCAAGAGTCCGACAGGTATCGCAGGGCTTATGCCGCGCAGGTCGCCCGGCTGGCGGATGTCCGGGATGCGCGCATCGAGGCGGCCTTCGCGGCCGTGCCGCGGGAAAGCTTTCTGCCGCCGCCGCCGTGGACCACGATCACCATGGGCGTCGCCACCCTGACGTCCGAGCTCGCCGAGATCTACGACAACGTCCTCGTGGCGATCGATCTCGAACGGGGCATCAACAACGGCGAGCCCGCTCTCCACGCCGCCTGGCTCGATGCGGTCGGCCCGCGACCGGGCGAGACCGTGATCCATGTGGGCGCCGGCACGGGCTATTACACGGCCATCCTGGCGCAGCTCGTTTCACCGGATGGGCATGTCGACGCCTTCGAGTACGAGACGGACCTCGCCGCCCAGGCGGAGCGGAACCTGGGCGCCTGCTCGAACGTGACCGTTCACGCGGCCTCCGCCTTCGGCCGGGTCCTGCCGAAAGCGGACGTCATCTACGTCAATGCCGGCGTGATCGCGCCCGATGTGGAGTGGCTCAGGGCGCTGAACCCGGGCGGACGCCTGATCTTTCCCTGGCAGCCGCAAAAGGGCTGGGGACCGGCCGTGCTGGTGACGCGGCACGAGAAGGGATTGTCGGCTCGGGCGCTCATGACGGTGGGGTTCATCTCCTGCAGCGGCACGACGGAGCGGATCTCGGTCCGCCGGCTGCCGACCGAGGCCGACGTGGCGGCCGTCCGGTCCGTCTGGATCAGGAGCGATCGCTCGCCCGATTCGAACGCCGTCGCGGTGTATGACGACGTCTGGTTCTCGGCTGAAAAAATCGACCGCTGAGGGACGCGGGTCGCGCGCGAGAACGGGCCCCGGTAGGGCGGAAGCCGCGCCTGACAAGCGGAATTCTGTCCCAAAATTGTTGCGGCCGAGCAACACCCTCAAACCTTCAACATCTTGCCTCTGTTGGCCCAAGCTCCGCCGCGATGCCGCCATAAACCAAGCGCTACACCAGAAGCAGGTTAAAGTGCTTCAAAACCAAAGCTTTACGGTACGATACCTGGGGCAGATCCTGGATTAAGACTGTTAGCTGATCCTTCGGAAGGATCGTTGCATCGGTGGCGTGGCACGTGGCAGATCACGGGAGTTCCAAAGGCTTGGATCTCCGTCGTGAGAACCGGGTGGAAGAGAGTGCGGACCATGGATGCGCGGGTGATCGACAAGTCGAAGCTTCCGAGCCGTCACGTGACGGTGGGGCCCGCTCGCGCGCCGCATCGCTCCTATCTCTATGCCATGGGGCTGACCAAGGAGCAGATCGCCCAGCCGCTCGTCGGCGTCGCGACCTGCTGGAACGAGGCCGCTCCCTGCAACATCTCCCTCATGCGCCAGGCCCAGGCCGTGAAGAAGGGGGTGGCGGCCGCCAACGGCACGCCGCGCGAGTTCTGCACCATCACGGTGACGGACGGCATCGCCATGGGCCACCAGGGCATGAAGGCGTCGCTCCCGTCCCGCGAGGTGATCGCGGATTCGGTCGAGCTGACCATGCGCGGCCATTCGTACGACGCGCTGGTCGGCATGGCGGGCTGCGACAAATCCCTGCCGGGCATGATGATGGCGATGGTGCGCCTCAACGTGCCGTCGATCTTCATCTATGGCGGGTCGATCCTTCCCGGCTCCTTCCGCGGCCGTCAGGTGACCGTGCAGGACCTCTTCGAGGCGGTGGGCAAGTACTCGGTCGGCGAGATGTCGGACGAGGATCTCACCGAGCTCGAGCAGGTGGCGTGCCCGTCGGCCGGCGCCTGCGGGGCCCAGTTCACCGCCAACACCATGGCGACCGTGTCCGAGGCCATGGGCCTCGCCCTGCCGTATTCGGCCGGTGCTCCGGCGCCCTACGAGATCCGTGACCGGTTCTGCGCCGCGGCCGGCGAGCAGATCATGGATCTGATCGCGAAAAACATCCGTCCGCGCGATATCGTGACCCGCAAGTCCCTGGAGAACGCCGCCACCGTCGTGGCGGCTTCGGGCGGCTCCACCAACGCGGCCCTGCACCTTCCTGCCATCGCCCATGAGGCCGGCATCAAGTTCGACCTGTTCGACGTCGCCGAGATCTTCAAGCGCACGCCCTACATCGCGGATCTGAAGCCCGGCGGACGCTACGTCGCCAAGGACCTGTTCGAGGTCGGGGGCATCCCGCTGCTCATGAAGACGTTGCTCGATCACGGCTTCATGCACGGCGACTGCATGACCGTGACCGGCCGCACCATGGCCGAGAACCTGGCGTCGGTGAAATGGAACGACGATCAGGACGTGGTCTATCCGGCGAACACGCCGATCACGCCGACGGGCGGCGTCGTAGGGCTCAAGGGCAACCTCGCTCCCGAAGGCGCCATCGTGAAGGTGGCCGGCATGGCGACCGACAAGCAGGTGTTCCGCGGCCCGGCCCGCTGCTTCGACGGCGAGGAGGCCTGCTTCGAGGCCGTGTCGACGCGCCGATACGAGGAGGGCGAGGTCCTGGTGATCCGCTACGAGGGCCCCCGCGGCGGTCCCGGCATGCGCGAGATGCTGTCGACCACGGCGGCGCTCTACGGCCAGGGCATGGGCGACAAGGTCGCCCTCATCACGGACGGGCGCTTCTCCGGCGCGACCCGCGGCTTCTGCATCGGCCATGTGGGTCCGGAAGCGGCGATCGGCGGCCCGATCGGCCTGATCCGGGACGGCGACATCATCGCCATCGACGCCATCAAGGGCACCATCGACGTGGAGCTCTCCGACGAGGAACTGGCCCGGCGCCTTTCCGAATGGAAGCCGCGCGAGACGAGCGCCACCTCGGGTTATCTCTGGAAATATGCGCAAACAGTGGGTCCTGCGCGGGATGGGGCGGTCACCCATCCGGGCGGAGCCGCAGAAAAAGAAACCTATGCGGACGTCTAAACTCATCGCAGCCACCTTGTGGGTGGCCACTCTCGGGGCCGGCGGGGCTTATGCCCTCGATGCTGCGCCGCGTCCGCAACCGCTCACGCCTGCCTTGTCCCCGGCGCTCGCTCCGGCGACCAAGTACGGCTCGGTCCGTGACGCGCTGCGCAGCGGCATGCGCGACTACAATGCCGGTGACAAGATCGGGGCCGTGCATGCGCTCGAATATGCCGCCGGCCAGGGCCATTCGCTGGCGCTGTGGAAGCTCGGCCGGATGTATGCCGACGGCGACGGCGTCGAGCATGACGACCTGAAGGCGTTCGAGTACTTCTCCCGGCTCGCCGATCAGCATGCGGACGAGAGCCCCGATTCGCCGAACGCCGCGGTGGTCTCCAGCGCCTTCGTGGCGCTGGGCACGTATTTCCTGGATGGCATCAAGGACACCTACGTGATGTCCAATCCGGAACGCGCCGTCGAGATGTTCAGCTACGCGGCGTCCTATTTCAGCGATTCCAATGCGCAGTACAATCTCGCCCGGCTCTATCTGGAGGGAACCGGCGTCCGGAAGGATGCCCGCCATGCGGCCCGGTGGTTCAACCTGGCGGCCGAGAAGGGGCATACCGCCTCCCAGGCGCTCCTGGGCCATCTGCTGATGACCGGACAGGGCGTGCCACGCCAGCGGGCCAAGGGCCTCATGTGGCTCACGCTGGCGCGCGAAGCCTCCACGGATTCGGCCAAGGACCAGTGGATCGTCTCGCTCTACGACGATGCCTTCGCGGCGGCCGACGAGAGCGACCGCAAGCTGGCGCTGGCGCTGCTGGAGCAGTACATCCAGTCGCGCCGATAGGTGACCGGCGATGTCGCATCGCCGGTCATCCGCTAATCGATATCCAGGTCGACCATCACCGGCACGTGATCGGAGGGCTTGTCCCAGCCGCGCACTTCCTTGCGGATCGACGCGGTCCTGAGCCTGTCCTGCGCCTGGGCCGAGAGCAGCAGGTGGTCGATGCGGATGCCGTTGTTGCGCTGGAAGGCGCCGGCCTGATAGTCCCAGAACGAATAGAGCCCCGGCTGCTCGTTGCAGGCGCGCACCGCGTCCAGGAAGCCGAGATTGAGAAGCTCCCGGAACTTCGCCCGGCTCTCCGGCTGGAACAGGGCGTCGTTGGTCCAGGCGGCCGGGTCGAGGGCGTCCTTGGGCTCCGGGATGACATTGTAGTCGCCGCACAGGACCAGGGGCTCCTCCAGGGCGAGAAGGGCCTTCGCATGGGCGCGCAGCCTGTCCATCCAGGCGAGCTTGTAGTCGAATTTCGGCGTGCCGACGGGATTGCCGTTCGGCAGGTAGATGGACGCCACACGCACGGCGCCGGTCGCGGTGGAGACGACGCCTTCCAGGTAGCGCGCCTGCTCGTCGCTCTCGTCCCCGGGCAGGCCGCGGCGGACATCCTCGAGCGGTCGCTTGGACAGGATCGCGACCCCGTTATAGGCCTTCTGGCCGTGGGTGACGACGTTGTAGCCCAGCGCCTCGACCTCCGCTCGGGGGAAGGCCTCGTCGACGCATTTCAGCTCCTGGAGGCAGACCACGTCCGGATCGGCGCTCTTCACGAATGTGGCGAGGTGGTCCAGCCGCTGCTTGATGGAGTTCACATTCCAGGTGGCAATCCGCATCGCGTCACTCTCGCCCGTCCGTTCTCTATGCTTCATCGGATGTTCGTCCGCGGCTGGCAAGCTTGAACTCGTCGCCATCCCCACGGTTGAAACCCATGCCGGAATCCTGGTTCAGACCCATCGACAGCTCTTGCGAACGCGATCGCCTGCCTCTCCCTCGGCGCCCGGGCGCCGGGCAGGGCGCTCCTTGCCGCCGCCTGCCTGTTCGTCCTATCCCTCTCCGTCCGGTCGGTCGATGACGCGATCTGCGCGACAATTCCTGCCGGCACCCATTTTCTGTGGCATGGGCTCAACGCAATCGTGCTCTTCGTTCTCATGAGGGCCGCCATCGTTCATTCAGCTCGGAAAAGCACCACCGATGTCCAAGATTGAAATCCACGGTTATGCCATCGTGTCCGACAACGACTGCATCGCGGATGCGTCCGGTCGCACGCCAGACGTGCTCCGCAACGAGGCCGACTGGGCCTATTTTCAGGCCGAGCTCAACGGGTCGGCCCTGACGGTGCTCGGTCGCCTCGGGCATGAGGCCAATCCCAACCCAAGGGCCCGCCTGCGGATGGTCCTGTCCTCCTCCTCGAGCGGATTGGAGCGGCGTCCGGACGGCTGGTGGTGGCATCCCGGGAGGCTTCCCTGGGATCAGGTCATCGGCACGGTCCTGCCGGAGGGCGGACGCGTCGCGGTCCCGGGAGGGCGGCAGGTCTTCGATCTCTTTCTCGGGATCGGGTACGACGCTTTCCATCTGACGCGGGCGGAGGGAACGCTCGTTCCCGACGGGGTGCCGGTCTTCTCGGGCTGCGGCAAGGTCAGGAACGCGGAAGCGATCCTATCGGCCCATGGGTTGATTCCGGGCCCCCGACAGGTCCTCGATCCGACAGGTCCGGTGAGCCTGACAATTTGGCGGAACGGTCGCCGAGACTCGTGAGTTTGCTTGGAGTTGACGTGCAACAGCGATCCGAAGGGAGGAGCCGATGCGTCACCTCACAGTTTCGACGGCATTGCTTGCAGGCTGCCTGATTGCCGGAGCGGCCTGGGCACAGGGGTCCTCGGGCGGCTCCAGCGGCGGCGCAGCAGGCGGGGCCGGCGGCGGATCGTCCTCCTCGGCATCCCCGTCCGGCGGCTCGTCCGCGTCTCCCAGCACCGCCACGCAGCCGGGCGGGTCGACCCTGCGCCCGCCTGCCCAGGGCATGCGGGGGAGCGCCGATCCGGGCAACCGGGGGAGCCGCGTCGGCGGCACCACCGGGAACACCGGAACGGGCAGTCGGGAGACCACCACGGGCCAGATCCCGCCGCCCGGCACGGAAGGCAGCACGGGCGGGACGGCTGCCGGATCAGGCGGTTCCCAGTCCAATCCCGCCACGACGGGAACGGTGTCCGGGAACCGGGCTCAGCCGGGCGAGCGCTCCTCCGTCACTCCCAGCACCCGCGAGGAGAAGCTCCTCGAAGAGGCCGACAAGAGGGTCCGGCGCGGGATCTGCCAGGGCTGCTGACGCTCAGGCGGCCTTCTCGAGACCCGGATAGTCCGTGTAGCCCTCGGTTCCGCCACCGTAGAAGGTGGCGCGGTCCGGCTCGTTGAGAGGCGCGTTGAGGCGGAAACGCTCGACGAGATCAGGATTGGCGATGAACAGGCGTCCGAACGCCACCAGGTCGGCGCGTCCGCTGGCGACCGCGTCAGCCGCCATGTCGCGATCATAGCCGTTATTGGCGATGTAGGCGCCGCGGAAGGAGCGGCGCAGACCCTCATAGTCGACCCTGACGGCGTTCCGGTCGCCCTGGGTGGCGCCTTCGATCATGTGGATATAGGCGAGCCCGAGGCCGTCGAGCTTTTCCACCACGTGGCTGAACAGCGCCTGCGGGTCGGAATCCTCCGCATCGTTGACCTTGGCCGGCGACAGGCGGATGCCGACCCGACCCTTGTCCCAGACCTTGAGCACGGCCTCGGCCGCCTCGATGGTCAGGCGAGCCCGGTTCTCGATGGAGCCGCCATAGGCATCCGTACGGTGGTTCGAGCCGTCCTTCATGAACTGGTCGAGCAGGTAGCCGTTCGCCGCATGGATCTCGACCCCGTCGAAGCCCGCCTCCTTGGCGTTGCGGGCGGCCTTCTCGTAGTCGCGCAGGATGACCGGGATCTCCGAGAGCTCGAGAGCGCGGGGCTCGGACACGTCGGCGAAGCCTGCCTCGAGGAAGGTCTTGGTCTGGGCGCGGAGAGCCGAGGGACCCACGGGGGCGGCGCCCTGCGGCTGGATGGACGTGTGAGAGACGCGTCCCACGTGCCAGAGCTGGATGAAGATCCGGCCGCCGGCTTTGTGGACGGCATCCGTCACCTTGCGCCAATGCGCGACCTGCTCGGGCGAGTAGATGCCGGGCGTCCGCAGGTAGCCCTGTCCCTGGTGGGAGATCTGAGAGCCCTCGGAGATCAGGAGGCCCGCGCTCGCCCGCTGGGCGTAATAGGTCGCCGTGATGTCCCGCGCCACGTCTCCCTCCGCGGCCCGGTTCCGGGTCAGGGGCGCCATCACCAGCCGGTTCGGCAGGGTCAGGTCGCCCAAGGTGAAGGGCTGGAACAAAGCATCGGCATCGGCACTCATGGGAAAACCTCGTCTGATCCTGTGAAATCCAACAAAGCACAGGTCGCTACGAGATAATCGGCCCTCCGTCTGATGCAACGGAGGGCTGCCATGCAAAAATTCGATGTCTCCGGGAGCGGAGGCTCTCAGGCAGGAGAGCTGGCCCGGTCGAGCTGCGCGATGTCCTCCTGATCGAGGCGCACGCTCGTCGCCTGCACGAGATCGCGGACCTGCTCCACACTGGTGGCGCTGGCGATCGGCGCGGTGAGGCCGGGACGCGCCATGAGCCAAGCCAGGGCGATCTGGGCGGGCGTCGCGCCTCTTCGGGCGGAAACCTCGTCGAGCGCCGCCAGGATGCGCCGGCCGCGATCGTCCAGATAGGCGGCCATCCGGCCACCGCGCACGCTCTTGCCGAAATCGGCCTCCGACCGGTACTTGCCGGTCAGGAACCCGCTGGCGAGCCCGTAATAGGGGATGACGCCGATCTCTTCCCGGCGGCAGAGCGGTTCCAGGTCGGCCTCGTACTCGGCGCGGTCAGACAGGTTGTACTTGTTCTGGAGGCTCTCGTAGCGCGGCAGACCGCGCTCGGCGCTGATGGCCAGGGCTTCCGTCAACCGCTCGGCCGTGAAGTTCGACGCGCCGATGGCCCGCACCTTTCCCTCCCGGATCAGCTCCGCGTAGGTCTCGAGCGTCTCCTGCTGCGGGGTCTCGAGATCGTCGCGGTGGGACTGGTAGAGATCGATGTAATCGGTCTGGAGGCGGCCAAGGGAGTCTTCCACCGCCGAGCGGATGTAGCTCCTCGACAATCCCTTCCGGTCCGGCCCCATCTCCGAGCCCACCTTGGTGGCGATGATGAGCCTGTCGCGATTGCCGCGGGCCTTCATCCACTTGCCGATGATCGTCTCCGATTCTCCGCCCGTGTGGCCGGGCACCCAGGTGGAATAGACGTCGGCCGTGTCGATGAAGTTGAGGCCGGCATCGGCATAGGCGTCGAGCACCTTGAACGAGGTCTCCTCGTCCGCCGTCCATCCGAACACATTGCCGCCGAGGCACAGGGGGGAAACCATCAAGTCCGAGCGGCCGAGCCGACGCTTTTCCATAGTCATCTCCATGATCCGCTGCCGATGTGGGGCGGATCCGGAGGTTGGCAAGGTGGCCGATCGCGATCGCGGCGTCCGGTTGCAGGCGCCGGACGCCGTTTCGCTCAGGCCGCAGCGCTCAGCGTGATCCCGCGGGCCTCCGCGAACGCGAAGAGCGCGGATTCGCTGTCGATGCGGTGACGCTGATCGATGGTCCAGCCGGTCTCGTCCCGGACCACGATGTAGCCCCGGGCCTGAAGACGGGAGACCACGGCCTGGAGGCCGCTCGACTCGGATTTCGTCACGCCGCGCTCCGCAATGAAACGCTCGATGGCAGCCTGCGCGGCCTGAGCGAGATCGATCGCATCCGCACGGTTCGCCGGCTTCGCCTTCGCCTTGGCCTGCGCAAGGGCGCGCGCGGGATCCCGGCGGACGGATTTCCAGCCGCCGCGGCCGGAGGTCTGCGCATTCGCGGCTTCCGGCTCCGGCAGACGCGCGGATGCGGGAGCCTCCGTGACGAAGATCTTGGGCGCGGCCGCAGCGGCGGCCTGGACGACGGGACGGGCAGGGGCGGCCTGTGAGACGCCGCGCACGGCCGGCAGGACCGGAGGCCTCTTCTCGGCCTCCTTCGGCTTCGGAGCCGGCCTGGGCGCCGCGACGGCGGGCTTGGGAGCGGCAGCCCGGGCCTTCTCGCGCCGCTCCTGGTCCTCTCGGGCCCGGCGAACCATCTCGGCGGCCTTCTCGGCCTCCGCCCGCCTGGCCTCGATCTCGGCCTTGCGGGCTTCCATGGCCCGACGTTTCGCCTCCTCTTCGGATTTCCGGGCTTCCGCGTCACGGCGGGCCGCAGCCTCGGCGGCGCGCTTCACGCGGACCAGGAGACGCTGGTCGATGCGCGTCTTCTCGGCGATCACCGCCCGCGCGGCCCGGATCATCCCGGCCTCGGATTCGGCGACCCAGCTTTTGAGGCGCTCGGCCATCGAGGCCTCGAGGGCGGCGAGCGCACGGGAAAGGGCCGTTTCGACGTCGACCGGCTGCGGCTCCTGACGATGTGCGGGCTCGACCGGGGAGGCCCGACGCTCCCCGCGGTCAACGACCGCGCCGCGCTCTGCTGCCGGTGGCCGGGGTGGCTTCGGCGCAGCCGGCTTCGGCATCGCGGGTTTCGACGCCTGAGCCTGAAGGGTCCTGGGGCGAGACGTTCCCGCGGCCGTGATCTTGGCCAGCTTGGAGAGGTCGCGCACCCCGATCAGTCCGAGATCCTGCATTTTCCACCGGATCTGGGTCACGGTTCGTCCGAGCTCGGTCGCGATCCGCTTGTCCGTCATCGGCGGATCGGCCGAAACGAGTTCGCGCAAGCGCGCCACGCTGGCCTCGTCCCAGGCCTGATGGGGTTGAACAAGGGTCCCGATCAGCCGGGCTCTGGCATAGGTGGCCGGGACGGGCCGTCCCAGCTTCGCGGCCGTGACGGGGACCGGGACCTTGGCTTCCCTGTCCCGGCGCAGAATTTCGAGCTCTTCGTCAGTCCAGACCCTGTTCATTGCAGGGCTTCTCCTTTTCTCAGCGAGGCTGGGATCCGGCGAACCTGCATCGCGAGGGGAGGAGCGATTGCGACAGGACAAGGAATTCGCCGGATCGTGCCGGCGACGGATGACCGTTAGGCCGGCATCGAGTGGAAAGGCACCTGAGGAACGGTGCCGGTTCTGGTGGGGCTCGCCGCCGGTGGGCGTGACGCAAGCCCCGGATCGGGTCGCGGCTCGTGATCGCGCATGGCGCAGCAACTCCTCGCGAAGCGAAGGCTTCGGGACGAGGACCATTGCGGTCGCTTGAAGGCCAGCGGCTGGGTCATGACAACGAATTCACACCAGGTAAGCCGGGAGATGTAGTCGGCTTCGGATCAAATCTCAATCCTGGATATGTCCGTCGGGGAAAGTTTCCGCGCAAAGCCGCAGACCATTGTGCATCAACGGTTTCAGAGGCATTTTCCGGGAACCCGTAAGGATTGGTTAACCATGACGGCGCATTCTCGCTGGGGTGAGTCCCGTGGGGATTTCACGCATGCCTCACAGGGGGAAGGCACATGGCCGATAGCAGCGTCGCGCAAACGATCAACGAGAGAATCGAGGCCGTCAAGAAGGTGGTGAACCTGATCGCGCAGGCGGGCAGGGGAGACGATCTGCATGATCTGCGCGTGCTTCTCATCAACACCATGAGCCTGCTCAAGCGTGACCCTGGCCTCGAGGCTGCGGTGGACGATCTCTATGCGTCCGCCGAGGCGCTGGTGAAGGACGCGTCCGCCGGCACGCCGCCGAACACGCGCTCGCTGCGCCTCCTGCTGTCCGCCCTGGATCGCTTCTGCGCCCGCCTCTCCACCGCAGTGGACCGGATTGCCCCCGAGCCCGAGATGCGCCTGAAAGGTTTGGAGGCCGCCTACGCGGTTCAGCTCGAGCGCTTCTCCATGAACGCCGATCTCGATCCGGTCGGGCAGGTCGCCTGACGGCTCGAAGGCCGCCTTTCACGTCCCACCTCGACGAACTCTTCGATCCGGCCCTCCATGCATCAGCATCGAGGGCTTTGTCATGCGCGGAGACATGCGCGGAGATCGGTTCGGGCGTGGCGGGTCGCAAGGTTGGATTTGCCGTGTCCGACATGTGCGCTGAACGGCAAAAGCCCTCGGAGCGGATTGCTCGCGAGGGCTTTTGAGTTTTGGTTGCGGGGACAGGATTTGAACCTGTGACCTTCAGGTTATGAGCCTGACGAGCTACCGGGCTGCTCCACCCCGCGGCAATGTCGGGCCTTCGAAGCGGGCTTCGAAGGCGAAGGGGAGACACACACAAACCGCGGCGCTCGGAAAGAGACACCGCGGTGTGATTGTCAGATCGTCAAAGAGGCGGTTGTCCTTGGCAGGCCCG
>NZ_JAMXFJ010000044.1 GCF_025460805.1 Microvirga sesbaniae | reverse complement strand
AGGCCTGCGGGGCCCGCGCCGGCGGAGGCGCCGCCGCGGCGGGCTGGCCGCCGGTGCGGATCATCTCGGCGATGGGGTTGCGGGGCTTCGGCGCGGCGGCCGGCGCCGCCTCGGCCACGGGATGGGCGGCGGCCTCGTGGGGAGCGGCCGCCTGTGCCGCCTCGTCGGCCGGCCTGGAGCCGGGACGGGCCGGCGGAAGGGGCCGGGAAACATCGGGCCGGGAGACCTCGGGCCGGGAGAAATCGGGCTCGATGTCCGGCCCCGGCGCCAGCACGACCTCCCGGGTGGTGAAGAGCGGCGCCGGGTGGCGGCTGCTCTGCAGCGCCAGGGCGTTCCAGGCGATCATGCCGCCGCATCCGGTCAGGAAGAGGGCGGCCAGGATCTGGCGCGGATGCGCGACCATGAAGGACGCCGCCATCTCGCCGATCCCGGGCTTGCGCGGCGGCTTGGCCGCGCGCTTCTGGGTCGGCCGGGCCGGAGCCTTCCGGCGCACGACGGCCGGCAGGTCGAGGTCGTCATCGGGATGGTCGACAAAAGCTTCACGCAAGGCAGTCGTTTCCGTCTTCGAAGATGGATGTCGTTCTGGTCTTCACGTCCCGCAAGGCAAGGCGTCGAGGCACCGTTTTCTGTCTTTCTCGGGGCAAAGCCTGACAGAGCCGGTTTAAGCGAAACCTAATTGCTTCGGCCCCGCGGCCAAACCCGGTCCATGCCGGAGGCGCCGGCTCGGCCGGACCATCGGGTCCGAGGAATTTCCGCTTTGATTCCAGAGCTTTGCCGAAGCGCCAACCTGGCAAGGTTTCGTTCATCCTGTTTCCGGATTCTTGGCGCGCCTCCCGGGCGCCGTCCGGCGAACTCCGTTATGATGCTGCATCGATCCTCGTTTCAGCACCCGACCGGCCTATGTTCTCGATCCTCCGTTTCATCCTCATCGTCGGGGCCATCTTCTACTACTCGCCCGTGCGCCGGCACGGCGAGGGAGCGGCCGATCTCCAGGCCCTCCTCGCCCCGAAGGCGAGCGAAGCCGTTCCCGAAAGGGCGACCGCAGAGGGCCGGCCCGGACATCTCGAGACCGTCTGGAAAGCCCTTCCCGACAGCGCCAAGCAGGCCGTGGTCGACAAGATCCTGACCACGTCCGGATTCCCCACGGCGGCGCCCGCCAAGCCCTCCGACATCAAGCCCTCCGACACCAAACCCTCGGACACCCTGCGCCCCGAAGATCGCGCACCGGCTGCGTCCAAGCCTCGCACGTAAAGGCGCCGCCCTCGGTCGCCAAACCGCCCGGCGATGATTATATGGTCGGCAGACACCGCGGGACCGCCATGCTGCCGACCATCGACGACATCGTTTCCAACTTCGAGCTGCTGGACGAGTGGGAGGAGCGCTACCGCTATCTCATCGAGCTCGGCCGGCTCATGGAGCCCCTGCCCGACGAGGCGCATAACGACGTCAACAAGGTGCAGGGCTGCGCCAGCCAGGTGTGGCTCCAGACCGACCTCGACCGCCAGGATGGCGATCCGGTCCTGCATCTGCGCGGCGACAGCGACGCCCATATCGTGCGCGGCCTCGTGGCGCTCCTGATCTCCCTCTACAGCGGCAAGACGGCCGCGGAGGCTCTCGCGACGGACGCGCTCGGGCTGTTCAAGGAGCTCGGCCTGTCGGAGCACCTGACGCCGCAGCGCTCCAACGGCGTGAGATCCATGGTCGAGCGGATCCGCCGCGACGCCCAGATGGCCCTGGCGGCCACCTGAAGGCGATCGGGACAGCCCGCCGGTGCGAAGCGCGACGCCTGCCCGGTTCGAACGATGCGGCGCTGATACCCTCCACGCTGATACCCTCGACGCTGTCATCACCGGGCTCGTCCCGGTGATCCCGATACGGGAGGCGCCGCGCTTCAAGGGATTGGGATGGCCGGCACAGGGCCGGCCATGACATGCGGAGGGTGTTCGCACCGGAGCGTGTCACCTCTCCCCGTCATCACCCGCTCACACCACCCTCCACGTCATCACCGGCCTTGTGCCGGTGATCCCGATACGGGAGGCGCCGCGCCCGAAGCAATCGGGATGGCCGGCACAAGGCCGGCCATGACGTCCCAGTGGGTGGCGGGACGGGTGCGGAGCCCGACCGGGCTTCTCACACCCGTCCGCCGTCGATCACCACCGCCTGCCAGGCGCGGATGCCCCGGGACGCCGCCGGACCGCGGGCCGAGGCCTCGATGCCGTAATGCTCCGCGAGCCGGGCGAGGGCGAGGCGCACGACCACCTTGGCCGAGCGCGCCGGCCACCGGCGCTCGCGCTCGATCTGCTCCAGGCCTTTCAGGAAGCCGCACAGGTCGAGCAGCAGGTCGCTGAAATCGCCCCCGAGGGCGTCGAAGGCGTTGCACAGGCGCTGGCGCGCCGCGACCATCCGGTCCGTGGCCTCACCCGGCGCGGCCGGGCCGGCGCTCGCCGGCAGCCCGTCGAGGCGCGCCGTCACGCCCGGCAGGAGCCCGGCCAGCGTGATGTCGGTCCGCAGGCGCTCGCCCGCCCGATAGGACGCCTCGTCGATCAGCGGCTCGCCGTCGCGGCCCTTGCGGCGGCGCAGCCAGTCGAGCGGGCTCTCCTCGGAATCGACCCGCACCCGCACGGGTCCCGCGTCGGTCGCCACGGTGGCGAGTTCCGTGTCGTGGTGCTGGTGCAGGAACGCCGTCCCGGCCTCCGGGGCGGTCAGGCGGCGCAGATGGGCCTCCCCGGCGGCGGTCCGCGCCAGAGCCCTGCCTCCGGAGGCCGACATGTCCCAGCGGGCGAGATCGTGACGCACGAGGGCATCGGCGGCCGTGGCCGCGAAGCGCCCTGCCCCCACGGAGATTCCGGAGCGCCGCCTGTGGACAAGCACCGTCGCGGCATCGGTCGGATCCGCCATGGCCCGGGTCTCCGGCTGCCCGAGCGCGGTCAGGAGCCGCCAAGCCTCCCGGGGCAGATCGACACCCGCAGGCTCTCCGCCGGCCGCTGCGGCCCCCCGGGCCTTCCTGCGCGAGCGCTTGCCCGGGCGGATGCTGTCGGAGGCCGGAATCCTTGGTGCCGCAATCGATCCATGAACCTCATCGGGATCGTCAATGTTCATGTTTTGTTCCTATAAACACATCAACGAGGGGCTCTCTCCCTCAGGCCCCGATAGTGGGAGCATATCCCTAGTTGTCAACGCGGATCCAAATGTGTTGATAAGAGTGAGGATAACGCGGACGGGGCCTCTCCCGACCGCATGAATGCCGCAATGGGTCCCTCGCCCGGGACGGCGAGAGACCCGGCCGGCGTCAGGCGGCGGGGCTCGTCGCCAGGGACCCGGGATCGGAGAGGAACCCGGGATCGGCGAGGGACCCGGGATCGGAACCACGGGCGAAGGCGAATCCTTCGTCGGCCCAGCCGGTCATCCCGCCCAGCATCAGCTTGACCGGGCGCCCGAGCCGGGACAGCGCCAGAGCCGCCCGGTCGGCGCCGTTGCAGTGGGGACCGGCGCAATAGACCACGAACAGGGTGGTGGCGGGCCAGGCGGCCATGCGCTCGGCCGACATCTCGCGATGGGGGCAATGGAGCGCGCCCGGCACATGGGCGCGCGCGTAGGCCTTGGGGCCGCGCACGTCCAGGAGCACGAAGTCCACGATCCCGGTCGACAGGGATTCGTGCACGTCGGCGCAATCCGTTTCGAACGCGAGACGATTGGCGAAATGCTCCGCCGCCCGGGGCGGAGCGGCGGCCGGAATGGCCGCGACGGGGCTCGTTGGCATGGCAACCTCCTGTGGAAAAGCCGTAGCCAGAGTTCCGCGAAAGCGCCATGGTGGGAAGTGGCGCATTTGCCAACAGGCGTAAACATCATGCCAAACCGTCTCGTCGTCGCCCTCGCCTACGATCGTCTGAGCACGTTCGAGTTCGGCATCGCCGTCGAGGTCTTCGGCCTGCCCCGGCCGGAAATGGGCCCGGACTGGTACCGCTTCGCGGTCTGCGCCATCGAGCCCGGCCCCCTGCGGGCCACCGGGGGCTTTCAGATCATGGCGAATGGCGGGCTCGAACTGCTCGAGGAGGCCGGCACCATCGTGATTCCCGGCTGGCGGGGCGCCCATGCGGAGCCGGTTCCGCCGGAACTCGTGGAGGCCCTGAGGAGAGCCCACGGGCGAGGCGCGCGCCTCATGTCGATCTGTTCCGGCGTCTTCGCTCTTGCCGCGACGGGGCTGCTGTCGGGCCGGCGCGCCACCACCCACTGGCATCATGTCGAAAACCTCTCGCGGCTCTACCCGGACGTCACCGTCGAGCCGGATGTTCTCTACGTGGACGAAGGCCGGGTGCTGACCTCGGCGGGCAGCGCGGCGGGCATCGATCTCTGCCTGCATGTGGTGCGGGCCGATTTCGGGCCCGAGATCGCCAACCGGCTCGCCCGGCGCCTCGTGGTCCCGCCCCATCGCGAAGGCGGACAGGCGCAGTTCATCGAGCGTCCCGTGCCGCCGGCCCGCGAGGGTCTGCGGTTCGCGCCCCTGTTCGACCGGATGCGGGCGCGCCTCGCGGAGGAGCAGCCGGTCGCCGCGCTCGCGGCGGAAGCCGGCATGAGCGTGCGCACCTTCCTGCGGCGCTTCAAGGCCGCGACGGGCCTGCCGCCGGGGGAATGGCTGCTCGCGGAGCGCCTAGCCCGCGCCCGGGACCTGCTCGAATCGACGGGCGAATCCATCGAGGCCATCGCGGGAGCGACCGGCTTCGGGTCCGCCGCGACCCTGCGCCATCATTTCAGGACGCGGCTCGGCACGAGCCCGGCGGCCTATCGCGCCCGGTTCGCGCCCGAACGGGCGCGCGCGCCGGATCCTCACGGCTCAGACAAGCAAAAAGCCGCCCGGGGGGCGGCTGATGGGGGCGCGGAGGCGGCCCGCTGAGAGCATCGGACGGGAAACGTGGACACCATTTTCGGGATCGAATCCGATGCTCAAGCCTTTGAGCGGCGCACCGCTCGGGCCCCTGTCTTGATCGCACCGCCCTCCACGTCATCACCGGCCCTGTGCCGGTGATCTCGATTGTCTGAGGCGCGGCGCTCCTCCGATCGGGATGGCCGGGACAAGCCCGGCCATGACGTGGGGAGGATGTCAGGACCGGACCACACGCACCCCGTCATCACCGGCCCTGTGCCGGTGATCTCGATTGTTGGGAACGCCGCGCTCCTCCGCATCGGGATGGCCGGCACAAGGCCGGCCATGACGTGGGGAGGGTGTTCGCACGGCGCGCTAGCTGCTGCTGCGCGAGGACCGGCGCTTCCGGCGCTGCTGGCCGAGGCCCATCTCCTTGGCGAGTTCCGAACGGGCCTTGGCGTAGTTGGGAGCCACCATCGGGTAATCGACGGGCAGGGCCCACTTCTCCCGGTACTGCTCGGGGGTCATGTTGTACTGCGTGCGCAGATGGCGCTTCAGCGACTTGAACTTCTTACCGTCCTCGAGGCAGACGATGTAATCCGGGGTCACGGACTTCTTCACCGGAATGGCCGGCTTCGGGGCCTCGACGGGCGCTTCCACGGTGCCGCCCCCGACACGCAGAAGAGCCGAATGAACGTCGTTGATCAGCGTCGGCAGATCGCCCGAAGGAACAGAATTGTTGCTCACATAGGCAGAAACGATATCTGCAGCCAACTCAATGTAGTTCGAAGCAGCGATGTTGTCGCTCATTTTGATTTTCTTCCTTTCCGGCTCTTTAGAATGACTCAAAGAAGCATTTCAGCCTACAATTGAGCATTCTTGTCTGAGGCAATGCTTGCCTCTTCCTTGAGCCGCACCGTACTTGCACAGAAATCGTGCTCGCTCGTCCAAGTATGGCAAATCCAGCGCCTTTGCAAGATGTGCAAAAGGAAAACTTTGGAAAACTTCGTATCAACTTCCACTATGCAATAAACCTGCGCTGAACAGTTAATGGGTTCCGACGCAGTTTAAGGCTTTCGTCACAGAATTTTTATCGCTCCGATCTGAAGAAGTAACTAGAAAGGCGCCCGCTTTTGCGCCGGGCGGGCGCCCGGCGGCGCAAACGGGACCCGGCATGGGAAATTGTCGTTATCTGTGCATAATCCCGCCTCTTGATGATTTGCCCGGACGGTTTCATGAACATCGAACGCCTCGCCACTCGTCCCCTGCCCGCCGCGCCGTCGGTCCCGGCGCGACCGCACGTCGTCGACGTGCACGGGATCCGGGTCCATGACGATTACGCGTGGCTGAAGGCGGAGAACTGGCGGGACGTTCTCAAGGACCCGTCCGCCCTCGACGGATCCATCCGGACCGTCCTGGAGCAGGAGAACGCCTACGCGGCCGCGGTCTTTGCCGGAACGGAGGAGCTTCAGGCCCGGATCGTGGCCGAGATGCGCGGGCGCATCAAGGAGGATGATTCGACCGTTTCCGAGCCGGACGGGCCCTTCGCCTATTTCACCCGCTTCCGGGAGGGCGGACAGCATCCCCTGGTCTGCCGGCAGCCCCGCGACGGCGGTCCCGAGACGATCATGCTCGACGGGGACAGGGAGGCGGAAGGCCATCCCTTCTTCGACCTGGGCGGGGCGGACCACTCGCCCGACCACCGGCTCATGGCCTGGGGGGCGGATCTCAAGGGCTCGGAGTATTTCACGATCCGCGTGCGCGATCTCGACACCGGCACGGACCTCGAGGACGCGGTGCTCCAGACCTCCGGGGGCGCCGTATGGCTCAACGATTCGTCCGGCTTCTACTACGTTGAGCTCGACGAGAACCACCGCCCCGTGCGGGTCAAGCGCCATCGTCTCGGCACCGGGTCCGAGCAGGATCAGGTGGTGTACGAGGAACAGGACCCGGGCTTCTTCGTGAAGCTCGGGGTCACCCAGTCGAACGCCTTCGTGCTGATCGAGGCCAGCGACCATGAAACCTCGGAGATCTGGCTGCTCGACCGGGCCGATGCCTCGGCGTCGCCCCGGCTCGTCGAGCCGCGCACGCCCCGGCTGAAGTACGATGTGGAGCATCACGGCGACCGCCTGATCATCCTGACCAACGCGGACGGGTCCGAGGATTTCAAGATCGTCACGGCTCCGGTCGCGACGCCCGGACGCGCGTTCTGGACCGACCTGGTGCCCTACCGGCCCGGCACGATGATCCTGTCGGTCGTGGCGCTCGCCCGCTATCTGGTGCGCCTCGAGCGGGAGAACGCCAATCCGCGCATCGTGCTGCGGGACTTCGCCACCGGCCGGGAGGAGAAGGTCGCGTTCGCCGAGGAGGCGTATTCGCTGGGCTTCTCGGCCGGCTACGAGTTCGACACGGACATCATCCGCTACCACTACTCGTCCATGACGACGCCGAGCGAAGTGACCGACTACAACCTGCGGACCGGCGAGCGCGTCCTGCGCAAGCGCCAGGAGGTGCCGAGCGGGCACAACCCGGCCGATTACGTGACGCGGCGGCTGTTCGCGACGGCGCCCGACGGCGAACAGGTCCCCGTCTCCCTGGTCCACCGGCGCGATGTGGCGCTCGACGGCTCCGCCCCGTGCCTGCTCTACGGATACGGCTCCTACGGCATGTCCATGCCCGCGGGCTTCCGCACCGGGATCCTGTCCCTGGTCGACCGGGGGTTCGTCTATGCCATCGCGCATGTCCGCGGCGGCACGGAAAAGGGCTGGCGCTGGTACATGGACGGCAAGCGCGAGAAGAAGCCGAACACGTTCACCGATTTCATCGCCTGCGGCGAGGCTCTCGTCCAGGCGGGCTACACGGCCCGCGGGCGGATCGTGGCCCATGGCGGCAGCGCGGGCGGCATGCTCATGGGGGCCGTGGCCAACCTAGCGCCGGACCTGTTCGCCGGGATCATCGCCGAGGTGCCGTTCGTCGACGTGCTCAACACCATGCTCGACAGCGACCTGCCCCTCACGCCGCCGGAATGGCCCGAATGGGGCAACCCGGCCGCCGACGAGGCGGCCTTCCGGACGATCCTGTCCTACTCGCCCTACGACAATGTGAGGCCGCAGGCCTATCCGGCGATCCTGGCGCTGGCCGGGCTCACGGACCCGCGGGTCACCTATTGGGAGCCCGCCAAATGGGTCGCGCGGCTCAGGTCCACCATGACCGGGGGCGGCCCGGTCGTGCTCAAGCTCAACATGGAGGCGGGCCATGCGGGCGCGGCCGGCCGGTTCGACCGCCTCGAGGAGGTCGGCCTCGCCTATGCCTTCGCGATCCGATGCGTTCAAGGGTTCCAGAATTGATCCGACGCGCTATGTGAAAACGTAACACGGACGGGAGCGCGGCGCGCCAAGCCGCAGAGCGTGCACAGTGACCTTGAAAGTAACCGACAGATGACCGAGCGCGGCAGTTTGACCGTTGAAGGCGTCGTGGCCCCGCGCGAGGGCGACGGGCAACGCGTCGCGGAGCTCGAGACCCGGCTGGCTCAGGCCGAGGAGGCGCTGCGGTCGAGCAACATGAAGCTGAGGATGGCCCTCGAGATCGGCCGCCTCGGCGCCTGGGAGCGGGACCTGGAATCCGGCGAGGTGACCGGCACGCCGGCCTTCAGGCTGTACCTCGGGCTTCCGCCCGAGGCGAAACTCACATACGCCGACCTGCAGGCCATGTTCCATCCGGCCGACATCGAGCGCATCAACCAGGCGATCGCCTATGCGCTCCGCACCCGGACGGATTTCAACATCGAGCATCGCATCCTGAAACCGGATGGAAGCATCGGCCACGTCCATGTGCGCGGCGGCATCGTCTTCGAGGGCACCAAGCCGGTCCGCTTCGTGGGCGTCCTGCAGGACATCAGGGAGCGGCAGAGGCTGCGGGAGGAGATGGACCAGGCGCAGCGCCGTCAGGAATTCCTCCTCAAGCTCAACGACCAGATCAGCAGCATCGACGACGAATACGAGATCATGGAGATCGCGTCGCGCAACGTGAGCAAGCTCCTGAAGGTCGACACGGCGGGCTACGGCGAGGTCTACGAGGATCGCGGCGTCATCATCGTGGAGCGCGAGTGGTCCTGGGGGCTCATCACCAACGAGGGCAAGGTCGAGAAGATCGACCGGCATGCCGGCCCGATCATCGAGGCTCTCCGGCGCGGGGAGCCCGCCATCATCAACGACGTGCGGAGCGATCCCCGCCTCGACGACCCGGCGCTGCAGGCCCTCTACAGCACCATCAATGCGCGCGCGGGCTTCCTCGTGCCCATTCACAAGAACGGACGCTTCATCGCCGAGTTCTACGTCTATTCCTCGACTCCCCGCGACTGGACGAGCGACGAGGTCGCCCTCGTGGAAGACGTGGCGGAGCGCACGTGGCTCGCCATCGAGAAGGTCCGGGCCGAGACGAAGCTCCGCGAGATCGAGGCGCGGTTCAAGCTCATCGCCGAGTCGCTCCCGGCGCTGGTCTGGATCGTCAAGCCCAATCTCGAACTGACCTACACGAACGAACGCTGGGTCGCCTATTCGGGCCTGCCGCCCGAGGAGGCCCTGGGACACAGCTGGACGGCGGCCATTCACCCGGACGACTGGGTGAGGATGACCGAAGAGCTGAAGCCCGTCATGGCGAACGAGACACCCTATACGACGGAGGTGCGCTACCGTTCCAAGGAGGGCGATTACCGGTGGCACATCATCCGGGCCGCCCCGGTGCACAATGCCGCCACGGGCGAGTTCAGGGGCTGGGTCGGCACGAGCGTCGACATCCACGACCTCAAGCTGACCGAAGCGGCCTTGCGGGTCAGCGAGGAACGCCTGGCGCTGGCCCAGCGGGCGGCCGGGATCGGCGTGTTCGACTGGGACGTCCCCTCCGGCAAGGTCACCTGGACCGAGGAGCAGGAACGCCTGTTCGGCCTGGACAAAGGCACCTTCGGGGAGGACTTCTCGAGCTGGGAGGCCGCGGTGCTGCCGGACGACCTGGTGCCCTCCAACAAGGCCATCGGCGAGGCGCTCGCGCGCCACGACCCCGAGATCAACCTGGCCTATCGCATCCGCCGTCCCGACGGCACGGTCCGCACCATCGATACGATCGCGCTCTTCTTCTACGACGACAAGGGCGCTCCCCTGCGCATGGTCGGCGTCAATATCGACATCACGCGCTACAAGGAGGCGGAGAAGCGCCAGAACCTGCTCATCCGCGAACTCCACCACCGGGTGAAGAACACCCTGGCGACCGTCCAGGCCATCGTGGGGTCCACGGCGCGCACGGCGTCGAGCATCGACGAATTCTACCAGGGCTTCGTCGGCCGCATCGTGTCCCTGGCCCGGACCCATAATCTCCTGACCGAGGACCTGTGGCAGAAGGCGGCCCTGGACGATCTCGTCCAGACGGAACTCGGCCCTTACGAGGACGAGGCCCGCAACCGCATCACCATCGAGGGGCCGCCCCTGGAACTGCCCTCCGAGGCGGCGGTGCCGATCGGCATGGCGATCCATGAGCTGACCACGAACGCCGCCAAGCACGGCGCCCTGTCGACCTTCGGCGGGCAGGTCGACGTGCGATGGGGGATCGTCGACGGGGAGCGCCCGATGCTGCACTTCACCTGGGTGGAGCATGGCGGACCCCGCGTGGGAAAACCCACCCGTCAGGGCTTCGGGACGCGCCTGCTCCAGCGCGTGCTGGCCGCGCAGCTCCAGGCCGAGGTGTCCATGGAGTTCCTCGAAGAAGGCCTGCGCTTCTCCATGCGGATGCCGATCCCGACCGGCCATCCGACCTTCGACCCCGGCATGTAGGGGCTCCCATGCTGCTCGATGCGAAACGCTCCCACCTTCTCGTCGTCGATCTCCAGGCCCGGCTCATGCCGGCCATTCATGACGGCGAGACCATCCTGCGCAACGTCGACATCCTGTTGGAGGCGGCCGGGCGCCTGAACGTTCCCGTCACGGTGACGGAGCAGTACCCCAAGGGCCTCGGCGCCACCGTGCCGCCCGTGCGGGAGGCGCTGCCGCCCGAGGCGGTCACCCTGTCGAAGACGACCTTTTCCGCCGGCCGCACCGCGCCGATCGCCGAGCGGGTCGCCACCTTGCGCGGCAGCGGCCGCAATCAGCTCGTGGTCTGCGGAACCGAGGCTCACATCTGCGTGCTGCAGAGCGCCCTGGAGTTCCGAGACATGGGCCTCGATGTTTTCGTGGTCGCGGATGCGGTGTCGAGCCGCTCGCCCCACAGCGTCGCGGCCGCCTGCGCGCGCCTGCTTCACGCGGGCTGCCATTGGGTGACGACGGAGATGGCGGTCTTCGAATGGATGGAAGCGGCCGCGACGGACGATTTCCGCGCGCTCTCGGCCCTCTTCAAGGAGCCGACGGGTTCCCCTCGCCGCCCGCCGCGATGAACTCCTTCAGCTCGTCGAGGGACTTGAAGCGGAACACCCCGCTCGGGGTCTGCGCCTCGATGGAGCCGTCCGAGAACATCACGTATCGGTTATCGCCGGAATTGTACGTCCCGACGACCACGGGAGGACGCTCCTCACCGGAGGCGGCCTCGTCGTCCGGCTCCTCGTCCCGGCCGGCATCCGCCGTCTCGGCGGGCTCCCGGTCGTGCTCCGCTTCGTCGCCGGCGACGACGGGTTCAGCGAGCGGCTCCTTCGGCGCGACGGGTTCGTCGAGATCCCGCGGTTCGAGCACGCGCTCGTCCAAATCGCGCTGATAGAGGTCGGCGCCGTCGACGACCCGCGGCTCCTCGTCCGTGTCGCGGTCCCGGTCCGCCAGGAGAAAATCCGGCACCTTCAGGTCCGGCTCGTCCCCGTGGCGGTCGGGCGCCGGAGCCGGGCTCGTCCGGAGCGGAAACGGGACGACGGGCTCGGCCACCCGCGGCTCATCGGGCCACGCCGCGACCCGGACCTCGTCCTTGGCCGCGTCCGGGGCTCCCTCGTCCTCGAAGAGCGGAAGGGTGGGCTGGGCTTCATCGGGCCGCTTGTCGTCCTCGGCCTCGGCGGTCGCCGGACCGGCCGCGAGGCCGCCGGCGAGCACCGCCGGTGAAAGATCCCGCGAGGACGTCGAAGACCCTGGAAGCGCGGCCTCGGCGACGCCGCCGCGGAGCTGCGACAGCCGGGCCTCGATCGTCGCCAGCTTCGACACGGCGGCCGTGATTCCGAGCAGGAGCGCGCCGCTCGCCGCCATGCCGCTTCCGGCGATCACCATCGTCCAGCCGCGCTCGACCAGAACGATATCCCAACCGAAGAACGCAGTGAGAAGCCCACCTACGATCATCGCCAGAGCGAGGGCCAGAAGAGCGATGATCATGCCGTCTCCATCATACGCAAACCGAGAGCATCGGACCCGAGAGTGGAGGCCACTCGTCAGGCCGGTCCGATGCTCCTCCCTATCGATCGGCGGGCTGCGGGACGTGGAAGACATGATCCACCGGCCCGCGCGGCACGCCAGGACAATCAAGGCAAAGCTATGCTTCTATAGGCAAAAGACAACCGGCTGGGAAGCTTGAGCAGAAAAAAGTCCGGAGCTTGGCCGTTGCTCTCGGGCCCATGGCGCTTTAACTAACGCCTGAGGCGCATCGTGCGGATCCGAAGGGCCGCGTCGGGCGATGCGCAGTTCCAAGCGGGGCATCGAACGGATCCCGGGAGTGATCGTCACTGCCGGGTTCGATGCTCCGGGTCGCTCACTCCAAAGGAGACGCCGATGTCGTTCACTCTGCCCGAACTGCCTTACGCCTATGATGCCCTGCAGCCCTACATGTCGAAGGAGACCCTGGAGTTTCACCACGACAAGCATCATGCGGCCTACGTCAACACCGGCAACAACCTGCTGAAAGGCACGGAATTCGAAGGCAAGAGCGTCGAGGAGGTCGTGAAGGGCTCCTACGGCAAGAACCAGGCTCTCTTCAACAATGCCGGCCAGCACTACAACCACATCCACTTCTGGCTGTGGATGAAGCCCAATGGCGGCGGCGCCCTTCCGGGCAAGCTCGAGAAGAAGATCGTCGAGGACCTGGGCTCCGTCGACAAGATGAAGGAGGACTTCATCCAGGCCGGCGTCGGCCAGTTCGGCTCGGGCTGGGCCTGGCTCGCCGTCAAGGACGGCAAGATCACCATCATGAAGACTCCGAACGGCGAGAACCCGCTCGTCCACGGCGCCCAGCCGATCCTCGGCTGCGACGTGTGGGAGCATTCCTACTACATCGACTACCGCAACCGCCGTCCCGACTACCTCAAGGCGTTCCTCGACAATCTCGTGAACTGGGAGCATGTCGAGGAGATGTTCGAGAACGCGACCAGGTAATCGCGGGAAGGATCCATCGGGCGGGCCTCTTCGGAGGCCCGTTTCATGGTCATCCCCAAGGAGACGCGACCCGTGACCGAGTTCCTGTACCGCGCCTTGCTGATCGGGATTGGCGCAACGGCGATTTTCGACCTCTGGGGGCTGTTCCTGAAACACGCCTTCGGACTGCCCGGCGCCAACTGGGCCCCGGTCGGACGCTGGTTCGGCCACCTGGCCGGCGGCACGGTCTTCCACGAGGACATCGCAAAGGCCCGGCCCTTCGCCTACGAGCGCGCCATGGGCTGGATCGGCCATTACGCGGTCGGGGTCCTGTTCGCCGCCATCCTGCTCGCCGTCACGTCGTCCGACTGGCCCAGGCAGCCGACGCTCATGCCCGCCCTGCTTGTCGGTCTGGTGACGGTCGGCGCAGGCTGGTTCCTGCTTCAGCCCGGCATGGGGGCCGGCGTCGCGGCCTCGAAGCGGCCCAACGCCAACCAGATCCGGGCCCTCAACATCGCCGGTCACGTGGTGTTCGGCCTGGGCCTCTACGCGAGCGCCCTTCTGGTCCGCTGAGGGTCCCTCATCCTCCCACGTCATGGCCGGCCTCGTGCCGGCCATCCCGGTTGTTCGAAGCGCGGCGCCTTTCGTATCGGGATCACCGGGACGAGCCCGGTGATGACGTGGGAGGGTGGGATAGGCCGGTGCGAACATCCTCCCACGTCATGGCCGGCCTTGTGCCGGCCATCCCGATCCGGTGAGGCTCGGCGCCTCGGACCATCGGGATCACCGGGACGAGCCCGGTGATGACGTGGTGCGTCAGGCCGCGAAGCCTGCGAGCCTCAATCCCTTCGCGTCCAGCAAGTCGCGAAACGCATCCGATGCCAGATAGGCCAGCTCCGCCTCCCGGCTCTCCAGCGCCGGATCGAGGGCGCGCAGCTCGTCATCCACATAGCCCGGATGGCACATGACGAGCGGGTGGCGTCCGAGATGCGAGAAAGCCTCCTCGAAGACGCGTTCTGCCGGAACGGAGAGATCGAGCGGGGCGAAACCGGAAAAGCCCCTGTTCGTCGCGAACCCGGCCGCGTGGGCGCTCCGGGAGAAGCCCCGGGCCAGGGCCTTGACGGTCAGCGCCTTGCCGCGCCCGACCGGGCGGCGCAGGATCGCCGTCGCCCTGTCCGTGGGATCCCGCAGCCACACGCGCCCGGCACGGCCCCTCGCCTTCAGGATCCGGATCAGTGCCGGCCTGACGACCGGCAGGACATGGACGTGCTGATGCCCGTCCACGAAGGCGGGCGCCTCGCCGAAAACCTCCTCGAAGGCGTCGATCTGGCGGCCGATCTCCGCGTCGATCTCACCCGGAGGCACCTGCCGCTTCAGGGCTCTCGGCAAGAGGTCCTTGAGGGGCGGGAAGATCCCCGACGGGGCGAGTTGCGGCATGGTTCCCAGCGGCGACCCGACGGTGAGGTTGAGGTGGAGCCCGACGGCGATGCGATCGCGCAGAGGGCTCAGCCCCGGCGCCGCCCGGCGCCAGCCGGGCATGTTGGTCATCGCCCCGGTGGCCGACAGGCGGCCCATCCCGGCCAGTTCCAGGATGCCGCGGCTGACCCCGTCGGCGAGGCCGAAATCGTCGGCGCAAAGGATAACGGAACGGGGGGAGCTCATGATCGTCCTGAGAAGCGGCGGTGCCGCACCCTAGAGCATCGGGGGCAGAAGGGGGAACCGGTTTCGGGATCGATTCTGAAGCGGCGTCTCTCGGATCGGGATCACCGGGACAAGCCCGGTGATGACGTGGGAGGATGACCCTCGCTGTGGCGTGATCTTTCCCATGCCCCTCCACACGTCATGGCCGGCCTTGTGCCGGCCATCCCGATGCGGTGAGGCGCGGCGTTCCAGACGATCGGGATCACCGGGACGAGCCCGGTGATGACGTGGGAGGATGCGGCAATAGGAGCGCGATCCGGCCGGCCCGGCCCAATCGAAAAATGCCCGGGGGGCCTTGAGCATGAGCGCAAACTCGGCTCTTGATGCAGCCCGGTCATCGAAGGTTTTTCCAGTGGCGTCGCCTCAGCTCAGCGTCATCATCCCCGTGCACAACGAGAGCGCGAACATCGCGCCCCTGTGCGAGCGCCTGCTCCCCATCCTGAACCGGATCACGTCGGTCTGGGAGGTGGTCTTCGTCGACGACGGCAGCCGGGACGATACCCTGGAGAGGATCCGGGAGGTCAGCCGCGCCGAGCCTCGGATCGGAGCCGTCTCCTTCAGCCGCAACTTCGGCAAGGAGATCGCCATCGCGGCCGGGCTCGACCACGCCCAGGGCGACGCGGTGGTGATCATGGACGCCGACCTGCAGCACCCGCCCGAGATGATCGAGACCTTCGTGGAGCGCTGGCGCGAGGGCTACCTCATGGTCTACGGCCAGCGCACGGACCGCTCCGACGAGACCCGCGTCAAGCGCGGCTTCGCCCATCTGTTCTACCAGCTCTTCGCCCGCTTCGGCGAGATCAGCCTGCCGGAAGGCGCGGGCGATTTCCGGCTCATCGACCGCAAGGGCGTCGAGGTCCTGCGGACCCTGGGCGAGAAGGCCCGCTTCTCCAAGGGCCTCTATGCCTGGATCGGCTTCAAGGGGACGGGCGTGCCCTTCGTCGTCGAGGAGCGCCAGTACGGCACCTCGAAATGGAGCTTCCGGACGCTCTTCCGCTTCGCGTTCGACGGGATCGCGGCCTTCTCGACGGTGCCCCTGCGGATCTGGACCTATATCGGCTTCCTGATCTCGATCCTGTCGATCGCCACGGCGGTGTTCTTCATGATCCGCACCCTCCTGTTCGGCACCGATCTTCCGGGCTTTCCGAGCCTGATCGTGTCGATCATGTTCTTCTCCGGCATCCAGCTCATGTCGCTCGGCGTCGTGGGCGAATATGTCGGGCGCATCTTCGCCGAGGTGAAGCGGCGCCCGCTCTACGTGGTGGCCGAGCGGATCGGCGGCGCCGCGCAGGTCTCGAGCGACCTCGTGCCCGAAACCTACCGCGCGCGCCGGGCCTGACCGATGTTCCGCAAGATCCTCTCCGTCGGCGGCTGGACGCTCGTTTCCCGCCTCACGGGCTTCATCCGCGACGTGGTCCTGGCGGCCGTCATGGGCGTCGGGCCCGTGGCCGACGCCTTCTTCGTGGCCTTCCGGATCCCGAACCATTTCCGCGCCATCTTCGGCGAAGGCGCCTTCAACAACGCGTTCCTTCCCGCCTACGCCCAGGTGCTCGAGACGGACGGCGAGCAGCCGGCCCGGTCCTTCGCCGGCCGCATCACGACCCTGATGCTGATCGTGCAGATCGCGATTCTCGTGGCGGCGTTCCTGGGCATGCCCTTTGTCGTGAGGCTGCTCGCCCCGGGCTTCTCGGACGAGCCGGCGAAGTTCGAGCTCGCGGTGACGCTGACAAGGATCACCTTTCCGTATCTGCTCTTCATCACGGTCGTGACGATCTATTCGGCCATCCTCAACGCCCATGACCGGTTCTGGGCGGCGGCCGCGGCCCCGATCCTGCTCAACGTCGCGATGATCGTGGCCCTGGCGGCGGCGTTCCTGCTTCCCGACGCCGGCTCCGCGGCCGCCTGGGGCGTGACGTTGTCCGGCGCGCTGCAGCTCGTCATGGTCTGGTGGGACGCGAGGCGAATCGGCGCGGCGCCGCGCCTGGAGCGCCCCCGTGTCGACGCCCCCATGAGGACGTTCTTCAAGGCGCTCGGCCCCGCCGTGATCGGATCCGCGGGCGTGCAGCTCGCGATCTTCGCCGACACGATCATCGCGTCGTTCCTGCCCACCGGCGCGGTGTCCTCGCTCTACTACGCGGACCGGCTCTACCAGCTGCCCCTCGGGGTCATCGGCATCGCGGCCGGCACCGTGCTGCTGCCGGAGATGAGCCGGCGCATCGCGGCCGGGGACGAGGCCGGAGCCTATGCGGCGCAGAACCGGACCGTGGGCCTGACGCTCGCGCTCGCGGCGCCCTTCCTGGTGGCCTTCATGGTCATGCCCGAGCTCATCATGTCGGCCCTGTTCCAGCGCGGCGCCTTCGACGCCGCGGCGGCCGCGCGCGCCGGCGCCGTCCTGGCCGCCTATGGGCTGGGTCTTCCGGCGGCCGTGCTGATCCGCTCGGCGGTGTCGAGCTTCTATGCCCGCTCCGACACCGCCACGCCCCTGATCGCCTCGCTCACGGCGGTCGGCGTCAACGTGGTGGTCAAGATCCTGCTCATGCGGACCTACGGGGTCGTGGGCCTGGCGCTCGGCACCGCCATCGGCGTCTGGGTCAATCTGGGCCTGCTCTTCATCCTGGCCTATCGCCGCGGCTGGACGGCGCCGAACCGGAACCTGGCCAGGACGTGCCTCGCCATCGCGGCGGCGAGCCTGCTGCTCGCGGCCTTCGCCTGGTTCGCGCCCGCGCCGCTCGGGCGGTGGATCGCCCTCCTGCCCGCCTGGCGCAGCGAGATCCTGCTGGCGCTCCTCGGCGCCGCCGGCGCCCTCATCTACGGCGGCGTGCTCCTCGCCGGCCTCAAGGTGCTGGGCGTTCGCCTGGCGCGGCGCTGACACCCGCACCGCGCGGGAACCTTTCCGCCAGGGATCCATCCAATCGGATGCGCCGGGACAGGCCCGGCCAGCGCATCGTGCGGCCCCGGCGGCCGCGCCCGACGATGCGCCCCTTCGGAAAGAAGCATCGGACGGGTCCCGGACGGGCCGGTTCCCCTTCGGGTCCGATGCCCGTGAGAGGATGACGCCATGATCCTGCGCATCGCTGCCGCGATTGGAATCCTGACGCTCGCCGTGCCGGCCCTGGCGGCCGATCAGGTCGAGAAGGCTCCGCCGACCGGCGCCTACAAGAAGGTGAGCGACCTCGTGAAGCTGCCCGATTTCCTGCCGGGCCTCGGTCAGCTCTACGTCGACCCCAAGACCCTGCCGGCCGGTCCGTTCCTCGCCTACGACCATCAGGGGCGGCTCGTCAGCACGGTCTACATGCTTCCCATCGAGGACCTGTCCAACAAGGACAAGCGCTTCGACGATCTCGCGGCCCCCGGCGGAAAGGTCGACCACGTGGACGTGTATTTCAACGCAGGCCATCCGGGCGTCGAGAAGCCCCATGCCCATGTGGTCCTGTGGCACGTGCCCAAGGCCGACGAGACCCGGGTGGCGGGACAATGATGCCGTCGCGGCGGCAGGTCCTGCGGATCGGCGGGGGCCTCCTCGCCGGTCTCGCATGGCCCCGCCCGCCCCTGGCCGGGGAGCCGGTCGAGATCCGGATGCAGGGCAAGGCGGACGGCTCGCAGGTGTGGTTCGACCCGGTGGGCCTGCACGTGGAGCCGGGCCGCACAATCCGCTGGCTCAATCTCGATCCCGGGAACTCCCATACGGCGACCGCCTACCACCCGAAGAACGCCGAGCACCCTCTTCGGATTCCGAAGGATGCGCAGCCCTGGAACTCGGATTACCTGCTCCCGCACGAGAGCTTCTCGGTCACGCTCACGGTGGAAGGGGTTTACGATTTCTTCTGCCTCCCGCACGAGCACGCCGGGATGGTCGGGCGGATCATCGTGGGGCATCCTGGCCCAGGTCCCGCGGACAGGCCCGGCGCGCTTCCGGCGGTCGTCCTTCAGGCCTTCCCGTCGATCGACGAGATTATGCGGCAGGGCATCGTCCGCAGGGCATGACCGCGTCGGAGACGACCCGGGAACCTTTGAGGCGGCCGGCCATCTAACGGCAAGAGACGGGCGCAGAATACGGGAGATCGTCCATGCCATCGGGGATTGCCACGGCAACATCGGTTGAAGGCCTGGACGACATGGCTCTCGTCCAGCGGGCCCGGCAACGGGACGGGACTGCCCTGCGCCTGATCATGGAGCGGCACAACCGTGGGCTCTACCGCGTCGCGCGCAGCGTCCTCGGCGACGATGCCGAAGCCGAGGACGTGGTCCAGGAGGCCTATCTCCGCGCCTTCACCCATCTGGAGAGTTTCCGCGGCGAGGCCCGCCTTGCGACCTGGCTCACCCGGATCGCCCTCAACGAGGCCCTGGGCCGGCTTCGCGCCCGGCGCCCCTCCGTCGACCTGAAGCAGATCGACACCCTGGACGACCAGGGAGCGTCCCGCATCGTCTTCCTGCCCGGCGCCCGGCAGGACGGCGATCCCGAAGCGGCCGCCGCCCGGGCCGAGATCCGCCGCCTGATCGAACGGGCGATCGACCGGTTGCCCGATCCCTTCCGGGTCGTCTTCGTCCTGCGGGACATCGAGGAACTCAGCGTCGAGGCGACCGCCTCCCATCTCGGCCTGCGGCCGGAGACCGTGAAGACGCGGCTCCACCGCGCACGGCGTCTCCTCAGGCAGAGCCTCGACGACACGCTCGCGACGGCGCTCACCGACGCGTTTCCCTTCGCGGGAGCCCGCTGCGCGCGGATCACGCAGGCGGTTCTGGACCGCCTGGACACCCCGAGACCCCGATGATCGTTCCGGCCCGCCGTCCGGACGGATTCAGGCCGTCCAGACGCTGACGGGATCGAACGTGAACAGCTCCCGCTCGGCCGCGACGCCCCGGAGCCGATGACGGCCGAGGGACCGGAGGGCGGCCGGGCTCGCCGACGCCACGCTCTCCGAGAGGATCACCGAGCAGTCGAGGCTGTTGCACAGGGCCTCCATGCGGCTGACCTCGTTGACCGCAGGGCCGATCACCGTGAAATCGAGGCGACCCGCGGCCCCGATATTGCCGTAGAACACGTCCCCGCAATGGAGCGCCACGTCGAGGCTCAGCGGCGGCTCGCCCGCATGGAGAGCGTTCACGGCCCGGTTGCGCTCGAGAGCCGTGCGGGCCGCCCGTATCGCGGCCGCGCAGGCCTGCTCGCGGGAGCGCTCCCCGGTGATCGGGAAGGCCGCCAGGATGCCGTCGCCCATGAACTTGAGCACCTCGCCGCCCTGTTCCGCCACAGGCTCCGCCATGGCCTCGAGATGCTGGTCGAGCCGGGCGATCAGGTCCATCCCGGCCGTATCGGCCAGGCTCGTGAAGCCGCGCAGGTCCGCGAACAGGAGCGCGGCCGTGATCGTGGTGCCGAAGCCGCGCCGGATCTTTCCGCTCAGCACCCGTCGTCCGGCCGAGAGCCCCACATAGGTGTCGAGCATCGCCACCGTCAGGTCGAAGAGCGTCATCCGGTAGGCGGCCAGACCCAGGATCGGCAGGAGCGAATCGATCCGGGCGACCTCCTCCGGCCGGAATCCTCCGGGGCGGTCGCTGGAGAAGGAGAGGCCGATCCCCCGCAGATCCGGGGCGCTCTCGTTCTCGAAGCTGAAGAGGCGCGCCAGATAGTCGGTCCCGCCCTGGCGCCGCACGTCGTCGAACACGTCGAATGGCCGGACCTCGGGGTCGTCGATCAGCCAGTAGCAGCGCGTCTGCTCGGTCTGCATCATGTGGTTGAAGGGGCTTCGGTCGAAGGCGCGGGCGTTGCGCTCATGGGAGACGCCCTCGACCATCAGGCCGTCCGAGCGGGTCCAGACATGGGTGTAGACGCGGATCGTCGGATTGACCGTCGGCAGCGCGAGATAGACCCGGACCAGCGGGATGCCCTCGGCCACGAGCCGTTCCGTGAAGCCGGAGAGCAGCGATCCGACATTCGTGCCGCGCAGGCCCTGTTCGATGATCCAGTCTTCGAGATTCGCCATGGGGTCACCTTACCATCCCGCCCGGGGATGTCTTCAGGCTCCGGACGGACGGCTCACCGGCTGGCGTGACGCGAGGCCCCGCCCGTTCCGGCGATCTCCGTCAGAAGCTTGCGCCGCGCCGCCACCGCGAAGGGACGGGTCTCGTCGGCGATCTCCACGAAGGAGCCGGGGCCGCCGATGACGCTCTGGCCGTAATAATCCTCCAGGGCCATGCCGCCGGGACCGCCCGGGCGGCCGCTGCCGGGCCGGCGGATCGCCAGCGCGTTGATGGTGAAGCCCTTGGCCAGCGCCTCCGCCCTCGCCTGCTCGAGCGACCGGCCGTTCATGTTCGGGCCGTCGCCCGATACGTCGATGACCTTGCGGGTGCCCTCATGGGCGTTCGTTTCCACGAGACGGACGGAGAAGTCGATGGCGTTGGAGATGGAATTGTACCCGTAGGCGCCGCGCGGCGCGCCCACGAGCCGCTCCGCGAAAACCTTCGCGCTCGCCTCGTCGCGGATCACGTGCCAGTCGACGATGAGAACCTGGGAGCTCGGCCCGCCCCATTCCATGAAGGCGACCGCGATGGCCCCGAGGGGTCCGTCCTTGATGCCGGCGAGCACGTCGGGGTTCGTGAGCGCATCGGCCCAGCCCCGGCGCTGCAGGCGCAGTTCCTCGTCGTCGATGGAGCCCGATCCGTCGGCCGCGAAGACCAGCTCCAGATCGACCGGTTCCGCCAGGGCCGGAGCGGTCAGAAGGCCGAGGGCGACGAGGCTCTTGAAAACGACGCGCATCGATGGCTCCAGGGATGGGCACGATGCTGGAGCCATTTAGGGCGCCTCGGCGAGGAGACGGCCCGGTGGGCCGATCACAAGTGCGTTGGCGGCTCCTCCGGTCGGGGCGGCGGTGACACCACCCTCCCCCGTTATGGCACCCTCCGCCCTTCCTGACACCCTCCACACGTCATGGCCGGCCTTGTGCCGGCCATCCCGATTGCTTCGGGCGCGGCGTTTCACCGGATCGGGATCACCGGCACAAGGCCGGTGATGACGTGGAGGTGGGACGAGCCCGGTGATGACGTGGTGTGTATGGGGTCCGGTGATGACGTGGAGGGTGGGACGAGGCCGGTGTCCTGCGTCGACCGCGTGATGAGCCTTTCGTCAAGTTACCGTCGAACACGGTTAACCGGATGTTTCACAATGCGTGAAATATTGTCCTGCGAGGGCAAAGTATTCTCACGGGGCAACACAGTGTCATTCTCGCTGCGATCCTGGTCCATCAGGACCAAACTCTTTCTCAATTTCGGCGCTCTGGCGTTGCTGATCATCGGCGCGGTCGGCGGCGGCTGGTTCGGAACTCAATCGATGCATGCGTCCATCGACCGGATCTATGCGGACCGGGTGGTTCCTCTGCGCGACCTGAAGGTCGTGGCCGATCTCTACGCGGTGAACATCGTCGACACCTCGCACAAGGTGCGCAACGACAACATGGGCTGGGCGGATGCTCTCAAGGGGGTCGAGGTCGCGACGACGGACATCGCCAAGCACTGGGCGGCCTACAAGGCGGCCATCGACGATCCCGTCGAGCTGAAGGCCGCCCAGGACGCCGAGGCGCTGATGAAGAAGGCCGATGGCGCGGTCGGGAAGCTCGTCGGGTTCCTGAAGGAGGAGGACAAGGTCAGCCTCACGTTCTTCACCATGACCGACCTCTATGCCGCCATCGATCCCGTGTCCGACGCCATCGGGAAGCTGGTGAACGTCCAGCTCGAATCGGCCAAGGCGCGGGCCGACGCGGCGAACGGCCTCTACGCGACGATCGCTATCGCGTTCATCGTGGTGGTCGCCCTCGGGGTGATCGCGCTCGTGGTCGGCGGCTGGTCGGTGGTCGCGGGTGTGTCCCGCCCGCTGACGCGCATCACGGAGCAGATGCAGGACCTGGCCGGCGGCAACCTGGCCGTTCAGGTCACAGATGCTCATCGCGGGAACGAGATCGGCACCCTCGCCCGGGTGCTCCAGGTGTTCAAGGATGCGCTCGTCGCCAAGAAGGATGCGGATGCCGCCGCCTCGCACGAGGCCGATGCCCGGATGCGCCGCGCGGAGGTGCTGGATCAGCTCACCCGGCGCTTCGACGCCACGGTGTCGGCGCTGACGCAGGGATTGTCCTCGGCGGCGAGCGAGATGGAAGCGACGGCCCGGACCATGTCGACGGGCGTCGAGCAGGCCGCCGATCAGCTCGTCACGGTCTCGTCGGCCGCCCAGCAGACCTCGTCGAACGTGCAGACGGTGGCGGCCGCCACCGAGGAGCTGTCGATCTCGATCCGCGAGATCGCCGCCCAGGTCAGCCAGTCCTCGCAGGTGGCCGAGAAGGCGGTGGCCGGCACCCAGCGCACCAGCGCCACCGTGCAGGAGCTCGCAGCCTCGGCCGAGAAGATCGGCAACGTGGTGCAGCTGATCAACACCATCGCGGGCCAGACCAACCTTCTGGCGCTCAACGCCACCATCGAGGCGGCGCGCGCGGGCGAAGCCGGCAAGGGCTTCGCGGTCGTGGCCTCCGAGGTGAAGGATCTGGCGACGCAGACCGCCAAGGCCACCGAGGAGATCTCGCAGCAGATCGCCTCAGTCCAGCAGGCCACCGGCCAGACCGTGGCGGCGATCCAGGAGATCGCCCGCACGATCACCGAGATGAGCCAGATCTCGACCTCGATCGCGGCGGCCATGGAGGAGCAGGGCGCGGCCACCGCGGAGATCGCCCGCAACGTGCAGGAAGCCGCGCGCGGCACCGAGCAGGTCACCGGCAACATCGTGGGCGTGCAGCACGCCGCCCAGGAGAACGGCGCCGCGGCGTCCCAGGTGCTGGGCGTGGCGCAGGAGCTCGCCCGCCACTCGGAGGACCTCGGCCGCGAGGTGTCCAGCTTCCTGCACGGCGTCAAGGCCGCCTGAACCGCGAGGCGACAGGGCCCGAACAGGATGGGCGCGGGAAGCTCCTTCCCGCGCCCATTGCTTTTTCTCGGACTGTCCCGCCCGCGACCGCGAGCCCGAGCTCACGCTGCCTTCAGGAGCCCCTTGTCATGGGCGAAGGCCCAGTAGAGCTCGCGCGCCCGGCGGTAGAACGGTCCGGGCTGGAGATCGCGGCTGTCGATGCGCAGCACCGGCATCACCTTGGAATAATTGCCCGAGATGAAGATCTCGTCGGCGCTGGCGAAGTCCTCGTAGCGCAGCGTCCCCTCGACCACCTGCGCGCCGTCGTCGCGCAGGAGCTGGATCACCCGCTGGCGCGTGATGCCATTCAGGAACGTCCCGTTCGGATACGGCGTGTAGACCACCCCGTCCTTGGCCATGAACACGTTCGACGTGCCGGTCTCGGCGATGTTGCCGAGGGCGTCGCACACGAGGGCGTTGTCGAAGCCCTTCTCCTTGGCCTCGCGCAGGACGCGGGCATTGTTGGGATAGAGCGCGCCGGCCTTCGCGTCGGTCGGCATCGACTCGAGGGTCGGGCGGCGGAAGCTCGACTTCATCACCGAGAGCCCGCCGGGCACCGGCATCGGGGCCTCGAACAGCGAGAGGCAGAACTGGGTCGATTCCGGATCCGGCGCGATGGTGGCCAGGCCCTCGGCCTCGCCCCAGTACATGGGCTTCACGTAGAGGGCCGTGCCGGGCGCGAACTTCTTCACGCCCTCGCGGACGAGGTCGAGCATGGTTTCCACATCCATGGTCGGCTTGAGGCCGATGGTGGGGGCCGAACGGTTCACGCGCGCGCAGTGCCGGTCGAGATCGGGCGCGACGCCTTCGAACACCCGCGCCCCGTCGAACACGGACGAGCCGAGCCAGGATACGTGCGACCGGGGCCCGATCAGGGGCGGATTGCCCTCATGCCACGCACCGTTGAACCAGTTCCACGTCTGCGAATGCCAAGCCACTTGTCTCAATCCTTTTAGGTCAGAAAGCCTGCCGCATCGAATCCCTTGCGGAGGTTCCCGTCAATCGTTCCTTCGGTCATTGGAGCATCAAGACTTGTGATGGGTTTCATGAGGAGGGCTGATCATTGGCCGGATTGCCATCGGGCGCGGCCGGTGCAACCCTTGCGTCATGTCCTCGACCATGCTCCCGCCCGGCGCCAAGGCCGTCATCTTCGATGCCTACGGAACCCTGTTCGACGTGCATTCGGCCGTCGCCCGTCATTCCGCCGCGATCGGCCCGGATGCGGGGCGCTTCTCCGAGATCTGGCGCGCCAAGCAGCTCGAATATTCCTGGGTGCTGTCGCTGGCCGGACGCTACGAGCCCTTCTGGTCGCTGACCGAACAGGCGCTCGACCATGCCTTCGCGCGCTGTCCGCAGGCCGACCTTGCGCTCAGGCCGCTCCTCCTGGACGCGTATCGCCGTCTCGACGCCTATCCGGACGCCCGGGATGCGCTCCGCGCCCTGAAAGCCCGCGGTCTCGGAACCGGGATCCTGTCGAACGGCGATCCCGGCATGCTGAAGGCTGCGGTCGCGTCGGCGGGCCTGACCGGGGATCTCGACGCCGTGCTGTCGGTCGATGACGCCGGCGTGTTCAAGACGAGCCCGCGCACCTACGCGCTCGTGCTCGAGGCCCTGCCCGTCACGGCCGACGAGGTCGTCTTCGTGTCCTCGAACCGGTGGGACATCGCGGGCGCCGCGGCGTTCGGATTCACCTGTATCTGGGTCAACCGGCTCGGGCTGCCCGACGAGTACGCGGCGCTTGCGCCGAACGCGGTGATCGGGTCGCTCGGCGATCTGCTTCGCTAACGCAACGTGCGGACGAAAGCGGGCCACGCTCCTGACCCTTCGGGTCCGCGCTTAACGATGCTCTAACCGGCGCCGCCTCCTTTACCTCTCCCCGGTGGGGAGAGGTCGAGCGAAGCGAGGGTGAGGGGCCACAGGTCGATCCGAAGAGGGCGTAACCCCTCACCCGGACCTGAAGGTCCGACCTCTCCCACAGGGAGAGGTGGAGTCGCGCTCCGGATCATCAGGCTCAGAGATGAACCCGCTGCTCGAGCTCGGACAGGATCGTCTCGATGACGCCGTCAAGGTTTTCATGGATTTCCGCATTCGAGAAGCGGATGACATGGAAGCCGCAGGCTTCGAGGTGACGCGTTCTATCCTGGTCGTGCCGGACTTCCCTGTCCGTCGAATGCGTGGCGCCGTCCACTTCGACGACCAGTTTCGCATCCAGGCACACGAAATCGACGATGAACCGGTCGATCGGATGCTGACGTCGGAATTTCCATCGCGCCAGCTTCCGGTTCCTCAAGGCCTGCCAAAGCGAGCTTTCGGCATTGGTTTGCTCACGACGGAGATGCCGCGCTCTCTCAATGAATCGCCGCAGTCCCGCCATAGCGGCGCGCTGTCCTATTTCGCCAGGGCCGCCAGGATCCGCGCCCAGGAGCGGGTGCCTTTGTGGAAGCTCTTGAGATCGTATTTCTCGTTGGGCGAATGGATGCGGTCGTCGTCGAGGCCGAAGCCGACGAACAGGGTGTCGAGACCGAGCGTGCGCTTGAAGTCGCCGCCGACGGGAATCGACCCGCCCATGCCGATGACGATGGGGTCCTTCCGCCATTCGTCGTGCAGGGCCGACTTCGCCGCCGTGATGGCCGGGAAATCGTGCGGCAGGGCGAGCGCGCGCGAGCCCTTGTGCCTGATGAACTCCACCGAGCAATCGGCCGGGATGCGCTCGCGCACGAAGGCCTGGAAGCTCTCCGAGATCCTGGCCGGGTCCTGGTCGCCCACCAGGCGGAAGGAGACCTTGCAGCGGGCCTCCGACGCGATCACCGTCTTGGTGCCCTCGCCCGTATAGCCGCCGATGATGCCGTTCACGTCGCAGGTCGGGCGCGACTGGATCTGCTCGATGAGCATGCGCCCCGTCTCGCCGGCGGAATGCTTCAGGCCGACCTGGCCGAGGAACTCCTCCTCGGTGAGGTTGAGACCCTTCCACTGCTCGAGAACCTGCGTGGGCGTTTCCGGCACGCCCTCGTAGAAATCCGGAATCGTGATGCGGCCGTTGTCGTCGTGAATGGCCGCGATGATCTTCGACAGCACGTGAATCGGGTTGCGGGCCGCGCCGCCGAAGGCGCCGGAATGCAGGTCGCGGTCGGCGCAGCGCACGATCACTTCCTCATAGACCATGCCGCGCAGGGACGACGTGATGGCGGGCGTATCCTGGTCCCACATGCCCGTGTCGCAGACCAGCGCCACGTCGGCCTTCAGCTCGTCCTTGTTGGCCACGATGAACTCGGGCAGAAACTTGGAGCCGTCCTCCTCCGCGCCTTCGACGAGGAACGTGATGGTGATCGGCAGCGAGCCGGTGACCGCCTTCCAGGCCCGGCACGCTTCGACGAAGGTCATCACCTGGCCCTTGTCGTCGGCCGAGCCGCGGGCGCTGATGGCCTTGCGGCCGTCGGGAATCGTGATCATGCGCGGCTCGAAGGGCGGCCTCTCCCAGAGGTCCAGGGGATCGACCGGCTGCACGTCGTAATGGCCGTAGAAGAGCACGTGCAGCTTCCCCTGCCCGCCCGCATGGCCGAGCACCACCGGATGGCCGCCGGTCTCGCGCAGGGAGGCCTCGACGCCGAGGCCCTTCAGCTCGTCGACGAGCCACTGGCCGGCTTTGCGGCACTCATCCTTGTAGGCCGGATCGGTGGAGATGGACGGCACTTTCAGCCACTGGAACAGGCGGTCGAGCGACGCGTCGAGATCGGAATCGATCCGCTGCAGAACTTGGTCGAGCTGGGACATGGAAAACATCTGCCTTGGTGACGGGGTCGTCCCAAGAGGTACTCCCATCGCCCGGGTGATCGCAAGCACGGGCTGCCGGCAGGAATCAGGCCTGAATCAGGCCGGGATCACGCAACGAGCGGCTTCGTCATGTAGACGCGCCGAAAACCCTTCTCCTCGGCCCGGTGGGTCTCGACGAAGCCCAGGCGCTCGTAGAGACGGATGTTCCCGCTCATCGCCTCGTTCGTATAGAGCCGAACGGCTCTCGATCCCCGTTCGGCGGCGAGCCTCTCCGCGAAGACGATCAGCATGCGCCCATACCCGCGCCCCTGCGCGTCCGGACGGACCGCCACATTGTCGAGAAGCATGGTGTCCGGTTCCGGAACCAGAACGAGCACGCCGAGGATTGCGCCCTCGTCGACGAGGACATGCACCGACCGCGTCCCGATGAGGGCGGCATAATCGTCGCTCATCGGGCCGGGCTTTTGCCCGATGAGCGGGACATACCCCGCATAGGCGGCCTGGACGATCGCCTCCACGGCGGCAAGGTCCTCGGGCGCCGCGAGGCGGATGGTGGGCGTCATCATGCTGGCCGCGACACGAGCCGATCCTTACCGCCGCAGCAGACCGCCCAGGGTGCCGCGCACGATGGCGCGGCCGATGGAGCTGCCCTGGCGGCCGCCGATGGACTTGCCGATCTCGGCCGCGAGATTGCCCACGGTCTGGTTGACGATGGTGCGCGTCACCTCGCGGGTCACGCGCTGCGTCACGGTCATCGAGCCCTTGCGCTGGCCGGTCGTCCCGAACAGGCCGCCGAGCATGTCGAGGATCCCGCCGCCGCCCTCGGCCGCCTTGGCTTCGGCGGCCGCCTGCTCGGCGCGCTTGGCCAGCATCTCGTAGGCCGATTCCGGATCGACCGGCTGGTCGTACTTGCCCCGCAGGGGGCTCGCGGCCACGATCTGCTGGCGCTCGGACAGCTCGATCGGCCCGACCTGCGCCATGGGCGGGGCGATCAGGGTGCGCTCGACCATGGAGGGCGAGCCCTTGCCCTCCAGGGTCGAGACCAGGGCTTCGCCGACGCCGAGCTCCGTGATGGCCTTCTCGGTGTCGAAGGCGGGGTTCTGGCGGAAGGTCTGGGCGGCGACCCGCACGGCCTTCTGCTCGCGCGGGGTGTAGGCGCGCAGCGCGTGCTGCACCCGGTTGCCGAGCTGCGCCAGAACGCTCTCGGGCACGTCGACCGGGTTCTGCGTGATGAAATAGACGCCCACGCCCTTGGACCGGATCAGCCGCACGACGCGCTCGACGGTGTCGACGAGGGCCTTGGGGGCGTCGTTGAAGAGAAGATGCGCCTCGTCGAAGAAGAACACGAGCTTGGGCTGGTCGAGATCGCCCACTTCCGGCAGCTCCTCGAACAGTTCGGACATCAGCCACAGGAGGAAGGTGGCGTAGAGGCGCGGATTGCTCATGAGCTTGTCGGCCGCCAGGATGTTGACGACCCCGCGCCCGTCGCGGTCCTTGCGCATCAGGTCCTTGATGTCGAGGGCGGGCTCGCCGAGGAACTCGTCGCCCTGCTGGTTCTCGAGCACGAGGAGCTGGCGCTGGATCGTCCCGATGGTGGCCTTCGACACGTTGCCGTAGGTGGTGGTGAGCTCGCCGGCATTGTCGGAGATGAGCTGGAGCAGCGCGCGCAGATCCTTCAGGTCGAGCAGCAGCAAGCCCTGCTCGTCGGCGATGCGGAACGCGATGTTGAGCACGCCCTCCTGGGTGTCGTTGAGGTCGAGAAGGCGCGAGAGCAGCAGCGGCCCCATCTCGGAGATCGTCGCCCGCACCCGGTGCCCCTGCTCGCCGAACAGGTCCCAGAACACGACCGGAAACCTGTCGGGCACGTAGTCGATGCCGATCTCCCGGGCCCGCTTGACCAGGGGCTCCTTGCCGGTGCCGGGAGCGGCCATGCCCGAGAGATCGCCCTTGATGTCCGCCGCGAAGACCGGGACGCCCGCATTGGAAAACCCTTCCGCCAGGACCTGGAGCGAGACGGTCTTGCCCGTGCCGGTCGCTCCCGTCACCAGGCCGTGGCGGTTGGCAAGCGGCAGCTCCAGATATTCCGGCTTGGTGCTTTTGCCGATGAAGATCTTCCCGTCTTCCAGCATCGAGTCTCTCCCGTATCCTCCCAAGGATCTTAGATTGACCGTGGCGAGTTTCCACTGTCGGGTTTCTTGATTTAATGGTTTAGTTGTGAACTAACGACCCGGTTCCAGTCTCAGGAGAATCTTAATGGACGAACTCATCGCCCGCGTGACGCAGAAGACCGGCCTCGACCAGGCGACCGCCCGGAAGGCCATCGGCATCATCCTGGGCTACCTTCAGAAGGAAGGGCCGCAGGCCGAGGTCAACCAGCTGATCGCCGCCCTGCCGGGCGCCCAGGAGGCCATCGACGAGACGAAAAGCGGCGGCGGCCTCATGGGCATGGTGGGCTCCATGGGCGGCGGCGTGATGGCGCTGGGCGGACAGCTCATGGGCGCCGGCGTGTCCATGGGCCAGATGCAGCCCCTCGGCAAGGAACTCTTCGCCTATGGCCGCGAGAAGGCCGGCGAGGACGTGATGGGCCCCATCGTGGGCTCGATCCCGGGCCTGTCGCAGTTCGTGTAAACCTCGACCCCGTCAACGCCGGCCCTGTGCCGGTGATCCCACTCTGAGAAACAGAGCGCCCTTCCGATCGGGATGGCCGGCACAAGGCCGGCCATGACGTGGGGAGGGTGGAGCGCGAACCGAACGATCACCCTCCCACTGTCATCACCGGGCTTGTCCCGGTGATCCCGATCCGGTGAAGCACCGCGCTTCAAACAATCGGAATGGCCGGGAGGTGTTGGCGCATGTCCAAGGCAGGACATCCCTGATTCGGGCTCTCTCCCGGAGGGCAGACGAAAAGCGCCTCGCCCTGATGGAGCCGGCCAGGCTGACGGCCTGCCGCAATCCCGTCCTTTTGCGCATTCCCAGCGCCCGCCCGACCCGGTATCGTCCCGCGACATTTCCGCCGCTGCCGGACGAGAACGCTCATGGACGACCTCACCTTCGCCGCCGACTTCCCGCAAGCCACCCGCGAGCAATGGCTCAGGCTGGTCGAGGGCGTGCTGAAGGGTGCCGACTTCGACAAGAAGCTCGTCTCCCGCACCCATGACGGCATCGCCATCCAGCCGCTCTACCCGAAGGCGGAGGAATCCGCGCCGGTCGCGCGCGAGCAGGCCGGCCGCTGGCGCGTGTCGCAGCGGGTCGACCATCCCGATCCGGCGACCGCGCGGGAGCTCGCTCTCCTCGACCTCGAAGGCGGCGCGGATGCGCTGACGCTCGTGGCGAGCGGAGCCCGTTCCGCCCGCGGGTTCGGCCTGCGGGTCGAAAGCCTCGACGACCTCGACCGGGCCCTGTCGGGCGTGATGCTCGACCTCGTGCACCTGCGCGTCGACGCGGGCGGACACGGCCGCCCGATGGCGGCGCTGGTCCTCGCCCTGGCCGAACGGCGCGGGCACAGGCTCTCGGACCTGTCCCTCGATCTGGGCCTCGACCCGGTCGGAGCCATGGCCGCCCAGGGGCGGATGTCCGCCTCCTGGGACGTCATGGCCCGGCGCATGGGCGACACCCTCGCGCGCCTGACCGCCCAGGGCTTCGCCGGCCGCGCCTTCCTGGCCGACGGGCGCGTCTACCACGAGGCCGGCGCCGGCGAGGCGCAGGAGCTCGCGGCCGTCCTGGCGGCGGGCATCGCCACCCTGCGGGCGCTCGAAGCGCAGGGCCATCCGCTCGATGCGGCCCGCCGGGCGCTCTCCTTCCTCCTCGTGGCGGATGCGGACGAGTTCCTCACCGTGGCGAAGCTGCGGGCGCTGCGGCGCCTCTGGGCGCGGATCGAGCAGGCCTGCGGCCTCGAGCCGAGGCCGATCCGCCTGCATGCGGAGACCGCCTGGCGCATGACCACCCGGCGCGACCCGTGGGTGAACGTGCTGCGCGCCACGATCGCGGCGTTCTCGGCCGGGATCGGCGGGGCCGATACGGTCACGGTGCTGCCCTTCACGGCGGCGCTCGGCCTGCCCGACGCCTTCGCGCGCCGGATCGCCCGCAACACCCAGCTGATCCTGCTCGACGAGTCGAACCTGGCCCGCGTGGCCGACCCGGCGGCCGGCGCCGGCGGCTTCGAGGCGCTCACGGACGCCCTGTGCGAGAAGGCCTGGGGGTTGTTCCAGGAGATCGAGCGCGAGGGCGGCATCCTGGAGAGCCTCAAGGCGGGCGGGCTCCAGGCCCGCATCGCGGCCGTGCGCGCCCGGCGGGAAAAGGCCGTCGCCACCCGCCGGGAGCCGATCACCGGCACGAGCGAGTTCCCGAACATCCATGAGGCGGATGTGGCCGTGCTGCTGCCGGCGTCCGCCGCCGACGCGAGCCCGCCCCCCGCGGCGTCGCCCTCGCCCCCCGCCTCGACCGAGACGGATTTCGCTTCCCTCGTCCGGATGGCCGGACAGGGCGCAACCCTGCCCGAACTCGCGGGCACCGCGGCCGGCCCGGCGCCGGTCGCCATCGCGCCCCTGCCGTCGGTCCGCACGGCCGAGCCGTTCGAGCGCCTGCGCGACCGCGCGGATGCCCACCGGGCCAGGACCGGGGAGCGCCCGAAGGTGTTCCTGGCCAATCTCGGGCCGATCGCGGCCTTCACGGCCCGGGCGACCTTCGCGAAGAACTTCTTCGAGGCCGGCGGCATCGAAGCCGTCACGAACGACGGGTTTTCCGACAACGAGAAGCTCCGGCAGGCTTTTGGAAACAGTGGAGCCAGGCTGTCCTGCCTCTGCTCGACCGACGAGATCTACGAGCAGCATGCCGCCGCGGCGGCCGAAACCCTGCGCGCCGCGGGATCGACCCTCGTGGCCCTGGCCGGGCGGCCCGGCGAGCACGAGGAGGCCTGGACCGGCGCCGGAATCGGCACCTTCGTGTTCGCCGGCTGCGATGCCCTCGCGATTCTGAGCCAGGCTCTCGACGAGGCCGCTCCGGGCGTCACGCAAAGCTGAAGCGCCCATTCGCGCATCGTGCGGAAAAGTGGACTCGGTTTTCCGCACCGAACGATGCGCCGCTCAGGAAATTGAGCATCGGATCGATCCCAAAAGTGGGTCCACTTTTCCCGTCCGATGCTCTAGGAACCCGCCGAAAAGCCTCACGTTGGTTCAGCCCGATCCCTGTTGCTGCGGAGCGTCCCATGCGTGTGATGTCCTGTCTCGGCGCGGCGGCCCTGACTGCCGCTGCCCTCGCCCTCGCTCCTCCGGCCCGCGCGCAGGCCAGCCGGTTCGACGGAAACTGGAGCGTGGAGGTCGTGACGGAAAAAGGCGCCTGCGACCGGGCCTACCGCTATGCGGTGATCGTCCAGAACGGACGCGCCCGCTACGGCGGACCGGAGAATTTCAACGTCAACGGCCAGGTCCAGCCGAACGGCTCGGTCTCGGCCAGCATCTCGCGCGGCCAGGATCGCGCCGACGTCTCCGGGCGCCTGTCGGGCCATACCGGCCGCGGCACGTGGTCGACCTCGGGCGGACGGGTCTGCTCGGGCTTTTGGAACGCGGAGAAGCGGGGGTGACATTCCCCGGCCTGCCCCGTCTCCGACCATGCGCCGATAGCATCCCGGTGCCGGATGCCCTAAAATGACGCCTATCACCGTGTTTCATCCGTCAAGGGCATCCGCTTCAAGGCCATGACCAGCATCCCGGACTTTTCGAGCGTCGCCTTCGCGGCCGCTCCCCTGGCGCCCTCCCCCCAGCCCGGCGGCGAGCCCTGGCTGACGCCGGAGGGCATCCCGGTCAAGGGATCATTCGGCCCCGAGGACCGTGCGGGTCTCGACGCCCTCGACACCTGGCCGGGCATCGCGCCGTTCCTGCGCGGCCCCTACCCGACCATGTACGTGAACCAGCCCTGGACCGTGCGCCAGTACGCCGGCTTCTCCACGGCGGAGGATTCCAACGCCTTCTACCGGCGCAACCTGGCGGCCGG
>NZ_JAMXFJ010000043.1:24041-34148 GCF_025460805.1 Microvirga sesbaniae | reverse complement strand
TCGGCAAGTCCAAGGCGAAGCTCCTGACCGAGGCGCATGGCCGCGTCACCTTCGACGACGTGGCGGGCATCGACGAGGCCAAGGAAGACCTGCAGGAGGTGGTGGAGTTCCTGCGCGACCCGCAGAAGTTCCAGCGCCTGGGCGGCCGGATCCCGCGCGGCGTCCTGCTCGTCGGCCCTCCCGGCACCGGTAAGACCCTGACCGCCCGGGCGGTCGCGGGCGAGGCCAACGTGCCGTTCTTCACCATCTCGGGCTCCGACTTCGTCGAGATGTTCGTGGGTGTCGGCGCCTCCCGCGTGCGCGACATGTTCGAGCAGGCGAAGAAGAACGCCCCCTGCATCATCTTCATCGACGAGATCGACGCGGTCGGCCGCCATCGCGGCGCCGGCCTCGGCGGCGGCAACGACGAGCGCGAGCAGACCCTCAACCAGCTCCTGGTGGAGATGGACGGCTTCGAGGCCAACGAGGGCGTGATCATCATCGCGGCCACCAACCGCCCCGACGTGCTCGACCCGGCGCTTCTGCGCCCGGGCCGCTTCGACCGCCAGATCGTCGTCCCGAACCCGGACGTGGTCGGCCGCGAGAAGATCCTGCGCGTCCACGTGCGCAAGGTGCCGCTGGCGCCCGACGTGGACCTGAAGATCATCGCCCGCGGCACCCCCGGCTTCTCGGGCGCCGACCTGATGAACCTGGTCAACGAGGCGGCCCTGCTGGCGGCCCGCCGCGGCAAGCGCATCGTCACCATGCGCGAATTCGAGGACGCCAAGGACAAGGTGATGATGGGCGCCGAGCGCCGCACCCTCGTCATGACCGACGACGAGAAGCGCCTGACCGCCTATCACGAGGCCGGCCATGCGGTGGTGGCGCTCAACGTCCCGGCCACCGACCCGGTCCACAAGGCGACCATCATCCCGCGTGGTCGCGCGCTCGGCATGGTCATGCAGCTGCCCGAGCGGGACAAGCTGTCCATGTCCTACGAGCAGATGACCTCGCGCCTGGCGATCATGATGGGCGGCCGCATCGCCGAGGAGATGATCTTCGGCAAGGACAAGGTCACGTCCGGCGCCCAGTCCGACATCGAGCAGGCGACCCGTCTCGCCCGCATGATGGTGACCCGCTGGGGCTTCTCGCCGGAGCTCGGGACGGTCGCCTATGGCGAGAACCAGGACGAGGTGTTCCTCGGCATGCAGATGGGCCGGCAGCAGAACGTGTCCGAGGCGACCGCCCAGAAGATCGACTCGGAGGTCCGCCGCCTGGTCGAGGACGGGCTCAACGACGCCCGGCGCATCCTGACCGAGAAGGCGCACGAACTCGAGGCCCTGGCCCGCGGCCTGCTCGAGTACGAGACCCTGACCGGCGAGGAAATCCGCAACCTCCTCGACGGCCAGCCGCCGGTACGCGACGATGGCGGCACAAGTGGCGCGAAGCACAGGGCGCCGCGTCCGGCCGTACCGCTGGCAGGACCAACGGGCGTGCCAAAACCGGCATAATGCAGGAGAGTGATAACAATCGCACAACCAACGCGTGCCGGCTTCCGCTGGCACGCGTCGTCACCTCGTGACCAGCGCTTGAATGGGAAAGCCCATGGACCTCGACACCCTCACGACGATGCTGCTCTACTTCGTTCGGGCGCACCAGGGCTGGGCTCCATTGATTGTCGGGGCGCTGGCCTTCGCCGAGTCGCTCGCCGTTGTCTCGCTGCTTGTCCCCTCGACCGTGCTGCTTCTCGGGATCGGTGCATTAGCCGGGGCAAGCGGTCTGGAGCTGTGGCCGATCTGGCTTGGAGCGGCCTTCGGCGCCATCCTCGGCGACTGGCTGTCCTATGCCATCGGCTTTCGGTTCAAGCATGCCGTGTTTCGCGTCTGGCCTCTTTCGTCGCACCAGCATCTCAGTGACCGCGGCGAACAGTTCTTTGCCAGATGGGGGGCATGGGGCGTCTTCCTGGGACGCTTCATCGGCCCGCTGCGCGCTGTGGTGCCCCTGACAGCCGGGATCTTCGCGATGCCGATACTGCTGTTCCAGACAGCGACCATCGCCTCTGCCTTTGTCTGGGCTTTCATCATGCTTGCGCCGGGCGCAGGCCTGACCGCATTGGCCAAGTGAGACGCGGGCAAAGTTCTTGCCGACGACAGGATTAAGGTCGAGGCCAGCTCCGTATACCGGTCATGGACCATTCCAGTAGACGTGCCGAGGTCATCGCCTGCCAGCAAGCGCGGGTTCGAGACGCCGGCGACGAAAGCGGTCCATCGGCAAATCTACGCCGTTTCTGCGCTGTCCCTTCGCCCCCAATCAAGAGGGTTTGGAGAGACAGCGAGAAGAGTAGCGCAGCCCATTCGACGCGGATCTCAGGAAAGAACATCTGATGCAACAGTCTCCAACCGACCGGGGGAACGGTCAGCCCAGGCGCAAGGCGGCGAGCCCTTCAAGCCGCGGACGCGTCGCGTTCGCCCTGGCGGGTGCGCTTGTGGTTGCCATGACTGGCATGGCCGAGGCCAGGAGCAAAGGCAGCATGGGCTCACGCGGCTCGCGCACCTTCGATGCCCCTCCGGCCACCCAGACGGCTCCCACAGCCGCCCAACCGCTCCAGCGCTCGCAGACCACACCAAGCCAAGTTCAGTCTCGTCCGGCCACTCCGTCGGCCCAGGCGGCCCAACCCACACGGAGCCGCTTCGGTGGCGGGTTCTTCGCTGGTCTGCTCGGGGCAGGTCTGCTGGGCGCGCTGTTCGGCGCAGGCCTTTTCGGCGGCCTCGGGTCCCTGGCCTCGATCCTAGGGTTCCTGGCGCAGGTCGCGCTCATCGGCGGTCTGGTCTTCCTGGTGATCCGGTTCTTCCGCCGGCGACAGCAGCCAGCCTTGGCCGGGATCCCCGCTGGCGCCCCGATGCAGCGCTCGACGCTCGGTGGCATGATCCCGCCGGATGGCGGAGCAGCTGCTGGCGGCATGCGTGCGGCTGCAGCAGCCAGCACAGCCTCGGCTTCACAGCCGCGCACCCAGGAGCTCGCCATAAGGCCCGAGGACTTCGCTGCCTTCGAGCAGGCTCTCGGGGACATTCAGACGGCCTATGGCCGCGAGGACGTTGCTGCCCTGTGGACGCTGGCCACGCCGGAGATGGCCGGATACTTCCAGGAGGAGTTGAACGAGAACGCCCGCAAGGGTGTGCGTGAGGCCATCTCGGGCGTGAAGCTCCTGCAGGGTGATCTCGCCGAGGCGTGGCGTGAGGGCCCGACCGACTATGCCACGGTCGCGATGCGCTATGCCATCACCGAGCAGATGATTGACCGGGCGAGCGGCAAGGCTGTTGCCGGTGAGCCGGAGAAGACTGAGGAGGTCACGGAGGTTTGGACTTTCCGCCGTGACAATGGCTCCTCCTGGAGGCTCTCGGCGATCCAGCAGGCCGCGTAATCCCATCATGGTCGACCGCGGCGGACGAGCCGGCGCGGTCGACCATTTTCCATGTGGGCGCGGCACGCGATGGTGCCAACTCCTCTGCCAATTAACCTGGCGCCTACAAGGCAATTTCGTTGCACAACCATCCCGACAGGAAGCCTACGGCAACGGGCAGTCGAACGAATATCAGGCTTTGTGCTCAGCCGACCTCTCGCCCCGTGGCTCCTTAACGGTTCAGCTACCCTGATCGATCTATCCTGAGGCACACGGGCTCTCGTCCCGCGAGCGCCGCCAGCCGGCTGTTCCGATCCAGACGGTTGTCATCCCGCTAGGTCTTCCTGCTCCAGGAGCTTCGATGTTTCAGGCCTTCACGCGCATTCTCCCGCGCCGCTACCAAGCCGCTGCTGTCGTCCTGGGGCTAAGCGCCGTCGCGGGATGGAGCCTGCTTTCTGGATCGCGCGGGCTGACCGCAGAACCTGAGCGTCAGGTATCGGCCCCAGCTGCCGAATTGCAAGCAGGTCAGAGCCCGACGTTGCCCGGACAGACCCAATCCCAGAGCCCAGCACCTGAGGTCCTAGAGCCCAGCATGTCGAAAGGTTTCGCTCAGAACGAGATCGCTCGCCTGTCCCAAGAGAAGGTCCCGGTTCAGCCAAAGCCAGCCATGGCTCGCCCTCCGCTTCAAGCCGTCTCATCGACAGGTCGTCAGCCGCAGGCGGGTGTTCCCCAGGCTGGGTTGATTGTGCGTAAAGCGCCAACTCCCCCACAGCCACCGGCCCGCGGTGTCCGCACAGCACAGGCGGAGGTTGCACCCCTTGAGCGCAAGCGGTGAACCTGGAAAAACGAGGTAACCGCTCCCGATCCTTTTCCGGGAAGTGAGCAACGATCCGAGCCTCGTGCCAGACCGCCGGCAATGCCCTGGCTCTCCAGTTTGACGCGATGCCATGGGTTGTCGAGGCTGATCGGCAGAGCCTTCTGCACTTGGCTGGCTTGGGCTGGTCAAGCACCTGGATCGTCGGATGCACTTGAGTCTCATCCAGGCTACGAGGGGCTGCACCAACTGGTCTATTATGCCGCTACCCGGCTGAGGGACGAGTCGCTCGAGGACCCCACCTGGGCCGCGACTGAGTGTGTCGTCAGCCAGGCTGATGCCACACAGTGGCTTGGGGAGAACAGGCCGGAGATCGCGTTTCCTGAGACACCCTATAAGCGGACAGGATCCGCAGAAGGGTGATGACGATGATAGAGACGATGAAGGATGCGGCCGGTCCGGGTCGCGGTGGGCGCATGTCGCGCCAGCGCAAACGCGAGGCGGTTCTGCGGCTGCTGCGCGGTGAGGATCTGGACACGGTCTCGCGCTCCCTGGGCGTGACGGCCGCCACGCTGAGCGGCTGGCGCGATGCTTTCCTGGCCGCCGGCGAGGCCAGTCTGGCCACCCGGCTGGCTACTAGCGAGGCGGTCGAGAGCGAGCGGCTCAAGGCCCGGCTCGGCGAGTTGCTGCTGGAACGGGAACTGCTGGAGGCCAAGATTGCCCTGCTGGAGAGCGGCCGCCCTTTAGCTCACAGGAGGTCGAGGCGATGAGCTGGGCTCTCTCGCCGAGCAGCGGCCGGCCTTATGGTCTGGCTCGCGTGTGCCGGATCTGGCGGGTGGCGCGGGCCAGCGTGTACCGGCATCGCCAGCCGCAGCCCCACCGACTGCGCCGGGGCCCGGTCGGACCGCTGTCCGATCCGGAGCTCACCACCGAGATCCGCGCCGTCCTGGCCGCCAGTCCGTTCCATGGCGAGGGTCATCGGAAGGTCTGGGCGCGCCTGCGCCTGAAGGGCATCCGCACCTCGCTGCGCCGGGTGTTGCGGCTGATGCGCGAGCACGACCTGCTGGCGCCGTCCCGGACAGGCTCACCCCGCGGTCCACGCAACCATGACGGCACGATCATTCCGGAGACCGTCGACACGCTGTGGGGAAGCTGCCGTGTTCGTGGCGGTCGATCACTTCAGTGCCGAGTGCTTCGGCCTTCACGCCAGCCGTCAGGGCACGCGGTTCGAGGCTCTCGAGCCGCTGCGGCAGGGCGTGCGCGAGCACTTTGGCGGCTTTGACAGAAAGATTGCCGCAGGCCTGTTGGTCCGGCACGACTATGGCAGCCAGTACATGTCGCGGGCGTTCCAGGATGAGCTGCGCTTTCTCGGGATTGAGAGCTCGCCTGCCTTCGTGCGGGCGCCGGAAGGCAATGGCTGTGCGGAGCGCTTCATCCGCACCCTGAAGGAGAACCTGCTGTGGGTGCGCTCGTTCGAGACCATCGAGGAGTTGCGCCAGGCGCTGCTGGCCTTCCGAGAAACCTACAACTCCACTTGGCTGATAGTCCGGCACGGATTTCAGACGCCGAAGGCCGCCCGGCACAACCAGCTTCCATCCGCGTCCCTCGCCGCGTAGGCTTCAATCCGGTGTCTCAAAAACCGCGGGCGGTACAGCGCTTTGCCGGGGTGTTCTTGGCTCCGAATTATCTCCTCAATGCGACTGATACTGTGGAGGAAATTGCCGAGCGTTTTGGGCTGAGCTTTGAGGCGGCCATGATCCGCAAGGGCGAGTTCGATGCGTTCCAGCGCCGCGCCTCTGGCAAGCGGCGCGAGCTACCATCGATCGTGGTCAATTACCTCAAAGACGCTCAGTAACGGGGTGTGAGGCTGCAGACAGACTTGGATTGAGGGACCTCTGATGGGCCGGCCCATCATTCGTGCATGCCGCTCACTGACCGTGCTGATCCGGTGCTTCTGGCATGATTGAGTTTTGACGTGAGGAGCGGTCTCGAGCTCGATGGGCGAAGATGGTGAGTCTTATCGGATTGGCTGACTGGCGCCTTTCGCGCTGGCACCTGCTCTCCGGTCAACTTCGGTCGCCACAGCCGACCAGAACCGAAGCCCCTGCTCGCTGCCTCTTGCGCGGCAGTAATACGCCTGCTGCCGTGCTCGGGCATAGGCTGCCCTTCCATCATACGCAATCAGACAGATCGCTTCGTACTCAACGGCGGTGAGACCCGCTTGAATCCTGGTCCTTGGACGACGCGACAGCAGGGTTCGGATAGATCCGATCAGGCGCTTTATGGATGCCAGTATGGACACATGAAGGAACGGGTCAATGAGCGCCTTCAGCGATCGATCAGGAGATGAGCGCCAACTGCGCATCGTTTTTGTCATCGTCCCGTCCAAGTTTACCAGCAAGAGTGCACCGTTTTCGGGTTTTGAAACTTAGTATCACCAAGCCATTTCATTCGCCCCACTGGCCGCAGGCTGGCGGGGCTATTTTGTTGCCGTTTCAGGCGTCAGTTGCGGCAACAAAAGCTAAACCGTTCGTCAGTGGTCGGACGGCGTTGAGATGGACCTCAGCGGATAAGCGATGAAGGGCAGCCAAGGGGCTAACGGCTCCGACAGTGCTCACATGGAGTCAACGCACCTTAAGCTTGGCCTCTTCAAGAGGTCTTGCCTCATCCGAAGCATTGGATTATTTCCACGTTTAGCACTCTGATGCGTCGAGTGCTAAACGTGCTGCTCGGCGCAGACGAGTGCCTCCAATTTGAAGAACGAGGAGGTACCCCCATGACGTTTCGCCCGCTGCACGACCGTGTCGTCGTCCGCCGCATCGAAGCCGAGGAAAAGACGGCCGGCGGCATCATCATTCCGGACACCGCCAAGGAGAAGCCGCAGGAAGGCGAAGTCGTCGCCGTCGGCCCCGGCACCCGTGACGAGAGCGGCAAGGTTGCTGCCCTCGACGTGAAAACCGGCGACCGCGTGCTGTTCGGCAAGTGGTCCGGCACCGAAGTGCGGATCGACGGTCAGGACCTCCTGATCATGAAGGAATCCGACATCATGGGTGTGATTGAGCAATCTGCCAAAGCGCAAAAGGCCGCCTAAGACAGCCCCACCCCTCACAGGTTCAAAGCAACAGGATTTCAGATCATGGCTGCCAAAGACGTCAAGTTCTCCTCCGACGCCCGCGATAAGATGCTCCGTGGTGTCGACATTCTCGCCAATGCCGTGAAGGTCACGCTGGGCCCGAAGGGCCGCAACGTGGTGCTTGAGAAGTCCTTCGGCGCTCCGCGCATCACCAAGGACGGCGTCACCGTCGCCAAGGAGATCGAACTCTCCGACAAGTTCGAGAACATGGGCGCCCAGATGGTGCGCGAAGTCGCCTCGAAGGCGAGCGATGTGGCCGGCGACGGCACTACCACGGCGACGGTCCTGGCCCAGGCCATCGTGCGCGAGGGCGCCAAGGCGGTCGCCGCCGGCATGAACCCCATGGACCTCAAGCGCGGCATCGATCTCGCCGTCGCCGAGGCCGTGAAGGACATCCAGGCCCGCGCCAAGAAGGTGGCCTCATCTGAGGAAATCGCCCAGGTCGGCACCATCTCGGCCAATGGCGATGCTCCTGTCGGCGAGATGATCGCCCAGGCGATGCAGAAGGTCGGCAACGAGGGCGTGATCACGGTCGAGGAAGCCAAGACGGCCGAGACCGAGCTCGACGTGGTCGAGGGCATGCAGTTCGACCGCGGCTACCTTTCGCCGTACTTCATCACCAACGCCGAGAAGATGATCGCCGAACTCGAGGATCCCTACATCCTCATCCACGAGAAGAAGCTCTCCTCGCTGCAGGCGTTGCTCCCGATCCTCGAGGCTGTGGTGCAGACCAGCAAGCCGCTGCTGATTGTAGCGGAAGACATCGAGGGCGAAGCCCTTGCGACATTGGTCGTGAACAAGCTGCGCGGTGGCCTGAAGATCGCCGCCGTGAAGGCTCCGGGCTTCGGTGATCGTCGCAAGGCCATGCTCGAGGACATCGCGATCCTCACCGCCGGTCAGACCATCTCCGAAGACCTCGGCATCAAGCTCGAGAATGTCACCCTCGACATGCTGGGTCGGGCCAAGCGCGTTCGCATCGAAAAGGAGAACACCACGATCATCGACGGTGCTGGGTCTACGCAGGACATCGAGGCTCGGGTTCAGCAGATCAAGGCGCAGATCGAGGAGACCACCTCGGACTACGATCGTGAGAAGCTCCAGGAGCGCCTGGCCAAGCTCGCCGGCGGTGTCGCGGTGATCCGCGTTGGCGGCGCGACTGAGGTCGAGGTGAAGGAGAAGAAGGACCGGGTCGACGATGCGCTGCATGCCACCCGCGCAGCGGTGGAAGAAGGCATCGTTCCTGGCGGCGGCACGGCTCTGCTGCGCGCCAAGGCTGCTGTCCAGAAGCTCTCCAGCGACAACCCGGACGTGAAGGCAGGCATCAGCATCATCGTGCGAGCCCTGGAAGCTCCAATCCGCCAGATTGCCGAGAACGCCGGCGTTGAGGGTTCTACCGTGGTCGGCAAGATCAACGACAACTCGACGTCTGACACCTTCGGCTTCAACGCCCAGACCGAAGAGTTCGTCGATCTCCTCCAGGCCGGCATTGTCGATCCGGCGAAAGTCGTCCGCACGGCTCTGCAGAATGCAGCATCGGTCGCTGGTCTGCTGGTTACCACTGAGGCCATGGTGGCCGACGCTCCGAAGAAGGAGTCCGCTCCGGCGATGCCGGCAGGTGGCATGGGCGGTGGCATGGGTGGCATGGACTTCTAAGAACTTCTCGCACGACGCGAAAAAGGGAAGCCCCGGAGCAATCCGGGGCTTTTTCATTTGGGTCTGACGGCGCGGCGTCGATCGTTGGGGAGGCGTTGCGCTCATTCTTTGTAAACAGTTTGGAGCAGACGATGCACCCCGTATTCCACTGTCATGTTGTTCTCCAGGTGCTCTCATGAAGACTGTTCGACGCTTCCATGTGTCTCCATGCATCGCTCGCCTCCTTGCGAGAGAACGAGGAGTCGATCGTCAGATCGTCGAAGGGTACCTCTCGTCCCAGCCCGGCAAAGATCAACTGATACGGCTGGAGGCTGATCAAGCTCACTTTGTCCTGTCAGGGCAGGATGAGTCAGGGGATCCGGTGGAAAAGCTTGCTCCCCTTCCGCGCGAACATGCCGAGGCCTTGTTTGGTCTTTGCATTGGGCAGATCTCCTATGACCGGCTCCATCTGCCACCTCAAAGCGGTCTCAACTATGCGATACAGCTCGACCGTGTCGTGTATCCCAGCAGCTTTGATCTCATCACCGTCGCGTTCGTCGATGCTCAGCAGGCAGAAGCCTTCCAGGTTCCGACTTGGCTCGGACCCGAGGTGACTACTGAGTACACTTACGAATGGCGCTACATCGCGCTGAATGGCCTTCAGTCGCACCACGAGGTGCCGCTCTCAAGCCAGCAGGTCGAGGCGGTGCTCGATATGCTGGACCAATCCCGGGCAACCTCTCAAGGAAGCAATGGATCTACTGCCGACGACGTCATCATTGCTCTCAGTCGCTCGCTTGAGACGTCCGGTCTCCTGAAAGCGGCAAAGGAGACCACTCCTCCTCCAAAGACAGAGCCTCTCGTTGAAGAGCCACATGAGCCGATGAAGTGGGCAGCGCAATAAACTCAGGCTGGGCCTGACAAGTAGGTGAGCGCTGCCTAGTTAGGCAGCGCTTTCTTGTTGGTTGCGGCGGCTCACTTGGGACAACCACTTCAGGCCTTGCCTCGTTTCACGGAGAAATGGGCTTTGCACGGTGTGCAGGCGACACAAGCAGCTGATGGTCTGGGAAACGGGGATCCAAAATGGGGCCCCGGGGGGGGCCCAACCCGCCCCCGGGGCCCCGGGTGGTGATTGGATGGGGGGGGGCG
>NZ_JAMXFJ010000043.1:0-24031 GCF_025460805.1 Microvirga sesbaniae | reverse complement strand
TGTTTTGGGTTTGTCCCCGGGTCAACAACTTTGGGCCCGGGGGGCGCCCCACGCGCTCCCCGGGGCCACGGTGTGGAGATGAGATGGGGCTGGCAGGCTCCACCGACTGCTAGAGGCTGAGCCGATGCTCGTTTGCGTGTGCCAGTCCGGCCTGCTGCCAGTCTCAGTCCTCGTCTGCTCCACCCGTTCCAATGAGGATCTCTCGTTTGCCCGCATGATTAGCGGGCCCGACGATACCCTCCTTCTCCATCCGCTCCATGATTGACGCTGCGCGGTTGTAGCCAATCTGCAGCCGGCGCTGGATGTACGAGGTTGAGGCTTTCTTGTGTCTGACCACGATCGAGACGGCCTGGTCGAACAACTCGCCCGATCCTAGCCCCATCTCGCCGTCGTCGAAGACCGGCGTCTCCTCGGGTTCCTCTTGCTCTTCGTCCTCGGCGGTGACAGCTTCCACGTAAACGGGTTTGGCCTGCCGCTTGAGATGAGCAACAACTCGTTCGACTTCCAGGTCGGAAACAAAGGGGCCATGCACGCGAGCAATGCGTCCGCCTCCTTGCATGTGGAGCATGTCGCCTTGTCCCAAGAGCTGCTCGGCGCCCATTTCCCCTAAGATCGTGCGGCTGTCGATCTTCGAGGTGACCTGGAACGAGATCCGGGTCGGGAAGTTCGCCTTGATCGTGCCGGTGATCACGTCCACCGACGGGCGCTGGGTGGCCAGGATCACGTGGATGCCGGCCGCGCGCGCCATCTGGGCCAGGCGCTGGATCGCGCCCTCGATCTCCTTGCCGGCCACCATCATCAGGTCGGCCATCTCGTCGACGATCACCACGATGTAGGGCAGCGAAGCGAGATCCATCACCTCGTCCGTATAGGTCAGTTCCCCCGTGTTCTTGTCGAAGCCTGTTTGGACCGTTCGCGTGATGACTTCCCCCTTCTCGCGTGCTTCCGAGACACGGGCATTGAAGCCATCGATGTTGCGCACACCGAGCTTCGCCATCTTCTTATAGCGATCCTCCATCTCTCTCACTGCCCACCGCAAGGCGATGATCGCCTTCTTCGGGTCGGTGACCACGGGCGTGAGCAGATGCGGGATGCCGTCATAGACAGAGAGCTCAAGCATCTTGGGATCGACCATGATCAGCCGGCACTGCTCTGGCGTGAAGCGATACAGCAAGGACAGGATCATGGTGTTGATCGCCACCGACTTGCCCGACCCGGTGGTGCCGGCCACCAGCAGGTGCGGCATGCGGGCCAGATCAGCGATGACGGGCTCGCCGCCGATCGTCTTGCCAAGGCACAGCGGCATTTTCTGTGTTGAACTCCTGAACTCCTCCGACTCCAGGATTTCGCGCATGTAAACCGTCTCGCGCTGCTGGTTGGGTAACTCGACTCCGATAGCATTGCGGCCCGGAATGACCGCGACACGGGCGGAGACCGCGCTCATCGAGCGGGCAATGTCCTCCGAGAGGGCAATAACACGCGACGACTTAATGCCAGGGGCCGGCTCGAACTCGTAAAGGGTCACCACGGGTCCCGGATGGACATGGATGACGTCACCCCGGACGCCAAAATCGCGGATGACCCTTTCGAGCCGGCCAGCCGCCTCTTCGAGAATATCCTCGGTCAGGATCTCCCCTTCCCTTTCCGGGGCCTCGGTCAGATAGCCGATGTCGGGCAACTCGTAGGCAGGGATAACCTCCCGATGCGTGATAGGCTTGGGCAGCATGATGATTTCTGCCGATGGACGGGGAGCCATCGGTTCAGTTACCATCTCGGGTTCCCCTTCATCCAGCCTTTCCGGGTCGGTTTCGACCTCTATACAGTCCTCGTCCTCCTCAGTCATAGGGCTTAGATCCGAGCCAATCCCATCGGAATGGATCCCTGAAGCCGTGAATGCATCCTGATCGATTGAGACTTCCAGGGAGGACAACGATACCATCAGACGGTCTGAGACAGGCTCAGGTGCAGAGACATCGATGGCCAGATCAGGATGATCGTTCACCTCAGCCTCAGCGTCATCAGCAGCCCCAACAGGCGCAACTGCGCCTCCGGCTTTGACAGCCGTGGAGGTCGGTTCAGCTAAAGTCTCGATGACGGAGCTAAGCTCGTCGGGATAGAGAGCTAAGTACCCGAGATCCAGATCAACGACCTTGATGTCGATTGGTGCAGCTGAAGCTGCTTCGCATTTGATGGAGGGCTCCTCCGTCTCGAGGAACTCTGCTTCATCAAAGAACTCATTCGCTGCGGTTTCATGGATCGAGCCGGGGCCATCTTCAGGTGCTTCTGTAGGAGGATGATCCGATACTTTCGGCTGAACGGCAGAAGCGCCAGCCTGCCATGAACTGGTTTGCCAGGAGAAGGACAAGCCAACTGGTGCTGTCCAAAACGAATTCTGAAAATGGGCGACAAAACCGTCGGGCGTCACGCCTTTATTATGGCTGGTTCCTACCTCAACCCCGCTCGCGTCCGAAACCTCTGTCGAAAGCACCGGCTCGGCAGAGCCTGCAGAAGTCGGGGTCCCATCTTCAGACGGGATGTCCAATGTGGTGATGTCTTCTGGGTTGCTTCCGAATTCCGCCTGAATCTGAGCAAGCTGGTGATGCACAACTGGATCCGGCTGCGGCCGGGACTGTGGAGGCGCCAGCAACTGCTCAACCGTCGGTAAAGCGGAGGGCTGCACGGATTCTGAAGAGTGGCGCTTGGAAATAGGGCTGCGGCGATTCAAATCGGGTTCTTTCTGTTTTGGTTCTTGCTGCAATTTCCGGCCCGGATGATCGGGTGTCCGGGTCAAAACGAGATTTCTGTCGACAACGAAGGCGTCCCACCAACCCGGCACCGGCAAGCCCGCGGCAGCCCAGGGCGTAGGCCAAGAGGGGGCGGCGTGCCGCTGTTGATCAAGTGCGAGGAAAGAACGTTGCGCCGGCGGTTCGGTGTTCTGCGCCGGGGGAGTTGGCGCATCAAACGGTGGTTTCGAGGTCGGTCGCATGATCTCTAGGCACCCGGATGCCGCGGGTTGAGTGCGGCGAAGCATCTCCGAAGATTTAGGCATGAGAGGTAAAGGGAGCGTTAGAGACCCGGCTTGGCCGTTGATCCCTTGCTGCTATCCGTCGTCAGGTCCAGGATCTCAGCCGATGGGTCGCACGTTGCACCCTGGTATGATCAAGACGTTGCTGATCGTGTATCATTCGATGACCGGAGGCACACGGCAGATGGTCGAGGCCGCTGCCCTTGGCGCAGCTGTGGAGCCCATCGTCCGCGTCCGCCCGCTTCGGGCGCCGGCAACTCAAGCCGCCGACCCCTCCTCGAAGCAGATGGCTACATCTTTGGTACCCCCGAAAACCTGGCTGCTTTGGCCGGCATGATGAAGGACCTCTTTGACCGTACCTACTATCCGGCGCTCGATCGGATTAGCGAGCGTCCCTACGCGACGCTGATCGGTGCCGGCAGTGACGGTCACAACGCCGCGCGTCAGGTGGAGCGCATTGCGACGGGATAGAGGCTCAACGCCGTGCGGATCTGCTGATCGTTTGCACCCATACTTAGACCCCGGAGGTCATCTTGGCCCCAAAGGTCATCGGCCCAGACAACCCATGCTTGTGCGCTGCCAGCGTGAATGCGGGACTACTCTGACCAGTTATCATGACCGACAGCCAAAGCGCGCAGTGTGATGTCACCGGCGATTTTGGCTGACTCGAATCCCTCCGGGGTTGGCTCGAAAGACTCCAACAGGAAGAACCCACCAACACCTCCAAGCAGTACAAGACTGATGGGTGCGTTCTCATTGCCCTGCTCCTGCACGAGGGAGAGCATCAGACCTCCGATTTCGCTAAAGGCATGCTTTTCGTCGAAGTGTAAGGTCTGTATTACAGCCCGCTGCGGGAACTGAATGACGTCCGCCATGCCTAGCCCTTCCCACCTGCATTACTGATTTACAGTCCGCCAAAGCCATCTTTGAGCCTCGTCTAGGCTGCCGAAGGTGTGCTCCGTCTCTGTGAAGGGAGCGGGTCTTTCCTCTGGAGGAGCGTCTGCAAGGAGTTTCACTGTCCATGTGGCTTTGTCCGTTTTGCCACTCCGGACGAGACTGGCGATAACTGCTCTATCGAGCAGCACGTCAAAGCTGCTAGGCGCAAGTCGAAAAGCGTGTAGTTCATGCTTACGCCTCTGCCTGCTTCCGGACGCGGACATTAGGTTGCCCATGGTTGAGGAACTCAATCCCCGCAGCTTCGAGAACCGCTTGAACCACGTTTACGTTCTGGGCTCTCCCGGCTATCAGTCCTGTGCCAGAAGCCTCCATGTTGCGGATCGTGTTGACGTTCACCCCTGCTCTCTCGGCTAAGTCGGATTGATCCATCTCACTAAACACACGAGCGGCTTTGAGTTGGTTTCCAGTTGTCGGCACACTTGCCCTCATAACGTATCTTTCGTGTATTCTAACTAGATATCTATCGAAAACAGACAAATAGACCACCAATTTAGTTCTCATCCGATTTCGTGGGCCGGGCTTCAACCGCCCCTAGTCGGGGTCTGACGAGACCCGTCGGTGAGGGCGTTTTGCTGTCCGCCCAGCGATAAGGCTCTGTTAACCATACTCAGCCACGATTCTTTGCCTGATCAAGACTGAGGGAATTGGCATGAATGTCGTGGTGTTTGCGTCCCGCAAGGGCGGTTCGGGGAAGAGCACCCTTGCGGCGCATCTGGGGAGCTATATGGCCGAGAATGCCCGGCCGACGCTCCTGATTGACGCGGATCCGCAGGGGTCCTTGGCCCTTTGGCACCGGGTCCGGGGCTCACGGGATCTTGGGCTCCATATTGGCGCAAAGCATCTTGCGACCACCTTGACGAAGGCGCGCCGTGCCGGGGCCGAATGGGTCCTGATCGACACGCCGCCGAACGCGGAAGCCCCTGTGGCCGAGGCGATCTGGCATGCGGATCTCGTCGTGATCCCCATGCGCCCAGGGCTGTTCGATGTCGATGCAGTCCAGGCCACGATCCAAATGTGCCGTGAACTCAAGAAGCCCTATGCAGTGGTCATCAACGCCGCGCCGGCCAAGAATGGTTCGGAGGATCCAATGGTTGTGGATGCTCGAGGGGCGATGCAGGCGCTCGACGTGCCGACATGGGCCGGTCAGATCACCAATCGCCCTGAGTTGTCGCTCTCTCTAGCCCATGGGGCTGGTGTTAACGAGGCCCACTCCGGATCGGCTGGTTCGGAGGAGATCGGCAGCCTCTGGCGCGCGCTCACAAGGAGCTTCGAGGCGATGAAGGCGATGGCGGGAACCCAGTCGCAATCGGCCTGACCGGCATGAGGGCAGCTCAGGACAGGACGGTGAGCAAAGTCGCCGTTCTATCCGCTGCTTTCAGTGATGGCGGTGGGATGAGATTGTCTTTTTGATAACATCCAAAGTGTGATGTCATGTCCTTGGCACGCAATCACCCTGTCCGATGGATCGAGCGACCTTCGCCGGAGCGTTTCGCTTTCGGTCCTACTCCTGAAAGCAGACAGGGCGTGGGTCAGGACCAAAGACCCACCCCTCTTGCTCGGTTGCAGATGGACAGGGACCCCTTAGCCTATGAGACGCGGCTCAAGTAGTTGCCCTTACGGGAGTTACGCCGCTCCGGCGGAGAGTTAAAGCGAACCTCTCTCGGCTGGGGCGTTTCCTTTTAGCTCGACCTGGCCGGCCAGCGCCCCATTCTACCGCGCTCATCTCGGGCGCCTTGTGTCGGTTGACCATCACTTCAAGCTCACCCCAGCTGTCTGTCGGCGACAGGCCGCAACATGATCGGGGCTCGAGTTTCAAGCGGATTTCAGGTGGGTTTGGGAGGACCGCAGGTGACTGCATATCGGGCTGCTGCCTGATGCGGCACTCGTCCTTGAGCTTTGCGAGCATCGGCGCCGTCAGCGTAGCGCCGCGTGAGCCTCTGCTGAGGACCCCGCGCTTCCACTCATATGTTAGGTCGAGATCATCAGCGTATCGATCAGCTCTTATCGCGAGAGCTCATCCTTACTCCCATCCATCCATGATGATCGTGCGATCACGTCCTGTCCTGGCAAAGAGAAGCGCTTCGTGCGTGGCAGAGGCGCTTCTCTTCCAGGGAGATTCGGCCCCCCAGCCGTTCCTTCAAGGACACGACCAATATGCCTGAGGTCCAGCGCTTTGGCTGTATCGCAACGAGCACAGGTATCGAACAATATGGCCTTAGAGCGCGGCCAGCAGCAGGCTCAGGCCGATCAGGGCGGCAAAGGAAACGACAAACCGCACGGCGGCTTGTGTGAATGTCGGGGCATGTGTCGGAGCAAAGACAGGCGCTGCAATCTCTGTCGGCGGCATGATGAAGACCTCGATGAATGCGGCAGGTTCTGGAAAATAGTGGAAGGGGCGATCCAATTGTGTCGCTCGGCGACGCGATATGTCCGATTTTGGCGCTGATGTCTGTAGCCGGAAGGTCACAGGGCGGGTCTTGATGCGCGTGATCCGCTGGCTTTTGAGAGCAGCATTGCCGCTGGCTCAGGATGACGTACATTCATGCTGTGCGTCATTCCCTTGGCACACCAGCGCTCCGGTCGAGGTATCAGACAGCACCTCGGCCGGAGTGCTTCTCTCTCATTCACCCTGAGACGCAGTGCCTCGGTTGTTGGTCTTCACGGCGGATTGGCCGAGCCAGGTGCACAGCTCCTCCAAGGACGGGAAACTGTGCTCGATCTCCCGGAACGGCGCAGGCCGCCTGCTCCGCGGCAGGTCCCCCAGTAACTCGGCGGTCCAGGTATAAGGCTGGCGCAAGCCGCTCCTCACCATACTGGCCACGATGATGTCGCCGAGGAGAAGGTCATAGGCGCCGGGCGCCAGCTGGATTGGGCTGTAGGTCATTGCGGGCTCCTGTCCGAGGCCAGTTGGCGATCGATCCACTCACAGGCCATGGCGAGGACCGTCACCCGCTCCGGAGCCAAGATCAGAGTGGGCTGCCGATCGGGCCTGGAAACGAGGGCTATCCAGTCCGGGCCGCTCGGGCTGAGATGGATGCAATAGCCGTGATGGTCGACGAGAGCGGCATCCTGTGAGGGAGAGGGATCGGTCATCATCGGACGGGAGGGTTCTGTTGTATGGCAGTGACGTCTAGGATGCGCGCCTTTGCTAGGCTGGATTGATATGTGGTGGGCCCGGAGGGACTTGAACCCCCAACCAGACCGTTATGAGCGGCCGGCTCTAACCATTGAGCTACAGGCCCCACCCCAGCCGTCATGACCGGCCTCGGCAGGCAGGCTGTACTTGCCATGACCCTGATCTTCAAGCAATCCGACAAGAGGCCATGTGTCCTGGACGGGATCAGCGCCCGCGCGGTTGCAGCGATCGGGCAAGGTCGCGGATTACGCTGTCCTCGATCGTGAGCCCGTCGAGCTCCTGAGTTTCCTCGGCATCGAAGGAGGCCTCGGATCGTGCCTGTCCCTGGGCCTGCTGAGTTGGAGACGGCTCTGCCTCCTGATCGTGGTTATGTAGGGCATCGAGCAGGCCATGGAGGGCCGCATTCGACACCTCCACTGCGGGCACGGAGGGCAGCCCGGCGAGGGCGATGGCGCGCAGCCGGTAGCTCGGATCATCCGAGATCTCGGGACCGAACCAGGCCGGCGGCTGGAATTTCCCCGCGGCCTTGTCGTGCTTGAACGCCACGCTGACCAGATCGAGCGGTCCTGGTGTGACGAAACGCTGGATGGTGGCAACATGATTGCCGATATCGACGGCAATGCTCAGATACTCGATCTGTCCTGCGGTCAAGCCAAGCAGGGCCTCGGCCTGCGCCGGGGAAATCTCAGTCGCGTCCTCGCTCGAACCCTTTGCGGAATGCGAGGCAAGGACCAGGTGGCCGATATCGCCTATCACCTGCACATGCGTGCTGCGGACGGGATGCTCGGGAAAATAGCCGTGCCGGACGAGGTCGCCTGCCCTCTCCCTCTCGATCAGCCGGGCCAGGCCAGAGGCTAGTAGAAAGACACGGATGGAACTCATAGGACAGCCTTTCATCATAGGGCGGTAGCGCCAAGGTAGGTTTTGGGTTCAGGCCAGGAAAGGCAACCCGCTCCTCTCACCGGGACAGTTCATGGGTTCACGATGGTCCCCCGACCCCTTAGCAGCCCACGGCATCCCCTCGCCTCTTCCGGCGATCCGGCGCCTGATCAGCTTGTGTGCCTCCCTTCCACCTGAATGAGATTGGTTTTGAGCAGATATGGCTCCCCAGTCCATTCCTCTTAAGGAAGTTCGGGCGCCGTAATGATCCCAGGCACATATTTGATCAACGATTCCGGAACTTTGGGCATGGGCAGCCGATCATATCTTGCGCCACGCCATCCCCATCGGCATCGAAGGCGGAAGCCTGGATCACGTAGCCTTCCGCTTCCACCCAGGCGATCATGAACGAGGGTGTCAGCGGGGATCCGGAGAGGTCGACCATTGCCACACGGTCCTTATGCAAGGTGAAAGCGATCCTTCTGATCCGCGGCAGATCCGCCACGATGCTGTTCTTGGGATAACGCGGAATGAAATCGACCGGCTCACGCAGATACTCCGTGTCGCCATAGGTCCAATCGAATTTCGCGTTGTTCAGCAGTTGATGCATCAGTGCGAAGCGCTCCGGCGTCATGCCGTCTATTCCATTTGGTCGATCTAGGGCAGATACCCGAACGTCGGGTCGGCGGAAACTGTAGCTGTCAGTAGGTTAGCGCCGCTTCTCAGCTGCTTTCCTCACCTCTCGTGCCGTGACCCGTCGGGAAGGTGCGGAAGGATCATATCCAGAGCGTTTCCGAAAGTCCTCCAGCGTCTGCTCTCTGGCAAGGATTTGCCGCAGTTCTTCTAAAGCAGGTTGCAGGCACTGTTTGGTGTCGGGCTTCGTCTTGCTCATGCGCGATGCCTTTTGCTGGAGGCGCAAACTTCATGCTGCCGTACCGAGTCCTCATTCAGCAGGATTTTGTTCGTGCAAGGCTGATTGATGGGTCGTGCTCGACCTCCTAAGCAGCCAATCAGTTTCGCTCCTTCTCCCTGCCATTGGGCGTAGAACCGGCACCTACCGTAGGGATGTTATCTACCGCCCTGGCGTCTCCGTCGACCTCATGAGCTGGCGCAAGGCTGCTGTATCTGGCTCACTTACGACAGTCGGTTCTTTGCCGCGGGGCTTCACAGCGGCCTTTTGGATACCGGATGATGACATAGCGACGGCGGCAACCTGCAGATTGCGAGCCTGCTTCTCGAGCAGCTTTGCTGAGGCTGCTTTGTCCTTTTGGATCGCGCCGGTTTTCTCCCCAATGGAATCTGTCCGGGACACATCACGGGTGACGTCATTGGGTTGGCGGTTTGCACCTTTGGCATCAGGCCTGACGGGAGAATACTCGACCCGAGCCTGCTCGCGGGACTGGGACAGCCGACTGATCTCGCGTTGTGCTGCGGCGAGATCGGCACGAAGCTGGGCCATCTCGGAGAGTGAGATTCGAGTTTTGGTCTGCTCGGCAACAAGCTGGGTTTGCGTGGCCTGCAAGCTTGCGACCTGATCCTGAAGCTGGCGTTCAATAGTAGCCGACGTGTGCCTCACGACAGCGAATGAACTCCATCCTGCGGCCGCGGACAGACTGAGCGCAAGGATTAGACTGCGGTGTACGTTCAATAAACGTGGCGCAGACTCTTGGAACATGGGCGCCTCCCGCGTACGCAAGATGACCGAAATTCAGCGTCCCTCATTCGGACCCACGGTTGGGGCGACAAAGAGGCTGAAACAGACCAGCTCGGGCTGCCGGCCGCCACGCTGCGGGTGTTTTCGTTGTCTTGGTTAAGACGGCGTAAAAATCAGCGAGCTGATGAACGGCCAGGTTCTCGTGTAACAGGCTTGCGACGATGGCCGTTGCAAGCCGCTCTGCAGCAACCTTGGCACTTGGAATATCGCTGGCGACTGCCCTATGACTGGGTGTCGACTCAACGTAAGATCGGTATAGAGGCGGTATCCTGCGAGACAGGCGCGCCTGACTACATCTTATAGTTGTGGTGGGTTGTGGCTCGTCCTCGTGGGAAAAGCGACTGTGCCAAGCTGGTTCGCCCACCCACTGGGTTCACGACCTAAGTCGAGATGCGGTACGGCCAGATTTTAATACTGGCTGCCAGCTCGAAGATGCCGCAAGCCGCGGCCAGTATGGCACCGAAGATCGCGAGATCGGCTACATCCCACTTCACTTCATCGGTGACCAACGTGGCGAGCAGGGGCAGCAGCATGAGCGCTGCAGCACCCCAGACCACTGTCCTCCCACGGCTCCCGCCGCCTGCCATCGATCTCCATGCTTCCTGCCATTGCCTTGCCTCCAAGCATAGGCCACGAGCGGGCCATTGGCTCAGGTAATAAGTGTCAGATTTCGACTACCAGCCGGCCGATCCAAGGTCTGAGGAACAGCGATTCTTAGAGTTGGCGCATAGTAAGACTCGACTTTGCTCAGGCAAAGAGCCCGATCGAGATAGCTCCATCGCCCGAAATGCAATTGCTTCTGCTGTCGTTGAGAGCGAGCATTCCGCCTCTCGCCTCCCGTTGCCTGCCGAGTAGCCAACGGGAGGCGAGCCGGACTAATTTTCTAGCCGATTACAAAACGGGAGGAAAAGCTCAATGAAGAGTCCATCCAGGATACGAGCGCCCATGTCCCCGGTCGATCGACGGCCCGCGACATGGATGCCAGACAGAGCCAAAACCCATCGATCCGCAACCTACACCTCGGTCTTTGCCGCAGCTGCGGTCCTCACGTTTGCGTCCCCAGCATGGGCTGCCCTCGATAAGGGGCCCTGTTCGGTCAAGAAGGAGGTGGATCTCGCTACCAAGATGCGGGATGGCACCGTACTGATGGCGGATGTGTACCGGCCACAGGAGCCCGGGAGCTATCCGGTTCTGCTGATGCGCCTCCCCTACAACAAAGATGCGGCGCAGACTTACGTTTACGCCAAACCTGAGGAGTACGCCTCCCACTGCTACATCGTGGTGATCCAGGACGTGCGAGGACAGTACAAGTCGCAGGGCGAGTTCTATCCGTTCCGCGACGAGGGCAAGGACGGCTACGACACGGTGGAGTGGGCCGCCCAGTTGCCTGGATCAAACGGCAAGGTCGGCATGTACGGCTTCTCCTATGTCGGGGCGACGCAGTGGCTCGCGGCCGCGGAAAAGCCGCCCCATCTGGTGGCGATCGCGCCAGCCCACACCTCATCAGACTACTACGACGGATGGTCGTACGAGGGTGGCGCCTTCTCGCTGGCGTTCAAGCAGTCATGGCCGCTGACCTCAATCGCCATGTCCGGGGTCCGGAGGCAGGGGGATCAGCAACTGCTCGACGACATCCAAAAGGCCGCTTCCGATCTGCCAGCCCTGTATAAGCACGTGCCGATCAGCGACTATCTGCCGAACTCTCAGAACGATCAGCGGATCGCACCGTATTATGCCGACTGGGTCACGCATGACACCTGGGACGATTACTGGAAGCAGTGGAGCATCCGCACCCGGTATCAGGACATCCAGGTGCCGGCCCTGAACTTCGCCGGCTGGTACGACGTGTTCATGAAGGGCGGCACCGAGAACTTCATCGGCATGCGCGAGAAGGGCGGCTCGGAGGCGGCTCGCAAGGGCCAGCATCTGGTGATCGGCCCCTGGATCCACCTGCCCTGGGTTCAGAAGGTCGGCGAAATCGACTTTGGGCCTGAGGCAGCAAACCCGATCGACCGGCTGCATCTGCGTTGGTTCGACTACTGGCTCAAGGGACAGGCTAATGGGGTCGATACCGAAAAGCCGGTCCGGGTGTTCGTGATGGGCGCCAACACGTGGCGTAAAGCCGACAGCTGGCCGATCCCGGGAACCAAGTTCACGCCGTACTACCTGCACAGCATGGGGCAGGCCAACACCCGCTACGGCAACGGCTCACTCTCGCTCGAGAAGCAGGAGGCCAACCAGGCGCCCGATAAGTACCGCTACGACCCCGCCAATCCTGTCCCAAGCGCGGGCGGGCATTCGTGCTGCACCCCGGATGTGGCACCGGTCGGGCCTTACGATCAGGCCAAGATCGAAGATCGGGCCGACGTTCTGGTGTACATGACCCCACCCCTTGAGCAGAGTATGGAGGTGACCGGACCGGTCCAGGTGTTCCTGTATGCACAGTCCTCGGCCCCGGACACGGACTTCACCGCCAAGCTCGTCGATGTTCATCCGGACGGCAAGGTCTACAATCTTGGCAATGGCATCATCCGTGCCAGCTCACGGGAGACGCTCGAGAAGCGGACCCCCATCGAGCCGGGCAAGGTCTACGAGTACAAGATCGACCTCTGGCCCACGTCGAACCTATTCCAGCCGGGTCACCGCATTGGGCTGGAGATCTCCAGCTCGAACTTCCCGCACTATGACCGGAATCCGAACACAGGCACTGAGTTCGGCCAGGAGACAACCCTCAAGGTTGCAGACCAGACGATCCTGCATGATGCGGATCATCCCTCCCGGATCATCCTGCCGGTTATTCCAACTCCGATCCAAACGAGTACGACGGCCTCTCGTTGAGTCCCTCTGGCCCCGCCTCGGCGGGGCCTCTTTGCAACCAGCCGCAGGGGGATCCTGCTGACGCAAGAATTCTATCGCGAGAGAATCCGGACTAAGGGCATGCTCCGTCTCACATGAAGGTAGACCATCTCGGCCTTAGCTTACTGGTCACCCTCTTCACTGCTCTCGAGAGGCTCACTCGTCTCCATGATGAAATTGTAATTGGTCGCGGAGACGTAGAGCACGTCAGTCCCTAACAGAGAGAACGTTACCGTTCCGCTGCTGTCGACGCTAACGGAATCCGCTTCGAGTTGGAGAGACTCCCCAGAGACAAAGTTGACCGTCCAGCCTTTGACCACGAGAGCGGCGCGAGATCCCCGCGGCTTAGTCGCACCTCTCTTGGCGGCTCCCCGTTTCACAGCGCCTCTTTCGGTGCTCCGTCCCCGAGTGGCTGCTTGCTTGCCAGTGCCTTTCTTGGAAACCCCACGATCCGCTGTGCGCGCTCGACTGACCGACTTGGTGGTTCGTGCCATGACTTGCTCCTCTCGGCTGTACCTATCCTTTGACTTAGAGAGCTCTCCAGTGCTGGAAACGAAGTCTTGCCGACGGCAGAGACTTATCGGCGTCGGAGTTGGAATAGCGGCGCGTGATCCGGCTGGGTGGTCACAACGGCGACGGGCAAGACCGGCCGACTTGTCACCCGTTCGATCCGGAACGAGCGCATGAGTTCGGCCAGCACCAGGGTGGCTTCCGTGAGAGCAAAGTGAGCACCAATGCACACGCGAGGCCCGACACCAAAGGGCAGGTAGGCGAAGCGATCGATGGCCGCGGTACCGGGCAGAAAACGTTCCGGGACAAACGCGTCCGGCTCGTGCCACCGCTTCCGGTGCCGGTGCAGCACCCAAGGCGAGATGATCGCGAGATCGCCCGGCCTCATCTCGACACCCGCGACTTCGTCTGACTGGCGGGCTGCCCGGACGATCACATAGGCCGGCGGGTAGAGGCGCATGACCTCGTCCAGCACCGCCCGCGTGTAGGTCAGCTTGCTGAGCGGAGGCTCCGCCCCACTGTCCGACACAGCTGTTGTGGCCTCTTGGGCGATCCGCTCCTGCACCTCCGGCAGGTGCGCTAGCAGGTACACCGACCAGCACAGCGCCACCGCGGTGGTCTCGTGTCCGGCCAGGATCATGGTGGCGATCTGATCCCGCAGTTGCTTGGGCGAAAACCCCTCCCCGCTCTCGGGGTCGCGAGCCGCCATGAGCAGGTCGAGCAGATCGCGCGGACCACTGGCATGGGACTTGGCCTTGAGCCGCTCAGCCATAATCTGGTCGATCAACCGGATCCAGCTTCGCCGGAACCAGGCCCGCGCCCAGTCATGGGGTGTCGGAATGCCGATGGGCACAACAAAATCGAGCAGGTGCGGTCGGCCGAGCCTTTGGCCATAGCGCATGATCTGCTCCCGGAGCGCGGAGCCGTGCTGGCCCATCTCGAGGGAGAACATGGTGCGCCCAGCGATCTCGAGGGCGAGGCGCTGGATCACGGGAAAGAGATCCACCCGCTCCTTCTTTGTGGCAGCGAGACTGCCGATCATCTCAGTCGTGGCTGACCGGATATGCGGAATGAGAAGCTCGACTGACCGCGGCGTAAAGGCAGGGGCCAGGGTCCGCCGCTGATGGCGCCAGGCCGGTCCCTCACTGGTGAACAGCCCTTCTCCGAGCAGCGGCTTGAGGATCCGGAGGGTGGCGCGGGTTCGGCCATAGGCCTCCGGGTTATCGACCAGAACATGGCGGATGGCTTCGGGGGCATTGAACAGAACCGAGGAGCGGCCGAAAAAGCGACGGACGATCACCTCCTCCTCATAAGCCCGCTGCGACCAAACGCGAATGTTGTTGGTCCGCATCAGCGAGGCGAGCTGGCGCGGCGAGAGGTTCTCCGGAGCAGGATCCGGATGCGGCGGGGTGAAGGATCGGATGTCCTCAGGCGCGACGGAGGTCTGCATCGGCTATATTTAGCACGTTCAGCCCCCGAGGCAGAGATGCCGGACCCCAAGGACAGAGGGCACAATCCACCCGATGGGGCGGACTTGAAGCTCCGCCTCGCAGGATCAGGAGGCACCGAGGGTCGGTCGCAGCCTCATTCGGAAGGAATGAGTGTCGATAACCGACGCCAGGAACGGGAACCGGTGCAGCAGCTTGGACGCGAAGGCGGACCGTGGATTTCGGAAGTGATCCTTGGCGGCCAGCCAAGCTCGCCGGGAGAATTGAGAATCATCCGAGCACGAATTGAGTGCTCAATCCTTTGAGGCAGTGTTCCGACAGGGGAAGTTTCGGCCGTTCGGCGCGAGCCGGTTGGTACCAGCTTGGTACCGGGTCCGATCAGAACTCTGGGTAAATGCCCAAAAAGGCCTTGGGCCTATGGTAGCGGAGGTCCGCTTCAGCCAATCCCCCCGACATGGCACAGCCTTATTCTCCTTCAGGTCGAACTGAAGCCCCACGCACTCGTTCTCTTTACGTTCTAACCCCCAATCTTGTTTGGGCCATGATGGTCGAGCGGCTCTCTGATTTCCCATGGGTGATCGTCCGGGTCGATTGTCCCCTCTGCCCTCACCGAAGGGGGCAGTACAGGCTGACTCGGCTGGCCGAGAAGTTCGGGGCAGACATCCAGCTATGCGAACCTCTCGATAGGTTCTCGCTCGACTGCCCAAGAAAGTCGCTGCCGTGGGAGCGACCACCCAACCAGTATGACCCGAATTGTCAGGACCGGTTCACCGACCTGGAGGCGACCAGCCGCCCTCCCCCTGACGTACCGCCTATCATGCGGAAACTCACAGTCATTCAGGGTGGGAAGGATTAAGCGCCGAGGTCCAGTCCACTGCACCTACACTGCCCAAGCGCGTCCGGTTAGAGCGGCCAGATTGGCTTTATAGCCCACAGGATCGTGGCTATACTGTCTCCGAGTGGTTGCGGCCTACATCGCTCTTTCAGCATCGGTTAAGCCGCGCCCATGTTCGCAGGATCGTGCAATGCAGCCCGACACCCGCTATGCGAAAAGTGGCGATCTTCACATTGCCTATCAGGTTTTCGGCGCGGGCTCCGTCGATCTCGTGCTCGTGCCTGGGTTCATCTCCAACGTGGAGGAATCCTGGGAAAACCCTAGCGCGGCGCGCTGGCTGGAGCGGCTCGGTCGCTTTGCCCGTGTGATCGCGTTCGATAAGCGAGGGACAGGGCTCTCGGACCGGGTGGGGACCGTACCGAGCTTGGACGAGCGAATGGATGACGCCAGAGCCGTGATGGACGCGGCTCAATCCGAGCGCGCGGTTCTGCTTGGTATCTCGGAAGGGGGTTCGCTTGCGGCCATTTTTGCGGCGAGCCATCCGGACCGCTGTAGCTCCCTCATCCTTTATGGCGCGTTTGCGAAATTCTCTGGCTGGTATCCGACCGAAGAGAAGCTGGCCGCGTTCTATCGCTACGTTGAGGAGAAATGGGGCACGGGAGAGAGCGTTTGGAAGTACGCTCCGTCGATGGCTGACGATGCCGGATTCAAGAAGATTTGGGCTCGCCACGAGCGGGTCGGCGCTACGCCTGCCGCCGCCAAAGCCCTCATGCGGATGAACCAGGAGATCGACATTTCCGATGTATTGAGCGCGATCCGCGTTCCGACACTGGTGATCCATCGGACGGGCGACATCGCAGTGGGAATCGACGATGGCCGCTTCTTGGCCCAGCACATCCCGCATGCTCGACTGGCTGAATTCGCTGGAGCGGACCACCTCCCCTACATTGGGGAGAATGCCGATGACATCGCCGACGAAATCCAAGAGTTTGTGACCGGTTCTCGGCCCGATGCGGAGCCGGATCGCGTCTTAGCTACAGTGTTGCTCACAGACATTGTGGACTCCACCAAGCAGGCATCGGACCTCGGTGACCGCCGCTGGCGCGCGTTATTGGAGCGGCACGATGACGTTGTGCGCCAGGAAATTACCCGATTGCGAGGGCGGGAGGTGAAGTCACTTGGCGACGGAGTTCTCGCCACCTTCGACGGTCCTGCACGAGCAGTTCGGTGCGCGGCGGCTATCCTCCAGGCGACACACTCCCTTGGCTTGCAAGTCCGCTGCGGTCTGCACACGGGTGAGATCGAACTCAAGGGAACGGATATTGCCGGAATTGCAGTTCATATCGCAGCCCGGATAGCAGCCCAAGCTCAAGGAGGACAGGTTCTCGTGTCGAGCACTGTCCGTGACCTTGTCGCAGGCTCGGGGCTCCGTTTTGTCGATGAAGGTGCTCGCTCCTTGAAGGGGCTGTCCGATGAGGTTCGGGTGTTCTCTGTGGCGGACTAGACCTGCTGTGACTTTGCTGGCCCGCCGTCTGGAATACAGGGCTCCCGCTACCTCCTCGAAAATAGTGCGGAAGCTCACACTCATTCAGGGTGGGAAGGGCTGACTCCAAAGGTCCAGCCAACCAGACCATTCGGCCCAGGTGACACAATGCCCTATTAGGGCAAAAAGAACCCGGCTGCTTTTGCAAGCGCCGGGATCGAGGAATGTACATCTCGTAAGTCTTAGACCCGTCGCACAAGGGGAATGCGGGGATATGACGGGTCCGCATGTGTTGCTAATCCAATAGCACCCAACAGGTTCCAGAGTTTGATGCGTTTTCTGGCGGAGTTGCTTCGGATTGTGTGCGTCAAGTTCTGCAAAGCGGGGCGGCCATACAGGCTGGCTAAGCGGCTTCGCGGAGTTGATCCTTCTTGTGCTCCTTCAGGTCCTCCATGTTGAGGTAGCGGTGAGCTTCGAGCCAGTTCTCATGCGTCTCCACGGCCAGTGCCCGCACTAGCCGGCAGCATGAGGCCGCATTGGGAAAGATCCGCACCACGTAGGTGCGCCGCCGGATCTCCTCGTTCAGGCGCTCGAGCATATTGGTGCTCTTGAGGTGCTTATGGTGCTGGCGCGGCAGCCGGTAGAACGTGAAGGTCTCCTCGATCGTCTCCTCGGCCCAGGCCACCAGGCGCGGGTAGCGGCCCTCCCACTTGCCGATCCAGGCCGCCAGATCGCGCTGGGCCTCCTCGACCGAGCGCCGGTCGTAGAGCCAGCGCAGCTCCTGTAGGCAGTCGTCATCGGCCTTGCGCGGCAGGTGATCGAGAGCGTTCCGGAGGAAGTGAACGTAGCACCTCTGGTAGGCGGCCTCACTCAGCACCTCGCGGATGGCAGCTCTCAGCCCGGCATGGTCGTCGGCCACCACCAGCTCCACGCCGGAGAGGCCGCGCTCGCGCAAGCTCAGCAGAAAGGTCTTCCAGACAGAATGGCTTTCCCGGTTGGCCATCTCGACGCCCAGGATCTGGCGCCGCCCATTCCAGTCGATGCCTACCGCAATCAGCACCGCCTGCGAGGCGACGATGCCGCCCTCGCGCACCTTCTCGTAACGGGCATCCAGGATCAGGTAGGGGAACGGCTCCTCGAGCCGGCGGGCGGCGAACTGGGCTAGGCTGTCGTCCAGGCGCTTGTTGATCGAGGAGATGGCCGAGGCCGAGAAGCTGTGGCCGCACAGCTCCTCAGTGATCGCCTTGACCTTGCGGGTGGAGACGCCCTGCACGTACATCTCAGCCAGCGTGGCCACCAGCGCCTGCTCGGAGCGCTGATAGCGCTCGAACAGCTCGGTCGAGAAGCGGCCGTCTCGGTTCTGCGGCACGCGCAGCTCCAGTTTACCCACGCGGGTAACCAGCGTCCGGCTGTAGTAGCCCGAGCGGTAGCCGAGGCGGGCAGAGGTGCGCTCGCCCTTCTCGGCCTGGAGCGCATCGCTCATCTCGGCTTCGAGCACCTCCTGCATGACGGCGCGCACGATCTCGCGCAGCCCGTCCGGGTTGTGGCTCAGAAGGTCCTTGATGGCGGCAGCGGCAGGTTTATCCTTGGTGCTGGTCATGGTGGGGCTCCTCTCGGAGGGTGACTTGGACATCACCATCCTGCCACGACCGCCCTGCTCAGGCGATTTGCAGAACCTTCGTCACACTACTGGCTCAAATCATGGGCCCGAGCGGGTGACCTGTTGAGAAAAAGCTTGCAAACTGCCCCGCGATTAGACGACCGGATCAGATCCTGTTCTGATCCGACAGAGCAAGCCATGGACTTTCGATCTAGCCCCTATGCCCAGCGGTCACGCGCTTGGCCACCCGTTTCGTGGCGGTCTCCTGCAAATGGCGTTGGATGGCCTCGTTGGCCTGCGCCCGCACGTGCCGCATCCGGTCCGCGTCGTCGAAGGCGTCCGGGAAGCGCCGCGACAGCCACAGGTAAGCTCCCGCGAGCCGCACCGTGCGCTCCTGGTAGTCGAGCTCGGCTAACGGGTTGCCACGCAGCGCCGGAACGCCGGAGCCCGAGGCCAGCATCTGCGTCCATCCCTTGAGCACTTGGAACGAGAGCTCGTCGCGCTGGTCGATCGGCGCCATCGACAGGGCGACCCTCTCCGTCAGGTTCAGCCTGGTTCGGTCGACCATCTCCGCGGCCTGCAGCATGGCGTCCATGTCCGAGGGCTGGAATGGCGAGCCCTCGTAGAAGGCGGCCTGGGCGAAGTGCGTGAGCACCTCATGCAGGCTCTCGGTGCGCAGCTCGGAGGCCGCAGCCCTGATCGCCACGAGGTCAGGGCGGGCGTAGAAGCGCGAATCCGCGGCCGGTGCCGCCGGAGCGCCGGCGAGGGCTTGGCGGATCGGATCAATGCCCTCCTCCGTGGTGGCGGCCACGTAGCCGACCTCGTGGTGGCCGAAGCGGCCAGCGCGCCCGGCGATCTGGCGTATCTCAGGGTTGGTGAGCGGACGATCCTCGCGCCCGTCGAACTTTCTCAGGGAGGAGAACACAACCCGCTGCAGGGGCCCCAGGTTGAGGCCCATGCCAATGGCGTCGGTGGTGACGAGCACATCGGCTTCGCCAGTGCGGAAGCGCTCGGCCTCCGCGCGACGTACTTCGGGGGAAAGCGCCCCATAGATGGTGGCCACAGTGTGCCCCAGGCCGACGAGAACTTCGCGCTGCTCGTGCACCGCCTGGCGTGAGAAGGCCACGACGGCGTCGCCGGCCTTCACCTCCTCCAGGGGAACCGGCTCGTCGAGCAGGACGAGCGGCGTCTTGCGCTCGAAGGCGACCACCTCCAGGCTCTCGCTGGCAGCCTCGGCGGCCCGGCGTACGTAGGGGAGTGCATCGTCGGAGCCGGCCAGGATTAGGGTCTTGGCCGGGATGCCGAAGAGCGCGTTGGTCCAGGCCCAGCCGCGGTCCGGGTCGGAAATCATCTGGATCTCGTCAATTACCGCCACGTCGACCGTGTGCTGCAGATCCGCGGTCTCGATGGTGCGCGAGACGTGGGTGGCGCCCTTGTCGCCGAAGACCTCCTCGCCTGTGACCATGCCGGCGTTGAGGCCGCGGTCGCGCAGGACCTCGTAGTTCTCCAGAGCCAGGAGCCGCAGGGGAGCCAGGTAGGTGCCCTTGTTGGCCGCCGCGAGCCTCTCCAGGGCGGCGTGGGTCTTGCCGGAGTTGGTGGGCCCCATATGGAAGACGATATGACGGGCCATGCCGCGCGCGGCGCGGAACTTGTCGATGTAGGTGCCGAAGCCGACCCGCTCGCGCAGGTTCCGGATGCCGGCGTCCTGGCGGGCCAGCTTCCTCGCGTGGGCTCGAAACTCCTTGAACTTGCCGGGCAAGGCCCGGACCAGCTCCGGGGAGAACGCGTACTGGCGCGAGCGCAGGGCATGGTCCATGTGCGCGGCGTAGCTGGCGGCGCCCGAGCCGACCTCGGCGAGGTCCGCGCGCACGTCCTCACGCAGCCGGTTGACCATCCGGTGCATGGACGTCCCCGTCTCCCGCTCGAGGCCATCGATCTCGGCCTTGAACTCATCGAAGCGGTGGTGCGGGTCGTTGCGGACCGCCATTCCGTGCAAGATTTCCAGCATCTGCGGCGTGGGCGGCAGCATGAGACGCAGCTCCATGCGCCCGTCGTCCAGGAGCGGCAGGCCAACCCGCACGGACCACGCGACGGCGCCGTCCTCGCCCACGGACCAGCGCAGGGACGGGACCGCCCTGGCGAGCTCCCTGGCCCCCTTTGCAGCCCATTCTTTAAGGCCATGCATCTCGGTGAGAGCGGCGGCCACCCGGCCGTCGTCCACGAATCCGTTGTGCTCGGGCAGGCCGAGGTAGCGCCGGAGGCCCTCGGCGTCGACGTCATGCCGCGATGGGGCCACCCTGCGGATCGCGTCCTGGACGATGTCGGCGGTCTCTTGGATTCGCTTGCGTGCCATGCCTTAGCGTTCCTGCCGGGAAAGACAGTGTCAACGCCGCTCGTCGCGAACGGTGCCGTCCCCAACGGCAGATCCTCCATGTTGGGCTGCAACGCGCCGACGCCTGTTGATACCGGAGTGACACTCCCCAGACCTGCCGATTGAATTTTCCCCAGGTGAGCGCAGCTGCCGATCGTTCCGGCCACCGCTGGGAAGACCGGCAGGCTTTCTTCGCCGATGCTGCTCCTGATGGTCAGGAGGACAGGCGGTGATCCAGCTTGGGGAGGTAGTCATGATCCTGGAATGGCACCGGCAGGGCCTGTCGGTCTCGGCCATCGCCCGCCAGAGCGGCCTCGATCGCAAGACCGTGCGCAAGTACATCCAACGCGGCTTGGAGGCGCCGGCCTATGGTCCGCGCAAGCCGCGTCAGACCGTCCTCGATCCCTTCACCGGGTACTTGCGGGAGCGCGTGAGCGCCTTCCCGGGCCTGACCGGCTCGCGCCTGTTCCGTGAGATCAGGGAGCACGGCTACACCGGCGGCTACACCGCCGTGACCGACTTCCTGCGCGAGATCCGTCCTGCAACGCCATCCTCCTTCGAGGTCCGCTTCGAGACCGCACCCGGCGAGCAAGCCCAGGTCGACTTCGCCCAGTTCCAAGTCGTCTTCACCGATGAGCCCTCGGCACCGCGCATCGTGTGGCTGTTCTCGCTGGTGCTCGGCTACAGCCGCCTGATCTGGGCCCGCTTCGTGCTGCATCAGGATCTGGCCACTCTCCTGCGCTGCCATGTGGCCGCCTTCGAGGCGCTGGGCGGCGTGCCGCACGAGATCCTCTATGACCGCATGAAGACCGTGGTCACCGGCGAGGCCACGACCGGCGGCATCGTCTACAACCGCGCCCTCATCGATCTGGCCCGCCACTTCGGCTTCCATCCCAAAGCCTGCCGGCCGTACCGGGCCCAAACCAAGGGCAAGGTCGAACGGCCGTTCCGTTACATCCGCGAAGACTTCTTCCTGGCCCGCTCCTTCAGCAATCTCGAGGACCTGAACCGGCAACTGCAGCATTGGCTGGCCACGGTGGCCAACCCGCGTGTGCATGCCACCACCCGCCGCGTCGTCATGAAAGCCTTTGCCGAGGAGCAGTCCTTCCTGCGGCCTTTGCCGCTGGCTGCGTTCCGCTCGGTGCTTCGCCTGGAGCGGCGGATCTCACGCGAGGGCATGATCAGTGTAGGCGGCAACTTCTACAGCGTGCCCGACGCCACCCGCCGGCGCGTGGTCGAGGTGCACACCCTGGCCGACGAGATCCGGATCTTTGAAGATGGCCAGCTGATTGCCGCCCATCCGATGCTCGAGGGCCGGCATCAGCGCCGGGTGGCTCCCGGGCATCGCAAGAGCGTGCCCACGGGGCCCAGGCGTGGATCTGACGCGGCCCCGGTCAGCCGCACTGGTGATGTGGTCGCGCAGCGTTCACTGGAATTCTATGACGCGGTCGCCCGCCACCTGGCCCGGGAGACCCGCGCATGAGTGCCGCTCTCGAGCTCACCCCCACTACTCTGGAGCGGATCCGCCAGGATCTGGTCGGCCTGAAGATGCCGCGCGCCCTGGAGGCGCTCGACGCGATTGTGCGCCGGCTCGAGCAGGGCGAGATCAGCGCGCTGGAGGCGATCGATACGCTGCTGTCCGAGGAGCTGACCCTGCGCGAGAACAGCCGCATCAAGACCGGTCTGCGCATGGCGCGGCTGGCAACGATCAAGACCCTGTCGGGCTTTGACTTTACCTTCCAGCCTTCGCTCGACCGGGACCGGATCCTCACCCTGGCACAGTTGGGCTTTATCGGCCGCTGCGAGGTGGTGCACTTCCTCGGCCCGCCCGGCACCGGCAAGAGCCACCTGGCCACGGCGCTGGGCGTGGAGGCGGTCAAGGCCGGCCGGAGCGTGTACTTCTGCACACTGGCGGATCTGGTCGGCCTGCTGGCGCGGGCCGAGCGCGAGGGGCGTCTCGCGGAGCGGATCCGGTTCTTCTGCCGGCCCGCCCTGCTGATTGTGGACGAGATCGGCTATCTGCCGGTGGTGTCCGGCGGCGGCAACCTGTTCTTCCAGCTGGTCAATGCCCGCTACGAGCGCGGAGCGATGATCCTGACCTCGAACCGCGGCTTCGCCGAATGGGGTGAGGTGTTCGGCGATCCTGTTGTGGCCACCGCCCTGCTGGATCGGCTTCTGCATCATGCGGTGGTGATCCAGATCGAGGGCTCCAGTTACCGGCTGCGGCAGCATGCCGAACTGATGCCCGAGCATGTGCGCTCCAAAGCCCTGATCACGCCGCCTGATCCGGCGCCGGTCCTGCGTCGTCGAGGCCGACCTCCGAAAAATGGCCCGATACCCCTGGGGACGTGACCGGCACAAGTGGGGAAAGTTACTTCGGCGCTTCTGGGGACGATTCAAACGGTATTGACAGACGCCCAAGGCGTCGAGCTGGTGCTCCTGGCATCGGATGTCGTGTTTGCGGCGCGCTGGCTTGGGCGAAACCACCGGAAGGCTGCCCGATGACATTCTGGGTGAACCGCCGGTCGGTCTACCCCGTGTATTCTCAAGAGCGGTAACTATGTCTCGTTTGTAGGCGCTGCCGGTTAGGTAGGCCTCAAAGCCTTCTCTGATTTCTCCGATGTCTTTGATCGATTGCCTCGACAGGATCTGGATGCATGAGGCTGTGTGGATGCGTGATGAATCTCCCTTGCATTCGCCGGCAGATCGCGTATGTGTCCCCTCCCCGCGCCGCTGCGAGAGCAGATGGGCGCCTTTTCCAGACACGGTGACCATCAGTTCCTGAGCCCTTGCGCGGGAGCGATGTTGCGCCTTCAGACACGCGCAGTTCGAGGCCTGACCGGCCCGAGTGCGGGTCTTGAGGGCGAAGCCCCACGTGTCTGGCCTAGTCCATGAGCGATGAAGTTTCGACGTGCATTCGAAGTGTTCACCTGCTCCTCTGGCGACAATCCGCACACCGGTCGAAAGTCCTCAGACTCTTCGACGAAAACCAACTCAGAAATGGTATCATTTCTGTGAACGTGATTGCTTTACCTGTACTTAGCATAGTTAACAAGTTCTCTCAGAAAATCTGCAAAGAAATTCTGAAACGTGTTGACCTAGGGAAGGGGTTCGGTTAGAACAACTTCATCGGCGGCGGGGTTCTTCGGGCCTCTTCTGCTTCGGACTTCAAGGCCTGGTTGGCCCGCAAGGGTGATCGGGATGCTTGGGGTTCTCT
>NZ_JAMXFJ010000042.1 GCF_025460805.1 Microvirga sesbaniae | reverse complement strand
TTCGTCAGGCGTGTGCCGGCGGATCAGCGCGCGGACCTGCGCTTCCTGCTCGGCCTCGAGAAACCGTCCCGTGCCAGGGGCCGGGCCGCGCGGCCCGCTGGCCAACCCCGCCCGGCCCTGCTCGGCGCAGCGGCGGCAGATGTCGAAGACGCCGGTGCGGGTCAGACCTACCTGCGCGGCAATGGCCTCATAGGTCAGCCCGCTCTCGCGCAGGCCGATCACCTGCCGCCGGCGCTCCTCTTGCGCAGCTGCTGGCAGCTTGCGCATATCCACATGCTTCATCCCGCCGACTTGGGGCAACTGACCGCGGATTTCAAGAGCACCCGAGCCGGATCAATATTATCCATAGGCTTTTGACACATGTGATGTATTCAAGGGCGTAGCGGCGGGCGCCGTCCCGGCAGTCGGCGGCGTCGGCGTTACCGCCCTTCAGTTTTTTGTAGTTGTAGAAGGGCGGTTCCCTTGCATTAGCCTTGGCAGTTTAATGGGGGCGGCTGACTAAGCAGCCGCTCCATTGTCTCTGTTCAAGAGGCGCCACTATCCGGTTCAGATCAGCCTGCTGTGTGTGCGCAGGTACTGCAAGTACGGGATCAGCTACCGCGATCTCGCCGAGATGATGCAAGAGCGTGGTGTCTACGTCGACCCGCCCACGATGTTCCGCTGGGTGCAGTGCTATGCGCCTGTGATCGAGAAGTCGGTCCGCCAGCATCAGGGGCACCGGTCCGGCTCGTGGAGCGTGGATGAAACTTATGTGCGGGTTGGAGGCGCTGGACGTATCGGTTCCGAGCGGTCGACAAACACAGTCCAAAGATTGATTTCATCCTGTCAGAGGGCCGGAACACCCGAGCGGCTTGGCGCTTTCTGCGCAAAGCTTGAGGACGATTAGAGACTATTCACCGTCATCCAGAACAGACGATAAACCGGCGTCCTATACCACGGCCACCCGGCGCCTGCAGCGGGGAGGCCTGCTGTAGAGGGATGTTGAACGCCGCACCTCAGAATATTTAACAACATCATCGAGGCGGGTCCCGGAGCGCTCAGGCATCTTATCCGGCGCGACGCGCGGCTTCCAGAGAATGAGAGCAGATTCTGCGACCCTTTAGGGCTTTGAGGTCATGCGCATGATCCGCCGCAGCCATTACGTCCAGACAGCCCGGCGTGACAGGCGAGATCCGTCTTGTGAACCAGCTATTCGGCCTTGCAGTGTGAGTGCCTCAATCAACTGGGTGCGTCTTGCAATTTCCAGGTTAATGCAAAAAAGCCCGTGAGATGCATGGTGTGCAGCAATCCATCGCGTGGATGTGTTCCATCGAAAGATTCAATTTTACGAACCTTCTGCAACGTTGCATAGACAGCAGCACCTGACGCGCACCGATCGCGCCACCGCCCTCGTCGCGTGACGGGTGCCCAATACGGACCTGACAACGGGGACTTTGCAAGCGCTCTGACGTGCGGTGGAGACTATGCCGGAATATGAGTTGCAACTGTTCAAATCTTTATAACCAAGTGCCTTAGTCAATCACTCGACCGGGATGAGGGGCAATTTTCGCGACGCGGCTCGGTTGAGGGATCGCGCCGCGTCAGCGTTGAACGCATGATAGGAAGAAACATGAGCGCAGATCAACTTACGAAGGAAATCATCGCCAAGATTGAGAATCACGTCGAGTCGGCCCACTGGGCGATTTCGGCCGCGGCTATATCGGGAAGCGGCGAGATAACGGCCGCCACAGAACTGACCTCACTCGGCTTCGATTCGCTGGGTTTGACTGACCTCATCATTGACCTGGAGCGGTCCTATGGCATCCAAATCGAGTTGGCCGCCGCCGAAGCTTCGTCGAATCTCAGAACTATCGGCGACATCGTGGAGACTGTCCGCGGCTTGCTCGCTAAGGAGGCCTAAATGGACAGACGTGTCGTCATTACCGGAATAGGGGGGCTGTGCGGGCTGGGCACCGACGCCGCCTCGATTTGGAGAGAGATGCGCGAAGGCCGCTCGGCCATCGGCCTGATCACCAATTCTGAGCTTTATGGGCTTAAAGTCAGGATTGGCGCCGAGATTAAGGCGCTGCCGGAGCACGACATCGACCCCAAGCAACTCGTCTCCATGGACCGTTTCAGCCTGCTCGCCGTGCTTGCCGCACGCGAAGCCATGGGTCAGGCCGGACTTTCCCCCGATGCCGAAAATGCTCATCGCTTCGGTACCGTTGTGGGCGTTTGCGTTTGTGGCTGGGAGGCGATCGAGCAAAACTACAGGGCCCTCCTTTTGGGTGGCGAGAGCCGTGCCGCCACCTTCACTGCACCCAAGGTGATGCCGAGCGCCGCCGCAGGCCAGGTCAGCATGAGCCTTGGTCTGCGTGGGCCGGTCTTCGGCGTCACCTCCGCATGTTCCTCGGCCAACCACGCGTTTGCTTCGGCGGTCGATCAGATCAGGCTCGGCCGAGCCGACGTGATGGTTGCCGGCGGCAGCGACGCGCCGCTCATTTGGGGGGTGTTGATGGCGTGGGAGGCGCTTCGGGTGCTTGCGCCGGATACCTGCCGGCCCTTCTCCGCCGACCGGCGGGGTGTGGTGCTGGGCGAGGGGGCGGGCATGGCCGTGCTGGAAAGTTACGAGCATGCCGCAGCCCGCGGTGCCCCGATCCTTGCCGAGATCGCCGGCATAGGCCTTTCCGCCGACGCCTACAACATCGTCGCGCCGACTGTCCAGGGACCGGAAAGCGCGATGCGCGCCTGCCTTGCTGATGCCGGGCTGAATGCGGACGCTGTCGACTACCTCAACGCGCATGGCAGCGGCACCAAGGCCAACGATCAAACCGAAACAGAAGCGATCAAGCGCGTCTTCGGCGACCATGCCTATACGATGTCCGTCTCTTCCACCAAATCCATGCACGCGCATTGCCTCGGCGCGTCGGGCGCGCTCGAACTGATCGCCTGCGTGATGGCGATCCGTGAGGGCGTCGTGCCTCCGACTGCCAATTATCGTGAGCCGGACACTGATTGCGATCTCGATGTCACACCTAATGTGCCACGCGAGCGCAAGGTGCGCGTGGCTCTGAGCAACGCGTTTGCCTTCGGCGGGACGAACGCAGTTCTAGCCATCAAACAAGCGTAGTCGGGAGACAGTCGGTTCACCGTCTGGGAGTTAATTGACCGCATAGTGTCGCCGGCTCTGATGGGGTGGAGGGCCCCCGATTGCCTCACATGAGAGTGTTCCGGTCGATGATTCATGCCTAGTCCTTCCCGATGAACGCTTCTGCAGTTTCTGTAGAAGTACGCATCTGAGGAAGGACGCATTGCGCTAGTGAGTGAGACTGTAGATGGTCTGTCTATATAGACGTCAGTATAGACAGTGCTTTAGCCATGGACATGATGGATGCTCGCCCGGGGCGCGTCAGCAGGATGGAGATCGTCGAGAGCGGTCGCCGGCGGCGGTTCACTGATGAGGCGAAGCTGGCGATTGTGGCGGAAAGCTATAGCGGCCTGCGCCAGGTCACCGCAACGGTGCAGCGCCATGGGATCACGCGCTGGCAGTTGAACGGGTGGCGCAGGGCCGCGCGGGAAGGAAGGCTCGTCAGCCGTTCGACCGACGGCTTTGTTCCGGAACTGATCGTTCCCGCGTCTCGTGGTGCAGTCGCGCAGCCTGCATCGGCTGCACCTGTGCAGCCTCTCACACCCGACCACGGTCGCATGGAAGTCATGAGCGCGAACGGGAGGCGTGTGATTGTGGACCGGGGTGTCGACGCCATCTTTTGTCGCAGGACACGGACATTGCTGCTTTGCCCGAGGAGGTCTTGCTTGGGATCTGTGATCGGCTCAATGAAGCCGCACGCAACTGCTTGGGCTATCGCATGCCCAAAGAGCTTCTGATGAGCTCGCCGGATGCGCGACTGCGGGAGCTGTGCATCCCTGACCAGCCCCGCCCTGGCAACTCCTGACCGACCACGGACCGATCACCCACCACTCGTCGCACTTCGGCTTGATTCCACACATTGCCAAACGGGCGCTATCCAGACATGACGATGCCGCCGGTGCCCTGCTCGGCTTGACCAGAGTCGCCGCTCCAGCTACGAGGCCAAGGTGGAGTAGGTCGCGCCGGCTTATTCCCGAGCGTCTCCCCATATCGGCAACATCGCTTGCTTGTAGATGATGATATGGCCGTTTCATGCAGTCACTCATCTGGCTTCCTCCTGTTTTGCTCGCAACCCCAGTTCCGATCTTCGGATCTACACCGGATCATCGCCGCTGCCTGGGTGATACAACGCTATGTTTGCTGGTTGATCCGGATCGCTTCATAGGCATGTTTGTTCACACTGCCACTTCGGGCCGCGGGCGAGATCCATCCGTGAACCGCGAAAAGCGAAACGGCGTGGGGTCCACAATCGGCGGATCTCCGGTGACGAGATCGGCGGCAAGCTGACCGGCTCCAGGACCGATCCCAAACCCATGCCCGGAAAATCCAGTGGCGATCACGAAGTCCGAAATCCCGTCGACTTGAGAAATCACCGGTACGGCATCAGGCGTCACATCGATCATGCCTGCCCATTGCTGGGCAACCCTCGCCTTTTCAAACACTGGGAACACGGCTTTCATCGCTGCGAGAGCTTGATCGTTGAGGGTAGCCTCTGGCTCGGGATCGAGCACGCGCGCCTGCTCGTAGCGTGAGATTTGGTCGATGGGCTTCTTCTCCGCCATTGACCACTCGTCATAGAAGCGACGGCCGAGCCTCAGCTGGAGCGATTTCCACTCCATCCGCAATGTTGGAAGGAAGTCCCTAAAGAAAGCGAACGTATCTGGGACGATATCGGCGATATTAGCATTTACGCTCGCAATTGTGTACCCGCCGTCCAGGCGCTTGCGGTAGGCAACTTTCGGAAGCCTAGCAGCGCTTATTGGGCCGCCCTCCAGGGCTTCGGTGCGCAGGACAGATGAGCAGACCTTCAATTGTGGCAGTCTAATTCCAAGATCATGGCAAAACAATCGGGACCAGGCCCCACCTGCAAGGACGACAGCATTGCATGTGATTGGCCCCTTCTCTGTAACGACACGGGTGACTCGGCCGGCCGTGGTCTCGACGCCCCGCACTGCGCATTGGGTCAGGATTGTCGCGCCATCACGCCGCGCGGCTTGGGCGATGGCTGGCGCCGCTTTCTGCGGCTCAGCGCGCCCGTCGGATGCTGTATAAAGCGCTCCTTTGAAGCGCCTGTTTGCGCCAGGCATCAGGCTGCTGAGTTCCTCGGAGCCAATGAGGCGGGTATCCAGCTGATAGGGACGTACCAGTTCCAACCAAGCTTCTCTTTTGGCAGCATCTTCGTCGGTGTCGCAGACATAGAGGATCCCCGTTGTGCGGAAGCCAGTTTCAGCTCCAACAAGTTCGTTCATTCCCGTCCACAGGCGCATGCTTTCGATGATGAGAGGGATCTCTCGGGAATCCCTGCCCTGCTTGCGGACCCAGCCCCAGTTGCGGCTCGACTGCTCACCTGCGATGTGCCCCTTTTCGCACAACACGACCGAGATGTTTTTCCGGGCTAGGAACAAGGCCGTATTTGTTCCGACGATGCCCCCACCGATGACTACGACATCAGCCTGAGCCGGAATTGCGTTATCGTATGTACCTGAATCGACCTTTGGTCCCATGCCCGTCTATCTCACTGTTTCGTTAGTGGGTTCGATCAGCGTGCGTTTTCCGCTGCGAACATGAATTGAGAGGAAAGAGACCGCTCATCAGTAGCTCTCCCCACGTTGAGGGCAGCGCAAGATCTATGCCTGTTTGTGCGCTAAGGTAGAACGAACAGCGAACCTGACGATCGGCTCTGCCGTTGGGCTATGCGGCGCGAGCCAAGGGCTTGGGTAGTCGCAAGGGTCGAAAGCCGTCTACAAGCACAGGCTGCTCGCCCCATGCGTAGGTGCCGGTGAGATTGATGTGCTCTCAACTCAGAGGCGACACGTGTTTGAGAACATTAGACTGGATCGTCCGTGCTTGGCGGCGGGGAAGGTCCGCGGCCCGTTTCATCTTGTGGGTCGCGTCGCCCTTGTGGAGACCAGCCTGACAACGCCGCCGCAGCGCAGAGTCGGAATACCACTCGATCATGAACAGCGTGCGCTCGAGGCGTCCGAGCTCGCGGAGGGCGCGGGCGAGCTGGCTGGGATTGCGAGAGGCTGCCAGCCGCTTGAGGGTTGCCGATGATGCCCCGATCGTGTCTTAATCGAGGCCGCCAGATGAAGCAGGTTTGTCCGGAAGAGACACAGCACCTTGGTCGTATCTTGGTGGGCCTCAACATACCGTTTCCTGCGCCGCATGTGGGCACGCGCGTAGAAGAAGTGGCCGATCAGCTTGTTGAGCATCGTGATCGCCGCGTCCGTCAGCGTCTGCTCGAGCGTAACGGCTTGGGCCACAAGGGTGACTCGTCTCGTGCGAGCGCCGAAGCCGGCAATCAACCACGCGCGCGTCACATCGCCTTCCCGTACAATCTGACCGAAGCAGCTGATGAGCTGGCTTGGGCTGGTGCCATCGGAACGGTCGAGCAGCACCCGCCGGCGGCGGGGTGGGCTTACCAGGAGCGGCAACGGGCATGCCCGCACGATGCTGATCGAGGCGGGCTGGTCCTACCGCTTGCCGGCGCGCGAGGCGGTCTGCTATCGCGCCCGGGTGGGAGGGTTGCCGGACGAGATCCGAGCGGTAGCCTGGCGGGCGCAGGTTCGGTTGTGCCAACGCCTCCGGCGCCTGATGGCCGCCGGCAAGCCGTTGCTCAAGGTAGCCACCGCGATTGCGCGCGAACTGGCCAGCTTCGTGTGGGACATTGCCCAGAGCGTCTCCATTGCACCTGTCACGCGAAATCAGGGAGCGTAAGCCGCTGCTGACGTGCCGGAATGACGGCCATATGAGCAAATAATCTGGAACAGATCTTGCACTGGTCCTGAGAGGGTCCCCGCACAAAAGGTCCTGACTTCGGCTAAGCCATTCTGCTTCTTTTCTGAAGCTAGGCGTTACTCTTCTACATTCTTCGGGTTACCCCGATATCTGAAGGCAGAGGTTGGCAAGACATGACTGAGGAAGAAATCGAAGCGGTTGCGAATGACCTCGCCAAAGTCGGCGGAGCCTCCTGGTATCCCGGACGCAGCCGTGACCTCCTCTTGCGGGTCGTGAGCGACCGTTATCGAGACCGCGCCCGTGTCGCGATCGCGGCCCTCGATCGCTTCAGGGCAAGTAAGGAGCCGGACGCACATCAGAGCGTACCCTCTGACACTCACATCTTGGATCATCAGGGAGGGGCAGGCTCGGGCGATCAGATCGAGATTGGCTCCATCGTTGTATACCGCCCTCCAGGTGATCAGAGGGCACTCCGGTGCCGAGTTGAGAAGCTGGAGGATGGTCGGGCCTATCTGGTGCCGTGCCCCCATCCTGATGTTGGCTGGGTGGCTCTCGACAGCTTTCCTTTGAAGGTTGTACGCGACCAAGGGAAATGAACCACCAGATGCCGGGGGCGAACATGCGCTGTTTCTTTCACCTCGTGAACGGCGACGAGGCCATTCTGGATGACACAGGCGTTGAGGTCTCTGATCTGAAGACGGCAAAAACTGAAGCAGAGAAGGCCATCAGCGAATTGCGCCGGGAGTTCAATAGCGTGTTTGATGACTGGGTTGGTTGGCGGCTCAACATCGTATCCTCCAACGGAACGCTTCTTTGCTCGCTTCCTCTTGACAAGACTATCCACTGATAAAGATCACATTCGAGAGCCTCGCGCCTCCGATCTCTTCGGGGATTACTTGGTCTTGCCCGAAGATTGTGGAGCATGAGACTTGAGTCAGGCGAGGATGCCACAAACATGCTCTCTGACCTGAGCGGCCTGTGCGGTCTTGATCAAGCTCTTGCCATTCGCAGTGCCAGGTAGACGACTGTTCTTCTTGTCCTCCGTTGCAGCGGCTCCTGGCCTATAACGCCTGGAAAGGTGCGGGTAGGACCGTTAGCTTGGCTTGAATTGAGGAGTATGTCCCATCAGCACCTTCGTATGCTGGGTATCAGTGTCGGGCGCATCTGGCCTAATCAGAATGGAAACAGAATGTTCTTGAGTGGCAAGGCGTCTGCGGCATTCAAGGCCGAGGTCTCAGCTTCCTCCCGCGTGGAAAAGGTGATCTGTGTCCGATCTCTGCATGTGACCAACCACTCATTCTGCGCCTGGAAAACGACGAAACGCTCTACGTGCGCTAAGTGCATTTATCGCCTCCACTTCGGAGTGACTGCGACAGTAGCATGCCGGTCTATCGAGTCGGACGGCTGAATGGGATAAAAGGCGGTGTTGCATTTGAAACCATTTGCAGTTCATGTGAGACTGCCCAACCGCGTGCATGCGACCTGACGACGCGTGGCGAAACTCACATCGAGGGCCTGGCAGGCTCCCCTGGCCGGAGGCAACTCCCGAGAGGAGATGCGGGACATGGCACGCCGCAGGCAACTAAGGAGCCCTGCTCCTATGTGCACTTCATGTGAGACTGAGAAGGCTTCCAGTCTCACGTGAAGTGCACAAATCGGCATCCAAATCGCCCAGTCCTATCATGAGGTGCAAAATTGACAGCGGATGTGGGGAATGAGTTGTCGGTGTACTGGTGACCGCCGGTTCTGCTCCGGCCTCTTCAGCTGACCTTGTAAACGTCCGTCCAAAGCTCCGACGCGTCGGGCTCCGGGTTCTCTAGCGAAAACTCCGCCGCTGCATTGACGATTTTGCGCACGTCCTCTTCTTCGGCCTTGAGCACATCCTTCGTCAGGCCGTATCGGTCCACCAGGAACTTGCCGACATGATCGATCGGATCTCGTCGATGCCGCATCTGGTCGACTTCCTCGCGCGTGCGGTACTTGCCCGGGTCTGACATAGAATGACCGCGGTAGCGGTAGGTCATCATCTCAAGCAGGATCGGACCCTTGCCAGAGCGGGCATGCTCGGCCGCGTCGAGCCCCGCAGCCTTCACGGCCTGAATATCCATGCCGTCGACGCGCTTGCCCGGGATGCCGTAGCCCTCGCCTCGCAAGTAGTGGCCGGGTCCGGCGGCGTGGCGCGACACCGAAGTACCCATACCGTACTGGTTGTTCTCGATGACGAACACACAGGGCAGCTTCCACAGCGCGGCCATGTTGAAGGTCTCGTAGACCTGCCCCTGGTTGGCGGCGCCATCGCCCATGAACGTGAGCGAGATGTTGCCGTCGTCCTTGTACTTGTGGGCAAAGGCGACTCCGGCGCCGATCGGCACCTGGGCGCCGACAATGCCATGCCCGCCGAGGAAGTTGCGCTCACGGGCGAACATGTGCATCGATCCGCCTTTGCCATGAGAGTAGCCGTCACGGCGTCCGGTCAGCTCCGCCATGACACGGTTCGGGTCCATGCCGAGCGCCAGCATGAAACCGTGGTCCCGGTAGCTGGTGATGAAGGTATCATTCGGGCCGGCGGCGGCGACCATGCCGACCGCGATGGCCTCCTGTCCGATGTATAGATGGCAGAAGCCGGCGATCGCGCCGGTACCATAAAGCTGGCCGGTCTTCTCCTCGAAGCGGCGGATGAGCAGCATGTCGCGATAGTGGCGAAGCAGCTCATCCCGCAAGCCCGACTTCTTCGACGCTCGGTCCTCGATATCCATGGATGTCACCTGTTGTTCGTCGATGCGAATGGTTGGAGGGGAGGCTTCTGCCGACAGCCGTTCAGCAGCGTGTCCGCAACTTGGTCGACCCAGACCCGGTCAAGCCTCCAGCCCAGGAGCAGGTGGAGATAAAGGGCACCGAATGCGGCATCGAGAACGGGTTCAAGTTCAAGATCCGCGCGGAATTCGCCACTGTCGATGCCGGCCTGAAGAAGCTTGATGCTCGCGCGTCTCAAGGGATTTGAGTAGTGGTCGAGGAGGGCCTGGTGGGTGTTGGGATCGCCCTGCGCCTCGGCCAGGATGGATGCGATGATCCGTCCGGCCTCGCCGTTCATGACGGACGCCACCGAGTGCAGCAGCGCGCGAAGATCGTCGGCGGCCGATGCCGTTGCCGAAAAGCTGAACCGGGGTGCCACAACCTCCATGAAGCTCTCGACGGCCAACAGGCCCTTGCTGGACCACCATCGATAGATCGTGGTCCGGGCGACGCCGGCATTCAATGCGACAGCATCGATCGAGAAGGCGGTGAGGCCCTGTTCGACGAGGATGGCATAGGCAGCTCGAAGAACGGCTCGCCTCGCCTCTTCACTGCGCGGCCTTCCGGCTGGGCGGGATAGGGTCACGACAATACCTTCGCGGGTCCGGCAGCGTTAGCTGCCACATTAGGCTTCACTGTGTATCGTAATAGTCGGAGCACCTGCCAAGTGCAAGGGTTCCGATGCACTATGTAGCGCAACTCCGCGATGTTGTTCGGAAGCGCGGTCGGAAGTCACCGCGCGTCAAGCCGATGATCCGGGTGAACACCATCAGGAAGGCCCCGGGATCGAGCATAGGCCTGCGCCAGGGTATCCCCGCAGCTCTCGGGCTGGTCCCTTAAAGAGGCATGGCCCAGTCTGTCCTAAAGCCAACCTTTACGCTTGAAGTAGACGAACGGGATGATGGCTGAGACCACCATCATCGCCAAGGATGCCGGATAGCCGAACAGCCACCCTAATTCCGGCATGTGCTCAAAGTTCATACCGTAGTTCGATGCGATCAAGGTCGGGGGCATCAGGCAGGCCGCCGCCACGGAGAAGATCTTGATTATCTGGTTTTGCTCCAGGTTGATGAGGCCGAGCGAGGCATCGAGCAGGAAGTTGATGTTGCTGGCGATAAAGGTGGCATGATCCGTCAGCGAAGCGACATCGCGGCCTAGGCTCTTGACGTGCTCGCGCGCCTCCTTGCTGGTCCTGACCTGTTGGGTCAAGGCCAGGAAGCTGATCATACGGCCAAGGCTGACGAGACTTTCGCGCGCCTTTACCGTCACATTGTGGTCTACCGAGATCGCATCAAGCACCTCCTCCAGCCCCTTGGTGGAGGCGGCCTTGTGCTTAGCCCGGCGCTTGCGCTCAAGGATCTCCCGGGAGACCTGATCGACACTTCCGCCAACCCATTCCAGCACTTCAGCGATGCGGTCGACATTAGCTTCCAGGAGGGTAATGAGGGTCATGACCCCGCTGGTGCACAGGTCAGGTTGGGTCTTGATGTAGTTGGCGACCGTCCGGAAGGAGCGCGGCTCGGCATAGCGCATCGTCACCAGGCGCCCGTTCGTGAGCACGAAGGTGACGGGGGTGACTTCCGGCGTACCAACTTCCACGCCCCATAGCACGCCAGCCGTCATGTAGGTTGCGCCGTTCTCCACGTACAAGCGGGAGGAGGGCTCGATGTCCTTCATCTCGTCGGCCGTGGGCAGGTCAAGGTTAAGCAGGGCCTCGACCGCCTGTTCCTCCTCAGGAGAGGGGCGGTCGAGGTCGATCCAGACGGCGCTCTCCGGCAGGCTCGTGGTACCCGACACGAGCACGTCATAGTTGTTCTGGGAGCAGTCGTAGACCCGGATCATGACAGCCTTCCTCAGCCGTGCTTTCCGGGGGAGTTGCTCCTGTCCTGGACAGACCGGGCCTCTGCCATATCGGGGTAGAGCAGAAAGGCAACATGCACCCCAATCATTGGGGCGAAGACGAGAAACAGGAGCAGCCAGAGCACGTAAGCCAGGGAACGGTCCTGGTAGACAGGCACGGGCGCGGCAGGCGCGCGGAGGGACGCACGGAGGCGCCGAATATGGAGGGTCATGGGCTCACCTCGGTTCCAACCAGCCGTCAAGGGCCGGTCGCAGGTGAGCCGATCAAGAGATCAGGTGCCTGCACAGGCCCGTGACGGCGTGGTCAATCGACTGTGACTGTCGCTTGGCATGGGGTTCAAAGTTCCAGTGGATCCGCATTCTGCCAAAGCAGACTGCGGGTGGAAAGGCAGATGCGCTTGTTGCGGGTCCCGGTCAAGCCTAAAGTGCGATGACGGTCGCTTACTCGCCGCGCCACGACTATGGCGTCTTCCAAGGTCATAAGACGGGGTTGCTGGGGCGCATGACGCCGGCCAACGATGAGATGTTAACCTTGGCTGTTGTAATATACATGCATCGGCCGCGTTGCGTATCAGCTCGACCCATGCGGGGTGTTTCGCCCTCTGCACTGCCTCAACAAGAGTGACCTCTACTCTCTTATGTTGGGCTACGAGGGTCTATCCAATCTCTGCGCGTCGTCGCAGAGTTCTGCGTTGATCGCGCCAATCTCGTCGAGCGCGCCGCGTAGCTTGCGGGAAAGTGGCGATCAATTGCGCGGCTCGCGGATAGGCGTAATTTGGAACGTAGTCCCTTCGGGGGCGACCGCCGAGCTGAGTGATGGACAGATTTCGCTTCGGACCGTGACCCGGTCCGGGTTATGCAGTAGCAGTTTAGGTGCCCATATCGTTTGTAAGTCTCGATCAGCGAGCCTCGCAGCACCTGCTCGATGGGCGGCAAGCCGTGCGCGAGCTTGTGGCGGCGTTTGCGCAAGGCCGCTGATGAAAGGTGTTGGATGTCCATCGGACCGACTCACCAGTCTGTCCGAGCGAATCAAAAGATGGACCATCGGTCACCCCGGATTGGTTGCATGCGAACGCTTTGATCAGCAAGGGGAGGCTCGTGGCGGAGGCTTGCGCCTCCGGCCGCGTACATTCGGTCCAGTCTCGCGGTATGGCAAACGAGCCGCGGTGGGGGTCGCGCAGGCTCAATGTCTCGACACCCGAGACGCAGCGGGCCTTCAGAAAGACACACCGCTGTCCGCGCAGCGGATGGAACGGGTGGATGACCTCAGCCGATCCCAAAGGTTGGTTGGATCCAGGTGCAGTTCGCTGAGGGTGTGCCCACGGCCGGCGACAGGATCGCGCAGGAGGTGGTCAAACGATATCTCGAGCCGATCAAGGAGCCTGTCGTCCATGGTGACTCTTACGGGTATCGCCCAGCCGATCCGCGACCGATGCGCTCAGGTAGACCGGTCAGCTCTGCTGGCTGTTCGACCGGGTGCTCGCCGTCCAATGGTACTTCGCCAGCATCGATTGGGAGTTCCTGCTCAAGGCGGTTCGTCGTGCGGCATGGCCGGCCCGAGAGGATCGTCGCCGATGCCAGGGAGACCAATCATGAAGCCGTCCTGTCGTGTGATGCTGAGAGTCGGCGGCAGAACCGTTCAAGACGCCGGCTCAAGCCGATCAGGACCCAGTAGAGTCAATATCTCACGGCATCGAGCAGGATCGCTGCGCCGTCAAACCCGCGTGCGATCGATGGTCGGCTTCAAGTCCGCTGACAGTGCCCGCGCGATCTTGGATGGCAACGAGTTGATCCATATGCCGCGCAAATAGCAGGCGAAATATGCGTGCAATCGGCGCTATCGCTCGCCGAACAGTTTCACCTGCTCGCCGCATAAGTACGGCACGATACACTGCTACTCTCTCGTTCCTGTGCCGGATTTGCAAGAGAATCGACATGACAACACTTCTGCGTGTCACAGATCTCTCTCTTCCTGGTAATCACATAGTAAGCACCAGAAACATTTTGCCGCGGACGCGCTGTGGCCCAACAATTGCATGCGCCGATCCCGTACATCACTCAGCAACATCGCGGTACGCTGGAATGCTTCAGGAGGGCACACCAATGACTACACGGCACGAGAGGACTGACCCGGCGGTCGTGGCTGGGCAGGCCGTATATACACCCCGCATGCTCGACGTTTACGATCTGGTGGTGCTCGGCCTGTCCAGCCCCCTTATCTGGAAGTGCCCGCCCCAACGTCTGCTCGACCGCTACAATGATCACGTGAGTGACCGTCACCTCGAAATCGGGGTCGGCACGGGCTGGTTTCTCGACCACTGCCAGTTTCCTTCCGGCCAGCCCCAGATCACGCTGCTCGATCTCAACCTGACCTGCCTCGCGCGGACCGCATCCCGGATCCGGCGCTATGACCCCAAATGCGTCTGTGCGAATGTTCTGGAGCCTTTTCAGCTTGAGACGGGCCCTTTTACCTCCATCGGCATCAACTACGTGCTGCATTGCCTGCCGGGTAGCATGGAGCAGAAGGCGGTGGTGTTTGACCACATCAGGCCTTTTCTCGCACCAGGTGGAGTCGTGTTTGGTTCGACGCTCTTGGCTAGGGGGATCCAGCGCTCCCGAATGGCCAGAGTACTGATGGGTTTCTACAATTCAAAGGGGATCTTCTCGAACGAACAGGACTGTGCCGAGGATCTGCGACGGGAGCTGGCCGCCCGCTTTGAGCAGGTGAGGGTGGAGACCATTGGCTGTGCCGCACTGTTTGCCGCCCGATGATGGAGCGGACCGCAGCCATGCTAAAGCGAACTTCGAGCTGATTTGAACCGAGAGCAGCGGTCTGTGCGTTGTTGGCCATATGGCACGGGAGACAAGTTATGCCAGCCTTATTCCAGCGATTTGCGCGAGCACGTTCCGGCTGCCTATGAGCAAGGTGAGGGCAGCCAGGTTGCCATTGCCTGCCGCTTTCGGGTGTGCCCCGCCACCGTGTCGAACTGGATCCGCCCGCCAGGAGGGCCGGCGCTGCCCGAGGCCGGGCCGCGGAGGACCGCCCGGTCGGCTAGGATCCCATGATCTGGCGCTGCTGCGAGGGCTCGTGGCTGAGACCAACGATTCCTACCTGGATCAGTACGCGGAGCGTCTGTTTGCGCTCACCAGCAAGCGGATCAGCCGACCGGTGATGTGCCGGACGCTGCAGCGCCTCAAGCTGACGGTGAAAAAAGACGCTCCGGGCGGCCGAGCAGGAGCGGCCCGAGATTGCCGCCGAGCGTGAGGCTTACCGCCAGCAGATAAACCACCTATTCGTGGAACGCTTGGTGTTCCTCGACGAGAGCGGGGTGACGACTAAGATGGCCCGCACCCACGCCCGAGCGCCGAGTGGGCAGCGCGCCTATGGGTCGATCCCGCTCGGCTCCTGGCAACGGCTGACGGTTCTAGGGGCCCTCGCGTGTGACAGACTGGTGACCACGATTACCATCGAGGCGTCCACCTCCACGTCGGTGCTGCTGGGCTATCTCGAACAGGTGCTTGTGCGGGCCCTCAAAGGCACGAAGCCGGACGCCATTCTGGCGATGGACAACCTGCGCCCGCATCACGCCACAGAAGTTCGCGACCTGCTGAATCACCCCGGCATCGGACTGATGTACCTGCCGCGCTACTCGCCTGAGTTCAACCCGATCGAGCCTGCCTGGGCTAAGATGAATGAGCGGCTCAAGACCAAAGCCGAGCGCAGTCTTGAAACCCTGGAGGCAGAGCTCAAACAACTAGCCCTCTACACCATCACCGCACACCATGCCAAAGGCTGTATCAGGCACGCTGGCTGTGCTCTACACTGATCCAAAATCCGCTTTAGCCAAGCGGTATTGCACAACTTGTCCAAGCTATTGATAGAGCCGAGAATGTACGACTGACGGAGATGTCCTCCACGTTAGGCTGGTGGGCAGACCGTCACACCGCCGCGGTTAAGCGCCGATGTTGACCCGGTGTAGTCCTTCACCGCGCCTGCTCATGGTCCGGAAGTATAGGTCGCCAAAGCTCGGGGGCACTGGCTGCAATACGCCTCACCCAACGAGTGTAGGCGAGCATGGCCTTAGAAGCCGGGATTGACGCTGTCGAGCCCAACCGCATGCAGCGCCACGTTTGCACTGTGGGATATGGACGATACCACACCCTTCACTCCTCCGGCAGAGGCGTTGCCATCTCGGTGGCGCTAATCCGAGCCAGAAAGGTATTGCACTGGTAGGTCAATTGCAGTCGGATCTGGAATTCTGCTGGCGCCTATGATCGCGGCTGATGGAGCATTTGGTGGGTGTAGGCTCCGGAGCCGCCGAGCCGATGGATCTGCTCCTTCGCGGAGCGCCGCCCCTGCCAGCGTTTGTCATTTACACCAGCAATGCAAGCACAGCAGCCCTCGCGCAGCGGGTGCACTGGCTCAGCGTTGATTGGCTGCCAAGTATGCCCCTGGACTCAATGACATCAAAGAGCGATGGCGCGATGTGAAGCGCGATGACCTTGCCCACCTGACCTTCACCCGCCCCGAAGACCTCGACCAGACGATCCACGAAGCCATGATGCAGCTCAATCACGAACGAAGCCGCGATCCGTTGGCCAACAAGCGAATCCTGGCTTAGGTAAGCTTCGCGACATCGCCTCTGTTCAATCCGGCGAGCATATCCATTATAGGCCGGCCGCCGAGCTTCAGATCCGATGCGATCTCGGCTAGCGGCACCAGCACAAACTCACGCTCTCCTATGAATGGGTGGGGGAGGGTCAGACTGCGAGTGATCAGCTCAAGATCGTCATAGGTTAGAATATCGATGTCGATGACCCGGGGCCCCCACTTCACCTCGCGGATGCGCCCAAGCTGCCGCTCCACCCGAAGGCACAGGGCCAGAAGGTCATCGGGCGCGAGATCCGTCTCGGCCAGGGCACAGGCATTGACGAACCAGTCCTGAGCAATGGGACCCCAGGGCTCCGTGCGGTAGTCCGCAGAGCGCACCATAATCCGTGCACCACCCTCATCCAGAGCGGACAGTGCCTTGGCAATGTTGGCGCGCTTGTCGCCCAGATTGCTGCCGAGGCTGAGTGCGACCTTAGCCATTGCGGGAGCGCCGGATCTGAACCGCAACACCGTTGAGAATGAAAGGCACCGGAGCCTCAGGCTTCTCGATCTGCACTGTCACGGCCGTAATCAGCTGGAACTGGGCGAGCACGGCTGCGGCAATTGCCTCGGCCAGCCCCTCGATGATATGGAAGCGGCGCGTTGTGCCAATCTCATGAACGAGCTTAGCCAAGGTCGCATAGCAGACGGTCTGCCGGTAATCATCCGCCTGCCCGGCAGGTTTAACATCAAGCAAGCAGGTCAGGCTGACATAGAAGCGCTGCCCGAGGCGAGCCTCTTCAGCGTGAACGCCATGGTGAGCATAGAGCGCCAGACGGGAGAGCGTAATCGTATCGCTCATGGCAGGTTCCTCAAGAGGATGTCGGCCACACGGCAGGCCTCCACATGAGCCTTGACGTCGTGGACGCGAACGATATCGGCGCCGCGGCTCACGGCCGCCACATGCGCTCCGAGAGTGCCGAAGAGTCGATCGCGCGGTGGGACATGGGGATCATAGAAGCGACTCAGGACCGACTTGCGAGAAGCACCTACCATCACAGGGAAACCCAGCGCCTTCAGTTCCGGCAGGCGGCGGAGAGCTTCAAGATTTTGGTCGGCTGTCTTGCCGAAGCCGATACCCGGATCAAGGATCAGGCGTGCATCTGGGATACCAGCTTGGCGGGCCAGAGCCAAGGAGTGCTCGAAGAAGCGCAGCATATCCGCCATGATGTCGAGCGAGGCCTCGACCTCGGCCCGGTTGTGCATGACGATCGCGTAGGCATTGTAGTCCGCGATGACCGCTGCCATGTCAGGATCACGCTGAAGGCCCCAAATATCGTTCACGATTTTGGCCCCTGCCGCGAGGGCGGCTCGGGCCGTGGCTGCCCGATAGGTGTCGATCGAGATCGGCACCGTCAAGACGGAAGCAAGGTCGCGGATGATCGGCAGGACCCGCCGTTGCTCCTCCTGGGCTTCGATCGGTGTATGGCCGGGGCGTGTGGACTCTCCGCCAATGTCAATGATGTCGGCGCCTGCCTGCTCCATTTCGCGGGCATGCTTGACCGCAGTAGCATGGTCGCCGAACAGACCGCCATCCGAGAATGAGTCAGGCGTTACGTTCAGGACACCCATGATCAGGGTGCGTGTGCCGAGGTCGTTCAGGATCACCGTCATAGCTCACCTTAGTTCAGGAAAGGGTCTCTTTCTGTAGCGGTTTGCTCCAGAAGTCGAGATCTCTTCCATAGGAAGGCTCGGATCAAGAACCGGAACCAGCCGTCCATCAAAACATTCCAGGCCATCAGCGACTACGTACGGCGTGTTCTTCGGTCGTCTAACTTGAATCATTGTACCGGCCCGGACAGAGGTTCTCATGTGATGGAATGCATTATCATTGACATGCGCACATGAATTGTCGTTTATGTCGTAGAAGCGAGCGGGGTGAGTGCGTGGCGAGACACACGTTCACCTGTCCCGTCCGTTTCACGTTCGTCGGCACGTGAGCCGATCCGGTCGCAGCCTACCCGGTCAAAACAAGGAGCCCTGGTGAAGACCTTCGTCATCTGTTCCGGCGGACTGAATTCCGTTACGCGAGCACAAAGGCTTGCCGCTAACCGAACTCTCGCGCGCCCTATGCCCTTTGATCATGTTCAGCGCCACAAAAAGGAGCTGCGTTCGGCACGGGGCTGCGCTCTGCGTTTGAGCATGTTTCACAACATCATCGAGCTCTCTGCCACGGAACCTCTTCCGGCCGGATCGGCGGAAACCAGCAGCCGAGTGGTGGGCGCAAGCTCTCAAACGAGGCCTGAATGAGCTACGCCGTCAAAGAAATCTTCCTGACTCTTCAGGGTGAAGGCGTTCAATCCGGCCGGGCGGCCGTCTTCTGCCGCTTTGCCGGGTGCAATCTCTGGTCAGGACGGGAGAGCGATCGCGCAGCGGCTGCTTGCCGGTTCTGCGACACGGACTTCGTGGGCACCGACGGAACCTTCGGTGGGCGATATGCCACCGCCGCCGACCTGTGCCACTGCATTGAGGAGCATTGGGGCCCCGGGACCGATCACCGGCTTGTGGTGCTGACGGGCGGAGAGCCGCTGCTCCAGGTCGATTCCGCTCTCATCGATGAACTGCACCGCCGCTCCTTCACAATCGCAATCGAAACAAACGGCACCATTGCGCCGCCGCCGGGGCTCGACTGGATCTGCGTCAGCCCGAAAGGCAGCACCGATCTCAAGATCCAAGCCGGCCATGAGCTGAAGCTGGTCTTCCCGCAAGAGGATGCCCGGCCCGAGCGGTTTGCCTCCTTGTTCTTCGAGAGGTTCTCGCTCCAGCCGATGGATGGACCGGATCAGGTCGCGAACACGGCGCGAGCCGTCGAGTATTGCCTGGCTCACCCGCAATGGCGCCTGAGCCTCCAAACACACAAGTACTTAGGAATTCGCTGATGTGGGAACTCACGAAGTCGTTTCACTTCGAAGCCGCCCATACGCTCACGGGTACGACGCTCGGGCCAGCCAGTGAGGAGATCCATGGGCACTCCTTCCGGACCGAGGTTGCCGTGCGCGGAGTGCCCGATCCCGAAACGGGCATGCTGATCGACCTGGGCTTGCTCGAGGGTAAGCTCGCGGAGATGCGCCGCACCCTCGATCACAAGTTCCTCAACCGGATCGAGGGGCTGGAGCAACCGACACTGGAGAACATCACCCGGTTTATCTTCGATCGCGTCAAACACATCGGGCCAATTGCACGCGTGACGATCTACCGCGACAGCTGCGGCGAAACCTGTACCTACTACGCGCCGGCTGACCATGATCACCGCTAAATCCTCCGCCCTCGTGGTCTTCTCGGGTGGGCAGGATTCAACCACCTGTCTGGCCTGGGCGCTGTCGCGCTACGAGCGGGTGGAGACGATCGGGTTTTCGTACGGTCAGCGGCATGCAGTTGAGATGGACTGCCGGGAGCCTATCCGGCAGGCGCTTGCCCGCCTGTCACCGCTCTGGGCTAGCCGCCTTGGACCGGATCGGGTCATCCCGCTCGATGTGCTGGGTGAGGTCAGCATAAGCGCGCTGACCGCGGACCTGCCGGTGGTTGGCAGCCGTCCAGACGGGCTTCCCGCGACTTTCGTGCCCGGGCGCAACCTGGTGTTCCTCACCTTTGCGGCGATCGTCGCCTTCCAACGCGACCTCGAACGGGTGGTGACGGGCGTCTGCGAGACGGACTTCAGCGGGTATCCTGACTGCCGCGATGAAACCATCAAAGCGCTTCAGACTGCGCTGAACTTCGGCATGAATTCGCGGCTGGTGCTCGAGACCCCCTTGATGTGGATCGACAAAGCCGAAACCTGGGGTCTTGCACAAGCGCTGGGGGGCGATGCGCTCGTCGAGCTGATCGTGCGGGAAACCCAAACCTGCTACAACGGCGACCATCGTACCCGGCATGAGTGGGGCTTCGGCTGCGGCGAATGTGGTGCCTGCCGGTTGCGGTCAGCGGGATGGCGGCGTTGCAAACCTGTAGGTAACTCCGTTCAGTCTACATCTCCGGTCAGCTCCGGAGGAGCATGATACTCAGAGGCCGCCATTCCGATTGCTCAGGGATCCTTCTCTGCGTCCGGTGGTACCTGGCCTCTAGTCTGAGCCTAAGAAATCTTGAAGACACGGTGGCCGAGGGCGGCCTCTCTATCGACGATGCCACCATCTATCGCTAAAGCGTGCATTTCGCACCGCAGTTGCTGGAGCAGTTCAATCTTCGCAAGCGAGTTGTCAGCCGGAAGCGGCATATGGACGAGACTTACACCAAAGTTCGAGGTCAATGGAAATACCTCTACCGAGCCATCGAAAGCAACGGCGACACCGTGGAGTTCTGGTTCAGCGAGCGGCGTAATCTGACCGCCGCCAAGTGATTGCTACGCAAGGTTCTCAAGCAGCATGGCCGGCCCGGGAGGATTGTCATCGTCGGCAGCCAGACCCATCGCGAAGCAATCCCGTCGGGTGATGCCGAGGGCCGGCTGCAGGATTGATCTCGGTGCGAGGTGAAGCCGATCCGGATCCAGCAGGGTCAATACATCAACAACCGCACCGAGCTGGATCACCGCTCCGTCAAACACCGCATGCATCCGATGCTCGGCTTCAAGTCCGCGGACAGTGTCCCGCGTGATCTTGGGTGGGATCGAAATAGTCCACATGAATCGCAATTGAAAGGTGAAGTATGCTCCAAATCGGGATCCATTACTCTCCGAATAGCGTGATATTCTCGCCGCATGAGCATATGGTGGAGACCTGCTCCTTGCTTGCCCCTGCTCCGGATTTGCGGCGGAGCCTGAGATTGGTGCCTTGGACGCCATGATCAGTGCCATCGTCGATGAACTCGCGGCCAGCCTCATGGCCCGGAACTCGCTTGCTCAGGCAGGTGCTGCACAACTGCTTCTTACGGCTGGGGACAATCCGAAACACTTACACTTCGACGCCGGCTTTGCCGCGCTTTGCAATGTCAGCCCGGTCCCAGCCTCGTCCGGCAAGACGACCCGCCACCGCCTCAATCGAGAAGGCATCCGAGCTGCCAACAGCGCCCTGCACATCATTGCCATCGCGCAGACCGGACCGACCCGCGAACCAAGGCCTACATGGCCAAGCGTATGGCTGGGCGCCATTCTAAGCTTGAGGCGATCCGGTGTCTCAAACGCTACATCGCTCGCGAAGTGTTCACCTTAATTTGCCAGTGGCAAAACGAGATCGACCAGGCACGCATCGCCGCTTGACAAACAGACGGGTGACAAAGGCGTCCAGTACGTCTCGATCCACTACAACGAGCGGCTCGCCTAGGAGGGCATCGAGCCGTCGGCCGGCAGGGTTGGTGACTGCGACGCCAATGCCTTGGCGGAACCTGCCCTTGGACTCTTCAAAACCTAGGGAATCCATCGACGTGGTCCGTGGCGCGCCTTCGCAGCCGTGGAGTTCGCCACTCCCAAATGGGCCGGCTGGGTCAACAACCGGCGCCTGCCTGAGCCCGGTGGCAACATTCCGCCCGCCGAGGCCGAAGCCGCATACCATGCTCAGCTTCACGCCATGCCGACGGCCGCGTAGAAGCCAAGCCAATCAGCCACCGTGACACTCTGCGCCGTTCACTTGCGTCAGGCCCGGGTTTCAGGACCGTACGCAAAGATCCGAGAGTTCCTGGCTCAGATCGACCGTCAAGACATTGCTATGGGTACGTGAAGGCCACGGAGTTCGGGGCTCACCCAGCCACACAGGCCTGGAATTGGGCTTGCAGGCTGGGGACATCCAAGTACCGGCCAATCAGGACCAGGCGGGACTCGCGTCGCTCCCCCGGCTCCCAAGGTCGTTGAGGCGCTCCATCGAGGATCATGTGGACGCCCTGTAGGACAAACCGCTGATCATCATCCTTGAACGATAGAATGCCCTTCGAACGCAGAATATTGAGGCCTTCAGCCTGGATCAGGTCGGAGTACCAAGATAGAAAGCGACCCGCGTCGAGATCCCTGTCCGTCCTCAGGGAGACGGACTGCATCTCCTCATCGTGATGATGGTGATGCCCTTCCTCCAGGAAGTCGGGCTCGATCTCGATGATCCGGTCGAGGTCGAAGGCCTTCCGGTCGAGCACTTCCGAGATCGGGATGGCGCAGTTCTGGGTGCGGTGGACCTTGGCGTAGGGATTGATGGCGCGGATGCGCGCCTCGACCTCGTTCAGCCCTGCCTCGTTCACGAGATCGATCTTGTTGAGGATGATCACGTCCGCGAAGGCGATCTGGTTCTTCGCCTCCGGCGCGTCCTTCAGCCGGTCGGAGAGCCACTTGGCGTCGGCGACCGTCACCACCGCGTCGAGGCGGGCGGCGTCGGACACGTCCTGATCCATAAAGAAGGTCTGGGCCACGGGGGCGGGATCGGCGAGGCCGGTGGTCTCGACGATGATGGCGTCGAACTTGCCCTTGCGCTTCATCAGCCCGTCGAGGATGCGGATCAGGTCGCCGCGCACGGTGCAGCAGATGCACCCGTTGTTCATCTCGAACACTTCCTCGTCGGCGCCGACGACGAGTTCGTTGTCGATGCCGATCTCGCCGAACTCGTTGACGATGACGGCATATTTCTTGCCGTGCTGCTCGGTCAGGATGCGGTTGAGAAGGGTGGTCTTGCCGGCGCCGAGATAGCCTGTGAGGACGGTGACGGGAATCTTGTCGGTCATGGAGCGGCTCCGAATCTCGAGTTCTTCCTGCAGGGGAGCGCAGGCGCGCCCCGAGGTGAGATGATGGTGCCCGCGTGGAGATGGTCGAAGGTTCGCCCCAACTCCTTGCCATGCGAGTACCTCTCGTCTTTGGAGGGAGAATGCCCGTGGATCAGCTCGATAGAGCTCCCTGGAAGGCGTTCACATTGTTGCGGATCATATCGATGTACGTGCTGGCCGGGCCACTTTGGTCGGAGAGGACATCGGAGAAGAGGGGGCCGCCAATCCTCGCACCCGATTCCCTGGAGATCTGCTCGATCAGCCGCGGATCAGAGATGTTCTCGACGAACGCCGCCGTAATGTGTTCGGTCTTTATCTGCTTGACGATCTTAGCCACATCCGCCGCCGAGGCCTCCCCTTCCGTCGAGACCCCCTGGGGAGCAACGAAGTCGATGCCGTAGGCGTGCTCGAAATACCCAAAGGCGTTGTGGGAGGTGAGAATCTTGCGTCGCTCGGGCGGGATCTTGGCAACGCGGGCCTTTACCTCGGCCTCGAGCATATCGAGTTTGGTGAGGTAGCTCTTGGCATTGTTCTCGTAGGCTCCCTTGCCAGCAGGATCGGCCCTGATCAGCCCGTCGCGGATGTTCGCGACATAGATCTTGGCATTTGCCACGTCCTGCCACGCGTGTGGGTCAAGGTTGCCATGGTCGTGGCCAGCATCACTGTGCTCGCTCTTGCTATGGTCATGCTCCTCCTCTCCGTTGATCGCCTTGACGTTAGTGCTGGCGATCACGAGCGATGCCGTGCTGCCGGAGGATTTGACGAGGCAGTTGATCCAGTCGTCGAACCCGAGTCCGTTGACGAAGATGATCTTAGCATTGGCGACCTTTGTCGCGTACGCTGTCGGCGGGGGAAGACGTGGGCGTCCCCGTTGGGACCGACGAGTGTCATCACCTCGACGCGATCGCCGCCTACCTGGTGCACGAGATTCCCTAGGATCGAGAATGAGGCGATTGCCTTGAGCTTTGATGCTTGTGCTAGGGCCGGGATGCCGGAGAGGACAAAGGTGATCGATGCCAGAGCGGCAAGGGCAGAGCGACGACTGATCATAAGATGTCCTTTCAAAGGTTCCTGATCGAAAAGAAGGGCCTCAGGTGGCACAAAGGCCATTGGTGTCGACGGCGGTGTTCTGGAACTGAAAGGCATGGGATCGGCTCCAGTCCGCGAGGCGACGCCTAACCCGAGCCTCGGTAAGAAGCCGATGAACCCGCTCCTGTGTGCAGTTGAGGTTGGGCGGGGCAGCAGCCTCACAGTCCGTTTTTGCGAAATTCATGCGAAACCACCTTGACGTATATTATACAGTACCTATTACGTATAGTATACTATCCGTGATGCAGCCGCAACGCCCAAAGCTGGAGACTGCCATGATATCTGCTCCCTGCCGCGCGCTCGGCACCGTGCTTTCCGGGTTCATCGGCATCGGCGAGTCCACCCGGCTCGATCAAGTGCTTAACAGCCGCAAGCGCCGCAACGTGGCGGTAATCGTCCGTCACATGCGCGAGGTGAACATTGATGCCGATCTGATTCGCGAGAGCGGCGCCAATCTCGCCCGCATGGACGAGAAGCTGGTGGAGATAGCCAATGGCTGCGTCTGCTGCACGCTGCGCGGCGATCTCCTGGTCGAGGTGCGGTGCCTAAGAGACGAGGGCCGGTTCGACTACCTCTTGATCGAAGGAACCGGGATCGCCAGGCCCATGCCGGTGGCGAGTACATTCTCCTTCCGTGACGAGGACGTGAACAACCGCTCTGATGTGGCCCGTCTAGGTACCATAGCGCCCGTCGGGGACGCCGCCCATCTGCTAAAGGACTGCAGGTCCAACGACTTCCCGCGGGATCGCGGCGAAACGTCAGGCGAGGCCGACGAAGACACCCTCGTGCATCCGTTCTTGGAGCAGATGAAGTTTGCAGAGGTCGTCATCCTCAACAAGGTCACAGAGGTTACACCTGAAGCGCTCGATCTCGTGCGCAAGGTTGTTGTAGCCCTCAATCCAAGTGACCGCATCATTGAGACCGCCTCCGGGCAAGTGGGTCTCTCCGATATCTTCAATACCAAGTTGTTTGATGAGGGGAAGAGGCAGCAGCATCCGCCCTGGTCCAAGGAGCTATACGGCCATGCCGAGCATTTGCCGGAGACGGAAGATTACGGCATTCAAAATTTCGTCTACCGAACACGGTGTCTGGCTCATCCCGAGAGGTTCCGCGCGTTCATCAACGCCACATTGCCGGGGCTAATCCGGGCCAAGGGGCTTTTCTGGCTCGCTACGCGGCCAAGATGGGTCGTCGAGTTCTCGCCTGCAGGCGCTACCGTACGCATGATGGCTACGGGCCATTGGTGGAGCGCGATTCCCAAACAGCACTGGCCTGATCACCCCGAATGGAGACGCCCTCTGGGGCGGCCGGCGCCAGGAGCTGGTGTTGATCGGGACTGGCATGGATGAATCTGCCATTCGTGCGGTGCTTGATGACAGCCTGATCGGAGCGTCAACAGCGACGCAGTTCGATCCCGATGCTTATCGGCAACTGCGTGATCCCTTCCCATTATGGGGGAAAGCTGATGCAGCCTGAACGCGATATCCGTCCTGAATCCCATCACAGAATGTGCGTCGAGGAGAGGCTGACGCGGCAGACCCTCCAGTTCCGACCGATCGGCATCCTGCCGCGAGCGCTCGATCCGGTTGTAGCCGCTGGACTCGACGCGTTGCCGGTGCATCGTCTCCCGCGATTGCGGCTCGAGGGTGATCTCCAGACCTTACAGCGCGAGGTGCAGTTGCGCTTGGCAAAAGCCGGGATCGGCGCGGATTGGCTGGCGGAGTGGCTCGGCAATGACCTGAGCTTCCTCGGGCTGATGTTCTCTCAGCTCACAGGAGCTCAGCGTCTGTGCCTGCGCCTCAAGGTCACCGAGAATGATGTCTGCCGCAACTTCCATGTCGACAATGTGCGCTACCGGCTCGTCACCACTTATCGCGGTTCCGGCACCGAGTGGGTGCCACCCCATGCTCTCATAGCACTCCCGCCGAGCTCGCCAATCCCAAGCGGCCAAGTCAGACAGCTTGAGCGGGGATGGATTGCCATTATGCGCGGATGTTGCGGCGCAACGGCGGGCCATCCCGGTGTTCTGCACCGCTCGCCGGCGATCGACGGACAAGACATCGCCAGGCTCTCCCTTGCGATCAACGAAGCCCCTCGTCCGTCCTGATCCACAATCAAGGAGAGCTTCATGAACAGACGTCTCAGGCTTGCGCTGGCTCTCGGATACTCTCTCGTCGTCCTCAGTGGCGTTGCCTGGGTCCACGAGGCTTCACAGCGGGGGCGCTCCCCAGTGTCCTCGGTGTGCGACCTTTCAGGCACCGGAGCCAAGCCGATTAGAGCTTAGAGGAGTCAACAGTTCGTCCCAACGTGCACGTTCTTCCACATGCTTCGCTACCGTACAATCAGGCACAGATCTTGCAACCGTCCTATGTAGCCGTCCCTGCCCGTCATAGCCACCTTCAGCCCATCCCCCGGCATCGTGGAGCCTGAAAATGAATCAGCCCCTTCTCGCCAGTGTCGCCAGCGGAGCCTTTGTCGCCGTACTCGCCCTGGGCGCATCCTCTCCTGAAGCATGCGCTCAACTATCTGCGACGTCGGCGCCGTCGCCCGCGATGAGCCAGCAGGAAGTCAAGGAACTGCGCAAGATCGCGAACGATGCCTTCAAGCCGATTCCTTCCATGGTGCCCGAGGTCAAGGGGAATCCCGTCACCCGCGAAAAGGCCGAGCTCGGCCGCATGCTGTGGTTCGACCCGCGCCTATCCGCCTCCGGTATCCTGAGCTGCAACTCCTGCCACAATCTGGCGGCGGGCGGCAGCGACAACGTTGAGACCTCCATGGGCCATGGCTGGCAGAAGGGGCGGAGAAACTCGCCGACTGTGCTCAATTCAGTGTTCAACGCAGCGCAGTTCTGGGACGGACGTGTCCAGGACCTGCGCACACAGGCCAGGGGGCCGATCCAGGGCGCCAGCGAGATGGCAGCCTCCCCCAAGCACGTCGTCAACGTGCTCAAGAGCATCCCCGAATACCAGAACCGCTTCAGGGCCGCCTTCTCCGGAGAGAACGACCCGGTCACCTTTGACAATCTTGCCAAGGCGATTGAGGCCTTCGAGGCGACTCTGATCACGCCGGCCTCACGGTTCGACCAGTTTCTGGAGGGCAATGTGGCCGTTCTGAACGACCAAGAGAAGCACGGGCTCAAGCTTTTTATGGAGACCGGCTGCACGGCCTGTCACCGCGGCATCAATCTCGGTGGGCAGGACTATTTCCTGTTTGGCGCGGTAGAGCGCCCAGGCCGCGAGGTTCTTCCTCCCGAAGACAAGGGCCGTTTCGCTGTGACCAGGACCACCAGCGACGAATACGTCTTCCGTGCGGTACCGCTGCGCAATGTCGAGCTGACCGCCCCCTACTTCCACAGCGGCAAGGTCTGGAACTTGGAGCGGGCGGTAGCAATCATGGGTGTAGCACAGCTCGGCAAGGAGCTGACTGTTCAGGAGACGAGCGACATCGCTGCCTTCCTGCGCACCCTCACAGGCCAGCAACCTCGCATGGAGCTACCTGTCCTGCCGCCAAGCACGGAGCAGACGCCGCGGCCCGAGCCGCTAGTCAAGAACTCGCTGGAGCAAGGCGACGCGGTCGGGAGGCAGAACAGCCTGCGCTGACCGATCCCGGCCCAACCGACGGCCCCTACAACGCCTCTAGGTGCCGCGCGACCGACTGTTGAGAGAGTAGCTTGGGTGAGGCAGCCCTCAGCCGATGCAAGACCCTGATCGGTCGAGGCTGCAGGCACGGGCGTTTATGAAGCGCGTTGCCGTGGCAGCGGCAGGCAGAAGCGACCAGTGCCGGAAAGGGCAGGGAGAGTCCAATCTGTTCCTCAGCGGTTGTCCATTCAGGAAATGGTTGGAACATGACGCTCTGATGTCCGCTGTCAACGATTTTGACGCAACGATCCCGCCGCTGCGGAGAGCGGGCCCGTATCGATGAACACGCAGAGGTGGGAACGAGACCTGAAGGACGTCGGTGATCAAGCTCGGATGCGCGGATTGGCTACCGCATTCCCGAGTGTGCGTCCGGGGCTGGCCCGATCTTACAGCGGGCGTCGATCCATGGTCGGCCACAAAGCGTTTGACGGGCTTTTCCCCTGCCGTGATCCCGCCCCCGCCTCTGCATGAGAAGGAGATGTTGCCGCTGGGGCAGATCAGGCGGGTTGAACCTCCCGGGCGACCGCCCCCATGAAGCCGGCGAGCTCGCGAGCGACGGCCGTGCACACCACCGTTGACTTCTTGCCCCGTCGAGTGAGGGCTCGATAGCGGCCACTCAAACGCGTCTGGGCTTTCCAGGCGATCTCGCGCACATTCGGTGTCGTCGCTTCCAGCCGGTAGAGTTTGACTGTGCCGATGCGCGGCGGGTGCCGATAGGTCCAGGCGCTTTCCACCAGCATCTGTCGAACGCGACTGTTTCCGGCCTTGGTGATGCCGCCCCGCCGCACCGTTTCGCCGGTCGAACGCTCACTCGGAACCAGGCCCAGATAGGCCATGAGCTGACGAGGGTTCTCGAAGCGGCTGACATCCCCAACCTCGGTGACGAAGGTCACGGCGACAACCAGATCGATGCCCCGCAACGCTTGCAGGGCCCGCACGAGCGGTGCCAGAGACCAATGAGGCAGGAATTCTGCAATCGTCTGCTCGAGCCGCTCCACCCGTTCCTTCGCCAGCCGCACGGCTTCGACCCTCTCCTGCAGGACGATCTGGTGAGCGGGATGATCGAAGGTCTGCTCCTGCAGCCAGCGCAGGTAGCGCATGGTCCAGCCTGTCTTGCGTGGGTAGACATGCCCATGTTTGAGCATGAAGGCACTGACCTGCTGGCGATGCACCCGCAAGCTCTCGACCGCCGCAGCGCGGGCGCGGACCAGGTCGCGCATGGCTTCGTGACCTTCATCGGGGACCCACACCGCCGTGAGCTCGCCGGCCCGCAGAAGTCTGGCCTAGGCGATTGCATCGCGCCGGTTGGTCTTGACCCGATCGCCGGGCTTGCGCGGAATGAGTGAGGGGGCATCAACTGCGCAGGGATAGCCGAGGCTGGTGATGAGCCGGTGCAGGCCATAGCCGGTCGGGCCAGCCTCGTAGCAGAAGTGGACGAAGTCATACTTGGACGCCAAGCGCTTCACGAAGCGCCGCATGCTCTCTGCGGAAGCATCGATCTCTCCCAGGTAGCGAACTTCACCGCCCAGTTCGCCATCAGCGACCGCAACGGCATAGCGCGCTTTGGCGACATCGATTCCGACAAAAACCTCCGTAGACTGTACCATGGCTCGTCCTCCTGCGGTGAGGATCGGCTCGGACCACCCGAGCAACCCTCGGAGGCGCAGAGTAGGGCGAGCCACTTCCTCAACACAGGCGGACATACGGTCTTAAAGGCGGGCATGAGCTCTTTTTTGTAGGGCACCTCTGCTGCCTTGGTATCTGTCTTCACTGTTGAGCCGGTAGACATGTCACGATAGACTACCCTGAAAGTATTCAACAATCACTGCCCGCATATCCTTACGATTGAGACAGGGTCGTCGCGGCCTAGCAGCCACTGCTTAACGTGAGGTCTTGTCCCCGAGACTCTAGCAGGCCATAGTTGCTGACAAAGCATAAGGGGAAGTGGCATGATGGCAGATCGTGATTTTGAACTGATGACGGCAGCGTTGGCTGAACTTGCCAAGCTCAAGCGCGCCGCGGAGCATTCGAGACATTTCTTAGGACTGCTCTATGACTCCGCTTTACAGGAGTGGGCAGAGCGGCTCGGGATGGACCCACTCCAGCTCAATCAGATTGTTGCCCACGATAGCCCAGGTCGACGTAAATGCGCGCGGGCTCAACCCCACTCAAGGCCGTCACCTGCCCCACGGTGGCGCTGAGCGTGTGGCCATCATATGGATTGCCCTCCAGTGCCTTGGACGCGAGCACGAAGCCTTCGCGGTTGGTCACCGCCAGTGCGACCTTGGAGCCGAATTCGTACGGCCGATGCGCCTTGCCCTTGGCGATGCACACCACCTCTGGGGCGTGGAGGCTGTAGAGCTTGTTCTTGCTCGTGCGCTCCTGCGTCAGAAGACGCTCGACGAGGCCGAGCAGAGAAGCAAACCGGCGTGAGAGAACCTCATCACCGGCGACTTTGCGGGTGACATCGCGGTACACGCGTCCGAGATAGATCTTCAGCCGCTTCAGTTCGCGGCGCATGCGCCGCATCTGGCGGGCATGGGCATAGCGACCGACCTGCACGGCTGCGCGTTGGGCCAGACGGGTGTGGGCCTGACGCAGCTCGAGGCCATGCCGCTTGGCCTGCCGCACCAGCGCCTGCAAGGCCTTCAGGCACAGCTTCGCGTCGGTGGGATGGGCCATCGCCTTGGGCTGCAGCGTGGTGTCGACGCTGATCCGCTCCAGGCTCGACGACCGCACGGCGCCGCTGTCCAGCCCGGCCTGGATGGTGGCCGCCAGCAGGCTCTCGAGTCCGTCGGGTCCGAGCCGTTTGCGCCAGCGCGTCAGCGAGCTGGGATCGCACGGCAGCTCATGCTGGAAGTACTCACAGCCACAGAACCACTGCAAATACGGGTTCTCGATCCAGCGTTGCACCACCGCCTCATCGGACAGGTTGAAGGTGTGCTGGAGATACGACAGCCCAACCATCAGGCGCGTCGGCTTGGCGGGCCGCCCCAGGGGCCGATAGAAGCGGCCGAACTCCTGATCGAAGCGGTCTTAGTCGATGAGAGCCGCCAATCGAAACAGCTCGTGACGGGGATCGAGGATTTGGTCGAGGCGGCTGCGGTAGAGATCACCGGAACTCGGCAGCGTCGGCTTGGGTCCCATGGCAAAGCACCAGGTTTGAGCGGGTCCGTCCCCAGATGCTGGCATTTTACAATGCTTCGTGGCGACGAAGAATCCTTCTGCCCCAACAAGTTGTGGGTTATTTAGGGCCGACTAAGTGACTTGCCTCAGCTTAAAAGCACCTTCAGAGCCCATATCTCCGTTACGTTGACGATGCTCTTGCCCCTCGGTCTTTAGCACGTCATGCTTGGGCGAGCACAGGGCAGTCGAGGATAGCACCGTATTTGCGAGAGCCATTGGCGCACCGGGGGTAGTCTCTCAAGGATTCCGTTTAGCCCGTGATTGCGCTGACACGTCCCTGCCGGGGCGCGGGGCGAGCCGTTCCGCTTGTTGGTATGCGCCGCTGATCTAGCGGAGTGCATTGTCCACATAGCAAGGCTCTTTCCGCGAAGCTCCATCATGCGGAGACGGCTGTTGAGCACATCGACGGCCCTGCACTGATGGAGCTTCTGGCGAGCGATGTGGCGCATGAGAAGACTCAACAATTCCAACAACGACGAGAAACACTACAAGCACGCATCCATATCCAGACATGTGTCTCTTGCTAGGCATACGGCCAGATGCGCTCCAGAGGATCCAATTTGAGCGAAGCGGAGGGCAGCGGCAGGCGCGCGATCGTGTCTCAGACGGGCAACGTCCACCCATCATGCCACTCCGCTTGTCCCTGGATCAGCACCGCGTGAGCGCTTGGCGCACTTCCATCGCGCCTGCGTCCGCTCGCGGAAGCGCTAACACAAAGACATAACGCGTTTCTGCCAGACATGCTGCAAACAGCCAAAAGCCATTGTAGCTCTTTTCGACAACGCTCGATAGGCCGCCGCACTCGGGCAGACCTGGATCGGTTAAACTTTCTGGCCAAACCGCACCTCGTCCCCCAGAGCTTGACACAGCCCCCGAATTGCAAGCCGAGATGCATCTACTGCATTCGTGCTCTGCGCCATTGGCACGCCCTTTGCAAAGTCCTCGTCGAACGGCCACCGAAATTGCCGACCGGATCCTTCAGGTCTGAGTAACCACACAATCAATGTGATAAAGGTAAGGAAAGCAACATGCCAGAGCCGCACCAACATACTGAGCCGAGAAGCGCTTTATCGCGCCCTGACGGTCAGCCCTTAACCTATCGAAAGTACGTCGCCGGCGCCCCACGGCGATGTTCGAACCCGAGGTTCGGGAAGGTTATGTTAGAGCTGACAGCAGGATATCCCATCAACGCAATAGGGAGAAGAAACAGCATGGCGCGTGTTGCATTGGTCACCGGTGGCACCCGCGGCATCGGTGCCGCGATTTCAAAAGCCTTGAAGGATGCGGGCTACAAGGTTGCGGCCAATTACGGCGGCAATGACGAGGCCGCCAACCAGTTCAAGGGTGAAACCGGCATTCCGGTCTTCAAGTTCGACGTGTCCGATGCGGCCTCCTGCGAGAGCGGCATCCGGGCGGTCGAGGCCGAGCTCGGCCCGGTCGACATCCTGGTGAACAACGCGGGCATCACCCGCGACGGCATGTTCCACAAGATGACCTACGACCAGTGGTCGTCCGTCATCCGCACCAACCTCGATTCCATGTTCACCTGCACGCGCCCCGTGATCGAGGGCATGCGCGAACGCGGATTCGGGCGCATCATCATCATCTCGTCCATCAACGGCCAGAAGGGCCAGATGGGTCAGGCGAACTATTCCGCCGCCAAGGCGGGCGTGATCGGTTTCGCCAAGGCGCTCGCGCAGGAGAACGCCAACAAGGGCGTCACGGTCAACGTGATCGCGCCGGGCTATATCGCCACCGAGATGATGAAGGCGGTCCCCGAAGAGGTGCTCAAGTCCAAGATCCTGCCGCTCATCCCGGTCGGCCGTCTCGGCGAGGCGGAGGAAATCGCCCGCGGCGTGCTGTTCTTGGCCGGCGATAATGCGAGATTCATCACTGGCTCGACATTGTCGGTGAACGGCGGACATTATATGGTCTAGAACAAAGTAATAATCCTGCTGCGGGTAAACATTCATGCTGCGGTAAACACGCCTCGTGCAAATACCGGCTTGAGTGATGTTAGCATAGCCGGTTACCAGAGAACTTCGGTAAATGACACCTAATCGCTCTGCGAGCCATCAGCTTGCGTCTGGCTAAACGTGACGAACTCTCTTTCCCTATCCGTCGTCACACGCAAAAACGTCGTGAGCTGGAGCGGCCAGAGGCACCTTTTGGAAGGCTAATACCTGATGAGCAACGCCCGCGATTTTCAGCTTGCGCCCTCCCTGGCTCGTCTGATTGAAAAGGAGCGAGGAGGCTACCACATCCGGCAGGGCTACTTTCCGGATCGCCCGGACCGGGACATTTATGTCCAAGTCGAGGGGGAGGCGGGTCGGCTCATCCTGGTTACCAGCCATCCAACCGGGCGTATCGAGGAGGCCACGGACATTTCCTGCGCTCAAGCCGAAACTCTATTGGAGTTGGCCGCTGGACGAGTGGAGTACTTGAGCATCAGCCTGAATATCGGCCTGGAAACGGTCGCTCTCCGCCGCTTCGTCAAGCCAGGACCACTGGATTTGATTACTGTAACGGCAGAGCCAAGCAAGCCGACGCATATGTTTCAGCCGTTGGCCTGGTTTGGTCCTGAAGTCACGGGGGACTCTGCTTACCAGACCCGCTCCATAGCTTTATCCGGGCTACCCTCAGCACTGGAGGTTGAGATCACAGATGCGGCACTCAACAGTCTGCTCGATATCCTCAGTAGTCACCTCGGAGTATTCCAGTCGCAGGAAGCGGCTCCTCAGCTGTCTGCCACCTACAAATCAGCTGAGGCTAAGATTGGGGAAGATGAGCAGGGCCGGGAGGCTCTTGTAATCAGAGATAGCATCATCCGGGATCTCGCCCGTTCCTTTTCCCTTCCCCCGTACTGAAACGTCCAACAAGCGCTCACTTTAAGCGCTCACTTTTGGCTTTGGTGTAATTTTACGCTATTGGAGCTGCCCGGCCTAGTGGACACCTAAATCCCGACACTACGATTGCACCGTCCGGATATGGGCTCATAATCGCCTAATCTGACCCAAGAGGCTGCCATGACGGGTGTGGCCGTCGAGCAGGTACTCGAATTCTGGTGCGTAGAATTGCATCGGGTCGAACCTCACCTCAAATCTCTGTTTGCCCATCCCAGCATCGCAGCTTCCGCGGCGGCCCTCCTCGATGGCCTGCTCAAAAATGCCACGGTGCTTTATGCCTCTCGTCGGATGGTCCGGGCAAACCCCTTTTCTCGATGGCCCTCCCGATGCCATCGATGCCATCAATCGCATCTCCGCTGATCGCCGAAGTCCCGCGGAATCATCAGTCCTTACCTGCGTGCTGCGACCTTTGAAAGCGTCGATCTCCTGGCGGTTTCTACGTCCCCGAGGATGGTTCCAGAACGCCAGGCGCACGCCGGATCGCACCATTGAGGGGCTGTGTTGCGCCAGCCGCAATAGCGCCGAAGGCCCGCGATTCCGCAACGACGACATGCCGAAAGGGACTCAAAGAGTGACGCAACGTTGCAACCCGCTATGAGAAGACCACCCGATCCTTCATGGGCGTGCTCTGTCTCTCCGCCACTCTCGACTGGATCAAGCGCTAACAGGCCATAATAGTTCAAACGATCTGCTTCAGCAAAGCTCGCCAACAGAAGCTAGAGCGCGTTGACATTCAGGATTCCCGCGGGCTCGCAAGTCTGATTCAAGCTCCTTTTGGGAGCGGAGATTCGGGTGAGCGGAGTGCGTCTGATTTTGAAGGATCACCAATGGGATCGGATGGAGCCGCATCTGCCGGGCAAACGCATGGATCCCGGCCGAACGGCGGTCGATAGCCGGTTGTTCGTGGAAGCCGTGCTCTGGCTAGCCCGAACCGGGTCGCCGTGGCGGGATCTGCCGGAACTCTTCGGCAACTGGAACAGCGCCTTTGTGCGCTTCTCGCGCTGGTCCAAGAGGGGCGTCTGGGACCGGCTTTTTGCCGCCATGGCCGA
>NZ_JAMXFJ010000041.1 GCF_025460805.1 Microvirga sesbaniae | reverse complement strand
CCAGTACAGCATGATCTCGGGCTTCATCGCCGAGGTGGTGCTGACCATGATGTTCCTGTTCATCATCATGGGGGCGACCCACGGCAAGGCGCCGGCGGGCTTCGCCCCCATCGCCATCGGGCTTGGCCTCACCCTGATCCATCTCGTGGGCATCCCGATCACCAACACGTCCGTGAACCCCGCCCGCAGCACCGGCCCGGCCCTGTTCGCCGGCGGCTGGGCCCTGGCGCAGCTCTGGATGTTCTGGGTCGCGCCCCTGATCGGCGGGGCCATCGGCGGGATCCTCTACCGCTGGCTCAGCGAGGAGCCATCCGCCCAGGTCACCGGCGTCACGCCCGCCGCACCGGCCGAGTAGTGGGGACATGCCGAGGAGGGATCCATGATGCCATCCCTTGCGCAGGTGATCGTCTGGGTCATCGTTGGCCTGATCGGCGGAAGCCTCGCCGGGCTCATCGTCACGTGGAAACGTCGGGGCTTCGGCTTCCTGCAGAACCTCGGCATAGGCCTGGTCGGGGCTCTCGTCGGCGGTCTCCTCTTTCGCCTATTGGGCCTCTTCCCAAGGCTCGACGCGGTCACGATCTCGCTGCGGGATGTTGTGGCTGCCTGTGCCGGAACGTTGCTGGTCCTCGTGGTGCTCTGGGTCGGGCGTCGGTCCCGGACGGGCGCCGCCGCCGAATGACACCGTGGACCGCGGACTTGGTCAGCGTCGGCCGACGCGGTTGACCGGGCCGCCACGGTTCATCGGGGTGCCGGGGCGGATCCCGACGCCCGCGGCCCCGACACCAGGAGTGACCACGGCACGGCGGGCCACGGGGGCCACCGGGCGCGCGACGCAGCCCTTCGGCACGCCCACCGTCTTGCAGTAGACGACCGCGTCCGCGGGACCCGAGACGAGGAAAAGAGCGGGCAGTGCAACCAACGCCAGACCGGCGCGGGACAAAGATCCAATGCGGGCCATGGTGATCCTCCATGCAAGGGTTACGTCGGCACCGGCCACCCGGCACGGCTCCATCGTGCTGCCTGCACCGATGGCGTGTTTGATGGCTTGGGCCAATCGTTTGTCAGTTTGGGCCGAACGCCACCGGGCCATGGGCGATGGGTGCCGCAACGGACCGGCCCGGATCACGCCAGTTGAAGCACGACATGGATGGCGTCGGGCTCCTGCCGCGTTGTGCTCACGAGCCCGCTCGTGCCGAAGACCTTCAGCATGGCGGTGTTCCCCGGCAGGACGTCGGCGACCAGTTCCCTGAGGCCGCCGTCGCGGGCGAGGGCCACCAGGTGGCGCATCAGGGCTGTCCCGATACCTTGTCCCTGGTGGGCGTCATCCACGGCGAAGGCCACCTCGGCCTGGCCCGGCACCCCCACGACATAACGGCTCCCGCCGACGATCACCGGCCGGCCGTCCTCCTCCAGCAGCGCGACCAGGGCGACGTGGTCCACGAAGTCGACGTTGATGTAGAAGTCGACTTCCTGATCGGTGAAGCCGCGCTTGAAGCCGAAAAAGCGGCGGTAGAGGGACTTGTCGCTGGACCGGCCGACGGCGGCGAGCAGGCCAGCCCGGTCCTCCGGCCGGAGGGCGCGGATTTCGACCGTACGTCCGTCACGCAGGGTCTCGGTGGCTGAGTAGTCCTTCGCCCGCAATGCGGTCTCCTTGTCTCCTGACGCGAATTACGGGGGCGGCTGTCCACCACCTCCTGGATGCCCGATGTCGCGCTCGTGCGCTCCGGGGCGCGGCATGTCCTCACCAGTACCGGCGGTACGCCACGGGTGGCCCGAAGTAGCGCGGGCCGTAGTAGCCCCTGTACGCGCCATAGTAGCGTGGCCCGTAGTAGACGCGTCTCGGGTAATAGCGCGGGCCATAATAGGCCGGGCGTGGGTAGTAGTAGGCAGGCCGGGGGTAATAGTAACCCGGCCATGGGGCATAGGCGCCATAGCCATAGCCCGGATAACCGTATCCATAGCTGTACGCTGGATACCCGTACCCATAACCATAGGCGGGGGCCGTGGCGGCCGCGGTGATCAGTCCGCCGAGAACCGCCCCACCGATCAGCCCGGCCGCAACGGCGCCGCCGCCCCAACCGCCGGGACGATAATAGCCGCCGTAGCCCCAGCCGCCGCGCCAGTACTGCGCATTGGCGTTCCCGACACTGCCGGTCAGGATCAACGCGGCCGCGGCGAGTGTTGCGAGTCTTTTCATGTCAGCCTCCATAAGGCCTTGGTCACCCCCTGTTGCCTTTGACGGGCCTCCAAGCCTGTGCCGCTGCGTTCAGCGGTAGTGCACGGCGATGAGTTCAGCCATGCAGGCCGGACGCTCACTGTTCTCTAGCTCGATGGTCACTCCGTAAGTCATCCGGAGGCCGTTGCGCGGCGCGTCCTCCTCGGCCGCGATGGTGACCCGCCCGTGCAGCCGCGAACCCGCCGGCACCGGCGCCAGGTACCGGATGCGGTTCGCCCCATAGTTGAGGGTGTTCGCCACCCTTCCAGGTCCATGACGGAACGAACAAACACCGGTGCGAAGCTGAGGGTGAGCAGGCCATGGGCAATCGTGGTGCCGGTGGGCAGCACGCGGCGGGCGCGTTCGACATCGACATGGATCCACTGATCGTCGCGGGTGGCCTGGGCGAACTGGTCGATCCGCTCCTGGTTGACGTCAATCCAGTCGCTCGTCCCGACCTCCGTTCCAACCGCTGCTTTGATCTCGCCGAAGTCCCTGAAGATGCGCATCGTGCACCCTGACCATCGATGTTATCGTTTTAACCGCGACTTCTGCACCGTGCTTCCGTTGCCTCCGCTGTCGCCTGGAACGGTGTTGAGGCAAAGCTTGACCTGATTGTCGTCGGCGTCGCGCATGGTCAGGCAGACCTCGGCCTCCTCCAGGCAGTCGCTTGGATTGCCGTAGCGGGCGCAGAGCTCCTCGCTCTGCGTCCGGATCTGGTTGATGAGCCCGTAGACGAAGCCGCCGGCCCCGTCCGACTTTCTCGTTGGCCCCCGTGCCGGCGCCCTGGCGGATCCGGACCGCTTGGATGCGGTCCCGGCCGACTTCGAACCGATTTCCTGAGCCTGCCCGGGCGCGGGGTCGTCCGCCAAGGCCGCGTTGACTGGCAGGGACAGGCCCAACAAAGCCACCGCCAAAAGGGTCTGCCGGCTTCCGGACGCGTTCAAGGATGCCATCATCGTTTGTCCCTTGCGGCTCTTCGGGCGATGGCTCGTGTGGGAGGGCCTCTCCGGCGAGACCCGGATGGACCTGCGCCCGGGGCGGCGATGATCTCCCACCGCCCCATGGATCAAAGTACCCGCGGCCAAGTGGCCATGCTTGATCGCTTGGGACAGAGGTCTGACAATTTTGGCCATGCCAGGTATCCGAGCCCCCGTTGCGGGAAGCCCTGAACGAAGTAGACCGGCTTCAAGGACATGGACCGCTCGCATTTCGTGCTCGCGCCGCCTTGACCAGCATGGGGCATCGTGTCGACGTTTTTCGCTGTTCCTTCACCGCCGAAGCAGGATTAGGTCGGTTGTGGCGCGAACAGGGCCGTTCACCCCCTGCAATCCGTGACCACAATGCGAAAGCGGTCTGAGTCGAGGCTCGCAACCTCCATCTAGGCCGTCGTGTCGCCACAGAGGGGTTTGGGCCACTCAATCGGCGGGTCAAAGTTCATCCCCGCCTGCCGACCCTGCCTGCACACCAAACGCGGCGATACCCCTTCACCGACGGGTCATGCTGACGGTACCATCGAGTGCATGGGTCTGGGCTCACGCGAGGAGGGCGATGATGCCTCAGGACGAGACCAGTATGTACTCGCATCTGCGAACACCACGGGCGGCCGCCGTAGCCGGCATCGTCTTTTCCATCCTGCTCGTCATCATCTTCTGGGTCTTCCGGAGCGCGGTTCCGGCCGATCCATTGGATCCCGGCACCTGGCTGGTGAGCGGCTCCCGGTCCGTGGCGTTGGCGCTGAACCTCATTCCCTTTGCAGGCATCGCCTTCCTGTGGTTCATCGGCGTGCTGCGCGACCGCCTCGGTGCGAAGGAAGACCGCTTCTTCGCCACCGTGTTTCTGGGCAGCGGCCTGTTGTTCCTGGGCACCCTGTTCATGGCAGCGACCATTGTGGGCGCCCTGCTGCTCATCGCACCCTCCGTCGAGGTGGCCGGGACGGGGCCAGCCCCGACGTTCCGCTTCGGACGCGCAACCGCCTACATCCTGTTCAATGTCTATGCGATCAAGATGGCCGGCGTCTTCATGATCTCGACGTCCACGGTCGTGATCTACACCGGGATCGCTCCCCGATGGATGGCCGGGATCGGGTATGCGCTGGCCGCGCTGGTGCTTCTCGGCAGCTTCTATCTGAACTGGAGCATCATGGTCCTGCCGATCTGGGTGCTGCTGATCAGCGTGCATATCCTGATCGAGAACCTGCGCGGGTGGGACAGTAGCCCCGGGCGACAAGAGGGGCCGCCATGATGCATCATCCGTGCGGCTAACCGCGGCCGGCCCATGACCGAAGCGCTCATAATGGCACGGTCGAAGCGGCAGGTGGCGTCGGCGGCGCGCCCGTGGCCGCGACCACGGGTGCGGCCTCAGGGGCTTCGCGGCTCCGGCGCTGTTAGCGCGGCGTGTGGAACAGGGGACCGGCGCTCGGGGCCGGACGCCGACGACCGGACAGGCTGAAGGCTGTTCTGTGTCACGCACTTCGGTTCGAAGACTTGGGCGCCAATGCCGCCACCCGTCTGGCCCGTGACCCAGCCGCCAGCAGGCGCGGCCCGATCAGGTCGGCGTGCACCTTGAAGGCGTCCGGGTCCGTCCGCTCCGGGGCCGGGGCATCGTAGATCACGAGCAGGGCTTCAGGACCTGCCTCCGGCCAGAGATCTATGCCCTCGGGGTGGTCGGCATGCAACCGATACGGCAATTCGGCGACCGTCTCGATGCGATCCGGCGCAATGACGCCGGAGGCGTCGTCGTGGATCGCGTCCCGCCAGCGCAGCACGAAGGCCGGCCCCTCCAGGGACATCGTGGGTCCGACCAGCAGAAGAAGGTCGTCGCCATCAAGGCGCAGGTCGCGGATGCCGAGGCCGCGCGTGTCGAGCAGGTGCTTGCGGTAGCGCCGCTCACTCTCGATCCGCCGGGCCTTGAGCCGGCCCAGGGCCTTCTCCGCGATTTCCACGTCGAGCACCACCGCATGGCCCCGCAGCACCGGGCCGCGCAGGCCGAGCCACACCCGATCTCCGCGCACCGCCAATCCCTCGACGTCGAACCCGTTCTCCTTGGCTGGGATCGTCAGGAAAGGGCCAAGATGCGGATCATCAGCGAGCCAACGGGTGAGGGCGCTATTCGTCTCATCGAATTTGACCCACGCGGCCTGACGCCCGCCGTCCGAGCGGGCCGGCGTGAACAAACCCAACGCCTCCTCGACGAGCGGGATCCGGCCCAGAAAGTGCCGGTTCGGCTCGCGGTCGATCTGTTCCATCCGGCGCAGGGCATCATCGGCTTTGCTCTCGTCGCGCTTGGGCCTGCTGCGCTTGAGCGCATGCGAGCCGACGATCCAGAGAAAGCCGTCCACGGCGCACAGGCCCTCGATGTCCATCTCGCCGTCGGCGCCGGCCGGCAGATCGACGAACTCATCGAGAGCGAAATGCCGATGGTCGCCGAACCGGTCGTCCCCGATGCGCCGCAGCCGCTCGACGCTCGCGGTCTCGTCGCAGGCGAGGAAGAGGCTGTCGCCGACACGCGCGACGGCGGACAGGTCCTTGTAGAGCGGGTCCTTCAGGTGGCGCAGCGGCCGCCAATCGGAAAAGGCGAGATCGACCCGTCCGAGACGTCCTGCATGGCTTCCATGTGGCATGGTCGTTCCCTCCGCTGGTGCTGACAAGCTGACCGCCCACGCGGTCCGACGAGACCTTGGCGAAGGATACCCTGACAGTGGCTCGGCCGCGAGTGGCCCTCACCGTCAAGGAGCGAAGACGACAGCCACGTGCCGGTCTTTACGTCGGCCCATGCGCTTGACGGGACCAACACGGTCCAACGGCGGTCCCGATCAGGAATTGCCTTCCGGCGGCCAAAACTGTCAAGCAATTGTCCCAGCCAATCAAGCGGGCGTTCTCGCCTGGGCTAAGATGAACCATCCGGCGATGACGCCGTGAAGGCCATCCCGGCGTCTGTTGCCATTGCGGGAAGAGCGACCGTCCGGGATGGGGAAGATGGGTTCCGGTTCTATCCCTGTCCGCGGAAAGAGTGTCAGTTCGTATTCGGTGAGCGCTGGATGGGAGAATTGCAGCCCCGGGACTCACGGTTGGGAGGCTCCAGGGCCAGACCCGTCCTTCAGTGGGCAAGAGGTTGATCCTCAACGGGAGGTGCGAATGGAACAGATCCTCATCAATCTGATCGCGGGCGCAACGGGAGGTGGCGCGGCAGGCAAAGCATCTCCCCAGTTTGATCTGGGCACGGCCGGAAATCTGATTGCGGGCGCTGTCGGTGGCGGAGTCCTGGGGCAGATCGTGACCCTTGCCATGCCGGCCATTGGTGCGTCGCTCGCGAGCGGCAACTTCAGTGTTGGTGGAGTGATTGCCAACCTCATCAGCGGCGGCGCCGGCGGTGCGATTTTGACCGTCATCATCGGTGCGCTCAAGAACAGGGCGGCTTGACGAGCACCCTGCCCAAGAGGCGACGACTGCGCTCGCTCGTGCCCTGCGCCAACGGGCTCCTGCCCGCGGGATCATTCGGATCGGAACACCCGCGGCAGGCTGTGGCGGCTTGGGCATGTCGGTCTGGCAGGAGTGCCGTCGCGGAAATCGTCTGGGTGTAAGTGCGTCAACACATGGAGGAGATGATGGCGGAAAACTGGGCGGCAGATGTGTGGAAATATTCCTCGAACGCGGACCCAAGCGCCATTGCCGGCATCGCTCGCTACTGTGGCATCTCCCTGCAGAAACGAGACTCGTCGCTAGTCGCGCTCAGCGACAAGGAGGAACTCGCCCGCGTGCGGGAGAACTTCCTGAAGAAGAAGCTTGGTCTGACCGACGCTGACGTCGATCTCGACAAGGCGATCATCAGCGTCGGCGAGACTATGAAAGGCGACAGGGCGAAGAACAGGGTTACCGTCTACTATCTGTTGGCCGAGCGCTTTGGGAAACTGTCTCTGTTCAGTGGCCCCAATCCGCCTTCAGAGAAGGGCTGAGCCCTGGGCGGCATTCCACCTCGGCCACGGAGATCCTGGCGAGACGAGGCGTTCAATGGCCGGCAACCGGAGGAGTTCGCATGACCAGCTCTGACGACGCGGTGAAGACGATTCTCCGCAACAAGCTCCTCGGCCGGTGGGCCGCTGAGAAGTTGGGACTCAGGGGCGGCGAAGCGGAGGCCTATTCGGAGGCCCTTGCCAGGGGGGAGGGCGACCCTGAACACAGTGACGTGTTCAGCAAGATCCGCAAGGACTTCGACGCCGCGGGCGTGGATGAATCGGACGCACGGATCCTCAACGTCATGACCGAGCTGATGCTCAAGGCCGGGAGCCTGCTGCCGACGGCGCGGGGCGATGCCACCGATGCCGCGGCGGTGACGCTCGCGCGCAAACTCATGGCGCCCTGAGGCCGGCGGTCGGTTCTATGTTGGCGATGCAGGTTGCGGACAAGGCAACATCATGAATGGTATCTTGCTGCTGAACTGCGACCGGTTCGGGCACCGAGCCACGACCGCAGGCCGTGCCTTATGGTTGTGAGATGGAGGGATTGGGTGGGCGAGCCTCATGCCTGCCTCCTGAAGAAGGGGCAGAATGGCTCCAATCTATGCACACGTTCTCGAGCAGAGCACTGACTTAGGTCGTGACGAGGGATGCCCGCACCTCGCGAGGGGTCTTGCCCGTCCACCGTCGGCAAGCGTGTGTCAAGGCGCTCACCTCATGGAAGCCGAGAAGCCAGGCGATTTGCGAAACCTGAAGATCGCGTTCACTGAGATAGGTCATGGCCAGCTCGTGCCGCAGCTGATCGAGGATTTCACCGTAGGTCGTCCCTTCGGCTGCAAGACGGCGCGCGAAAGTACGCCCGCTCAGGCCCAATCGACGAGCCACGTCTCGACTCTGCGTTTTCGCGTGCGGCAGCATGGGAGCGAGGATGTTCTCGACGGTTGTTCGTAGCGCACTCATGTTCGAAGCGCGCCGCGCCAGAATTTCCTCACAGGATTCCTGCATCAGGTCGCTCAGATAGGTGTCAGCACTCACCAGCGGGAGGTCATGCGCGCTGGCAGCAAACGCAAGTTCATCGTTCCAGCCGCCATACTCGATCTCGCTGTTGAAAAAGGGCTTCATGGGAGAAGCATCGACCTTGCGATGATGCACGAAGCTGACACGATGCGGGATCAGCTGACGACCCGTCAGCGAACGACACACGCGGAGCAACAGTGTCATGATGAATTCGATCTGATGACGATCGAGGTGCCGCGAAACACCGGAATATGCGATAGTGAGTGTGCATTCCGTGCTGTTCGAATAGGTGACCTGCACCGCCTCGTTTGTGACCCGACCGTAGCGTTGCAGCCGTTCCAGTCCTTCGCCCAACCGGGCCGCGGAGGCGACGGCATAATACAGCCTTCCTGCCGATCGGAGATCCACGTCCCGGGCCAAGTGGAAGCCGAGCCAATCATCCTTCAATGCCCTCGCGGCCGCATCAAGGAACCTGATCTGGGCCTCGGCACCAACCCGAGCGGCCCGATCGTCCAGGACGAGTGCTGCCAGATCGTTCGCTTTCAGGAGAGCCTCGGCATCCTGGCCCGCATCCCGGATCCTCGCCGCTGCAAGGCGAAGAACAGCCCCGCTTGCCGTGGGCATGCGAGCCAGCGACCGGGCCGGACGGGCCTTCCGGTCCAATGAAGCGTTGCCGAACTGACTGTGGCCCATGCGAGGCACCACCATCTGTTCCAATCAGGCATTTTGGCAGTTTAGCGCAAAAATGGCAGAGGCGCACAAGACGATCAACTTCGGGCGCCTCTCTCACCCGACGGGCTCCAATCCGGACATCCTAGCAACTGATTACAAAGATCAGGATCCGTAGGGGTTGTCCGGCCTGCTCCGAGTTGCACCTCGTCCCGGCCGGAACGCCGATGCAGAGCCCAAAAGCGGCTTGAAAAAGCCCAGTCCTCTGTCGGATGGCAGTCACAGGCTGCCGCCGAGACACTGGTCGTCGCGTGGTCCGATCTGCTTCGAGCCCGGCAACCGCACCCGTGCCCCTCATGGCGCGTGCAAGGTCTTGTACGGATGCCGGAGCGCCAGTGCAGCCTGAGACTCCTACCTGCCCCGACCGCCCCCGGCGCCATCGCCGCCCTTGTCGCCACCGTTGTTCTGGCCGCCGCCCGAGTTGCCGTTGTGGCCGGAGTTACCGGGTGCGTCATGAGTGGAGTTCTCGGCGTTGTTGTGGCCGCCCGAGTTGCCGGGCGCGCTCTGGTCGCCGTTGCCGAACCCGTTGTTGCCCTGTGGGCCACCATGGCTGCCCTGGTTGCCGTTGCCGCCGTTGCCAGGGGTCGCCGCGCTGTCAGCGCCGCCCTGGCCACCGCTGCCGGGCTGGATGGTGCCGCCGCCAGCGCCCGTTCCAGGGTTGGACGGGCCGGAGGGGCTCGCCGCCAGCGAGCCGGTGCTGGAAGGGCCCGCAGCTGGGCCACCGGTACCGGCCGGAGTGCCACCCGTGGATACCGTTGAGGAACCGCTGGAGGAATCACGGCCGCCGCCGTTGTTGCCGTGCTCACCGCCCCGGTCACCGGAACTACGGCTGGCGGTGGATGCGCCGGAGGCAGCCGGGCTTGGGCTGGTCGTCTGGGACGGGCTGGGGCCAACCGCCCCCTCGCCCCTGTCGCGCCCCGGACGTGTCGTTGCGCTTCCAGGACCGCAATAGCGCAACTCGAATTTGCCGGGGATCGGCTCGATCCGGCAATAGTGCCAATGCGGCACAACTTGGGCCTGGGCCGAGGCGAAGGGAACCGCAATCAGCGCGGCAGTCGCAAGCAGAATAGTTCTCATGGTCGTGATCTTCAGTCGTGGGGCTTCTAGGGCCTGATTGCCCGTGGAGGTGCGCGCGCGCACCTCGGCGGAGAATCCCGTGCTCCCGAGGCTGGCTTCCGCTCACCTCATGCAACTGATAGTGGGACGAACTTGGAGGTGGGACTTGTTCGACGCGGCCAACTTCTTGGTGGCGTTTGCCAAAGGGACCTAGCGGACAGGTCATTAACCTGTCGGCCCTCTCAGCGCGGCAAGCGATGGGTATGGGAGAGACGACGAGTATGATGCTTCCAAGAGCGCGGGCAGGCTGCGAAGTATGGAGGGGACCGGAGTTTGAATGGTCAGACCAGGAACGGGGAAACGTCTGCAGCCGATCTCTGTCTATCGCGCCGATGATGGGCACAGACACGGGCCTCAATGCCGGTCAGACGCGCCGGCGTTGAGGTCTGCCGAGCCTCGACCTATTTGCGCGAGAGCTTCTGGCGCAGGACAATGGCCCCACGCGCATCCAGGCCAGCGAAGTGGAGGCCGGTCGTGCCGGGGTCGGTCCCAAGCGAGCAATCTGCTGAAGCGAGGCTGTGGGCGTGGCCTGGATCCTCGTGCCCGCGCTCCTCTCAAGGGTGCGCCGGTAAGCACGGCCGGTCCGTCCTATTCGCAGACCCACGGATGTCATCGGCTCCGAACAAGACACGATATCAAGGCTACATACGAGGCTAGGCACCAGATGTGCAGCGATTGGCGGGAGCCGATCACGGATCCTCCGGCGGGGTTGATGATCTTTCGTCGCGCTTGCTGACCCCTGCAACAACGACCCCGACGATCCGGGTCGCTCGCGCTTTCGCCTTCATAGGGTGGCCCGGATGTGACAATCATCGAAAATTCGAGCTGCCGATCGTTCGCTGCGCTTGCATCAGGTCCAGCGCTGGTCCTGAATGCATAGGCACTGAGCTTGTACGTCGAGGTTTGCGCACTCTATCCGCGAGAAGCTGAACAGTATCACCGATCGATGAGGTCGTCATGAGGTTCGGGGAACACAGAACGTCTATTGCCTCGTCCAGGGCACTCGCGACGATCGCGCTTCTCGCAGCATCGACGGTTTCGGCACACGCCCAGACCAATTGGACCGGAACGGTCTCGACGGGTTGGTTTACGGCTCTCAACTGGAACGCCGGTGTTCCCACAGCTGCAACCGATACGAACATCGACACTGTAGCGCCGAATGCGACGGAGGTCGGGAGCGCTGGCGCAACAGCCCTGAACCTGGCCGTTGGTCAAACCGGCACTGGGATGCTGACGATCCAGTCTGGTGGCACGTTGACCGATATCCTCGGAGCGGTCGGCAATTTACCGGGTGCTCAGGGTACGGTGACAGTGACTGGCGCGGGCTCCCGCTGGACGAACATCGGAACTATCGTGGTAGGCGGCCTGGGCACAGGCACTCTTACAATCCAGGACGGCGGCGCGGTGAGCAGTGGCGGCGGCGGCTCTGTGGGATTGGCTGCCGGATCGAATGGCGGGGTGAGGGTGACTGGCCCGGGCTCCCGCTGGATCAACGCACCAGGCGGCGGGCTCAATATCGGCGCGTTCGGGACAGGCGCGCTGACGATCGCGAACGGCGGGACGGTGATCAATGACACCGCCTTCCCGGCGAACGTCGGCGAACGCGCAGGCTCGCAGGGTACAGTGGCGGTGACCGGCCCGGGCTCGACGTGGAGAAACAGTGCGCCGCTGAACATTGGCAACTTCGGCACGGGCACGTTGACGATTGCGGACGGCGGCGGCGTCACTGCGCCTACCGTTACGATCGCGACGAATGCCGGTGCAGTCGGCATTCTCAACATCGGTGCGGGCGCGGGTAGCCCGGCGGCTGCCCCCGGCACGCTCACTGCGTCGAGCCTCGCGTTTGGCGCCGGCATCGGTACGCTCAACTTCAATCACACATCCGACACCTACGTGTTTGCGCCCGCAATCAGCGGCATAGGTACCGTCAATGTGCGCGCCGGCATCACCACGCTCACAGGGGCCAACAGCTATGGCGGCGCGACGAATGTCGCTGCGGGTACGTTGCGGGCGGGGGAACTGAACACGTTCAGCCCGAATTCGGCTGTGAGGGTTGCGCGCAGCGGAACGCTCGATCTCAACGGCTTCGACCAGACCCTGCCCGGCCTCGCCAATACCGGTCTCGTGAACATGGGCACGGGCACCGCTCCGGGCACGGTCTTGACGACGACCCGCTACAGTGGGGCGGGTGGCACGATTGCGATGAACACCTTTCTGGGTGGCGAAAACTCGCCGTCCGACCGCCTCGTCGTCGACGGCGGTCGCGCCGGCGGCCGTACGGGTCTGCGGGTCGCCAACACCACTGGGCCAGGTGACCTGACGCTCGGCGACGGCATTCTCGTCGTCGCGGCGGTGAATGGCGGCAGAACACAAAACGGCGCCTTCGGTCTCTCCGGCCCCGTGGTGGCGGGCCCCTACGAATATTTGCTCTATCGCGGCGGCTACTCGGCCGGCTCGCAGAACAATTTCTACCTGCGCAGCGCCATCAGGCCCGATCCGGGTCCGGACCCCGGTCCTGATCCAGGCCCGGATCCCGGTCCGGAGCCCCAGCCGCCGATCCCTGACCCACAGCCCGAACCACAGCCGCCCATACCGGGACCAATCCCGCCGTCTCCTGGTGCGTCACCCGCTCCCGACCCGTCGCCGGTCCCGTTCTTCCGACCCGAAGCTGTGGTCTATGCCGGGCTGCCGGGGCTGGCACGCCTCATCGGCCTGGAGATCCTCGGTACCTTTCACGAGCGCCAGGGCGAGCAGAGCCTGCTGACCGGAACGGGCCTCGTCCCCGCCGGCTGGGGCCGCGTCTTCGGTTCGAAGACGGAGTACCGCCGCGGCGGGCCGTTAGCGCCGGAGTTCGACGGCCATCTCTTCGGCTTCCAGGCCGGGATGGATGTCGGGGCGGCCGAGATCTGGGAGGGACATCGCGACCACTTTGGCCTGTTCGTCGGCCATGCCGAGGCCGATGGCGACGTGCGCGGCTTCGCCCTCGGGCAGCGGCGCTTCGCCAGCGGCTCGGTGCCAATGGACGCCACGAGCCTCGGCCTTTACTGGACCCATGTCGGGCCCCAGGGCTGGTACCTCGACGGCGTGCTGATGCATTCCTGGCTCGACGGCGAGCCGCGCTCGAACCGCGGCGTCGGCATCGACCTCGAAGGTCATGCCACTACCGTTTCCCTCGAGGGCGGCTCTCCAATCCGGCTCACGGAGACGATCTCGCTCGAACCGCAGGCGCAACTCATCTGGCAGCACGTCTCGTTTGACAGCACGCAGGACCGCTTCTCGTCGATCGCGTTCGATGCCGACGACGCGTGGACCGGCCGCATCGGCGCACGGCTGCAAGGCACGTTCCACGATGGGGCGACGACTTGGCGTCCGTATCTTAAGCTCAATCTCTGGCACAACTTCGATGCCACCGACCGGACGGAGTTCGGTACGGTGGCGCTGCCGGCCTCGTTCGGGGCGACCTCGCTCGAAGTCGGTGCCGGCGTGGTGGCGACCTTGACGGAGAACGTGAGCCTGTTCGCGGTGGCCGACTACACCACCAACCTCAACGGGCCACATCGCGACACCATCGAGGGTAACCTGGGTATTCGGCTTACATGGTAAGCAAGACGAGCCATGACCATTGTCAGGCCTAGGTGCATGCCAGCCCAAACCGGGAGCTCTCATCTATGGGAAATGTCGCATTCTGGCACATTTGAGAAGTTGGGCGAGGGATAGCTAACCCAGCCCAAGCAGACGTTTGCTAACGGTCGGGGATCGGCAAAAAGTGACCCATATGAGACCTTCGCGATGACCCGCACCGCAAACCCTGTCCCACGGCCTCCCGGCGAAGCGTCGCCACCGAATCCTCTCGGTGGTATCCTGAGCAATCGCCGGCATGATGTCAGGCAGCCTGGCGGGGGAACCGCCTCGACCGCCTACAGCTTCCCCCGCGCCGGAACTGCCCCAGACAATGGCGGGCTGAGAAGCATTGAGCAGGACCCACCCGATCGGTTGGACAGCCTGCGCAGCCGGAGAGAACGATGGAGCACCGCAGAAGTCATGTTGGACACGCAGACGGGCTTCCCAGGTATCTTCCGATACGGTTGACTCGAAGTACCCGTCGGATCACCCCCAGCCGATCTCCCTCAAGCAACGGGATGGTCATAGCTCGACTGCAGCGGGTACCATCCGGGCCCTATGCGTGGCCGGGGCGCCCCACCACGATCAGGCGTCAGGAGACCACCGGCCGTCAACGAGAATTGCACCGGACAATGCTGGCGGCGAACTTTCGGGTTGTAAATCTACCATCTCGACCGCGTGCAAAGCCCAACCCAGTCAGGAGCGTCAGGCATGTTGCGGATACTTGTCCTGTTATTCTGCTTTTACGTCTTGATGCCACCATCGTTTGCGCAGGGGGAGATCCCGAATGACAGCCGCCTGAGGGCGGTGGCGGACAGAAAGGTCGTTCGGATCGCCTACCGGAGGGATGCAACGCCGTTTTCCTTTGTAAGAGACACAGAGAGAGGCACACCCGTCGGCTATACGATCGACCTGTGCCGCCTCGTCGTCGATGGGATCGGACGGCAACTCGGTCAGACCCTCAAGATCGAGTGGGTGTCGGTCACGGTGAATACCCGGTTTTCCGCGATCATGGACGACCAAGCCGATATGGAATGCGGATCGAGTACGGTCACCCTGCGGCGATTCGAGGAAGTGGACTTCTCGAGCTTTGTCTTCGTGGAATCCACCGCAATCCTCGTCAGACGCCAATCCGACATCCGCTCGTTGTCCGACATGAATGGGAAGAGGATTGCGGTCATCGCCGGTACGAGCAACGAGCGTGCCGTGGCCGATCGCATACGTCACCTCAAGCTCAATGCCGCAACCCTGGTTGCCGTGCAGAGTCGCGCCGAAGGCATCGCGGCGGTGGAATCGGGGGCGGCTGACGGATATGCCAGCGACAGGCTGCTGCTAGTGGGTGCCGCCAAGCAGCGTCCCGCCGAACTCGCGCTGCTGCCCGACGAACTATCGGTTGAACCCTATGCCATTGCCCTGCCGCGCGGCGACTGGGCCTTCCGCTTGGCAGTGAACCGCGCCTTGGCCCATATCTACGGCAGCGGCGCGCAATACGACGTCTTCGTGCGGTGGTTCGAGCAGATCGGGTTGCATCCAAGCGATGCTCTCAGCATGGCATGGACTCTCGGAATACTTGCGGATTGAAGGCACTGTTTCTCTTCCGCAGTGCAGGCGCGGCGAGCGCGGCTGTGGCACCCAGTGGCCGTGCGGCCGGGCCCTGAGCAACCTACTCCTGTGCACATTTTCGGCCCACCATGCGGCTTTTCCGTCCCTCACGATGGAGACATCCTGCGGTACGACCGTACATCTTCGCGGTGAGTGGGGGAGGAGCGACACCATCAAAAGCGTGCGTCCAGCGGCAACTGGGGCACAAAATCGAGGTTTGGTGGCGCCTTGTGCCAGACAGGCCTGTGTCGACCCTTCTCATAGGCATAATCGAACAGCGCCTTCATGTACTCGGGATCGAAGAGATCATTCTTCTTCTTGCCGAAGTCGGTCTCGATGTAGCTCAAGTTGTAATCGATCCCGTCGCGCTTCGTCATGTCATAAATTCGCAGGACATCATTGTAGCCGAGATAATGGATCATCGTCGCGACCGCCCGCTCGGTGATCGTCAGGAAGTCGCGGTTCACCGATGCCCAATCCGGATCGAGCCGCGCGTTGCGGATGATATAGGCATGGCGCTCGCGCGCGAACTTTCCATACTTCAGGCTTGCGCGCACCCCGAAATACATTGGGTAGAGCAGCGCCTGCTGCACCACGCCGGCGTCGACATTCATTTCCTGATAGCGCTGACCGTTTGCGTCAACATTGATCATGACGGGCGGGAAGGCGCCCGGGATGGATGCCGAGGCCAGGATGACTTTACGGGTCAACTCGAGCGCCTCAGGATGTCCGCTGGCCGCAATGGCGCCCAAGTTCCAGATGATCGGACGCTGCTGATCGAGGCTCGCCGTCCCGATCATCAGCATGCGGCCGTTCTGGTATGCGGCGGCAATGTCCGCAAGCATCTGTGCATCCACGTAACGGGAAATCAGACGGTAAAGTGGCGATGTGTCGGCGAGCGCCTCCCCGAAGACCATGCCGTAAAAGCCGTTCAAGGCGCGCAAGGTCCGGATCTCATCCTGGCTCTTGATGGTCGTGTAAAGCTCCCGCAGGCGCTCGATGTAAGGCCCGCCCAGAAACGCGAAAGGCGCAATCATCGCGCCGGTGCTGATCCCGGTCACCAGCTTGAACGCCGGCATGGTGCCGCTGTCAGACCAGCCGCACAGGAGCCCGGCGCCGAAGGCCCCGTCACCACCGCCGCCGGAGATCGCCAGATAAGATCCTGGCGGCAGAGGGCCGTCCGGACTCCCCAGGGCGGCCCGTTCGCGGTCCAGCGACTGCTCCCATTCCTGGACCAGCGCCGCTCCTTGCAAGTCATACCAGGCCCAGAAACGGGCATTGGGAAGCCCGAGCACCGTGATCTGATCGGCGACAGCGGCCGGAACCGCGGCTTCGTTCAAGCTCCGCTGTGGAGGGCGGAATCCGGCGACCCCATAGGCGATCACAGCGCACGCCGCCAACAAGACGAGCAACCTGAAGGCAAGCCGCCCGGTGTAAGCTTGGCGGGGCCGCCGCGCGATGGCGATCAATGATGCGAAGCGCTTCATTGTCTCACTCCGAAAAGGCAGTTTAGCATGGCTTTGCTGGGTTGTTGAGGCGGTCCAGCCATCCAGCCAAGGTGGCATGCCGTCGATCTTGGGCGACCGTTGGAACGTCCGGATTGGGGCGACATTCGACTGCTTGAAATGCCCCTTGCTTCCGCGGCCTTCGGGCCGAGCGCATAAGCCATCGCCAGTCGGATATTTTGCTCCTCTTTACGGCGCAACGCGAGTACAAACGACATGAGTTATCGGCGCGGCCGCGTCGCCGGGGGCCAGTCAGTCCCATGTCGCCGGAAAATGCGCGCGGTCACCCGCTCGTTCACGGCGGCGTTCCGGATTATCGTTGCGCGGGGACAGATTTTGAACGTGACGGTCAGGGCTTGGCTGAGACCAATCGCGATCGGCGCGATGACGCTGGCAGCTCTGGTGGGTTGCCTGATCATCGCCGGCCTTGCGTTCCGCGCCTGGGACGCCCTGCGCTCCCCACCTCTCGACGTGTGGCACACCTTCGTCCCGAGCGAGCCTGACGCCGGGATGATCGATGCGGGCGACTGGTCGGGCTATATGGCGGCCGAGAAGCGCGTCTTCGCGGAAGTAGCGCAAGAGGTCAGCCAGAAGCTCGATGAGGACCGGTTGCCGATCAATCGTTACTTCGCGGGAGGCATCGTTTACCCGCCGGGCTTCGCGACTGACTGGAACCATTCCTACGTGTTCGAGCCCGAGGGCAAGCCAATCGGGGCCGCCGTGTTCCTGCACGGCCTCACGGATTCTCCCTACAGCCTGCGGCATCTCGCCGAGTTCTACCGCCGCAGGGGCTTCGTCGCCATCGGCATCCGCCTGCCCGGCCATGGCACTGTCCCCGCGGCGCTGACCGAGGTTCAGTAGGAGGATTGGATGGCGACTACGCGCCTCGCCGTGCGGGAGGCCGTGAGGCGCTCGGGGGCACACGGCCGCCTGCATCTCATCGGCTACTCTAACGGTGGCGCGCTTGCGGTCAAATATGTCCTGGATGCCCTCGAGGACGAGCGGCTGGCCCGACCGGAACGCTTGGTTCTCATCTCCCCGATGATCGGCATCACGGTCTTCGCACGCTACGCTGGTATCGCCGGGTGGCCCGCCTTCTTCCCGGCCTTCGCCACAGCGGCCTGGCTCGACATCCTGCCCGAGTTCAATCCGTTCAAGTACAATTCGTTTCCCGTAAACGCGGCCCGTCAGTCCTACCTCCTGACGCAGGCACTCCAGGATCAGATTGCCCGTGCGGCAGGCAATGGCACGATCGGTCAACTCCCGCCGATCCACACGTTCCAATCCGTTGTCGACTCTACCGTCAGCACGAAGGCTGTCGTCTCAAGCCTCTATGCACGGCTTCCGGCCAACGGGAGCGAGCTGACCCTGTTCGACATCAACCGCGCGATCAGGATCGAGCCACTCTTCGACCGCTCGATGGAGTCGATCGTTGACCGGCTCCTGCCCGCTACCCCGCGTGCATTCAGGACGACGCTCGTCACCAACTCCGACCTGTTCTCGTTTGAGGCGGTCGAGCGTTCGACCGAGGCCGGAGGAACGAAGGAGGCTGTGCAGGCGCTCGGTCTGACCTTCCCGCCCGGCACGTTCTCCCTGTCCCATATCGCTCTTCCCTTTCCGGTGACCGATCCGCTGTATGGTTCGCAGCCGGATTCTCGGGAGAGCTTCGGCCTCCACCTCGGGACCCTGACGCCTCGCGGCGAACGCGGCGTGCTGGTGGTCCCGCTGGATGTGCTGGTGCGGATCTCGTCCAATCCATTCTATCCCTACCTCGAGCGAAGGGTAGCCGAGGGCATTGACCAGCCCTCGGCCAAGGCACAATAAAGGCCTGAGGCTGACAGGGGTCTCGTTTGCGGGCGGCATTCATGCACAGCAGGGCGCACCCTGAGCGGTCGAGGTCGAGCCGTCCCAGCCGTCGTCACCCTATTCGTGTTTCCCAACCGATAATGCGAAGGTCTTCTCTTGGCACTCCTGAGACGTAGGCGCTTTGTCTGCTTTGGCGCTCGAGAGCTGACGTTCAGCGAGGGGTCCTGAATGCGAATGTCTGATCCGAGGCTGATCTCAGTCAAGATCCCGTTCGGCGCTGTGCAGTGGTTGCCGTGAATGCGATCGTTGTCGTCCAGTACGCAGGGTCACGCGAGAGACTATAGAACTCGTCGAGTGTTGCCTGGGATATTCCGCCCTCCGCTTTCAACTTATCTGCGACTTCGCGGATTCCGTAATCCCACCATTCCGCGAATGGCGAACCACCATTGTAGAGAATGGCATGCCCTTCGGAGGAGATATCGATCAACCCCTCTGCTTGCAGCCATGCGGGGATGCTGCGACCAACGTAGTAGTCGATCTGGTGGGCTGCTGCCCACTGAATGAATTGCTCCCAGAAGCGTTTCTGGGAGAGGGGCTCGACGGTCCACGTGGGGTAGAAGTCGGGCTCCTGCACGAAAAGATAACCACCCGGCTTAAGCCAGCGGACAACCTTGCTCACCACGGCGCGGCGTTCGGGAAGATGGTGCAGGAGGGCTCGAATTGCGATGAGGTCATAGGGGGCATCCGATGGCTCGTCGTTCACGACATCAAACTTGCGGACTTCCAAATTGCTGGCCGCAATTCCTTGCATCAGGTCCGTACGAATGTCGCTGGCGATGACGTGCCCCGTCGGACCGACGCGCTGCGCGAGCCACTGCGAGAGCGAGCCGTTGCCGGCACCGATCTCCAGACAACGCCAACCGATGCCGACGCCTGTCTGGGACAGATGAAACCGGCTCGATGGGTCGAGCAGGTCCGACATTAATCTCAGTCGCTCCGCTTCGCCCTTCAGATCGTGGCGCCAGACATACTCGGCCATGACAGCCTCCCAGGATGCGTTCCTCTATTGTCCCACAATTCATCCTGGTTGGCAGGATGTCTCCTCAAGCAGGGATACCAGGCATATCCAAAGGGCGGTGGATGGCCTCGCTTGACCCTGGCTTTGGTTTGCCAGGAGCAGAGTCGTCTTCGCGGTTGACAGCCACCAGCGCATGATGGGGCTTCGCAGGACGAACTTTCCCAGGCGTGAACCGCACGCTCCAGGTCCGCAGGGTCGCAACTACAACAGGCTCGGCGGTGTGGCTCGTCCATGTCCCAGCAGTGATATCATAGCACGCCGCAGGGCAGGCAAGTTCGGATTTCTCCACTTTCGGTTGTTCTTAAGGCTACCACTCCAGGATAAGCTCTCAACCGATCGTCCAACGCCGCGTGTCAGCTGCCCTATGTGGTCAGCATTGATGATCTTGGCAGGTTGAGGAGCTCTGACCCATGGAGGCTGTCGTAGGCGTTTTGACCTTCATCGCCATCGCCTTGGGTGCACTCACTGGTCTTTGGCTGGCGCGCCATCTGCCTAAGGCGCACCTCAGCAGCGAAAGCCGGACTGCGGTGTCAGTGTCCATGGCGGTCGTCGGCACTCTGGCCGCGCTCGTCATGAGCCTTCTGATCAGCAGTGCCAGCTCGTCGTTCAACGCCAAGACGGATGCCCTTCACAGGCTTGCCGTCGACATTATCCGGCTCGATCGGGCCTTGCGCCAATACGGCCCCGACGCAGAGGACCTTCGGGAGCTCCTGCGCAGCTATGCGCAAACAAAGGCTGACGAGCTGTCGGATGAGGGTGACCCATCCAGCCTCGATCCTCGATCTCTGACGCAATTCGAGGCGCTGGCGCGCCGGGTGCTTGACCTTCAGCCGGGCGATAACCACCAGCGGCAGGCCCAAGCGCAAGCCTTCAAGGTGCTCGACAGCATCGCAGACGCGCGATGGCTCCTCATAGAAAAGGCCAATACGTCCCTCCCGACATCGTTCGTGATCCTGCTGATCTTTTGGCTGACCCTGCTCTTCGGCAGCTTTGGGCTTTTCGCACCCGGTAATGCAACCGTCATCATCGTTCTGCAGCTGTGTGCGCTTGCCATATCAGGAGGCGTGTTCATGGTGCTGGAGTTGGAAACAGCGACCAAAGGGCTGGTCCGGGTATCGACCGACCCGATATTCAACGCGATCCGTGAGATTACTGTGACCCGGTAAGCTGGGTACTCCTTGATCCCCATACGTTGCCTGACTACGGACATGATACGGAGCCTCGGCTCTGCCCAGATTTGGCGTCATGTTCTCCCGCTGGACACGACCCGATGGTGCCTTATGAACCCGCTATTTCGTCTCGCAGTAGCTGCCCAGTTCGTCCTCGTGGGCTCTGGAGCAGTTTTGGCCCAGACCGCGAGTAGTTCTCTGGATGTCTCCATTCTGGCGATCAATGACTTTCACGGCAATCTGGAGCCACCTAATGGCGGCATCAGGATCCGTGACCCCGGCGATCCCTCCAAGCTGATTGCGGTACCCTCCGGAGGAGCGGAGGCTATGGCCACCCTGGTCAAGCAGTTGAGGGGCGCCAACCGGAACTCGGTCTTTGTGGCCGCAGGCGACCTGATCGGCGCTAGTCCGCTGCTCTCCGGCCTCTTCCATGACGAGCCGACCGTGGAAGCCCTGTCCATGATGGGGCTGGAGGCCTCGGCGGTCGGCAACCATGAATTCGATGAGGGCAAGGACGAACTGCTGCGCATGCAGAACGGCGGCTGTCATCCGAAGGATACCTGCCGGGGACCGCACCCCTTCAAAGGAGCACAGTACCAGTATCTGGCTGCAACTACCATCGACACGGCCACGGGCAAGACGATCCTGCCGGCCTACTTCATCAAGGAGTTTGATGGCATTCCTGTCGCGTTCATTGGCCTGACCTTGAAGGACACACCCAACATCGTCATGCCCTCAGGCGTGGCCGGCCTCACGTTCCAGGACGAAGCGGAGACCGTAAATGCGCTCGTGCCGGAACTGCGCGCCAAGGGGATTGAGGCCATCGTGGTCCTGATCCACGAAGGCGGCTTTCCCACGGGCGATTACAACGAGTGCCCTGGCATCTCCGGCCCGATTGTTGATATCGTTAAGAGGCTTGACATGGCGGTCGATGTTGTCGTCAGCGGCCACACCCATCGAGCCTACAACTGCCGGATTGACGACCGCCTGGTCACGAGCGGTGACAAGTTTGGCACGCTTGTGACCAGCATCAGCCTGACGCTTGATCGGACCACGCGCGATATCTTGCATTCCAAGGCGGACAACATCGTCGTCCGAACCGACACGTACGCCAAGGATCCCGAGCAAACGGCACTGCTTCAGGATTACCGGACACTCGCAGCACCCCTGGCCAATCGGGTGGTTGGGATCTCGGCGGCATACCTCAGCAAGAATGACACCCCCACTGGCGAAACGCCGCTGGGCGACGTGATCGCCGACGCTCAGCTCGCCGCGACCTGGACGGAACGGGGCGGAAAGGCGGTGATTGCCTTCATGAACCCGGGCGGTATCCGAACGGATCTCCTCAGGTCGGAGGGCGGCAACGTGACCTATGCCGAACTCTTTGCCGTCCAGCCCTTCAGCAATGCCCTGGTGACGATGGATCTCACGGGTGCCCAGATCAAAGCCTTGCTGGAGCAGCAGTGGATCAACCAGCCCAAGCCCCGCATTCTGCAGGTCTCGAAGGGCTTCACTTACACCTGGGACAATGCTCGATCTGTTGAGGATCGTGTTCTCGCCGACAGCATCACGCTCAACGGCCACCCGCTCGCAATGGCCATGACCTACCGTGTGACGGTCAACAGCTTTCTGGCCGACGGTGGTGATGGGTTCTCGGTGCTGAAGCAGGGCAAGAACCTGCAATATGGCCCCTCTGACATCGACGCTTTCAGCGCCTACTTCGCCGGCAACAGCCCAATTGCGCCAGGTCCTCTGGACCGGATCAAGCGCTTGAACTGACGGTCGGATCCTGCACCAGACGGCCGTTCTCGGACGAGATCCCACGGACTTCTCTCAGGTGGTGCGAGCGGGCATGTCGATTGCATTGGTAGGATCCAACATGATCCCGGCCAGGAGGATTGGCCATGACCTTCCAGATTGATCCGCTGATTGCCCTGGGCGTTGTCCTGGCGACCGCGACGACCGATGCGGCCTACGTGTTCTTCAACGCAGCCGTGATAGCCCGGCATCGGGTTCGGGCGGCGAACTGGAGCGGCATCTGGTACCTGCTCTCAGCGTTCGCGGTGATCAGCTATACTGAGCAGGTGGTCTACGTCGCGTTCGCAGCCCTTGGCTCCTGGATTGGCGCCTTCGCCTCAGTGACCTGGCTGGCGCGGATTCCGCGAATGAAGGCCTGATCGGAGGAGCCAGCCACCCAGCGATCTGCGTATTTGAGATCGCCATCCCGGGCCAGTGCCTCAGCCGGCAGGGCATAGCGCGAGGCGGAAACATGCCGGGCCTGAGCGATGCCATCAGGCCAGCAATGCAATGATCGCGACTGGCAGGCGCGGCTTTGATGAACTCCGAACGATGGGGCTCAGGCTTGTTCAAGCCGTCTGGGCTTACAAGGGCATCATGGCGACGTAGATGGCCAGGATCAGCAGGGCGCACACGTCCGCGGATCCAGCCATGCGGCAAACCGGTTGCTGCAATGCTCTTCCACGCGGCGTTGGTGCTTGCGACGGGACATCTGCTCCTCCCGATGGACTAGCGCAAGTTGAGATGTCAGCCGGATTATATCGTGTTGCGGCCTGCGCGGCGACCCGAAACTGGCACCGTCGAAAGGCGCCTGGAAGTGATAGTGATTGCCGCATTTCCCGGACGGAATGCCGGATTCAATCCGTGCTGGTGCTGAGGGTAGACCAAGGAACAGTCCGATGAAAACCCGCGTTGATGAGATCGGTGACCGCATCTACCGCCTCTCGACCTACGTGCCCGACATCGCACCGCCGGCCGGCTTCACCTTCGATCAGTTCCTCATCCTTGGTGAGGAGCCGATGCTCTTCCACGCCGGCTTCCGGCGCATGTTTCTGCTGGTGTTGGAAGCGGTGTCCCGGCTCATGCCGGTGTAGGGTCTGCACTGGATCACGTTCGGCCACTACGAGGCCGACGAGTGCGGCGCCATGAACGAATGGCTGGCTGTGGCCCAGAACGCACAGGTTGCGCATGGGATGACCGGGTGCCTCGTGTCGCTGAACGACATGGCCAATCGACCGACGCGGGTGCTGGCGAATGGCGAGGTGATCGACATCGGTGGCAAGCGGATCCGCTACATTGACACCCCATGTGCCGCACGGCTGGGATGCTGGAGTAATCTACGAGGAGACAACCAGAACGCTGTTCTGTGGCGATCTCTTCACGCATCTCGGCAATGGTCCTGGGATTACGGAACGCGACATCGTCGGTCCAGCGCTCGCCGCCGAGGACATCTTCTACGACACGAGCCTCGGCCCGAGCATTGCGCCGACGGTTCGCCGGCTGGCGGGTCTGGCCCCTCGCACCCTGGCCCTGATGCACGGCTCTTCGTATGTCGGTGATACAGTTACGGCATTGCACGAACTGGCCGGTGCCTACGATCGACGTCTGCGGGCCGCCATGGCCGAGATGCCGGCTTGATGCGTCCGCCAGCGAGGTAACACCTGATTGCAGTCGTATCCTGCTGGCGCTGCTGCATCATCGTCGCGCTCAGGTGTGGTGACGATCCGCTCTCCGCCGCCGGGAAGCCTCGGTCGCTTCCGGATTATGTCGTGTTCGTTGCTCACCGTAACCGCCTCTCGCTGAGGAAACACGCCATGACACAAACAATTGCCCCCTCTCCCGTGAAGATCCTCCAGCTTGGCAGCGCCTTCTGGGCCTCCAAGACACTGCTCAGTGCCGTGGAGTTAGAGCTCTTTACAAAGCTGGCTGAGAGCGGACCGCTCGAGGTCGCGCAGGTCCAGAGTGCCGTGGGCCTGCATGAGCGCAGCGCTCGCGATTTTCTGGACGCGCTGTTGGCCCTCGGCCTGCTCCAGCGGAGCTCAGACGGACGCTACACCAACACACCCGAAACGGATCTCTACCTCGACCGCCAAAAACCGTCATATGTCGGCGGCATCCTCGAGATGATGAACGGGCGGCTCTACCGGTTCTGGGGCAATCTCACCGAGGCGCTCAGGACCGGCCTGCCCCAGAACGAGACCCGGCACGGGGAGCCCGATCTGTTTGCCGCGGTTTATGCGGAGCCGGGCCGCTTGGAACTCTTCCTGGGTGCGATGACGGGCTTAAGCCTGCCAACCGCCCGCGCTATCGCAGCCACCTTCCCGTGGAGTGAGGTTCGCACCTTTGCCGACATTGGCTGCGCTCAAGGCGGCCTGACCGTGGAGATCGCCCGTGCTCACGCTCACCTGAGAGGCATCGGCTTCGATCTGGCAGCCGTGCAGCCGGTGTTCGAGCGGTATGTGGCCCAGCAGGGCCTCAGGGAGCGCGTGACCTTCCAGACTGGCGACTTTTTCAAAGATCCTCTTCCCAATGTCGATGTGCTGGTGATGGGCCACATCCTTCACGACTGGAGTCTCGAGGAAAAAAAGCTCCTTCTCCGCAAAGCTCACGAGGCGCTGCCCACCGGCGGGGCACTCATTGTCTACGACGCCATGATCGATGATGGGCGGCGCGAGAATGCGTTCGGCCTGCTCATGAGCCTGAACATGCTGATCGAGACCCCAGCTGGGTTCGACTACACCGGTGCGGACTGTCGCACCTGGATGGCGGAGGCCGGCTTCCAGGACGTGCGGATCCAGCCGCTGCAGGGCCCCTACTCGGCGGCCATCGGGCGGAAGTAACGGAGCACAAGGAGCCGCGAGCCGGTTCGTGACGAGGCCGCTAGACCATCAAACCGTTGGGCTCCAAACCCCGTGGACAGCAACGGCCTCGTCGTCACCCGGCCATGGTGGCATGGTGGTTCCCAGCGCCTCCAGGGGTTCGGGCGAAAGCGAGCGAAACTGGCAGTGAGCTCCAACCGGGATTGAGGTGGCGACCCCAGGCTCCACGTCGACGATTTCGTCCCGGTCGTGCGAGCGGCGCCACATCTGCCCCCGGCCCGAGACGAAGTACCAGACCTCCTCGACGCTCCGGTGTGCCACGGCTTTTGAGACCGCATGCGGCGGCAGCGTGAAACGCGCCAGGCTGCCCCGGCTCGTGCTGCACAGGCCCCGCACTTCGGATCCATCTGGAGCAATCGCATCCGGAAGCGTGCCGAGTCGGCAGGTCGTAAACGACATGGGTCATCCTCCTGCAGCCGATGAACGGAGGTTACCACATGGGAAGGGTCAGTGTGCAACGCGGCACGTTTTCGCCCGATACAGCCAGGCTAAGGTGACAGCGTACCCCCGCCGGGAGTGATCTGCACGGTCGACACGCCGCTTACCGAGCCGAAGGACATGGCCTACCCAGCTACGACGGTTCCACTCACCGGATCTGACAACAGAATGGACGGTGACTATCGCCTGTCTCGGTTTCCAGCTTCCGCTCACGCGCGCTGCGACGGGCGCTGCAGGATTTGCTCAAACCGCTGGCGCATGATGCCGTAGCAGCCGCAGACCGCCTGCTCGAGGGCAGGGCGGTCCCTGACCGTGATGACACCGCGCCCCTGCTCGATGAGCCCAGCGTTCTGCAGGGAGCCGGTGACCAGGCTGACGGTGGAGCGCTGCACTCCAAGCATCCGGGACAGATGCTCATGCGTGAGCGGCAGGGTATCCTGTTCCGTCTGATCGTGCAGGGTCAAAAGCCAGCGGCAGCAGCGGACCTCGACGCTGTGGACAGTGTTGCAAGCCATCGACTGCAAGGCCTGCGCCATCAGCGCCTCAATGAACCGCAGGCAGAGCTCCCGCACCGCCGGTCGGGTCTCCAGCACGCGCCGCAGCACCTGTGTCTCGATGCGCGAGGCGGTGCCACTGACCTGAACCGTATAACGCCCCAGCGAGCGGGAGGTCGCCAGCGCACTGCTGAGGCCGAAGAGAGCCTCGCGCCCGAACACCGCCACCTCAACGGTCTTGCCATCGGTCAGAATGGTGATGAGTGACACCACCGCATCCTGCAGAAAGTAGGCGGCGGGCATGCTGTCGCCGGTCTCGTACATGACGGTGCCCTTCGACAGCGTTACCGTCTCGAGATGAGGCTCCAGGGCCGCGAAGTCGTCAGGCGCCAGCGCTGCCAAAAGCTGGTTGGTGCGGTGCTCTGATTGGCTCGGCGACTTGGCCATGCTCAGTCCCTTGCCTCCTGATGGAGACGATCTCGCAATCAGTCACATAGATCAGGTGCCGCCCCAGCCAATGGAACGTCTCCACCATTCCCTTGATTGGCGATCCGATTGTATCAGGTTGGACGAGGGGCAGCGGCACAGAGAAAGCCCGAGAGATGAGGGCCGCCTCAGCCTCGAAAGCTGCCCTACTGGCTACAAGAGAACCCGCGGTCAGCCAAGAGCGGCGGCGTCACCAAGCTTCGCCGTATAGGTTCAGCGGCGTGCCTTGGGTGCGGCGGCTGCCAGCGAAACAGCGTGTGACGATTGGCTGTCGCTGCGATGCGCCTCAGCATAGGTGCCGGGCAGCAGCGTCGCGAAGCGGTGGCGGATCTTGCGGTAGCACTCGCAGGCGCCCCGTTCGAGACCGGCACGGTCCACCACCGCGATGCCGCCGCGGAACTGCTCGATCAGCCCCGCCGTCTGCAGGCCGCGCAGGACGGTGCTCACGGTCGAGCGCTGCACGCCGAGCATTTCGGCCAGGAACTCATGGGTGAGGGGCAGAGCATCCCCGTCCTGGCGGTCGTGCGTGCTCAGGATCCAGCGGCAGCACCGCACCTCAACCGGATGTAAGGCATTGCATGCAACGGTGTGATACGCCTGGGCCAGGAGCGCCTCGTTGTAAGCGAGCACCTGCCGTTGAAGATTGGGGCTTGCCTGAATGGCCGCATGCATCGCGTCGAGGGGAACCCGCGAAAGGCTACCGGGGATCTGCACCACGTAGCGGCCGAACGCCTCCCGGCTGACGAAGGCGCTCAGCAGGCCCAACAGCCCCTCGCGCCCGAACAGGGCCACTTCGGCCAGCCGGCCGTCCTCCATGACATCGACGAGGGAGATGATAGCATCGTGCGGGAAGTAGGTGTAACGGATCGGATCGCCTGGCTCGTACAGCACGGTGCCGCGCGGCAGGATCATGGCCTCGAGCTGCGGCTCCAGAACGGCGAAATCCTCAGCCTCCAGCGCGGCGAGGAACCGGTTGGCGCAGTGATCCGGGGGCGATCCCGCAGCCCCGGAGGGGTGGCGTCCTTGTGACGGCATGATCCTCTCACGGATAAGAGCCATCATCCTATCCAGCAGGCATAACGCGCCGGCAGCCGGTTGGTTTAGCCAGATAAGAGCTAGAATGGATTAGGTCGGGATCGGGCTGACTACTGACGTCTGCCGTTCGCCTATTCTGATCCTCGGGGCGGACCTGAACGACTAGTCTTTGCGTTTTCACACTGATCATGAGTGAATGCACAGAGGTTGCCGATCCCGGTGAGAGGGAGGGGCTCATGAGACGAACCACATACTACGTGTTCCACTCGGCCAGTGCGTCTGATCTGCGCGGCATCACGGGCGATCAGGATGCGGCGGGCCTTCCGGCGACGGATGGCCCCTGGACCCTGGAGCGGCAGATCGCCCCCGATGATCCTTGGCCCCTGGACGTCAACGAAGCTGTCGTAGAGTTCGGGGTACTGGAGAACGGCTTCTATCTCTCGGGGCCCATTCCTCAGCACGCGTCATCCAAGCCCGTGATCGAAAGCGACCGGGTCGAGGGCACCGCCGTGTACAACCTTCAGAGGCATCGGATCGGCACCATCAGGCGCCTGCTGATCGAGAAGGTTAGTGGCCGGGTGGTCTACGTCGATGTGACCTTCGGCGGCTTCCTGGGCCTCGGGGTCCACCATCACACCATCCCGTGGGAGAAGCTCACCTACGACACAGGGCTTCACGGCTATCGTACCGACATCACCGAGGAGCAGGTCCGGGGCGCTCCGGCCTTCTACGGCGATGACGAGGTCTGGCCCGACAAGAAGCATGAGCAGGAGCTGTGGGACTACTGGCGTGACTTGCCAAGGGGACCGGTCTGAGCCGCAGCCCCAGGTCTGACTGGGGCGCTCAAGAGAAGGAAGCCATGAAAGTCAGTGAGGTCATGACACGCGACGTCCAGCTGATCGAACCGACCTAAGGTCATCCGAAAGGCGGCCCGGCTGATGGCCGAGCTCGATACCGGCATCATGCCGGTGTGCGAAGGCGACCGGCTGGTCGGTATGATCACCGACGGCGACATCGCGGTCCGGGCCGTGGCCGAGGGCAAGGGGGCCGACACACCGATCCGTGAGGTGATGACGCAGGACGTGAAGTACTGCTACGAGGACGACGACACGGAGGATGTCGCCCGCAACATGGCGGATATCCAGGTCCGCCGCGTGCCGGTGCTTACCCGCGAGAAGCGCCTAGTCGGCATCGTCTCATTGGGTGACATGGCCATATCGAATGGCTCCGGCCGTGTCGGCAAGGTAGTGGCCAGCATCTCGCAGCCGGGCGGTCAGCACAGCCAGACCGGCGGATCCCGCACTTAACATGGTATGCAGGGGGGGCCGTCTGTGGCCCCTTCTCCAGAATAGCTGGCGGTCGGCGGATGGGAAATCCCAGGATCCACGATAAGGGGCGGATCCTCTTACGAACTCGGCTTGCTGGACCGTGCCTCGCCAGACTCGACCAGACAGACCAAGACGAACACAGCCACGGCCGTGATGAGCTCGGCGGCCTGGGTGGCCCATTCCGGTGCTCCGGTTGTGAACAGCCCCAGCGTCACGCCAGTCAGCACGGCCGTGGCAAGCACGCTCCAGATCAGCATGGCGGCCCTCCTTGATGAGCGGATGCAGGTGTTTAGGCCAAGCCCCCTGAATGCTGGATGTACAGCCTTGGGTGGGGTTCATGCAGCGCATGGCCGACGGGAGGCGAGCCGGAACCGTTCCTTTCAGGAGGCCATTGCCCTGTAAAGGTTGATGGAGGTTCCGATGCCTGACGAGAAGATCGACCAGAAGCGCCCGGTGCACGCGGAGAACGAGCCCAAGCCAATCCAGCAGCGTTGCGTGGACGACGCCGTCGACGACAGCTTCCCGGCCAGTGACCCACCGGCCTGGACCACATCCGCCCACAAGAGCGTCGTCGCGGAATGTGAGCCTGACGATCTGAACGAAGCTCCCATACCGCCTGGGCAAGGGTTAGAAGGACACGCCGGAGGCGCCGCTCAGTCCGGTAACGACCAATTGTCCGGCCTCGCCCATGATCTCTATCAGCGCGGCCAGAGCTACCTGGAACAGGGCATGCGCCACATGCCGGAAGCCGAGCGCTATTACCGGCAGGGCACCGAAACCATAAGCCGATCCGTGCAGGAGCACCCGCTTGCCATCGTGCTCGCCGTCGGTGCGCTCGGCTGTGCCGTCGGCTGGCTTCTGGGCCGCCGGACGGCGGTTTCCGGTCTGACACGGCAGTGGCATCCCGGCTCCAACCAACGCTCATGGGAGACGCAGAGCTGGCGCCCGGCCCCGCGAGCAGTCCACGGCACAGGGCAGTTTCCTGCCTACGATGAGGCCGAAGCAGCGAGCCACACCAACAACAGCTTCTGATCAAGGCGACACCGCCTTCTTGGATCCTTGCAACAACACTGCGTGCCACACCGAGGCATCGTGCGGCAGTTGGCTCTCGCCAAACCGCTTCTGCAGCCCTGGCACGACTGAGCGTCGTGAGAGGAGCGCTGTCTGGAAACGGCAGGGCCACACTCGGCGTTATTAGGGCGGCACGGCGAGTGTGCTGAGCCTCATGAGGTTTTGCCATGACCATGTCGGAGATCACCAACAAGCTCAAGTACGATATCTCGGACGCGCTCAGGCGCGTGGCCGGCAAGCTGCCGTTCCGCAAGGAAGGGCAGGGTGGCGCTTCGTCCACGGCGAGCAACCAGTCCGACTTGAAGAAGTAAGCCGACGCGTTGGGCGCTTTCCCAAGCACCCTACCTTCAGACGAGCCGGCTAGGCAGCAGACTTCGATCTAATCGGGCGTCATAGAAATAGCCGTTTCCCGCGAGCACCGCCGGATGCTTGCGGACACGCGGGATCCTGCTCATTTCCAACATGTCTCACGCTTGTACCTTCATAGCATGGAGGACCGAATGAAGCTGAAAGGCGTCGATCGAACCATTCAGGTGCAAAGCTCGAACATTGATCGGGGCGATGTGCTCCCCGACTACGCCCGGGCAAGCATCCTGCAACTGGCAGGCAAGTACTTTGGGCATCTGAACACTGCTTCCGTGCATTTCACCCGAGAGGGCGTCACGTACCGATGCACGGTCAACGTTCAGATGGGAGCGCTACGGATGATGAGCGGCGAGGCCAAAAGCCCCGACATCTATGCCGCGTTCAGGCTCGGACTCGAGAAGGTGGCCAAGCAGCTGCGGCGGGCCAAGCGCGCGTTGCGCGAGGATAAGGCCGAGCGGCTCGACAAGCACCTGGCTTGGATTGGATCGATGCGCCGTCGTCCTGCCGGCCGTCATCTCGAGCGGCACGCTCCGGGCGTGCCGGTGGCGATCGAATACGGCGGCGCCTATCAGCGGGCTGCTGAGTAGATCCGGCGTCAGCTCAGGCCCTAGCCAAGTCCCGGCAACGGGACAGGAGCGGACTCGCCTTGCCCTCCTGTCCCGACTGAAGAAGCCGGCGCGGATCAGGCGATCGGCGGGCTGGGCTTGGTCAGGCTCGGATTGTTCGACCCATCGTGGACTGCGGTATTATTCTCCCGTTCGAATCAGATTGGAGATCGGAAACATTCTCGGAGGCCAAGATGCCCAGCACCTTTGTCCCTGATGAGCCTTTGACACCAACCCACTCGCTCCGCTCAGGCTTGGCCAACCGCCACGCGGCAGCCCCGGCGGGCAGGTCAGAGGGCCTGAGCACGCCCCAAATCCGATACGACCTGTTCCGAAGCCGTCTTGAGCCGGAGCTCTACTGCGCCGTGCCGGAGGACCAGCCTGCGCCCGCCTTTCGCGAGTCTGAGCAATGGCAGGCCGCCGGTCAGCTGGTCGAGGCCGACCCAATGCCAGTGGGCTTCGACCGGGAGGCGGCAAGGATTGGGGTGCGCCTCAACGGCTTCTATCTGTTCGTGGCATTCAGCCCGTTTCAGAGGCTGAGATCAGGCAGGGGACTGCCCGCCGTTGCGGCCCATTCACAAAGCCTGGGCCTCATCCGCCCGGATGCCCTGCAAGCCCCTCTTGAAAACCGGAAAAACCCTTCCTACCATCGATGATGCCAAGGCTTCTGACGAGCTTGGCGGATCGGGCGCCGGTGGTGTCCGGCGCTCTTGTGGTTACGTTGCTCTAAGGGAGGATGTAGCTATGAGAACAGCGTTTGATTTCTCTCCTCTGTACCGCTCCACGGTCGGCTTCGACCGGCTCTTCGACCTGATCGACCAGACGGCCCGGCAGGAAGCCTCGCCCCATTGGCCGCCCTACAACGTCGAGAAGGTAGGCGATGATCAGTACCGCATCACCATGGCGGTGGCAGGCTTCTCGCCCGACGAGATCGAAATCACCCAAAAAGAGAACGTGCTGCTGGTGGCAGGTCACAAGCGCCCGGAGCAGGAGAACGGACAGTTCCTGCATCGCGGCATCGCCACGCGTGCCTTCAAGCAGAGCTTCAGCCTCGCCGACTATGTGAAGGTCCAGGAGGCACATCTCGAGAACGGCCTGCTGACGGTCGATCTGGTGCGTGAGGTGCCGGAGGAGATGAAGCCCCGCCGCATCGAGATTGCGACCGGAGGTGGCCCCAAGACCATCGAGCACGACAAGGCCGCCTAAGAGCTGGATCAGGGGTGAGGTCGATGCTGGTCAAGGACTGGCGCCTATCTCACCCGCTTGGCTCGAACTGATGAGACAAGGAGGATGATACCATGAACATGCGCGATCTCATTCCCTGGGGTCGCAACCAGCAGACGACCCCGAGCCGCTACCGCGAGGACAGCGATCCCTTCATGACCCTGCATCGCGAGATGAACCGGCTCTTCGACGACGTGTTCCGCGGCTTCGACATGGCGCCGCTCGGCGGCATGAGCCGGATGACGGGATGGCCGCAGGTGGAAGTCGTCGACAACGACAAGGATGTCCGCATCTCGGCGGAACTGCCGGGCCTGGAGGACAAGGACGTGGAGGTCCTGATGGGCGACGGCGTCCTCACCATCCGGGGCGAGAAGAAGTCCGAGATCGAGGACAAGGAGCGCGCGTTCAGCGAGCGGCACTACGGCCGGTTCGAGCGCCGCATCCCGCTGGCCTGGGATGTGGAGGAGGACAAGATCGACGCCAGCTTCAGGAACGGCGTCCTCACCGTCACCCTGCCCAAGGCGGCCGGGAGCCCGCCGGAGGTGAAACGGATCGCGATTAACCGCGCGGGGGGACGAAACCAAGCATTAGCGGCATGAGAGCCAGGCCCGGGCTGGCTGGTTGGCGGCCTGGGCCCACACTTTGCTCGATGAAGGAAGGACACCATGGACCTAGTGACCTCCGACCGACAACCTACTCGTGATCCGACAGCATCGCTCTCGCCACAGGAAGCTCTCAAGGGCGGTGCGGCGCCCGAGGTACAGACCCTTCCCTTCAGGGATCCACAGGAGGTTCTGATGCACCGTGGCTTGGGGGTTGGCACGAAGCGGGCCATTCTCGCGTCCTGGATCTCGGATGCCTGTGCCGTGGAGAACCTGCCGAACTGGCGCAGGCTGCCCGGGACCGGAGCTCTTGTGGCGCTGGACGACATCCTCGACGCCCTGCGGGCACTTGATGGCGGCACCCTCCACTAAGCCGGGAGGGTGCCATGGCCACGTTCAATCCGCGCGGCTGGCCACGCCTGCCGGATTGGCTCGACCCTCATCAGGGCCGCCGTAGGCCACGGGAGATCAACCGGGAAGCGCTGGAACGCTGCTGCATGGCGCTGGCATTCTGCCTGTGCTTCGCCTCCCTCGCGCCGGTGCACCTGATCCCGTTCGCGTTCGCCGGTTTGCTGTTCCTGGCCGGGATCACCTCGCTCAGCCTGGCGGTCCTGCGCGGGGATCAGCCGCTGGCATCGCACCTGACTGCCTGGGACGAGGCGGCGCTGCTGTTCACGATAAGCCTTGGCCTGCGCCTCTGGCTCGGGCCGTTCCCAGTCAATTGAGGCTCCCAAACCAGCCATCGACCAACTTGCACCTGGAGGAGTGCTATGGAGCAGCAGACGATCAGGATCAGACAGTCCCAATCACCACCGCCATTGCTGACCCGGGAACGCCATTGGTCTAAGCGAGCAGGGCAGGGCAGGGCAGTTCCAAGCACCCCATAGCCAGTCGCGTCCAGTAACTCGCGAGTGGGCAGCCGGCACAAACCCTCCAGGCGTCGTGCCATGGGCGTCCTGGCTGCGTGCCCGCGTCAGCCGCCGTGAGGCTCCCTTCCTGCCGGATCTCGATTGGGCGTTGGTCAACCCGGCGTCCGTCTTCGCCTCGCCTCATGATGTCGTGCGCCATCCACGGCTGACGATCGACTGCAAGCGCGAGATCTTGCAGCGCAGGGCGTGGGACGAGTATCTGCTTGATCTCGCCAACACCGAGGGCATGCCGGAAAGCGAGCCCTCGCGCCTGGAGGAGGTCAAGGCCGCCCTGCGGCTGGTCAACGCGGAACGCAGCCCCGATCCGGCAGCCCCGGCGGCTTTCATTGTTCTCTACCACTGGGACGAAGCCCTTGCGGCTTAGGGGCGGAGACCCTGGACCGGATTTGTCTCGCTCACAGCCAACCTTGGGTGTATAGTGAAGCTGTCGCTCAGGTGGAGCACGGCCATGACCCAAGCCGTTCACCAACACAGACGTCCCGCTTTCCAAGAAACAGATCGCAGCCGCTCTGCCCATCACAAGCGTCTCCGGCTCCAACATATCCATTCCCACGCACACCACCTTGCCCTCGTGCAGGAGATCCGCGCACGGCGCCGCTCGCAGCTCATGCGGAACCAGCTCTCGGCCTGTCTGCCGCACCTGCGGAACTTTGCCTTGCATCTGACACGCGATCCGGTCCGGAGTGACGATCTTGTGCAGGATACCCTGCTACGGGCGTGGGCGGGCCTTGACCGCTTCCAGACTGGGACCAACCTAGAGGCGTGGCTGTTCACGATCCTGCGCAACAGCTTCTATTCCGAACTCCGTAAGCGCCGGCGGGAGATCGAAGACCCGGAGGGTGGCTTTGCCCGGCGCCTGATGGTTGAGCCTGAGCAGGAGTCCAAGCTGATGCTGGATGACCTTCAGGCGGCGCTGATCCGTTTACCATCCGGGCAGCGCGCCGCTCTCCTCATGGTGACCGAGCAGGGCAAGACCTACGAGAACGCGGCGGCTCTGTGCGGTGTGGCGGTTGGCACGCTCAAGAGCCGAGTCAACCGTGCCCGCACCCATCTCGCTGCGATGTTGCAGATGGAGGACCGGCACGATCTCGGCCCGGATCGGCTGATGCGGGCCGCACTGCAACACCTGAAAAGCACAGATGGGTTATAAACCGGTTCTGTCGCAACTCGGGAACAAGGACGAGAGAGCAGCAGGTGAAGCGTAGAACCCTTATGCGGCAAGCAGGTGAAACTGCTCAGCGAGCGACAGCTGCTGCCTGCAGGCATACTTCGCCTGCTGTTTGCGCATCATATGGATCATCTCAATGCCGCCTAAGATCGCACGAGCGGTATTTGCTGATTTGAACCCGAGCATTGGGCGCACCCGCCTTTTGACGGCACGGTGATCCTGCTCGATGCGGTTATTGAGGTATTGACTCTGCCGGATCCCGATCGGCTTGAGCCTGCGTCGTGAACGGTCCTGAAGCCGGCTCTCGGTATCACACGACAGGATGGCTTCCCGATTGGTCTGGCTGCCATCGATGACGATCCTCTCGGGTCGGCTATGACGCTTGAGCGCCTTGCGCAGAAACCGCTTGGCGGCAGGCAGATTGCGCTGCTCACTGAACCAGAACTCAACCGTGTCGCCGTTGCTATCGATTGCTCGGTAAAGGTACACCCAGCGACCTCTGACCTTGATGTAGATACCGTCTGAGCGGTCAAGTCCGATGGGCAAGCGGAAACTGGTAAACGGTCCCGCTCCTAAGCACGCCAAAGCAGATGTGAACCAGTTTACGCATGGCGGCCCCTAAGGTCGACATCTTG
>NZ_JAMXFJ010000040.1 GCF_025460805.1 Microvirga sesbaniae | reverse complement strand
GCAGAACCGCCTCGCGTTTGCGATGGCGCGACATGCGCCCACCGCGGCCCGGACCGGCCGCATCCTTCATCGTCTCTGTCATCGTCATCACCCTTCTGCGGATCCCGTCCGCTTATAGGGTGTCTCAGGAAACTGTGAGGCGGAGGAACTATGCGATGATGGGCGCTTAATTCCTCAGTGAGATGGGCGACGACGTCGAGCAGAATGTTCGCATCGTCAACCTGGTCGGCATCCGGCGTATGCTCCCGCGGATTGGGGCTGATTCCGCCAAGGCTTGGCAAGAAGATCATGGCGGAGGGCGCGATTCCTGCGATCATCTAGGCGCCGTGACCGGCGCTCGAGGTCAGGCGCCTTGAGGTCAGCGCGCGATTGCGGGCGGCTTCCTCCACCATTGCTACGATCCCTGCGTCGAAGGTCACGGGCTCAAACCGTGCCAAACGCCCAACCAAAATCGAGACCTCCTCGTCGGCCGCAACTTGGTTCAGGTATGTGGCAGCGCCGCATCCCGGGCCTGGAGGTTGCCTTCGTCCGGATCGCGCAGGTCGACTGTGAAGGTGGCACGGAAGAGGATGACGTTGATGGCGTTCAGCTCTTAGCTGGCAGGCCAGCTGTTCGAGAGCCGCCAGGTAAGCGGGCACAAGAGTACAGTTATGATCGTGCACAGAGAGGCGGAGGGGCCTGGTGCTGGCCGACCTTCACTTCGTCCCCTTCATGGAGATGGATGGCGTTGTCGATCGTCCACGTGGTGACGTGAGCCCTGCGAACTCCTCCAGATGAGGTTAGAGTCCGTCCAACGTGGAGACGGACGAATGAAGCGCTCACGGTTCACGGAAGAGCAGATCATCGGCATGCTCAAGGAGCATGAGGCCGGGACGAAGACAGCGGAGATCTGCCGCAAGCACGGGATCTCGGAGGCAACCTTCTACAACTATGAGGCCAAGTACGGCGGCCTGGAGGTCTCTGACGCCCGGCGGCTGAAGGCCCTGGAGGACGAGAACGCCAAGCTCAAGAGGCTTCTCGCCGAGCAGATGCTGGACAATGCCGTCCTGAAGGATATCGCGTCAAAAAAACTAGGATGGCAAAGCTAACTGGCAGGCCTGCTGTTCGAGAGCAGCCAGGTAGGCGGCGGGATCATGCCGAAAGCGGGTGCGCAGCGTTCGCGCGACGCGTCGCTTTTCCAGCTGTTGGCGCAAGTTTCTCCAGTGCTCGCGGTTCGCGGCTCCCAAGTCGCGGGCTGTCGGAGCCTGCACGCGGGTCGCGTTAGCGGCGATCAGCCGGACCGAGCCACGCAGAACCGCACCGGGTGACGCTGTCTTGCGCCCGGTCGCGCGCCGCTCGTGATAGCACTGGGAGCCGAACAGCTAGCTGTTCGAGATCGTTGTTGGTGCGCGGCAGGTCCGGCACCGCATAGGTGTGGAACAGGCCAGGGCGATAGCTGCGCGTGACCTTCTGGAAATGATCGAAGGCGCCGGCCAGCGTCCCGGCCCTGGCCCGATGCCGCTGCATCGCGCCCAGAACCCCGTTCACCCGCCGCCGCACCATCGCGGCGCTCTCCTCGTGCGGGTTGCCAAGCCAATGCGCCACGGCGTGCACGAACCGGTAGGCGTACTCCACATCCGGCCACAGCGAGGCGGTGCGCTCCAGCGCGCGAACGATCATCTGGTGCAAGCGCGTCAGCGCCGGTGCGAAGCCCCCTTTTGCGGCACCCGATCCAGGCTGCCGGCCACTGTCTCGAGCCGTTGCTTCAGTTTGAGACCCGAGGCGGCGAGCGGCGCCCGCCCGTCATCGGTGATTGCGCTGCGCACGGCCGCGCAATAGCCTTGCACGATGGCCGCTTCGGGATCCTCCCGCTCCTCCACGGCCCGTTCGATCCCGCGGATGCCGCGGACCTGCTTCTTGAGCTCCTTCTTGGCATGCCGGTCGGCCTCGAAGATCGGATGCGCCGCCTCGCGCAGGAAGTGGAACTGACACAGCTGATGCGGCACGCCCGGCAGGACCTGCGCGACCGCGTGACGGATGGAGGTCTGACCGTCGCTGATCACGCCCACGACCGGCACGCCCACAGCATCCACGGCCTCGCGCAGGAGAACCGCCAGATCCTGGGCCCGGCCGGAGAGCAGGCTGCGGGCCAGCACGATGAGGCCCGAGAGGCAGTCGCGGATCACCCACAGCACCTTATGGCCGACATCCGGCTGCACGCCATCGAGCGCCAGAATGACCCGCCCTTGCTGGGCCAGGAGCTTCTGCAAGGGGCGGCGCTCCATCAGCCGGGTGGCGAGCAGCTCATCGTAGCGGTCGAGCAGGTTGGTGACACTGCGCTCGGCAATGGCCACGCCGCGGGTGGTGAGCACCTCGTGGATCTCGGGCACGCTGCGATGCTCGCGGTGACGCAAGGCCCCGACGAGGGCGATGACGTCCAGCCCGAACTCATGCTGGGGCAAGGCCAAGGCGCCCTCGCTCTCGGGCCGATAGGGCTTGTGGAAGCGGTCGCAGCCGATGGTCTCGCACCAGCGGATCTTGAGCCGCAAGCGGATCGATCCGGTCAGCGTCACAAGGGTGCGGTGGTTCTCGTAGCGGATGCGCATCGGGGCTTTGCAGGCCGGGCATAGCCGACAGGCGGGCCGCAGCACGCGCTCGCGCTCCGGCCGCCCTGAGAGTCTGGTCATCCCGCACCTCCCATCAGGTACAGAAGACCCCCACCACCACACTCTATCAGACAGTCAGGTTTGCCGTCCTAAAAAAATGGTAACGCCCGCTGCCAGGCGCCGGGCCGTGGCTCATGCCATGCAAGCCCATGGCGTGAGCGAGCGGCGGGCATGCTCCATTCTGACGATCGACCGCTCGTCGGTCCGCTATCGCTCCACCCGACCTGACGACGCCGCGGCGCGCGAACGCATGCGAGCTGTGGCGGCGGTGCGCCGGCGCTTCGGCTATCGACGCCTGCAGATCATGCTGGCACGAGAGGGATTGGTCATGAACCACAAGAAGTTCCGGCGCCTCTATCGCGAGGAGAGACTGCAGGTCAAACGCCGGGGCGGCCGCAAGCGGGCCCTGGGGACGCGCGCTCCCATCCTGCTGCCGGGCGGGCCCAACCAGCGCTGGAGCCTGGACTTCCTCAGCGATGCCTTTTGCCGACGGGCGCCGCTTTCGAGTTCTGGCGGTGGTTGATGACTTTACCCGGGAGTGCCTCGGGCTCGTGGCCGATACCTCGCTCTCAGGCCTGCGGGTCACGCGAGAGCTGGATGCCATCATTGCCTGCCGTGGCCGGCCGATAAGCTGTGTTTCGGACAACGCCACCGAACTGACCTCGTCCGCAGTGCTGCGGTGGTGTCAGACCACGAGCGTGGAATGGCAGTATTTCGCGCCAGGCAAGCCACAGCAGAACGCCTTTGTTGAGAGCTTCAATGGCCGCCTGCGCGATGAATGCCTCAACGAGACCCTGTTCACCTCATTGCGGCACGCCCGGCAGGTCCTTGACGCGTGGCGAAGGGATTACAACACCATCCGCCCTCATTCAGCCTTGAAAGGAATGACCCCGACTGACTTTGCCAAGCACACGACCAGAGGACTGCAATCGGAAGGAGCGACCCTTCCAGTTGCTATGACCGCCAACAACGGGCATCAATCAACCAGCGGACCCAGCTCTGAGCGGAGGAAACTCAGGGCTCACGTCAGTGGCAAACCATGAACCGCAGCGTTCTGCTTCTTTCAAACAGCTGATCTTGGAGTCCATCTCTCCCCACCTTTATAGGTCAAGTTTCAGAACGCCCGTCGCACGCGACACGCATGGGATAAATCGATTACTGCGGGCGTCGTTTAAAAGTACCGCATCAAGATGGATCGACACACCTTCCAGATATCTGCACTCGCAGGTCCCACAAACGCCGTTCTCACAGGATGCCATCAACAGAACGCCGGTGGCCCGGAAGGCCACTAACGCGGATTTATCCGCGGGGACCGGGACAGCTGTCCCGTTGCGAAGAACCATCGTGAACGGTTCAGATTGCGTATCATCCCGGACCGGCAGTTGAAAGGCTTCGAAATGGACCGAGCCATCCGGCCAGTGTTCCCAAGCTCGTGCGACTGCAGCCATAAAGCCGGGGGGCCGCAGTAATAGAGATGTTCCCCACTGGGCCTTGTTGACAATTAGCCCTTGATGTCTTGTCGGGTTTCGATTTGATCGTCGAAGTGGAGTCTCAAACTTCCGAGGCTGATGATCTCCTCTAAGGTCTTCAGTAGTGGAGCAAGGCTTCGGCTCCGCGCAAATAAGCGAGTTCAACGGCCTTGCTCTGACAGCAGAGGGGCCGGGCCACTGCAAGGATCGGCGTGATCCCGATGCCGCCAGCAATATGGTCGGGCTCCCACTGTCCTTGAGCGGAAAATAATTGCGCGGGGTGGGGACGAGCAATTCGTCGCCTGGGGTCGCGTAATCATGAATCCATGCCGAGCCGCCGCGTCCGCGCGCTTCTAGCGTTACGGCTATCCTGTAGCGGCTGAGATCCTCCAGCTCACCGCAGAGCGAATACTGACGCACCCTTCTGTAGGATGACGGACATTGACATGCGATCCCAGTTCGAAGGTCGGCAGAAAAGGCCTGTGCGGATGCTTCAGTTTGATCACGCGGACATCGCCAGGTTCTTCATGGATTCCGGCGACTACCAGCTTCGTTGTGATGCGCGGAGATTCCATGTCACTTCACTCATCCATTGGCAGAATCGGATCACCGGAGCGGTTTAGCAGTCCCTCGTAGAGGCCTGGCATGCTGAGAAGCTCCTCGAGGTACTTGCACGGGAAATTCATCCGTGCCGCCCGCGAAACCGTTTCCCCGCCCCGGAAGCGCTTGCCAGCCAAATGGCCGAGCGGAACGCCGACAGGTCGGCAGATTGCGCCTGTGATCTTCGGGCGCAAGCGCGCCTATAAACCCGGGAATCTTTGGCTCTCCCTTGGCAATTGCCTCAAGTACCTCGGCCTCGATCAGCGTGATCTCACGAATGTCGGGCTTGAGCGAATAGGTCCCGGTGCCAAGATAATACCGGTCCCTGACGATGCCGCGTCCGGCAACGAGCTGTGCCTCAGCTAGTTCCTCCATTTCGTAGGAAGCGGCCGACGCTATATGAATGTGGAGCAGAGTGCCCTGCCAAGTCATGTATCGGCCCCCGCCGTGTCTCTTGCCTTCGACGTGAGCCTCTACGCAGGCGACCTGCTGCCCTTATCATTGGACTATCCTACGTCCTACCCCCCAGTCGTCACCACTCCCCAGTCAGCGGTAAATCTGCCATGAGATTGGCCTTGTCAAAAGCGCCAGTTTGCCGGCATCTTCTTAGTCCAGTTGAATGAAACATTTGAGGCTGTGCGACAGGACGAGCCAGTGAGATACTCGGCGGGCTGAAGGTTGCGTGTCAACGCGTACCCTTCACAGTGTCGATAGCTGCGGCGAGAAGTTGAACACCTCTCTCGATCTGCCTCGGTGTCAAGGCCGAGTAGCCCATTACCAGTCCAAGCCGCTCCCGTGGCGCCCCGGTAGGCCCCGTTGCCGAGTCGTAGAGCGGTGAAATACCGTAGAGCCCGACACCGTGCTGGCGCGCGGCCTCTATCAAGGCGGTTTCGAGTGATCCTGGCAGCTCATTTAACCAGACGACGACATGCAAGCCGGCATCGGCACCCTCAATGGTGATCCGTTCGCCGAGTGCATACTCGAGGGCGCTCAATAACGTCTCGCGGCGCTCTCGGTGAAGCCTTCTTACGCGACGAACATGGCTCTCATAGGCGCCGCTTTCGATAAGGGAGGCCAGCGCTTCCTGCTCGGTCATGGGTGTATGCCGGTCGACCAGTTGCTTTGCGGTTGCGAACACCTCCTGCAATTGCTGTGGCACCACGAGGTAGCCGATGCGTAGCATCGGCGACAGTGTCTTCGAAACAGTGCCAAGGTAGATGACGTTGCGGCCGTCCTCCAAGCTCTGGAGCGGAGGAACCGGGCTGATATCATACCGGTATTCGCTGTCGTAGTCGTCCTCGACCACGTAGGCGTCATGATCCCGGGCCCAATCGAGAAGCTGCTGGCGGCGGCTAATCGGCATGACACCGCCCAACGGAAACTGATGAGATGGTGTTACATAAGCCATCCGGGCGTCAATTTGTGCCAAATCCTCGGTCTTCAAGCCGTCTGCGTCCACGGCCACCGCCACTGCCGTGGCCCCCGTGCTAGAGAAGATCTGGCGGGCCATCCGGTAGCCGGGGTTCTCCATCACGAACGCGCGGCCCGCGTCGAGAACGATCCGAGCGCAGAGATCTAATCCCTGCTGGGAGCCAGTGACGACGATGATTTGCTCCAGATTGCATTGCAACGTCCTTGCTCGCCAAAGATATCCCTGAAGTGCTTGCCGCAGGCGCCGGGATCCCCGCGGATCCTCATAGGCAAGCCGTACCGGTCTTCGAGTAATCACGGAATTGATAGCCCGCTTCCACGCCAGCGCCGGAAAATCAGACGGAGCAAGATCGCCGTACCGAAAATCGACGGTCAAGGTATTAGTCAGGTAATCGAGCCATGGTGAAAGTGCGCGAAGTCTCTCGCCGTAAGCCGAAAGCGGCCCACGTGTCTCCCGCGGAGCCTTCATGTCACGCAGGTGCGGTCCCATGTGCAATGTTATAACTCGAGGGCGTGCGCCTTGGCGTAGTTCCACGAACCCCTCCGCGGCAAGTTGTTCATAGGCAACCGTGACCGTGGTTCGGGAAACATGCAGTTCGTTTGCCAAGCTACGCGAGGATGGAAGCTGGCTTCCCGCCTCGTAGACGCGACTGAGGATCTGATCCTTGAGCGCCTCGTAAATCCTGCGCGCACCCATTTTAGGCGCCCGGTCGGTCGCCACTTGTTTTTCCGACTGGACCATTTTTTTTCAGTCAAACTGGATATGTCTTGCCGGCCAGTATGATGCCAATGTGGGTCAAAGCAAAGAGGATACGATCAGGCTATGATGATCGGCAGCGAACACGACAAGCGTCAGGAACACTCTGACCACTCTCACACGGCAAACCTCGGATTCGACACGCGCGCCATTCACCACGCGTTCGACCCAGTGGCTTTTAAGAGAGCGGCCCAGCCGCCGGTGTTTCTGACGTCGACCTACGCCTTTGAGAGCGTCGGGGCAAATGATGCTGCCGCAGCGCTCGGGGGCAGGCTGTATGCTCGTGAATATAATCCGACCACGGAGATCCTCGAGCAAAGGCTTGCAAACCTGGAAGGGGCTGAAGCAGGCCTCGTCGTATCGACAGGGATGGCTGCCTTCGGCACTCTGATCCTCTCATTGCTGTCGCAGGGCGACGAGCTCGTCGTTCACAACACCCTCTACTCGAATACTGTTGCGATGGTGGAGCAGGGTTTGCCTCGCTTCGGAATCAAGGTGGTTCCAGTCGATTTGTCGAATCCGTTGAACCTCGAAGCGGCGATCACAGCAAAGACGAAGCTCGTTTATTTCGAGACACCCGTCAACCCCGTGAGTGCCATTCTAGACATCACGGCGATCACAGAATGCGCTCACGCCCATGGAGTGAAAGTCGCGGTGGACAGTACCTTTGCTTCTCCCGCACTCCAGCGGCCGATCAAGCATGGTGCTGATATCGTCCTACACTCCCTGACAAAGTATATCAATGGGCATGGCGATACGTTGGGTGGCGCATTGCTTGGTGATGCCGAAACACTCCACCTCTTGCATGAGACTGGCCTGCGCTACATCACCGGCGCGACATTGTCGCCGCATTCGGCTTTCCTGATCATGCGGGGACTGAAAACGCTCACGCTTCGAATGGATCGGCACAGTGCCTCGGCTCTGGCAATCGCTGGAATGCTCGAAGCGCATCCCGCCGTGTCCTGGGTGAGCTATCCCTTCCTTGATTCACATCCCGATCACGCCATTGCGCGCAGGCAAATGGCGCAAGGATCCGGCATGATGGCCTTTGGACTTCATGCCGGTTTTGACGGCGCAAGAACAATGCTGGACCGCTTGAAACTGATAACGCGCGCCGTGAGCCTCGGCGACACCGACAGCCTTATCTATCATCCAGCGAGCATCACACGGGCGCGGCAAAGGATCCGGCAAGACGCACACATGGTCTCGGGTGTTGGAGACGAACTTATCCGACTTTCGGTCGGCCTTGAAGACGTGAATGACCTGATCGGGGACCTTCGCCACGCCCTCCTAGCCTTGTGACATAGCCACCGACGATCGCGATTACATAAACTCGGAACCGGACATGGAGCATCGAGTGACAGTCCTGAGCGGGCTTTCCGCATTTCCCATCACGCCGAGTGACCGTGCCGGCCACGTTGACACTGCGGCGCTCAAAAGGCTCGTGGTTCGGCTTTGCACCGCAGGCGTCGACTCTATCGGCCTTCTCGGCAGCACCGGAACTTACATGTATCTATCCCGTGAGGAGCGGCGGCGCGCTCTAAGCGCGACCATTGAGGCAACCGGCGGGAGCATACCAGTACTGGTAGGCGTCGGTGCCTTGCGGACCGACGAGGCGGTCGGACTGGCGCAGGACGCGAAAGCCTCTGGCGCCGCCGCAGGTCTCCTTGCCGCCGTCTCGTATGCGCCACTCACGGAGGACGAAGTCTTCGAGCATATCTCCACCGTGGCCCGCGAGAGCTGCCTTCCCATCGTAGTTTATGATAACCCGGAGACTACCCACTTCCGTTTTACCGCTGCTCTGGTGGAGCGACTGGCCCACGTGAACGGCATCGTGGCGATCAAGAACCCGACAGGAGAACCTGAGAAGATCGCGAGTCACTTGGCACAACTGAGATCCTTGACGCCCAGGGGGTTCTCAATCGGCTATAGCGGCGACTGGAATGCTGCCGAAGCAATGATCCGCGGAGCTGATACTTGGTACAGCGTTCTCGCTGGCATCCTTCCCGACGTCTGCCTGCGCATCGTGAGGGCAACTCAGAACGGCGATGTCGAAGAGGCACGCCGTCTGGATGCCACACTTGGCCCGGTCTGGGATCTGTTCAAGCAGTTCTCCAGTCTTCGGACCGTCTATACGATGGCCGATCTGCTCGGCGTCTGCCAGGCGGAGCCGCCTCGTCCCATTCTCCCTTTGCCGCCATCCACAAAGGAGAAGATAGCTCGCTGCCTTGCTGTGCTCGAGCAGGAACTCGCTTGAAGCGAGCAAGGTCTGGCGCCGCCGGAGAACCATGACGGCATGGCTTTATGTCGACCGGGTATTGCCCGTGCACATCGTCATCGGTCTCCCTGCACGTGCTCGCACCACCACGGTCACTGCGGGGATCAACAGATTGCTGGTGGCAATTGCGGCTATGTGCGGTCTCAAGGAGGAGGCTGTGGCCGCGTGGGAGTCCGGCCGTCTTGCAGTTCTCGCTGTGATGATCTTCTCGACGATCGCAGAACCGCTGTCGGAGGCGAGCATTCCGGCGGCGCTAGGGCGGGCATCCACCATGCCTTTGGAACGTGAGCCGTGGTCGGTAAGTCACTACTTTCGGCCGTGCTCGGAGCACTGGTCACCAGCGGAATGCTGCGGACGCCCTCTTCATGAGCGCCGAAGTCGCTCTTGAAAATTACTAACTGGAAGAGATCCACAATATGGATGGTTTCAGCCATGCGATTCAAAGGTCTTGATCTAAATCTTCTTGTTGCGCTCGACGCCCTAATGACGGAACGGAATCTCACAGTGGCGGCACGAAGCATCAATCTGAGCCAGCCTGCCATGAGCGCAGCCGTCAACCGGCTAAGAGACTACTTTCGCGATGATCTATTCACGATGAACGGTCGCGAGCTTCGCCCCACACCGCGGGCTGAGGGACTCGCGCCAGCGGTCCGAGACGTTCTCCTGCAAATTCGGAGCTCAATCATTTCTTGGGAGCCATTCAATCCAGGTCAATCCAACCGTCGTTTCAGGATCCTTCTTTCGGATTTCATGACGCTTGTCTTCCTTGATAGGGTCGTCGAGCGTCTTGCGCAGGAAGCACCCACCGTCAGTTTCGAACTTCTGCCACTCGACAGCGACCCAAGCGAGCTTCTCCGGCGGGGTGAGGTTGATTTTCTCTTGCTCCCGGATCTGTTCATGGAGAACACGCATCCGAGCGCGAAGCTGTTCGATGAGGAGCTTGTCTGCGTCAGTTGTCCTACCAACACATCGGTACCGCAGGACCTTACATTCGAGCAATACATGTCGATGGGACACGTCGCAGTTCGGTTCGGACGCTCGTTGAGGCCTTCGGTTGAAGAATGGTACTTGCTCGAACATGGGATTAAAAGACGCATCGAAGTCGTAGTGCAGGGATTTAACCTGATCCCGCAGGTGCTGCGCGGCACAAACCGCCTTGCCACTATGCCCTTACGATTGGTCAAGTATTTCGAGAAAACCATTCCCTTACGGATCATCAATCTTCCGTTGCCGCTTCCTGCCTTCACGGAAGCTGTTCAGTGGCCCGCACTTCATAACGGCGACCCGGCCAGTATCTGGATGCGGCAGATATTGATCGAGGAGGCGTCCAACATGGCGTTTCCGAATGATGCAGGGGAGTCCCTGCCCTCACATGCTGGCCGTCGAGCCAAAGCCCATGTTGCGGTGATTGACGACGGTCTTATTTGCGCTGGAGGATGAGCCCAAATAAGGCAGCTCGCGCCCACGGCAGCTATTATTGGCCGCATGCTACGGGTTCTCTGCATCAGTCTGTTGGCGCCCTGGCATTCATGGTCCCAAAGAGTTCCCGCTGGAGCGGCGCGACAAGCGTCTCCGCAAACGGAGTCGCGATGTGGTGCCGGTCGCGGAAGGTCAGCATGCCGCCAATCATGGCGGGGCACCTTGTTTCGTTGCAGAACAGGTCGGTCAGGTCGACATAAGAGGCATTTCCGATATGCGCAATGGCCTTCCGTTCGCTGTCCGGAATCGTCTCTTCCATAGCCTCGCTACGCGGTGTGTCACAGATTTCGGGACTCCTGTTTTGCCAGAGTGCGCGCGCGACGCATTTGTCGGGATGGGTCCTGTGCACCGGCCCATCCCGAATCACCGCGATCTTTGGGGTAGCGCTTTCCAAGGCGGACACGGTCTTACGGAGCCCCTGAGCCCATGTGGCTGCGTCGATCTGGTGAGCAGATGTGACGTTGATGTCATTTTTGACGTAAGCCGAGGAATACTCCGAAATGATCACCATGTCCGCCTTTCGTGTGGCAATCTCGCGCATCGCGAACTCCCGCCACCGATCGCATTCCTCGTAATCCCGCACGAGCATAGAACTCCAAATTGTGACGTCTGCCGCAGGGCAGGATGATTTAAGATAAGTGACAAGCCGCCACCGGTTACTGTTCACCATGCTGATCAGCGGCGTCGACCAGTGATCAGCATGCGAATCCCCTATGAGAACGATGGTCTTACCGGGGTTTTCAGCACCGAATTCGCAGGGCTTAGGCTGCACTTGGTAGGCGTCGAGAAGACAGCCCGCGTCCAACTGCCGGGCCAGTGAATCGCGCTCAGCGCTTAGGCGGACAAGATTCTGCTGGGGATCGATCTTTTGATTGGCCAGTCGCGCGCCGCCAAAGGCGACTATTGTACCACACGCGGTCACAAGCGCAGCAAAACCGAGGGAGCGGCTGGTTTTTGCCATCAACCACGAGTTCCGTCGCAGCGGGTTTTCGACGAAGCGGTAGCTCAGGACAGAGAGCCCCAAGGTAAGCGCGAAGCACAGAGCCCGTTCGAGGATAGTGAGCTCGGGTTTCAAGATGCCCGCAAAGACGATTACGGGCCAATGCCATAGGTAGAGTGAATACGATACCCGTCCGATCCGTTGCAGCGGCGCCAGCGAAAGAAGCAATTGCGGTCCCGCGTGCCTCGGACGTGTGCCGCTGAGAAGCACGATCACCGTGCCGACGACTGGAACAAGGGCAATCAACCCTGGAAAGGGCACATCCACTGGCATGCCGAGGTAGGACGTCATGATCAGACCTATTCCGATCCAGCCGAAGACCGATATGAGCCGAAACCGCTTGGCCGCCTCTTCGGAGACCATTGAGGCGAGACCTCCACAAGCGAACTCCCAGGCACGGAACGGTGAAAAGTAAAACGCCCACGGCTCCGATACGGCAGTAAAATGCAAACAGAACGCGAAGGAGACGACACCCACCAGCGTCATCGGGAGGAAAAGCCCGTATGCACCCGCACGGAGCCGCGCGAAAAGCAGCAGCAGAGCCGGCCAAATGAGATAGAATTGCTCCTCAATCGAGAGCGACCAGAAATGGATGAACGGGTTGTTGGCTGCATCCGAGGCGAAATAATCAACGGCCGAGCTGATAAGCCACAGGTTGATTATGTAGGCGGACGCGTAAAACGACTCCTCAGAATAGAACTGCTGCTCGGGTGGAGAAAGAACGAAGTAGCCGAAGAATAGCGTCGCAAGGATGGCGACACACGACGCGGGAAGAAGCCGGCGAGCTCGCCGCGCGTAGAAGCGCAGAAGGTCGAGCGAGCCGGTCTCGTCAATTTCGAGCTGGATCTGCCTGGTGACCAGATATCCCGATATAACGAAAAAGATATCAACACCGACAAAGCCGCCGGGCAGACCAGCTACGCCAAAGTGAAAGGCGATCACTCCCGAAACGGCAAGGGCACGCAGTCCCTCGATATCCATCCGGAAATGATGTGGTTCCGTTCGTGTAGCCATATCGAAATCTGAGCGCCCTATGATTCAGTCTCATCGAACAGTCCGGGCCAAGAAGGAGGACTCATGTATGAACACACCTCACGCCCACATTGCCGTTCTTTGAGAGTGCAGCGGAATTAGCCATGGAATTCTTTGAGCCTGATAGAAAATGAAGTGAGCGATTCTAGCTAGTTAAGATTTCGTCGCTGGTTGCGAAATCTACCGAGAATCGGATGCCCTAGAGCAAAATCATCCTGCGCTATCATGACAGGCGAAAGCTGCATTACGCAAGTGCCCGCATGGAGCATGGCAGATTATCCCATCCATTCTGGAACGATGCTGCAACATCTGACATCCATGTATGCAGATCTTGTGAGAGGTTTGGAGTGCAGTTCAGTATAGTGCCGCGTCGGCCTGTCAATAGCGGCCTCTGCTCAGGGGGGCCCGGCATGGTTCTGACAACCGCGTTGGTTCACACCCGAGGGTACTGTTTTGCAAACCGTAACGTGCTCGGGCAAGGCCAAGCAAATGGTCCTTTTGCGCAAAAGTTGGACGGTGGAGCAGTTGTTCGCATGAGCGAGCCGACGCCAGGGCTTGCGGAAGGCGTGGAAACTACAATCGCCCCCTCTGAGCTGGGGCCGTCAATTGCAGTCATCCGGAGAACAGCACAAGCCAACCCGCCCGCCCAAAAACAACAACCCCGTAGTTCGAGCCGCCGCGTAAAATCTGCCGCTCTGCAAGTGCGGTCACTAGACCAATCAGATCCAAAGAGCCGGTCACCAAGCATGTGGCGTAGTTCCCGGACTTCATCATTTTCCTCCTTCCGCCTCGGACTTTTGCCCTAAAACATTCCTTCGAGCAGGGCAGCCCACCATCCATCAAATTGATGCCTACAATCCAAACAATTGATTTTCCCGGCTCTACTGGATCCTTCATAGATGGAGGCATCTATCGTAGTGAGGTTGCCTCTCGATCTAGTTGGTCTCATCGCAATCAGTCCGGCAGATACCGCGTCGAGAACGCCATTCCGATCGGGCCAATTTCTATTTTGCTCAACTGAGCGTTTTTGCTGGCCAGCTTGACCCCAATTTGGCTCAAAGTAAGAGGTTCGCCATGATCGGCGGCAGCGAAGACGACAAGGCCCACATACACTCGCGTACAGTCGACATTGGGACGATCGGTCTTGATACCCGCAGCATTCACGATGTAGTTGAATCCGCGGCAGTAGAGAGAGCAATTCAGTCGCAAGAGTTTGGGGGCTCGGCGTACGATCTCGGGAACGCCGAGGCGGGCGACGCAGCCGCAGCGCCCAACGGCCAGCATTGTGCCCGCAGCAGGATCGTCGCTAATCCTTGCGAAAGTCAGCAGACGATTTCTGAAACTTCAACAACTGATCTGAGGTACTTCAAGCATTATCTTGCTGCGCTCCGGCCGCATCAATGGCTAAAGAATGTGCTAGTGTTCTTTCCAGGGCTGGCTGCACATAAGTTCGATTGGCCGACACTCCTCTCATCAATGGAGGCATTCGTCTGCTTCAGCTTTGTGGCTTCTGGTGTTTACGTCGTGAACGATCTTCTCGATATCCGCGCAGATCGGGTGCACCCGCGCAAGCGGTACCGTCCGTTCGCCTCGCGCAGCATCCCCGCCACGCACGGAACGTGGATAGCACTAGGGCTGATCGTTCCGGGCGGGTTCATAGCCATGTTTATAGGGCAGGGCTTTTTCCTTGTAATGGCAAGCTATCTTCTTGCGACCACGGCCTATTCACTGCACTTCAAGCGGCACATCGTTATAGATATATGTATTCTTGCGGGCCTCTATACCATACGCATCGTCGCAGGTGGAATCGCGACATCAGTTCCGATATCAGTCTTGCTCATTGCCTTTTCCATGTTCTTTTTCCTCTCGCTTGCTGCGGTGAAGCGACAAGGCGAGTTGGTTGATAGCGCCGGGCGTGGATGTCTACAGGCCGATGGCCGAGGTTATCACGTCAACGACTTGCAAATCATCTCCATGATCGCAGTTGCGGCAGGATACGTATCTGTTCTGGTGATGACATACTACGTCAATTCGCCTGCCGTAGCGGAGCTCTACCCTCATCCTCAGATGCTCTGGGGCGTTTGCGCAGTCCTGCTCTATTGGATCACTCGCACGGTCATGATGGCGCACCGCGGGTACATGCATGATGATCCGGTGATCTACGCCGCAAAGGATCGGATCAGTCAGGCCTGCCTAGCGATTATTCTGGTCTTCGTCGCGGCCGGAATGCTGGTATGAATCGGCGAACTCTAACGTTACGCTATGCGGCATTTGCCGCCATCGCAACGGTTGTCAATATCACCACACAAAATTCGGTCCTCCAACTCGGGGACGCGAGCGATCTTCTTGCGCTTGCCATGATCGTGGGCACCATCGCCGGGCTACTGACCAAATACCTGCTCGATAAGCTTTGGATTTTTTACGACCGGGAAATCGGCCTCAAAAGCGATGGGTGGAAGTTCTCGCTCTACACGGCAGTGGGTGGCCTCACCACGATTATTTCGTGGAGCGCTGAGGCGGCTTCCTGGACGATCTGGGGAACTGAGGTGATGCGTGATGTGGGTGCTTTCGTTGGGCTGACTATCGGCTACATGGTCAGATTTCAGCTAGACAAACGCTTTGTGTTTTCAGATCGGCAGGGGAGGATCGCTCCATGAAGCTCGCGGGCTGGGGAAGGTTCCCAGTCATGGACGCCCAAGTTTATGTGCCCCGTGACCTTGCAGGGATCCAGCAGCTTGTAGCTTCGAAGCCGAGTGTAATCGCGCGCGGCTGTGGTAGAGCTTATGGTGACAGCGCCATTAATTCATCCGCGACGATTGATATGCGACGTTTGAACAGGATGTTGGCCTTTGATCCGAAAACTGGGCAGTTGATCGCGGAGGCTGGAGTTGTTCTGTCCGACATCATCGCGGCTTTCCTACCCCGAGGTTGGTTCCCAACGGTCACGCCCGGCACGAAGTTCGTGACCTTGGGCGGTATGATCGCCGCCGATGTCCATGGCAAGAACCATCGCAAGCACGGAAGTTTTCGAAGGTGCGTCGACTGGATCGATGTAATGGGGGCCGATGGCACAATCCAACGTTGCTCACGCGAAGGTCACGTAGAGCTCTTCGAGCACACTCTTGGCGGGATGGGACTCACCGGAATTATTATACGAGCGGCCGTCCGATTACGCACGATCGAAACTGGATGGATCCGCCAGACGACAATACCCGCGCCGAACCTTGAATCAGCAATGACCGCTCTGGAACGTGCTCATGGTTCGACTTATTCGGTGGCGTGGATTGACTGCCTTGGGGCGGGGATCAACCTTGGACGCTCACTTGTTTTCCTGGGAGAGCACGCGAACAGCCCGGACCTTCCAGCACATCGATCGCTCCATCCTTTCACTACGCCGGATAAGCGCAAACTTTCGCTTCCGTTCAACTTCCCATGCTTTGCTCTTAATCGATTTAGCCTCCGTGCCTTCAATACACTCTACTATTGGGCCGGCGCTTGGAATCGAGGTGAGAAACTCGTTGACTGGGATAGCTTCTTCTATCCCCTTGACGCGATCGCCGCCTGGCATCGGCTCTACGGCCGCAAGGGATTCGCTCAGTTCCAGTGTGCTCTTCCCCTAAACCGCTCCGAAGAGGGGCTCAGGGCCCTGCTCCAGACAGTGTCCAAGGCACGCGCTGGGTCCTTCTTGGCCGTTCTCAAGCGGTTCGGCCCGCAGGAGAGCCGGTTTTCGTTCCCGATGGAAGGCTACTCCCTTGCTCTTGACTTCCCCATCACGACCAAGACCTCGGGCTTGTTGGCGAACCTGGAGCAAATTACAATCGATCACGGCGGGCGCTTCTATCTAGCCAAAGACAGCCGCATGTCTGCTGAAACGTTACGTGCCTCCGATGGCCGAGTTGAAAGCTTCGTCCGAATGCGGGCGGATAGCGGCTGGAAGAACTCGTTCCAATCGGCGCAAGCGGAAAGACTTGTGCTGTGACAAAGCCGTCCATTCTTATCTTGGGTGCACGTTCGGACATAGGCATAGCCGTGGCGCACAAGTTTGCAGCGCACGGCCATCCGATCCAATTAGCCGCGCGGCAGTCGAAAAAGCTCGACGCCGAAAAGGCCAATTTGCAGATCCGATATGGTGTCCCTGTAACCCTACACGAGTTCGACGCACTGCTGCCAGAAACTCACGCGGAGTTTCTAGCCATGTTGCCCGAACTGCCCGCGATCGCCGTAAGCATCGTCGGCATGATGGGAAGCCAGGAAGGCAGCGAGCGCGATTATCTGCTCGCCAGTTGCATCATGCGTAGCAACTTCGAAGGACCTGCCAATATCCTGTCATTGCTGGCCAACCGATTCGAAGAACGGGGATCAGGCACTCTGGTTGGCCTCAGTTCGGTTGCGGGAGAGCGCGGACGCGCGACGAACTACGTCTACGGCTCCGCGAAGGCGGGCTTCACGGCCTTCCTATCCGGCCTTCGCAATCGTTTGGCGAAACGCGGCGTACACGTTGTGACGGTGCTCCCGGGTTATGTTGCGACGGAGGCGACTGAAAGCATCCATCTGCCGGCAAGGCTCACCGCACAACCGAGTGAGGTCGCTGAAAGGATAGTGGTCGCCGTCGAGCGAAAGAAAAATGTTATCTACGTTCGTCCAGTCTGGCGGCTGATCATGCTGATCATAAGGCTCATCCCAGAGGCGGTTTTCAAGAGGATAAGGATATGATCCGCCTCGTCCCTACAAAAAAGCAACTAGAATACGTTGTTGCGGGATCTTTCATCATTGCTGGTATATCCGGTGTGATATGGATATTAACCGACCAGGATCCGATCCGAGTGGCGAATGGCTTGGGTTTCGATGGGGTATACTACGACAGAATTCTTCGGCACTTGGCTGCTGAAGGTGGCTTGGAGTTGCCCATAGCCTTTCCTTATTGTGGTCGCGTCGGGACGCCCTGGATACTTGCGAAGGTTTTCCATAGTCACGTCGGTTTTTTTGGATTCAATTTGGTTGTCTCCGTGTTATTTTCCGCTACTTTGCTTCTCGCGACACACTCACTCTGGCGTGGGAGCCTGAAAGGGCTCACGGCTGTGGTGGCGGCGTCGTCGTTCCTATATTTTGCACCAGTAAAATTTACAAATTTCTATCCGGTTTACATGGATCCCCCTTTTCTTCTCATCCTGTCATTTTGCCTATTACTGATAATAAACCGAGAGTACCTTCTTGCTAGTGCTATATGCATGTCAGGAATTCCTTTCAGAGAAGCTAGCTTCTATCTTTTGCCGCTATTCTTGTCATTTTATATTAAAAACGCGGAGAGGAAGAGAGCCGCGTTGGTGATATCTCTGTTCATTATTCTCGCTGGGTATGTGACAAAAGGACTAATACTGTCGGAATTTGATTGCGAATATCAGTCGCAACTCTTTACAGGGCTTTTCTGGCTTTATCGTTTTCTATCTGAGCCCGCTCATGTCTTAGGGTCGTTAGCTGCTATATCGCTCACCCTGGGACCGCTATATATTGTGTTAAACAAGGAGGCAGTTAAGCACGTTCAATGGAACGGCGCTGTCATATTTTCGGCAGCTGCATCTGTATACTGCGCCTCGTTGGCAATAGTTGGGGGGTCGGATGTCACGAGGATATTTTATAGTTTTTTGCCCCTCTATGTACCTCTACTGATAGCGTCCTTCAGAGCGTCAAGCCTAACATCGTTTGCCCTTGCCTGCTTTGGCTGGATGCTCACAAATCAGATGCTTCACACATACGAACAGCCGATCTCCGATGGGCCGAATAATGATCTTTCAGGTTTCTTTGCGCAATTTCCCGATTATGCGCATCCCACTATAGCCTTGGTTATCTTAGTGATATGGATCATTTTGGCGATGTTAAGAAGACTCATTGAGCCGTTAGAACGTCACTTGCCGAGCGAGTGAGTTCTAGAGTCGGCACCTTAAGGTTGGTGAGTTGAGACCATCCCTCCGGTCGGCAACGCGCGCGAGCGGGGCGCTTGTAACGCGTTTGTCACCGTCTCACTCTGCTTCGGTGGAAGCCAGTGCGGACCCGGCGATTATAGGCCTGCGCACCTCCCTCCCCGCCGGTTTTGCCGTCCAAGATCTTGGTGGCGCAGGCATTCGCTCCGATGTCCGAGCCGAACTGGTTATCCAGGACCGTCGCTCATTGACGCGCTTTCTGAGCCTTTCCTTTTGCTGGGGATGCCAAGCCCATCATTGCCGACGAGATTAAGGTGAAGGTCAAAGCAGGCATCAGGGGACGGGTACACTGCAAAAGGTGACGTGAGCCCCGAGATCGAGGAGCTCGAATACTGCATCCCGGCTGTTCGTAGGCATCGGCTGAGAGCAACCACGCGTCAATGCTCTCTCAAGCGCTGACAGTCAGTATGAATGGCCTTGCTAACCGTCATCAAATCACCCGGCTTGAAATCATTGACACACGGCACCGCCGACACTGGTCTGCGAGCGCGAAGGTCCCGATCGTGGAGGAAAGCCTGTTGGCTCCAGCGGTCATGTCGGCCAAAGCGCGCCGACACAGGACGTCGAACCAGTTGGGATTTGCCTCGATGTTTGGCCCGGGCACATGGTTGAGCGGACCCAGCCTGAGCCTCAAAGGCTCGACTGTCCAGCTTCTGGAGAACCGCAGAGCGGCTGGTAAGCCTACTGAGCGTCTATGGAACTGAGAACTAGAGCATCTTCCCGGTGACGATGCTCAGCCGCGCGGTCCCGAATGGCTCGTTGCACCTAGCGGTGATGGCTCGTGAAACCAATCTGTTCGACACGCTGGTGAAAGACATGGGCGAGACCTCAACTCTGCGAAAAAGACGCTCAATTACCTGACCGGGATCCTCCACATCGTTGGGTGCCTCTCGGATCGGCACGATCTTCCGTGAAGGAACACTATCATCTGGAGAGCACTCTCGGGTTTGACGAATACTGAACTCAGCGCCAGGATTGGCGCGCAACTCTACAGGCAGTGGGAAGCTCGCATGCAGCATCTTTTTCTGGACAGGCTGATCAGATTGCGGTGTCGGTGTCCGCTTGATTGAGCAGCGCGGCGTCGCTTTAGTTTCTAGCGGCCATACATGTCGTCAATCCGCACGATGTCATCCTCGCCTGTGTAGCTGCCAACTTGTACCTCAATAATCTCAAGCCCAATTTTGCCTGGGTTGACGAGCCGGTGCACTGACCCGATTGGAACCTGAACCGACTCGTTCTCGTGCAGGACGATTACGCTCTCACCGACAGTCACCTCAGCGGTGCCTTTTACGACAATCCAATGCTCGGCTCGGTGATAATGCTTCTGTAGTGACAGTCTCCCGCCCGGTTTCACGGATATTCGTTTGACCTGGAACCGCGCTCCTATATCGATCCGCTGATACCATCCCCACGGGCGATACACGCGAATATGCTCGTCCGCCTCTGGCCGCTTCTTGGCCCGCAGCAAAGCAACCAAGTCCTTGACCCGATCAGATTGCTCCCGTGAGGTGACCAGCACTGCATCCTGCTGCGTGATAACCACAACGTTGTCGACGCCAATAACGGTGGTTAGAACATCTTCGCTAAACACAAAGTTGTTCCTCGCACTGATTAATTCGACGTCGCCGCGCAGCACGTTCCCGCTACTATCCTTTTGAGCGGCCTCCCACATCGTGCCCCAAGTCCCCACATCCGACCAGGGAAACTCCACGGGAAGAACACCGGCTTTCGCAGTACGTTCCATGACAGCGCAATCGATCGATATCCGGGGAGCCTGCCTAAGTGCTGACGCGTCGAGCCGCACAAAATCGAGATCAGTTGACGCGAGCGCGAGCGCCTTGCGCGCGGCATCTAGGACGGCAGGCGCAAGCATCTCAAGCTCCGCCAGCATTACATCCGGTCGAAATGTGAGATAGCCGGCGTTCCAGAGGTAGCCGTCTGCGATGTACTGTGCCGCAGTCGTCGCATCTGGCTTCTCGGCGAAACTCTGGACACGAAGTGCATCGGTGCCTGAGATATAGTCCCCCGGTTTAATATAGCCATAGCCAGTCGCGGGGTGCCTCGGACGAACGCCAAGAGCCATAATCTCGCCGTTTCGGGCGACCGTTGCGGCGGCGTGGCTTGCCTCAAAAAAGGCAGGGTCATTACCGATCACGTGATCTGCTGGCAAAGTCATAACAACGGCTTCGGTATGTCGCTCCGCCGCGTGGCAGGCTGCGATGGCGACTGCAGCGGCTGACTCCCGCCTGATGGGCTCGAGCACTATGTCAGCGTCGCAACCGATCTCTACCAACTGCTCGGCTACGATGAATCGTACATCATTGCTCGCCAGGACAATCGGGCGCAGAAACACTTTTGAAGCGGTTACGCGTCGGACGGTGGTCTGGAATGTCGACAGATCGCCCAAAACCTTGATGAACTGCTTGGGCATGCTTTCGCGCGACGCTGGCCATAAGCGTGTACCGGACCCACCACACATTATAACGGGAATGATGTAAGGATTGGACGTAGTCACTCAGCTTCTTCCTCTTAAACCCCCTTAGGCAATGTTCCCCAAATGCCGGCGGCGTTCTCTATCTTTGCTTGGATGCTTTCGAGCTGTCATCCTGCAATCATTTACCCACAGCGATAGCAGCTATCAAAGGCCGGTGCGCTCGACCGGCGTTGGGACCGGCAACTGGCACGACAAAGCCTGACTGGCTTTCGCGGCTTCTTTTGCGGGCGCGAGGCGGCAAGTCCGGTGCGAGGCGGGTTTGTTCGTGCCCCGGCACAGGTGCAAAACGTCCAAATTACCGGTGGTCTTCCGGCAATGCCGGATGCATATACTCTGGTACGCCGGTTGCCTCGCCAAAGGCAAGCTTAATCATGCCGGCTCTTTCGGTTGTGCTCTCTGAAAACCCTCTGAAGATCCTGGTCGACCATCTCCTGTACAAGGTCCTCGAACCGGGTACGGTGCTGCCATCCAAGAACGTGCTTTGCCTTCGATGGGTCGCCGATCAGAAGATCGACCTCCGTCGGCCTAAAGTAGCGCGGGTCGATCGCAACCAAGACTTCACCTGATCCGCAATCGATACCTTTTTCGGCTACTCCGGTGCCCCGCCACTCAATAGTCGTTCCAACGCAGGCAAACGCCTTCTCGACGAACTCGCGTACCGAGTGCGTTTCACCGGTAGCAAGCACGTAGTCACCTGGTTCCGGATACTGCACGATCTGCCACATACCCTCGACATAGTCACGGGCGTGACCCCAATCGCGCTTCGCATCAAGATTTCCAAGATAAAGCGTCTTCTGGGATCCGTATTTGATTGCGGCTACCGCCCGTGTAATTTTGCGCGTGACGAAAGTCTCACCCCGAATCGGACTTTCATGGTTGAAGAGGATCCCGTTCGACGCATGCATGCCGTAGGCTTCACGGTAGTTTACGGTAATCCAGTAACTGTAAAGCTTTGCTGCGCCATAGGGTGAACGCGGATAGAAGGGCGTAGTCTCCGATTGCGGCACTGCTTGAACCTTGCCGTAGAGCTCCGACGTTGAAGCTTGATAGAAGCGTGTCTTGTCCTGAAGTTTAAGAATTCGGATTGCCTCGAGCACCCGCAGAGCACCGACCCCATCCGCATTGGCGGTGTACTCGGGCGTCTCGAACGAGACTTGAACATGACTCTGCGCTGCCAGGTTGTAAATCTCGTCCGGCTGAACGTCCTGAATAATTCGGATAAGGTTCGTAGAGTCTGTCATGTCCCCGTAGTGGAGGAAGAACCGCCCTCCCCGCAGGTGCGGATCCTCATAGAGGTGGTCGATCCTCTCTGTGTTGAAGGACGACGAACGCCGCTTGGTCCCGTGGACAATATAGTCCTTCGTGAGCAACAATTCCGATAGGTAAGCGCCATCCTGCCCTGTAGCTCCAGTGATGAGAGCGGTCTTGTGCGCCATAACGTTTGCCTCTGTTTGATAAATTCGGCCTTCAGGGGGCTTGGTGCGGTGGTCTTGGACAATTCCGGAGAACGGATTTGCGTTCATGGTCACGCGCGCGGTCCTGGACTCTGCTCCTTTGAGAGCCTACGCTCAACTGCAAAGGCTTGCTCGATCTGGCACCGGCGACACAAAGGGCGTCGAGGCGCAATCCCATGTGAGGCCACCTGTATGTGCTTCTCAGGCGTGGTGGTGGTTTCCCGAAGTCGATTTGACACGGCCGACAAGGTGTGAATGCCAACCGCTGGGTCATAGCGCCCAACATCGGAGTGCTCTCGCGGAACGACACTTCGCAGCAGTTTCTATTTCAGTAGTGGACTCGAGGAGCCCACCCGGTAACCGTTCATCCTTACGGGTCATGGCATGTCGTCGCGAGTTCGAAGGGCGCGCCGTGGCAGTCTCGGAAAGAGCTGACTCCGACCCGATTAGTGGCCCTCTTTATCGAGCACATTGCTGATAAACCACTCGTAGGATCTAGCCAGACCAACCTCGAAGGATGTTTTTGGGCGCCACCCCATGGATAATAATTTCTCGCTGGACAAGAGCTTTCGTGGCGTCCCATCTGGTTTGGATCTATCGAGACCTATGTCACCTTTGAAGCCAACAACGTTGCAGATGAGACGGGCGAGTTCAATAATGGTCATGTCGCTGCCGAATCCGATATTTATGTGCTCGGCTTCGGAGTAATGCTTAAGTAGGAAGACCACTGCATCGGCACAGTCTTCACTGTACAGGAATTCCCGGCGAGGCGTTCCACTGCCCCATATAGTCATGCGATCGAGGTTTCTAGTCTTTGCGTCGTGTGCTTTGCGTATCAGCGCGGGCACGACATGGCTGGCCATAAGGTCATAGTTATCACGAGGACCATAGAGGTTCGTCGGCATGGCTGAGATAAAGTCAACGCCATACTGCATGCGGAAGGCCTGACACAGCTTAATGCCTGCAATTTTTGCAGTTGCATACCATTGGTTGGTTGGCTCAAGTGGACCACTCAGTAGCGCCTCTTCTTTAATGGGCTGCGAAGCGAACTTCGGGTAGATGCAACTCGATCCGAGGAAGAGGAGCTTCTCAACGCCATATCTAAATGAGGCTTCGATCACGTTGGCCTCAATCATCAGGTTCTGATAGATGAAGTCGGCAGGCGCAGTGTCGTTCGCTAGGATGCCGCCCACCTTCGCCGCCGCCATAATAACCGCATGTGGCTTTGATTGTGACAGGAAATGCCGGACCTCCTCTTGCCGCGTCAGATCCAGCTTCCGCCTGTCGGCCACGACGATCTCGCAGCCCTCGGTGGTGAGCGCTCGGGTTACAGCGCTTCCGACCATACCTGTATGTCCTGCGACCCATACTCGCTTTCCGACTAGCGGGTACGGAGCCTCCAGGCTTACTGCCGTGCTTGGGTCTGACGTCATACCGAGTTTCCTAATTGTCACTTTTGAAACGTTTGATGGCATCCTGAAAGCACCAAGTCGTTCCGGCCGCGTGCGCTAGAAACGACAATCCCGCTTCGGGCAGGGCAGATGCGTGGCGCCGGGTGCTTCCCATAGAAGGGCTGCCGAGCTCGTTGCGCCTGAATACCTGAGGGTGGGGCAGCCACTTGTCCAGCATCCCTGAGCCCGCATACACTAACTGAGAACTTCTCGATGCTTGCGGCATGTGGAGTATGGGGGAGGCAGAGCGCCTTGTGAGTGCTAGAGGCATCTCGTCTCTCCCTCGATCAGGATCAAACGGCTCGGATCTTGCACGTCGAACTCAATCACTCGCGGGACAGAAAGGCGTGCATAGCGTGTAAAAGCGCTTGTCGGCGGAAAGCGAATGACAGTGTCACAGTGCCCGAGAAGATACATCTCAACGAGAGCGGAAATGCCGCCGTCAACGCCAAGCTCCGGGCTGTGTAGCGGGCCAGCCTGATGAGGTCGAAAATTCTTGGGGACGGTGATGAGGTCGGGAAAGACGCTAGACAAGTGAGTCACTACCTGCGCGCTGTCCGTAGACAAGAATATCCGGATGGGTTTTGGGTGAAGTAATGCTGTGGCCTTGTTAATGGCTTCGCACACTTGGCGCACTGCCAGCTCCGGGTCGGCCCAATAGGGTGCATGGCCCATAATGTCTTCGCCGTTGCCATGACGAACATGAACGCCAATGACGCTATACCCTACAAAGCTTTCCTGATGGACGGCCGTGATGCGACTCTGGATTTCGGATCGAGGTTTGATGCTCCGAAAAACCTGCCGCTCGGCTTCCTCGTCGCAACGCCACATCAAACAGGCGTCACAGATAACTGTGTTGGCGGCAACATCGTCTTGGGTCTGAAAAAGATCGCCGAGTTCATCGCGTTCTTGGAAAATCTGCGCATCGGGGCGGTAAAGACAATCGATGGATGACTTATTCCACCAGTCCGGGAAGAACGGCCCCGGGAATGAGAACTGGTTGACCTGATCGTCGCAAATAACCGGTACGCCAGCGATGTCTTTGATCGGCTCGAAGAACACCGGAAATGCGTTCGCAAAGGGTCGATCAAGATAGCACGACCCGCGCCAGTCAACAACGAGCGTTCGCCCCGTGCGCTGAGCGTACTGCCATGCGGCCGCGAGCGACCATATGCAGTCACCAAATCCGGTGCGTCTCCGAGAGACGACGAACCGGTTCTTAATGCGATGCGAAACAGGCATTTTGCGGTCGCCCGGTTTTCGGAGTTCAAGGAGGCGAGTTGGACTGAGCGTGGGCACCCGATGGGTCATCGATTAACCACAGCGCCGGTCGAGTTGGTGGCGTCGGATCCTGCAGCACTCGCCTCCACTACAATTCAACCTTTTCTAGACATGGCAGTGGCATTGGTAAAATTCATTGTTTGGATAGCACTCATCCATGAAGCCAATACAGACGGACGCGGAGGAGGTCCGTGCTGACGCTTCGAGACCCGCCCTTTGGATTCCGTCTGGACAGGCGAGCGGCGCCTCACGGTGCTGCGGTGGAATCGCCGGACGCCCCCCTGCTCCAGACATAGGCACGATGGGCATGGCTGGTGCAGCCGCGGTCTTCGACGACCTACGTTGGGACAGATGGTAGGCTCTGTCTGGCAAAGCGGCTGCCTGTGGCAACTCTTTCGCCTGACCGGGCAGGATCCGGAAGGCAATGGCGTATCCGAGAACTCGGCGACCATGCGAGCCTTGGTGCCGCGCCTCCAACGAGCCCTTCGACACTTAGTGGTGCATCCGGCAGGTAGAGGGGTATAATGGCGTCTCCCGCTGATCCCATAGCGGAGGCGATCCATGGCACCAGTCTGCTTACGGGACTTAACCGCTGACGAGTTCGCGACCGTCAAGCGCCTGGCCCACTCACACACCGCTTCGGCCCAGAGTGTGCAACGCGCTCAGATCATCTGGCGTGCCAGTCATGGCGAGAGCGCCTCGGCGATTGCAGCTCGCGTGGGCCTTGATAGTGAGACCGTGCGCAAGCCCATCCGCCGCTTCAATGCGGAAGGACTGGACGCGCTCAAGGACCGATACCGCTCAGGCCGCCGACCCACCTACACACCCGAGCAGATGGCCACCGTCAACGCCACGGCGCTCACGAAGCCAGAGACCCTCGGGCTGCCGTTTGCCGCCTGGACCTTGGATCGGTTGGCCGCTTACCTGCATGAGCACAAAGGAATTGCGATGCAGCGCAGTCGGATCGACGAGATCCTGCTTCACGAGGGCTTGCGCTGGCACAAGCACGAGACCTGGTTCGGCGAGCGGGTCGATCCGGCCTTCGCCGAAAAAAGGGGGCGATCGAAACGCTCTATACCAAGCCACCTGCGGGCAGTTGTGTGATCTGCCTGGACGAGATGGGACCGGTGAGCGCCAAGAGCTACGCGGGTCGTGCGCTGGTGCAGACAAACACGCGACCGGCCGAGCGAGCCCGACAGGAGATCGACTACGGCCGGCGCGCCAAGGGCTATGTCTTCGGGGCGTTTTGTCCGGCAACCGGTGAAGCCTTCACGCATCCCTATCCTGGTCGCGGCGGTGCCCACTGGGTCGACTTCCTGGAGCACGTTGAGACCTGGATCCCGAGCACGACCGAGCGGGTGTACGCGATCATGGACAACCTCGGCTCCCACCGCACGACCGACGTGCTGCTGTTCCTGCTGGCCCATCCACGCTGGGAGATGGTGTTCCAACCCAAGTATGCAGCCTACCTCAACCTGATCGAGCCGTGGTGGAAGATCCTGCGCTCGCTTGCATTGGCAGGCCGGCGGTTCGAGACATGGGACGAAATCAGCGATGCGATCCACTACTCTACGATCTACTGGAACGCGCACCGCCATCCCTTTGTCTGGGGTCAGCGCCGCCGCCATCGGCCCCGCCGCTCACCCGGAATCGCCCTCCTGCCGAGGGCGGCATGACTTACCGGATGCACCACTTAGGATCAGGCGGCCAAGTGCTTTACGACGGTCTCATCAAGCTTGAGCCCGGTTTTCGGCGCGCTGGCGATCTTCTGATGCGGGCACGCTGGTGCCGTCGAGGAACGTCATTCCGAGCTGGATGCCGCGCTCCTCCATCTGATGGGCACACGCTCCCAGACCCCCAGCTGCGCCCAATGTGTGGCCGTCTGAGCTGCCCGCTACCCTGAGCCCAGTTCAGCTGGGCGGCCCGCCACTTGGCACTCCTCCCAGGCTACCAGGGAATGGCCCCAATGGTCCGCCGCAGGTCCTGCAGCCGTGTCTCACCTTTCGGATGGTACTGCTCCACTAGCGGATCCAGCATCGTCGAAACTACTTGTCGGTGATCATGCAAACGGAACTATGTTACAACCGCAGCGAGCTGCAGCCCCGAAACGAGAACAAAGTACCTGGCCGGAAATGCCATATTGCCGCTGGCGCGTCGGACGAGCAGGCATGTTTCAAGGACAATAGTTAAAGGCGGAGGGAACATAGCGTAGGGATCGGTGCAAGCGGCTTAACTAATCCGACGCGCTGGCGCCAACTCATTATGTCAGTGTTTCCGCACAGTGCGGGTTCGGGGAAGTTTTTAATACTCCCGATTCTCACGATAAGAGGCCGAGTCTATTCCGTGACGTTTCAATTTATCGTAGAAAGTTTTACGCGGAATTCGAAGTCTTTCCATTACTTGTTGCATATCGCCGCGATGTTCCTGTAAGGCTTCACGAATTACGGTTGCCTCGTAGCGGCGCACCCTTTCAGCAAGACTTAGGGTTGGTGCAGTCCCACTTCTTTGACCTGATACAACCGAGGTTTTCTGTGTCGGCTCGAGCCCTAGGACGACGCGGTCAGCGAAATGAACGAGTTCGCGAACATTGCCCGGCCAATTGTGGCCCATGAGATGGTCACGCACGGTCGCGGTCATCTCCGGCACTGGACGACCGAAACGTTTGGACGCGCGCTCGAGGAAATGGCCGAAAAGTGCCAGAACATCTTCCGGACGTTCGCGAAGTGGTGGAATGTGTAACGTCACGACGTTCAAGCGGTAGTAGAGGTCCTCCCTGAAATCTTTGCGGATCAATGGATTGCCGAGATCGATCTTCGTCGCAGCGACAACACGAAGGTTGATCCTTCGGGTTTCATTGGTGCCGAGCGGCGCAATCTGCCGGGTTTCGAGTACTCTGAGCAACTTCACTTGAAGCGCGGGCGGCATAGACTCAATTTCATCGAGGAAAAGCGTCCCACCGTCTGAATGCTCCATTCTGCCAATCCGGCGCTTCCGCGCTCCTGTGAAAGCGCCTGCCTCGTGTCCAAAAAGCTCGCTTTCGAAGACACTTTCTGGTAGCGCGCCGCAATTTAGTGCGACAAAGGGCTTCGTACGCCGCTTGCTCCATTGGTGCAGCAACTCGGCGACTACCTCTTTGCCGGTCCCTGTTTCTCCTTCCACGAGGACGTCTACATTAGTATCGGCAATTTGGCTGAGCGTCTCGCGCAGCCGCTTCATGGCCGGCCCATTCCCGATGAGCGGCATATCACCAGCGGATAGGACGACCGCGTCCTGTAGCCGTCTGGTTTCCAGAACCAAGTGCCGCTTCTCCGAAGCACGGTGCAGTGTCTCTAATAGTCGCTCCGCCGCATATGGCTTCGCAATGAAATCGTATGCGCCATCCTTGATCGCGGCGACAGCCAATCCAACGTCGCCATGTCCGGTGATGAGGACGACCGGAATACTCGGATCGATCCTCTTCACCCGTTCGAAGAGCTGGAGCCCGTCGATTCCAGGCATGCGAATGTCGCTCACTATAGGCCCTTCGAAGTTCTTATCTATTGTGGCGAGCGCTGACTCGGCTGAGCGGAAAAGGATCGGTACGAAGTTGGCAAGCTCCAGCATCTGCCTGGTTGCCCGTAGCAGGTCCTCGTTATCATCCACAAATATGACCGGTCTTTTTTCAGCACTCATCCCGCACGCCTCAGCTCGACCGTGAACGAAGCCCCTTTCTCATGGTTTGCATCGCGACGCAATGAGCCACCGAGTCCCCGTGTGATCCCTTTCGAAATGACCAGGCGAACACCGAGGCCGTTTTCTTTGTCGATAGCAAACGGTATGCCTAGGTTCCGGCAGATGTTGAGGGCGAGGCTGGGACCGACATCCCGATCGGACATAGCGACTACTTCTCCCATCTCGGCGAGCGCGATTTCGACCAGAGGCTCCGGCTGTGCCTCCAAGGCGCTGAGTGCATTCTGAAGAAGATTGACGAGGCTCTGCGCCAACTGGAGGCGACTTGTCATCACCATCGGAGACGAGGCGGCCGGCTTTCGTTCAACGAACACCCGGGAACCGCGAATTCGGTGAGACACGAGTGACAGCGTGTCATCGATCACCTCTTCTGATAGGGTTTGACGTAAGCAGGAAGGATGGGGCGAACATCGTGACCGGAGGCTATCAGCGTGCGCACCCATTGGTGAGCGGTCGCGCAAGCCTCCAATCCGATCCGGCAACGGGATATGGTTCCAAAGAACCTCGGAGCCTGGCTACGACGCAGCGATTTGCGTCAGACGATCTTCCCGCTCCTGTCGGCCCCGCGCAACTGCGAGACATTCTTTCTAGTACCAGAACCCCTCGTGGCGATCTCCAACATCATGAGTGGCTCCTGTCCTGTTCTTCAACATGCCTAACTTGGCACGTTTGACGCTGGTGGTGGGCGCCAGCCACGACACCACGTTAGCTGAAACCGGGGGCGCTGGCGCGGTTACGATGATTTGCCTGCCTCGTGTCGAAACTCCCACGCCCAACCTCCGCCGCGCCATGCTGCTGAGGCGCTGAAGGTGGGTACCAACGGCAGAGCAGTGGGACTTAAGGAGGAACAAACGTTAGCGCCCACCGGCAGAAGGTCTCATAGCAGACGGCGATGCACGCTTGTGTAGCAACTCTTCGACGCGCCGGCGGCTTATTGGGGCCCGAAGGAGAGCCGTACCCAGCCGATGTCTATCTCGCGTGGGAAGTGATGGCGTTTCTAGCTGACGAACCTGCTCATGCCAGCCCATCTACCCGCCTGGTTTCGACCACGGAGTAAATGTGACAACACCGCGGGCATCCATCCCCCGTCAAACGCGCTCGCAGGTACCCTCGATCCAAGGGATGGATGCGTTTCATCCAAACAATCGATTTCACGGCGTGCGGTGATTGCTGCATGAATTTAACAAATGGCTTTTCTGATGCTGCAAGCTTTATGCATCGGGCTCCCACAACACTAGGCGACGTAGAGAGATACAATGCCCCCTGACGTGCGATGGAAACTTTGCTGGGAAAGTGAACTGCAAGTCGAAGATCACTCAGCACTTTCTGCATTCTTTCGTGATACTTACGGCCCGACGGGCGCGTTCAACGCGCAGCCCTTCGAAGGTGGGCGCAGCTGGGCCGGAGCGCGGCCCGAAATGCGGGTGATTGGCTACGACTCGCGTGGCATTGCAGCACACATGGGCCTGTTGCGACGATTCATCAAAGTCGGGGCCGTTGATCTCCTAGTGGGGGAGCTGGGGTTGTGGGGCGTCCGTGCCGACCTCGAAGGCCTTGGGCTTTCTCATTCGATGTTTACCATGTATCCGGAGTTGAAGCGGCTCGGAGTGCCCTTTGGATTCGGCACGGTTCGATACGCGCTGCACAGACACGTGGAAAGACTGTGCCGCGGCGGCATCGCGACCGTCCTCCCCGGGGTCCTCGTTCGCTCTACTCAAGCAGAGGTCTATCCCGATCTGGAGACCACGCGACTTGAAGACCCGCTCGTCGTCGTTTTTCCGATAGCGTGCTCGATGGACGAATGGCCCTCCGGCACTCTGATCGATCGTAATGGCCCAGAGCTATGAGACAACAGGATTGCATTTGCAACGTGTTGGGCCACGGTCGCGACCGTAGCGTCTATCTGACGTTTGACGATGGGCCGAACCCAATATGCACGCCTGAGATCCTCGATGTTCTAGCGGAACGACGCGTACCCGCGACCTTCTTCGTCATCGGCGCCTATGCTGCGGACCATCCAGAACTTATCCGGCGTATGTTTGCCGAAGGGCACGAGGTTGGTAACCATACGATGACGCATCCGGATCTAACGACATGTGGACCGGAGGAAGTTGAACATCAAATCATAGAAACAAGCAGAGCGATCAAGGCTGCCTGTCCCCAGGCCGGACCCAAATATATGCGAGCTCCATATGGGCTCTGGACTGAGGACGTACTAAGCATCTCGGCGCGCGCGGGACTAAAAGCCGTACATTGGTCCGTAGATCCGAGAGACTGGTCCCGTCCTGGTGTTAACGTAATCGCTGATGCGGTGCTGGCTTCAGCTCAGCCCGGCGACATCGTGCTGTTGCACGATGGGTGCCCCCCCAACGAGCTCGCGCAACAGAAGCTTTCGAGCCTCCGCGACCAAACGCTGATGGCACTTTCTCATATCATTACCGGACTGCATGACCGTGGCTTTGCTCTCCGATTGCTCTCCCAGCACAACTAACGGACGGTATCGCATGGACCTACTTGGCACAGCCGGCACAGTGACCATTTCATCGTATGCGCTTCTTGCGGGCGTCTATAAAGGGATGCAGGCATTGTATGCGCCCCCTGCGAGATCTCTCGTTGTCCCACCCACGAACGTCGCTTTAGATGGACTACCTAGCGTCGATGTGATTGTACCCTGCTTCAATGAAGATCCGGGTGTCCTCGCAGCATGCCTCTCGTCTATCGCAAATCAAGATTATACCGGACAACTGCAGTTTTACGTGGTGGATGATGGTTCTGCAAACCACGAGGATCTCGCGCGGGTATACATCGCAAATGCCAGGGATCCACGATTCAATTTAATTATTCTCCCAAGCAATGCCGGAAAGCGAAAGGCGCAGATCGCCGCGATTCGCCGCTCATCCGGTGACTTGCTGCTGAATGTCGACTCAGACACCACACTTGCGCCCGACGTGATCACAAAGCTCGTTCAGAAAATGCGGGATCCGTCCGTGGGCGCCGTAATGGGACAACTCGTGGCCAGAAATCGCAGCCACACATGGCTGACCCGATTGATCGACATGGAATACTGGCTTGCGTGCAACGAGGAGCGCGCGGCGCAGGCGCGCTTTGGTGCGGTGATGTGCTGTTGTGGTCCGTGCGCTATGTACCGCCGATCTGCACTGCTTTTGCTGCTCGACCAGTATGAGACGCAGCTGTTTAGAGGCAAGCCAAGCGATTTCGGCGAGGACCGCCATCTCACAATCCTAATGCTTAAAGCTGGTTTTCAGACCGAGTATGCCGCCGACGCCATTGCCGCTACAGTCGTGCCAGAGCGGCTCGCGCCCTATCTGCGACAACAGCTACGCTGGGCGCGCAGTACCTTCCGCGACACGTTCCAAGCACTGCGCCTGCTGCGAAGCCTCGACCGCTATCTCACGTTGGACGTGATCGGGCAGAACCTAGGGCCGCTGCTTCTTGCCGTATCAATATTGATGGGCATCGCACAGGTCGCAATGGCAGCCAGGGTGCCGTGGCTGACGATTGCCCTTCTAACGTTCATGACGATTATCCGGTGCAGTGTGGCTGCGCTTCGTGCTCGCCAGTTTCGGTTCTTAGGTTTTGCCGCTCACACGCCAATTAACCTTTTCCTCATCCTCCCCCTGAAAGCTTATGCGCTGTGTACGCTAAGCAACAGTGCTTGGCTCTCTCGCGCGTCAGTCTCTCAAAGCGCGGCCCGGGGTGCTGAAGCACCGTCACCTCAAACCCTACCAACGGGTCAGGATCCTTGGGAACGCCCGAAGCTTTGGCCAGCTTTGGATGTTGGGACTGACGGGGAGGCTGAGGGCGGGCAAACCTAACATCAGTCGAAGGGTGGGCGGTAGGAGGCACGGGATGTTGGACGACGAGAAGCCTTATCAGTTGCTGCATGATGAACTAGCCGCAGACGACCCATGGCGGCTTGATAGCAATCCATTCGAGCGGGAGCGACATAGGCAAATGCTGCGGCTGGCGGTGGCGCAGGAAACAATCGAGAATGGGCTTGAAGTTGGCTGTGCAGCTGGTGCGTTCACTGAAATGCTTGCGCCGCATTGTCAGAAACTCACCGTAGTTGATGTGGTGCCCCACGCGCTCGACCGAACCCGGCATCGCCTGAAGGACCCGCCGAATATCTCCTGGATAACCTGCGACATCCTCCGGTTCTCGACGCGAGAAGTATTTGACCTGATTGTTGTAGCTGAGGTGCTCTACTATCTCAACAGCGTCTCTGACATGCGAGCAGCCGTCCGCAACCTGGCAAAGATGCTCGCGCCATCGGGTCATTTAATATTCGGGTCGGCGGGGGATGCAAACTGCCGACGATGGGGACACGTGGCTGGCGCCGAGACCGTCATGACGATCCTTGATCAGGAACTCGTCCAAGTCGATCGTTTACGATGCGTTGGCCGATCCAATAACGAAGACTGCTTGCTTACCCGTTATCGCCACCCGGTTTCTCGCTGATCCGACTACCTTGTCAGATATGGAGATCTTATGCGCATCTGTGGAATCAAACTGACGCACGACGGAGCAGTCGCCCTCGTCGAGGACGGGAAACTCATCTTCTGCATTGAGGAAGAGAAGCGCAACAACAATCCTCGTTATAAACCCATTGAACACCTCGACGGGATTGTCCAAATCTTGAACGATCATGGTTTGAGCATAGGGGACGTTGACCAGTTCGTCATCGACGGGTGGGACGGAGAAGTTGAGTCAGAGTTCCAAGTGTTCAGCGAAGGTGCTCCTATTACTCTCAGGGGAGCTCCCTACGTCGAACGGTGTCCAGAGAACCCCTTAAAGCCACATGAGAGCTCAGGACTGGCGCTCAGCGGCTCGATTCTTTCTTACAAGAGCTTTCCGCACGTCATAGGACACGTAGTCTCCGCGTACTGCACCAGTCCGTTTGCCAAAACTGGGGAACCTTCGCTTTGTTTGGTTTGGGACGGCTGCATATTTCCTAGGCTCTACTATGTGGATCCAAAAGGAACTCGACTGATCAAGTGCCTCTTCCCGATGATAGGCCATGCGTATGCCGTTGCGGGCCATCACTTCGGGCCGTACAAGAGGGCAAACTCAACTGGCTGGGACTTGGGTGTCGCCGGAAAGCTAATGGCCTACATTGCGCTTGGCGCGGCTCGGGAGAACATCGTTAGCGTGTTTCGGGAACTCTACGACGAACATTTCGCTGGAGAAACGTCGCTTGCGGTCAGTTATCGAGAAAACACCCATAACGCAGACGAATTGCTTGCACGTGTAAATGGCTATTTCGATGCAAGCGAGTCTCGATTACAGTGCGAGAGTTCCGAAGATGTCCTTGCATCGTTTCATGTCTTCGTTGAGCGCCTTCTTGTTGAGGAGTTGACTAGCACTCTACAGACGCAGTCGCAATTTGGATCACGAAACTTGTGCGTGGCCGGCGGGTGCGGCCTCAATATCAAATGGAATAGCGCACTGCGAGCCAGTGGCCTATTTGACTCAGTCTGGGTTCCCCCATTCCCTAACGACAGCGGATCGGCTATTGGCGCCGCCTGCTGCGCACTTGCCGTTGACGGTGGTCTCTCTCCGCTCGATTGGTCAGTTTACAGTGGCCCAAAACTGAAGAACAGCGAGATCCCTCCGGGTTGGAAAACGGCTCGATGCAGCTTGGCCGAACTCGCCAGAATACTGGCATCTAACGAGCCGGTTGTTTTTCTTGCTGGCCGCGCTGAACTCGGGCCACGGGCGCTAGGGGGCAGAAGCATCCTTGCCGCGGCGACTTCATCGCAAATGAAGGAGCACCTCAACGCCGTGAAGTATCGCGAGGATTTCCGACCTGTAGCGCCAATTTGCCTGGAGGACCGCGCACAGGAGATCTTCGCCCCAGGCACCCCCGATCCGTTCATGCTCTTTGATCATACAACACGCCATGAATGGCGAGAGAGGATCCCAGCCGTAGTACACCTTGATGGAACTGCGCGACTTCAAACCATTTCGAGAAACGCGGAGCACGAAGTTTCGAAACTCTTAGCTGAATATGAAAGTCTTACGGGGATTCCTCTTCTGTGCAACACGAGCGCCAACTATCACGGGCGTGGTTTTTTCCCGGACGCCGCAGCGGCATGTGAGTGGGGACAAGTAAGCTACGTTTGGTGCGATGGCTTGTTGTTTACAAAGACAAGCGGAACCGATGTGTCCTTGGTGGCGTAGGAAGGCTTTTCGGCAAGCACATGACCGCGACAGCAATTAGTTTGGTTGACGTAACGAAAGCCTACAATGGCCGGACTGTTGTTGATCGGTTCTCGTTCTTCGTCAAAGCGGGAGAATGCTTCGGGCTGCTTGGGCCGAATGGCGCCGGCAAAAGCACCATTACGCGTATGGTCCTCGGTATGACGCCGCCCGACGTAGGTAAGATCACGGTGCTTGGCGCCCCAGTGCCTGCGCAGGCTCGTTTGGCGCGCGCTGGCATTGGGGTGGTTCCACAGTTCGACGACCTCGATCAGGAATTCACAGTGCGAGAGAACCTGTTGGTCTTTGGGCGCTACTTCAACATGAGCACCCGTCAGATCGAAGCCGTCATCCCGTCACTCCTGGAGTTTGCCAGACTTGAGGGTAAGGCGGACGCCCGGGCCGCGGAGCTTTCAGGCGGTATGCGACGGCGCCTAATGCTGGCACGCGCCCTCATCAACGATCCCCAACTACTCATATTGGACGAGCCCACCACCGGTCTCGACCCTCACGCCCGTCACCTGATTTGGGAGCGGCTGCGCTCTCTGTTGGGACGCGGCAAGACTATCCTACTTACTACTCACTTTATGGAGGAGGCAGAGCGGCTATGCGACCGGCTATGCGTTCTCGAAGAAGGACGCAAGATTGCCGAAGGGCGGCCCCAAGCGTTGATCGACGAGCAGATTGGCTGCCAGGTCATTGAGGTCAGCGGTGGCAATCCTTATGAATTGCAGGCGCTAATGAATGGATGCGCGCAACGCATCGAGGTAAGTGGGGAAACGCTCTTTTGTTATTCCTCCACTCCCGATCAGGTGCGACTACAACTACGGGAGCTTTCGGATCTGCGTCTTCTACAGCGCCCCCCCAACCTCGAGGATGTTTTTTTACGACTGACTGGGCGAGAGATGAAGGATTGAAACATGTGGGAAAGTTATGTGGCAGTTCTGCCCGCGAACTGGTTGAACTGGACTGCAGTGTGGCGCCGCAATTACATTGCGTGGAAGAAAGCTGCGCTTGTGTCAATTCTCGGTAGTCTCGGGGATCCGATGATCTATCTTTTTGGTCTCGGAACCGGTCTTAGCGTGATGGTCGGACGAGTCGAAGGAATGTCATACATTGCGTTCCTAGCGACTGGTATGGTCGCGACAAGCGCAATGACGGCGTCTACATTCGAAACCATCTATGCGGCCTTCGCGCGCATGCGCGATCAACGGAGCTGGCAGGCGATCTTGTACACGCAATTGACCCTCGGCGACATAGTGATCGGGGAACTTGTCTGGGCAGCGACTAAGGCACTTTTGGCCGGAACTGCGATTGCAACTGTCGCAGCCATTCTGGGGTATGCAGTGTGGTCATCCATTCTCTATGTCGTGCCGGTGATCGCTCTCACGGGGATCGCCTTTGCGAGTCTGGCAATGATCGTTGCGGCAATCGCGCCCAACTATGAGTATTTCATCTTTTATCAGACCCTGATCCTCACACCGATGCTGTTCTTGTCCGGTGCTGTCTTCCCGGTAACTCAGTTGCCCGCTAATGTTCAGCAGGTGGTGGCTTTCTTGCCGTTAGCACATTCAATCGACCTGGTTCGTCCAGCAATGTTCGGTCGGCCAGTCGCCGACGTGATGTTCCATCTTGGGGTCCTAGTCCTTTTTGGCGTAATGCCCTTCTTCATATCGACTGCGTTACTTCGGCGACGCCTAATGTCTTAGAGGCTGATGAGCAATTATCTTTCCTTTCGCGTGAGGCGGCGCAGCAGAATGCGGCTCATGGCGAGGTAAAGCAGCATCTCGCCGGTCTCGACCAGGCGTTCGTAGTCCTTGGCCAGCCGCCGGT
>NZ_JAMXFJ010000004.1:428237-462621 GCF_025460805.1 Microvirga sesbaniae | reverse complement strand
TGCTGCGCGACAAGAAGGCCTCGACGAGCTACATCCAGCGCCGGCTCCAGATCGGCTACAACCGCGCCGCCTCGCTCATGGAGCGCATGGAAAACGAGGGCATCGTCGGCCCCGCAAACCATGCCGGCAAACGCGAGATTCTGCTTGAAACTCCGGGCATGGGAGAGGATTAAGGCGGTCTCGGAACCTTGGCCGCGGCCCTGCGTCGTTCCTGGGCCATTCCCAATGGCCGGGCAGCGTCCATGATGATGGTCCGAAGGAGACCGATTCGGATGCGTCCCGTCCTTCTTGCCGGCCTGGTGACGGCGCTCTCCGCGGGCGCCTGGCCGGCCATGGGCCAGACCTTTCCGATCGACCTGATCCTCCCGCCCGTCCGTCCGGCGAGCCAGGGCTTCGGCCCGTCGCTCCCGCACCTGCCGACCGCCTCGTTCCACCGGGCGATCCCTGTCGTGGCCGAGACCCAGCCGTCCCGCCCGGTCATTCCGAGGCCGGCCAATGCGGAACAGGTTCTGGCCGTCACCGCGCCGCTCCCGCCGAGCCGGCCCGCGACGGCGGAGCCCCGCCAGACGCCGGAACCGCGGCCGGTCGCGGTCGCTTCCCGGCCCATCGTCGCCGCGGAGACGCCCGTGGCCCTGCGCCAGCCGCTGCCGAACGGCGAGGCGGTGGCGCGGGCCAATGCCTATTTCACGAACCTGACCACCCTGGTGGCCGATTTCACCCAGGTGGGCGGCGACGGGCGCCGGCTGGGCGGCACCCTCTATCTCCAGCGCCCCGGCCGGGTGCGGTTCGAGTACGATCCGCCGGCCACCCTCGAGGTGATCGCCGACGGGCGATCGGTCGCCGTGCGAGACCGCAAGCTCGCGACGCAGGACCTCTATTCCATCTCCCAGACGCCGCTGAAATTCCTCCTGCGCGAGCAGGTGAACCTCGGCCAGGACATTCGGATCACGGGCATCGCCAACGACGGCGACGGCGTGCGCATCAGCCTTGAGGATTCCTCGACGCTCGGCGGCACCTCGCGGATCGTCCTGGTGTTCGACAGCCAGGTGGAGACCCTGAACCAGTGGCGCATCGTCGACGCGCAGGGCTTCCAGACGGTGGTGATGCTCGGCAGGAGCGAGCGCGGCCGCCGGATCGACCAGGATCTGTTCAAGATCCAGTACGACATCCTGGTCGGCGGGAATAAGTAGCGAGCGCCATCGGGGATGATACCCTCGGAGACGACACCCTTCCACGTCATGCTTCCACGTCATGGCCGGGCTTGTCCCGGCCATCCCGATCGTTTGGGGCGCGGCGCTCTTCCGACCGAGATCACCAGGACAAGCCCGGTGATGACGAGAGGAGTCGGGATTGGCGACCGGTCCGCCACCGGAACGGCGACACCGCGCTTCCCTCCGGGGCGAATCTATCGTAGCCGAAGGGGATCTTCCGAAGGGCCTCCTCCCGTGCAACTGACCGTCTCGACCTGGAACATCAATTCCGTTCGCCTGCGCCTCGACCAGGTGGGCCGCTTCCTGAAGGAGCGCCGCCCCGACATTCTATGCCTGCAGGAGACCAAATGCCCGAATGACAAACTTCCCCTGAAGGACCTGCAGGCCTTCGGCTATCCCTTCGTGGTCCATATGGGCCAGAAGGGCTATAACGGGGTCGCGATCCTGTCCCGCTATCCGTTCTCCGAGACGAGCGTGATGGAGATGTGCGGACGCCAGGACGCGCGCCACATCACCGTCACCCTGAGCCGGGAGGCCAAGGCGGCGGCCGGCCTGACGATCCATAACTTCTACGTGCCGGCCGGCGGCGACATCCCGGATCCGGAGCTCAACGAGAAATTCCGGCACAAGCTCGACTTCATGGCCGAGATGCGCTCCTGGGGCGGGCGCGCGAAGCCGACCGCGGGTCCGGCCATTCTCGTGGGCGATCTTAACGTGGCGCCGCTCGAGCACGACGTCTGGAGCCACAAGCAGCTCCTCGACGTGGTGAGCCACACCCCGGTCGAGACCGAGGCCCTGGAGGAGCTGCGCCAGGAGGCGGAGTGGATCGACGCCATGCGGGTCCTGCGACCCGAGCCCGAAAAGATCTATTCCTGGTGGAGCTACCGCTCGCCCGACTGGGCGGCCGCCGACAAGGGCCGCCGGCTCGACCATGTCTGGCTGTCGAAGGGCATGGCCGGCACCCTGCGCTCCATCGACGTCACCCGCGAGACCCGCGGCTGGGAGCGTCCCTCGGACCACGCCCCCGTGACGGCCGTGCTGGAGCTGTAAAAAGCCGCCCTGCCCGTGGCTCCTTGACACCTTTTTAACCGCTTTTTGCGAAGGCTTGTGCACGATTTTCCTAAGGTAAATACCCGTGCAGTTCCTCGCCAACCGGAAGCTTTCCCATCTCACCACGTCCGCCATGGTGGCGTTCGTCGTGCTGACCGCCGCCGCGCTGTTCGCGGTTGTCGCCCTTCGGACCCGCCAGGACGTGGAGACCAAGGCGCTCGCCCAGCTCCAGTCCAACGTGCGCACCTTCGTGGGCATCCTGCGCGGCTCCATCGACAGCCTGAGCGTGAAGAAGGACGCCGCCGGGGCGGTCACGGGCATCACGGTGAACGACGACGCGGTGTTCTACAGCGACGAGCTCGCCGACCGCATCGCGGAGGCCACGCAGGCCCCGGCCACCCTGTTCGTGAAGGACAAGGCCAGCGGCAACTTCATCCGCCGGGCCACCAACATGCGCAATCCCGACGGGTCCCGCGCGGTCGGAACCGCCATGGACCGCAACGGCGTCGTCTTCCCGATCGTGTCGGCCGGCGGCACCTATGTGGGCAAGGCCTCCATCCTGGGAGCCGACTATCTCCTGGTGAACCTGCCGGTCTTCGGCCAGTCCGGACAGGTGCTGGGCGTGCTCGGCAGCGGATTCCAGGTGACGGCCCTTGAAGCCTCGGCGAACCGGCTCATGTGGCAGATGGGAATGGTCTCCCTGGCGGCCGTCCTGGTGCTGACCCTGGCCGCAATCCTGTCCGGCCGGATGCTCTTCCGCCCGATCCCGAAGCTCGCGGAGGCCATGAAGAGCCTGGCCCATGGCGAGACCGCCCTGACGGTGCCCTACCTGGCGGCCCGGAACGAGATCGGCGAGATGGCCCGCGCCGTGGAGATCTTCCGCGAGAACGCGGCCGAGCGGCAGCGGCTCCCCGTCGAGCAGGCCGCCGAGAGCGGCGCGAAGATGCAGCGCGCCCTCAAGCTGGACGAGCTGACCCGCCGGTTCGAGGCCAATGTCTCGGCCCTGACCCAGGGGCTCGCCACCGCGGCCACGGAAATGGAGGCGACCGCCCAGACCATGACGAGCACGGCCGACCGCACCAACCGGCAATCCGTCAGCGTGGCGGCGGCCGCCGAGCAGACCTCGAGCAGCGTGCAGACCGTCGCGGCGGCCACCGAGGAGATGTCGATCTCGATCCGGGAGATCGCCCGGCAGGTCCATCAATCGTCCCAGATCTCCTTCGAGGCGGTCGAGAGCGCCAAGCGCACCAACGGCATCGTGCAGGCCCTCTCCAGCAGCGCCGAGCGCATCGGCGACGTGATCACCCTGATCAACAACCTGGCCGCCCAGACCAACCTGCTGGCGCTCAACGCCACCATCGAGGCGGCCCGCGCGGGCGAGGCCGGCAAGGGCTTCGCGGTCGTGGCCTCGGAGGTGAAGAACCTCGCGACCCAGACGGCCAAGGCCACGGACGAGATCGGCTCGCAGATCGCCCAGATCCAGGGCGCCACCCAGGAGGCCGTGGGGGCGATCCACGGCATCCAGACCATCATCGACCAGATCTCGGCCATCTCGACCGGGATCGCGGCCGCCATGGAGGAACAGGGCGCCACCACGGGGGAGATCTCCCGCAGCGTCCAGGAGGCCGCCCGCGGCACCGGCCAGGTGACGGACTCGATCGAGAGCGTGAAGCACGGGGCCGGCGAGACGGGGGCTGCGGCCACCCAGGTCCTGGGCGCCGCCCAGGAGCTCGCCCGCTACGCGGAGAACCTGAGCCGCGAGGTCGACGTCTTCCTGAGCGACGTCAAGGCGGCGTAAGGGGCCTTCCCTTACGTCTCGTCCGGCGCCTTCGGGGGAATCTCCCCGCCGTCGATGGCGATGAGCTGCTGGCGGACGCGCTCCAGGCCCTCCGTGAGGCGGGCGAGCTCGTCCGCCATCGCGTCCTGGATGGCCGCGGCCGCGTCCGGGAACTCCTCCAGCACCCGGCGCATGAGGCTCGGGGTGACCCGGATGACGGCCGAGGGCTCGCGGGCCGTGGCGGTGGCGCGGCGCTCGATGCGGGCGAACAGGGCCGCCTGCCCGATCAGGGCGCCGGGACCGGCCAGGAAGGCCTCGGGCGAGCCGTCGTCCTTGGCGTCGAGCGCGATGGCGCCGCGGCTCACCACGTAGCCGCCGTCCGAGCGGTCACCCTTCTTGAACAGCACGTCGCCTTCCCGGTAGGTCCGGCTCTCCGACGCGAAGGCCACGAGGCGCAGGGCGTCGCGCTCCAGCAGGTTGAACAGCGGAGCCCGGCTGAGCGTGGCGATGTCGTCGTCGAGCGCCATGTCCGGTCAGGGAATCAGCTTGTAGCCGCCGGGCTCGGTGACCAGGATGCTGGCATTGGACGGGTCCGACTCGATCTTCTGGCGCAGGCGGTAGATATGCGTTTCCAGGGTGTGGGTGGTGACGTTGGAATTGTAGCCCCACACCTCCGTGAGCAGGGTGTCGCGTCCGACCACGGACTGGCCGGCCCGGTAGAGGTAGCGCAGGATCGCGGTTTCCTTTTCCGTCAGCTTGAGCTTGGAGCCCTTGTCGGTGGTGAGCAGCTTCGAGCCTGGGCGGAAGATGTAGGGCCCGATCTGGAACACCGCATCCTCGCTCGCCTCGTACTGCCGAAGCTGCGCCCGGATGCGGGCGAGCAGCACGGCGAATTTGAACGGCTTGACCACGTAGTCGTTCGCCCCCGCCTCGAGGCCCATCACGGTGTCGCTGTCCGATCCCTGGGCGGTGAGCATGATGATCGGGCTGCGGAAGCCGTTCTGGCGCATGACCTTGACCGCGTCGCGCCCGTCCATGTCCGGCAGGCCCACATCCATGATGGCAAGATCGATCCGGTCCCCTTTCACCGCATCGATGGCGCCCGTGGCGGTCTCGGCGGTCGCAACCTGAAACTCGTCATAGAATCCGAGCTGTTCGGCTAGGGTGTCGCGCAGGTCCTGATCGTCATCGACGACGAGGAGGCGGCTGGCATTCGACATCTCAAACCCTTCAACACGATGGACTGCGAAAGTCGCGAGAGCGGTCTTCAAACAGCGAAGAACCCGGACATGCCCGGGCCGGTTCATTCGCCTCCTGTCACCGCTCATGATCCGGATCGAAAATCGCCGCCTGACGCGAGAGCATCGTTCGGCAAACCGGGTTCAGGTTCTCGACGATGCGCCCGTCGGCGCGAGCCTTGAGCTTTGGATCATGCTCGATGCATAAGAGTAGTCATTCCCAGCTTGACAACAAGAGGGACCTTCCGTCCCTTCCACTGCCCATGAAACCGTCTCGCGTCAATGTCATCCGCGTGTTCCGCTCCCCGCTCGACCACTGTCGTGGGCGTCTCGAAGCCGGCAACCTCGTCGTGCCCTGTGCGCTGGGCCGCTCCGGAACGCGCCGGGCCAAGCGCGAGGGCGACGGCGCCTCGCCGGTCGGGCGGTTCCGGATCCTGCAGGGCTTCTACCGCCCTGATCACGGCCCGCGCCCCAGGACGGGCTTGGCCCTGAGGTGCATCCGCCCCGCCGACGGCTGGTCGGACGACGTGCGGGACCGGCGCTATAACCGCCTCGTCCCCCTGCCCTGCCCGACCGGCCACGAGAGGATGTGGCGGGACGACCATCTCTACGACGTGGTGCTCGACATCGCGTGGAACCGCGGCCCGGTCGTGAAGGGCCGCGGCAGCGCCATCTTCCTTCACCTCGCCCGCCCGGGATTCCTGCCCACGGAGGGCTGCGTGGCCGTCGAGCGTCGCATGATCCGCCGCCTCATGGAGCGGATCGGGCCGCACACGCGCATCGAGATCGTGGGGTGAGCCCGGTCAACCTCCCGTCATGGGCTCGCTTGTCCCGGCCGCCCCGATCGCTGGGGCACGGGGCTGTCCGGATCGGGATCACCGGCACGAGGCCGGTGATGACGTCGAGGATTGGACCCTCACCCGGCCAAGCTCTCATAGAACCCCTCCGGACCCTCGATCTCGCGGATTCTGCCCCGGTCGATGAGGAGGAAGCGGGTCCCGACGGTTTTCACGAAGCTCCGGTCGTGGGACACCACGATGCAGGTGGCCTGCGTCTCGAGGATCTCCGCCTCCAACTGCTCGCGGCCCGGGATGTCCACGTGGTTGGTGGGCTCGTCCATGAGATAGACGTTGGGCGCGGACAGGCGCAACGCCAGGAGGCCGAGCCGCGCCTTCTGGCCCGGTGACAATCGGGCGATGGGAAGACCCTGCCGGTCGATGGAGAAGCCCGCCTCCGCCAGCACGGCGCGGCTGCGCTGATCGCCGAGGCGGAAGCGCGACAGGATGAAGTCGTGCGCCGTGCTCCCGTCGGGCAATTGTCCCATGTCCTGGTCCACGTAGCCGAGCGCGAGGCTCGGGCTCGTGCGGATTCCCGGAAGGCGCTCCGGCCGGGTCATCGCCGCGTTCAGCAGCCGGACGAACTGCGACTTGCCGGCACCGTTGCGGCCGAGCACCACGACACGGTCGCCCTGCGCCACGGCGAGCTTCGGAATCGTGAACAGCCGCCGCCCGTCCGGGGCCAGGACGTCGACGTTCTCCACCGCCACGAGCACCCGCGCATGGGTGCCCCGGTTGCCGAGCCGGATCTCGCCCGGCCGCTCCCGGTGCAGGGAGCGTGCGCTCTGCTCCAGCGCGTCGGCCCGGCGCCGGATCTGGGCTGATTTCACCTGCGCGGCATCGCTGCCGCTGTTGATGCCCACGTTGCGCAGTTCCTGGGCGCTCTCGCGCAGGCGCTTGACCTCGCGCAGGGTCTTGTCGCGCTGCGTCTTGGCGGCCGCGTCGTGCTCCTCGAGCAGGGCGCGGGCGCGCCGGTAGGGATGCGCGAAGGCGACGGATTCCCCGGGCCGCAGGAACAGGGTCTTGGTCGTGCAGGCATCGAGGAAGTCGCGGTCGTGGCTCGCCACCACGATGGGGGCGGTGAAACCCGCCAGGTTGATCCAGGCTTCCAGGGTGAAGAGCTTTTCGAGATCGAGATGGTTCGTGGGCTCGTCGAGGAGGAGAAGGTCGGGCTCGGCGATCCACGCGCGGGCGATCAGCGCGAGCCGCTGCCAGCCGCCGCTCAGCGCCCGCATGGGCCGGGTGCGCAGATCGGCCGGGGCGTCGAATTCGTCGAGCACCATGTCGACGCGCCAGTCCTGGCTCGCGCGCTCGCCCGCCGGCAGGGCCCTTAGCAGCACGTCGTGCAGGGACAGGTCGGCGAGACCGGCGGGAACGTCCTGCTCGACAAGGGCGACGCGCAGGCCGCGCGGGCGCATGATGTCGCCCTCGGTCGGCTCGGTGAGGCCGGCGAGGCATTTCAGAAGGGTCGATTTTCCGGCTCCGTTGGCGGCCACGAGGCCGATGCGGTCGCCCTGGCCGATGACGAGGTTCAGGTTCCGGAACAGGGGGGTTTGGGCGACGACGGTGACATTGCGAAGGCTCAGGGAGGCCATGGGAGGATCTCACGGGTGCGACGCGCCGGGGCGAAGGCCCTCGAAACGCGAACAATCTGGAACGTGTCAGACGCGCCGGATCCTTGCAGAGCCACGGACGCGGGTGAGCCGTTCAGAGCTGACCGGAGTGAGATGAGGACGGAGAAAAGCCGTCAGATCCGCTCGATGGCCGGCCCTGCAACAAGCTGCTGCAGGGCGTGCCCGGGGCCGAACGTGCGTTGATGCATCGCTTCAATCATGCAGCCCTCCCCGGTTCGACATGGTGGATCGAGACAAGAAGCTTAACCGGAAATGGCCGCGGCTGCAATCTCGGATGCCGGCCGGCGCTTGACGAAGTCCACGAAGGCGCGCAGGGGCGCGGGCATGTGGCGGCGGCTCGGGTAATAGAGGAAGGGTCCGGAAAAGGGCTGCTGCCAATCCTCCAGCACCGGCTCGAGGGCGCCGCTCGCGAACTCGTTCTCCAGAAACCCCGCGAAGGTGGCGATCAGCCCGAGGCCCTGTAGGGCGGCGGCGATCTCCAGGTCGATGCTGTTGGCAATGACCCGGGCGGTGGGCGTGATCTTCACGACCTCGCCGTCGCGCTCGAACTCCCAGGGATGCATGATGCCGCTGGCGAAGCGGTGCCGGATGCAGGCGTGGTTCAGGATGTCCCTCGGGTGCGAGGGCCGTCCGTGGGCGGCGAAATAGGCCGGCGCCCCCGCCACCGCGAAGCGCTGGCTGCGCGGACCGATCGGCACGGCGATCATGTCCTTCTCCAGCCGCTCGTCATAGCGGATCCCGGCGTCGAATCCCGCCGCCAGCACGTCGACGAAGCTGTCGTCGGTGGCGACCTCCAGGGTAATGCCGGAATGGGTGGCGAGAAACGGCCCGATGAGTCGCGGCAGCACGAGACGGGCCACGGCCGTGGGGACGTTGAGCCGCAAGGTGCCGGTGGGCGAATCGCGAAAGCCGTTCACTGCATCCAGGGCGGCCGCGACCTCGCTCAAGGCGGGTCCCAGGCGTTCCAGGAGGCGCTGGCCGGCCTCGGTCGGCGTGACGCTGCGGGTGGTCCGGTTGAGCAGGCGCACGCCGAGCCGCGCCTCCAGCCGGCGCAGGGCTTCGCTCAGGGACGAGGCCGAGACGCCGCGCAGCCGCGCCACGCTGCGGAAGCTGCGCGCCCGCGCGACCGCCGCGAAGGCTTCGAGATCCGCCAGATCCACGTCGCTCATTGTTCGAAAATCCAAACAGCCTGTTCCGGTTATGCCGGATTATAGCACGAACTGGAAGCAGGCATGATCCGTTCATGCCGGCAAGACCCGCCGGCCGCCATTTTCAGGAGATCAGACAATGCAACAGCGCCATCTAGGAAAAACCGGTCCCTCCGTATCGGCCCTCGGCCTCGGCTGCATGGGGATGTCCGGCATGTACGGACCGGCGGATCGGGCCGAGAGCATCGCCACGATCCATGCGGCGCTCGACGCCGGCATCACCCTGCTCGACACGGGCGACTTCTACGGCATGGGCCACAACGAGATGCTGATCGGCGAGGCCCTCCAGGGCCGCAACCGGGACCGGGCCCTGATCAGCGTCAAGTTCGGCGCCATGCGCGAGCCGTCCGGCGCCTGGCTCGGCTACGATGCCCGGCCGCAGGCGGTCAAAAGCTTCCTCGCCTATACGCTGCAGCGCCTGAGGGTCGATCATATCGACATCTACCGCCCCGCACGGCTCGATCCGAACGTGCCGATCGAGGAGACCATCGGGGCCATCGCCGACATGGTGAAGGCCGGCTATGTGCGCCATATCGGCCTGTCCGAGGTCGGCGCCGACACGATCCGCCGGGCGGCGGCCGTGCATCCGATCTGCGACCTGCAGATCGAGTATTCCCTCATCTCCCGGGGCATCGAGGACGCGATCCTGCCCGCCTGCCGCGCACTCGGCATCGGCCTCACGGCCTATGGGGTGCTCTCCCGCGGGCTGATCAGCGGCCATTGGAGCAAGGGTCAGGCGGGCGCCGGCGATTTCCGCGCCCATAGCCCGCGCTTCCAGGACGGCAACGTGGAGCGGAACCTGGCGCTGGTGGAGGCGCTCAAGGGCGTGGCGGAGGCCAAGGGCGTCAGCGTGGCGCAGATCGCCATCGCCTGGGTGGCCGCCCAGGGCGATGACATCGTGCCGCTCGTCGGCGCCCGACGCCGGGATCGGTTGCAGGAAGCGCTCGGAGCCCTCGACGTGCGGCTGACGCGCGAGGATCTCGCGGCCATCGAGCAGGCCGTGCCGAAGGGCGCCGCCGCGGGCGACCGCTACGCCGCGCCCCAGATGGCCATGCTGGACAGCGAGCGGGGGTAAGCGGTGTTCTCGTCGCCGGTCGGTGTGGCCGGCTGGCATCGCCGCTGAGGCCCTTTCCCCCGTCATCACCGGGCTTGTCCCCGTGATCCCGATCCAGAGACCCGCTGTGCTCTTCCGATCGGGATGGCCGGCGAGACGTGGGTGATGACCGGCCGGCCATGAGGTGACGAATGGCACGGTCGGGAGAAGTTGGACCGCAGGGCTCCGTGAATCAGCCCCTTGCCGGGACGGAGGATGTCCCCTCCCCGATCCTCGGCCCGACCTGAGCGCGCATGAAGGCGAGATACGCGTCCTCCGACGTCTCGCGGCGGGCGGCGACCAGGGGCTTGATGTCGTCGGTCGCGACATAACGCAGCCGGTCGGTGCCGTCGGTGGCCGCCGTCCAGATCACCTCGGCCACCTCCTCGCTCGTCGCATCGGCTCGGGCGGCGCGCAGCCCGGCGAAGACCGCCTGAGCGCCCCTCACGAACGGCTCGTAATCGGACGGGACCATGGATCTGGCAGCCTCTTCGCCGCTGCGCCTGCCGAACCGGGTGCTGGTGACACCGCCGGGCTCGACGATCTTCACGGCGATGCCGAGGCTCGCGAGCTCATAGGACAGGGATTCCGAAAAGCCCTCCAGGGCGAATTTCGACGCGCAGTAGAGCGAGATCATCGGCAGGGCGAAGACGCCCGCGCCCGAGCTGACGTTGACGATCACGCCCGCGCGGTTCGCGCGCAAATGCGGCAGGACGGCCCGGGTCACGTCCATGAGGCCGAACAGGTTGACATCGAACTGCTCCCGGATCTTGTCGCGCGACGTTCCCTCGAACACCCCGAACAAGCCGAAGCCCGCATTGTTCACGAGCACGTCCAGGCGGCCGAAGCGGGCGATCCCGGCCGCCACCGCCGCGTCGATGCTCGCTTGGTCCTGAACGTCGAGCCGGGTGACGAGCACATTGTCGAGGGCGGCCAGGGCCGCTCCCGCCTCGGGACGGCGCATGGTGGCGATGACGTTCCACCCGCGGGAGGCGAAGAGCCGGGCGGTCGCCTCGCCGAATCCGGTCGAAGCGCCGGTCATCAGAACGGTACGGGTCATGGGAAAAGCTCCTGTGTTGAAGCCCCCCTTATGGATCCGCGCCATTGTTGTGATAATCCGTTCAATTCTGCACGAGATGATGAAGGATTTTACACAATGGCCGATCTTGGCCTCGGCGACCTCAAGGCTCTGGCAGCCGTGGCGGCTCATCGCAGCTTCCGGGCCGCGGCGCTCGATCTCGGCCTGTCGCCCTCTTCCCTCAGCCATATTGTGGCGAACCTCGAAAAGCGCCTTGGAGTGCGGCTCTTCAACCGCACGACCCGCAGCGTCTCGGTGACCGAGGCCGGCGAGGCTTTCCTGACCCGGGTCCAGCCGGCCCTGCGGGAGCTCGAGGATGCGGTCGAAACGGTCAACCGCTACCGGCAGACCCCGGCGGGCCTCCTGCGCCTGAACACCTCCGAGGGCGCGGCCATGCGGGTCCTGCCGGTCCTCCTCGATTTCATGCAGTCCTATCCCGACATGCGGGTCGACGTGGTTTGCGAGGGGCGGATGGTGGACATCGTGGCCGGCGGTTTCGACGCGGGCCTGCGCATCGCGGAGGCCGTGCCGCAGGAGATGGTCTCCGTGCCGCTGGGGCTCGACGAGGAATTCGCCGTGGTGGGAGCGCCCGATTATCTGTCGTCCCACGGCATGCCCCAGAATCCGGCCGACCTGTTCGAGCACGAATGCATCCGCACCCGCCTGCCGAGCGGGACGATCTATCGGTGGGAGTTCGAGCGCTCGGGCGAGGAGATCCGCCTCGACGTCCCGGGCCGCCTGACCTTGGGAACCCACGACCTCGGCCTGCAGGCGGCCCGGGCCGGCGCCGGCCTCGCTTATGTCAATCGGCGCTCGGCGGAACAGGACCTCGCGACCGGGCGTCTGGTGCGCGTCCTGGCCGAGTGGACGCCGCCTTTTGCGGGCATCTGCCTCTATTATCCGCGCCAGCGCCTGCCCTCGGCGGGCCTCAGGGCCTTCATCGACCATTTCCAGGCCGCACGCAGGCGCTGACGGATCCTTCGCCCCGATGCAGTCTCAGGCCTTCGACGGCCTTGCCCCGAAGATCGCGCTGCCCACCCGCACATGGGTGGCGCCGAGCTGGATCGCCGCATCGAAATCGGCACTCATGCCCATGGACAGCATCCCCAGCCCGTGGCGCCTCGCGATGGTGTTGAGCAGGGCGAAATGGGGCGACGGCGGGTCCTCGGCCGGCGGGATGCACATGAGGCCATCCACCTGCAATCCATACGTGTTGCGGCAGGCCTCGAGGAAGGCGTCGATCTCAGTCGGGATCACGCCGCCCTTCTGCGGCTCCTCGCCGGTGTTCACCTGAACCAGCAGGCGGGGCGTCCGGCCCTGCCGGGCGATCTCCCGGGCGAGCGCCTCGGCGAGCGACGGGCGGTCGAGCGTGTGGATCACGTCGAAGAGTTCCACGGCCTCGCGGGCCTTGTTGGACTGGAGCGGACCGATCATGTGGAGCTCCACGTCGGAAAAGCGCTCCCGCAGGGCCGGCCACTTGGCTTTGGCTTCCTGCACGTAATTCTCGCCGAAGACGCGCTGGCCCGCGGCGAGCACCGGCTCGATGGCCTCGGCCGGAAAGGTCTTCGAGACCGCCACGAGGGTGATGCCCGACGGGTCGCGCCCGTAATCGGACGCCGCGCGCCGGATACTCTCCTGCACCTGCCTCAGGCCGTCGACCGCGTGGTTGTCGCTCATGGGATCCTCTTAAAGCCGCCTCGCGCGCGCGAAACCGTTGACCGCGCGGGAGAGCTGTGTCCTAGTCCGCCGCAACGTGGCGGCGCAAGCCGCTTGAATCGTTGAAGCATGATCCGGTGACGGGGATGCCGGCCCACCGATACGATCATGCGATGATGGGAACAAGAGAGCAGGAAGCCCTTCCTGCTCGAAATGACGGATGATTGACGAGACATGAGGCCCGAGCGCTACAACGCCAAGGAAGCCGAGCAGAAATGGCGGAAGGTCTGGAACGACCGCGACCTGTTCCGGACGAACAACGACGACCCGCGTCCGAAATACTACGTGCTCGAGATGTTCCCCTATCCGTCGGGACGCATCCACATGGGCCACGTGCGCAACTACACCATGGGCGACGTGGTGGCGCGCTACAAGCGCGCCCGCGGCTTCAACGTGCTCCATCCCATGGGCTGGGACGCCTTCGGCATGCCGGCAGAGAACGCCGCGATGCAGAACAAGGTCCACCCGAAGGAATGGACCTATGCCAACATCGCCACCATGCGCGCCCAGCTGCAGAGCATGGGCCTGGCCATCGACTGGAGCCGCGAGATCGCGACCTGCGATCCGAGCTACTACAAGCACCAGCAGCGCATGTTCCTGGACTTCCTGGAGGCGGGCCTCGTCGACCGCAAGACCGCCAAGGTGAACTGGGACCCGGTCGACCATACGGTTCTGGCCAACGAACAGGTGATCGACGGGCGCGGCTGGCGCTCCGGCGCCCTGGTCGAGCAGCGCGAGCTGACCCAGTGGTTCCTGAAGATCACCGATTTCGCGCAGGATCTCGACGACCGCCTCGACACCCTGGACCGCTGGCCCGAGAAGGTGCGCCTGATGCAGCGCAACTGGATCGGCCGCTCGGAAGGGCTGCTGGTCCGCTTCGCCCTGGCTCCTGAGACGGTGCCGAACGGCGAGACCGAGCTGCAGATCTATACGACGCGGCCCGACACCCTGTTCGGCGCCAAGTTCATGGCCGTCGCGCCCGATCATCCGCTGGCCAAGGCCGCGGCCGCGAAGAACCCGGAACTGGCCGCCTTCATCGAAGAGGCCAAGCGCATGGGCACGGCCCAGGAGGCTATCGACAAGGCGGAGAAACTGGGCTTCGACACGGGGATCCGTGCCCTGCATCCGTTCGACCCGAACTGGACCCTGCCGGTCTACGTGGCGAACTTCATCCTGATGGAATACGGCACCGGCGCCATCTTCGGCTGCCCGGCGCACGACCAGCGCGACCTGGACTTCGTCAACAAGTACGGCCTAGGCAACACTCCCGTGGTCTGCCCGCCCGACGTGGATCCGGCGAGCTTCGTCGTGACCGACGTGGCCTATGACGGCGACGGCCGGATGATCAATTCCCGCTTCCTCGACGGCATGACCATCGAGGAGGCGAAGGAGGAGGTCGCCCGGCGTCTGGAGGCCGAGACCCGCGGCAATCACGCGGTGGCCGAGCGCAAGGTGAACTTCCGCCTGCGCGACTGGGGCATCTCGCGCCAGCGCTACTGGGGCTGCCCGATCCCGGTCATCCATTGCGAGGCCTGCGGCGTCGTGCCGGTGCCGAAGGACCAGCTGCCTGTGGTGCTGCCGGAGGACGTGTCCTTCGACGTGCCGGGCAACCCTCTCGACCGCCATCCGACCTGGAAGCACGTGGATTGCCCGCAATGCGGCGGCAAGGCCCGGCGCGAGACGGACACCATGGATACCTTCGTGGATTCGTCCTGGTACTTCGCGCGCTTCACCGACCCGACCCTCGTCGACAAGCCGACGGACCGGGCGACCGTGGACCGCTGGCTTCCGGTCGACCAGTATATCGGCGGCATCGAGCATGCGATCCTGCACCTGCTCTATTCGCGCTTCTTCACCCGGGCGATGAGGAAGACCGGCCATGCGGGCCTCGACGAGCCCTTCGCCGGCCTGTTCACCCAGGGCATGGTGGTGCACGAGACCTACAAGGATCAGAGCGGCGGCTGGGTGCTGCCCGCCGACGTGCGCTTCGAGGTCCAGGGCAACGCCCGAAAGGCCTTCCATGTGGAGACCGGCGCGCCGATCGAGATCGGCTCGATCGAGAAGATGTCGAAGTCCAAGAAGAACACGGTCGATCCGGACGAGATCATCGCGTCTTATGGGGCCGACACGGCGCGGTGGTTCATGCTCTCCGACTCGCCGCCGGAGCGCGACGTGATCTGGACCGAGGAGGGCGTGCAGGGCGCCGGCCGGTTCGTGCAGCGCGTCTGGCGCCTCGTGGGCGACATCGCCGAGCGCATCGGCAGCGACGGCGCGTCCGGCGACGGTCCGATCGCGCTGGCGGTCCGCAAGGCGGCGCACAAGGCGCTGGCGGCCGTCGAGGACGACGTGGAGCGCCTGCGCTTCAACCGCTGCGTGGCCCATCTCTACGAGCTCGCCAACGCCCTGCAGGACTTGGCGAACCGGGCCAAGACCAGCGACGAGCCCGGCCTGGGCCGGGCCTTCACCGAGGCCGGGCGCATCTTCGTGCAGCTGCTCGCCCCGATGATGCCGCACCTGGCCGAGGAGTGCTGGGAATCCTTGGGCCAGCCCGGCCTCGTGTCCGACACGGCCTGGCCGGCGGTCGACCGGTCCCTGCTGGTCGAGGACACGGTCACCTTGCCGGTTCAGGTCAACGGCAAGAAACGCGCCGACGTGACGGTTGCCCGCGATGCCGATCAGGCTACCATCGAGGCGGCTGTGCTCTCGCTCGATGGCGTGCAAAAGGCTATGGAAGGGAAGCCCGCCCGCAAGTTCATCGTGGTTCCCCAAAGGATCGTGAATGTCGTCGTTTAACCTGAAAGGTCTCGCCCCCGTCGTTCTCGTGGCAGGCCTATCTCTCGGCCTGTCCGCCTGCTTCCGGCCGCTCTACGGCCCGACGGCCTCGGGCGAGTCGCTCCAGACGGTGCTGGCCTCCATCGACGTGCCGGAGGTGAAGTGGCCGCCGGCGCTCGCGAATTCGGGACATTACCTGCGCAGCGAGCTGGTCTACCTGCTCAACGGCTCGGGATCGGACACCCCCAAGCGCTACAGCCTGAAGCTGGCGTTGCAGGAAAGCCGGTCGAGTCCGGTGGTCGACACCGAGACCGGCACGGCGAGTTCGGTCATCGTGGGCGGCACCCTGACCTATACCCTGACGAGCCTCGACGGAAAGACCGTGGTCACGCAGGGCACGGCGACCTCCACGACGAGCTTCGACCGCTTCCCGCAGCGCTTCGCCAACATCCGGGCGGGACGGGATGCGGAGATCAGGCTCGCTAGGGACCTGGCGCAGCAGGTGAGAACCCGGCTGTCGGCGGCGCTCGCCACGGCCAGCTGACGCCGATGGTCGCCGTCAAAGCCGGTGACGTGGATGGGGCGCTGCGGCGCCCCGACCCCCGTATCGGCGTGTTCCTGTTCTATGGGCCCGACACGGGCCTGATCAACGAGCGCGCCCGCTCGGTGGCCGAGCGTGCCGTGGAGGATCCCTCCGACCCGTTCCAGCTCATTCGCATCGACGGCGACGACATCGCGGCCGACCCGGCCCGTCTCGCGGACGAGGCCGGCACCATGGGGCTGTTCGGGTCCAAGCGCGCCATCTGGGTGAAATCCACCTCGCGCAATATCGCCCCGGCCGTCGATACGGTCCTCAAGGGAGAGCTGCAGGACACGGTGATCGTCATCGAGGGCGGCGACCTCCAGAAATCATCTCCCCTGCGGACCCTCTGCGAGCGTTCGCAGAAGGCGCTGGCGCTGCCCTGTTATGCGGATACAGGCCGCGACCTCGGCACCGTGGTCGACGAGACCTTGAAGGCGAACGGCTTCTCGATTCAGCGGGAGGCCAGGACGGCCCTGATCGCAAGCCTCGGCGGCGACCGGCTCGCCACCCGGGGCGAACTCGCCAAGCTGATGCTCTACGCCCATGGTCAGAGCGAGATCACGCTCGCCGACGTGGATGCGATCATGAGCGACGTGTCCAGCCTCGCCATGGACGCGGTGATCGACGCCGCCTTCGCGGGTGAAGGCGCGGGTCTCGAGACGGGCTCGCGGCGCCTGGCCGCCGAGGGGGTGAATGCCTCCGTGCTGCTGGGCGCAGCACTCCGTCATGCCCTGATGCTGCTGACCGCGCGCCTTTCCGTAGAGGGAGGCCGGCCGATCCCGGCCGTGATGGAGACCCTGCGCAGCCTGCATTTCCGGCGCAAACCCCTCGTGGAGCGTCATCTGCAGCGCTGGACCAGCGGCAATCTCCGGAGCGCGATCGCCCTCCTGCAGACCAGCCTCCTTCAGACCCGCCGCCTGGCCGATCTCGACGATACGATCGCGGCGAAGACCCTGCTCGACATCGCCCGGGCAGCGCGGCGGTAGCAGCTTTCCCGTCAGAGGACGCCGCCTTCGGTCATGGCCGGTCTCGTGCCGGCCCTCCCGGTCCGGGAAGCGTTGCGCCTCACCGCATCGGGATCACCGGCACAGGGCCGGTGATGACGATGAGGCAATTGCTGTCGACAGGAGGTCCTCGGGGATTGAGCCTCTTAGAGCATCGGACGTGAAAAGTGGGAACCGGATTTGCGTCCGATGCTCCCAAACAAAAGCTTAATCCATCGGGCGTGAGTTCGATGACACGTCCAATGCTTTAGGGATTGAGCCTCCGGCACAACCCGTCGAGCTGATCCAGGGTCTTGTACTTGATTCGCAATTCGCCGCCCTTGCCTTTGTGGTCGATGCTGACCGTAAGGCCGAGCACGTCCTGCAGGGCCTTTTCAAGGGCGCGGGTGTCCGGATCCTTCTCGCCCTTGGCGGCCTTGGCCGCCTTGACCTCCGCCTTCTCCGGATCGGCGTTGTCGTTCTGGGCGATCTCCTCGACCTGGCGCACGCTCAGGCCCTCGTCGAGAACCCGCTTGGCCACCTGCACCGGATCCTTCACGGACAGGAGCGCGCGGCCGTGGCCGGCGGTGAGCTTGCGCTCCATCAGGAGCTTGCGCACGCCGACGGGCAGATCGGCGAGACGCAGCATGTTGGCGATGTGGCTGCGGCTCTTGCCGATGATCTTCGACAGGTTCTCCTGCGTGTAGGAGAACTCGACCATAAGCCGGGAATAGCCTTCCGATTCCTCGATGGGGTTGAGGTCGGCGCGCTGGACGTTCTCCAGGATCGCATATTCGAGGGAGGTCTTGTCGTCGATTGTCACCACGACCACCGGCACCTTGTGCAGGCCGGCCTTCTGCGCCGCGCGCCAACGGCGCTCCCCGGCGACGATTTCGTACTCCTCTCTGTGGTTCGGGATCGTGCGCACGACGATGGGCTGGATGATGCCGCGGTCCTTGATCGATTGGGTCAGCTCCTGCAGGTCATCGTCGTCGAACACTTTGCGCGGATTGCGCGGGTTTGGGCGCAGGAGTTCCACCGGCACGTGGCGCGGGACGAAGCCCTTGCGCTCGACATTGCCCATCTCGTCCCCGACTTCCCCGATCAGGGCGGCCAGTCCCCGGCCCAGGCGCGACTTACCTTCTTCTGCCATTGTCTCTCTCAAATAGTTCAAGCCGCGCGCAGGGCGCGTTCACGCTGAATGACTTCCGAGGCCAAGCGGAGATAGGCCTGCGAGCCGGCGCATTTCAGATCGTAGAGCAGCACCGGCTTGCCGTGCGACGGCGCTTCCGACACACGGACATTGCGGGGGATCATGGTCTCGTAGACCTTGGACCCCATGAACTCGCGCACATCGGCCACAACCTGTCCCGACAGGTTATTGCGCGGGTCGAACATGGTCAGGACGACTCCATGGATGGAGAGATCCGGGTTGAGCGCCGACCGGACCTGTTCGACCGTCTTGAGCAACTGGCTGAGACCTTCCAGAGCAAAAAATTCGCATTGGAGGGGGACGAGAACCGCGTCAGCAGCCACCAAGGCATTGATGGTCAAAAGGTTGAGCGATGGCGGGCAATCGATCAAAATATAGGTAAAAGGTTCGCTTACCTCGACGGCCGAAAGGCTGGTAATGGCCGACCGGAGACGGTGCGAACGATTCCGCTCATGGGCGATCTCCAGCTCGACCCCAAGAAGGTCGAGGGTCGAGGGCGCCACGGACAATCCGGGCACGACCGTCTCGGTGATGGCTTCGGCCAACGACGATTCACCCGCAAGCACGTGATAGGTCGAGATCTGGCGGCTCTTGCGGTCGATGCCCAGGCCCGTCGAAGCGTTGCCCTGCGGGTCCAGGTCGATGATCAGCACCTTCTCGCCGATGGCCGCCAGCGCGGTGCCGAGGTTGATCGCCGTCGTGGTTTTGCCGACGCCCCCCTTCTGGTTGGCGAGCACGAGAACGCGCGGCTCCACGCCACGCGCGCCTGCTTCGGGTCCGTTGCGGTCGGTCATCATGAATGGCTCTCGATGGAGGTTATGCGCAGAATCCTGGCTTCGGAATCGGTCAGGCTCGGCAGGATCTCTGCCCAGAATGTCCACTTTTTCCGGGCCTCGGTCAATTCCGACTCGACATCGCGCCCCTTGGGAAAGAGGCCGATTGTCCCCGATTTCAACAAAGGTGCGGTCCAGTCCAGCAGCTGGTCGAGCGCTGCCAGGGCCCGGGCGGAGACCACGTCGGCCTGCCCCACGAAGTCCGGCATCACGGTTTCGAGCCGTGCCTCGCGCACGGTCGCTGTCGCATTGGTCAGGCGGACAATATGGCGGAGGAATGCGCATTTGCGCGAGTTGCTCTCGACGAGATGGACGCTGAGCCCCCTCTCCGCTCCCGCGATGGCAAGCACGAGACCGGGAAACCCGGCACCGGACCCCAGGTCGAGCCATGTCTTGGCCTCGGGAGCGAGGTCGAGGAGCTGCAACGAATCGACGATATGGCGCTCCCAGATCTGGTTCAGGGTGGCAGGCCCGACGAGGTTCTTGATCGCCTGCCAGCGCCGGAGCTCCCGTTCGAGCAACTCGAGCTTCTCGAATGTTTCACGTGAAACATTCAGATCGGAAGCGGTCACCCCACCGACGTGCTTCATGACAGCACCTCGGCCTCACCCGGGACGCGCCCGGAACTTCTGCGCGCATGGGCGGCCAGCAGGGTCAACGCGGCCGGGGTGATGCCCTCGATCCGGGCGGCTTGGCCGAGTGTCTTGGGACGGACCAGATCGAGCTTGGCCTTGATCTCGTTCGACAGCCCGGGAAGTCCCTGGAAGTCGATGCTCTCCTCGAGCACCACCCCCTCGTCCCGCCGATAAGATGCGATATCCGCCTGCTGGCGATCAAGATAGACCGCATAGGTGGCGTCCGTCTGCAGCCGCTCGCGCACCGTCGGACCGATCCTCTTCAGCTCGGGCCAAACCCGCTCCAGGTCGGCCCAGGCGATGTTCGGATAGGACAGTAGCTGGTAAGCGGACCGGCGGATGCCGTCCTGGTTCAGGTCGAGGCCCTGGCGCGAAGCCTCGCTGGGAGTGACGGTGAGCGCGTGCAGATGTCGGCGCGTCGCGCCGATCTCGTCCTGAGACCGCCGGAACTGGGCCGCGCGCTCGCGGCCAACGCAGCCGATCTCCAGCCCTTTGCCGGTCAAGCGCTCGTCCACATTATCGATGCGCAGGCTCAGGCGGTACTCGGAGCGCGACGTGAACATGCGGTAGGGCTCGCTCACCCCGCGGGTGATCAGATCATCGATCAGAACCCCGAGATACGACTCGGCCCGGTCGAACACGATGCCATCCCGGCCTCCAGCGCGACGCGCGGCGTTCAGGCCGGCCACCAGCCCCTGGGCGGCCGCCTCCTCATAGCCGGTCGTGCCGTTGATTTGGCCGGCGAGAAACAGGCCAGTCACCGCCTTGGTCTCGAGCGTAGCCGTGAGGTTGCGCGGATCGACGTAATCATACTCGATCGCATAGGCGGGCTGGAGCATCCGGACCTTCTCCAGACCCGGGATATGCTTCAGGAAGGCGAGTTGCACCTCCTCCGGCAGGGACGTGGAAATCCCGTTGGGATAGACGGTGCTGTCGTCCAGACCCTCCGGTTCCAGGAAGATCTGGTGACCGTCCCGGTCGCCAAAGCGGACCACCTTGTCTTCGATCGACGGGCAATAGCGCGGTCCCCTGCCCTGGATCTCGCCCGAATACATGGCGGAACGGTGCAGGTTGTCCCGGATCAGGCGGTGAACCTGTTCTGTCGTGCGGGTGATGCCGCATTCGATCTGCGGATTGGCGATCCGGGTGGTCAGCAGGGAAAAGGGTACCGGCTCGTCATCGGCCGCCTGCTTGTCGACGCCGGACCAATCGATCGTGCGGCCGTCGAGACGGGGCGGGGTGCCGGTCTTGAGGCGCCCGAGGCTGAAACCGAGCCGCGCAAGGGTCTTCGGCAGCCCCAGCGAAGGACGCTCTCCCATGCGGCCGGCCGGGATCTTCCTCTCGCCGATATGGATGAGGCCCGACAGGAAGGTGCCGGTCGTGATGACGACCGCCCCAACGGCGAGCACCCTCCCGTCCGTGAGCCGCAAACCGGTGACACGGCCCGCCTCGACGACAAGATCGTCGGCTTCACCCTCCACGATCGAAAGATTGTCCGTCTGGCGGAGCTCAGACTGCATGGAACGGGCGTAGATCTTGCGGTCTGCCTGGGTCCGTGGCCCGCGCACGGCAGGACCCTTGCGACGGTTGAGCAGGCGAAACTGGATGCCGGCCCGGTCGGCGATGCGGCCCATGATCCCATCCAGGGCATCGATTTCGCGCACGAGATGGCCCTTGCCCAGGCCTCCGATGGCCGGGTTGCACGACATGGCGCCGATCGTCGTGAGCTTGTGCGTGACCAGGGCCGTACGAGCGCCCATCCGGGCTGAGGCTGCGGCCGCTTCGGCTCCCGCGTGGCCGCCGCCGACGACGATTACATCGTACTGATCACCCATTCCCAATCTCCATGCGGTAAGGCAGCCCCCGGACGAGAGCCCGAGGTCCGCCCCGCTGCCACCATTCCTGCCGGACGCTCGACCGGGGCGGGGAGCGTCGCATTGCCATCTGTCCGGATGCATCTGGCTCTAAGCCGCCGCGCGGCGAAGGTCAAAAGGGCAAAATGTTTCACGTGAAACATTTTGGACGCGGCCCCGGTTCTGCACGTCCAGTCCACAAGTTGTGCCCTGCCGATTCAGCATTGTTCCACCGATTCGTGAACCTGGAAAACGGGCCCGGGCTCCGGCTTATCGGCGTGCGTGGCCACAGACGATCACTTGCCGATGCAGAAGCTCGAGAACAGGCGGTCGAGCATGTCCTCCACGTCGACCCGGCCGGTGATCTCGCCAATCGATCTAGCGGCGAGGCGCACCTCCTCGGCGGCGAGTTCAAGCGGGCCGGCCTCGGTCAGAAGGGCACGCGCACGAACGAGCGATCCATGAGCCCGGCCGAGGGCCTTGCGGTGCCGCTCCCGCGTGACAAGAGCATCGCCCTGCCCCATCAGGGCGCCGGCCTCCTGCTCGAGCCGCGTGATCAACGCGGGCAGGCCCTCGCCGGTCGCCGCCGCGACCATCAGGTCGCAGTCCGTCCGGGCCCCGGGCAGATCGGCCTTCGTGCCCACCCGCAGCAGGCGCCGGGCCCGGGGCGGTTCATCAGGCCGGTCGCCCGGCGGCACGAGCCAGAGCACGAGATCCGCATCCTGAGCCCGTGCACGGGCGCGGCTGACGCCCTCCTGCTCGATGAGATCGCGGCTCTCCCTCAGGCCCGCCGTGTCGACGATGACCACCGGGAGACCGGCGAGATCGCAGTGAACCTCGATCAGATCGCGCGTGGTGCCGGCAATCGGCGACACGATCGCCACATCCCGGCGCGCCAGGGCATTGAGCAGGGTCGACTTTCCGGCATTCGGCGGACCTGCCAGAACGACGGTCAGGCCCTCGCGCAGACGCTCGCCGCCCCGGTCGGCCACCGCCCGGCCGATCTCGTCCTGCACCCGGTCGATCATCCGGAGAATGTCCGCTTCGAGATCCTCGGGGACGTCGCCCTCATCAGAAAAATCAAGGTTCGCTTCGAGGAGGGCGAGGACCTGCAGGACAGTCTCGCGCCAGCTCTCCGCCGCATTCCCGAGGTGACCCCCAAGCTGGCGCATGGCCTGCCGCCGCTGGGCCTCGGTCTCGGCGTCGATGATGTCCGCCAGCCCTTCGACCTGAGCCAGGTCCATCCGCCCATTGAGGAAGGCCCGGCGGGTGAACTCGCCGGCCTCGGCGGGGCGGCAACGGTCCAGGGACCCGAGGGCCCGGAGCACCGCGGCCCGGGTCGCCAGGCCGCCATGAATATGGAGCTCCACCTGGTCCTCGCCGGTGAAGCTCCCAGGCCCCGGCATCCACAGGACCAGGGCCTGATCGAGGGGATCGCCACCTGCCGGATCCTGCAGAATCCGCACCACGGCACGGCGCGGCGCCGGCAGCCCTCCCGCCATCCGCTCAAGGACCGTGCCGCTCTCCGGCCCGCTGATCCGGATCAGGCAGACGGCAGCGCGGCCGTGGCCCGAGGCGATGGCGAAGATGGTGTCGTCCGAACGCATGAGGGTGAACCCTGTGAGACCGAAGAGGCGTTATGGTTGATGACGTCTTAAGACCGTGAGCGGCGGCCGGGATCCGTCCCGGCCCGTCGGGCCTGACTCGGGAGCAGGACCCATGAACCGCCTGACGAAGGCCAGTTCCCCCTATCTTCTGCAGCACAGAGACAATCCTGTCCATTGGTGGGAATGGGGGCCCGACGCCCTGGCCGAGGCCCGCCGTCGCGACCGGCCGATCCTGATCTCCATCGGCTACGCCGCCTGCCACTGGTGCCATGTGATGGCCCACGAGAGCTTCGACGACCCGGACGTGGCCGCGGTCCTGAACGAGCACTTCGTCAACATCAAGGTCGACCGCGAGGAGCGCCCGGACGTGGACCACGTCTCTATAAGCGCCCTCCACCTGCTCGCGGAACCCGGCGGCTGGCCGCTCACCATGTTCCTGACGCCCGACGGCGAGCCGTTCTGGGGTGGCACCTATTTCCCCAAGGAGCCGCGCTTCGGGCGGCCGGGTTTCGTGGTTGTGCTGCGGGAGGTGAGCCGCCTGTATCATTCGGAACCCGAGCGCATCCTCAAGAATCGGGACGCGATCAAACCCTCGGCGTCGCCGATCTCGACCGCTTGGGCTCACGGCTCACCGGGCTGATCGACACGGAGAACGGCGGTCTGCAGGGCGCGCCGAAGTTTCCCAACCCGCCGATTCTCGAGTTCCTCGCCCGCTATGCCGGCCGCACCGGGGATGACGAGGCGAAGAGAGGCTTCCTCCTGACCTTGGAGCGGATGGCCCTCGGCGGGATTCACGACCATATCGGCGGCGGCTTCGCCCGCTACTCCGTCGACGAGCGCTGGCTCGTGCCGCATTTCGAGAAGATGCTCTACGACAATGCGCAACTCCTGGAACTCTACGCCCTGGCCTTCGCCAAGACCGGCCGGGCCGTCTTCCAGGATGCCGCCACCGGCATCGTCACTTGGGCCGACCGTGGAGGAGCGGCTGGCCCTCATGCGGGCGAAGCTCCTGGAGCGCCGCACCGGGCGGTTGCGGCCGGGCCTCGACGACAAGGTGCTGGCGGACTGGAACGGGCTGATGATCGCGGCCCTCGCGCACGCCGCGCCCCTGCTCGACCGGCCGGACTGGATCGGCCTCGCGGCGCGGGCCTATCTGTTCGTCCGCCATGCGATGAGCCGCGACGGACGGCTCGGCCATTCCTAGCGTGGCGGCGCGCTGGTCTTCCCGGGCTTCGCCCTCGACCAGGCCGCCATGATGCGGGCCGCGCTCGCGCTCTACGAGGCCACCGGCGAGCCCGCCTATCTCCGGGATGCGGAAACCTAGCGCGACGGGCTGTTCGCCGACTACATGGTCGCGGCGACCGGCAGCCTCGCCATGACGGCCCGGGGGCGGATCCTCTCGTCGTCCGTCCCCAACCCACCCATGACGATGCCGTACCCAATGCCAACGGGGTTTTCGCCGAGGCCATGGTCCGGCTGGCGCAGATCACGGAGACGCCCGACGACCTGGAGCGGGCGTCCGGCGTGCTGGACCGGATCGTCGGCATGGCCGGTTCGGCGCCCCTCGGTCATGCATCGATCCTCAACGCCCTCGACCTGCACCTGAGGGGCCTGTGCATCCTCGTGACGGGTCCTGACGCCGACGCCCTGTTCGATGCAGCGCTCAAGGTGCCCTACCCCGACCGCACCGTCCGCCGGCTGCGCGCGGACGAGGTCCTGGACGAGCACCATCCCGCCCGGGCGCTGGCCGCCTCGGGGCCCGGCGCCCGAGCCCTCGTCTGCGCGGGAATGCGCTGCTCGCTTCCGGTCGCGGATGCGGACGGGCTGAGGGCAACCGTGGCGGAGATGCTGGCCCCGGAGCGGAGCCGCGGTGTGACGGGCAGAGCATAGTCGGGCGGCCTCCCCCTCCCCCGCCGTGGCCGCGCTTGTCGCGGTGTTCCCGCTTCTGAGAGGCCGGCGCTTCTCCGATCGGAATGGCGGCAACAGGCTTGGCCATGGCGGCATGGGTCCGAGCGGGCCATCCTCTCCCACGTTATCACCGGCCCTGTGCCGGTGATCCCAATTGTCTGAAACGCCGAGCTTCATCGCATCGGGCTGGCCGGGACAAGCCCGGCCATGACGTGGCGGGGACGGCTTGCCCCGTTCATGCGCCCATCCCGCCCGGAGGCGTCCACCCTCAGCAATCCGGCTCCCGCTCGGGCTTGTCCCGTTTCAGATGGGTCAGCGGCAGGGCCGCGTCGGATTTCACTCGGGTCAGGGCGAAGTTCGACCGGATGTCGCCGATCATCGGCAGGACTAGGAGCTTGTCGGTCAGAAGCCTTTCATAGGCCTTGAGGTTGGTCACCACGATCTCGACCATAAAGTCGGCCGTGCCGGACACCATGTGGCAGGCCACGACTTCCGGAATCGAGGCCAGGGCCTGCTGAAGCGCCTGAGCATTGTCGCGGGAATGCTTCTCGACCTTGATCTCGACGAAGACCGTGAGCCCGAGACCGACCGAATCCCGATCGAGCACGGCCCGATAGGTGCGGATGAAGCCGTCGCGCTCCAGCCGCCGCACCCGGCGCAGGCAGGGCGAGGGTGAGAGTCCGACCTGATCGGCCAGTTCCTGGTTGGTCAGCCGACCGTCGGACTGAAGGGCGTTCAGGATTCGCAGATCGATGGCGTCGAGCTCGATAAAAGGCATGGCGGCGACAAACCCGATTTCACGCAATCTTCTGCCAAGAAGGCACAATCAGCAAGCCGAACTTCGCAAGGACATGCCCCGCTCTGACAGCTTATGCTTCGGACACTGGAGGTTCCCATGTCCGACTTCGCCGGCTTCCCGCCTCGAACCCATCGTCACCTGATCGGGTGGCTCGCTGCCTTCGCCACAGTGACGATCTGGGCCGTCTGGGCGGTCGCCACCCGCCACGCGGTCACCCACGACCTGCCGCCGGCCGCAATCGGACTCCTGCGGTTCGGGGTTCCCGCCCTCCTGCTCCTCCCGATCAGCGCGCGCATTGGCCTGCTCCCGAAAGGCCTCGGCGTCGTCAAAGGCCTCGGGCTCCTCGGCTCCGGCGCTCCGTTCTTTCTGATCGTGGCGCTCGGCATGCGATATGCCCCGGCGGCGGAAATCGGTCCGCTCCTGCCCGGCACCATGCCCCTCTTCGTGGCCCTGATCGGCTGGCTCGTGTTCGGCGAGCGGCCCGGCCGAACCCGCGTCGCGGGTTTCGTCCTCATCCTGGTCGGCGTCCTTTGCATCGCCGGCCATGGCGTGCTGCTGGCCGGCAACGGCACCTGGCGCGGTCACATCCTGCTCCTCGCCGGCGCCGGCCTGTGGGGGATCTACACCCATGCCTATCGCCGCAGCGGCCTGTCGGCCCTCCAGGCGGCATCGCTCATCGGCCTGTGGTCGTTTCTCATCCTCCTGCCCTTCGGGGCTCCGGCCCTGGTCCAGGCGCTCGGTGACGGCCGGGCCGGACCCGTGGTGGCGCAGGCGGTCGTGCAGGGCTTTGCCTCGGGCGTTGCCGGGATCGTTCTCTACGGCGTCGCCGTCGACCGGCTCGGCGCCTCGCGGGCGGCCGCCGTCTCGCCCCTGTCGATCGTGCTCGCGGCCCTGCTGGCGGTTCCGATCCTGGGGGAGATCCCGGACAGGTCCGCTCTCAGCGGGATAATTCTGGTGACGTTCGGCGTTGTCCTGGCAAGCGGCGTCTTCGGTCCTGCCCGGTCCGGGTGAGGCGAACGCCGTCACAGTGCATGGGAGCGGCGATGTTCCTTTTCTTCTCGAACCGGCTGGCCTACGCAGGCTCGCTTTTGATCTCTGCAATAATGGGAGTGTTCTGAGAGCAAGTGCAAACCGGGCCATAAAAAACCCCACCCTCTCGGCCGAGAGGATGGGGCTGACGATCGGAAGCGGGTGATTCGCCTCAGGTATTCATCGAGTCGAAGAATTCCTGGTTCGACTTGGTCTGGCGCAGCTTGTCGAGCAGGAACTCGATGGCGTCGACCGTGCCCATCGGGTTGAGGATGCGCCGCAGCACGTACATCTTCTTGAGCGTGTCGCTCGGCACCAGCAGTTCCTCCTTGCGGGTACCCGAGCGCGTGATGTCGATGGCCGGGAAGGTGCGCTTGTCGGCCACCTTGCGGTCCAGAATGATTTCAGAGTTGCCGGTACCCTTGAACTCTTCGAAGATCACCTCGTCCATGCGCGAACCGGTGTCGATCAGCGCGGTCGCGATGATGGTGAGCGAACCGCCCTCCTCGATGTTGCGCGCCGCGCCGAAGAAGCGCTTCGGGCGCTGCAGGGCGTTGGCGTCGACACCGCCGGTGAGCACCTTGCCGGAGGACGGCACCACGGTGTTGTAGGCGCGGCCCAGGCGGGTGATCGAGTCGAGCAGGATGACCACGTCGCGGCCGTGCTCCACCAGACGCTTGGCCTTCTCGATCACCATCTCGGCCACCTGCACGTGGCGGGTCGCCGGCTCGTCGAAGGTGGAGGCCACGACCTCGCCCTTCACGGAGCGTTGCATGTCGGTCACCTCCTCCGGGCGCTCGTCGATGAGCAGCACGATGAGGTAGCACTCGGGATGGTTGGTGGTGATCGACTGGGCCACGTTCTGCATCAGCACCGTCTTGCCGGTGCGCGGCGGCGCCACAATGAGCGCGCGCTGGCCCTTGCCGATGGGCGACACGATGTCGATGATGCGCGGCGAGAAATCCTTGCGGGTCGGATCGGCGATCTCGAGATTGAAGCGCTCATGCGGGAAGAGCGGCGTCAGGTTGTCGAAATGAACCTTGTGCCGGATCTTCTCCGGATCCTCGAAATTGATGGTATTGACCTTGAGCAGCGCAAAATAGCGCTCGCCCTCCTTCGGGCCGCGGATCGGCCCGTCGACCGTGTCGCCGGTGCGCAGTCCGAACTTCCGGATCTGCGAGGGCGAGACATAGATGTCGTCGGGGCCGGGGAGGTAATTCGAATCGGCCGAGCGCAGGAAGCCGAAGCCGTCCTGGAGCACCTCGACGACGCCCGCGCCGATGATCTCCACCTCGCGCGCCGCCAGCTGCTTGAGGATGGCGAACATGAGCTCCTGCTTGCGCATGGTGCTCGCGTTCTCGACCTCGAGCTCCTCGGCGAAGGCGATGAGTTCGGTGGGCGTCTTGGATTTCAGGTCTTGAAGTTTGATTTCCCTCATCGGGGAACACTCTCGGGGTAAAGTCGCGGTCAGATGGGGCTGTACGCGGGGGAGATCGGGAAACGTTCGACAGGGCCGCTCAGTTCACGGGAGTGACTTGAGAGAGCCCTGAGGGCCCCGTGCAGCGCACCTGTCTTTGAGGAAGAGACCTCTTATTTAGCCTCTTTCCGCTCAAGTCTCAAGAGGGTTTGACAACACGGCCGTGCGAGCGCCGTCCGGGAGGGGACGATCTGCCTTCCGCGTCATCCCCGGCCATGACGAGGCGGAGCCCGACTCGACGTCAGAACGGCTTCACGATCACCAGGATCACGATGCCGATCATGAGCACCGTCGGCACCTCGTTGATCATCCGGTAGAATTTCGCCGGACGGGTGTTCCGGTCGGCGGCGAAATCCTTCACGGTGCGCGACAGGAACCCGTGCACGCCGGACAGGACGAGCACCAGGAGCACCTTCGCGTGCAGCCAGCCGGACGTGATCCAGCCGCCCTGCCAGACGAGGATCAGGCCGAGGATCCAGGCGAGGCCCATGGCCGGGTTGATGATCGCCTTGAGCAGGCGCCGCTCCATGATCTTGAAGGTCTCGGACTGGATCGAGCCCTTGGGCGCGTCGCAGTGATAGACGAACAGGCGCGGCAGATAGAGCATGCCGGCCATCCAAGCGATGATGGCGATCACGTGGGCCGCCTTGATCCACAGATACAGCATGTCAGGCCCCCCGCACGCGGGCGATCATCTGCGCCACGTGGTCGATCGGGGTCTCCGGCAGGATGCCGTGCCCGAGATTGAAGATGTGCGGGCGCCCGCGCACCGCGCTCAGGATGTGGTCGACCCCCCGGGTCAGGGCCTCGCCGCCGGCGATCAGCGCCAGGGGATCGAGATTGCCCTGAGTCGCAACCCTGTCCGGCAGGGTCGGCAGGAGCAGGGCCGGATCGAGCGTCCAGTCGAGCGCCAGCGCGTCGCCGATGCCGGCGGCCGCGAAGCGATGAAGGTTGGCCCCGCCCCCCCGGACGAAGACGATCGCCTTCGCGTGCGGTCGCGCGCTTTTCAGGCCCTCCACCATCCGGCGGATCGGGTTCAGGGACAGCCGGTCGAACAGGGCGGGCGGCAGGGCGGAGCCGAAGCTCTCGAAGATCTGGACCGCTTCCGCGCCCGCATCGATCTGGCGGACGAGATAGGCCGTGGAGGCGCGGACCAGACGGTCGATCAGGGCATCCATGAAAGCCGGATCGCGATAGGCCGTGAGCCGGGCCGGCGCCTGGTCGGGGGTGCCCTTGCCGGCGATCATGTAGCTCGCCACCGTCCAGGGCGCTCCGCAGAAGCCGAGAAGGGTCGTCTCCCGGGGAAGGCTCTTGCTGAGGCGGTCCAGGGTCTCGAAGACCGGGTCCAGCCGCTCCAGGGGCAATTCGTCGGCGAGCCTGGAGAAATCCGCCTGCGAGGTGACCGGATCGAGCTTGGGTCCCTCGTTCTCGACGAAGCGCACGTCCTGGCCCAGGGCATGGGGGATGACCAGGATGTCGGAGAAGAGAATCGAGGCGTCGAAGCCGAAGCGGCGGATCGGCTGAAGCGTCACCTCCTCGGCCAGCCTGGGCGTGTAGCAGAGATCGAGGAAGGAGCCGGCCTCGCTTCGGGTCTGCCTGTATTCCGGCAGATAGCGACCGGCCTGACGCATGATCCAGATCGGCAGAGGCCAGACCGGCTCGCCGTTCAGCACGCGCAGGATCGCTTTGGTGGGACGCTCGCTCACAGGCCCTCTCTTAAAAGATAATCTTTGAATCTAAGAATCTGATGTTTCTCTTGGGCCGTGAATCGCAAAGCCGCAACCCCGTCCACAGACGGTCCACACGGGCTCGGCCGTTAACGGGTCATTAACGGATGGGGCGGGCCGGCCACAATCCTTTCCGATTTGTTAAACCTTAACAGCCCGTTAACGAAGCTTAACCAAACCTGAATCGAAAACTTGGGGGTGATTCGTGCCGGATTCTCCCAATTCGACGCCGGATGAGTCGCAGAATGACGAGCCCTGTTGATGGCTTCGCCTGAATCCCACAGGCCTCCTGGCTGGACCTGCGCATCGGGGCGTTTTATCCACACTGATCGACTCCTGTTCCTGGAGGGACTCCGCCGTGGGACGCAGCTATTTCCATCTTCATCTCGTCTCGGACTCGACCGGCGAAACCCTCATCACGGTGGCCCGCGCGGTGGTCGCGCAATACGAGGGCGTGGCCGCCATCGAGCATGTCTATCCGCTCGTGCGCTCGAACACCCAACTCGAGCGGGTGATCAGCGAGATCGAGACCGCGCCCGGCATCGTGCTCTACACCCTGGTCGAGCAGGATCTCGCCCATCGGCTCGAGGAGGTCTGCCGTGCCACGGGCTCGCCGCATCTCTCCGTCCTCGAGCCCGTCCATGCCCTGCTCTCCTCCTATCTCGGCACGCACTCGACGGCCCGCCCCGGCGCGCAGCACATGCTGAACGCGGAATATTTCAAGCGCATCGACGCCATGAACTTCACGTTGCTCCACGACGACGGGCATCTGCCGCACGATCTCGACGAGGCGGACGTGATCCTGGTCGGCGTGAGCCGCACCTCGAAGACGCCGACCGCCATCTATCTGGCCAATCGCGGCCTGAAGACAGCGAACATTCCCCTTGTGCCCGGCGTGCCGCCGCCGGCCGTCCTGGAGACGGCCCGGAAGGCCCTGATCGTCGGGCTCGTGGCGACGCCGGAGCGCATCGTGCAGATCCGGCAGAACCGGCTCCTCAGCCTCAACGCCGATGACGACACGTCCTATGTGGACCGGGACGCGGTCGCCGAGGAACTCGCGGCGTCGCGGCGGCTTTTCGCCCGCAACGGCTGGCCGGTCATCGACGTGACCCGTCGCTCCATCGAGGAGACGGCGGCGGCGATCATCGATCTCTACCGCGACCATCGTCTGCGCTTCATTGCGGAATAAGCCCATGCCGGCGCTCTGGACCCCAGCCGACAAGCTCCTCCTCGCCTCCATGAGTGCGACGCGGCTCGCCCTGCTCGTGAGCGCAGGCCTGCCGGTCGAAACTCAGGATTCCGCCATCGACGAGCGGGCCGTCGAGGCGGCGGCCGCCCATGAGGAACTCGATCCTCCGGCGCTCGCCATCCGTCTCGCCGAGGAAAAGGCGCTCGCCGTCAGCCGCCGCCATCCGGACCGGGTGGTGGTCGGAGCCGACCAGGTGCTCGCCTGCGAGGGCCGGGTGTTCCACAAGCCGGCGGATCGCCCGGCTGCCCAAGCCCAACTGACGGAGCTGTCCGGGCGACGGCATGCGCTCCATTCCGCGGGCGTCCTCGCGATCGGCGGCCAGGTCGTCGAGCGCCTTTTCGACAGCGCCCATCTGACCATGCGGCCCCTGACCGCGAACGCCATCGACCTCTATCTCGACCTCGCCGGGCCGGACGTGCTCAAGAGCGTCGGGGTTTACCAGCTCGAAGGATTCGGGGTTCATCTCTTCGAGGCGGTCGAGGGGGACCATTCGACCATCCTGGGGCTCCCTCTCCTGCCGCTTCTCGCCGCCCTGCGCCGCCTCGGCTGCCTCGCCCTTTAAGGATCCTGTTTCATGACGAAGGCTTTCGTCGTCGGCCATCCGATCAAGCATTCCCGCTCGCCCCTGATCCATGGCTATTGGCTGAAGCGGTACGGGCTCGAGGGCTCCTACGAGCGCATCGACGTGGCGCCTGTGAATTTCGGGGATTTCCTGAAGGACTTTCCGTCCCGGGGCTTTGCCGGCGGCAACGTCACCATCCCGCATAAGGAGATGGCTTTTCTGGGCGTCGAGCGCCGCACCGCGCAGGCGCAACGCGTGGGCGCCGTGAACACCGTCTGGATCGGCGACGGGGTGCTCTGGGGCGACAACACGGACGTCACCGGCTTCATGGCCCATCTCGACGCGAGCCTGGGGACGGGCTGGGAACAGGATGTGGAAACCGCTCTCGTGCTCGGGGCCGGCGGAGCCGCGCGGGCCGTGGTGGCCGGCCTCCAGGAGAGGCCCTTGAAGCGCATCTTCGTGGCGAACCGCACCCCGTCCAAGGCCGAGGACCTGGTGGGCGCCCTCAGGCCCGGGAGCCCGGTCGGGCTTGAGACCGCGGCCTGGGAAGCGCTGCCGCGGGTGATCCCCCATGCCCGGCTCATCGTCAACACCACGTCGCTGGGCATGGCCGGCCAGCCGCCGCTCGCCCTCGATCTCGCCGGGGCGCCGCGCGACGCCGCCGTGGCCGACATCGTCTATGTTCCGCTCGCGACTCCGCTCCTCGCGGCCGCTTCCGCCCGGGGTCTGAGAACGGTCGACGGACTCGGCATGCTCCTGCACCAGGCCGTGCCCGGCTTCCGGCGCTGGTTCGGCGTGACCCCCGAGGTGACGCCGGAGCTGCGGGCCCTGATCCTCGCCGACATCGAGGGCCGGCGATGACCTTCGTGCTCGGCCTCACCGGCTCCATCGGGATGGGGAAATCGGCCACGGCCGATCTCTTCCGCCGGCTCGGCGTGCCGGTTCACGACGCGGACGCCGCCGTGCACAGGCTCTACCGCGGCCGCGCCGTGCCGCTGATCGACCGGGCCTTTCCCGGCACCGTGACCGACGGCGTGGTCGACCGGGCAAGGCTCGGCGCGGCCGTCCTCGACAGTCCCGAGCGCATGAGTCGGCTCGAGGCCATCGTGCATCCGCTGGTGCGGGACGAGGAGGAGGCCTTCCTCGGGCGGCTCCCGGCCCGGTCGCCGCTCGCCGTGCTGGACATTCCGCTCCTGTTCGAGACCGGCGGCGAGACGCGCTGCGACGCCGTTCTCGTGGTCACGGCGCCTGCGTCGGTTCAGCGCGCCCGCGTGCTCGCCCGGCCCGGCATGACGGATGAGAAATTTCGTGCCATCCTGGACCGGCAGATGAAGGACGGGGACAAGCGGGCGCGGGCCCATTTCCTGGTCGATACCAGCCGCGGCTTCGCCTCCGCCGAGGCGCAGGTGCGGTCGGTTCTCGCCTGTCTCGCCGGCCGCCCGGGCCGGCACCGTCCTTTCGAGTCAGAGTGAACCAGCCATGTTGCGTGAAATCGTTCTCGATACCGAAACCACCGGCACCAGTCATGCGAACGGCGACCGGGTGATCGAAATCGGCTGCGTCGAGCTTCTCAACCACATCCCCACGGGCAAGAGCTACCACGTCTACATCAACCCGGAATGCCCGGTCTCGCCCGGTGCCTTCGCGGTCCACGGGCTCTCCGACGAGTTCCTCAAGGACAAGCCGGTCTTCGCCGCCGTGGCCGACGAGTTCGCGGAGTTCGTCCGGGATGCCCGCCTGGTCATTCACAACGCCGCCTTCGACATCGGCTTCCTCAATGCGGAATTCGCCCGGACCGGTCACCCGCAATTCACCCTGTCCGACGTGGTCGACACGCTTTCGATGGCCCGGCGCAAGCACCCGGGCGCGGCAAACAACCTGGACGCGCTCTGTTCCCGCTACGGGATCGACAATTCCCGGCGCACCAAGCACGGGGCGCTCCTCGACGCCGAGATCCTGGCCGAGGTCTATATCGAGCTGATCGGCGGCAAACAGGTGGGCTTCGACCTGTCCCTGCAGCCCGCCGCCCGGGCCGGTGCGGCCCGCCCAGGAACCGCCGCCGCCCGCGATGCGCGTCCGCGCACCCTGATCTCGCGCCTGACCGAGGCCGAACGCGCCGCCCACGAGGCCTTCATCCAGTCGCTCGGGCCCAGCGCCCTCTGGCGCGAGTATCTCGGGGAAACGACCCCCGAGGCGTCCTCCTGATCCCAGACCGGGCTCGACCCTCCTCGTCGGGGGGGGGGGGGGGGGGGGGGGGGGGGCGCGGGGGGGGGGGGGGGGGGGGGGAGGAGGGGGGGGGGGGGGCGGGGCACG